>NZ_RHHU01000010.1:0-926515 GCF_003710965.1 Brevibacillus nitrificans | reverse complement strand
GACTTTATCGACAGCCTGGGGGGCATTTTGCCCCTTTTTTTATTTGATGATGAGAAATAAAATTATAAGAAAAAGGCGGTGACACCTTGAATAAAAAATGGCGATACATTATCCCAATTGCAATTATTGTACTGTTCGCTCTCTTCTACAACTCTTTTGGAAAAGGAATCAAATTAACGGGTTCGTCAGAACATTGGACGGCGAACTTCAGCGCCCATGTAATGGACGAACGTTTACAGGTAAATGACTTGGAATTATCCTATCGAAAAGATGATTTACCTATCATGATCGAATCCATAGATGCACAATTATCGGGACAGTTAGATCTACATAAACAAATAACCTATCCCAACCCTTATAAATATGACAAAAAAATTTACCCCATATCGTTTTCCCCTTCGATTGAGAAGAATCCACTACTTGTTAATTTAAAGAATATGTTTGAGAACCCATCTGTCACTATCAATTGGAGTGACAAAAACGGAAAATCCTATTCGGAACGTATTCAGTTACAAACACAATGACGTCTTCAAAACTCCTATTTACGTGTTTACAGGAATAGGAACGTCAGCCGTACATGCAAATAGGGGGTAGTACCAGTGCTGGTACTACCCCCTATTGATAAACTCTTCTTATTTTTTGTTGGGCCGGTTCCCGAATGCGGGACGTGGCCAATCGTATGAGGTGTCCGCCCTGATCCTCAAATAAAAATCGGAACTTCCCTAAATCGTTGTGGTTACAGTGTTCGAGGTAATTAACATGCATTTTCATGCGTTTGCGTTTCGTTACAGCTACGCTGGTAATAGGCCAAAATTGGGGCCGCACAACAAGACTTAACTAGCTTTCCGGTGCGTGATGGTGAAATACCATATAAAATGATAATGGGTCATAACTGGAGGTATAATCCAGCTTATGACCCATTTTTACACGTATCTCGGTCGTGCCCTTTAAAAACGGTTTGCTGGTGGTACTTCTTAACGTAGGAAAATCGACCGTTTTTATGGAAAAAATGTCTTAGCGTGGGTTTTATGTCACTTCGTTGGCGGTACCCCTTGCTGTTCTCTTTTGGTGGCGTTCATCGTTCTCTACGGTTTCGGCTCCGATTCTTATTACTCCGTTACCTCTGCCACTGCTTGTACGTATTTTTCGTACCATTTGGCCCATTCCTCTTTACGGGACTCAATGGTTCTGCCATCCAGCAAAGCGATAATCACATCCAGACAGACATGCCATCCAGCGAGATCCCGCGGCGTATGGTCGGTGATCCTTGTGATCTTTTCAATCAAAACAAGCTGACAGCCTTCTGGCTCAGGATCAAGCTCAAATCGGACAATGTCCTCTGCCCATGTGTACTCGAGTACGGATTGCGTCTGGAGTTCGAGGATCTTCATCTCTTCAAAGCTGCCGTCTCCCATATCAAACTTGATGACGCCCCCCTCGCGAAGATCATCCACAGATAGCTCCGAAAACCATTTCGCCAGCTGGTCGTTTTCCGTGAGAAGCGCCCACACCTTCTCGACGGAATGCTTGATGTTCCGTTCAAAACGAGCGACATAACCATTTTCCACTTTTTGCATGACAGCTAACAAGGATATCTCCTCCTGTCTGGCTTAGGACTCAACAATCAGGGTAACAGGTCCGTCATTTCGCAAGCGAACGTCCATCATCGCACCAAAGCGTCCTGTTTCGACCTGCAGACCTTTTTCCCGCAGCTTGGCGTTGAACAGCTCGTACAACGGCTCTGCATGCTCTGGTCTTGCCGCAGCCATGAAATTGGGGCGTCTGCCTTTCCGGCAATCGCCGTACAGCGTGAATTGCGAGACGGACAAGATCTGTCCGCCTGTCTCGAGGATAGAATGATTCATTTTGCCTTCCTCGTCTTCAAAGATGCGCAGGTTGGCAATTTTATCGGCGACGAACTCTACTTCCTTTTCGCCATCCTCGTGGGTAATTCCTACAAGCAGCATCAAGCCGTGATCAATCTGTCCCACTATCTCTCCTGCTACTGTTACACTCGCTTCCCGTGTTCGTTGTACCACTACTCTCATTTGTCTTCCAATCCCTTCTCGATCACTTCGGTTCCGCACGATCCGAAAACAAGAACACCCAATCCGCGAAGGATCAGGTGCTCAAAATCCGGCGAACCGAATAAATATCTTTGATACGCTTGATGCGTTCTACCACTTTCTGTAGATGATCCACATTGCTGATGGAAATCGTCATGTGGATGGTGGCTACCCGATTTTTATCGGCTTTGCCACTTACGGCGGCAATATTGGTCTTGGTTTCCGCCACTACCTGCAGAACATCGTTTAATAGACCGCTTCGATCATTGCCCGTGATTTCAATTTCCACGTTGAAGTTGTGCTTGAAGTCCGTGTCCCATTCGACATCGATCAATCGTTCGGAGCATTCGTCAGCCAAGACATTGGGACAGTCCAGCCTGTGCACGGAAACCCCTCGGCCTCTTGTAATGAAACCGATGATCTGATCTCCTGGGACCGGCGTACAGCAACGGGAAATACGCACAAGCAAATTGTCTACGCCGCGCACCTTGACACCGGATTCGCTTTTGGTATGCTGCGGGTTTGGCTTGTATTCAGGAATGACTGGATTTTGTTCTTCTCGCTCCCGACGCAGCTTGTCGACCAAGCGTGTCACGATCTGCGAAGCCGTAATCCCGCCATAGCCCACTGCCGCAAACATATCCTCGGCTCCCTGGAAATTAAATCGGGCAGCCGCTTCCTTCAGATTGTTTTCCGTCATCGCGTCTTTAATATCAAAGCTGCGGGCTTTCACCTCAGCCTCGACCATCTGCTGGCCCTTGGCTACGTTTTCTTCCCGCTTCTCTTTTTTGAACCATTGTTTGATCTTGTTGCGTGCATGAGCGGACTTCGCCATTTTCAGCCAATCCTGGCTAGGACCGTACGAATGCTTGGAGGTTAAAATCTCAATGATGTCGCCAGTCTTCATCGCGTAGTCGAGTGGCACGATCTTGCCGTTTACCTTGGCGCCAATCGTTCGGTTCCCGACTGCCGAGTGAATCCGGTAAGAGAAGTCCAATGGCACGGAGCCTTTGGGCAGCTCGACGACGTCTCCTTTGGGCGTAAAGACAAAAACGGTATCGGAGAACAGATCCTGCTTGAGACTTTCCATGAATTCCTGCGCGTTTGGCGCTTCCTCAGACCCGCCCTCGATCATCTCACGCAGATTTCCCAGCTTTTCCGCGAATGAGCCTTGAACGACACTCTTGCCTTCCTTGTAAGCCCAGTGCGCAGCAATCCCGATCTCTGCCGTTTGATGCATATCCCATGTGCGAATTTGCACTTCCAACGGCTCGCCTTTTGGTCCGATTACCGTAGTATGCAGGGACTGATACATATTGGTTTTCGGCATCGCGATATAGTCCTTGAAACGGCCTGGCATCGGCTTCCACAAGGTGTGAACGATACCGAGCACGGCGTAACAGTCGCGAATGTCATTCACGATGATCCGCAAAGCCAGCAGGTCATAAATCTCGTTGAACTGCTTGTTCTGCCTGGTCATCTTTTTATAAATGCTGTAAATATGCTTTGGTCTTCCCGAAATTTCCGCCTCGATATTCAGCTCGCCCAGCTTTTCCCGGATGGTGTCCGATGCTTCGTTGAGATAAGCTTCACGCTCTACCCGCTTTTTCTGCATCAGGTTAACGATCCGGTAGTACTGCTGCGGATTCAGATAGCGAAGCGCTGTGTCCTCCAGCTCCCATTTGACGGAGGCGATCCCGAGACGATGTGCCAGCGGTGCAAAAATCTCCAGTGTCTCATCGGAAATTTCCCGCTGTTTCTCCTCCGACATATGCCGCAACGTCCGCATATTGTGCAGACGGTCTGCAAGCTTGATCATAATGACCCGGATATCCTGAGCCATAGCAATTAGCATCTTGCGGTGGTTTTCCGCGAGCTGCTCTTCTTTGGATTTGTATTTAATTTTTTCCAGCTTGGTAACGCCATCTACCAGAAGCGCCACATCCGGTCCGAACTGCTCCCGGAGGTAATCAAGCGTGATCTCCGTGTCTTCCACCACATCGTGCAAGAAGCCTGCTGCAATCGTAACCGCATCCATGTGCAAGTTTGCCAGGATGCCTGCGACCGCAATCGGGTGCATGATGTAAGGAACACCTGATTTTCGCACCTGACCTTCATGGGCTTTCTCGGCCAGCTGATAGGCTCTGGTTATCAGATCTAAATCCGCTTGAGATAAATATGTGCTCGCTTTTTTTACTACCTCATCAATGCCGGTAATCATAGTTCCCTTCCCTTATCCTCTCATTAGAAAACTTGGCTATGCCAAGCCTCCGGCGTAGCCTTAGTTGCACTTATACTGGATAGGAAACTTATCCATCCCTATCTATACAAGAAATCCTCTAGTAAGGCCTCCACAAGGATGAATGACCACGTTGTAGAGGAAGGATATACCGCAGCCATGCCTGAAGCGAATGCTGAGGTACGAAAATCAGGCAGTTGGTACCACTACTAGTATTAGCCTGCCAGACAAGCATCGCCAGGAAACGATAGTATAAAAAAAAAGTCCTGCGAAGCCGGTTCACAAAATCGGTCATGCGTTAGGATGGAAAATGAGAATCATGTCTATTTCATACTATTATCTTGTAAGTCGTTCGTATTGTAAAGCCGTATTCCCCTGTAAAGTATGAACAGTATTAGAAAATTAGAAAACTTGGCTGTGCGAGGCTTTTTTGGCACAGGCTTAGTTGCACGTATACTGGATAAGAAACCCTTCCTTCTTAGGCACGCTTTCCTTTTGAGGATATTCTAAATCCTTCTCTATAAAACAAAAAACGGGCAATTTGCCCGTTCTTGCTTGCTCCTCCTTAGTATTGCACCAAGGATTTCACAGGGATATCTCCGATTTTTTTGCGTCCATCCAAGTAGGACAGCTCGATAAAGAATGCAGCACCTACGACTTTTCCGCCCAGCTGTTCCACCAGCTTGATAGTCGATTCGATCGTACCGCCAGTCGCCAAAAGGTCGTCAGCGATCAGCACGCGTTGGCCAGGCTGGATGGCATCCACGTGAACAGCCAATGCGTCTTTCCCGTATTCCAGGTCATACTCTGCCTTGATGGACTCGTATGGCAGCTTGCCGGATTTGCGGATCGGCACAAAACCGATGCTCATTTCATAGGAGAGCGGTGCACCCACGACGAAGCCACGCGCTTCCGGTCCTGCAATGACCTCAGCATCCACTTCACGAGCAAATTCCGCCAGATCCTGGATGGCAGAGCGATAAGCCGGGCCGTCTTTCAGCAAGGTAGTAATATCTTTAAAACGGATCCCGGGCTGGGGAAAATCGGGAATAACGCGAATGTACTGTTTATAATCCATGAAAAATTCCTCCTAAACGGTGGCTGTTTCCACCAACTGATGAAACGTTCGAATCAAATCCTCGGAAGAAGAGAGCAGCAGCTCAGTTGCCAGCTCCGCTTCTTCCTTCCAAGCCTGATAAAGCAAAGAGCTTTCCAGCGGTCGTTTTTCTCCCGGGTTTTGCAGCCTGTACTGTCCGGGCTCTTCTGCCAAGAAACCGAGCTCCATAAAAATGGCGACCATACCGTCCAGCAAGCTGCGCTTCCATTTCAGTCTTTTCGCCAGGGCATCCAGATGAATGTGAGGGACGACAGGCACTTGGACCAAAAACTGGTACAGCTGTTTAAAATGCTCCCTCCCCGGGCAGGAAAGCCTTTCCATTCCGAGATCAGGATCACCAAACAAGCAGTAAATGCGCTCCGCATCTCTCACCTGAGCCAATATGGCGGTAAGCTCGGAACGTCGTTTGGGCAAATCGTAAAGGATGACGGTTTGCAGGGCGGGGAATGGATCCTTCATGCCTCCTGCTCCCACATAGAACACGGAATGAGAATGCTCCGGTAATGCCTTTGTCGTGAAGCTCGCATAGCTTTCTTCTCGAAAGACAACGGTCCAGGAAGCAGGTTCCTCCACCAGCTGGAGCCATTTCTCCCACTTGTCCCGGCTTCCCCGCCAATCGAATACTTGCTGATGGGGTACGGACATGTCTCGAATGGTCAGCTGCGGCTTGCGATTCCCATTCCATTCGTTTACCGAGAGCTCGCCTAGCACACGGAATTTCGCTTTTGGCGTTACCTTTTTCGTGACATGCGCCCAGTTGAAGCCGATCGCATCCACCGTCGTTCCCTGCTTTTGCAAGGAACATTTCAGATGATTGTCATCGCGGCCAATCGTCCGCATGCCCACGCTCTCCACGTCCTCTAGCATAATGAGCGGCGTCGGGTTTCCCATTCCGTACGGTGCTAGCTGTTCCAGCTGCTCTGCCGCGTCGAGACTGACTTCCTGTATGTCCATGGCGACATCCACCTTGGTCAGCGGAGTAAAGTCATCGGCCGTCAACCACTCCTTTGCCAGCTCATTTAAGCGCTGGCGCAAAGGGTCGAGATTCTCCGTAGGCAGCGTCATGCCTGCTGCCATCGTGTGGCCCCCGTAATGCGGCAGCCACTCTTTGCATTCGGTCAGTGCCTCGTACAGATCAAAGCCAGCGATGCTGCGGGCAGAGCCTTTTGCCGTGCCTTTGACCGGATCGATTCCTAAAACAATCGTCGGTCGGTAGAACTGTTCGACCAACCGCGATGCGACAATCCCGACGACACCGACATTCCAGCCTTCTTTTGCTACGACAAGAACAGAATGCTCATCGGGCGGGTAATGCTCGCGGACCATCTGGATGGCTTCCTCCGTCATCGTCTGAACCAGTTCCTGACGCTCACGGTTGAGATCATCCAATGCCTGTGCACACTGTTCTGCCTCGTCCAGATCCTCGGTAGTCAAGAGCTTCACAGCAGATTCTGCGGTCTCCAAACGTCCACTCGCATTTAATCGCGGTCCCAGAGCGAATCCTACATGCCCTGCTGACAGCTCACTGTCTGCAAGCCCGCATACGCGGATCAATGCCTGAAGTCCGACATTGCGCGTCTGATTCAGCCTCTTCAGACCGGCTCGCGCCAAAATGCGGTTCTCGTCAACCAGCGGAACGAGGTCTGCAATCGTTCCTACTGCCGCTAGATCCGCCAAGTGAAGCGGAGCCTCTCCGAGCAGGGCATGACCCAGCTTGAAAGCTACGCCCACACCCGCTAGCATATCAAATGGATAGGAGCAGCTCGGCTTTTTCGGATTAATCACAGCAAATGCCTCCGGAATCACAGCCGGAGGTTCATGGTGGTCGGTTACAATGATCTCAAGACCCAGCTGGTTGGCGTATTCCACCTGCTCTACCGCACTAATCCCGGTATCGACTGTCACGACCAGCTTGTAACCCTTCTCGTGCAAGTGAGCCAACGCGTCTTTATGTAACCCATATCCTTCCGTAAAACGGTTAGGGATGTAGTAATCAAATACCGCGCCCATTTGGCGCAACAGATGTACCATGAACGATGTCGAGCTGACACCATCCGCATCGTAGTCTCCGTATATACAGATCGGTTCCTTCTTCTCGATGGCTTGCCGGATTCGGTGCACACTCTGTTCCATACCGTCCAGCAGGAACGGGTCGTAAAACAGCTCCGGGCCAGCCTGAAGAAAATCACGAGCCTTCTGTGGTGAGTCAATGCCGCGAATCACCAGCAGCTTGGAAACGAGCGGAGTCAACCCACACTCGACAGCAAGGGCTGCCGCCAATTGTTCGTCGTAAGCAGCCAGTTGCCAGCGTGTTTTCGCTTTCAACAATGGGCACACCTCCAATCCTCATTCATTATAGAGGATGGAGCAGGAGACTGACAACTGCGTAAAAAGCCATCCGCAGTAGCTGTTCCATGGATGGGGGGCACCTGTTTCCTACGCTTGCCGATCCGAGCCTTTGTCAAAGGGATTGATGTGGACAAATACGTCACGCACCTGTGAAAACATTTCCAGCAGCGCATGCTTGACCTGCTTGCCTATACGATGGCCTTCTTCCACCGTCATATGCGGATCTACCCCGATCTTCACATCAATAATGAGATAATGGCCGTGTTCCCTGGCTCGCAGCGAATCGACTCGCAAAACACCCGTCACGCCCTCTATGCACTCGCGAAAAGGCAATGCATCATCCTCGTGAAGCACATGGTCCAGTGTACTGTGAATGGATTCCATCAAGATATTGTACGACATTTTTAGGACAAGAGCGGAGACGAAAATGCCAGCAGCCGGATCCAAGTACAGCATCCACGATACGCCTGCCCGATCCCCTAAGATGGCTCCCCCAATCCCTACGAGCGCCGCAAAAGACGAATACACATCCGAGCGATGCTCCCATGCATTCGCGATCAAAGATTGGCTGTTCAGCTTTTTACCGAGGTTGTACTTGTAACGAAACATCCACTCTTTGACGATCATGGAACCGATCGCAGCCCATACAGCCAAAAAGCCAGGAGCTTCTACAGGAGCAAAGAACGACTTGATCGACGACATCCCAATCTCAAATCCGACGATGGCCAGCAGCACAGACACGATGATCGCAGAGACAGACTCTGCCTTCCCGTGTCCATAGGGATGATCTTCATCCGGAGGACGTTCCGCTGCACGCAAGCCAATCAAGACAGCCACCGATCCAACCACATCTGAAGCCGAATGAACAGAATCCGCAATGAGCGCTTGTGACTTGGCAGCGAGTCCAATGACGAGCTTTACGGCCGCCAATGCGAGATTCCCCACGATCCCGACCCACGCCCCAAACTGCGCTTTCGCCAACCGATCATCCACGATCGCGATGCCCCCTTTGTCGAAAACCCTCATGAGAGTAGAAAACCGCGGGGAGATTCCCCGCGGCACTTCGGTTACGCTGATAGAAAGCTGTTCTCTTACGAGTTTGCTTTCTTCTTTAGCATATTCCGTTCTTTTAAGTTTACCCAAATTTGCGCTGCAATAAAGATCGAAGAATAGGTACCGCTCACCAGACCGAACAACAGAGCCAGGGAGAAGTTGCGAATGCTTTCGCTACCCAATACTGCAATCGCCAAAACGGTAAAGAATACTGTCGCTACCGTGTAAACGGAACGACGCATGGTTTGCCAAAGGGAAACGTTGACCAGATGCTCCAGATCTTCGACGCTTTTGGACTTCATGGTTCTCAGATTTTCCCGAATCCGGTCAAAAATAACGATTTTATCGTTGATCGAGTAACCGAGAATGGTCAGCAATGCTGCGATAAAGGTCAAGTCGACCTCAAGTCCCAATACCGAGAAGATGGCAATCGGAATGAACACGTCATGCAGGAGCCCGGCAACCGTTGCGATCCCGAACAGCCACTGGAATCGGATCGCGATGTAAATGACAATCCCGATGGCAGCAATCGCAACGGCAATCGCTGCCTTTTTCACCATTTCCTGTGCAATACTCGGGTCAACCGTGGAAACCTGCTTGTTGACCTGATCCCCGTACTTTGTCTTCAACGCCTGCTCTACCGTACTCATCGTATCGGAGGAAACGGTTTGATCAAACCGCGTGAAGGCTTGGTACGTACCGTAAGTCGTCACCGGAGAGAATGCCACATTCGGGATTTTCTCCTTGATAACCGCCTCTACATCAGCCGTCTTGAACTCTTTCCCGATGTACAGGTCAAGACGTGTACCTGCCTTGAAATCTACGCCCAAGTGAAGTCCTTGGATCAAGATGAATAGCAAGCCTAAAATGATAATCGCGGAAGATCCGATAAAAAACTTCCGTCGGTTTTTTACGATGTCAAATCGGACAACCGTGTCTTGATTATTAAAGCTCACCGATCTCACTCTCCTTTACTCCGAACCAGAACGGCTTTTTAAACATGTTGGAGCGGACTACCAGCCAGAGGAGGAATCGAGACCCGAACACGTTGGTGATGATACTCACAACAATCGTCATGGCAAGAACAACCGCGAAGCCTTGGATGGAGCTTGTCCCGAAGTAGAACAGCACCCCAGTCGCAATCAAGGTCGTGATATGCGCGTCCAAAATCGTAATCAAGGAGCGGCGTTCACCTGCACGGAAAGCCGACAGGATTGTTTTGCCAGAACGGATTTCTTCTTGAATACGCTCGTACGTAATGATGTTCGCGTCCACTGCGATACCGATCGAGAGAATGAAACCAGCGATACCTGGCAGCGTCAATGTAGCATCCATCCAGTCCAGAACAACCAAACAGAAGTACGTGAAGCCCGCCAAAGTAATGTTCGCGATCATACCTGGCATACGGTACACGAGCACCATAAAC
This sequence comes from Brevibacillus nitrificans, assembly GCF_003710965.1. Classification (NCBI taxonomy): domain Bacteria; kingdom Bacillati; phylum Bacillota; class Bacilli; order Caryophanales; family Paenibacillaceae; genus Brevibacillus; species Brevibacillus nitrificans. The sequence goes on along the minus strand of NZ_RHHU01000010.1, from coordinate 916,265 downwards.
AGGAAGATCAAAGCGGCACCGATATAACCGGCATAAATCGTTTTTTGCAGAGCAAGAGCACCCAAGGAAGCTCCCACAGAGGTTACCTGCTTCTCAACCAGCTTGGCAGGCATCGCCCCGGAGTTCAGCAGGTCAGCCAGCTCTTGTGCGGATTCCTGTGTGTAGTCCCCCGTGATTTGTGCACTGCCACCCGTGATGACCGACTGAATGGTCGGGTTGGTTTGCAGATTTTCATCCAGGAAGATCGCCATGCGTTTATGCAAATTTGCGCGCGTAACATCTTCCAGTTTTTTCGAATCAGAGAATTTCACTGTTACCAATGGGCGTTTCAAATCATCGTAGCCGACAGCCGCACCATTTGGAGCCAGATCGCTACCGCGGAGAATGACTTTACCCGATTCGTCACGGAAAGTCAGTACAGCAGGTTTACCGATCAGCTCGCGAAGCTTGTCCTGGTCGGCGGATTGTGAAGCGATCTTCACACGGATACGGTTCGGCAATTCTGTATCGATAACAGGCTCCACCACGCCGCCAATGTTAATCCGTTTCTCAATCATGTGTGCGGTTGATTTGAGCAATTCAATATCAACCTGGTGTCCAGCTTCTAGCGGCTCTACTTCATACAGAATTTCAAAACCGCCTTGAAGGTCCAGACCGAGTGTGATCTTGCCTGCCACCTGCGTGGTCGTCGTTGCTACCAATGTACCTAGCAAGGCTACAACAACCAGGAACAGGAGGAATCTTCCCCATTTTATCATCGCAGTAATACCCCTCTTTCGTAACAGGGTCCCGTCCCTTGACGAGAAACCAGTATGCCCATTATAGCGAAGTATGAAAAAACGTGTCAATTATTGCTGGAAAAGCGAACCATGGTAACCAACCCCTTGCCGTTGCATGCACATTTCCTTTCATACGAATGTGCGACAAAGAAGTTTCACTATGAGTTTTTATACATTTGAATCATGAGGTAATTCATGTACTTGTTGGGTTTTAGGGACAGAACATCGTTGACCAGACGGTGCATCGGCGGGATCTCCTTGTACGCATGGCTGACGCACTCCCATATGTCTTTTGCTGTCACATTTTCATAGCCAAGAAAGGAAAATTCTTCTGCTTTACTCTGGCAAATCTCTGAAACATGCCGAAACCAACCATCTTTTTCCGCTTGGTCCATCTTTTGTTTCCCTCCCCAAAGTAGTCATGCCGACTGTGGCACGTCCATATTCTTTAATAAGTGAATTTCCTTTGCAAAGGAGCCCTCCATGAGACAGTCATTCTTTTACGGGACGGTTATCCTCATCATCGCTGGCGGCATCACGAAAGTATTTGGCTTTGCTCACCGTATCGTTCTCTCCCGCATCATTGGTGCAGAAGGAATGGGGCTCTATCAGATGGTCGTGCCCCTCTTGTACTTTCTGATCACATTGACCACATTTGGACTGCCGGTTGCAATCGCCAAGCAAGTCGCAGAAACGGAAGCGGCCAACAACCCCCGACTGACGCGCCGCTTTCTCCTGCTGGCGTTGTCCGTCGCAGGTGGCATCAGTCTCGTCATCTGCTCCGTTTTGCTGCTGTTTTCCACGTGGATCGCGGGCGGCCTGTTTGCCGACCCTCGGGCTCACATCGTGATGCTGGCCGCCATCCCAGTGATCCCTATCTCCAGCATTTCCCTGGTTCTTCGCGGCTACTTCCAAGGCAAACAGAACATGATACCTACCGCGGTTTCACAGCTGATCGAGCAAATCGTTCGAATGGCGCTCGTCGTCGTGATGACGATCTCCTTTATGTCGCATGGCGTCGAGTATGCAACAGCAGGGGCGGTAGCCAGTATCATTTTCGGGGAAGCAGCTGGCCTGCTCTACATCCTGTGGCAATACCGAAAAGGCAGCAAGAAGACGGCTGCGCTGCTCCTGAGAAAGCCTTTCCTACAAGGAGTCTCCGCACATAGTGCCAGCCTGCGCCAACTGATTCATGTCGCACTTCCTGTAACGATGAGCCGGATTATTGGCTCGATTGCCTACGTCCTAGAGCCAATGCTTGTACCTCTCGCTCTGGTCATGGCCGGTTTTACGACTGCAAATGCCACCGGCCTGTACGGGCAGTTTGCAGGAATGGCCGTACCACTCTTGACGTTCCCGACTTTTCTTACGTATTCCTTATCCGTTTCCCTCGTTCCTGCCGTTGCGGAAGCCGCCTTTCAAAATAATGCTCCCCTCGTGCATCGACGCATCTATCAATCAATGCGGATTACACTCGTGATAGGAGCTCCGTGCACGGTATTGCTGACCGTTTTTGCGGAGCCGCTCTGCGGCCTGATTTACGGTGAACAGTTTCATGAAGTCGGATATTTGCTAAAACAGATGGCGCCTTTTTCTGTCTTCCTCTTTTTTCAAGCACCGCTGGCTGCCGCTCTGCAAGGCCTTGATTACGCCCAGGTCGTCTTTCGCAACACCCTGATCGGCGCCATCGTCAAAACGGCTGCCATGTTTCTCTTTACCGCCCAGCCGAGCTTTGGAATTTACGGTACGGTCATCGCGCTGAACATCGGGATCACCCTCGTGACCCTACTCCACTTTGCGAGTCTGATCAAAAAAATTGGATTTACGATCGATGTCAAAGAGTTTGGAAAAATCGGTGCAGCCATGCTCGCCATGGGTTACTCCGGATCCTACATGGCGAAGCACTGGTTTACGGATGTTACGGTGGGACAGCTTCTGCTTGCCTGCACAATGGCAAGCACGGTGCTCTACGTCGTACTCCTCGTTGCGATGAAAGTTCTGGGAAAACAAGACGTTCGCCGAATCCCCTGGATTGGCGAGCAGCTGTCCATCTTTTTCCCCCGCCGCTAGAGCTATTGCAGCGGCGGTTTGTCTTTTTTGTCGAGATAGATGATCCCGCGTTCATCGATACTGCAGAAAGACACTTCCCGGATATCCCGAATGCCGTACTTCCGTATCTCCCGTTTGAGCCACAGCTCGTTCTGTCCGATTTTGTTCAGAGCTTCCGCGCGAATCCGGCCGTCGAGGATCAAGGGAATGGGCAGTCCTTTATAAGACATGGGCCCATTCGGATCCCGTTCAAATAATCCCAGATCCTCTCGAGTGACGGGATCCTTGCGCTCTTTTAAAAAGACGCTCATTTGGCCGGTTGGTTCCAGCAAGGCAAATTCGACGTCTGCAATGTTCTTGACGTTTTTTTGGCGCAGATGGACCATGAGATCGTCCATGTTCAGCCGATTACGCTTCATCGCTGCTTCCCGAATTTCCCCATTCTCGATGATGAGATCCGCCGATCCGTCTACCACATCCCGGACTTTTTTGCTTTTCAGCGAGATGTACGCCATGAGAATCTCCAGAAGTCCAATCAGCAGCATCGGTATGTAGAACAGTATCGCTGGCTTCTCGATTTCCTCGATAGCCAGAACTGCCATTTCCGCTAGCATAATGGAAATGACAACATCAAATACAGACAGCTTCCCCAGCTCCCGTTTTCCCATCACGCGCAGCATCAACAGGAGAAAAAAGTACGAAAACAGGGTGCGTAGTAATGCTGTTGTCATGTCTTCCATGCGAAACGCCCCCCACAGAACATTTGATACTATTCTTTAGCAGGGGGCGCACAACTATTACCGCCAATTACAGCCACTTGCGCTTGCGGAAAATATGGAGCATGGCAAAGGTCATCCCTAGCATGATGACTAGGGCAACGACTAACATGTAAGGCTCTGCTTCTTCACCCAGCCACGCGAACGTATTCATCCCGAACAAGCCGGTAATAAACGTCAACGGGAGGATAATCGTGGAGATAATGGTGAGGACGCGCATCGTCTCCGTCGTCTTTGCGCTAATGATGGTGTAATACGTGTCAAGTGCACCGTTCACCAAATCCCGGAAGGTCTCCGTCGAATCGGAAATCCTCTCCAAGTGGTCTGTCAGGTCACTGTAGAACGGAACGTTTTCCTCGGATATGTCGAAGGAATAGCGGCCATTTACGTTTGCGAAGATCCTTTTTTGCGGCATAATCACGCGACGAATCAAAATAATCGTTCGCTTCAATGCCAGGAACTCTTCCGTAATTTCCTCCATTTGGTGCTCGTAAATCTCGTCCTCCAGCTCGTCAATCCGCACACTGATTCGGTCAATGATCGGAAAGTATTCATCCGTGATGCCGTCTACAATGGCATAGAGCAGATAATCCGGGCCCCGATTCAAGTACGAGATGTTGCGGTGACACATCGCTGCGATCCTGCCGATGGTGTTCATCGGGGACTTGTGGATGGTCACGATGTAGTTCGGACCGAGAAACACGTTCAGTTCTACCGTAGTAATTTCATCGTCGCTCTCCTCGTTGTAGCGCAGGGCGTGGAAGACGAAGAAGTAGTAGTCGTCGTATTTGTCTACCTTGGCACGTGGACTGACGTGCAGACAGTCCTCAATTGCCAGCGGGTGGAAGTCGAATATCTTGGCAATATAGGGAAGTTCGTTATTTCCCACATCATACAGATCGATCCAGAGCAGATCCTCCGGAGACTTCAGCCATTGATCTTTGGTGGCCAGATCTACATCATGGAACATCTTCTGTTCTGAGTGGTTGTAAAAGTACGTTTTAATCATTCTTCTTCACCCCCGTCTCATTCCCCATCCATCATACGAAAATTCCTTTCAATGTTCAACGCGAAGATGAATACGTAAGCCAAGCTTCTCATATAGATGGTACAAACAGTTGACCAGTGAGGGGGTAATACCGTGCGGAGTGCTTCCACCTCTGTACTAACAGGTCTTTTGTATACGCTCGGTCTCGTCTTGATCGGAGCGCTGCTCGCTACCTTTCTCCTTAGCTTCACCAATCTGCGCGAAAGCTCACTCCCCTACTTTACGTACTTCATCAATGCGATCGGACTTCTGATCGGCGGCTATGTCACCGGACGTCGCTGCGGGGGAAAAGGCTGGTACTACGGCGGATTGACTGGACTCACTTATTTCATCGTCGTTCTGCTCATCGGCTTCCTCGGCTTTGATGCACCCATGCAATGGGGAACCATTCTTTATTTGGCTGCTGCTTTTGTCCTTGCGGGGCTCGGCGGTATCCTGGGGGTAAACTCCATCAATTCCGGCCATAAGCCAAAAGGAATCAAGACCAGACGCTGATACTCTCCCTTCTCAAACAGATGCAAAAAAGCAGGCGGGCTACCCCACCTGCTTTTTTCATTCTTATTTTGCTTCTTCTGTTGCTTCTTCCGCTTTCGCAGGCTCAGCTTTCGCTGGTTCTGTTTTTGCAGGAGCAGCTGCACTTGCAGACGTCACGCTGTTGATTGCACCACGGTCAAACGTGATGTTTACATTGTGAGCTACACGAAGGGTAACGGTGTCATCTGACAGCTCTTGAATCGTTCCGTGCATACCGCCGATCGTAACGATCTTGTCGCCTTTTTTCACAGCTGCCAGCATGGCATTACGCTGTTTGGCTTTCTTTTGCTGAGGACGAATCAGCAAGAAGTAGAAAATCGCGAACATGATGATAATCGGTAAAAAATTAGTTAAGCCCTCCATGTAAATCCCCCTCGATTAAAAAGATCTATCTTCACCCAATCCATATTGAGCGAAAAACTGGTCGCGGAAATCTTGCAAACGGTCTTCGGCAATTGCCTTGCGTACATTTTCCATCAGCTTCACGAGGAAGTGCAGATTATGATACGTGGTCAAGCGTATGCCAAAGGTTTCCTCCGACTTGACCAGATGTCGGATGTAAGCACGGGTGTAATTCTTGCAGGTATAGCAATCACAGTTTGGATCAAGCGGAGTGAAATCGCGCGCGTACTTCGCATTGCGAATCACCAAGCGTCCTTGGCTCGTCATGCATGTCCCATTACGGGCAATACGTGTCGGCAACACGCAGTCAAACATGTCGATGCCGCGAATCGCACCGTCAATCAATGCATCTGGCGACCCTACCCCCATCAAGTAGCGAGGCTTGTTCGTAGGCAGCAGTGGAACTGTGCTTTCCAGTACCTCGTACATCAAAGAGAACGGCTCTCCTACACTCAATCCACCGATCGCATAACCTGGGAAATCCATGGAAACGAGATCACGTGCGCTTTGTGCGCGCAAATCGTGGTACATCCCGCCTTGAACAATACCGAATAAGGCCTGCTCATTTGGACGGGTATGTGCTTTCAAGCAACGCTCTGCCCAGCGAGTCGTACGCTCCATCGATTTCTGAACGTAATCGTACTCCGCAGGATAGGGTGCGCATTCATCAAACGCCATAAAAATATCGGCACCTAATGCATTTTGAATGTGAGTCGCTTCTTCCGGACCGATGAACAGCTTTTCCCCATTGAGATGGGACCGGAAAGAAACACCCTCTTCTGTTATTTTGCGCAAATTGCTCAAACTAAAGACCTGGAATCCCCCAGAATCTGTGAGGATAGCACGGTCCCAGTTCATGAATCCATGCAGTCCTCCAGCCTCTCGGACAATTTCGTGTCCAGGACGTAGGAACAGATGATACGTATTGCTGAGAATAATCCCTGCTCCCATGGCTTTGAGTTCTTCTGGGCTCATCGTTTTTACCGTTGCCTGGGTGCCGACTGGCATAAAGACAGGGGTGTCAATCGTCCCATGTGGCGTATGCAGTTTGCCGAGACGTGCACCGGTTTGCTTGCATGTTTTGATCAATTCGTAGCGTACAGCCAACTCTTTGCACTCCTCAAGCTATGTATGTAAGTCTTTCCTATTATAAAAAAATCTCACAATGAAGTAAACCCACATAACCCGCCGGATATATAATCAATTACGAATGTGCTTGCTTTGTTACAAAATCAGCATCGCATCCCCGAAGCTGAAGAAGCGGTATTCCTCTTCCACCGCAGTCTGATAAGCGCGCAGGACATTCTCTTTTCCTGCCAAAGCACTCACGAGCATGACCAGTGTTGACTTCGGCAAATGAAAGTTCGTCAGTAACCCATCCAATATGGAGAACGTATAGCCCGGATAAATAAAGATGTCCGTCCACCCCGATGTCGGCGTGAGCTTCCCGCTGTTTGCCTTGCCGACTGTCTCCAGTGTTCGGCAGGAGGTCGTTCCGACAGCGATCACGCGTCTTCCCTCTGCTTTGGCACGGTTGACGATCTCTGCTGTTTCTTCTGGGATCTCGTAATACTCGGCATGCATAATGTGCTCTTCGACGGAATCCGCCGAGACCGGCCGAAATGTCCCTAGACCTACATGCAGGGTGACGTAAGCGAGCTGAACTCCTTTAGCCGCGATTTGCTCCAGATAAGGCTTGGTAAAGTGCAGACCTGCCGTGGGGGCTGCGGCTGAACCGCGCTCACGGGCGTAGACGGTCTGATAGCGCTCCTGATCATCCAGCTGCTCATGAATATAGGGAGGCAGCGGCATCGAGCCCAGCTGATCCAGTATCTCGTAAAAGATACCGTCATAGTGGAATCGGATGATGCGTCCTCCTGTCTCCGTCACCTCTTCGCAGGTGCAGCGCAAAAGTCCGTTTCCAAACACGACCTGGGTCCCTGGCTTCATCCGTTTTCCCGGCTTGACGAGTGTCTCCCAGCGATCATCCCCCAGCGACTTCAGCAGGAGGACCTCAATTTTTGCTCCCGTATCTGTTTTTTCGCCGATCAGCCTAGCGGGAAGGACCCGGCTATCGTTCATCACCAGTACATCGCCAGGAACCAAATGTTCGATCAGGTCAGTAAAGCGCTGATGCAGGATATCTCCCGTCTTTTTGTTTAGCACCAGCAAACGGGAAGAAGTACGCTCCTGCAGCGGATGCTGGGCTATCAAATGCTCAGGCAGTTCAAAATCAAATTGTTGTACATCCACGAGTCCTTGCTCCTTTTAAAACAGTTCATGTGCTCCCTCGATGTTACTCTTCGATTGTCACATCCTGGTAATAGTGTTGCAAGATCTCCTTGTAGTCATACCCGCTCTGCGCCATCCCTTTTGCTCCGTACTGGGAGACGCCGAGACCGTGACCGTAGCCCGTCCCTTTGAAAAGAAACTTTTGAGTCTTGCTGGCTACACACCAATCATCTGTTCCGCGATAGATCAGAAATTCGTCGTTGTAGCCATTCGCTGAATCCGCGTAGCCATCCGCACCGACTGCCTGTAGGCTGCGGCCGCCTGCAGGGTACGTCGTGCGTTTGCCGCCCGCTCCCAAAATCGTGTACGTCCCCATTTCCTCCACGTCGAAAAGAGTGCTGCGCAGGGAGCTTGCCCCTTGTGTAAAAATGGAGCGATGCGCATCTGGCGAGGAGGCTGCAATCCGTGTACCGTCCGCCTCCATTTCCACGACTCGTCCGGATGGGCCTCGTTCGGTGACCCGCAAGCTTTCCAGAGAAGCGGAGACGCGCGGTGCATTGCTCTTCGTTTGGTTTGCGTTAATCATACCCGCTACCTCAGCAGGAGTATAGGGTCCTCTGGTCCAAGAATACGCATTTTCCTCCGGCGCATCGGTTACGATCGTCACCTCGGCACCCGTCGGCAGGGTGGACAGCACTCGGTGATAAGCTGTACTTGGCCCTGAACGCAAATTGGTGCTTGACGTGCTCACGACTGCCTGGCGAAGGCCCATCGCGTTCTTGCCGCCAGTCATTTTTACGAGATCACTGCGAATGTAGCCTAGTGTCCCATCGTTCAAGGATACCTGGTACCAGATGTTTGCCTTTTCCAATGGCTCTGTATCATCACTCATGACTGGTCGCAAATAAGGGACTGGGTTGCCCCATACTTCCGTCCCATCTGCAGTCATCCCGCCCGCGTTGGAATAAAACAAGGATTCCGCAATCTTCCCTTTGTAGTAGATGACTTCCCCTTCTGTCTCATCGACAGCTTCGCGAATATCTTTGGATTCTTTTGTATATCCGTAATAGGCTTGTTCATACACCGTATCCGAAACATTGGCTACCCCGTATTTATTACCAGCACCTGCGGCTCGCGTACGTGCAAGCACCGCTTGTGCCTTTAACGCCTCGATGGGCCAGCCTGGAGCCATTTCCGATCCAACAACGCCGTACAGATATTCTTCCATGGACACCTCATTGACGAGCGTAAGGTTTCCTTTGTATTCAGAAAGCTCCATTTCCCCGCGATAGGTGCGCTGTTCCCTTTCGAAGACGCCAATCACCGTAGTCGAACCCGCTTTTTTCGGCTCCACTGTCAATTTTACTTGCGGAGAAAAGACGTACTTCCATATCGTATCATTTTTGGCGCCGTATGCGTCCTGTTTTAGCACCACATAGGACTGCGCTGACGCTTGTTTATACGAAAACCCAGGAACTTCAGCGGAGGCCCTTTTCGCGAGTGCATTCAAAGCATCCTGGCTGACTTCGTCTCCAACCCAAACCGCATAGGCGATTTTACCGTTATCTGCTACGAGAACCGGATAAGCAGCAATCCCGGATGAAGCGAAGACTTCCTGCCAGCTTTGGGCTTCCTTCAGGCTGCCATACCGACCTGCCTCCAGTCTGAGTGGACCTTTCACAGCAGGTTGCTGCCCCGTTGCCTGCGCGATGGTTTTCGCCGCATTCGCAGCAATTTGGTAGGAGCCATACGTGCCGCTTACGACCTGGTACACAGTTTGACCGCCTCGTTTGGCCACCTGAATGCTGCCCTCGTATTTGCGCTGGCTCATTTGCTGCGCTACCCGCTGCGCTTGATTCCAGTCACTCGATTCCGCCACGATCAGATGATATTCATCGACGCGAAAGCGAGCGTCTTCTCCTCCCAAGCTCGGGAGCTTTTCTTTCCCTTGTGGGCCTGACAGCGTGACTTCCATTCCTTTTTCTGTCGTTAGCGTGACAGCTGGCACGACGCCACGATAGCCTTGCCCTGTATCTACAAAAAGAGCAACCCGAATGTTCTTCCCTGCTGCGTCAGCAGGCGTGTATCCCCCGAGTAGCACAGCTGACACCAGCCCCGCTGAAAGGACTTTTCCCATCCATTTCTTCCACATGTCGTCCATTGTCCTTCCTTTCCTTAGGTTAGGTTTCGTCGAAAATTGGCATGAACTCCCATGTTTTTCGACAAACCGGGCGGGTTCTCCTTCCCTTTTTCTTAATTTGGGACCTGGCTGATTCCTCATTTCCTCTAAATCAACGCAAAAAAACCATTGGGAACAAGCCCCAATGGTTTTTATTTGAACAGCCGAAACAAATAAGTCGCCAGGGAAAGCACGATGCTGATGACGATGCAAGTGACCACCGGAAAGTAGAACCTCACGTTTTCCTTTTCGACCACGATGTCACCAGGCAAGCGGCCAAGGGGGAAAAACCGTCCACCTATCTGCCACAAGAGCCCGATCACAATCAAAACGGCACCCCCGATAATCAAAAGCTTGGCTATCGGATTCACGCTTTCATCTCCCGACCAAAATGTTGATATGCGCTAGGGGTCAGGACCCTTCCGCGCGGTGTACGCTGCATAAAGCCAATCTGCATCAGGTACGGCTCGCAAACGTCTTCGATCGTTTGTGATTCCTCGCCAATGGTTGCCGCGATCGTATCCAGCCCGACTGGCCCGCCGTCAAAACGCTCGATGATGGCCAAAAGCAGCTTGTGGTCGATATGATCCAGTCCGCAAGCGTCGACTTGCAGACGCTCCAGTGCTTCCTTGGCAATTTCCGTCGTGATGACGCCTTCCCCTTTTACCTGCGCGAAATCTCTGACGCGCTTCAGCAACCGGTTCGCTACCCGCGGTGTGCCTCTGGACCGTTTCGCGATCTCTTCCGCGCCGCCTTCGCGGATCACTACCTGTAGGATATCCGAAGCGCGTGAGACGATAAACGCCAGCTCGGGAACCGTGTAGAACTCCAAGCGATTCACCACGCCAAAACGGTCGCGCAGCGGCGCAGACAGCATACCAGCACGTGTCGTAGCACCTACCAGTGTAAACGGCGGCAGATCCAGGCGAACACTGCGTGCGCTCGGCCCTTTCCCGATGATGATGTCCAGGGCAAAATCCTCCATGGCCGGATACAGGACTTCCTCAACGCTGCGGTTCAGCCTGTGGATCTCGTCGATGAACAAAACGTCCCCTTCTTGCAGGTTCGTCAAAATCGCTGCCAGGTCACCCGGTCTTTCAATGGCGGGCCCCGAAGTCGTGCGGATGTTTACGCCCAGTTCGTTGGCGATGATCTGCGACAGAGTCGTTTTCCCCAAGCCAGGCGGGCCGTACAGCAGCACATGATCCAACGATTCCTTGCGCATTTTGGCAGCCTCGATAAAGATCTTCAGATTTTCCTTTACGTGCTGCTGACCGATGTATTCGTTTAAATAGCGCGGGCGCAGGCTAAGCTCCGCCGCATCCTCTTCCCAATCCATTTGCGTCGTAATAATTCGCTGGTCCAAGATCCTACCCCCTCATGAGCAAAGCAAGCCCTTGCTTGATGAGCTTTTCCACACCATCGCCTTCTTTGGACTTTTCGGAAAGCGCATTTCTGATTTTTTGCAGCTCGCCATCCGAATAGCCGAGGGCGGTCAAGGCATCTAAAGCTTCGTTTAAAGCGGACACAGCAGACTCTCCTGCCGTCAAATCCCCTGCCGCTACAGTCAAAATCGCAGATGGTGTATAACCGACCAGCTTATCCTTCAAATCCAAAATAATCCGTTGCGCCGTCTTTTTCCCGATACCCGGGAATTTCGTCAAATACGTCACGTTTTCCTGTTGGACAGCCATGACGATTTGCTCCGGTGTCGCAGCGGCGAGAATCGCCAGCGCACCTTTTGGGCCGATCCCGTTCACATCGAGCAGCTTGCGGAACAAGTCGCGATCGTCGCGCGTAGCAAACCCGTAAAGCAAGATCGCATCCTCGCGTACATGATGATGGGTGTACAGCTTTGTCCTGCTTCCTTCATAGCGGACAAACTGATACGGATTCGGACAGAACAGACGATAGCCGATCCCTCCCGTCTCAAGCACTATGTATTCAGAATCCAGGTAACACAATGTACCTTCGACAAAATCAATCATTTCTGAACTCCCTCCGAAATGGAAATAAACGCGCGGAACTGAGCGTGCGTAATGGCAATTCCCAGCGCATCCGCCACATCGTCAGGCTTGGGCACTTCCTTTAAGCGCAAGAGCAGCTTCGTCATTTCCTGAATCTGTTTTTTCTCTGCTCCCCCGTAGCCGGTCACAGCCTGTTTTACCTGCATAGGGGTGTACTCGTATACCGGGACACCTGCCAGCTCCGCTGCGAGCAAGATCACGCCACGTGCTTGGCCTACTGTGAAGGCAGTCGTTACGTTCTTGTTGAAGAAGAGCTTCTCTACGGACATTTCATCTGGCTGATAGGTGCTAATCAAGCTTTGCATCGCTTCGAAAATCTGTTTCAGGCGCAGTGGAACAGGCAATCCTGCCTCGGTCTGAATGCTTCCGTACTGTACAGGACGAAGCTGGCTTCCCTGTTTATCCAACACCCCAAAACCTACAATAGCAATGCCGGGGTCAATTCCTAAGATGCGCATGGCCCACACTCCGGGTACAAAGATTCTACCTTCTACTGTAACACAAAGCACCCAAAAAGCGAACGTGCATTTCCATTCCATCGAAGAAAACTTGGCAACGACCAGCAACGAATCCAGTTTATCTGGACAAGGAAAAACCCGCCTCCTGTACGGAGACGGGCCTCATACGGTGTCTTTTTGTTAGTGTTTGTTCAGTCCCTCCAAATCTGACACATCATGCTGCATGTGAGCGTAGTCGTCGACGCCGCTCTGCATCTGCTCCTGGATCATGTTGATCTGCCGGTAGTTTAGCTTGTTGTGTCCTTGATTTAATTGAACGTACAAACGCTGATGGAACTGGTCTTTGTAGCTACCTCTGGGCATAGAAGACATGCTAAAAGACTCCTCCTTAGGATCACCGTATGAGAACAGTATGGCGCCTTCCCCCATGAGTTATGATGGCAAGATTTTCTCGTCATTCGCTCGTTCAAGTGGAGACACTACCTTAGGTGGAGGTGATCTGTGTGCGGCTAGTCAAGCTGCTTCTGATTCAGAGCCTGTGGTTCGCTGGCTTATGGATGACCATACCGGCCGAGGCTCAAGCGGGTTCCGCAAACGAGATCGTCATTTCTGTCTCCGTTTCGCCAGACTCGCCCTTTGTTTCTACCCTGGTCTTTGAAAAATCGCACCCGCTCATTCGCGAGCTAAAACGCACTCCTACTATCCCTGCCAAGATTTCTCCCGATTGGATCCGCGCCAGGATGAAAATAAACGGCCGCGACCTGATCTACGATTATCATGGTCAGCTGTTTGACGTCAAAGTGTCACGACAATACCTTTTGTCCGAAGAAATGAAAAGAAGCCTGGAATTTCTCGTGCAAACGGTTGAAAAGGCTCATTTCGGGCAACCCGTACCCTGGGATAAAGTAAAGCATTCCTTTGGCCGAATGAAATACGCAACCGTCATCGACCTGGAGACAGGAGAGCGCTTTTCCGTCCAGCGCAGGGCAGGGAGCCGGCACGCTGACGTTCAACCACTCACGCGCTCCGATACCCACATCATGAAGCATATCTATCAAGGAAAATGGAGCTGGAAACGACGTGCTATCCTGGTCGAGGTCAACGGGATTTTCTATGCTGCTTCCATGCACGGAATGCCTCATGGGGCTGGTGCTATTCAAGGCAACGACTTCCCTGGACATTTTTGCATTCATTTTTCCGGAAGCTCTACTCATCGACGTATCGAGCCCGATCCCAGCCATAGCCTGATGATTCTCAAAGCCTCCGGTGCCCTGCCACAGGCGATCCTGGAGGCCGGGCCAGAAGAGCTGGTCGGGTATTTCCTCACTTCGCTGAACGAACACGACGCTCACACGTTGCGGATGACCACAGCGGGCACTCCTTTGCCTCCCTTTTTGCGTGACATTGATTCTGTACGCAAGCCCGAGGAGATTCAGCCTTCTGATCCCGCCGCTCCCATGATCGTTGGCATTCCGGTTCGAGTCGAATACTCCCTGCGTTCAGGCAAAACAGGCGCAGGACTTTGGCACTTCCTTCTCATGCGCTCTGCCCCTTGGGAAAGATGGCAGATCATCGATGTTTCCACCTAATCGCCCTGCTTACGCAATAAGGCTGCCCCACAGGGCAGCCCTTTTTATTCCGCGCTCAGCTGAAATTCGCCATAGGTGGACAGAACGCTGTTGTACTCAGCCAGATCGCGCACGCGGATTCCTCGCTTTAAGCTCTCCACTTCCTCTTTCGGAAGGCTTGCTTCCATTTTCTCCGTATTGATCCGGTAAAAGGTCTGTACAACCTCCTGATCGGCAGGCAGGCCGTGAAACAGCGTCAGCATTCCGTCTGTAGACAATCCAAAATGCCCATTCTCTTTGCACTCGGGTGAAATATCATGCTCTCGCTTCAGCAGAATCATCTTGGAAGCATCCGCCGCTACGATCTCCCACCCTTTGTAATCTGCCATCGAATCCGCGATGTGATGGAGTGCCACTGGTTTGTGCTCCTCGTCTCGAACACCGCATAAATAGCTGCGCGTGAGAACCAAATTATAGGAATTCCCAGCCGCTTCTAAGGATCTGCCTTTGCCGACTGCAAGCAATTGAGTCAGGGATGCTGATTCCTTGCCACCGCTTTGTGAAAGGACAACTCCCAGTATCAGCCCTGTAAAAAGGGCAATACCCCACGATGCATACATCATCCACTTTTTGATCATGATTCGATTGAACCCCTTTATACGCCTTTTCTCCCTATTCTCGCCAGTAAAAAGGGCCTGCATACCCGATACTCTCAAGATTCGTAATTTACAACAAATTCATGAGTAATATCTACCAATCCTATAATTCTAGTGATAAACTTATTTTGCTTGGTATTATTGTAAAGTTATGGAGGTCAATCCAAAAATGAAAAAAGCGAACAAACACATGCTGACTGCATGTCTCCTCAGCACATCTTTGATCGTAAGCGCACTGACGTTCTCCCAAACCCCTGTCAGCGCTCAAACCAGCTCCACCCTCAAGCTCCGCCTGTTGGAAACGACAGACATCCACACCAACATCGTCAACTATGACTACTACCAAGATAAGTCTACTGACGAGTTTGGCCTTGCCAAAACAGCAACGCTGATCAAAAAAGCCCGTGAAGAAGCAAAAAACAGCATCCTGATCGACAACGGTGACTTGCTCCAAGGAAACCCGCTTGGCGATTATGTTGCCAAAATTGATCCGCTGAAAGATGGCGAGACCCACCCTGTTTACAAAGCGATGAACCTCCTGGACTACGACTTGGGCAACATCGGCAACCATGAGTTCAACTTCGGTTTGGAGCATCTGGAGCGCAGCATCAAAGGGGCTGACTTCCCGTACATCAACTCCAACGTGTATGTAGATGACAAAGACAACAACCCAGCTAACGACAAAAACCTGTTTACGCCATACCAAATCCTCGACCGCAAGTTCAAGGATGAAAGCGGCAAAGAAGTAACCTTGAAGGTCGGCGTGATCGGGTTTGTTCCTCCGCAAATCATGCAATGGGACAAGGCAAACCTCGAGGGAAAAGTCGTTGCCAAGGACATCCTAGAATCGGCAAACAAATACGTGCCGGAAATGAAGCAAAAAGGCGCTGACATCATCGTAGCCGTAGCTCACTCCGGGCTCGGACCTGTAGAAGCAGCGGCTAACTTGGAAAACGCAAGCTACCAGCTGAGCAAAATCGAAGGCATCGATGCCATCCTCTTCGGCCACTCTCACCTCGTGTTCCCAGGTCCTGGCTTTGAGAACATCGAAGGCGTGGACGGAACCAAAGGGATCATCAATGGCAAACCAGCTGTTATGCCTGGCTACTGGGGGAACAACCTGGGTGTGATCGACCTGACACTCACCCAAGAAAACGGCAAATGGAAAGTGGCGGATTCCACCTCCAAAGCGGTTCCAATCTATGACAAAACAAACAAAGCTTCCTTGGCTGACGCTGACCAGGCGATCCTCGATGCCGTGAAGGAAGATCACGATCACACAGTGGAGTGGGTACGTTCCGCTGTAGGTACGACCACTTCCCCAATCTTCAGCTATTTTGCACTGGTTCAGGATGACCCATCGATCCAAATCGTAACCAATGCACAAAAATGGTATGTTGAGAAAAACATCAAAGGTACCGAATACGATGGCATTCCTGTCTTGTCCGCAGGTGCTCCGTTTAAAGCAGGCGGCCGCAACGGCGCAAGCTACTACACCAACATCCCTGCTGGAACCATCGCGATCAAAAACGTATCTGACCTGTACATCTATCCAAACACGCTGAAGGCTGTCATGATCAACGGGTCTCAGCTGCAAGAGTGGCTGGAGCGCTCCGCTGGCCAGTACAACCAAATCGATGTCAAGAAAACCGAAGAACAGCCTTTGGTCAACGAAGCTTTCCCTACTTACAACTTTGACGTAATCGATGGCGTAACCTACCAAGTAGATGTTACGCAGCCATCCAAATACGCAATCGACGGCAAGCTGGCTGACGAAAAAGCAAACCGTATCAAAAACCTGTCTTACAACGGAAAACCAGTGAAGGCGGAAGACAAGTTCATCGTGGTAACCAACAACTACCGTGCTGGCGGTGGCGGTAACTTCCCAGGTCTGGATGGCACAAACATCGTGATCGATTCTCCGGATGAAAACCGTCAAGTCGTAATCGACTATATCCTGAGCGAAAAAACGATCAACCCTGCTGCAGACCAAAACTGGACATTCGCTCCTGTAAACGGAAAAGTGAATGTAACGTTTACAACGGCTCCAGAGGC
Source organism: Brevibacillus nitrificans (assembly GCF_003710965.1). Classification (NCBI taxonomy): domain Bacteria; kingdom Bacillati; phylum Bacillota; class Bacilli; order Caryophanales; family Paenibacillaceae; genus Brevibacillus; species Brevibacillus nitrificans. The sequence goes on along the minus strand of NZ_RHHU01000010.1, from coordinate 899,502 downwards.
AAAACCATTTGCAGAAAAAATGTCCAACCTGAAATACATCAACACCCTTGAGTCGGGCTTTGCGAAATACAGCATTGACCTGTCCAAACCAGCCTCCAAATAAGGCAAAGAAGCTGATGGCAGCAACGCCGTCAGCTTCTTTTTTTCACCCCACGAAATGGTACTGTCCCCAGGGTGATCGTTGAAAGATTTGCTCTCCTGAATGCAAGAACGCTTGACGCTCTCGCAGAAGCTTTCCTTCCATTTGAACGAGCTGCAGAACTCCCCGCATGTGATAGCCAGGGCGATTGCTGTACAACCCTGTGACCTCACGCAGAAAGTTATCGGGATAGCGCAGCAACTGGTGCACTGTCCAGATTTGCGTGTCACTCAAATAGTTCACTTTGCTGTAGGCTTCGATCGCTTCGACAAACGAGCCGATCTGATACTCCTGGAGCAGCAGCATTCTAGACATCAATTGAACCAGATCGACCAGCTGCACGTCATGTCCTACAGTATCCAGATCGATAAGATAACAGTTGCTCCGGGGCGTCAGCAAAAAGTTATGGCTCGCTACATCCCGGTGAGCCAACGTCCCTCTCTCCACAGCAGAAAACATCTCAGGCGTCAAAGGCAGCTTGTATGCGGATTGCAGCATGTCTTGACCATCCTGGATGATGGCATGCGTCATCTGTTGGATGACCTGCTCCAGCTTGTTTTGCGGGCCATTTTGCTCAATGCCCCACGTAATTCGCTCGAACTGCTCGAGTCTGCTTTCCCACTTGTCGAGCAGCGCAGACTTGCCTTCATACGCATAAGTATGCGAGACGGGGAACCCTTGGGCGGCTACATGAAAGCGTGCAAGGGTCTCAGCCGTCTTTTTTACATCAAAGAGGGATGCGTTATCTGCTTCTCGTCCGTCAATCATTTTCATGATCGTATAATATCGATCCTCATACGGAAAAATCGTCGATCCCCCTGCATCCGGTACATATTGCACCGTATGCATAAACCCTTTCTCCCGCAATGCTTCGGCGAGCTGCGTGACCCATACTGCTTTATCCAGTTGCTTATAGCCCTTGATGATCCAGTGACCCCGGTCGGTCTTCAGCAAATTCACATTTCGTTTTGGCTTAACGGCGTGAACTTGACAGCGAAACGCTTTTTCAAGAGATGCTATTAGCCCTTTGTTCATACTGGAACCGTTCAGTATGACGAAGATTCTTCGTGCCCATCGCCCCAATGCGGCCATAGCCCTGTGTCAGGCATGGAAGCAAGCCGAGGAGGTGGTGGGAACATCATGTTGTTCGGGTTCACTTGCCCGCGGTCTCTCTTATAACCGCGACTAGGCTTTCGCTGTGGGGTATCCGGGGAACACTCACAAGATGAAGATGAGCAAGAAGACTCCACCACTACTTTTGGACGCCTTGGCGGGCACGGATACGGCTGTGGCGGGAATGGCATTGGCATTGGCATTGGCATGGGCATTGGCCGAGGTGGAACTGGCGGGAAGAATGGCATGATCGGCGGAGGCCCCATTGGTGGACCAAACGGTGGTCTAAACGGCCCTGGCCCCATGCTTTCAGGCGATACTTGACCCGGTCTTGGAAACGGCATCGGCATCGGCGGGAACGGTGAAATAGGCGGCATCGGTGGGAAAATAGGCCTCATCCATGGTGTTGGGAATGGCGGACACGGCGGAATGGGGACCGGCACATACTGGCGCACGGGTGCCTGCGGTCTCACTGTCGTTTGTGGCCGCACCTGTGGTTTAGTCGTTGTCTGTGGACGAACTTGTGTAGGCTGTCTCGTAGGCTGTACCTGTGGATATGGCGGGCACGGCGGGCAATAGTTCGGCGATACTGTTGGCCGTATGGGAAGTACAGGCGCTGGCGCCACTGGCGGCCGATAAATATACGGGCTCACCTGGGTCGGCCCTACGTTAGGGCGTAGCGGGCTGAGCTGGGATGGTGGCACATTGGGCTGATGCATATACGGACTTACCATGGTCGGCGGAACTGGCGGTGGTGCCGGACGTGTCTGCATCGGCGGCATAGGTGGCATCGGCGGCGGCATTGGCGGCATCATCTGCTGTTTCGGAATGTTTGGCATATATGGCTTGGTCGGCGGAGGTGCAATAGGACGCGTAGGCTGCGGCAATGCCGGTGTCAGCATTTCAGGCATGACACTTGGTGTAGGAGGAATCGTCGGCGCTTCCTTGATCGACTCCGTTGGGACCGGCCGTGGAGCCCTTTCTGTTTCAGCTTCAATTCTTACTTCTTCTTCCTCTTCCACCTCGATTGGCCTGCGCTCAATCTCTTGAGGAACCTCCTGGCTCTGCTCTTCTTCGCGAATAGGTCTTTCTTTTACATAGGGGGATTCGCTCGATTGCCGTTGTGGTTGTCTCGGTTGTGGGCGAACAGCCACACCTTTCGACGGAATCTTGATCCTCGCCCCTGGATAGATGGTATCGGGAGTCTTGATCTGACTGTTCAGTCGTAATAGCTCCTTGTAATCGACGCCATATCTCTTGGCGATCTTCCACATGGTGTCGCCTTTTTGGACTACGTGGATTCTCACTATTTCTCCTCCCTCGCGGAAACTCCCTATCATGGTATGCACCCATGGGCGTTTTGCTCCTGGGTGTGCCCCTTTCTTAGAGGGAATCTGAAAAAGAAAAAAGCCAACTCTAGGAGTTGACTTTTTGCATGTAAAACGGATAGGTCCCCAATTGCCGTACCCCACAGCCGATGGCTTCAATCTCCGCAAACGCACCTGGAAGCAGCACATCGTCCATTTTTTGTTCAATGTCGATCACAAAGAAATAGCTGCCCAGCCCTTTTTTGGTAGGACGGGATTCCAGTCGGGACAGGTTGATCTTTCGCCAAGCAAAAGCGGCGAGCACCTGATAGAGCGCACCCGGAAAATCCTCAGGGAGGATCACCTGGATCGTCGTCTTCTCCCGATTGGAAACTGGCAGCTCAATCGGCTCTTTTCCGACCAAGACAAAGCGGGTATAGTTGTTTGAAAAGTCTTGAATATGTGACTGTGCCACTTCCAGAGGATAAATATCCGCATTGAGGCGAGTCCCGATGGCTGCCCACGGCTCATCCGGATGTTCACTCACTGTCTGGGCTGCCAGAGCCGTACTGTTTACATTCTCCACTACAGCCTGCGGCAGGTTTTCTCGAATGAAATGAAAGCTTTGGGCAATCGCCTGAGGATGGGACATCACCCGGGTAATAGCCGACAGCGGCAACGGCTGATCGCGCTTCGCTACCAGCAGATTCTGGGTAATCGGCAGAGCCAATTCAGCCAGGATCGGCAAATCAACCTCATGAATCAACCAATCCAATGTGGAGTTCACAGTGCCTTCAATCGAGTTTTCGATGGGTACAATTCCGTAATTCACTTCATCTTTGGCTACTGCATTCAACACTTCAATAATGCTCGGGTACGGCACGTAATCCATCGGGGTCTCGATCGGAATCGAACGAGCAGCCTCTTCAGAAAACGTCCCTCTTGGCCCGAGAAATGCAAGTTTGTTCAGCATGGCGTTTCTCCTATCCACTTTATCTACGTCTGATGGATTTCGACCTGCACGCCATGTTCATCCGGTTGCAATATCATCACACGATACGAGATGCCGTGACTGTTCATCACATTGTCTACAAACCCTTGTAATTTTTCCCGCTGTTCGTCCGTCGAGAAAAAACAAAGGATTGTCGGACCAGCACCACTCAACGCCGCCCCTAATGCTCCGTGGGCTGTTGCTCCATCCAGGATGTCTTTTAGGCCAGGAACAAGCTCTGCGCGGTACGGCTGATGCAGCCGATCCCCCATTGCTTGTCCTAACAGGTCCAGCCTGCCTTGCGCCAATGCGGCCGTAAGCAGGCTGCTATGACCAACATTATATACAACATCCTGCTTGCTGTACACCTGTGGCAATACGTTTCGCGCTTTTTCTGTCGACAGAGGGAACTCGGGTATGACTACGAGTGCCTGCAAACCAGCAGGAGGTGCGATGCGAATATAAGGGATGGGTGAACCAGCCTTCTCGGGCATAGTAGCTACGATAATGCCACCGAACATGGAGGCTCCTGCATTGTCCGGATGGCCTTCCATCTCCGTAGCAAACTGGAAGAGTTCTTCTCGGGTGAACGGCTCCCCAGCTAAGTGATTGGCAGCAACCAAAGCCCCAACAATCGCTGAGGCGCTGCTTCCCAAGCCTCTTGTCAGGGGGGCGTCACTAGAAGCGCGAATCGAGAGCTCCGGGGCTGGCAAGCCTGCTTTTTCAAAAAGCGTGCAGGCAACCTGATAAAGCAAGTTGCTTTTGTCTGTCGGAGCGCCTTGCAGCTCCTTGCCCACGATTTCAATCGTTGTTTTCTCGCTAAGCTTCATCTCCACGACGGAATACAACTGGAAAGCCAGGCCCAGGGCATCAAACCCTGGACCCAGATTCGCCGTACTCGCTGGAATGGTGACCTTTACGAGGCTGCCATTCATGACCGAACTTCACTCCCTCTTTGGCTTACCAAAGCCATAACGGCTTCACGCGTGGCAGGAACGGAGCGTGGCTCTTCCCCAACCAGCCCCAGTGCGATATTCGGGTCCTTCAGACCATTTCCGGTAAGCACGCAAGCCACTTTCGCACCCTCAGGAAGCTTACCTGCCGCCTTCAGCTTCAAAATACCGGCAAGAGATGCTGCAGAAGCGGGCTCGCAAAATACGCCTTCGCTTTTGGCAAGCAATTGATACGCATGAAGAATTTCTTCGTCTGTTACGCTGTCAACCAGACCGTTTGATTCGCTGATGGCGTTCAGGGCGCCATCCTTGCTGGCAGGATTACCGATGCGGATCGCAGTCGCGATCGTTTCCGGATTCGGTACGGGCTGCCCATGAACCAGTGGAGCAGCTCCTGCTGCCTGGAAGCCAAACATGCGCGGCAGGCTTTGCGACTTTCCTGCTGCCTTGTATTCTTTAAACCCTTTCCAGTAAGCAGTGATGTTGCCCGCATTCCCTACTGGAATGGCGAGAATGTCAGGAGCATCTCCCAATGCGTCACATACCTCAAAAGCCGCTGACTTCTGGCCCTCAATGCGGTATGGATTTACCGAGTTGACAAGGGTGATCGGCTCATTCGCCGTTATTTCCCGAACAATATTTAAGGCTTCATCAAAATTGCCATCGATAGCAATGACTTCTGCACCGTACGCAATCGCCTGGGCGAGCTTGCCCAGTGCGATGTTTCCGCTAGGGATCAAAACGATGCAACGGAGCCCGCAACGAGCTGCATACGCGGCTGCAGCGGCTGAAGTATTCCCGGTGGAAGCACACATGATGGTCGTGCTTCCTTCCTCCACCGCTTTGGCTACCGCCATCACCATACCGCGGTCCTTAAAGGATCCGGTTGGATTCAAACCCTCATACTTCACATACAGCTCGACACCCAGCTGCTTTGACAAATTTGCTGCATGGATCAGAGGGGTATTCCCTTCATGCAGGCTAACTAGTGGTGTTTTATCTGTGACCGGGAGAAATTCCCGATAACGTGCGATAATCCCTGATTGACGATCTTGACTCATTTTTGTTCTCCCCCTTCCACGCGGTAACAGCTTTTGACTTTGGTGACGATGTCCATTTGTTCCATGTAGGCGAGCACGCCATCCATGTCACTCTTCGAAGACAAGTGAGTGATCATGATGATCTCTGCTTCTTTGTCGTTGTTATACGGCTGTTGAATGACCTGCTCCAAGGAAATGTTTTTGTCAGCCAACAGCTGGGTAATTTGTGCAAGCACGCCACGCTTGTCGGCCACGACGATGCGCAGGAAATATTTCGAAAGCTTTTGGCTGTCATCTTTGAGGATTTTCTCTTTGTACGGAGCCACCATGCCCCGTCCATTTACGCCGAGCTTTCGATTTTTCACTACGGTCACCAGGTCAGAGACAACAGCTGTCGCGGTGGGCAGCTCCCCCGCACCCGGCCCGTAGAACATAGTCTCTCCTACCGCTTCTCCGTGAACGTATACGGCATTAAATACGCCGTTCACAGACGCCAGAGGATGGGATTTTGGAATCATCGTCGGCTGTACACTGACTTCGATCGCTTCTGCATCCCGACGAGCCAAGCCCAGCAGCTTGACTTCATAACCGAGCTGCTTGCCGTACGCAATATCTTCCTTGCTTACGCCGCTGATTCCTTTGACGTCGACATCCTCGAGCTTCATCGGGACACGGAAGCCCAGCGTTGCCAGGATCGCCATTTTACGAGCCGCATCATAGCCTTCCACATCAGAGGTCGGATTGGCTTCCGCATATCCAAGCGCCTGTGCTTCTTTCAGTACGTCAGCATATTCGGCGCCTTCCTGACTCATTTTGGACAGGATGTAGTTCGTGGTTCCATTGACAATCCCCATCATTTTTGTGATGCGATCGGACGAGAAGCCCTCCACCAGTGCGCGCAAAATCGGGATTCCCCCGGCAACGCTCGCCTCGTAGAACACGTCACAGCCCTTCTCCTGCGCTTTTTTCAAAATCTCGGCGCCGTGCAGCGCCATCAGATCCTTGTTAGCTGTGACAACGTGCTTGCCGCGCTCCAGTGCGCCCAAGATAAAATCCTTCGCCGGGTGAATGCCCCCGATTACTTCCACGACCACTTCAATTTCCGGATCTTCCAGAATATCTGCCGGATTCGTCGTCAACTTGCCTTCCATCGCCACAATATTGCGGGACTTTTCTGCGTCCTGCACGAGAATTTTAGTGATCTCGATTCCCAGTCCGGTTTGTTTTTGCAGATCCTCTTGATGTGCCTGAATGATTCGAACGACTCCGGTACCGACCGTTCCGAACCCCAACAGCCCTAGTTTTATCGTTTGCTTCTCCATGTTCTCTCCCCCTACCCTTTTTCTACCCTCTACCTACGATCATTGCTTTGCGTACGCCGGGTAATTGTTGTAAGCCATCCAAGAATTCTGTGCTGGAAACCCTCATATGCGCCATATCCACGGACATGGAAATCGAAGCAATTCCCTGCAACGGTATCGTTTGATTGATGGTTAATACGTTTCCGCCCTGATCCGCCATGTAGGTCAGCACTTTAGACAGTAAGCCAGACGTATGCTCCAGCGAAAATGTGATGGTCATAATCGTCTCGTTCATCATGGAGTTGAAAGGGAAGATGCCATCCTTGTACTTATAAAAGGCACTCCGACTCAATCCCACCCGTTCCACAGCTTCATTCACCGTATCCACTTCGCCTGATTCGAGCATTTTTTTGGCCTCGATCGTTTTGACGATGGATTCTGGCAGGATGTCGGATCGAATTAAATAAAACTTTTCATCCCGTTTCATCCGTTGTGTCCTCCTGAGAAAAACAGTTGTTTCTTCATAGAGGACATTATAACCTTTTCAACTTGCTGTGACAATCCTTGTTAGCCAATTTTTTTCATGGAATGATATTCAGTTCACTTGTGCTTACATGACGATGGCCCGCTTCGTACAGAATAGAAACGATTGATTCCACAGGAGGTGACTTTTACATGGCAGGAAGAGGTAAGACAGACAAGTCCGAGCGTCGCAACAATCATCCTCCTGGAAAGCCGAGCGATCTTGACCAATTTGGCACGCAGACCCAGGGCAAAAAGATGGCGCAATCCCCGAACATTGTTGAGGATCCAAGCGGTAACGGATAAACGACTGAATGAAAAAAACCCGGGAGTAAGATCCCGGGTTTTGCCTTGTTGTCTGTTCTTCTACATGAAGAGATTAATATGCCAAAGAGGACAAACCATTGATGTGTGACAGGTAACGAACGTTACTTGCTTCCTTCATCAAGGAAGCTGGCAAGCCTTTCAGCTTGATTTGGCTAGCGCCGATGGTACCGATTGCATCTTTGCGTCCCAAGCTGCCCAGTGTACCGGAGAATACAGGTACGAACGTTTCCATTTTGGTACCGTTGAAATAAGCGAAGAGGTTGTAGCCTACTACTTCCCCCATTTGCCATGCCAGCTGAGCTGTTGGCGGATATGGACGACCTTCTGGACTCATCACCACTGCGCTGTCTCCAGCCAGGAATACTTCAGGGTGAGAAGTGGATTGCAGGTTTTCTGTGACAGTCGCGCGTCCACGGTTTACTTCGATGCCGGATTCCGCTACAACGTGATTTCCTTGTACGCCACCCGTCCAAACCATGGTTTTCGTTTCGATGGTGTTGCCGTCTTTCAGGAATACAGTGGTTTCTTTCATTTCCGTTACAGGTACTCCTGTCAGGAAGGTCACGCCGCGTTTTTCCAGGCTTGTTTTTGCTCGTTCAACCAGCTCAGGAGCAAAACCAGCCAGGATGGACGGACCCGCTTCCACACAGTACAAGGATACGTCTGCGAAGTCTACGCCATGCTTGTGGCACAGGGTAGGCAGCATATCTGCGAATTCCCCTACCAGCTCGATCCCCGTCAGACCGCCACCACCGACAACGAATGTAGCATCTGCTTTGTCCTTGCTTTCTTTGTAAGCCACGATGCGTCCTTCTACGTGTGCACGCAGGCGGTTTGCTTCTTCTACAGACTTCAGCGTAAAGCTGTACTCTTGCAGTCCTGGAATGCCGAAGAAAGCTGTTTCGCTGCCCAGTGCGACAACAAGTGCATCGTATTTAATGGACTCGCCACTCGCCAAAGTGACACGCTGCGAATCCAGGCCGATTTTTTCAACCGAGTCGATAACCAGGTGAATGTCTTTGCCACGCAGCAATCTTTCCAAAGGCAATGCCACGTTTTGCTCAGACAGGTTGCCTACTGCCAAACGGTGCAATTCGGTGATGATTTGGTGAGTAGGAAAACGGTTTACAACCGTGATAGTAGCTTCTTCAGCTGTCATGTATTTGCGGGCAGTCAATGCGCTCAACAATCCGCCGTAACCGCCGCCCAGAATCAAAATATGCTTCGACATGCGTTGGTCCTCCCGTCCTTGTCTTTCGTTCGTTATGTGTGGTTAGCGCTTTTGTTGCTCGCGCTCAGCGAGTACTTCCAGGAATGCTTGAGCAAAACGCAAGGTTTTTTGTACTTGCGGATCCTTCAGCATTTTGAGCATACCAAACAAACCGATCGTAGACGACTCGACGTGAGAACGATCGTTAGCTTCGATTGCTGCTTGGGCGATCCCTTTTGCTTTGTCTTGGATCGGTTTGACGAACTCTTCCATTCCGCCTTTGAGGTCCTGGATCAGTACTTGGTCATTTGCCACTGTCTGTACCAGATCGTACGTCTTGGTCAGGATCGTTGTCATCTCTGCCAATTTAGGCAAATTCGCCACCAAAACAGTTAACGATTCTTGGATTTCCGGTTTCATCAACTGATCGAGCACATCCATTTGCTCGGGTGCCAGAGCCGCTGTAGCAGCTGCTTCAGCTTGTTGCGTAGTTGTTTGTGACATAAGAAAACGTCCTCCTTTGCTTTGGAATAGAGGCCTGGTATTCTCGTTGCCTGTTCATCCGAGTGACGGCCGAAATTCACCCTGTATCCGATAGTCTAACCTATTTGTTCTATTTTTCACAAAGTGCAGTATGCAAACGGATGGAAATATCAATGTGCAATATTTCACAAGTTGATATAACAGGCTAGTCGCTCTTCCAGATCAATTCTAGGGAACAGGCACGAATAAGAACTCTATGCCTATACTATATACCTTCTTCACAGGAACAGCAAAGGAAAAAAACCGCTTCTTCAGTAAGAAGCGGCGGTCGACAGTTTTTTATAATAATCTTTGATGACTTGATGATGTTTGTCATGAATATCCGTAAAGATCAATTCAATCACTGTCTGCGTGTCCTGAAACGTCTTTTCTACCACTTTTGCCATTCCGACAATCTCCATCTGCTGGTTCGGTACTGTAAACGACAAATGGATGAAGTCACCCTTTGACACGTAGGAGTCGGTACGAAGCACCAACCGAGTCGGAGAAAATTTGAGCAGGTCCGCTTCTCCTTTTTCCTCGATCGGTCTTGCTCCCATCACCTTGAACGGAACGTGAATCGGCCTGTCTGGTGAGACTAGTCCGCTTTTTCCCATCGCCACGATTTCTACGCCTATCGCGATCGGGATCAATGCCAACAGCTTGATCGGCCATATCGTTTGCTCTTGTACGACTTCCAGATCAACGGTGTTGACAGACGCATCCGTCTCCCACCGCAAACGCACGGTTGAACCAATCAGTGCTGTCTTGGCTTCCGCGTTCATCTCGGTGGAAACTACGAGATACCCACCTTTTACATGCTCCACCATGACTTGCAATGGTGTCTTGACTTGCCTGGAGATCATCATCGGTAAAATGGATCCGCGCTGGAACCGTTTGTCAGATAGAAATGGGCTAAGAGATGGGACATCCGTCATGGTTTTCGTCACTCCACGAAATCAAACTCAAGCTTACCGATGCGTACGGTATCTCCATCACGGGCACCGTGCTTGCGCAGGGCTTCGTCCACTCCCATGCTGCGCATGATTTTGGCAAAGCGCTGAGCGGCATCGTAGCTGTTCAGGTTGGTCATTCTAACCAGCTTTTCAATTCTATCCCCACTGACTACGAACACGTCGTTGTCACGTGTGATTTCAAATGGATCCGGCTCTTTCTCAGCCTTGAACACGACGCGTTCTTCGACTTCAGCCACTTCTTCGACAGCTGGCTTGTCCGGAATCGTCGCCAAGAGATCACCGACGGCATACATCAGTTCCTGAACGCCTTCCTGAGTAGCCGCAGAAATTTCGTAAACCGTCACACCCGGGACTTTTTCCTTGAAGCGTGCCAGGTTCTCTTGGGCATCGGGAATGTCCATTTTGTTGGCAGCCACGATTTGCGGCCTGTCTTCCAGCTTCAGGTTGTAAAGCTTCAGCTCGCGGTTGATCTGCAAATAATCCTCGTACGGGTCACGCCCGTCGACGCCTGCCATGTCAATCACGTGCACGATCAAACGCGTACGCTCGACGTGACGCAGGAACTGATGACCCAGTCCAACGCCTTCATGCGCCCCTTCGATCAAACCTGGCAGGTCGGCCATGACAAAGCTGTTCTCCCCCACTTCCACCACACCGAGGTTTGGTGTCAGCGTCGTGAAGTGATAAGCGGCAATTTTCGGCTTGGCTGCAGTCACGCTGGACAACAGAGTAGACTTCCCTACACTCGGATAGCCAACCAATCCTACATCTGCAATCAGCTTCAGCTCCATCACGATGTAGCGTTCCTGACCCGGTTCCCCGTTTTCAGAGATGTGCGGAGCTGGGTTGGAGGAGTTGGCAAAACGCATGTTTCCTCTACCGCCGCGCCCGCCTTTTGCAATGACCGCTTTCTGGCCATGCTCGACCAGATCCGCGATCACTTCTTTGGTATCATCATCGATGACGGTTGTTCCCGGTGGCACGCGCACCAGCATGTCTTCCGCGCCTGCGCCGTGCTGACCTTTATTGCGGCCATGCTCCCCACGCGGTCCTTTGAAGTGCTTCTGGTAGCGGAAATCAACCAGCGTTCGCAGTCCTTCATCTACTACAAACACAACATCTCCGCCGCGACCTCCGTCACCACCGGCTGGTCCACCTAATGGAACGTATTTCTCCCGGCGAAAGGAGACGGCTCCGTTTCCCCCGTCCCCGCCTTTCACATAAATCTTTACCTGATCGACAAACATGGTGTCACCTCTTTCATTACGCGAATGGAATCCGCAAATCCAAAATCCATTCCTCTTCCGTATGTATCCACTCGGTGACCTCCACCGTACTCTGTTCATTTTTACGTATCAGTTTTTCCAGTTCTTCCAATCCGGATGCACATAGCTTTCCGGCCAGGTCAAAACGAAAATGAACGCCGCATGCGTCCGCTACCAAGGAAAGCTGCATGCTCGCAGGTTCATAGCTGTTAGGATCTACATGATCGTTCACTGTGCATAATATCTCTGACATCAGCTGAAACAATTGCTGCTCACTCAGTGCGACCCTCATCAGGTCCACTTCGTTGCACACTTCTACTTCCAAAAGCATTTCCTTGTTCAGCGCATTAAATGTCAAGAAAAAGACAGACAACAGAGAGCTGTTCAAACGGGCGATCATGCTTTCTTGCATAGCCAGCTCCGCAATGCGTTTTAAATGCGCTTCTCCCTGTTCAGTACGGTTCAAATGCAAATAGCCGAGCAGAACCTGAACGTGGTTCAACCAGTCATGCCGCTGCCGGTTCAGTACGGTTAGCAGCTGGTCAGTTTGCTGCGTAAACAGCCTCCGCTCGTCCCTCATCACATTCACCCAAGTCGATAAGATTTCTTTCTGTCCTATTGTACCACAAAAAATTCCCGTATAAATAAGAAAACCTCTACTGAATCAAACAGATCGCTATCCTTTATTTTCCCCTTTTCTCCAAAGAGAAAACACCCATTAGAAAAAGAAAAACCCAGCAACAAGGCTGGGTTTCCTTTCATCCACTATTTACGCTTCAGAAGCAACTGGTTCGATCACAACTTGTTTGCGATCGCGGCCCAGACGTTTGAAACGAACAACGCCGTCTGCTGTTGCAAACAGAGTGTCGTCTCCGCCCTTCATTACGTTAGTACCTGGGTAAATCTTCGTACCGCGTTGGCGAACGAGGATGTTTCCAGCTGTAACGAATTGACCGTCACCACGTTTCACTCCCAGACGTTTGGAAATGGAATCGCGACCGTTCTTTGTGGAACCTACCCCTTTCTTCGAAGCGAAGAACTGTAGGTCTACAGGAAAACGAAAGTTCATGTCAGACACCTCCTTGCCATTTTGTATCATGAACCGTAACGTATTTTCCGTATGATTCAGCAATCATAAACAGAGAGACAACCATGCCCTCAGCTAAAAGCTGCTGCTTTTCGCTGACCAGCGGGTCTTCTACAGGACGCACGTTCCATTTCAGGAAGCCGCCATCCTTCTCTGCGAGCTGAACATCCGGATCACTATTGAGCAAAAGATCTACGGCATTAATCGTTCCCATACTCACCGCTGATACAGCAGAGCAGACGATGTCTGAACCATGCTTAGCAGCGTTGGCATGTCCCGAAACGGTAATGGCTTCAATCTCATTTTGCTCATTTCTCTGCACTTTTACGGTAATCATCGGATTCGCCCAAAATTAAGCGTTGATTTTTTCAATCACAACTTTGGTGAATGGTTGACGATGACCTTGCTTGCGACGGTAGTTTTTCTTGGCTTTGTATTTGTACACGATAATTTTAGATTGTTTACCGTGTTTTTCTACTTTACCAGTTACCGTAGCACCAGCAACAGTAGGAGCACCTGCAGTTACTTGACCGTCCTTGTTTACCAACAGAACTTTGTCAAAAGTAACAGCTTCACCTTCGTTGCCAGCCAGTTTCTCGATGAAGAGAACAGAACCCTCTTCAACTTTGTATTGCTTTCCACCGGTTTCGATAATTGCGTACACTGTGTGCACCTCCTATACTCAGACTCGCCCCAGCAGGTGCGTCGCAAGCGACGGCTTATGTACCTGATTCGTGCGGTTACAGTATGCACGAGACATAGCTGCATGACAAACCTTAGGTTATCACAGCAAAGAGCGCCCAGTCAAGTCATTTACGATTGTTTTCCGTACAATCGCTTGGCTTCTTCTGTGCGACCTGCGTACACGATCCGATACTCGTCCGGCTTTAACGCAGGAGCTTCAATCAGGAACAAGTGCACAGGCCACAGCTTCAGTTGCTCGCTGCCCAGCTCAGACAAAGGTTGATACAGCCGTTTCGGCAGTTCAATTACCGCTGCCTCTGCCTCTTGGCCTTTCGCAAGAGACGTCAGCTCACTGCATAGACGGCGCTTCATTTCATCGACCGACCATACTCGGCCACGGCCTTCGCACGCAGCACAAGGTTCCGTCAATCTCTCCGACAAGCTCGCACGCACGCGCTTCCTGGTCATTTCCACAAGTCCAAGAGCAGTCATGCCTAAAACGGTGGACGGCACAGGATCACGGGCGAGCTCCCGTTTCAGCACCGCCAATACCTTCTCCTTGTTCGCCGCTTCCTTCATGTCGATGAAATCGATGATAATAATCCCGCCAATATCTCGAAGCCTAAGCTGTGCTGCCATTTCTACAGCAGCTTCCACATTCGCGGCAGTAATCGCCTGTTCCCTTTGCTGGCCGCCTTTCCCTGTGAATGCGCCCGTATTGACATCGACAACCGTCATCGCTTCTGTTCGATCGATGACCAGATGCCCCCCGCTTTGCAGCGGTACCTGCCGATTCAATCCCCGCTGAAGCTGCGCATCGATTCCCAGCTGCGTAAATAACGGCTCTCTTCCCTGGTACGCGCGCAGCTTGTTCAAGTCTTCCTCGGCAAACACCCGCATCACTTCTTTTACCTGCTGAAGCGTAGGACCGTGCTCCACCAGCACTTCCTCCACACCCCAAGCAGCCAAGTCTCTGATGATCGACTCTAGCAGCGCCATTTCTCTCGTCACAAGTCCAGGACCCTTTACCTGGTCTGCATGAGCCATGATTTCGCGCCAACGCTTCTTCAAATAAGCCAGTTCTTCGCGGAGCCTATCTTCTGGCGCGTCTTTCGCCTCCGTCCTTACGATGATGCCTTCTTCAGGTGCGAGATGCGCTGAAAGCTTCTCAGTGAGCTGCTGTCTGACTGCCGGATCGGTAATCTTGCGGGAAAGGGATACACCTGCTTCTACCGGGAGATACACGAGGAACCTGCCCTGCAAGCTAATCCGCGCCGTCACTTTCGGCGCCTTCAGCTCCGTGCCTTCCTTGCTCACCTGTACGATCACCTTTTCACCGACCTGCACACGCTCGCTGATATTCGCTTTGCCAGGTGCAGAACCTCTCCTCGGCAAGGTGTCATCCACATACAGATAAGCATTTTGCCCAACGCCAATATCGACAAACGCGGACGAAATCCCTGGCAAGACATCCGCGACCCGACCGCGATACACATCTCCTGCCAAAACTCCCTGCCCTTCGTTCTCCTCACGCCACTCAAGCAACCGCCCGTTTTCGAGCAATGCGGCTCGCAGCACACCACCGCTCCCGCTGATCGCTACTTGTTTCAACACAACCACACTCCCATTTCCTGCTTGTCCCGTACTCATTAGCCCGAAAAAAAGGACTTTCGGACTTCCAGGAAGTAATCCTATCACAGGTATTTGGAAAAGAAAAGGCAAGCTGCCAAAGGAGAAATGACGATGAGAGCTGCCTTGTTGAAAATGCGTCCCCTGCTTTTGCAGGATGCTCCTTTCTTGGTTACGTGGCTTTCGGACGAGCGCGTGCTTCACTATTACGAAGGACGTGATCGCCCTCATGATCTACAGCTTGTTCATGAGCATTTCTACCCGAAAGATGACGATACGTCCCGCTGCCTGTTTCTCTATGACGGACATCCTATCGGGTACGGCCAGTATTACCCGCTGGATCAGGAGAGCAAGCAGGCGTACGGATATGATCCTTCTAGCATCATCTACGGCATAGATCAATTCATCGGGGAACCGTCGTACTGGGACAGAGGCCTTGGGACCTTCCTCGTTCAAACCCTTCTCGTTCACCTGTCTACGCATTTTGGCGCTCAGAAGGTTGTTCTCGATCCGCAGGCTTCCAATGCTCGGGCGATACGCTGCTACGAAAAATGCGGCTTCCAGAAAGTAAAATGGCATCCTCGTCACGAATGGCACGAAGGAAGCTTGCGAGACTGCTGGCTTATGGAGTGGAATTCCCTTTCTTAGACAAGCTGACCGATCTTGGCATCGTGTTTCTGCTCAAAAAGTAAAGCATGCAAAAGCTGTTCCTCTGGAAGCAGCCCGGCTCCCTGAACGTAAAACAGATGGGAGCACCCTCGCCTCAGCTTGTGCGCAACCTCCAGAACCGTCTCTCCCGGCTCGACACTGAGTGCCTGAACGGCGTATTCATCCGGCTGCCGAACGTATTTTTCCATGAGAAAACGAAAGAATTGATAGGGAAAACGAAGAAACGCTTGAATATTGACCGCAAGCAGGTATACCCCGATCACAAGCACGTTGATCTTAAGCTCCCATGCCGACAAGCCTACCAAGAGACCCGCCAGGAGCGTACTGCCTGTCAACGAAATGATCGCTGCTTGGCGGTAAGGCATAAACCAGCACAGGATCGCCTGGACAATTCGCCCGCCATCGAGCGGCCAAATGGGAAGCAAATTAAACAAAGCGATCGTCACGTTGCTGATCAGAAAGAAGTACGCCCATTCCTCTGTCCATATGCCCGTGTACCAGAACAAGTAGGAGACAGCCATCATTACAACATTCAAGAATGGTCCAGCCAGCGCTACCACGATTTCATCCAGCGGGTCGGTCGCATAGGCATCCTCCATCGTTGCGACTCCGCCGAAGGGCAGCAGCTGTACCTCCGTCACGGTCCAGCCCAGCTCACGCGCCATCGCTACATGGCCAATCTCGTGGATGAGCACAATGACGAACAGCGTAAGGACCTCTAAAAAATGGCCCGTCATGATCGACAGGCCAATAACCGCCCAGAACAGCAAGTGAATGCGAATGCGAACCCCAAAGAAAGCTCTACTCAAATGGGATCACATCCAGCGGATTCACGAATTGATCCTCCTGCTTGACCCCCAGATAAAGATGCCTGGAGCTGTTGTTCACCGCCCTTGCCACTCCGATTTCCTGCCCTGCCTGCAAAACATCATCTTTTGCTACAGCGACTCGCTCCAGATTTCCAAACCACACTTCGCGATCTTTCGTTAAACGGACAACCACGGTCGTACCGTATCCTTGCTTTTCCCCCACATATGTGACCCAACCCGTTTCACCAATCGTTACCTGATCATCCAAAGCCGTGGTCAGTACGACTTTTGCACTTTTCGGTTCAAAGAACTTGACTACCTTCCAGTTCGCCGGCAGTTTCCAAGCATCCACCTGTTTTGTCGTCGTACCCGCTGCAGGTACAGCATTCGGACCATGTAGAGAAGGAAGCAGAGTAGGCAACGAGCCAAACCGTGCTTCATACCAATCGGCCACACCCGAAAAATTAAAGTCGCGGGTCATGACTTCACGTGCCGAGTTTTTCCACGTTGCGGGAATGAGCGACGTCTGAAAGAGCAAGTAAGCTGCGCCGACTAACAGTACCGATGCAAGAATTTGCAGCCCCCACGTCTCATGTGAATGGCGGTGATTCACCGGATCTTCCTCTTTGAGGGAAAAGGCGAACGGCTCCGCAGTAGGCTCAATAGGATCCTTCCAATCATCCACAAAAGGCGAAAAGCTGTCCCGCGGCTGCATGCGGATCCGCTCTAACCTCTCCCGTCTTCTCTCTTTCACCCGATCGACTTCACGAAACATCCTCATCCCTCCGCAGGCCAAGCCTTTGTACCATCTTATGACTTGTCTACCTGCTTTATGACCCGTGTCCAGGTGGGCATTTCGTATCAATAGGTTCTTGAAAAACAAAAAAGACAGTCTCCCCATTGAGAGACTGCCTCTGAATCTGCCGAAGTTAAATTACAGTTTAGTTACGCTAGCAGCTTGAGGTCCACGGCTACCTTGAACGATTTCGAACTCAACCTTTTGACCTTCGTCCAGAGATTTGAAACCTTCTGACTGGATCGCGCTGTAGTGTACGAATACGTCGTCTCCACCTTCAACTTGGATGAAGCCGTATCCTTTTTCCGCATTGAACCATTTTACGATACCTTGTTGCATGAAACAAAACCTCCCTGAACATTACGCCCCACGAGGCGAAAAAGTGTAGCGTCAACCCTTTTTTACAGAAAGCTTTTTGCGTCAAGGAAAAAAGTCGTACATAGCTGAGATTGACAAATGGTTCGTCACACTCAACCGGTACGACTCCATAACCAATCCATCAAACACTATTACTTGTAAAAATGGTTAACTTAGGATGATTTTATCACAGCGCCTTCCATTTGTCACGCTTTTTAGTCAAAACGCAGCTTGTCCTTGCGCATGCCGACATTCAAAACTACACCGATAATCAGGAAGTTCGTAATCAGCGAGCTCCCCCCGTAGCTAATAAAGGGAAGCGGAATCCCGGTGATCGGCATCAACTGGATCGTCATGCCGATGTTCTCAAAGATTTGGAAGGTCAGCATGCCGACCACACCCGCTACTACATAGGAGCCAAATGGATCTTTGGCTTCCATCGCGATACGGATCATGCGATAAATCAAAAAGAAGAACAGGATCATTAGAAGCCCTGCACCCATAAACCCAAGCTTTTCTGCAATGACCGTGAAGATAAAGTCGCTCTCCCCGACCGGAACCCAACCGAAGCTCGCTTGCGTCGGTGTATCGATTCCTTTTCCAAAGAGCTGGCCAGAGCCAATCGCGATCAAAGCCTGCTTTAGCTGAAAGCCTCTTCCCATCGCCTCCAGATCCGGATCCATCCAGAAGATGATCCGATCCCATTGGTACGGCTTGATGATCTTAAAGAAAATCTCCTGCTTGTATTGATAAAGCAGCGTCATACCAGCAAAAAAGCTGCCTACAAGAGCTCCCACGTAGACGACATGCTTCAAGCGGATCCCACCGACAATCAGCATTGTTGCAAGCATACCGGTATAGACAAGGGCCGTCCCCAAGTCAGGCTGTATCAGAATTAACAGCAGCGGAACGCCTACGAGCGAGGCCACCGGGATGAGCTTGTAAAAATAGTAAAACCGATCCGGATCCTCGGCCCGCTTTGCCATGAACCGGGCTACCGTCAAAATGGTGAACAGCTTCATCGGCTCTGACGGCTGCAGCAGCACAGGTCCCAGATCATACCAGCTTGTTGTATTGTTGATCGGCTTTGTCTGAAAAACCCCGATCAAGAGGATCAGCCCGATCGCGTACAAAACATACGACATGTTGTAGAACAGGCGGTAGTCAAACAACAAGGTACCCACTAGTACGGCAAATCCAACGATGTACCAGACGACCTGCTGATGAGCTTTATCGACACCTGCGGCAGAACCGGAGATTCCCAGGTAACTGAAGATCCCGAGCCCCACCAAAATCATGATGATGGTCCAGTCGACAGTTTTCAAATGTCGTTTTTCCAGGTCCATGCTCGTCCTCCTAGAAAACGTGGCTCCCACCTTTTTCAGACGGGAGCCATGCCTAACCTATTTCAAGCCAAAAAACTTGCGCATTTTATGGAACATCCCTGCTTTTTCTTCTAATGGCTGCAGGGGTACAGCTTCACCCAAAAGTCTGCGGGCAATATTGCGATACGCGATGGAAGCGCGAGACTCGTGGTTCATCACAGCTGGCTCGCCTTGGTTTGCTGATTTGATGACATGATCATCATCCGGTACCACACCGATCAAGTCAATGGCGAGCAAATCCAGAATGTCCTCTACATCCAGCATATCACCATTTTTCACCATATGCGAACGCACACGGTTGATAACCAGCTTCGGCATGCCGACCTTTTCGCGCTCCAAGAGTCCGATAATCCTGTCAGCGTCACGTACTGCCGCTTTTTCCGGTGTCGTAACGACTATCGCCTGATCAGCACCAGCCACTGCATTGCGGAAGCCTTGCTCAATTCCGGCAGGGCAGTCGATGATGACATAATCGAATTCTCGTTTCAATTGCGTAACGATTTCTTCCATTTGTTCAGGTGTAACTGCAGACTTGTCTTTCGTCTGGGCAGCCGGCAAAAGCGACAGATTTTCAAATCGCTTGTCCTTAATCAATGCCTGCTGCAATCGGCATGCGCCTTCTGCAACGTCGACCAGATCGTAAATGATCCGATTCTCCAAGCCCATGACTACATCCAGGTTGCGCAGACCGATATCCGTATCGACCATGCACACCTTTTGTCCCAGCAAAGCAAGCGCAGTACCTAAATTCGCGGAGGTGGTCGTCTTACCCACGCCGCCTTTCCCCGAAGTTACGACTATTCCTATCCCCACGTCCGTTCCCCCTCTTCACTCTACCCACAAAGCCTCAAGCCTTCTTTTCTCCCAGTTCTGGTCGGATCCGCGCCAGATAGTTCATTTTCGCCACCAGCATCGTTCCATTTTCCAGGTACGCAAACTCTGTACCCCCGGAATGATTGGTCCACTCTTCCCCCGGCTTGCTGATTACATCGGCAATCCTCAGCTGGGTAGGACTCATCACCGCTGCGGCAATAATGACCTGACTGTCACCATCGATCCCTGCATGCGCATAGCCTCGCAGATGACCCAGAACATAGATATTTCCCGTACTGCGAACGATTCCTCCCGGGTTGACATCCCCCAAAAGGAGCAAGTCTCCGTCGTACTCGAGTACTTGACCAGAGCGAACCGTGTGTACCTGGACGGAAAAATGTGTTTTCAGGCGTTCGGCAAAAGCTTCCTCTTTTGTGATCACATCCGCCTCGACGGTATGAATGACCAGATTCCCCTTTTGCCGGATAATTTGAGTCAACTGCTCCTGTTGCTCTGGTGAGCAGTATCTTTTCCCCAATTTAATGGAAACCCGAATCAGCGGTCCTGACAAAATCTGTTGATGGCTATGCTCTATTTTTTCACGCACATCGGTCAGCAGTTCTTCGAAGGAACAGGTATCGTCCATGAAGAAGACGAGCCCCTCTTTTGTTCCTTTGATTGTGACCTTGCTTTTCACAGTCGTCACCTGTTTCACCTCGACCGATACCATTCGCCATACAGAAACTTTTTTCCTGCTCTACTTGAAAAATTTGCCGAATCGGGTCACATCACGCCATTTGAACCTTTAAGGCTTGGTTGTGGATGAAGAAGTGGGCGATGCTGGGTGCAGCACACCCGGGTTTAATTCGTCATACGCCTCCAGCAAACGACGAGAAATGGGACCGGTTGCATCCGAACTGGAGGTTCCGTCCTTCAAACTGTTAGGTGCCACGACAACAAACACGATTTGCGGATTTTCGTAAGGAGCAAACCCTACGACCAGCGCGTTCTCTGCCCGACGCCCAGTCTGAGCGGTACCAGACTTGGCAGCGACATTGTACGGCAAGCCAGTAAAGGCACGGGAAACGGTACCACCTGGTTGCGTAACCAAGTGCATCCCTTCTTTTACGACCTGAATGTACTTCGGATCGATGTTTACCCGATTCAAGACTTGCGGCTCAATCAAAGTCAGCGTCTGTCCCGGTTTTTTCGGATCTGTCGTCCCTCTGCGGATTTCTTTGACGAGATGCGGACGAATCCGGTAGCCACCGTTGGCAATCGTCGATATATACTGCGCGATCTGAATGGGGGTAAACAGATCGTACTGCCCGATCATCGCATCCGCCAGGTTACCGTAGTACAAGTTGGGGTTTTCCCAGCCTGTTTTTTCTCCCGGCAAGTCAATACCGGTTTTTACCCCGAGACCAAACTGCGCATTGTAAAAGTCGAGTACGGAAAACTGTTTCTCCCAGCCTTGTGTGCCTTTCTTTGCCAGACGAATCGCCATTTCGTACATGTACGTGTTATTGGATACTTGCAGGGCACGTCTCGCATTGACCGGACCGTGTCCTCCCGCTTTCCAGTTCCGCTTGTACGAAGTCCCTACCTCCAAGCCTCCGCGGTCATAGATAGTTTCATTCGGAGTGGTTAACCCTTCCTGCAAGGCAATCATGACAGACAGCGGCTTATATGTGGAAGCCGGCGGGTAAGGCGTGTAAATAAAACGGTTGGATTCGTTCGGGAGAATCAACGAGGAGTATACCTTGTTAAACTCTTTCCGGTCGTAGTACAGATTTAGATTGTAGTCAGGGTAGCTCGCCATCGCCAGAATTTCCCCCGTATTCGGGTTCATGGCCATTACGTGAGCATCCTTAAATTCCTTTGGCGTGGTTGGCTTCTTTTTATAGGCTTCGACTTCTTCCTTTAAAATAGCCTCTACCTTGCTCTGGAAGCGCCAATCCAGGGCAAGCACGAGATCATTACCCGGTTCCGGTGCCTGACGCATGGTCTTCTCAACCGTCTCCGAGTTTTTGTTGACGTGGACATCCATGATCCCGTCTTTTCCACGCAGGTATCGCTCGTAGTAGGCTTCAAGCCCGGTTACCCCTACACGGTCGATGGCATTATACCCTTGTGCCTCGTATTCCTTTAAGCTCTCCGGGCGAATCGCATTGATGTACCCGAGGAAGTGCGTGCCAAAGGCTGTACCATCGGGGTCGGGCATGATTTGTCTGACCGGCTCCAGCTCTACGCTGATCCCCGGCAGCTCTGTCCGTCTCTCCTCGATCTGGAACATTTCCTGCTGTGTGATGTTTACCTTCACACGACGCGGGATGTAGCTCGCCATTTGCGGAGAGCGCATTTCCTGAAGCAGGGACAGCTTATGCCACTGGAACTGGCGCTGTTGATCCGTCAAAGGCAGAGGTACGTCCAGTTCGAACAAGGAGGCGTAACGGAGCAAATCCATGTCAGACTTGTCCGAGAGCTGAGCAGGTGTCGGCAGCTGCCTGATTTGTGCCTTTACTTCCTTGATCAAATCATCGCGGTCTTCTTTATCCAGTGTAAGGGAGAACTGGACATTTGCATTGAACGCCGTCTTTAGCAGCTCCAGGTCGGACAGTCCATCCAGTGCCGTAGCATTGCCGTTCTTCATGCTCGTTTTCAATTTGTTGATGACGGTCTCTCTCTCTTTATCATCAAAAGGAGAGCGTACGCGCAGCCCCACGTACAGAGCCGTCTTCACCAGGTTGTAGTCGGACATCGAATCGACCTGCTCCTGCTTTGGAACCAGCTGGAGCTTCGGCGTGATCAGCGCCTTCAGCTCATTCGTTTTCTTCTCATCAAAAGCTACCGGCAATGTAGACCGCAGCTCAATGGTTTTTTTCAGCAGCTCTTTGTCCGTCCCCAATTTCCCTCCATCGGGAATCAGGATTTTGGCCAGGCGATCTGCTACTTTTTCTTCATCAATATCCTGTCCTTGCTCTTCCACATACTGCACCGTATAAACCGGCTTGTTGGAGACGAGCACCGCTCCATTCTTGTCGAGAATCCTGCCCCGCGGAGCTGAAATCGGCAGCTCGCGAATACTGAATTTCTCCAGCTCATGTCGGTACTGCTCTCCTTCTACCAGCTGCACGAAAGCGAGACGCAAAATGATAGCGGCAAAAAACAGGAACACGATCAGGAACAAAATGTTCAGCCGAATCGGTATATGCGATTTCGGTTCTTTCGTTTCCTCCACGAGTTCTCCCCTCCTTACAGATACGCCGTAATCATGGTTATTCTGCGTGCAAATCTCGCTTCTTCGCCTGAATCTTGTTGCACATTCTCATGATCGGGACATAAATCAGCAGTGTCACAACGAGGTTGAGTATGACACTTGGCAAAATTTGGCGGTTCAGCATCCATTGGACGTCATAGGGCGCAGCCGAAAACAGTCGGAACAAACTGTAGAGCAGCCACTCATGACCAAACAGGATCAGGGCGCTTGTTACGAATACCATGCCAAATCCACGCTGGAACAGCAAAACAATCAAGCCTGCAAAATAGCTCGCTACCATCATGGACATCGTGTAAATGCCGATGACCTGTCCGAAAAGTACATCCTGCAAAAAGCCGAACGCGAGTCCGTAGTAGAGACCTTCCCGCCTGCCCATGAACATGGAAATGAGGATGCAGCATACTAGCGCAAAGCGGGGTACTGTCATCCACGACAGACCCCATGTAGCTGTTGCAATCACTTGAACGACAGTTCCTTCTAGAAGGAACAGGACCAGTACTGTTAGCGTCAAAATAAAGCGTTGCATTACTGCCCACCCCCAACCTGTGAGGTCGAGGTCCCTTGATTCGGTACATTCGTTGCCTGGCCGGCATTTTGCTGAGGGATCAGCTCTCCGGTCGGGGAGATGGAAAAGTTTCTTTCCACGATCATGACTTCATTTAATTGTGAGAAGTCGGCACTCGGTTGAATGTACGCCGTCTGGGTCAAACCGTAATCGTCAGGTTCTACCCGCACGATGTAACCGATGGGCAGGTTTCGCGGAACTACTCCGCCTAGACCCGAAGTGATGACTTGCTGCTTTGCTTCAATTTTCTGTCCCCAAGGAATCTTCCGCATGATGAGCAAACGCTCCTGTGGATCGTATTCCTCAACGACCCCGCTCACAGGGTGCACCGTCGTTTGACCGTTCACGACCTGTGTCGTTTGGATAACAGCCGAAATATGGTCGCGTCGTTCATAACTGGTCAAGAGTTCAACCGAAGATGAAAAGTTGGCTACACTCTGCACTCGCCCGATCAAGCCCTTGGACGTAATTACCGCCATGTCTTTTCGGATCCCCTGCTTCAGTCCCTTATCGATTGTTATGACGTTGTTCCAGGTATCCGGGTTACGGGCAACGACCTCTGCAAAACGGAGCTGGTAGGATTTGAGTGATTCTTTTGCCTGAAGCGCTTCTCTCAAACGCGTATTCTCCGCTTGCAAATCAAGCAATTCGGCAGACATACGGGCGTATTGATCGAGCCCAGCCTTCAGTGCCTTGTTTTCCTCGTAGACATTGTACGCATCGTCTACTTCCTGAAAAAAGCCAGAAACAGCCTGGGCAGGGCGATAAAAAAAGCCCTGCACCACGCTGAAGGTATCTTTAAAAAACATCTCGGGCCAGGTCAGCTTCACTCGTTCACGGGAAGTAAAACCCACGACAGAGATGAGCAGAACCAAGCCGACGAGCACAATAATCAGCCGCTTGTTCCCGAAAAACGACATGCCCTAACCTCCGTTTATTTACCCCGTTTTTGTCGGGAAGAGGTGATGCCGTGCTTTGACTTGAACAGGTGAATGTTCTCCAATGCACGTCCTGTTCCGATCGCAACGCAGTCCAGTGCATTTTCTGCCACGTGCACAGGCATGCCTGTTTCTTTGCTCAGCAAGCGATCCAGATTTCGCAGCAATGCTCCGCCACCAGTCAGTACAATGCCTCGATCCATGATGTCGGCAGCCAGCTCTGGCGGACTTTTCTCCAGAGTCACCTTCACTGCTTCCACGATAGCAGATACGGTTTCTGCCAAGGCGTCTGCAATTTCCGAGCTGCTGACGGACAACGTTTTCGGCAGACCTGTCACCAGATCGCGACCGCGGATTTCTACATTTTCTGGCTCGTCCGGTGCGATCGCAGAACCGATTTCCAGCTTCAGCGTCTCAGCTGTGCGCTCCCCGATCATCAGATTGTATCTGCGTTTGATGTACTGAATAATCGCTTCGTCCATCTCATCGCCTGCTACGCGAATGGAACGGGAGGTAACGATCCCACCCAAGGAAATGATCGCGACTTCAGTCGTACCGCCACCGATATCGACAACCATGCTCCCTGTCGGCTCCCAAACAGGAAGATCCGCACCGATTGCCGCTGCGAATGGTTCTTCAATCGTGTGCGCTTCCTTCGCTCCCGCTTGCTTCGTCGCATCTTCCACCGCACGTTTTTCTACTGCAGTAATACCGGATGGCACACATACCATGACATTCGGACGGCGGCTGAACAGGCCTTGATTTTTTTGGGCCTGGTTAATAAAGTAGCGCATCATGGTTGCGGTCGTATCAAAATCCGCAATGACCCCATCCTTCATCGGGCGAACGGCCACGATATTGCCTGGAGTACGTCCGATCATGCTTTTCGCCGCATTCCCTACCGCTTCAATCGAATTGTTGTTGGTGCGAATCGCCACAACGGACGGCTCCCTTACCACAATTCCTTTTCCTTTTACAAACACCAGTGTATTGGCAGTGCCGAGGTCAATCCCCAAGTCACGTGTAAATCCACCAAACATAAAAAAACTCCTTCCGATATTTACAGTTGCAAGCAAATTGTCTTTTAGAAGTACCCCTGCTCTTTCAAGCTGACATACTTTCCATCCCCAATGATTACATGATCCAAGAGTGCAATTCCCACCAGCTCACCTGCATCTCGCAGCGTTTGCGTAATCGCAATATCTTCCCGGCTGGGTGTAGGATCGCCGCTTGGATGGTTATGTAGGCAAATCACCGATGCACTGCTGCGACGTATAGCTTCCTTGAAAACCTCTCTAGGGTGCACGATCGAAGCGTCCAAACTGCCTACAAAAATCGTCTGCTTGCCAATAACCCGGTTCTTGGTATTGAGGAAGAGACAAACAAAGTGTTCCTGTGTCAAATGAGCCAACTCAGGTATCATCAAATCAGCCACATCACGGGGCAATCGAATAGCTGCACGGCTCTGCCGCGGCACACCCGTGAGCCTTCTTCCCAGCTCAAACGCGGCGTGCATTTCGATCGCCTTGACCTGACCAATTCCCTTTTGTTCGATTAACTCAGCGTGAGAGGCCTGGGCCAATTCCCTCAAGTCGCCGAACCTGGCCAACAGATTCTGTGCCAGCTCATATGCCGTCTCTTTCTCTGTGCCTGTCCGCAATAAAATAGCCAGCAGTTCTGTATCAGACAGTTGGTCCGCTCCCACGCGAAGCAGTCTTTCGCGTGGACGGTCATAGTAAGGGACGTTTTTGAGCACGGTTTTGTTACAGGTATTTGTTGGCATTTGAACCGACCTCCAGCCATTCGATAATTCGGAAACGGCTGGCTCGGAGATGAACATGTGATGGAACGCCGTTGCCGCTTGAAACCAGGCAATATATTGCTTACAAAACAGTGATTCCAAAGCGGGAAAGCATCTTGGCTGTGAGACAGAGAGGAAGTCCGACCACGGTAAAATAATCACCGGTGATGCCTTCCACAATCGTCGCACCGATTCCTTGGATCGCATACGAGCCAGCTTTATCCATCGGCTCTCGCGTCGCAATGTAAGCTTTTATTTCGGATTCTGAGAGAGAGCGAATCCGCACCAGTGTGTGACTGTGCG
The DNA here is from genome assembly GCF_003710965.1 of Brevibacillus nitrificans. Classification (NCBI taxonomy): domain Bacteria; kingdom Bacillati; phylum Bacillota; class Bacilli; order Caryophanales; family Paenibacillaceae; genus Brevibacillus; species Brevibacillus nitrificans. The sequence goes on along the minus strand of NZ_RHHU01000010.1, from coordinate 872,719 downwards.
CAACCTCTGCTCGTCCTGTAGCTGCATCAATCAGTGCCACTCCGCTGTATACAGTATGCTCGCGGCCTTGCAGCATGGACAGCATGTGAAACGCATCAGCCTCATCCAACGGCTTGCCTAAAATCTGATCGTCGAGAACGACAATCGTATCCGACCCCACTACTACCCCTTCCCTGCAGGTAGAAGCGACCGTCTGCGCCTTTCGAACCGCCAATTCTTCCACTACTTCTTTTGGGGACATGCCAGGCGCAGTCGTCTCGTCCACGTCACTCGTCTGCACGGTAAAAGTGAGACCCAAGGTGTGCAGCAATTCTCTGCGACGCGGCGAGGATGAGGCAAGAATAAGAGATGTTTGTGTTTTCATCGTTTTTCAACCTACTTCATTCGTCGATGTATCCAAAAAGCGAGGGCTAACCCTCCTACACTGGCTAGATTTAGTTTTACCTGAAAGTTCAGGTCGTACTTCAAAATTTCTAAATCCGCCGAGGGTGACCATCTTAATTCTTTGCTCTTCATGAGGAAAGGGATCCAGGGCTCCAAAATCTCCCCGATAATGCTGCCACACAATAGTCCACAAGCCAGAAGAAGCAATAGTATTAGTGTATCTTTCCCCATAACCTTCCCACTCCCTGTTTACTAGGGATTCTCTTTTTGCCATCAATAAGTGTAGCAAATGGGAGGGTACGAAACAATCCCCGAATACTCCTGGTAGTTACTGTAAATAAAGAAAAGACCTCCTGCAAGAAAACCTTTGCGGAAGTCTGTTCCATGGCTGATTATTCGGTTTTTTGCGCCTGTTTGACCCAGGCCGCATAATTCTCCAAATACTTCAACACGCCTGCCTGAACCTGCCAGGCATACGATTCAGCACTTTGCGCCTTCTTGCCCGCATTTGCCTCCGCCATTTTGTCGCGTGCATCCATCGCCTGATTGATGCCATTCACCATTTCACTAAAGTATGGCGTTGTGCCTGCCTGCGCCGAAACGAGACGGCTTTCCTCCAGGAATTGGCGATGCTGCTCCTTCATCGCGGCTGCCTCTTCCGTAGAAAGAACGGGCTGGGCGTTGGTAATCACTTGCCCGGAGTGAGCGGAAAGTGTCTGTGCAAGCTTTATTCCGTTGGCAAAAAATACGTTCAAATCTGGAGCGGCGGAAGAATTGGCTGAGGCCACACCCACTGTCCCTTGATAGGTCGGAAAGGAGAATTCCTTTACATACACATCCACGCCCTTGCTCTTCAGGTTCGTCGCAAATCCGAGCACAGCATCTCTCGTCGGGGCTGCTGCCGCAAACATGTACTGATTAGCCGTGTCCTTGTAGAGCAGGTGCGGAACACCCAGCTTATCGAGCGGCTCGACGGCAGCTTGCGCCGAGGCATCTGGCGAAAATACCCCTGCTTGGGCAACAAACATCTTCAAATCGGGTAGCTGCACTTTGACATCTGTCGGTACCCCTGAGGCTGGTGATGCAGGCGCATCTGTCATTGGCCGATCCATTCCTGGCAAAACGGGACCCGCGATAGGCAGCTGTCCCTCGGGAGACCCTGCTGCCGGATTTGCTGTCAGCGTTTGGACCGTGTCGCTCAGGACATTCCGATACGACTGGGACAGCTCCTTTTCCGAAAAGACGGTGAGGACGAGGAAGCCGAACAAGAGGCCGATCGCAATACCGCCACCCGTTGTCAGCACCGTCCGAAAAATGGGTCTCTTCGTCCATGAAGAAAACAAACGTGTCGCCGGCCTTTTGCTCAGCACACTCTCCTCTTGATCGTCTTCAAAGCGAGCTTCTGTGGATTCTTCCAAAACGATTCCCGTCTCTCTGCTAGGCTCCCGCTCTGCGCGGCTTCGCAGCTGCATCATGCGTTCCCAGGCTTCGTTTCCCTTTTCAACGATCGGCTGAGTAGGAAAAGGGATCGTCCGTTTCCCCGTTCCTTTTTCTGTGTTCACCGTTTTCACCGTTTCAGCCGGCTTGGCACTTTCTCTTTTTTCATCCCAGAACTTTCCGTTCATTTTGACAGTGACATTGCTTCTTTTTTCTCCGCTCACAACCATGCCCCCCTGCAACAGGCTCTTTCTACTAGCTTACGTTGTCCAAGGACAGGTTATGACAACGAGATGCCAAGCCCATACACGAGCAGTCCAACAGTCAGAAACGGAGCAAAAGGAATGGGGGTACGGCTGTCGATTCGTTTTAGCAGCAGCAAGAGCAGGGATACCAGAAACGCCATCGCACAAGCCCATGTCATGGTGAGGACAAACCCTCTCATACCTAGCGCAAACCCTAGAAGTCCTAGCAGTTTTACGTCTCCCATGCCGATGAGTGCCGGTCGATGCCAAGCAATCAGGCCAAATGCGAGCAGGATTCCTCCTGTGAGGAAAAGATGCTCCATCCACTGCTCCCATCCCCAAAGAAAAATCCCGAAAAGACCCGTGAAAATGCCGCTTACCAAAAGCACGATGTTCGGTATCCGTCTTTGTCGCATATCTGTCCAGGAAAGATAGAAACAAATCCCCACAAGTAGCAGCCAATGCATGTGCACGGTCTCCCTCATTTCCGAAAAAATCCTCCCCGCATCGTACGAAGAGATTCATGTTTGACGAACCTGCATGTCCATTTTCCGCTTGCTCACTGGCACAAAAAAAGTCGCCCTGCGAGGTTGATTGACCCGCGGACGACTTCAAGGTATTCAGGAGCGATTGGAAGGATTCCAGGTTATGAGCATGCCGGCGTGGACGAGGCCACCCCCAAATCCGTACAGCAAGAGGGTGTCTCCCTCTTTAACCGATCCTTCCCGAATGCCTTTGTCCAAAGCGAGGGGAATCGTCGCTGCCGAGGTATTGCCGTAATACTCCAGGCTATAAAGCGTCTTCTCGATGGGAAATTCACTCTTTTCACAAACGGATTCAATCATGCGCAGGTTGGCACTATGCGGGATGAACCAATCTACTTCCTCCAGCGTCGCGTCTGCTCGGTGAACGACCTCCTTCATCCCACGGGGAATGGTTGTCGCCACCCATTTGTACACTTCTCTGCCGTTTTGGACGATGCACCCGTCGCCCGTAAGCTCACGATCAGCCATCGTTTTGGCAAGCCCCGATCGATATACGTGTATACCCCCGTCCCCTTTTGTCCCCAAGTAAACAGAACGAAAGCTTGGATTGGCTTCGTCATACTCCACCAGTACCGCACCAGCACCGTCTCCGAATAAGATGCAGGTCGTCCGGTCCGTATAGTCTGTCACCTTCGAAAGCGTCTCCGCACCGACAACCAGCACTTTTCGATGCATCCCGGAGCTGACTAATGCGTTTGCTGTATGCAGTGCGTACGTAAAGCCCGCACAGGTGGCACTCAGATCCATGGCTCCGGTTTGCTCGATGCCAAAGTGCGCCTGTAATTGACTGGCGACGCTCGGAAACGGATAGTCAGGGGTCGAGGTCGCCACGAGAATCATATCGACATCTTCGACTGACTTGTCGTATTGCTTGATCATATTTTCTACAGCAGCTATGGCAAGATGGCTGGTGAATTGCTTTTCGCTGGCGATTCGGCGTTCATGAATCCCGGTTCTTTGCAAAATCCATTCATCGGATGTATCCACCATTTTTTCCAGATCAGCATTCGTCAGTCTGCGGTCCGGAACATAAGTGCCGATTGCCGTAATTCTAGCTTGGGAGCGAAGCGTCATGATTCATCACCTCTTCTTTTTATAACCTCATTATAACACCAACTATTAGTATCTGGTACTAAAATATAATTTGTCTTAAGAAATAAGAAAAAGGCTTGAACCGAATGGGTCCAAACCTTTTTCTGCACGAGCGTCTTCTTTATTTACCGAGCTTTTCTGCAAGCCAGAAAGCTGACTTCCAAATGTCGCCCGCCCCCATGGTCAGCACCAGGTCGCCAGGCTTCAGATCGTGAAACAGCTGTTCCTGCAGCTGTTCTTTCGTCGGGATGTACTGCGCCCGTTCATGGCTGTTCACCCGAATTTTTTGCACCAGTACCTCAGAGGATACGCCTTCGATCTTGGCTTCCCCTGCAGGTGAGTAAATATCCGTGATGATGACCTCATCTGCGTCCGCGAACGCACGGCTGAACTCATCCATCAGGAAAAAAGTTCTCGTATAGCGCTGCGGCTGGAATACCGCGATCACACGTCGCCCAGATGCCTTGGCACCTTTCAGCGTCGCTATGATTTCCGTCGGATGGTGCGCATAATCGTCTACCACGAGAATGTCACGCGCCTCTCCGATGATTTGGAAACGACGCTTCGCACCCCGGAACGAAGTTAAGGCGTTTGCAATTTGTTCAAACGACAAGCCTGTATCCAGGCAGACGATGATCGCAGCCAGCGCGTTCGCAATATTGTGCTTGCCCGGAACTGTCAGGATCAGCTCTCCCAGCAGCTGCTCGCGATGGTAGACTTGGCAGCGGCTGCGCCGATCTCCACACTCGATGGAAACTGCCCGAAAATCGGCCGTGTCCACGAACGGCTTTTCGATGGCATACGTGACAACTGTTTCGGTAACAGACGGCAGCACTTCCCTTACATGCTGGTCGTCGATACACAGGACCGCTTTTCCGCCTGGCTTTAGGTGACTCAGAAATTTCACGTACGCTTGTTTCAGGTTATTAAAGTCACCATCGAAATGCTCCAGGTGATCGGGTTCGATACTGGTAACGATCTCATATACAGGACGATACTCGAGGAAGGAACCATCGCTCTCGTCCGCTTCCGCAATCACATAGTCACTGCTGCCTGCTTTTGCATTCGTTCCTGCGTTCATCAGCTCTCCGCCGATGATAAAGGTCGGATCGACTCCACACTCCTCTAAAACATGGGAGATCATGGAAGTCGTCGTCGTTTTCCCGTGCGCTCCTGCAACCGCAACACCGGTACGCTCGTTCAGAATTTGGGCAAGCATTTGCGAACGATGCAGGACGGGAATGCCTTTTGCTTCTGCCGCTACGACCTCAGGGTTATCTTTTGGAATACTGGTGGAGTATACAATGATGTCTGCTCCCTCCACATGGCTTGCAGAATGGCCTATATGTACGGCCGCCCCTCTTGCTTCCAGCTTCTTCGCCAAATCGTTCATGGCGACATCGGAACCGGTTACCTTGTATCCAAGGTCAATCAAGACGCGGGCAATAGCACTCATACCATATCCGCCTATACCCACAAAGTGGACGTGCTCTGCCTGATCCACCCTATTCACCTGCCTCTTCTACTGTAGTGGGAAAGAATGCGCGCACTTGGGCGATGAAGTAGAGCGATCCGCAGACGACTAACCAGTCATCCGCCTTCGCTGATTGCTTCTCACGCATCCAAGAAAGGAGAAATGCTCGCCAGTCAGGGACGGCCTCCAGTTTTTCCGCTTCCCATCCTCCTGTGTGGAAGGCATCGTGCAGCATTTCGCTTTCTGCAGCACGAGGGAAGTCGAAAGTCGTTACATAGAGGGACTCTATCCGCGACTGTAGCGGCAAAAGCGTCTCAGCCATATGGGAGAGCGGCTTATCCGCCAAGCCGGAAAACAGCAGATGCAAACGGGCACCCTCTGGCAACAGCCTCTCCAGACTGCCTGCGAGCGCCTCCATTCCTTCCTGGTTGTGTGCCCCATCCAAGATCACCAACGGTCTCGGGGAGACGATTTCTAGACGACCAGGCCAACGCGTTTGTTGCAAACCGCGAAATATTTCTTCGTCCTCCAGCAGGAATGAGAAGTAGTTCCGTAGGATATCGATCGTCATCAACGCGACCGATGCGTTGTCCGTCTGATGGATGCCATTCATGGTCAAACGATAGGTTTCCTCGTTGCGGCGGAGCCTACTTCTGTAACGGAACTGCTGTTCACCCAGCTTCTCCTCGACTTGCTCACCGGCAAAATGGGTCCCGATCTCGTAGACCGTGCTTCTTGTCTGCTTGGCTTTTTCATGGAAAACGGCGAGCACTTCAGATCGACGCTCTCCCGTGACTACAGGCACACCTGGTTTGATGATACCGGCTTTTTCCCCTGCGATATCGACCAGATTGTCGCCTAACACACTTGTATGATCCAGCCCGATGTTCGTGATGACGGAAACCAGTGGAATCACCACATTTGTGGAATCCAATCGACCACCAAGCCCTGTTTCCCATACAACTACCGCAGGAAGCTTTACTCTCGCGAAATAGAGAATAGCGATGAGCGTGATCACTTCGAACTCGGTTGGAGAACCGAATTCCGTCTCTTTTTCACAGCGATCTACCAGCACACGCACTTCGTTTGCCAGCTGCAGCAGATCTTCTTCTTCAATCATGCTGCCATTGTAACGAATACGCTCGCGAAAATCGATCAAATACGGGGAGGTAAACGTTCCTACGCTATACCCTGCCTCCATGAGCATTTGGGTCAGGAATGCGCAGGTCGATCCCTTTCCATTCGTACCTGCAACGTGAATAAAAGGAACTCTGCGCTCCGGATTGCCCAGCTCACCGAGCACCCACTGCATCCTCTCCAGCCCCGGCCGTTGGCCGAAGCGGAGAAGTCCATGCAGCCAGTCAAGGGCTTGCTTGTATTCCACAAATCGTTCTTCTGCATGCATACTACCATGCTCCATTCTCAAAAATATGCGCTGGATCAGCGGATCATTCGCTCTTCAATTCAGCCAGTCGAGCAACGACCTTATCCCGCTTTTCCATGTAATCCGCCATTTTCGCTCTTTCTTCAGCTACTACTTTTTCCGGTGCTTTTGCCATGAAGCCGGCGTTGTTCAATTTCTTTTCAATCCGGTCCACTTCATTGTGCAGCGTTGCCAGTTCTTTTTCCAGACGCTTGAGCTCTTGCTCCAAATCGATCAAGCCTGCCAAAGGCAGGAACAGCTCTGCTCCTGTAATCACAGCGGACATCGCTTTGTCTGGAGTCGTCAGCTGCTCGCTAATTTCGAGGCGCTCCGGATTGCAGAAACGAGTGAGGTAGTCTTCCCCACGCTTGAGACGCTCATTAGCGAGAGCATCGCTTGGCTTGATCAGCAGCTCGATTTTTTTGGACATCGGCACATTCACTTCCGCACGGATGTTGCGGACACTGCGAATGACTTCCATCAAAAGACCCATTTCCGCTTCTGCATCAGCAAAGATCCACTGCTCGTTGTCAGTTGGCCATGCAGCGACCGTAATGCTCTCCCCTTGGTGCGGAAGTGCCTGCCAAATTTCTTCCGTGATGAACGGCATGAATGGATGCAGCAAACGCAGCGTTTGGTCGAGTACTGTTACAAGTACCGATTGCGTCGTCTTCTTCGCAGCCTCATCGGTACCGTAGAGCGGCAGCTTTGCCATTTCGATGTACCAGTCGCAAAGATCATCCCAAATGAAGTTGTAGAGGACACGGCCAACTTCGCCGAACTCAAATGCATCTGTCAAGCGGGTCGCATCGGCAATCGTAGCTTGCAGTCGAGACAAAATCCATTTATCCGGTGTAGAGAGCTCGCCGCTAAGGTCGATATCTTCATAGCGGAAGCCTTCCAGATTCATCAGAGCGAAACGAGAAGCATTCCAGATCTTGTTGGCGAAGTTGCGGTTCGCCTCCACCTTTTCCCAGTAGAAGCGTTGGTCGTTCCCTGGAGAGTTGCCTGTTGCCAATGTATAGCGCAGCGCATCTGCCCCATATTTCTCAATCACTTCCATCGGATCGACACCATTTCCAAGCGACTTGGACATTTTGCGTCCTTCCGAGTCACGGATGATTCCGTGGATCAGCACGGTTTCAAACGGATTTTGTCCGGTGAACTCCAAGCCGTTGAAAATCATGCGGGCAACCCAGAAGAAGATGATGTCGTAGCCTGTTACCAGAACGTTTGTCGGATAGAAATACTTCATGTCCTCGCTATCCTCTGGCCAGCCCAGCGTGGAGAACGGCCACAGACCGGAAGAGAACCAGGTATCGAGAACATCGTTGTCTTGCGCAAGCTCATGGCTGTGACAGCTCGGGCACTCCGTCACGTCTTCACGGGAAACGATCGTCTCGCCGCAATCGCCGCAGTACCAAGCCGGAATGCGGTGACCCCACCAGAGCTGACGGGAGATGCACCAGTCGCGGATGTTTTCGATCCAGCGCAGGTAGTTATTTTTAAAGCGCTCCGGTACGAATTTGACGCTCTCCTCGCTCGCTGCATTCGCCAGTGCCGCATCAGCGAGTGGCTGCATGCTCACGAACCATTGCGTGGACAGATACGGCTCTACTACAGCATCGCTGCGCTCGCTGTGTCCTACCTGGTGGATATGCTCTTCGACTTTGAACATTACGCCTTGCTCGGTCAGATCCTTGATGATCTGCTTGCGGCAGGCAAAACGATCCATGCCTTTGTAAATGCTCGCCTGCTCATTCATCGTGCCCGATTCATCCATGACCACGATTTGCGGCAGGTTGTGGCGCAATCCCAATTCAAAGTCGTTCGGGTCATGCGCTGGCGTAATTTTTACCGCCCCTGAACCAAACTCAGGATCAACATAGTCATCTGCCACGATCGGAATTTCACGTCCTACGATTGGCAAAATAACGGTTTTTCCAACCAGGTGCTTGTAGCGTTCGTCCTCTGGATGAACCGCAACAGCTGTATCCCCCAGCATGGTTTCCGGACGGGTAGTTGCAACCTCGATGTAGCCCGTGCCATCTGTGAGCGGGTAGCGCATGTGGTGCAGAGCGCCTTTTACTTCCTTGTAGATTACTTCAATATCGGAAATGGCAGTGCGAGCCGCCGGGTCCCAGTTGATGATGCGGTTGCCGCGGTAAATCAGGCCTTTTTCATACAGGCGAACAAAAACCTCGCGAACGGCACGGGACAATCCCTCATCCATCGTGAAGCGCTCGCGGGAGTAATCCAGTCCCAAGCCAAGCTTTTCCCACTGTTCACGAATGTGCGTAGCGTAAATATGCTTCCATTCCCAAACCTTTTCTACAAACTTTTCACGGCCGAGGTCGTGACGGGACACGCCTTCCTCGCGCAGGGTAGCTTCTACACGGGCTTGTGTCGCGATTCCCGCGTGGTCCATCCCTGGCAAGAACAGGGCGCTGTACCCTTGCATCCGCTTGGTACGAATGATGATGTCCTGCAGTGTCGTATCCAGCGCATGCCCCAAATGCAGCTTACCTGTTACGTTCGGAGGGGGAATCACGATCGTAAACGGTTTTTTGTTTGGGTCGCGCTCCGCCTTGAAAAATTGTTTGTCTATCCAGTATGGATACCACTTGGCTTCAGCTGCTTTCGGATCGTAATTCTTGGGCAGCAGCTGATCGATGTCTTGTGTCGGTTGAGATGACATACGTGACTCCTCCTAAAAAAGCATGTATTGAAGCACTCTCGAAGAAGGTGGTTCTTCGGTAGAGGAAGCTTTTTTGCGTTCCGGAAAGGCAAATGCAGCTTTCCTGCACGTAAAAAAAATAAAAAAACCCTTCATCCAAAGGACGAAAGGATATTTTCGCGGTACCACCTTTGTTAACACGCACGATAAGTAAACACCATGCGTATTCCCTCAAACACGATAACGGCTGCGAACCGTTTCCGGCTGAACGAACATACGTCTCACCGGAACAACTCCTGGGCGACCTTCAGTCATCATATTCCTTAGAGAATCTCGCAGCTGGTGATTCTCCTCTCTGCCAAGGCATCATGACCTACTCTTCCCACTCAACGTTGATTACATATGGAATTATCATTGACAGTTCATTGCTATTATATACAATCACTCGCTTACGCGTCAAACCCAGTTTCAGCAGCCTTTGCCACGGAAATACCCAATGCCTCTGTGAAGCCAAGCACACTCAAAATATCTAGTATTTCCTCTCGCACATTCACAATCTCTACCTTTTTGCCCAATGCCAGCAATTCTTTCGTCGTAAAAAACAGACTGCCTATTCCCGAAGAATCAACAAAAGAGACGCCCTGGAAATCTACAGTAACGGATTCATTGCGCGTCCCGTACTGCTGGAGCAATTCGCCTACTCGGTCCCCCACCGCCATGTCCAGTTCACCGTCAAAAAACAGCGTGGCTTGTCCATTTGTTTCTGTTGCTCGATAGTCCATGCACAAACTCCTCTCCTTGATGATAGGTTCCTTCAGGTTCACCCTCTATCCTTGTACCCCCTTTTTTTGTCTAGCAAACATTTGTTTATTCCTCTCTCATTCTTCCACGGGGGATACGCATTCCAGAATGAGTTTGGTCCCTGCAAACGAGCTGCCGAGGTACACCCTGTCACAATACTGCAGCATCACCGAAAAGCCAGCCCCGAGGGATTCACGCGTGGAATACCCCTGCTGCAGAGTAGCGCGCGGCAATTCCTCGAGCAAAATGCCCTGGCCTTGATCGTGAATCACCACCCTGCACATGTGCTGCTCGAAAGATGTGTAGACCGTGATCATGCCGCCATCGCCATGCTTCAGCGTATTCGACGCGGCTTCACTGACGGCGACCAGGAACTGCAGGATCCGCTTGTCCGACAATCCAAGCGGTTCCAGTGAACGCTTGCAGGCCCTGCGCAGATCTGCCAGATGCTCGGGTGCGCGCAAGTCCATGGCAAACGATTTTCGGCCGTTTCGCAACAGAAAAAACAGCTCTTCATCACTGAGCAAGAGCAGCTTGTTTTGCGTAACCACCCCGAGAATGTCCCGGTAAATTTCCCACTCGCGCCGCTGCCGGCGACGCTCTTCTGTGATCGCCTCTGTCACGTCGATCAAGGCGATTCCACAAGTTTGATCAGGCAGTGGCGAGGCATACATCTCGTAGAGCTTCCTGCCATCCTCAGATACGAGCTGCTCCCGTATCGATGCGCCTGTACTCACATCATTCTGGATCAATCGAAACATTTCCTGCTCGATTTCCCGCTCTGCACGCGTTGTCCCAAGCGGTCGAAGCTTGCCTTCATCGAACAGATAGAGAAAAATGGTCCCGATTTGACGCAAGATGGACAGCTTTTGCAGCTCTTGCTTAATCAGGCGCTCTCTTTCCCCATCCCGCTTTTTCACATCGTTCAAAAGCGCTGACGGGTCCAGCTCTCCACTCATGTGCCAATTGTGAAATTCTTCGAGCAGCAGCCGTCCTAATACCTCATCGCGGCGCAAAACCTTTTCGATATCAATCACGTAGTACGGTACGCCCTCAATACCGTGCAGTCCGTTCCCAATAATCCGAAAATCTCCGGCCAGCTCTACCTCCAAACGTCCATGCAATGGTTTATCCCGACTGATTATGCCAATCGCCGTTCGGCTGACTGCAATCAACTGCGCGTAACAAACTTTCGCTGTTGACAGGTTCGTAACTCGTACCGTCCGAGCCGGGATCACCTTTTGAGCCGATCCTCCCATACCGAGTTGATCAAGGCAATTGTGGCAACCGGGATTGTCGGGACATCCCTCACACAAAATCACAGGTTACCCTCCTTTCATGAGCAGTAGTGAGGTCAAGATACATCCGCGTCCGCGAAGAGCTGTTCTTCGGCAGACTGGAATTGAATAATCAACACAGACATATCATCTGTCTGCTGTCCTTCTCTCGTCTTTTCCCAAATATATGTCTCCACATGATCCATCGTAGCTTCTTCTTCTTTTCCATACCTGTCCAATATTTGGGTCAGGTCATGCTGCCACGTATGCAAGCAGCGGTATAATTCTTTTCTCCCTGATTCCACGAGCCCATCCGTATACATGAGCAGGAAGCCCGCTTCTTTTAATGGTACTTTTTCCAGCTTGTAAGTGCTATCAGGCGAAAGCCCTAGGCCTATCCCCCCTGCCAATGGTAGCACAGTTCTCTGTGTTGCGGTCAAATAGAGCGGCTGCGGGTGTCCGGCGCGGCTGAGGAGCAGGGCATGCTCGTGCGCATCATACAAGCACACCAGCATCGTAATATACGTTCTCGTCTTTGACAAATCCTCAAAGAGCAGCTGATTCAACCGCTCCAGCACTTCATCAGGCGAGATGCTTTTTTGCAGCACGGCGCGAACCGCAGTACGAATCCCTGCGGCAAGCAGACTGGCTGGCAATCCATGTCCGGAAACGTCCGCGACGATAAAGCAAGTATACCGCTCATCCACGCGTATGTAATCAATATAATCTCCACCAACATAAGTAAAAGGAGCATATACCGATCGTGCCCGCAGGCTGTTTAGCGTCAGCTGCTCTTTTGGAACAAGCATGGATTGGATTCGCTTGGCAAGCTCCATCTCGGACTCCATGAAACGCAGCTCAAGCTCCTGATGCTGCTGCCGACAGCGCAAAGCCAGGTCGCGAACATTCACTAACAGCAATTGAAAGAAGGACTGCTCCAGCTCTTTTTTCAGGTAATCATTTTCTTTTACGAAGGCTTCAAGGGTGACAAAGCGGGGAGTCAAGCCGGAATCCAGCGTTTCGTGGACCACGATCTGCTCCTGGAACTGATGAATCCCTGCCCACTCCCTTCTCTTCCCTCTCTCCGCCTGAAAGTAGACGCGACGATCGGAGGACTCCAGCGAGAGCCGTAAATAGACGAGATCATCTAGCTTGGAGTACCACGTCTCAACAAGCTCTTCGATTACCTGCTGCATCGTTTCATACGTAACCTTTTTCAACCTCTGTTGATTGCTTGCCACCAGCAAATGCTCATAGTTTTGCTTCAGCCCCAGTACCTGTGTCAGCTGCTGGTTCGATTGCTGGGTCAATGCGAGCTGTTCAATCAGCTGATGCTCCAATCGAGTGGCGGACATCAACGTCTGGTTGACCAGCAGCTGGTGGTCGCGAATCGTCAGATACACGCGAATGCTGCTAAACAAGATGGCGACCCACAGCCCAAACTGGCCGTCTTCGGGAATCGCCGGAACTCCAAGCAGCATGGCTCCCGATAGGATCAGCAAGACTTGGACCATAAAGGCATCCCGCTTGACAAAGTTCAGCTTTTGAAACAGGTAGCGATACTCAGGCTGTTCCGTTTGAGCCTGTGATATTCCAGGAGCTCGGTAATGGGCCAGTATGAGAAAGGCGATGCTGATAACGCCTGCGGCAATGCGGGCCACAGACGGAACAAACGGGATGATCATCGTATAGACGATAAACACGCTCGTAGCCAAGATCAATGTCCGATGCTGTTTTCTCTCCATCGCTTGTCCAGATGCTTGTCCTATCTCTGCAAACGTGGTGATGGCGGGGATCAACAAAAAGACGCCTCCCAGGATATGCATCATAACGGGCAAGTGGCCGCTTGAGGTGTAAGCGAGTTCATGGGCAACGACAATGGCTGCAAACGTTACGATCAAGGTGACGCTATCCCAGACTGTCTTCCAGGATTCATACGCTAACGTCGCATGCTGAAGGGCATGCAGGGACAACAGAAAGAACGTATACGTTAAAAAACAGGCAGGCATACAAATTTTTTGCACCCAGGCAACCGAAGATTGCGCCAGCAGATTGCCAAGCCCCCATGTAAGCAATCCGATTCCCTGTAAGAACGAAACATGATACCACCGTCTCACCGAGGCACGGCCATGTATGCGTGTCATTATCCAAATCCCTACGAGCATTTCCAGCCCGTACAGAAAGGCTTCCCAAATCATGTCAATCACCTTCGTTTACGTCCTATTGGTACCTGCCCATTTACGTTCCCGTTTGGTTCCCATTTGAAACCTGCTTCTGCCAGCCCTCGCTTCCCGATCAGCCTGCTCCTCATCTTTTTGCCTATCTAGCACTGTCCCTTCCATTGGCGCATAGGATAGTAATGAGGTGATTGTGATGAATTTTCGCTGGAAGTACAATCCTACCTACCTGCGTATCAAATACGGATTAAAGCAAGTGTTGATTCCCCTGATTATCTTTCAATTCGTGCGCACGATCATTTTGCCAACCTCCTTTGACGTCGTCATCCTGGGAATCCTGGCGTTGACCTATGTAGCAATAGCGCTGGATTGGTGCTAACACAAAGAAAAACAACGCCCCACACGTGAGACGCTGCTCCCTAAAACGCTTGCTGGACCCAACGATGCAGCCGCATCAAGCGGTCCATATCTTTTTCCAGCCGTTTGACGGCATACAACTCGCTCCATTCCTGACGGCCATTGTAGTAGATATCGACATCCCGCATGATGCGCTCCGGATACGAAAGAAATGCAGCCAACAGCTCGATCTCTTCGGGCCGCAGCGGGAAGATGGCGGAGTAATGACGGAAAAGCTGCGAAGCGCCGGTTTCATCTCCAGCCATTTGAAAGTACGTCCGATAAAACAAGGTCAAATCCCTGATTGGCGTATCGAATGTCGCACGATCGAAATTCAGCAGCTTGCCTTTTCCAAAGCGGTCCAATATGACGTGGGCAGGATGCGGGGAGCCATGGATCAACGACAGTCGAAAATGCGCGTGCGTCTCGTGTCGCTCCCTCCAGTCAAGTAACAGATCCGCAGCTGACTTGGCCAGCTCTGCGATGAACGCTCGATTTGCTAGAAAGACCAAATCAAACGGAGACTGATAGGGACGCTCGCTTGCAATTTGTGCCGCCTTATCCACTTGCTTTTGCCAATAGTGCCAGCGATTGAGCAAGGAATCAATCAACGGCTCCACCTGCCGCGGATCGTCGAAGCGGTAATTTTGCGTCAAGTGGTGAAGCTCTGCCAAACGCTCCAAGGTAGGGGTAGCCCAAGCAAGCGGTTGATCCTCTCCCGGCTCACTGTTCGGCTGCCAGGAGGTCAGGTAGTAGGTTGCATCCTGGTATTGGACGAACGGATCGTCATATTTGGTGTGCAAAAAAGGGACAGCCCCATCCCATCCCCTTCGTTTCAGCTGACGCAATACATCACTCACATAGAGAAGGCGCTGTCCAGGAGCCTGTGTTCGTTTGCAGACGTACGAGCCATACGGAGTGATCGCCTTGAAGACGTTTGGCTCCTTCAGGACATCGATGTTCTGGGCAAACATGTCATACTCCTGAAACAGTGGGAAGATGTCTTCAAAGCGGCTCATTGGCGCTCTCACTCCTTGGTCGCTCGGCCCGGTCAGCAATGTGCCGCAGCAAAACATCCACGGACTGCTGGCTTTTAATGGCCTGCTCGATTCCGGTTATCGGCATTTCCTTGCTTTTCGAAACGCGATTGACGTAGGCTTCCACACTCCGCCAAATCTCCCTTGGACGTGCCATAAATGCGAGCATCAAGGTGTAATCTTCACGGGTGAGGGGCTTCACTTCCTCATAGCCATCCAGAAAAGCATCGACTTGATTCAGATCGAGCTGCGTCAAATACAGGTGGCGTAAATATCCCGCTACGTCACGCTGCTGGACGGAGAGAGCCGGTCGGAAGAAACCGCGCAAATGCAGCCTTCCGTTGGCAAGTCCCCAGTTGTCAGGCATCAGATCTTTATGAGAAACACTGAGCACATCCGCTGCGATCCGGTCATCTCCGAGCATCGTGACCGAGCGTTCCATTCGCTGCAGCAATGGCTGCATCAAGCTGCCTACCCAGCGCTTTTCTCCTTTTTCCTTGGCGAATTTGGCACGATAGGATTCGAACAGGGACTTGGCCCGCGTCCACTCCGTCTCTGCCTTCATCTGCTCCTGCCGTAAATAATCAGCACCCGCCAGCAAATTGCTTTCCTGTTGGGAGAGATGCATCATGGCGACGACACGCCCACTTTGATAGGCCGTATCCCGCTCAGGATGAAACACCTCCAGCTTCCTAACGTGATCGGTCATCGTGACACCCTGCTTGCCTACGAGGACGTACGGTTTGGACTCGCGTGTGCGGATAAAGCGCTCCACCTCACGAAAACCTTGACGCGCCAGTCGTTCGCGCCAGGCAAACGACCAGCGCATCACGTCGATACGCGGCCAGACATGCAGTTCTTTGGGGCCCCGGTTTGTCTCCAGCAAATAGCAATCATCGAGTGGCGTGACACGGATTACGCGTGCTCGATAGTTTTGACAAACCTCGGATAAATCGATCTTGTCCACGGTCCCCCACTCCTCACTGTGGAATGTACAGGATTTGTCCGGCGACAAGCTGCTCCGATGCGAGTCGATTCACTTCCACAATTTTGGAAACGGGCAGGGAATAGCGCTGGGAGATCAGCTCCAAAGTCTCGTCTCGCTGAATAATGCACATCTTCAAACGACTGGAGCGCTCCTCTTTATGGCGAATAAAGGAGGTCAGGTTTTGCATCGCTTCCACAGTGGACGGAGTGGCATTGGCTGTCGAGCCTCCCCTGCGTGAGGAGCTGGAGGATTCTGCTGCCTCCTGGGCCAATGCTTCCTGTTTTGCACGACTGGCTTGCGAAAAGATGGAAGTAATATTGACATTTCCCGTCTCTTCACGCGAAGGCTTGCCTGAAATCGCTACACGCAGTTCAATTTCTTCACTGGCTTCTGGCTCTGCCATTACCGGAGCAGCTTCCTCTGCCTGCTCTTCTGCCTCCGCCGTCTCTTCCGTAGCTACCGGCGTAAAATCCGGATCGTGATGGTCGTGAATAGCCAGTGTCGCTTCTTCCGGCTCCTCTCTCTGCAGGGGAGCATCGCCCCATTGATTATCTACCTGATCCGCATTCGTTACTTGTGGTTCATAAACAGGAGACTCCTCATATCCCGCTGATTCGATAGCGGGTGTATCTGCTCCCCAGGCTATCGACGTATCGGTATACGCCTCTTGCGGATAATAGGTAGGCTGCTCCTCTGTCGATTCGGTTACTTCCCCATAGCTTTGAGGCTGGTAGTAGTCATGTGTTGAAACCTCGACAGCCGGTGCATTGTATAACGAGGTCGAGTCTTCTTCCTCGTAAGCGATTGGTTCTGCCTGCCTCTCCATCTGCTGCTCAAGCTCAACCAGCTTTTGCTCGATTTCCTCGAGTGAAGCGGGCTCCACAACGTTGTCTGGTTGATCGGATGCCACATGGGCAAACTCCCATGCCTCCTCTTCCTGACGGGCAGACTCTGGCTGAGCAGGCGATTCTGCCGTCTGATCCGAAAGCACGATGCCAACAATCTTCAGCTCTGCTTCGATCAGCAGTTGATGCGGGGATTCCATGCTGTAGTCAAAGCTGTCCACGATCGCGTAGATATCGCCGATCTCCGCAATACGCTCTAGTGGAATCGTGATGTTGAGCGGAACGCGATGACTGATCTGCTCCTCCCAGCCATAATACGGCCCCTCCGAACCTTCTGGCCGAAACGGCGCGAAAGTCATTGCCTCAACCAGAGTTTCCGTTCCACCGCCGTTCGCCGCAGCGGTATCCCTGATCGGCTCGTACTTCCCGAACAACTGCAAGCAGCCTGTGATGGAGATGTAGGATTCATTCTCCAATACCTCTACATCCGGTACCAGTTCCAGCTCTTGCAACTCGCCTATTCCAGCTCTATCGGATGAGAGGAAAATGGTCTCCTTGATGGCAAACGAGAGCAATCCATCCTGTAATGCCATTCATGCTCCTCCTTTCAGGTGCAGGACATTTCCCTATACTATATGGACAGGACAAGTCGTTTAGCACCGGAAATTCCAGAAACGCTGAAAGGCATGCAGGATGGGAAAATGCTGGCTTAGGTTCGAGCTTTGGCGGAGGGGAGGAAAATTTTCTCCCTTTTCCTCGGCCAGCTTTTCCTTTCTGCGGCAGCTGCGGAACTTCACGATGATCCGGGTTCGAAAGCATAAAAAAGAAGCCCGCTCCACAAGCGAGGCTTCTTTGCACTGATCATCATTTTCTCAATCTCTGAGCAGTTTCTAGCAAATGGGGTACAGCCTTTTTCCCCTGATCGATGCAATCCGGCACACCTACACCGTTGTACGATGCTCCTGCCAGCATGACTCCCGGGAGGCTGTTTGCCACTTTTTCGGAAACGTCCCTGGCCCATGCCTGATGGCCCACGACGTACGGAATGGCGTTCTGCAATCGCGTCACGCGGTAGAAGTCTGGTTTCTGGCGGATCGTCATGGTTTTGTGCAAATCGCGCAGCGCAAGCTCCATGACTTCTTCATCGGTCAGCTCCATGAACGATTGCTCCTTGGCTTTCCCTACGAAACAGCGCAGCAGTGCCGCTCCTGCGGGAGTCGTATGCGGCCATTTGCGATGCGCCCATGTACACGCTGTTATTTTCGCACCAGCGTTGCGAGGAACGATAAAGCCCGTTCCCTCCAAGCCTAAATCAACAGCTGATTCCGGAAACGCCATGCTGATCGTAGCCACCATATGGGGCTTTGCCTGTGGCAAGGAAGGTACAGACATATAAGGACGTAATAACGGTTCGGCAACAGCATGAGGAACGGTGAACAAAACAGCATCTGTTTCCATCCGCTCCCCGTCTTTCATGACGAGCGTATATTTTCCGGATTCCTGCTTCAGCAGCTCTTTGACCCCTGTATTTTTACGGATGGCACTGGCAGGCAGCTCCTTCTCAATCCCCTCAACCAACGATTCCAAACCGTTTTTCAGGGTGAGAAAAATTCCTTTGGGCTTTCCTTGCACCTTCACCTGCGGCCTAGACTTTTTCATAGCCAGGATGAGGCTGCGGTGCTGCTTCTCCATCTGGGCGAATTGCGGGAAGCTGGCGAGGAGACTCAGGTTGTCAATATCGCCCGAGTAGACGCCAGACAGCAACGGCTGAATCAGATTTTCAATGACCTCATCACCCAAGCGGCGGCGGAAAAATTCTCCGACTGAGATGTCCCCGTCACCACTTGATGCAGGCAAGATCAAGTCAGCAGCGGCACGAATTTTCCCTGACCAGGAAATCAGATCGGTCGTGACAAACGGCATGAGCTTCGTGGGAACACCCATGACGGCCCCTTCTGGAATCGGGGTCAGCCGTTCGTTGTGCCAGATGTAGGCCTGTCCCGTGCTGTTTCGAACGAGCTCCTGCGCAAGCCCGAGATCCGTCGCTAGCTGCGCCGCGCTTGTTTTTCGCTCCAGGAAGGAATCTGGCCCTTGCTCGATGACAAAGCCTTCATGCCGCCATGTCTGAATCTTGCCTCCGAGTCGTCCATTTTCCTCAAGAAGCTGGAACTGAATCGGCAAGCCTTTTGCTTCAATTTCCTTCTGCAAATAAAAGGCGGCGGTCAAACCTGTGATGCCGCCACCTACAATCGTAATATGATACGTTTTGTCACTCATCCCAATCGATCCCCTAGTCCGCCAGCTTTTTCCCGACGGCATCGGCCAGACAGGAGATAAAAGCAGGTCTGGCATTCGGCATCGGCGGGCGGTAATATTGGACGCCCAGTTCTTCCGTGACCGTCTTGCATTCATAATCGTTGTCGTACAACACTTCCAGATGCTCGGCAACGAAACCAACTGGACAGTATACGTAAGTGGTAAAGCCGTATTTCGAATAGAGCTCGCGTGTCAGATCCTGAACGTCGGGACCCAGCCATGGCTCAGGCGTGTTGCCCGCACTTTGCCAGCCGATCGCAAAATCAGGAATCCCCGACTTTTCCGCAATCAGCTTGGCGGTTTCCTCCAGCTGGCGCGGATACGGATCTCCCGCTTTCAAGATTTTTTCCGGCAAGCTATGGGCAGAAAAAATAACGACTGCCTTTTCCCGATGCTCAGCCGGCATTTGGGCAAACGTATCGATGATCGCTTTGACCCAGTAGTCGATAAAGCCTGGCTCGAGATACCAGCTCTCGATGCTGTGAATCTCTGGGCCATTGATCGCCTCGGCATGCTCCTTGGCCCGGCCGTTGTACTCTTTTACGCTGTAGCTGGAGTAGTGCGGCGCGAGGACCAGGCTGACCGCTTCCGTGATTCCGTCCTGCTTCATCTGTTCCACGGCATCCTCGATAAAAGGTGCGATGTGCTTCAGGCCGAGGTATCCGACAAACTCCCGATCCGGATATCGCGCGTTCATTTCCTTCACCAATGCCGCTACTTGCTCGTCTGTAATCTCAGCGAAACGGTTCAGCCCTCCGACTGCCTCATAGCGTGCCTTCAGATCGTCCAGCTGCTCCTGTGGAGGTCTTCTTCCGCGTCGGATATGTGTGTAGTACGGTTCAATATCCTCGCTGCTGCGCGGTGTGCCATAGGCCATCAGCAGCAGCCCGGTCTTTCTTTTTGCCATCGTCCATACGCCTCCTGGCTTACACGTTGCGTTTGTAGCTGTGAATGAACTGGGTCAGCTTTTGCAAAGTCTCTACCTTCGCATCAGGGAAGACACCGTGGCCCAGATTGAAAATGAATCCTGGCTGACGGGTTCCCTCATCCAAAATTTCCTTTGCCTTGAATTCGAGCTTTTCCCATGGCGCCAAGAGCAAGGTTGGATCCAGATTGCCCTGCAGCGTCTTGGTTACACCCATTTCTCTCGCCGTGGTGATCGACGTGCGCCAATCCAGACCCACGACGTCCACCGGAAGAGCATTCCAGTCCATCAAGAGATGTCCCGCACCGATTCCGAAGTAAATGGTAGGAACGCCCGTGTCCTTCAATGCATGGAAAATGCGGGTCATCACTGGAGTAATATATTCGCGGTAATCCTCGTCGTTCAATGCGCCTACCCACGAGTCAAACACCTGAACAGCCTGTGCGCCTGCTGCGACCTGTGCTTTGAGGTACGTAATCGTCAAGTCGCCCAGTCGGTCCATCAGCGCTTGCCATGCTTGTGGCTCGGTATACATGAATGCTTTGGTTTTATGGTAATGCTTGGAGGGACCGCCCTCGATCATATAACTGGCAAGCGTAAACGGCGCACCCGCGAAACCGATCAGTGGCACAGACAGCTGCTGGCGCAAAATCTTGATCGACTCCAAGATGTACGGAACATGCGTTTCTGGTTCCAGCTCATGCAGTCGCTGTACATCTGCAAGCGACTGAATCGGATTGGCAATCACCGGACCAATTCCCGATTCAATGTTCACATCGACCCCAATCGGCTTGAGTGGCGTCATAATATCGGCAAACAGGATAGCTGCATCCACGCCCAGCTGCTCCACTGGCAAACGCGTTACTTCCGCACAGACTTCCGGTATGTAATTCATTTCAAAAAAGCTATGCTTCGCCCGGATCGCACGGTATTCAGGCTGGTAACGTCCAGCTTGCCGCATGTACCAAACTGGTACATGGTCCGTCGCTTCCTTTCGACATGCTTTCAAAAACGTATCGTTAAATGGTTTTGCGGTCATGAATAAACCTCTCTTTACACAAGAATCTTCCCCTACACTATGATACCATTGGGCATTCGACAATGTAGGGACCTTTTGTGTCAAAATCTTTTCGTTTCTCGTTTTGCCAAGCTATTCCATCAGTCTTTCCAATCTTCCCCTATTGAATGCGAATATCGCCTGTCGATGTTTTTACGGAAAGAATGGAGCCACCCGAACCAGCGGATGCTTTCACGTAATGCTCTTCTTTTTGCTCGTAATTCAACCCTGGCCAATCCACTTGAATATCGCCTGTATCCGTTTGCAGCTCCAATTTGGCTTCTTGTGGCTTTTTCTCAGTGAGGAGGCGTATGTCTCCCGTATCCGTACGAATATCCACATCGTGCGCAAGCTCAGGCAGCGCTAATTTGGACACGTCTCCTGTACTGCTTTCGATCGTCAGAGCCGAGCGAATGTTCAAAAGCTTCATATCCCCGGTATCCGTTTCGAGAGTAAGCCTGTCTCCCGTAAATCCTGCGATGTCGATATCCCCCGTGCTCGAGGTCACATTTGCTTCCTTGGCTGCGATCGCTTCGCTCTTGATATCGCCCGTAGCCGTTTCCAGGGAAATGGAATCGTAGACCGCTTCCGGCAGCATGACCTCTACCCGCAAATGGCCATTCCCCATGAAAAACGGCTTGAACTGCATGGGCTTGCGCACACTCACGCGCAGCATTCCCTCTGCGTCCACATTGCTCTCGAATTGAATTCTGCCCACATCGTCTTCTGCCGTTTCCCCTACGAGCCGGACCGTGGTCGAACCCGTATCGCTCTTTTGGATCAGGACATCCGTCGTGTCGACCGACAAATCCAGAGCTTTGACCTTCTGTTCTATGGATCGAGCCTCATCGACTGTCTTTAAGGAAAATGCGAACTGCTCCTGCTTGGAAAATAGCCAACCAAGTCCGGCTACCCCAATGATAAAGAGCAGCAAGCAGAGACCGAACAGCTTCTTTGCTACGTTTCTCATTTTATTTCCCCCTGATCATTTGCACGTTGAACTGGAGATACCGCAAAAATTGCCGATACATCCATCTGGTCAGACGCAGCAGGCCGATGATCAGCATGCCGCCCAATCCAACAGAGGCCAGACTGCCGAACAGCAAAAAGAGCCTTTCCTGGGATACCGTTGGGATACCGTACTGTACCACCATCCCCAGCGGCGCCGCCAGTAGAGTCACAGCTACACAATAACAGGAGATCAGCACCCCGATCAAAGCCAAGAACGGCCCAAGTACGAAGATCAAATTAAAAAATCCGAGACTGACAGTGGCCACGATGGCACGCGTCATATTTCCCACGGAAGCGTTGGACTGCGCCTGATTGATCCGGTACCCTGCAAGCAGCTCACGAGCCAGCAGCTTGGGACTTCCCAATGCCTCTGCGATCTCATGCTCATTTTTCCCTTCCTGTATCCCCATTAAAAAATGCTCGGTATAGTCTGCCAAAATATCGAGCCGTTCCTTGTCTGGCAATTCACTTAGCAACGAGCCCATTTCATCCATGAACTCACGTCTCGTCATAACCGAGTCCCTCCCCTATGATCTGGTTGACACCGCGGTCAAAAATGCGCCACTCCAAAACAAGATCGTTCATATACTCACGCCCTTGCTTTGTCAACCGGTAGTATTTGCGCGGCGGCCCTTCCTGTGATTCCATCAGATACGTGGTAAAGTAACCATCCTGAGTCAACCGACGCAGCAAGGGATAGACCGTACCTTCGGCGATGTGAAACTTTTCCGAGATGCTCGCAACAAGCTCGTAGCCGTACCTGTCACGCTTGGCCGTCAAAACCAAGACACAAAGCTCCAAAACGCCTTTTTTAAATTGCACATTCAATGTCCATCACCCATGTCAAAGTTTACCAAACAGGTACTGTATATTGCAAGGTACTTTACGAAGAAAAGGACAGGGTGCCTTGCAGCGCCCTGCCCTTGCTTACCGTCCTTATTTTACCTCTACAATGCGGCCTTCCACTTTTGGATTGACCACTTGGCGCTTGATCAGTGCTTCTTCTACGACACTGTACATCGACAAGCCTGTGTTGAAGAATGGCTTTTTGAAGGACTCATAGCCATCTCCGCCAGCTGCCAGGAAGTCAATAGTAGCGACTTTATACGTTTTGGTCAGGTCAAGCGGCTTGTCGCCAACCTTTACCTCGATCACACGCTCGCCAGCCGGTTTGGTCGGGTTGTACGTGAAGCTCATGCCGCTGATTTGCGGGAAGCGCCCAGCACCCGTTTCCACTTGGCTTACCCCGTTTTCCAACGCTGCTCTCAGCTCTTCGCCGGTTACTTCTACGATGGACAAGGTATTGTTTTCAAACGGCAGGAGCGTGTACAGGTTTTTCTTGGTGATGTCGCCTGCGTTCAGCTGGGTACGGATTCCTCCGCCATTTGCCAGTGCTACATCTGCTTCATGGCCTTTGATGGACTGCGTGCGCTCCAGCATGATGTCCGCGATCAGGTTTCCGACGTTGGTTTCTTTCGCACGAACCAGTGCGCGGTCGCCATCCAAAGGTACTTCGGACTTCGCGATCACTACGTTCATTACGCTGTCAATCTGAGACACGATGTCTTTTACCATTTTGTCCACTTCTGGATCCGCTTGGACGGTTTCATCGTACTCTTTCAATCCGCCGGAGAAGGCAACGAGCTCTTCGCCCAGATAGTACAGGTCAGCACGTCCGAGAGACTTGCCGTACTCCCAGTCTTGTACGATGTAGGTGCCGTTTACTACTTCTGGTGCTTTCAGTGGCGTATGGGAGTGACCGCCTACAATCAGATCGATTCCCGGTACGTTTTTCGCGATTTCACGGTCTACGTCCACACCGATATGGGAGACTACCACTACGTGATCGGCTTCCTTTTTCAGCTCAGGCACGATTGTTTTCGCCACTTCTACCGGGCTTTTGAACGTCAGGCCTTTTACGTTGTTCGGGTGAGTCAGAACAGGCGTATCTTCTGCTACAAAGCCCACAAACGCAAACTTCTTGCCGCCGATCTCCGCTTTGTACGTCGGTACCAGCAGGTTTTTGCCATCTGCGGTAAATACGTTTGCATTGATCACGGGATGATCCAGGGAATCGCGCAGCTTCAGCAACTGCTCGTAGCCAAAGTCAAACTCGTGGTTACCAGCCGTCATCAGCGTGTAGTCCAGGCTGTTGAGGATAGGCAGGATGGACTCCCCTTTGAACTGGTTCACAAATACCGTTCCTTGGAAGGTGTCACCTGCATCCAGCAGCAAGAAGTTTGGATTTTCTGCGCGCCACTCTTTAATGAGCGTAGCGATTTTTGCATAGCCGAATTCTTTTTGTGCGGTGTCTTCTTGGATATGTCCGTGTGTATCGTTGGTATGAGCAAGCGTGATATGCGTAGTAGCAGCTTCACCCAAGGCGTTGAAGAAATCGCCGCGCGTTACTGTCGCTTTGTTTTCCAATGCGAGCTTGTAGCCCAGCTTGCTTGCTACTTCTGCCAGCTTGGTGGAAGTGAGAACTTGCGCTGCTTTTCCCGCATCCTCTGCAGAGACAGCGCCTTGTGCTTTTGCCCAAGCCAGGTAAGGAGCAGACCAGCTTTCGCCTTTTGCAGGTGCAGCGATTTGTGCGCCTTTCAGTTTTGCAAAGACAACCGTTGCTTCTGCAAGTGTTACGCTGCGATCCAGAGCCAGATCGCCGTTTTGACCAGCGGAGATGATGGATTTTTTGACCATCCAGTCAGCGTGCTGTACAGGATGAAGCGGTGCAGCAAATGCAGAGGTAGCCATCATGGAAGCAAAGACCACCGATGCAAAAGCTGTCATCGTAATACGACGTGCCTTTTTCATTTGGGAATTCCCCTCTCTCATATGTATCTATATTGATAGAATTTCCTTGTCCATTATAGCAAAATTTACTAGGTCATTGGTGAGAATTATCTAATTTTTCGACACGAAACGGACGATTGCTTCTGTCAGCTGTTCCGGAGCCTCCAGCATCCCCATATGACCAACACCCTGCAGTTTCACTTGCTCGATGTTTTCCCCATTTGCAGTGAACGTTTTTTCAGCAGGAATGATCTGATCCTCTTCACCCGCGACTAAAAGCACAGGTAGCTTGGTTTGCTGCAGCACTTCGGTACGATCTCTCCGATCGCGCATCCCTTTTAATGTCTGAATGGCTCCGACTGGCTTCGTGAACAGTCCGATCTCCTTTGCCAGCTGCACGTTTTCAGGCATCGTCGCCACATGACCAGGCGCAAACAGTTTCGGGATCAGTGCCTTGATAAATGGCTCCATGCCGTTTTCCCGAATGTTTTCAGCCCCTTTGTCCCGATTTGCCTTCGCTGCCTCATCGTCTGGATAGCCTGTCGAATGGATCAGCCCAAAGCTGGCCAGCTTGTCCGGATACTTCTGCGCGAAAGCGAGGGTCACATATCCGCCCAGCGAATGCCCAAACAAATGAATGGGTCCCAGCCCCAGCTTGTCCGCAAATTGGGCGAGATCTTCTGCAAATGTTTCCATCGTATACGTCTCTTCTGGAGCAGAGCTGCCCCCATGACCCCTCAGGTCAACCGCGATGACGCGAAAGGATTGAGAAAGCGCAGGGAGAACCTTCTGCCAATAACCAGAGCTGCCGCAAAAACCGTGCAGCAAAACCACCGTTTTCGGACCGCTGCCTTCCTCCTGATAGACGACATGCACATCATTTTCGAGCTGTATCTGTTTTTCCAAATGTGATCTTCCTTTCCAGGCTTTTTTCAATAGAGCTTTCCAAGGATAGTATTCCCTCTTTTGGTGAGGCTCGTACACGAGTGATCGAACAGCCGGCGGTCAGTCCCGGACTAGGAAATCAGGGGCAGGTAGATTTCGTACGCATTTTCTTTGCGCTCGGAAGCATGCACCGAGGGGACGAACCGATCGTCGTACCGCTCCATACGCAGCGCTTGCTCATCTACCAGATGCCCATTGTCTTTTACCCATTGGAACGCACCGAGATATGTTTGCTGCACCTGCTCCATGGAGCCTTCATGCCTAAAACGGGCATAGGTTTTCTCGGGCAGCGTCAAACCGACCATACCTGCGGGAATCTGGGCAAAGGCTTCCACTTCGACAGCGATGTACTCCGTAAAGAATTGGTACTTCTGATTTTCGCTGCTAATGTCGTAACGGACATGCGGGTCGATCACGTGGGCAATTTCTGGCTGTCTTTGCAAAAACAATTCCCATACTTTTGGCATTTCTGCAACCAGGGCTGGGAAAGTCCCTGAAAAGCTCACTCCAATCAGCAACTTCTGTGGTACGACCACGATGCTCCCTTCCACCTGCTTCACGCCCCTATTTCCATTTTTTTCTTCTATTTTACCATAATCCCAAGGACTGCTTGCCAAAAAAGAAAGCCCCTCCTGATC
Source organism: Brevibacillus nitrificans (assembly GCF_003710965.1). Taxonomy (NCBI): domain Bacteria; kingdom Bacillati; phylum Bacillota; class Bacilli; order Caryophanales; family Paenibacillaceae; genus Brevibacillus; species Brevibacillus nitrificans. The sequence continues at coordinate 846,239 of NZ_RHHU01000010.1, read as the reverse complement.
CGTTCAGGAGAAGCTCTCAGTATACTTCCTACAGTTTTTTCATCGCTTGATAGCTTGCTTCGATCGTTCTCTCGATATCCGCTTCCGTGTGCGCCAGGGAGACAAACATGCCTTCAAACTGGGACGGCGGGATCATGATGCCTTCCTCCAGCAGATGGCTGAAGTAGGCAGAGAAACGCTCCAGATCGGAGGTTTTGGCTGTTTCGTAGTTGATGACCGGTGTATCGGTAAAGAACAGACAGACCATGGAGCCAACGCGATTGAGCGTATGCGGGATGCCGAGCTTCGCTGCATTGTCCGCCAAGCCTTCTGCCAGACGCGCAGACAGCTTTTCCAGATACTCGTAAGCGCCAGGTTTGCTGAGCTCTTGCAGCGTTGTCAGACCTGCAGCCATCGCCAGCGGGTTGCCGGAGAGTGTCCCTGCCTGATAGATAGGACCCGCCGGTGCGATTTGCTGCATGATTTCCCGTTTGCCGCCGTATGCCCCGACTGGCAGTCCGCCACCGATCACTTTCCCCATCGTGGTCAGATCAGGTGTGATACCAAACAGCTCCTGTGCTCCACCGCGAGCGACACGGAAGCCTGTCATCACTTCATCGAAAATGAGCAGTGCTCCGTATTGCTGTGTGATTTCACGCAAGCCTTCCAGGAAGCCTGCAACCGGAGGAACTACCCCCATGTTGCCGCCGATCGGCTCGACGATCACTGCAGCGATATCGTCTCCATACGAGGAGAAAGCAAGCTTTACGCTTTCCAGATCGTTGTACGGAACGGTAATGGTATTGATCGCGGTTCCTTCAGGTACACCTGGGCTGTCAGGCAGTCCGAGCGTCGCGACACCGGAACCGGCCTTGATCAGAAGGCTGTCGGCATGGCCGTGATAGCAGCCTTCGAATTTCATGATTTTATTGCGCTTGGTGTAGCCGCGAGCGAGGCGCAATGCGCTCATTGTCGCTTCGGTACCGGAGTTTACCATCCGTACGACCTCTACCGATGGCACCAGCTCGCATACGAGCTTTGCCATTTCTGTTTCGCGCTCTGTCGGTGCGCCAAAGCTGGTTCCAAGTGCTGCGACTTCCGTAATCGCTGACAGCACGCGTGGATGCGCATGGCCGAGAATCAGCGGACCCCAGGATCCGATGTAATCAATATAGCTGTTGCCGTCTACATCAAAGATATGGGAGCCTTCTCCTTTTTCGATGTAAACCGGGTTGCCGCCTACACTTTTGAAAGCACGTACCGGGCTGTTAACCCCTCCTGGAATGTAGTGCTGTGCTTCCGCAAAGAGCTGTGTCGATTTTTCTCTCTTCATGCTCTCGTCACCCTTTCAGCCATTTGGAAACGTCTTTGGCGTGATATGTAATAATCAGATCGGCACCCGCACGCTTGAAGCCGACCAATGTCTCCATCACGATACGCTCTTCATCGATCCAGCCATTGGCAGCTGCTGCCTTCACCATGGAGTACTCGCCGCTCACGTTGTAAGCCACGATAGGCTGGTTGAAGTTTTCACGCAGACGCACCACCATGTCCATGAAAGCCAAGCCTGGCTTGACGATCAGGAAGTCCGCGCCCTCTTTTACGTCTGAGGCAGCTTCACGCAAGCCCTCCCGCGAGTTGGACGGATCCATTTGATACGTTTTGCGGTCGCCGAACTGCGGAGCAGAATTCGCTGCATCGCGGAAAGGACCGTAGAAGGCAGAAGCGTATTTAACCGCATAGGACATGATCGGAATATGCGTAAAGCCAGCTTCGTCGAGCGCTTCACGAATGGCAATCACAAAGCCGTCCATCATGTTGGAAGGCGCGATGATGTCAGCTCCTGCCCTCGCCTGGGAAACAGCCGTTTGCGCCAAAAGCTTGAGCGACTCGTCGTTGTCCACATCTCCATCGTGGATGACGCCACAGTGTCCGTGATCGGTATACTCACACAGGCAGGTGTCCGCGATCACGATCATTTCTGGGTAAGCTTCTTTAATCAGACGAATCGCCTGCTGGGTAATCGCACTGTCATCGTATGCGCCGGTACCGCACGCATCTTTCTCTTCCGGTACACCAAACATGATGACCGATTCAATACCTGCTGCAACCACTTCCTTCATCTCGATCGCCAGTTGATCCAGGGAAAAGTGATACACGCCTGGCATGGAAGGAATCTCTTTTTTCACATTGTTTCCTTCTACCACGAACAACGGGTAGATCAGGTCCTCCATCCGTACGTGGTTTTCCCGAACCAGATTGCGCATGGCCGCACTACTACGCAGGCGGCGATGACGGTCAAATGTTTGTGCCATGTCCATTCCCTCCCAGATTCTCTATCAAAGCTGTAAGCAAGCCCTCCACGGTAAACTCCGTTGCGACCACCTGAACCTTCAGCCCGTTTTTCTGTGCCGTTTCCGCTGTGATGGGACCGATACAGGCGATTGTCACCTGATCGAGCCATCCTTCCTGGGCAAAAGGAGCCATGGCCTGCACAAAATGAGTCACGGTGGAAGAGCTGGTAAACAGGATTCCATCAATATCGTGGTTTTGAATACGCCGAGCCGCTTCAGGTGCCAGCTCAGCATCGATGACGGTATGATACACATCTACTTCCGTCACTTCCAATCCTAGTCGAACCAATTCTTGCGGCAAAGCTTTGCGAGCAATGTCCGCCCTCGGGAGCAGCACGCGCTGACCGGGAACAAGCCGATCATGCAAGCTCGAAAGCAGCCCTTCCGCTACATAATCCGACGGGATGACAGCAACGGTCAGCCCCTCTTTTTGCAAAGCTGCGGCTGTTTTCGGGCCAACGGCTGCCACCTCGGCGCGGATCGTTTCGATTCCTGCTCCGACGGCTCGCATCCGCTCCAAAAAGAACTGAACGCCATTCACACTGGTAAAGATCAGCCAGTCAAAGGTCTCGAGCTGAGCAATCGCTTCATCCACCTGACTTGGATCATCGGGCGCAACCATTTTCAGAAGAGGAAAAGCATAAGCCTCTCCTCCCAGAGCTTCTATCTTTCCTACGAGCTCCCGCACCTGGCTGCGAGCCCGCGTGACCATGATGCGCTTGCCTGCCAGCGGTCCAGCAGATTCGAGCTGCGCATCCGTCATACTCATTGCTCATTCTCCCGCAGCACTTGTGCCAGCACCTCTCCGGCGCCTTGGGCAAGCAGTGCCTCCGCTACTTGTATGCCCAGAGCAACAGGATCCGTACCGCTCGCGGTATTTTTAAACATTTGCTTGCCATCTGGGGAACCGACCATTCCTGTCATCGTGATCAAGTCGCCCTCTCCGATCGTCGCATACGCACCGATCGGCACCTGGCAGCCGCCCTGCAGCTTGTGCAGGAAGCTGCGTTCAGCTGTTACCGCCAATCTCGTCGGTTGGTGATCCAGCTGACGCAGCAGCTCCAGCGTCTCTGTATCATCAGCACGGCATTCGATTGCGAGTGCACCCTGCCCTACTGCAGGCAAAGAGATTTCGACCGGCAGGTACTGCGAGATCGTTCCATCGAAGCTCGCGCGCTCCAATCCAGCTGCGGCCAGGATGATCCCGTCGAAGTTTCCTTCCGCAAGCTTGCGCATACGCGTGTCAATGTTTCCGCGCAAGGACTCGATCTGGATGTCAGGACGATACGCCATCAGCTGTGCGGCACGGCGCAGACTGCTCGTACCCACTATTGCTCCTTCGGGGAGTGCATCCAGCGTTTTTCCGTCCTTCGAGAGCAGTACATCTCGCGGATCCACTCGTTTGGGAATCGCGCCAATGACCAGCCCCTCCGGAAGCTCAGCAGGCATGTCCTTCAAGCTGTGTACGGCAAAATCCGTTTCTTTATCATACAGAGACTGTTCAATCTCTTTTACAAACAAGCCCTTTCCCCCGACCTTGGACAAGGTCACATCGAGGATGCGGTCTCCCTTGGTCACGATCTCGTGCAGAGCAAAATCCGCTTCCGGCGCCATCTCCTTGAGACGGTCTACCACCCAATTCGTCTGAATCAGCGCCAATCTGCTACGCCGCGTACCCACGTTCCATTTTTTCATGACTGCCTCCTAGAACAGCTTTACCACCAGCTGTGAAATGTTGAAGAGTTCGCTCCAAAAAAGTTGATCAAAAGCAAGGCGAATGCAAGGATGTTCCAAATCTGCATTTTGCGAATCGGCATCGTATCCCTGTATCTTTTATAAACCCAGAAGGAATAGCTGGCTAGCACGATGAGAGAAAGAACCACCTTGGCATCCAGCATGAATTTATCCGGCAGTACCATTTTCGCCCAAATAATCCCCAATACAATCGAAAGCAATAGCATAGGCACACCGAGCATGTTCATCCGGTACGCGTAGCTCTCCAGCTGATCGAGGCTCGGGAGCCTCCGCAGCAGCGGTGTCCACCTGCGTTCCTTGAGCATTTTATGCTGCAGCAGGTACATGCCGGAAAAAATCAGGGACAAGGAAAATGCGCCGTAGCTGAACATCGCCAGCGTTACATGTGTCAACAGCAGCTCGGACTGCAAAACGCTTGATACAGCAACGATCGGTGTCTCCGGTAAAAACATGGACATGACCAGAACGACAAACCCGATAATATTCGTAAAAAACACCAGTAAGTCTATTCGAAAAAAATAGTGAATGGCAAGTGAGAGACTTACCAGTACCCATGAATAAAAAAAGAGCGTTTCAAACAAAGTGATGACAGGAAAATACGTCTTCATGATTGTCTGTGAAACAAAAAAAGCAGTTTGCAAGGCCCAAACGACAACAAGCAACCCGAAAGCCAAACGATTGACTTTCCGGTTGCTTTGCAAGAAGTCGTTAAAATAGAAGAGAACACTTGCAGCGTAGAGAAAGATCGTCAGGTCGTAGATCCATCTCACCTCGGCCATGCACTCTCTCCCCTCTTTCCCATCGGTTTCTATCGGTTTGCTCTAATCGCGGGCGCGGGAGCAGCTACTTGTTTGGTTTTCTCGTCTGCCCACTTGGCTTCCTTTTCGGTACGCTCCAAAATATCCTCCAAGGCAAACATCTTGGCGAACATCTCCAGAACTTCCTCGCCATCTTTTGAAGCCGCCATCTCTTTCAAGCGCACCACCGGATCGTGCATGAGCTGATTCACGATCCCTTTTGTCGTCTTGCGAATGATATGTAGGTCGCGCTCTGTCAGGTTAGGCAGCTTGTTTTCGATCTTGCGCATCGCTTCCGCCTGGACACCCAGCGTCTTTTCGCGCAGAGCGGCAATCAAAGGTGCCACGCCAAGCGTCTGATACCAGTTGGAAAAAGCGAGGATCTCGTCCTGAATCATGGCATCGATGCGATCTGCTTCACGGGAACGCTCAGCCACGTTGCTCGCCACGATGCCTTCCAGATCGTCGATATCATAGAGAAATACATTGTCCAGATCGTGCAAATCAGGGTTTAAATCACGCGGTACCGCGATATCGACCATGAACAATGGACGATGCTTGCGCTTTTTCATGATCGGAGCAAGTTCGTTTTTCCCCAGGACGTAGCCGTTTGCCCCAGTCGAGCTGATGACGATGTCTGCTTCGAGCAGCGCCGCTGGCAGCTGCTCCATCGTACAGGAATCCCCTTTGAATTTCTCTGCCAGCAGCTGCGCTCTTTCCAGTGTGCGATTGGCCACAATCACTTTTTCCGAACCGTTCGCATGCAAATGCTTGGCTGTCAGCTCACTCATCTTGCCTGCCCCTACGATCAGCACCGATTTCCCTGCAAAGGAACCGAAAATCTTCTTCCCGAGCTCTACAGCCGCGTAGCTGACGGATACGGCATTTTGACCGATCGCTGTCTCGGTATGCGCACGCTTGGCAAACGTAATCGCTTGCTTGAACAGCATATTAAACACAGTGCCCGTCGTCGCATGCTCCTGCGCCAGCAAGAAAGCGTCACGCACCTGTCCCAAAATCTGCGTCTCTCCTACGACCATGGAATCCAGTCCAGAGGATACACGGAACAGATGGTCAATCGCCTCTTCGTTTTCCTTTATATACAAATGATCCTTAAATTGCTCTTTCTCCACACCAAACCATTCCGCTAAGAAGCGGCGTGTATAGTCACGGCCGATGTTGGCCTGATCACATACGACATAAATCTCCGTGCGATTGCACGTACCGAGAATGATACATTCCGCAATACTCTTCGTCTGGGAGAGTAGATGAAGAGCACGGGCGGTCCCATCGTCACTAAACGTAAATTTTTCGCGTATTTCGACAGGCGCCGTTTTATAATTGAGGCCCAGCAAAAGAATATCCATAATGTCCTCCCAGCATGACGTGCTTACATACACCATGTGTAAAATGCACTATTATTATAACATTATGTCCAGAATCGACCACGAGTAATTGTGAAAAATTTATTAACGGCGTGCACTTTCCATTCGGCGGAGTCGGTTTTCATGTCGAAACTCATGGTTCCATTCCCTTGCTTTCCCCTGTAGAATGGCTTAAGATGCAGGCTAGATAAAAAGAAAAACCATAACATTTCGAATGTTGGTGGAGGGGAGATTAGAAGCATTGAAAAAACCATGGGTGGCAGATTTCACATTGCTATTAATCGCTTTTATCTGGGGGTCTACTTTCCTGGTCGTCCAACAGGCGATCGAGTTGCTTCCTCCAAACACGTTTAATGCGGTTCGCTTTACCATCGCTGCACTCTTTTTGCTCATCATACAAGTCTTCTTGTACCGTCATCGTTGGAAGGATTGGAGCCGCCAGCTGGTCAAATCCGGCGTGATCCTCGGGTTTTGGCTTTGCCTCGGCTACGCTCTGCAAACCGTGGGGCTTCTCTACACGACGCCATCGAAAGCAGGCTTCATCACAGGTCTGTCTGTCGTTCTAGTACCGCTGTTCTCCGTGCTTCTATTAAAAGAGCGTGCCAAACCCGCAGCAGTCGTCGGGGTTATCCTTGCAGCATTTGGTCTATACCTTCTGACACAAAATCAAGAGTTCTCTTTCAATCTGGGTGACATTCTCGTCTTTGGCTGTGCGATCTGCTTTGCGATGCAAATCGTCTTTACCGGAAAGTACGCGCCGCACTTTTCCGCCCTGCCGCTAGCCATCACCCAGCTCGGAACCGTAGCGATCATGAGCTGGATCTACGCGTTCTTCTTTGAGGATTACAGCCGTGCCTTTGATCCGCACATTTTGTTCCAGACAGAAGTTGCTTTCGGGCTCATCATCACTTCCATCTTTGCAACAGCCTTGGCTTTTCTGGCACAAACGGCCCTGCAAAAGCAGACCAGCTCGACCAGGGTCGCGCTTATCTTTGCACTGGAGCCCGTATTCGCCGCACTGACCTCCTACATCTTCATCCATGAAGTGTTGAACGGACGACAGCTCGTCGGCTGTCTGCTCATCTTCATCGGAATGATACTGGCAGAGCTGCCCATTCAGGAATGGATCCGCAGCAGCCGGGTACAAAAGAACAAGCCAAACGATGGCAGCGAATCTGCATAAGTCCCCTCTGATACAAAAAGGTTCCCTTCTCCTAAATCGAGAGGGGAACCTTTTTTGTGTACGGGCAATCAGGTAGCTTTCCGAACTTCCTGCATGACCGCCTCTACAAACAGATTCATGACTTGCCCGCATACTTTTTGCGGCAGCTTCTCCGTCCGCTTCAACCATTGCTTCAGCTTCAGCAGGTGAAAGGCAGCCTGCGTCAGCCTTCCACTCGTCCCTGCCTCGACCAGACCGACAGCCGATTGGCCGACTTTCGCCCAGTGGCGGTACTTTTCAAGCCATGGCCTGCATTCGAGTGCGAGCTTTTGGTTGGTCATTCCCTGTAGCAGCTGCTCTGCGGCTTCCTCCATCTCGACAAACAGAGACTGCAGCTGCGCTACCGCCTCCTGTCGATCTCCCTGAAGAAATTGAAAGCGAAACTTGAGCAGGGCTTCCATCATCCGCGGAGATTCGATTTCGTTCAGAAAGGAGCTCTGCACGTTATCAGCGAAGCGCATAAAGGCAGCTGCGTCCTTTTCACCGACGACCTCATTTACAGCTTCTTCCCACGCCGTCTGCGGATCGTAGCCCAGCGGATCGCGCAGGTAAGCCGCCGTCGTAATCAAAGGAATCTTCGAGCATTCCGGCCTGGACATCGCATTCGCCACGTAGCCTTCCGAATGACTCCACAGATCGGGGTCCCGGTGACGCAGCGGACCGATATGCAGCTCGTTTGCCATCGCCAAATCATTCACAGGATAATTGTCCCAGTACAAAGGCTTGTGATTCGTATAGTTCTGAAATCGCTGTGCGTCGCCATCCGTTAAAAACGGGGAGCAGACAAAACGACCTGTCCAGAAAAGATCAATCCCCGCTGGCAGATGCATGCCCAAATACTGGACGTACGGTTCTTTTCCAAGTCCGTTGTACTGGGTTGGACAGATTGCCAGTTTGATCGACTGCGACCAGCTTTTCAGCTCGCTCCACACACGCATTGTGACATCGACATGGGCTGCCGCCAAATGATCGTATCGCGCTGTATCCGCCGCGTGCAGGAGGTGCATCGGAATATCATCAAACAGCAGAGCAAAAAACCGAACCCCTTTGTCGTACATCGTGCGGTATTTCCTCAAAAGCAAGTGGGTATGCTCCTGATTGCTGTACTCCATACTCAATCCCGGACTGAGGCAGTAGACGAATTGGACCTTGTCTTTTACGGTCTGCCGGATCAGCTCATCAATTTCACGCTCAGCCGCTTCTGGATGCTTCTCCATCCATTTCTCCCGCAAGTACAAATCATCTTTGGGGGAATAAAAGTAGGTGTTGTAGGCATGTCTGCCCAGGAAATGGATCATGTCCAGCCGCTCTGCATGCGTCCAGGGCGTTCCGTAAAAACCTTCGATTACGCCGCGTATGGCAAAGCGTGCAACCTCGCTCACGAATGCTGCCTCCCCTTCCCCTCCGGAAATAGCGTCAGTCGTTTTTACCTGCTACAGGCGCAGGAGTTTCCACGGATGTCTCCGCCACTTCTGCCGTCTGATCGCCACCACGCAAGCGGCGGAGAATTTCTCCCCATAGCTCATCTTTTCCCTGTCCTGTCTCCGAGGAGAAGACGATGATTGTGTCATCCCCGCGCAAACGCAGACTTTGACGGATTACTTTTGTATGCTGCAGCCAGCGTCCACGTGCAATCTTATCGCCTTTGGTCGCAACCACCACAGTCGGAATCCCGATTTGCTTGCACCAGTCGTACATGGCGATATCGTCCTTGCTCGGTGCATGGCGAATATCGACCAGCTGAATCACAAAGCGCAGCTCCTGGCGATTTTTCAAATAGCCTTCAATCATCTTGCCCCATTGCTCTTTGATGGTCTTCGCTACTTTCGCGTAGCCGTAGCCAGGAAAGTCTACGAAATAGAGCATGTTGTTGACGCGGAAGTAGTTCAAGGTTTGCGTTTTCCCTGGACGGGAGCTGATACGCGCCAGACCTTTGCGATTCATCATTTTGTTCAAAAGGGATGACTTACCGACGTTGGAACGGCCCACGAGAGCGATCTCATGCAGGCCGTCCTCCGGGTATTGCTTGGGTCCAACAGCGCTTATGATAAACTCGGATGATGTTACTTTCATTTCTTGTCACCTACCGGTTGTTTCGTTAGAGCATGCCGCAGCACTTCGTCCAAATGCTCAACCGGATAGAAAGTTAGGGCTTCGCGAACGCTTTCTGGAATGTCCTCGATGTCTTTTTCGTTGTCCTTTGGCAAAATGATCGTCGTCAAGCCTGCGCGGTGTGCAGACATGCATTTTTCTTTCAAGCCACCAATTGGGAGCACTCGTCCACGCAGGGTGATTTCGCCCGTCATTCCGACTTCCTTTTTCACTGGAATTCCTGTCAGAGCAGACACCAATGCAGTCGCCATCGTAATCCCTGCAGATGGACCGTCTTTTGGAATCGCTCCTTCTGGTACGTGGATGTGGATGTCGTTCTTCTCATGGAAGTCCGGGTCGATTCCCCATTCGTTGGCACGGGAGCGGATGTAGCTGAATGCAGCTTGCGCCGACTCTTTCATTACGTCGCCCAATTGTCCGGTCAGGGTCAGCTTGCCTTTCCCCGCCAAAATGCTCACTTCCACATTCAGCGTGTCGCCGCCAGCCTGTGTCCATGCCAATCCTGTGACGGAACCCACCTGATCCTGTTTCTCAGCCAGGCCGTAGCGATAGCGAGGTTTTCCGAGCAAAGCTTCCAGCGTTTTGGCCGTAACCACTACGCGCTTTTTCTCTCCGCTCACGATGATCTTGGCCGCTTTTCGGCATACGTTTGCCGCTTCGCGATTCAGATTGCGCACCCCGGCTTCGCGCGTGTACAAACGCACCAGCTTTAGCATCGCATCTTCATTCATTTGCAGCTTATCTTTACCGAGACCATGGTCTTCCATTTGCTTCGGCAGCAGGTAGCCACGCAGGATGTTCAGCTTCTCCAGCTCGGTATAGCCGGAGATCGAGATGACCTCCATCCGGTCGAGCAGCGGACGCGGAATGGTGTCGAGGCTGTTCGCCGTCGTAATGAACATCACGTTCGTCAGGTCGTACGTTTCTTCTATATAATGGTCGCTAAACTTGTCATTCTGGTTCGGGTCGAGCACTTCCAGCAGAGCGGATGCAGGATCGCCGCGGAAGTCAGAGGCGAGCTTGTCGATCTCATCCAGCAAAAATACTGGATTAATCGTGCCAGCCTGCTTCATCCCCTGGATAATCCGTCCTGGCAAGGCCCCTACGTATGTGCGGCGATGACCACGAATCTCTGCTTCGTCCCGCACGCCACCGAGGGAAATACGGACAAACTCACGGCCCAATGCACGAGCAACGGAGCGAGCGAGTGACGTTTTCCCTACCCCTGGAGGGCCGACCAGACAAAGAATCGGGCCACGCATGGAATTGACGAGCTTTTGGACAGCCAAGTACTCCAGCACGCGCTCTTTTGGCTTTTCCAGACCGTAGTGATCTTCGTCCAGCACTTCCTCTGCATGCTTGATATCGAGGTTATCCTCGGTCGTCTTTGTCCACGGCAGCGCAAACAGCGTATCGATATACGTACGAATGACAGAGCCCTCCGCAGAGGTCGACGGCATTTTTTCCAGGCGCTCCAGCTCTTTTTCGATCTTGGTTTTGATTCGCTCAGGTGCATCGGACTTTTCCAGCTGAGCACGCAACTCATCTACTTCGCTCTGGCGACCGTCCTTGTCGCCCAGCTCTTTCTGGATCGCTTTCATTTGCTCACGGAGGTAGTATTCCTTTTGCGTGCGCTCCATCTGCTTCTTCACGCGGTTGCCGATCTTGCGCTCGAGCTCCAGCACCTCGCGCTCGTTGTTCAGGATCGTGAGCAGGATCTCCAGACGCTCCTGGATGTTAATCGTCTCGAGAATTTCCTGTTTGTCCTTCATTTTCAAAGGCAAATGAGAAGCAATCACGTCAGCAAGTCTGCCCGGCTCCTCGATGTCCTGTACGGATGTGAGCGTCTCCGGGGAAACCTTTTTCGACAGCTTGATGTATTGCTCAAAGTGGTTGAGCAGCGAACGCATCAACGCTTCCACTTCGTTTTCTTCCGCTTTTTCTTCCTGCAAATATGTAATGGACACGACGAAATAATCTTCCTGTTGAAGATATTCCTCGATTTTGGCACGCTGCAAGCCTTCTACCAATACACGGATTGTACCGTTTGGCAGCTTCAGCATCTGTTTTACGCGCGCAACAGTTCCGATGCTGTAGATTTGCTCAGCATCTGGTTCCTCTATGTGTACTTCTTCCTGTGTCGCAAGCAAGATCTTGTTGTCGTCCACCATCGCTTGCTCCAAGGCACGAATAGACTTTTCACGTCCCACGTCCAAATGGAGCACCATAGTCGGATACACAAGCAAGCCACGCAGCGGGAGAAGCGGTAATTCTCGTTTACCGGAACGTTCGCCCAAGCGGATGCACCTCTCCTTGTTGAATCTATCCCTCTTGCAATGAGTCAGCTTAAGAGTTTTCAGTCTTTTGGTCGTACATGCAAAAACGGCTGAAATAGCCGTTTTCGCTCCCGTACGGCGCCCCCAAAAGCAAAGCGGGCCAAGGAATAGCGGCCCCCTACTCTTTGCAAGCAGAAGCTTTTTTCCATTGTAGCGCAAACGCCATGCGATGTCTAATTTGCATGCGCTCCCGAGTGTTACAAGGAAAATGGCGAAGATGCCAGATCCTCAGCAGGAAGCTGCAGCGTAAAGCCCGTCGTTTCCGCCTCGGGCTCGGCCTGTTCAGGTACCGCGAGCTCCATCACTTGGGCAACCGTCGATACCGGGATAATCTCAATGCCTTTCATCTCCGCAAAAATGCTTTGCCAGTTCTCCTCAGGAATGAGGACGCGGGTCGCCCCTGCTTGCCTGGCTGCCTCGACCTTGGCAACGACCCCACCCACTGGCTTCACTTTCCCGTGGATGCTGACTTCGCCGGTCATCGCCAAACGGTTGTCAACCGGAATGCCGCGGATTGCAGAGTAAATCGCTGTTGCAATCGTAATTCCTGCTGATGGTCCATCTACAGGAATCCCACCTGGAAAATTGATGTGCAGATCGTAATCGTACGGACGTATGCCCATGCGATGCAAAACGGTCAACACGTTTTCCACAGAACCTCTCGCCATTGATTTTCTGCGAATCGTCCTGCTGCGACTGCCCATTTCCTCTTCCTCTGCCATTCCCGTAATCGCCATTTTCCCTTGGCCGTTGACCATGGCTGGCGATGCCGTTACCTCGAGTTCCATGACACTGCCCATATTGGGGCCATAGACGGCAAGGCCGTTAACCAAGCCGATTTGCGGGGTTTCATGCACCTGTTTTTCCGGGCGCGGCGATTTCTGACTGCTGTGCATCACCCACTCGACATCTGCAGCGATGATATTTTTCCGTTCCTCCGTCAAAGCGATCCCGGCGGAGATTTGCAGCGTATTAATCGCTTCCCGCCCGTTTGTCGCATAGCGCTCAATGACAGAAACTGCCGCATCCTCAATATCCAATTCCATCTTGGCAACTGCCGTACGCACGATGCTGCCAATCTCACCTGGCTTCAACGGACGGAAAAAGATCTCCAGACAACGGGAGCGCAGCGCGGCAGGCAGTTCCTCCGGCAATCGCGTCGTTGCTCCCACCAAACGAAAGTCAGCAGGCAGCCCATACTTGAACACATCGTGAATATGCGAGGGAATTTGGCTGTTTTCCTCACTGTAATAAGCGCTTTCCAGCATGACTTTACGGTCTTCCAGCACCTTCAGCAGTTTGTTCATTTGCACAGGATGCAGCTCGCCAATTTCGTCGAGGAACAGCATTCCTCCGTGTGCTTTGGTAACCGCTCCTGGCTTCGGCTGGGGAATCCCTGCCTGACCGAGGGAGCCTGCCCCTTGGTAGATCGGATCATGGACGGAGCCAATCAACGGATCCGCTATCCCTCGTTCGTCAAATCGCGCAATCGTCGCATCAATCTCAATGAATTTGGCATCCGCAGTAAAGGGGGAAAGCTGATTTTTCTTCGCTTCCTCCAGAACGACCCTGGCTGCTGCCGTTTTGCCTACTCCCGGCGGTCCATATACGATGACATGCTGCGGGTTTGGTCCGCACAGCGCTGCCCGCAATGCACGCAGCCCATCCTCTTGTCCGACGATCTCCTCCAGCGTGGACGGTCTCGTCTTCTCGGATAACGGCTCCGTCAAAGCCACCATTCTCATCCGCCGAATCGAATCCAGATCCTTTCTCGACTCTTTCTCCGTGGACGTCTTGGTATTCCGTTGTGCTCGCAGCAAATTCCAAAAGTAGGTCCCGATTACGATCCCAACGACTACTTCAATGACGGCAATGACCAATGTCGTATAGTCCATTTGAATCCCTCCCACTGCACCTATGTAAAAGCGTCTCTTGAACTATATCTTGTAGTATTGCCCCGCAATCGTAGACGTAAACCAAGAACCCGCGTCGCCAAAAGGCATTCGGAAACGTTAGAAAACTTGGCTTCGCCAAGCCTTTCGGCGGAGCCTTAGTTGCACTTATACTGGCTAAGAATCTTATAAATTCTTACTGTACAAAAAACCGCCCCGAATACACGGAGCGGCTTTTTTTCCAGCAAGTAGCTTATGCAGTTTCTCCACGAACTTCATGACCTTCTTTGTTCATGAGCTGCGGCTTCACTTTATCACGTACGGTTTCTTCCGTAATGACGCACTTGTCGACGTCTTCACGAGAAGGCAGTTCGTACATCATATCGAGCATGATTTGCTCGATGATCGCACGAAGTCCGCGTGCACCTGTATTGCGTTTGATCGCTTCTTTCGCGATTTGCAAGAGGGCACCCGCATCGAACTCGAGCTCGACTCCGTCCAGGCTCAGCAGTTTTTGATACTGCTTCACGAGGGAGTTTTTCGGCTCCGTCAAAATGCGTACGAGCGTCTCTTCATCCAATGGCTCGAGCGTCGCCAGTACTGGCAAACGACCGACGAACTCTGGAATCAGACCGAATTTCAAAAGGTCTTCTGGAAGTACGTGTTTCAGATACTCTCCAGCTTTCAGGTCGCCTTTTACGCCTTCCGTAAAGTCGGCACCGAAACCAATGACCTTTTTGCCCAAACGGCGTTTGATGATTTGCTCCACCCCGTCAAATGCACCACCGCAAATGAACAGGATGTTGGAGGTATCAATCTGGATGAACTCCTGATGCGGATGCTTGCGGCCGCCTTGCGGAGGAACACTCGCAACGGTACCTTCCAAAATTTTGAGCAAAGCTTGCTGTACGCCTTCACCGGAAACATCCCGTGTGATCGATGGGTTTTCCGATTTGCGGGCGACCTTGTCGATCTCATCGATGTAGATAATGCCTTTTTCTGCTTTCTCTACATCGTAATCAGCTGCCTGGATCAGCTTCAGCAAGATATTTTCCACGTCTTCGCCCACATAGCCGGCTTCTGTCAGGGAAGTGGCATCAGCGATTGCGAACGGAACATTCAAGATGCGAGCCAGCGTTTGCGCCAGCAAGGTTTTCCCGCTACCAGTCGGCCCGATCAGCATGATGTTGGATTTTTGCAGCTCCACATCCTCGATCTTGGCGCCGGAGTTGATCCGTTTGTAGTGGTTGTATACCGCGACAGACAGCGATTTTTTCGCCAGATCCTGACCGATGACATAGTCGTCCAGGATTTTGCGGATTTCCACTGGCTTCGGAATTTCCTTCATATCGATTTCTTCTTCCGTGCCCAGCTCTTCCTGTACAATCTCATTGCACAGTTCGATACACTCGTCACAGATGTATACACCAGGACCAGCTACCAGCTTGCGCACCTGTTCCTGGGACTTGCCGCAGAAGGAGCACTTCAGTTGGCCTTTGTCGTCGTTAAACTTAAACATGCGCTTCACCTCACAACGGGTCAGTTTTTGCGTTCAATAATAGCATCGATCAAGCCATAGGCCTTTGCGTCCTCTGCGCTCATGAAATTGTCGCGATCCGTATCTGCCTCTACTCGTTCGATAGGCTGACCTGTCCGCTCTGACAAAATTTCATTCAGCTGGCGTTTGGTTTTGAGGATCCAATCTGCATGAATGCGGATATCCTCTGCTTGCCCGCGCACGCCGCCGAGCGGTTGGTGAATCATGACTTCACTGTTCGGCAGAGCGAAACGCTTGCCCTTTGCACCCGCCGCCAAGAGGAACGCTCCCATGCTTGCTGCCATACCTACACAGATCGTAGAAACGTCAGGCTTGATGTACTGCATCGTGTCGTAGATAGCCATGCCTGCGGTTACAGAACCGCCAGGAGAGTTTATGTATAGCGAAATATCTTTGTCCGGATCTTCTGCCTGCAAAAACAGCAGTTGGGCGACGATCAGATTGGCGACTTCATCATCAATCTCTGTGCCCAAAAGGATAATCCGGTCTTTCAAGAGGCGCGAGTAGATATCATAGGAGCGTTCGCCTCTGCTCGTTTGTTCAATGACCATAGGGATCAGCATATGTATGTTCCTCCTTTGCCGAAAAGCATGCGGCTATGCGACCTCGAAATGCAGTGAGAAGGACCTCAAAAAAATATCCTTTGGTGGAAAAACAAGGCACGAGCGTATCGTGCCTTGTGTTTTCCAAAAGCAGCAAACGGTTGCCCGCCTACTGGTCAATCATTCGTTCTTCCTAAGCTTATGCACTTACTTTGCTTTCTGCAACCAGGAAATCTACTGTTTTGCGAGTTTGAACATCGCGGTACAGGGCTGCCATACCATCTTGAGCGGAGAAGATTTTACGCAGCTCGTCTGCAGGGCGGCCATAAACTCCAGCCAGCTTGTTCAGCTCTTCGTTTACATCTTCTTCTGTTGCTTCGATGTTTTCAGCTTTTCCGATTGCTTCCAGTGTCAGGGATGTACGAACACGGGAAGTTGCATCTGCGCGCAGTTGGTCACGCAGTTGGCTTTCGTCCATTCCGGAGAACTGGAAGTACAGCTCCAATGTCATACCTTGGTATTGGAGGCGTTGGCCAAACTCGTTTACCATTTGATCCAGTTCGTGTTCTACCATAACTGCTGGCAGATCGATCTCAGCGTTTTCAGCTGCTTTCAGAACGAGTTGCTCACGAACATATTGATCTTTGTCTTGCGCGGATTTTTCTTCGAGTTTTTTCTTGGTGTCAGCTTTCAGCTCTTCCAGCGTGTCGAACTCGCTCACGTCTTTTGCGAACTCGTCGTCCAAAACTGGCAGGTTTTTGCGCTTCAAGCTAGTCAGCTTCACTTTGAATACCGCTTCTTTACCTGCGAGGTTTGGAGAGTGGTATTCTTCTGGGAATGTTACGGTAATGTCTTTTTCTTCGCCAACATTCAAGCCTACTACTTGCTCTTCAAAGCCAGCGATGAAAGTACCGGAACCCAGTTCCAAAGAGTAGTCTTCTGCTTTTCCGCCTTCAAATGCTACACCGTCTTGGAAGCCTTCGAAGTCGATTACTGCCAGGTCGCCGTTTTGTGCAGCGCCCTCTTCAACTGCTACCAGTTCAGCATGACGCTCTTGCATACGCTTCAGCTCAGCATCAACGCTTTCTTCGGTTACAGAGAAGTCTTTTTCTTCGATGCTCAGGTTTTTGTAGTCGCCGAGTTTCACTTCAGGCTTCACAGTTACAGTCGCTTTGAAGATGAGGTTTTTTCCTTGCTCCATTTGTGCTACGTCAACTTCTGGACGGTCAACTGGCTCGATGCCAGCTTCTTTCACAGCTTGTCCGTATGCAGTTGGAAGCAGAATGTCGAGTGCATCCTGATACAAAGATTCTACACCAAAACGCGCTTCAAACATTTTGCGCGGAACTTTCCCTTTACGGAATCCAGGAACCTGAACTTTTTGTACCACTTTTTTAAACGCTTGGTCCAATGCTGCGTCTACTTCCGAAGCATCTACTTCAACCGTCAGGACTCCCTGGTTATTCTCTACCTTTTCCCAATTTGCTGCCACGTAAACTTCCCCTCCTAGATTGGATCAAAGAACACCGCCAGCCATAAAGGCTCGGACGATAATATTCTAGCCATTATAACCATTCTAGTATAGCACAAAACTTTTCATTTTCAACAAGACCCTGTTTTAGCGTCTAAGAGAGTATTTTCCTCCCAGACTTTTCACCGGGTTGCCCAGATGATCGTAGAAAGAAACCGAGACTTGCACGGCAGTGGATGTCACTCCTGTCTGCTCCAAAATCGCATAGGTCGGGACATCAAAACCGCGCGGCATCTGGAGGCTTCCGGGGTTGAGGAACAGGACATCCCGCTCCACACCACAGACGGGAACATGGGAGTGGCCAAAAATGACGACGTTTGCACCCGTCTCCTCTGCACGGTAATGGAGACGCAGCAGCGAGCTTTTCACGCCGAACAGATGGCCGTGGGTTTGCAGGATATGTAAATCATTCCATTTCGTCTGCTGCTCCGTCGGGACCGCCTTTGTGGTATCGCAGTTGCCCCGGACGAGCGTCATTTTGGAAAAGGGCTCTCGCGTATGATCCACACAGAAATCCCCGCAATGCAAGATTTTCTCTACTTTATGTCTGCCCACAGCTTGCGCAACTTCCCTCACCAGACCATGGCTGTCGCTCATCACCAGAATCCCCACCTGCGACCTCACTCTCCCGTTCTCTCTTTTAGCTGGCGCCGCTTGCTTACTTTTGCTCGCGCAGGACTTGCAGCAATTTTTGCATGGCGCGCGCTCTATGGCTAATCTGGTTTTTCTCCTCCGGCGCCAGCTGTGCCATCCTTTTATTTTGCTCGGGCAAATAAAAGACGGGGTCATAGCCGAAGCCGTTCGTCCCGGCCGGTTCACGTGCGATCACACCTTCGCAGGAACCACTCGTGATGACAGGCTCCCCACCTGGCACAACAAAAGCCAGTGTGCAGCGGAAGCGCGCCGTACGAGCCGCATCCGGTACAGCTTCCATTTCCTGCAGGAGCTTGCGCCAATTCTCTTCGTCGGTAGCGTCCTCGCCTGCATAGCGTGCCGAGTAAACGCCAGGTCTACCCTCCAGGGCATCGACCTCCAAGCCCGAATCATCGCCGATCGCAGGCATTCCCAAGTATGTAGAAATCGTCACTGCCTTTTTTATCGCGTTCGCTTCGAATGTTTCGCCATCCTCGACTACTTCAGGCACGTTTTCAAAATTCGCCAGGCTAACACCTTCCCAGCCTGCTTCCGCAAAGAGTCTGTTAAACTCTTTGACTTTTCCCTGGTTGCGCGTGGCGAGCACCACTTGTCTGCGTTCAGACATGGCTTTCCTCCGCTACATGGTCTGCAAACGTCAAAGGTACGTCAGCCAGGGCCTCTTTCTGTGCGGCAACCAGCTGGTTGATCCCTGCTTTCGCAAGTGCGATCATATCCTGCAGCTGTTCAGGCGAGAATGGAGCATCCTCCCCGGTACCTTGCAGCTCAACAAATTTGCCTTTGCCTGTCATGACGACGTTCATGTCTACGGTAGCTGTCGAATCTTCTTTGTAATTCAAGTCCAGCAGCGTTTCTTCCCCGATGACACCTACCGAGGTTGCTGCCAGAAAATCGTGCAGGGGCAGCTGCTTCCAGGTACCGCTCTCCACCAGCTTTTGCATCGCGTCAACCAAAGCGACGAATGCACCTGTAATGGAGGCTGTTCGCGTACCGCCATCCGCCTGAATCACGTCACAATCAATCCAGATCGTCTTCTCGCCCATCGCTTCCAGATGAACGACTGAACGCAGGGCACGCCCAATCAAACGTTGGATCTCCATCGTGCGCCCGCCTACTTTCCCTTTGGACGACTCCCGAGCATTGCGCGTTGCTGTCGCTCGCGGGAGCATGGAGTACTCGGCTGTGATCCATCCCTTTCCGCCACCACGCATAAACGGAGGTACTCGATCCTCCAGAGTTGCCGTACAAATCACCTTTGTATCTCCGACTTCGATCAAGCAAGATCCTTCTGCGTGTTTAATGTAATTGCGCGTAATCGTAACTGGACGCAATTGGTCATGGGCACGGCCATCCACTCTCATTCCAAGTTCCTCCTAAATCGCTTTGATACACTCCGCTCATTATACCAGAGGCAGGATTTGGTCTGCCACTGAACAAACGCCCAACGGCTATTTGCCTCAATTGCAAATATTCGCATGAATAGGATGATTCCTCCTTCGGGCGAGAAAAAGGGTTGCGATCGGTACACGTTTTACGCCATCCCCACCTGCGCCGGATGCTCACGGCGAATCGGCTTAGCGGCATCGGGGATTGGTTCAACAGCGTCGCCGTGCTCAGCCTGCTCATGGAATTGACGTCAGGCGCCATGGCTGACGAAAAAGCGTACAAAAAAACCACGCTCGCAGCACCGAACGTGGTCATTTGCCTCATGCAGATTAGAATTGCAGCGGATTTAGCTGAACGGGACGGCTCACCGGTTTGGTGTAGTCGCCATTCGCCAAGGGCTTGCCCTCCACCAATAGCTGCACTTTTGGTGCACCCGTGCTCTCCGTCAGTGACAAAACGAGCGACTCCAGTGCATCCGGACTTGCTTCCTTGCCTTCGTCATACTTGAGGATGTCGTTGCTCAGGTTGACAGTGAGCACGTCTTTCTCCTGTTTGACATCCAGGACGCGGGTCGTACGGAGCAGGGAGCTGAACAGCTGCGAGCCTTCTTTCGGCCCTTTGATCAGCTCTTCTACTGTCGCCTTCGCGATGTCTGCCGTAGCAGGAACCAAACGAGTCACAGGTACAAAATACGTACGGGAGTCATCCAGCTGCCCTTGGAAAAATACGGTCACGGACGATGTGTTGCCCGGAATGGCGCCATCCGCCAGCTCGAGGTTGACTCCATGACCGCGGTCGAGCTGCGTAATCGGCGTGCTGGCTGCCGGCATCTCCGTCAACGGCGTTCCATTCACCCAGATCTGCACCGTTTTGACGTTGCTGAACTCTGTCATGGCGCGAGTCACCGCATCCAGAATCCGCTTTTCGTCTTTTTCCTCATACGTCTTGAACTCTTTGGAAAAGTCGACGGTCGCTACTCCGTTTTTGATGACGAGGCCCTTCACTTCTGTCCCTTGCGGCAGTATGGCAGTGAATCCACCTTGGAGCAGGCTTTCTACCGGCCCACCTTTGACCATGTAGCTCAGAATCTGCTTGGCAACCCCTTCTTCTTTTGGAAGAGTCAAGGATACAGGCACGACGTACCCGTTCGGATCCTGCAAGTACACGGTACGCTCAGCCGTTCCCTGCACGACTGTCTCTGTTCCCTCTGTCGCTGCACCGTTGTCAGGCGACGTCAGATCCGGCACATCCACTGCCACCTGTGACTGCGGAGGTGCATCGATACTGGTCGCTTCCTTTTCCGGGCCAAAGAGACCGCAGCCTGATAGCAGCAAAGCGCTGACCCCTAGCACAGCTGTCGCTTGGCTAATGCTTCGAATCTTCATTTCCCAGCCCTCCTCGAGACACTTTGTACTACCATGTATACGAGCAGGGCTTGGGTTTATGCGTTCAAAGTCGACAATTACGACTGAAAAGACTTTTCCAGGGAGTGGTGTTCGACTTGCACCGGGCATTTCAGCCACTCTTCTGCGATGGAGCGGAAACGCGATGTTTCCCCGCTCGTCACAAACAAATGCTGTGGCACTTCCCGCGTCTGAATACTCTTGATCGCCGCAATCTGATTCGCGAGCTCACTGGCCGTTTCTTCGGCAGAATTGATCAAAGTCACCTGTTCCCCCATCACTTCCTGAATGATCGGTGCCAGCAGCGGATAATGCGTGCAACCCAGGATAAGGGTGTCCAGCTCTTGGCCGACGAGAGGTGCCAGTGTTTCCCGCACCACGCGGCGTGCCTCATCTGTGTCAGCCATATGGTTCTCCACCAACGGAACAAACGGCGGACAAGCCATGCCCGACACGATTAAATCGGGTTGAACACGCAGCAATGCGCGCTCATATGCTTTCGTACGGATCGTCGTCTCAGTGCCGATGACCCCGATATGACCCGTTTTCGTCGCTTTGACCGCAGCACGTGCTCCCGGATCGATCACGCCGATGACCGGCAGCGGCAAATCCGCCTTCGCTTCTTCCAGAACAACTGCAGTCGCAGTGTTGCATGCAATGACCAACGCTTTTAGCGGAGTCTTCATCACAAAATCAATCATCTGAAAACTGTAGGCACGAATTTCTTCCGGTGATTTGGAGCCGTACGGACAACGGGCATTATCTCCCACGTATACGATCCGTTCCTCGGGCAGCTGACGCATGACTTCCTTGGCTACGGTTAATCCTCCCACTCCTGAATCAATGACGGCTATAGCTCGCTCTCTACTCATGCAATTGTGTCTCCCCTGTTGTGATGAATATAGTACAGCATACCACTCTGACATGTGTGCTACTACCATATGCGTAGTTTAAATTTCTTGTACTCCGCGAATGCCGCACACACACTGGGCCCTTTTCATACGTTGGGAATGAGAATTGCCTAAGGCAGGAGGAATTCCCTTGGAAGAGCAAACCAAGCAGCTGCTGGACTGGAGTCAGTGGGGCCGTCAATGGATTGAACGCATGAGAGACCAGAAAAAATGGAATCGCGAGCTAGAGCATCACCTGCATAAATTCGAAGAAACCTTTATCCAATTGGGCAGAAAAGCAGCACGGCTGAATGCTGACACCCAATCCGAGGAGCTGCCTGTCCTATTGGCGCGCGCGGAAGAAGTACAGGAGCAGTTTCACCGTTTCCTGCGTCTGGTGCAGTTAAACGAGCCTGAGAAGGTTGATGCAGTCGTCACTCCCGTTTCCTACCCTTCCCAGCGCGAGCCTGTTCCTGTCGCCCGTCCGCTCTCCGCCGGCCGCCATACACTCCCCCCGCTCCCCTACAGCTACGATGCGCTGGAACCGCATATCGACGCGGAAACGATGCGGATCCATCATGACAAGCTGCATAAAAAATACGTAGACGACTTGAATACAGCCGAGCTGAAGCTGGCCGAAGCACGCGCCAACGGAAACTTTGATCTGATTCGGCATTGGGAGCGCGAACTGGCATTCAACGGCGCTGGACACTACCTCCATACGATTTTCTGGCCATCGATGAGCCCAAATGGGGGCGGGGAACCAAGCGGAGATTTGGCGGAAGCAATCCGGCGCTACTTTGGCTCGTACTCCTCGTTTCAAGCACAGTTCACCCAGGCGGCAAACAAAGTGGAAGGTCCGGGTTGGGCGATCCTCGTCTGGTCACCTCGCGCCCAGCATCTGGAGATTTTAATGGCGGAAAAGCATCAGAATCTGTCTCAATGGGATACGGTCCCGCTGCTCGCCCTCGATGTCTGGGAGCATTCGTATTTTCTGCATTACCAAAACGAACGGGACCGCTACGTAAACGCCTGGTGGAACGTCGTCAACTGGCGGTACGTCGAGGAGCGCTTTGCCCAAGCCCGCAAGCTGCGCTGGCAGCCATACTGATTTCAAGCAAAAAGTCCCCCTCACTCTCAGGACTGACCCTCGTCCGCAGGACAGATTCGTCTCACATTACGGGGTCAGTCCCTTTCGCCATAGGCAAATGAAGGGGACTTTCTTTTTGAAGTTATGACTCCGCTTTCAGGCGAAGCTGACCCGCAATCGTGACATGGGCAGCGCCACCGACGCGAATGACCGGCGTTTCCCCTGTCATTTCTACCGTTACATACAAGGTACCCGGGCGTTGGATCGCATGCCCTTGCCCCACGACGAGGTGATGTACGCTTCCTTTTTCCAAAATGCCTTCCAATGCAAAGTAACCTGCCAGAGCCCCATTGGCTGCACCTGTTACGGGATCTTCAGGGATGCCAATCGCCGGAGCAAAATCGCGCGTGTACACATCGTAGCCTTGTGGTCCATTCCATGTGAACAAATGCGTGGTAGTAATTTTGTGTTTCCGATTCAATGCTTCCAGCTCTGGAAACAGCGGCACAGCCCGGTCAATCGCCTCATGTGTGCGTACCGGAACCAGCAAATGCAATCCACCCGTGGAAGCCAGCTTCATCGGGTAGTGATCGTCCAGATCTTCCGGGCGAATGCCTACCATACGTGCTACCTCTGCTTGATCCAGCTCGATCTCACGCACAGATGGCGCAATCTGGGTCATTGTCACCTTTTTTAGCTGCCCCGCTTCGACGTCAAGTGTCACCGGAATCAGCCCGACATTGGTCTCGAATACAATCGGACGTCCCTTTTCCAGCCATCCTCTTTCAGTTGCCAAAAGCCAGGTCGACCCGACTGTGGCATGGCCGCAAAAATTGATTTCGGTCGTAGGGGTAAAGTAGCGGATACGAAAATCGGCTTCCGGGTGATCGCTTGCCATCAAAAAAGCCGATTCAGGAAGGTTTAGCTCGTTGGCAATCTGCTGCATTTGCTGTACAGTCAACGTATCAGCATCAGGAACAACGCCAGCGGGGTTTCCTGCGAAAGAATCTTGCGTAAACGCGTCCACGTGATAGACATTTACCAATTTCATTTTGCTCTCTCCTTTAGAAGTCTCGGGTCTGCTTCCTTGTTTATTATCATAATTCTGCCACGATTCTGTGTAAAATGAGAGTTTCCCATGCTAGACATGACATTTCCTTCATGAAAGGACGAGAAGCATGACCTTGTTTCAAATCGAAGTGCTGGTAGCGGTTGCAAGCATTGGTAACTTCACACGGGCAGGTGAGGAGATCGGACTGAGCCAATCAGGGGTGAGTCATACGATCGGTACCTTGGAAAAGGAGCTGGGCGTCTCCCTGTTTGTGAGGAATCGCACGGGCGTACAGCTTACCGCAGCCGGTGAAGAAATCGTTGCCTCTGCCCGATTGATTTTGCAGCATTCATCACGCATCAAAGAAATTGCAGCGAAGTCATCCGGCCTTTTACATACGACGATTCGCATCGGTTCTTTCCCCAGTGCCACCGAGCATTTCGCGCATCCGCTCATCCGGGAGCTGGGCAGCCTGTATCCCCACCTGGAAACGCGTCTTTTTGAGGGGACGTATCCTGAGATCAAAGAGTGGATTCACTCTGGCGTCATCGATGTGGGATTTCACATCCTGCCGGAAGAAGGGCTGGAAGGGATTTTACTCAGGAAGGATCCGCTAAAGGCCGTCCTGTCCTCAGAGCATCCGCTGGCAAATGAAAGAGCGCTCACCTTTGAGCAGCTCGCCTCTGAGCCGTTTATCATGCCCATGGCCGGCTGCGAGGTTCTGCTGCATCAGGAATTTGCCAAAAGAAGCCTAACACCACAGATTAAATACGAGGTCGTCGACAACACGACGATTCTGGCTATGGCAGAAGCCGGCATTGGCGTGACCGTCGTCCCTGAGCTCACGCTGCCCTCTTCGTTGCCAAACGTGAAAGTGATCGAGCTCTCACCGCCTGTCTATCGGCAAATTGGGCTCGTCGTCCGCTCTCTTGCGGCCTGCTCGCCATCCACACTGGCCTTTATGCGGGAGGCAGAGCGGTTGCTCACTACCCCTACATTGAAGTAAAGGACGTGCACCCGCCATGAAAAAATGGACGTACCCGCTACTCGCGCTCATGATCGCGAGCGGCGTCGTGCTAGGATTCATCACCCAGACATCGAGCCTCTTGCCGCTGATTAATAACAGCTTTCTCTACGGACTCTTTTTCGTCATCTTCGGCTGTATCATCCTGGTCATTCGCTCAGGGTTCTTCACCGCTTTCGCACGCGGCTTCCAGCAGTTAAAAGACATGATCTTCCGCAAGCCACGCGTCCTGGAAAGCGATCTTTATTCGGTAGAGGATGCTTCTTTTCGGCGAAAAAAGGAGGCGATCATGCGAGGCGGAACGTCGCTATTGCTCGTATCCGGTTTCGGGATGATCCTGTTTTCCCTGGTCCTCACCTGCTTCTACTACGTGTAACGAAATGGCAGGGCAAGAATTCTTCTATCGAAAGCATGACCATGCACATGTAGAATAGGTCATGCTTTTTTAAGTTCAAAGGATGTTGCCTCTAATACCAAGATAACCCTATCATTATTAACAATAAAAAAACTTAGAGGTATGCCAAGTTTTGTAGAAGAGTCATTGATTACTATGTATTTTACTTTATCATTGATATTTATATTTAAAGGATCGGGATCTGTTTTAAATAAACGATAAAAAGAGTCTGAGTTATAGCATATAAATTCTAGCCTATATATTGGGTTTTTCAGTTCATGTTGATAATCCTTATAGTTTTTAAGTCCTTTTGATGAAAAGAAGTCTTTTTTGATTATAAATTCATCACCAATCATTTTTTGCCCTGTTGGATATTCAGAAGCATCATTGTATGAATTTGCAAACCCCAAAAGTTTCTCAACTTTCCAAGTTCCATAGAAAAGCTTTTCAGTTTCACTATCCAAATTTGTCCATACCCCATCACAATATTCAGCGGTATTTTCTGGAATATTGGGCTCATCCGTTTCAGATTCATGCTCACGGGTAGTATTTGTTTGAGAAATATTTGCAGTTGATGTTGTTTCAACATTTTCACAAGCCGACGATAGCATCAACATGATCGTAATACAAAGCATTAATCCTTTTTTCATATTGGACACCCTTTTTTTATTTTTTTACTAACCTGCCTCGATAATAAAGGGCTACTACAGCATTTTGACAAACGCAAACTTCTAACAAGTTGTCATCTGTAAGGAACCAACACTCTTTCGCCTGTAACAATTGCCCACTGATATAGTAACAAAAAATAGGGCACGGGAA
Source organism: Brevibacillus nitrificans (assembly GCF_003710965.1). Lineage (NCBI taxonomy): Bacteria > Bacillati > Bacillota > Bacilli > Caryophanales > Paenibacillaceae > Brevibacillus > Brevibacillus nitrificans. Next base: position 820,065 of record NZ_RHHU01000010.1, on the reverse strand, counting down.
CCATTGCGATTCCGTACCCTATTTGTGTTGCGAATTTCATATTTGTGATTCAAAAGGGAACGTCTTAGCAAAATCGGAACGTCTCTTTTTTCGTTGTATCCTTACCCCTCAAACAAATGACAAGCGACCCAGTGACCCGCCTCCGCTTCCTTCCAAATCGGCTCCGCCTGTGCGCATCGCTCCATCGCTGCCGGGCATCTCGTCCGAAATCCGCATCCGCTCGGTTTGTTGGCAGGGCTCGGCAAATCCCCATGCAAAACGATTCGCTCCCTTTTGATCGTGGGATCAGGCACGGGTACAGAGGAAAGCAGGGCTTGGGTATACGGATGCAGCGGTCGCGCGTACAAGGCATCGCTTGCGGCGAGCTCTACCATTTTCCCCAGGTACATGACTCCGATGCGGTCCGAGATATGCTTCACCATCGACAAATCATGGGCGATGAACAAATAGGTCAAGCCCCGGTCACGCTGCAAATCCTCCAGCAAATTGACGACCTGTGCCTGAATGGATACATCGAGCGCCGAGATCGGCTCGTCCGCAATGATGAATTCCGGTTCCACCGCGAGCGCTCTCGCAATGCCGATACGCTGCCGCTGTCCGCCGCTGAATTCATGAGGAAACCGCTGCGCATGCTCCTTGTGCAAGCCTACGAGAGACAACAGCTCGGCTACCCGCTCCCGGCGCATCCCTTTGGATAGTCTGTGGATATCCAGCCCTTCCGCAATGATGTCTTCCACAGTCATACGTGGATTCAAGCTGGCCTGCGGGTCCTGAAAAATCATTTGAACGTCGCGGTTGAACTGTCCGACTTCCTTCCCGCGAAGCTGATGTACGTCTTTTCCTTTGAAAAGCACTTCTCCGCCCGTATTTTCATAGAGCCGGATAATCGTGCGGCCAAGCGTCGATTTGCCGCAGCCACTCTCGCCTACCAGCCCTAAGGTCTCTCCCTTTTGAATCGTAAAGGAGACACCATCTACGGCTTTCAGCTCAAAATCGCCACCGATGGAAAAATACTTTTTCAAATCGCGAACTTCAACCAATGCGTCCGTCATACTCCTTGCCTCCCTGCTGCAACCAGCTCATCGATGCGCGGCGCTCGTGAATCATGCAGCCAGCATGCTGCTCTGTGATTTCCGCCAAAATCCGTCGCTGCCGGCATCTGCTGATCGCAAATTTCCATCGCAAAGTCACAGCGAGCTGCAAACGGACAGCCCTTTGGCGGATTGAACAGGTCTGGCGGGGTGCCATCGATCGGAACCAACCGCTGTTTCTCCCCTTCATCCAGTCGGGGCAGCGACCTCATCAATCCCCATGTATACGGATGGCGCGGATTGGCGAAAACATCTTCCACAGAGCCCGTCTCCACCACGATTCCTGCGTACATGACAACCATCCGATGCGCAATTTCTGCGACAACACCCAGGTCGTGCGTGATGATGACGACGGACAGCTTCTGCTCTTCCTGCAATCTGTGCAGCAGATCCAGAATCTGCGCCTGAATGGTCACGTCCAAAGCAGTGGTCGGCTCATCGGCGATCACGAGCTTTGGCTGACACGCGAGCGCAATGGCGATGACGACCCGCTGGCGCATCCCTCCACTAAACTGATGCGGGTACTGGTCTACTCGATCCTCAGGGTCGGGAATGCCGACAAGCCGCAGCATTTCAATCGCCCGCTTTCGTGCTTCCTCTCGCGTTACCTTTTGGCTGCGAACGAAGCCCTCTACAATCTGCGCGCCTACTTTCATCGTCGGATTCAGCGCAGTCATCGGGTCCTGAAACACCATGCCGATCTCGGAGCCGCGAATTTTGAGGAGTTCGCTTTTCGGAAGCTGGCTGATTTCCCGGCCCTCAAAGACGACCTTTCCACCAACGATCTTGCCTGGCGGATTTGGAATCAGGCCCATGATGGCCTGCGCGGTCACGCTTTTGCCGCAGCCGCTCTCCCCTACGATCGCAACGGTTTCCCCTTTATCCACGTGGAAGCTGACGCCGCGAACCGCCTGCACTTCTCCGCCGTACGTTTTAAAATTCACTTTTAGATCATCTATCTCAAGCAAATGCTTGGTCATCGCAAAGGCCCCCCATTCCTAATCGCGCAAACGTGGATCGAGCGCGTCCTGCAAGCCGTCCCCAAATACGTTGAAAGCGAACATCGTCAGCGAGATCATCAACGCCGGGAAAAACAGCCGCCACCAGTCTCCAGTCAAAATAACGCCCAAGCCGTCGTTTGTCATCGTCCCCCAGCTGGCTACCGGAGCCTGTACACCCAATCCCAAAAAGCTCAGGAACGATTCGGCAAAGATCGCAGAAGGAATGGTAAAGGTCAGATTGACAATGATGACGCCGAATGTGTTCGGAATCAGGTGCTTCAAAAGGATACGGGAAAATTTGGCGCCCAATACCTGTGCTGCCAGGATGAACTCTTGGTTCTTCAGCTGCAGAATTTGCCCGCGCACGAGCCTCGCCATGCCTACCCAGCCCGTCGCAGAGAGCGCGATGATAATCGTCAGGAGCCCCGGCTCCATCACGACCATGAGCAGGATCACGACAAGCAAATACGGCAAGCCATACAAGATCTCAATGACCCGCATGATGATGGTATCGATCCGCTCTCCACGCTTGCCGCGTCCAGCCATGTAGCCGGCAATGCCTCCGACGGCCACTCCGATGATCAAGTCGATGAGGGCTGCGACTACACCAATGGTCAGCGAGATGCGCGCTCCGTACCAGGTACGCGCAAACATATCACGGCCGAGCTCGTCTGTACCAAACCAATGCTCTGCGGATAGCTCCTGATTTTTCATCAGAAGACTTTGATCCGAATAGCTGTACGGCACTAGATTGGGGCCGATGATCGCCATCGCAATGAGCACCACGATGATGACAAGCCCCAGCATCGCCAGCTTGTTTTTCACCAGCTTGCGGATGACTTGCTGCCCAAATGAAAGACTCGGCCTCGAAATCGCTTGGGCCTGTGCGTTCTTGGACAACGGGCGAAATAAAGGGTCTATTCTTTGTTCCATCGCCACTGTTTATCTCTCCTTGTTGGTCAACTTGATCCGCGGGTCAATCAGCGTATACGCGATATCGATGAGGAAGATGGTCACGATCAGGATCGCGCTGTAAAAAATCGTCGTGCCCAAAATGACGGGATAATCCCGGTTGAAAATACCGTCTACGAAATACTTTCCGATGCCCGGAATCGCAAAAATCTTCTCTACCACAAACGTCCCGGTAATCAAGGAAGCGATCAGCGGTCCCAGAAACGTGACGACAGGTAGAATCGCGTTGCGGATGCCGTGCCGGATGACGATGAGGAACGTAGGGATCCCTTTTGCCTCTGCGGTCCGGATGTAGTTCTGGTTCATCACTTCAATCATGCTGGCACGCATATAGCGAGTGATGACCGCAACGGGTCCAAATGCGAGAGCCAGGGAGGGTAGCACCGTATGCATCCACGTACCCCAGGTTGCGACCGGAAAGATCGTCAGCTTGATTGCGAAAAAATTGATCAAAAGAGGCGCCATGATGAAGCTGGGAACGGCTACCCCCAGAACGGCCAATGCCATCGCGATGTAATCAAGCGGCTTGTTGCGGTTTAGGGCAGCGATGATTCCAAATGTGATGCCCAGGATTAGCGCAATCACAATAGCTTGGGCTCCCAGCCAAGCGGAGGCACCGAAACCATCTGCGATCATATCATTCACACCGCGTGAATCGGATTTGATCGATGGCCCCAAATCGAGCATGACCAGGTTTTTTAAATACAGCACATACTGTACGGGCAAGGGTTCATCCAGATGGTATTTCGCCCGTAAATTGGCGAGAATTTGCTCCGGCAGCTGATCGGACTCGGAGGCAAACGGATTGCCCGGGATGGCATGCATCAGAGAAAATGTCAGCGTCACGATGATCCACAGGGTGACCAGCATCATCAGCACGCGTTTGACCAGAAAGTTGGACACAGGTAGCGCCTCCTTGTTTATTTGGCAAGCTCTGCGATGGCATGTGCGTAAATCCCCATCGCACGCAGCAAATCGTTGATGTCGGCATATTCGTCCGTGAGGTGTGCCATGGATTCCTTGCCAGGGAAAAGCGGTCCGAATGCGACGCCTTCGCTCATAATCTTGGCGTAGGTGGCTCCTCCCGAAGACAGCAGATGGGCCGGCAAGCCTGTATGCTCCTCGTAGACGCGTGACAGCGTCTGGATGACAGGACGATCCTTTGGCACATAGTGCGATTTGGAGGTACGCAGGTTGGAAATCGTCCAGCCGAGCTCATCCACTCTTTGCGTCAGCTTTTCCACGTACTCTTCACAGGAGACGGTAGCGGGATAACGGATATTGAGCCGCACACTCCCTCCCTCCAAGCGATCGTACCTCAAGATACCTGCATTGACCGTCAGCTTCCCTGACACTTCATCCTCACAGGCCACATGCAGCCGCTCGCCATAAAAATCTTCGTGCAGTACTTCGCCAAGCAGCGATAAGAACGAATAATCGGAAGCTTCAAAATTCAAAGTAAGCAAAAACGCAGCAAGCAATGTGCCAGCATTCACCCCATTTTGCGGGACCATGCCATGTGCAGGTTTGCCGTGGATCACAAATGTGAGATCGCCAGCCTCCGTGATCTCAAGCTCCCCTGTCGTTGCCCGCGCCGCCAAAAACGCTTCCCAGCCGCTCTTCACTTCTCGCTGCCATTCTGGGCTTGTCTTCTGCGGTGCTTTTACAGCTGCCCGCGCCGATTCCGGTACGCTGTTTCCTTGATCGCCCGATTGAAAGGACAGCAGCTGAAAGCATGCATCCGTGTCAGAGCTCACTTGGGCTGGAAGCGCCAAGGTTGGATTGATCTGACCTTTTTCCGCATGCGTCATGGGAAAGGATGAATCCGGCGAAAACCCGATTTGCGGGACTTTATCGTGCAGAGCGAAGTGCTTCATGCACAGCCAGCCGCTCTCTTCGTCCCCTCCGATGATCAGCCGGACTTTTTTGGTTAGCGCGATGCCTGAGTCCTTCACCATTTTCAAGGCGTAGTAAGCGGCTAGTGCTGGCCCTTTGTCATCGATCGCGCCTCGTGCGTATATTCTGCCAGCTCGAACAGTCGGTTTGAAGGGAGGAGTCGTCCAGCCCTCGCCAACCGTGACCACATCGACATGGACGAGCACCCCAATTTCTTCTTCTCCTTCTCCGTATTCAATGACACCGGCATAACCGTCAACATTCCTCGTATGAAAGCCATCGGACTCGCCGCGGGCAAGCATATATTCCAGCGCCGCAGCGACTCCTTCTCCAAATGGCTTGCCCTCGGCGGCTGTGCTCATGTCCTCGATGCTGTTAATGGACAAAAACGAGTGCAACTCTTTTACGAAACCATCCCGATGAAGCAGTGCCTGCTGTTGCCAATAATCCTTCATATCGTAGCCTCCATTCACTCAAGATCTCGACGACTTCAGATAAGCAAGCAACGCTTCTCCTTTGGAGGATATTTGACTGCCCTGTCTGCCTTTGCCGACATGGATCAGCTCATCCTGCTGGAGCAGCTTCAAACGATAGCGCAGCTGCTGCGACGATACCTGAAGCCCACTCTCCTGCAGTTGCTCTACGAGGTTGTAACGCCCTTGCCCGCCTTGACTGAGCTGCTGCAAAATCGCCGTCATTTCCTCCAGAAAGCCGCGCTTCCCGTATTCCGCGATCATCGCTTCGCATTCCCGATCCATCGCGACAGAAGGCAAAGGAGTGTGCGTGACCTCGCGCAAAAACGGGAGGTGACAGCTGTATGCCTCGTCGTCTACGATGTGGGCCAAATACTCCACGACATTCTCCAGCTCACGAATGTTGCCCGGCCAATCGTAATCAAGCAGGGCTTTCATCGCTTCTGCTGAAAGAGTGAAGGGAGGTCGTCGCAGATCAAACGAGTACTTTTTCACGAAATGCTCGACTAGCCAAGGGATATCCTCCCGCCGCTTGCGCAGAGGCGGTAGATGGATCGGCAAAATGTTCAGGCGGTAGTAGAGATCCGCACGAAAAGTTCCTTCCTGCACCATCTGCTGCAAGTCCTGATTGGTCGCTGCAATGACGCGTATATCTGTGGGAATGACCTTACTCCCTCCGACGCGCATGATCTGGCGCTCTTGGAGGACACGCAAGAGCCTATTTTGTATCGCGCCGCTGGCATCCCCGATCTCGTCCAGGAAAATGGTTCCTTTATGGGCCAGCTCGAACCAGCCGATATGTCCGCCTTTCCGCGCCCCCGTAAAAGCGCCTTCCTCGTAACCGAACAGCTCGCTCTCCAGCAAGGATTCGGAAATAGCAGCGAAGTTCACCCCTACAAACGGCTCTCTGCGCCGAGGCGAAGCGTTGTGGATAGCCTGGGCGAGCAATTCCTTTCCTGTCCCCGTTTCTCCCAGAAGCAAGACGGTGGAATTGCTCCTAGCAATCTTTTTAGCAATCTGAATCACCTGCGAAAACGTGGCACTCGCACCGTAGATATCGTCAAACTGGTATTTCGCTACGAGACCTTTGCTGTAAAGACGAAGCCGGTATTCGTGCTCCATTTTTTCAATGTCGGCCGCCTTGCGAAACAGGATCAGACTCCCTAGAAAGCTTCCTTCCATCACGATGTGCATCTTGCGAAAAAAGTAGGTTTTGTTCGCCCAATCTACCAATACATCCTCATTTTCCTCACATTGCTGGATGGCTTCATAAAAATCAGGCGGCAGGCAGACCGCTGACTTTTCTCCCACCACATGGACGCCATGCAGATTAAGCGAGTCCACTGCCTTTTGATTGACGAACCGGACGATCTCGCTTTCATCAAACGCGATAACAGCATCCTCGATTCGGTTCACGATGGCTTCCAAATATTCACTCAACAAATGAGCATGCTGAATTTCCTTGTTCAGTTCCTTCGTGATGTAAATTAAGGACTGCATGGCTCGTGCCGTCACTTTTTGAAAATTGTCGCTGTTGAAGTGGGCGTAGATCGCGAGCAGCGTAGACAAATCGATGACGCGAAACCCGATGTCCACCACCTTGCGGATATGGGGAGGGACATGCTCTGCTTCTCCTGGCGTCACGGCGATCTCGACGTCAGGCGGGTAATCGGCTCCCGGGTAGTACGGATACACTTCAAAGTCCATACCTGATGCGCGTAATAGCTCTACATTTTCCTGCGCCGTTTCCGCTGTATCGCTCACCAGCAGCACCTTGACACCCTTGGGAATTTCCAGCATCTCGCGCAGGTTGTGATAGGGCAGCATTCGCTTGGCAACGATCAGCTTGGATCCAGGTGGCACATACGACTCTACCTGGGGAACTATGCTTTTGGTAGAGAGCACGACCAGCGATCCTGGCGTAATCGGACGAAACGGCAGCTGGTCTACCCGAATCGCCTCGATGTGGATGTCCTCCGAGATTCCAAGCTCATGGCACTGACTGACAACTGACTGCAAAAACTCATCCATTTTGGCTACAAACGTGACTGTTCTCTTCTCCATAACATTCGCTCCATACTCTTCTTCGGTGATCGAAAGCGCCAAAACGTGTAAGACGTCGATGAAAACGGGAAAGCGAAGACCAGAGCCGAAAAGCAGGCGGCTCCAGTCTTCCTTCTACCTTACTTCTTCCCAATTTCCACCCATTTGTAATCAATGGTTCCTACCGGGTGGCGGATGATACCTTTAATATTTGACTGATCCATATACACTTTTGTTCCGAAGTAGATAGGCACCAGTGGCATATCATCCATGAAAATCTTCTCCGCGTCATGCATCAGCTTGAATCGTTCCGTCTCATTTGCCGTATTGCGGATTTTTTCTACGAGTGCGTCATAATCTTTGTTGCTGTAATTGATGCGGTTGCCCGGGTGGTCTGTCACGAACAGCTCCAGATAGTTCACAGGATCGCCGTAGTCCGCCGGGATCGTGGAACGGGAGAACTGCAGCTTGCGGGCACGCTGATCTGCCAGGAATACGTTCCATTCCTTGTTTTCCAGCTTTACATCAACACCGAGGTTTTTCTTGTACATTTCCTGGAGTACCTGGGCGACCGCTTTGTGCGTATCGCTCGTGTTAAAGGTAAGGGTTACTGGCGGCAGTGTCGTCCAGCCCTCTTCCTCCATTCCTTTTTTCAGCAGCTCTTTCGCTTGCTCGACATCATTGTCTTTGAAGAAGTCTCCACCCTTTTCGCGGAAATCTCCGCCCTCCGGCTCAGGGAATCCGAGCGGCACGTGTGCGAGCGCAGCTGGCTGTTTGCCTTGTACGACATTTTCGATCAAGGTCTTGCGGTCGATGGCCAGGGCAAACGCCTTGCGCACATTGACGTTGGTAAACGGCGGCATGGTTGTGTTCATGCGGTAGTAGTAGATGGATGCTTCCGGCTCTACCTTTGCCTCACCCGAGTCGATCAATTCCTTTTTCATATCGATCGGAACGGTCTGCACCATGTCCAATTGACTGGTTTTGTACATCTGATATTGCGTGTTTTCATCGTTGACCATGACCCAATCGATTCCTGCGAATTTGACGGAGTCCTTGTCCCAGTAGCCGTCGTTCTTCACTACCTTCACGGATTGGTCATGCACCCAATCTTCCATTTTGAACGGCCCGTTCGTCACGAGAGAGGACGCGTTCTCTGCCCATTTCGGATTGCTCTCGACTACCTTCTTGTTGACAGGGAAGAAAGTCGGCTGGGTGATAATGTGCAGGAAGTAGGCCGCAGGTGCGTTGAGATGGACTTCAAAAGTCTTGTCGTCCAAGGCTTTCACTTTCACCCCGTCCGCTGTTCCCTCTCCTTTGTTGAATTCTTCGCCGCCCTCGATGTAGTACGCCAGGAAGGCCGACGGAAATGCGTTGTTCGGGTCGAGAATCCGCTTGAAGGCAAATTCAAAGTCTTGGGCCGTCACTGGATCGCCATTGGACCATTTGCTGTCGCGCAGTGTGAAGGTATACGTCTTTCCATCTTCGCTGACGGTCCATTTCTCTGCCATCGCCGGTTGAGGCTTGTGATCTTTGTCCAGTCGGACCAAGCCCTCCATGGTAGCATTCAACACCTCATTGGACGTGCTGTCAAAACCTTTCGGCGGATCGAGTGAAGGCGGCTCCGTTTTCAGATTCAGCCGGAGCTTGGCTGTCATGTCAGCTTGTCCGCCAGCATCCTGAGTCGCTTGCCCTGGTGTTGATCCCCCTTGCGCACCTTGCTGTGGCGGCGCTGCCGATTGGCTACAGCCAGTGACTGCGAGTACAGCCAGAAGAGCAGCTGTGCTGAGAACCTTCCATGCTTTTTGCCTTTTCATTTGTGTAAGACCCCCTTATTCTTTGCCACATGAGTATATGGATAAACAGCCCCCGAAGAGAGAAGCCATTTATGCACGAAGAGATTGCTTGACTGCCTCGAGCGTAAACGCGGTTTCAATGCGACCCACTGTCGACCCGCTCATGTTTTTGATCAACGGGTTGGTGTAGGCACCGAGCTCTTCCAAAGGACCATCCGTGCCTATTCCGAGCTGACGAAGCACTTCATTGACCACCGGATTGATCGCTCTGGCGCCTCCGTCCTCGATTTTCACCGCAACGCCCAAGCCCGTTTTGCGGTCTCCCAGGCAATAGACGGATTCGGCACCTGCCTTGCCAACGATTCTTCCTTTAAAAGCGGTCATCAGGTCCGTGCAGTATCGGTTGTTGCCGCCTACCATCTCGGGATGGGCTGTCATGGCATCGGTGATTCGCTGGATCGCCTTCTGACGTTCAGGACTTTTGACGACTTCCGGCTTCGCCAGTTTGGCAAATGCCCAGGCGTAGTTGGCCAAAGGCAGCTCGTGGACCGGCACTCCACAGCCGTCCGTTCCCATGTAAATCTTTTCTTTGGGATAGCCCGTGATGTCTTCCACGACGTCGAGAATGCGCTGCTGCACCGGGTGGTCTGGCAAGTGATAGGTGCTGACATCCTCTCCCATATGCGTCGCTGTGGCGATCATACCGGAATGCTTGCCTGAGCAGTTGCTAAATACAGGTGTCAGAGACTTCCCTTCGCGGATCAGCTGTTTGTAGCTCTCCTCATCACGCGGCACATGTGTTCCGCATTGCAGCACGGCTTCCGGCTGACCTGCGCGCGTAAGGATTCCCATCGCTCGAGAGCGATGACGCTGTTCCCCACTGTGAGACGCGCAGCAGAGTGACAGATCGGCAGGCTCCAGTCCGAATCGATCGGCAGCTCCCGTCTCCACGATCGGAATCGCCTGCAGCGGCTTCATGCTGGACCTTGCGTACGTGAGTCGAAATGGATCGCCATAGGAGTAGAGCAGAGTACCATCAGGATGTACGACAGCAATATGGCCGAGATGGGAGCTTTCTACCTTCTCGCCCCGGTATACGTTTGCTACCACGTTCATAACAAGTCTCCTTTGACTGCGTTAGTTTGAATGTTTGTACTTTTCTTACTAAGCAAGTCACGTGCCAACGCTAAAAAATGTACCGCAACCATCGTTTCTTTCCCATTTTTCCAATAAAAAGGGGACAACCCGTTCCAAGCTGCCAACAAAATAGGTTAACCTATTTCATACAATAGGTTCATTCATTCCGGTAACAGGTTAACCGCTCCTGGTTTCCACAAAAAAACACCCTACATTCCCGTACTTTCCGGAAATAGGGTGCTGAGTTCTTTCTATCTATATGCCATGCGTACGTTAGGGAGCAAACCCGTTTTGACTCACGTAGATCTGATCAGCAGAGAATACTTGTCTCATTCGCTCCAGGACGATTTTGTACGCATCAGGATGATACCATTCCAACAGTCCCAGCTCCTCGTACCTTTTGGAAATACCGAGACTTCGCGTCCTTTTGCCACCGCTGCCATCTCCCATAAAATAGTCGTCCACGCAGACACGATTAACAAGAGGAACTAGCCTATCTGGAAAGGCTTCACTGCTCGGCAATAACGGAGCAATCGTCGCTTGCGTAGGCACTCCCGCTTCTTTTAACCGCTCCAAGGCCTTGAGCCTTGCTTGGATCGGAGGAGCCACGGGCGAAAACGCTTTGCGGATGTCATCGCAGTCTGTCTCTATCGTCATGCTGACCCGGACTTTGTCTTCGAGTTTTTGCAGCAAGTCGATATCGCGGGTGACGAGAGGGCTCCGTGTTTGTACGAACAGAAAATCGGGAGGATCCTCTACCATCACGGCCAGCAGCGAACGCGTAACCTCTTCTTTAAATTCGATAGGCTGGTAAGGGTCCGTGCTCGATGACATGAAAATGGTGACCTTCCCTTTGGCTTTGGCTCGGGACAGCTCTTTGCGCAACAGCTTTGCCGCTTCTTTCTTGATATCCACCCATGTGCCCCACTGCTGCGATCGAAAGAGGGATACGGGCATCTGCCTTACATAGCAGTACGAGCAGCCAAAGGAACAACCGGTATAAGGATTCAATGAATGACTGTAGTCTACTAGAAAGCCCGTTCCTTTATTCAAGAGCGTCTTCGGGTGCTTCTCTCCTATTTCCACATGCATGCCAAACCGTTCCCTTCCAGACGCGAGCCTACTTGGCGTCGTGAAAAATAATCCCCAGACTATACCTTGTCCCAGACGCAATCGTACTGACGCCATGGCGAAGGGTCGTCCTGTAGTAACCGCGCGTCCCTGCCACCGGTCGATGCTGCGTCGGGAAAATCAGGCCGGCTCCCTGTTCAAGCGCGATGACATGACCTCTGCTCTGAGCACGTGGTCTCTGTTCGACGAGCAAAAACTCGCCGCCCTTGTAATCCTGCTCCTTTTGGTTTAACACGAACACGACCTGAAACGGAAAGAACTCCTCTCCGTACAAATCCTGATGCAGACAGTTGTAGCCGCCTGCTTCGTACTTTAGGATCAGCGGAGTCGGCCGCGTTTGCCCTAGCTGGTGGCAATGATCGAGATATTCAGGCAGAGCAGCAGGATAATAGGGTTCGCGGCCAAGCTGCCCGAGCCAGCGATTTGCCGCTTTGGCAAGCTCTGGGTAGAACCCTTCGCGCAGCTGCAGCAGCAAGTTCGGCAGAGGAAACTGATAGTATTTATATTCACCGATCCCGAAGCGATAACGCGCCATGTCGATCGTATTGCGAAAAAGCGCGGGGTTCTGATAGGTCTCTATCATTTTGTGGCATTCCCTTTCGTTTAGCAAGGGCGGCAGGACCGCATAGCCTTGTTCGTCCAATGATTGCTGCAAGCTCTCCCAATCGAGGGCAGCAATCCTCTCTCGCATCGACTTAGACACGCAGCGCACTCCCCTCGTGAGACAGGAGGACTTCCTTCATCTCCATCCCGCCCCGATACCCCGTCAGCGTCCCGTTCTTTCCGATCACGCGATGGCAGGGAACACAGATCAGCACCGGATTCGCTCCAATCGCGGCTCCTACCGCCCGCACCGCAGCAGGCTTTTGAATCTGCGCGGCGATGTCCGAGTACGTCCTCGTCTGTCCAAACGGAATCTGGCAAAGGGCCTCCCAGACCGCTCGTTGAAAGGGAGTGCCGCGCACATCGAGAGGGATCGAAAAGCGATCTTTTTCCCCGTCGAGGTACGCGATCAATTCCGTGACATACGGCTGCAATCTCGCATCATCCTGTGTAAGCTTGCTGCCCGGAAAACGCTGGCTAACCCATGCGGACAATTCGTCCCACGGATGGTCCTGTGATCCAACGAAGCATAGGCCATCCGAGGTCGCTGCCACATACAAACTCCATCCCTCATGGCTCAGCAATGTCCAGTACACTTCCGGCTTCTTCTCCATTTTCATGAATAAATCCCTCCACGGACGATTGTTTATGATGAAATTGGCGATACTCTGTAGGTGTACGCCCTGTCAGTTTTTTAAAGAGTGTCATGAAATAAGACGTATTTGGCATGCCTACTGCAGCGGCGATCTTCGCTATCGGATGATCGGTATGAGCGAGCATTTCCTTGGCCGTCCCGATCCTCGTCTGCTGGACGTATTCGACCACCGTGACACCTTTGATCCGTTTGAAGGTGCGATGCAAATGGTACGGACTGCCGTGGCACTCCTCTGCCAAACTTTCGAGTGTCAGCCTCTCGCAAAAATGCGTGTCGATATATTGCGTGATCTGCTCGACCCACTCCCTGTCAGGCAAACGCTGACCCGTCGGCTTGCATCTTTTGCAGGGACGGAACTTTGCGGACAGGGCTTGCTGCGCATTTTCAAAGATACGCACATTCTCCTTGTTCGGCGGTTTCGACTTGCAGGATGGCCGGCAAAAAATGCGCGTCGTCTTTACGGCGTAAAAGAAGCTCCCATCGAAGGCAGCGTCGTTTCCAACGATGGCCTGCCATTTTTCATCTGTCAGCTGTTCGGGATTGGTTCCTGCTGTTTCCATTTGCCTTCACCTCCAACGTCAGTATACCCGCTAGGAAGGGGTTCTGTACGCATTCTCGAATAGATAAGCAAGATAGTGAAGCTGGATGTGCATGTCTGCCTGTGTCTTCCTGATGGACGAATCGCTCATCTTCGGCTATTTTAGGAAAGAGACAATTGCAGCTTTTCGCACTACCTGAAAAGAGAGGAATGATTGCTGGATGGTTAAGATCGGATCGCACGTATCGTTCTCGGGCAAAGGACTGCTGAATGCAGCGGAAGAGGCTGTCGCATACGGCTCGAGCACTTTTATGATTTATACAGGGGCTCCGCAAAACACGCGGCGCAAACCGATTGAAGATCAATTCATTGCGGAAGGCAAGGCCGTCATGGACAAGCATGGCATGGAAGAAATCGTCGTCCACGCGCCGTACATTATCAACCTGGGCTCGTACAAGGATGACACGTATGAGCTGGCCGTCAATTTCTTGCAGGAGGAAATCCGCCGCACGCACTATCTCGGGGTAAAAAATATCGTGCTTCACCCGGGAGCTTATACGGACAAGGATGCGGAATACGGGATTGCGCGCATCGCGGAGGGCTTAAATGAGGTTCTTCGCGGCGTCAAGGATACCGACGTCAACATCGCGCTGGAAACGATGGCAGGGAAAGGAACGGAAATGGGCCGCACTTTCGAGGAGCTTGCCTCGATCATCGAAAAGGTAGAAGACAACCGCCGTCTTACCGTATGTATGGACACCTGCCATATTCACGATGCCGGCTACGATGTCGTGCACGATTTTGATGGAGTTCTCGACCAGTTTGACCGCGTGATTGGCCTAGATCGACTCGCCGTTGTCCACTTGAACGACAGCAAAAACTTCCGCGGCGCAGGTAAAGACCGCCACGCTCCTGTAGGGGCTGGTCTCATCGGCTTTGACGCCATGAAGTACATCGCCGGGCACGAAAAGCTCCGTCACCTGCCGCTGATTCTGGAAACCCCTTGGATCTCCAAGGAAAAAGGCAATGAACGCCCGATGTACGAAGCGGAGATCGCCCTCTTGCAAGAAAAGGCGGAAAAACGTTTTGGCAGTGATTTCCTCGACCACGTCGAGCGCCTGGAATTCTTCTTCCACAAGCAGGAGGTCGACCGTCGCGACTTCGTCGTGAATACGTGGGAGCTCCTGAAAAACGACGCGAAAGCCAAAAAAGCAGACGGTCGCGAGCCTATGGAGCGCCTGTACGACATGGTTGTGGAGGCCAGACTGTTTGAGGATCTCTCCGAGGAAGACATCAACAAGCGCATGATCGCTTGGTTCGCTGGCAAAGCTGCTTTTTAATTAGAAAACTTGGCTCCGCCAAGCTTTGCGGTGGAGCCTTAGTTACACTTATACTGGCTAAGAATCTTATAAATTCTTACTGTAGCACCAAAAACGAGACTGCCTAAAGTGCAGCCTCGTTTTTTTATGGCTCATGACATTTTGGCTACCCGCTGCAGATCCGCTTCGACCATCATGTGGACGAGCTGCTCGAGCTTTGTTTTGGGCGCCCACCCCAGCTCCTGCTTCGCTTTTTCCGGATTGCCGAGCAAAATATCTACCTCTGCCGGTCTGTACAGCGCTGGATCAATGACGACGTAATCCTGATAATTCAAGCCCACGTAATCAAACGCGATCCTGCACATTTCCTCGACTGTGGAGGTCTTGCCCGTAGCGATGACAAAATCATCGGGCGTATCTTGCTGAAGCATGAGCCACATCGCTTCCACATAGTCTCCCGCAAAGCCCCAGTCCCGCTTCGCCGCAATGTTGCCGAGCCGCAATTCCTTTTGCTTGTGATGCACGATCCTGGCGACTGCATCCGTTACCTTCCGTGTCACAAACTCCAACCCCCGCAGCGGTGATTCGTGATTGAAAAGAATTCCGTTACAGGCATACATCTGAAAGCTCTCTCGATAGTTTTTGGTCATCCAGTAGCCAAACAGCTTGGATACGGCATAGGGACTGCGTGGGTAGAATGGGGTATTCTCCGACTGCTGCGGCTCTTGGATGAGTCCGTACAGCTCACTGGAGGATGCCTGATACATCTTTATGGATGGATCTACTTCCCGGATCGCCTCCAGCACATGCAGGACTCCCAGACCGGTCACTTGAGCTGTCAGTATCGGCTGCTCCCAGGAAGAGCCGACGAAGCTTTGCGCCGCCAAATGATAGACCTCCTGCGGCTTGCATGCCTTCAACCCACGAATGAGAGAGGACACATCCATGATGTCCCCGTCGATGTATTCCACTTGGTCCACAATGCCCAGGTAGTCCAGCCGCCATCTGTCCACCGTGCTGCGACGAGGAACCAATCCCGCTACATGGTAGCCTTTTTCCAGTAATAACTTGGCCAGATAAGCTCCATCCTGACCCGTGATCCCTGTAAGGAAAGCAGTTTTCATAGACTATCTCTCTCCTCAGTCACTTAAGTTCCCTGGTTCGTGTCAACATTCTTATAAGTATGTCAAGGTCACGAAGTTCGTTCGACTCAGCACTAGATTGGGTTCACTCGATACGCAAAGGTGTATCGCTGACACTCTACTGCACAGGATCCTCTCCGCTCTTTGTTGAGAAAACAAGGCGATCTCGCACAATTTCACATTCATATGATACAGGACAGCGAATGGAAGGGGGCCTTGAGGTGGACATACCTATTCTTTTTTTGCAGAGAAATCATCAAGAGCATGTGAAGTACAGCTTGCAGCAAGCAACCGTCAGCAATCCTTCTTCACGCGTCATCCTTCTGGGAACCGCGGATTGCGATACCTTATGCGAGGGAGGTGTAGAGCACTTCCTCATCAGCAATTACACAGAGAGCGCTTCTCCCTTTGAAGCTATTTACCAGCACAAATCCACGAATCCCTATATCTACACCCTTTTTAACTTTCAGCGTTGGTTCATTTTGAAGGATTTCATGAAACAGCACAAACTGTCACAGTGCTGTGTTTTAGACTCTGATGTGCTTTTATATACCTCCATCGACTCTCCCCGCTTTCATTCTTTTTCGATGGAATTTTCATGGACGTCCTTTTGTTCCCTCGACAGGCTGGATTCCTTTTGCAGCTATGTGATGAAGCAGTTCCAAGATCCCACGCTTTATTCCCGGACGGTGTACTACGCTGAAAGACTCGGGCATGGTCTCGTATCCGACATGGTGCTTTGCGATCTCTTTCATCTCGACCATCCGAATCTCCCCAAGTGCTTCGGCCTGTTTTCCGACTGCTTTTTTGATCACAATGTGAACTGCCCCCTGCCGAGCTACCTTTTTCAGGTAGAGCAATTGGACGGCAAAAAGAAAGTGTACCTTCAAAGCAACCAGCTCTATTGCAAAAAGGTCGGATCAGGTGATTTCATCCGCATCTGCTCTCTGCACTTCCAAGGACTTGCAAAGCCCTATATGAAGCACTTTGTGTCTCCCGGCTTCTCCGCTGTCTCTTCTCCTTCTTATTTTGATTACCAAACCTCTCGCTGGATCCCTTGCAGTCTATAAGTACCTCTGGAATCATATTTCCAAATGGGGGCCAATACGGCGAGGGTGACCTCCCTCTACGGGTCCATATGACGGGGGATGATAGGCTTGTTCTGGCGTTTGTTCCTCGAAACCGCTCGCAGCAAGTAAATCACGGCGGATAAAAAAGGCATTGACGCCGCGTGTATCCGTTCCGATCAGCGCATAGCCGAGCTGCATGCCAAGCCCAGCCAGGGAAGTCAGACTTGCTCCAAAATGTGTCGTCCCATCCCACGAAAAGTTGGGATCGTAGACAACCACCATTTTTTGCGGAGGAGGAAAGGCGGCATTATATTCAATCACGACGACACGTGGTTTCCACTCAGCCAAGGCTTGCCAGACCCAATAGTCGTTTCCGTCGATGTCGATGGAGAGGAAATCAAACGATGTTGGAATGTGATGCGCACGGAAAATGGAAGCAATATTCTCCCTCGATACCCGCTCGTGGTGAAGGGTGGCACGTAAGATGTGACCAACGTTCACTGTCAGCTGCTGGAAGTGCTGCGGATCTGCCTCGATCATCAAGCCGGACCATCCGTGCTGTACGAGGAGATTGCGGGTCAGGCACTCCAGCCCCACTGAGACTCCAAACTCGACAAAAATTTGGTTAGTCGTCCCGATTCGGGAAAACAGCTCTTCAATCATTCCGTCTTCCCCGTTCTGTGAATAGATTTGTTTTTCGTAGAAAGAAAGGGCATCCATCCCAGTTCACTCCCTGTGGTTGATTTTTTTCTCTACTCTTTCACGGATATTTTATGTCTCCATCCGAAAAAAGCTTGGTCTTTCCGGCCTCAGGGAGAAAAATAGGCCCCTCTATGATCCTGTTTAACGGAAATGTCCACTTAAAGGCTGCCGCCGTTGCTTTCTTCCCTTTTGGAACATATGCTAACAAGAAATTTTTGTCAGCATGTATTTCAGCATCGACAGAGGAGCGGATACGGTTGAGCATCCCTGTGATTTTTATTCATCGCGCAGTTGAAGGACACCTCGGGTTGTGCATGCAGCAAGCCAAGGCAAGCAATCCAAAGTCACGTGTCATTCTCATCGGAACCCGCGAAAATCGAAAACATACCCCAGACGGGACCGAGCATCACCTGATTGACGATTACTCCCAAAGCGCCAGGGGCTTCGCCAGCTACTACCGCCACCTTTCTCCCAATGACTTCGCCTACAATCTGTTTTGTTTTCAAAGATGGTTCCTATTGCGAGACTTCATGAAGGCAAATCAGCTCCAGAAGATTCTTTATCTCGATTCAGATGTGCTTTTGTACTGCGACATCAACAAGCCTGATTACGAGAGACTCGCCTTGGAATTTTCTTGGACAACTGTTTGCAATCGTTCTACACTGGATCACTATTGCGCGTATCTCACCGCTCATTTCAGGGAGCCCCAGATGCTGCACAAGCTGCTGGACTATTGCCGCGTGATTGGGAATGTTCCTCTTTCCGACATGGTCACTTGCATTCATTTTCGCAATTATTATTTGCGGATGGACAGTACCTATGGCGTAATCGGCGACTCGTTCTTCGACCATAATCTGAGTTGCCCGCTCGCTCCCCCTTGCGAACAAATTGAACTCTTGGATGGGAAGAAAAAGATTTATTGGAAGGACGGAGCCCTGCTTGGCAAGTTTTCCGAAAAAAATGGATTCCTTAAAGTAAACACACTGCATTTTCAAGGGGCCGCCAAGCATTACATCCCCGCTTTTCTCACAGGCAATTTGCCCAGTCGCGATGAGCTCCACTACTTTGATTACGCCACATGCCAATGGCTCCTGGCTAACTTGAAAGACTAGTCATGCAAAATCTATGGGAGGCAACTGCCGTGACGTCCTCTCGTACTGGCTCATATCCATACTATGTTAAGCTTTTTGTCATCCGCAGACGATCTTTGCTCCTGTAGGAGGTTTTCTCCCATGAAGGCTCTGATTACCGGAATAAGCGGATTTGCTGGAAGTCACCTGGCAGAGTATCTCCTATCGCGTGGAGATGTCGAAGTGATCGGAACCTTTCGTTCGCCTAGTCGTTTGGAGTCGCTCGGAGCACTACAGCAGAACGTGCAGCTCATCAAATGCGAGCTGACAGATGCTGAATCCGTGAATCGCCTCATTCGACAGACGCAGCCGGATCTGATTTTCCACCTCGCAGCCCAGAGCTTTGTCCCTACTTCTTTGCACGCACCTGCAGAGACTCTCGTGAACAACCTGGTAGGTCAATTGAATATACTCGAGGCTGTCCGTCACTTGGAGGTGGACTGCAAGATTCAGATTGCATGCTCCAGTGAGGAGTACGGAAAGGTTCATCCAAACGAGTCCCCGATCAAGGAAAACAATCCTTTTCGCCCTCTCAATCCGTACGCAGTCAGCAAAATAGCTCAAGACTACCTCGGCTATCAATACCACCAAAGCTACGGGCTGAACATCGTACGGACGCGTGCCTTCCATCACACAGGTCCGCGCCGGGAAGAATGCTATGTGACCTCCAATTTCGCCAAGCAAATCGCTTTGATTGAAGAAGGCTTGCGACCGCCCCACGTCTATGTCGGAAATCTTTCGGCCGTCCGCGATTTTACGGATGTACGCGATATTGTCCGGGCGTACTGGCTTTCCCTCGAATCGGGAGTGCCCGGCGAAGTCTACAACATCTCTTCTGGCACGAGCATCACGATCGAAGAAATGCTGCAAACCTTGCTGTCCAAAGCCAATGTCCATGTTGATATTCACATCGATGCCAAACGGCTACGTCCTTCTGATGTAGATGTCGTTCTCGGGGATTCTTCCCTGTTCCGCTCCGTTACGGGATGGGTTCCAGAAATCTCGTTCGAGCAGTCGATGGAGGATCTGCTGAATTACTGGCGTGGGATGATTCGTCAGCAAAAATCTGCGGGAGGTGATTGTTGAAGATGAATCAGTCTTTGCCGCTCGTCAGTATCATCACGCCCTCGTTCAACCAAGCCAGCTTTATCAAGCAGACCATCGACAGCATTTTGATGCAGGATTATCCCCACATCGAGCTTATCGTGGTCGATGGTGGCTCGAAGGACGGAACGGTCGCTATTTTGCAGCAATACAGTCATTTGGGTGAACGTTTTCGATATGTCTCCGAGCCTGATCGCGGTCAATCTCACGCCATCAACAAGGGTTTGAAAATGGCACGGGGCGAAATTATCGGCTGGCTCAATTCGGATGATACTTACTTTCCCGGGGCCGTCACAAAAGCCGTAGCAGCGCTCCTCGCTCATCCCGATTGGGGGGCCGTATACGGGAGGGGGATGCATATTGACGAGCACAATAAAATGAAATATCCCTATGTATGGGTGGAATTCGATCGAAAAAAGCTGTTTCATTTCAACCTCATCTGCCAGCCCACAGTCTTTCTCAGGAAGCAAGCCTTTGAAAGTGTAGGCGGTGTAGATGAGGAACACGATTGGTGCATGGATTACGATTTATGGAACCGGATCTCGCTGCATTATCCGATCGGGTGGGTGCCTGAATTTTTGGCCAACTCCCGTTTGTATGCTGCCTGCAAATCCATTGTCAATGAGCTGGAACCGGGCTTTTCTGAAATTTTGAAAACAAGTGTCAAGCATTTTGGAACGGTCTCAAACGAATGGCTCTACCACTACACTACTCATCACTACCATAAAGGTGCTCACTGGTTCTTAAGCAAGCTGAAGCACTACCATGCCTTTGGCAAAGGCCCGCAGCTGGTCACTTCCAATCGCTATGCAGACCGATGGGCTCCACAGCACTTGCGTCTGTCGATACAGATTCCTCCCACCCTGCCTATGCAGGTGCTGCTCATGAAGGGACGCAGCACCATGGTGGAGCTTCCCTTGCATTTTCACGTCATGGCAAATGGCGCCCTCGTGCACAGCTTCAAAGTGACACAGCCCCATTTCGATATCGCGATTCCCCTTCATTCCCGCGGTCCCACCTGTGATGTGAGCATTATTTGCAACCGCCAGGCAATGCTCTCCCAACCGGACGGAAGCTCTCGATCGGTCAGCTATCACGCCCTGGAGATCCTTCCTCTCTCCACAGAGGAATACGCCTTTTACCAGGAGTTCAAAAAAGGACCTGCCCACATTCAGAACTGGGTCAATAACCGCAAACCAACCCCCTTACACTACTGACATTCGGAAAGGAAGGTGGATACCATGCTGAATCTGGCGGAAAAGCGAGTCGTCGTCACGGGTGGAGCTGGTTTTTTAGGAAAGCATGTTGTGGAAAAGCTGCATCGTGCATCCTGTGAGCACATTTTTATTCCCAGGAGCCGTGACTACGATTTGCGGAAGGAACACGACATACAAAGCATGCTGCAAGACTTTCGCCCGGACATCCTTATCCATTTAGCCGCAGTGGTTGGTGGAATCGGAGCGAACCAAAAAAATCCCGGGAAGTACTTTTACGATAATCTGATCATGGGAACGCAGCTTATCGAGCAGTCGCGGCTGTTTGGCGTCGAAAAATTCGTGGCCATCGGTACGATCTGCTCCTATCCCAAATTCACACCTGTCCCCTTTCGCGAAACGCATCTGTGGGACGGTTATCCGGAAGAAACGAATGCTCCCTATGGATTGGCCAAAAAGATGATGCTCGTTCAGTCACAGGCCTACCGCGAGCAGTACGGCTTCAATTCCATTTATTTGCTTCCGGTCAATTTGTACGGACCCTGGGACAATTTTGACCTAGAGAACTCTCATGTCATCCCGGCGATCATCCGAAAATGCGTAGAAGCTTCGCAAAATCAGGAAAAATCGATCGTTCTTTGGGGAACAGGAGAAGTAACCCGTGAGTTTATCTACGTCGAAGATGCTGCAGAAGCGATCGTGGCTGCCACTCGCTCCTACAATCTGTCCGAACCGGTCAATATCGGATCTGGCAAGGAGATATCTATCCGGGAGCTGGCGGAGGTCATCAAATCTTTATCCGGCTATCAGGGCGACATCCTCTGGGATTCAAGCAAACCGGACGGTCAGCCTCGTAGGCTGCTGGACGTCAGCAAAGCAAAGGAACACTTTGGTTTTGAAGCCAAAACCTCCTTGCTTGCGGGCATTACGCGAACCATCGATTGGTATCGCAACCACATTCAGCAGGAAAAGGGGGGTTCAGATTGAGAATTGGCATCAACCTGCTGTCTGTCATCCCCGGCAAGATCGGCGGCATGGAGCAATACGTGCGAAATTTGCTCTCCTACTCCATGAATGCTGGAGATGGCAAGACTTGGTTTCTCTTTCTCACCAACCATAATTTCCATACCTTCGAATCGCAGAGCAACGTCCATAAAATCATGATTCCGGAGAACGCGAACGCACATCAGCTCTTCCACCACTGGATACGCACCCTGAAGCTTGATCTGTGGTTTTGTCCGTTGCTGGTGCTCAACCCGGCAGATGTCACGATCCCGAGCGTGATCAACATCCCGGATATCCAACACGAATACTACCCGCAATTTTTTGAGAATCATGCCTTGCGATGGAGACTGGAAAACTACAAATCCTCTGCCATGCGCAGCAGCGCTGTCCTGACCCTCTCCCAATTTTCCAGGCAAACCATCCTCCAAAAATACGGGCTTCCTGCACATAAAGTACATGCTATTCACTTGGATGCATCCAAAGAGTTTTCCTTGCCTTTTGATGAAGGCCTCAACCAGCACGTGATCCAAAAATATCAGCTGACCCCAGGCTACGGCTTTTTCCCCGCCAACACCTGGCACCACAAAAACCATTTGAATTTGCTGAAGGCGCTCGTCATTCTGCGGCAAAAGTACGATCTGCGTATCCCGATGGTTTTCACCGGCTTCGCTCAGGAGGCCAATCAGTCCGTCGTCAACTTCATTTCCCAAAACCAGCTGTGGGATCAGATCAAATGGCTGAATTACGTTCCACAGGGCGAGATGCCTTACTTGTACAAAAACGCGGGCTTCCTGTGCTTCCCTTCTCTTTTCGAAGGCTTCGGCATTCCGCTGGTTGAAGCCATGCGTTCGCAGATTCCCATCACAAGCTCCAATTGTGGCAGTATCCCTGAAGTAGCAGGTGACGCCTCACTCTTGTTCGATCCGGCCATGCCCGAAGACATTGCCATGAAGCTGGCGGCTATCTTGCTTCCTGAAATCAGAGACGATCTCATCGCCAAGGGAATCAAACAGGCAAAGAGATTTTCTTGGGAGAAATGCGCCCGGGAGACTCTCGCCGTCTTTCGTTCCGTCGTTCGAAAATAAACGTTGAAAGGAGGGGATTATGTCATGTCACGGATGAAAGAAATTGTGCAAGCATGGAGATCAGAAATGAAAATACCTTTCACACTGACTGATCAGGAAACTTGGGACTTTTGGATGCACGAGATGCCCACTGTTCATTTGAAGGTATCCACCATTCAGCTTTACGCCAAAGGCTACAACATTCACAGCTTTATTGAAACGGGGACATTCAAGGGAGACATGGTCCAGTCGATGAAGCACACTTTTGACAAGATTACATCGGTTGAGCTGGACCCGCAGCTGTATCAGGCTGCGAAAAGTCGCTTTGCGGTCGATACCCACATCACCATTCTCCATGGGGACAGCGCCCATGTATTGCCGAATATTTTGGAATCCGTAACGGAGCCATGCCTGTTTTGGCTAGATGGGCACTACATTCCGCTGTCTCTGGAGTCAGCACGCGGAGACGTCGATACCCCTATCCTGCAAGAGCTGCAGGTCATCCTGCAGCATCCTGTCGACAATCATGTCATCCTCATCGATGATGCGCGTTGCTTTATCGGTCCGAATCCCTTGCTGAATGATTATCCGACCATTGCGCAGCTGCAAGAATTTGTTCACCAGCTGCGGCCTGACCTGTCGTTTTTCGTTCAAAACGATATCATCCGCATTTGCAAACCTGTAGAAGGAGCGACAAGCTCGTTGAAAAAAGTAGAATTCCACCTGCCATTTGACGAAAAGTCTTTTTCCGTTTATGGAAGTGAATCAGATGAAAGCGTCCTTCACTTCATCGGGACGGAAAAGGGCTACTATGAGCACTATGTGATTTCTCCCCTGAAAAAAGTCATCCAGCCTGAATTCATTTGCCTGGACATCGGCGCCAACATCGGAACCATTTCACTCGCTCTCAGTTATTTGGCGAACCAAGGCAAAGTGTACGCCTTTGAGCCATCTCACATCAATTATCCCTATTTGGTGAAGAACATCGCGGAGAATCAGGTCAAAAACATCGAGCCCTTGCATCTTGGGGTGTTCGACCGGAATGGAACCATCCACTTTCACGAGGATTCCCGCGGAGGAGGCTGGTCCTTTATTCCCCCAGATGAAAAAGTGGCTGCGCAATCCAACCAGAAAGTCAATTGCGTGCGCCTGGATGACTGGATGGAGCAAAACCTGATTCCGCGTGTAGACCTGATCAAGCTTGATGTGGAGGGGTCGGAATATACCGTCCTGGAAAGCGGATTGAACACGATTCGAAAATGGAACCCCGATCTGATTATCGAGTTTAACCTGGATAGCATTCGGGAAAATTTCAACCGGCATCCACTCGTACTGTACGTCCTCTTGGAAAAACTGTTTTCTCACATCTACATTCTGAAGAGAGACGACACGGTCGTGAAAATCAACAACTACAATCAGCTGCTCGATGAAATGAAGCCGTTCCACGCCGACTTGTTTTGTACAAACAAAACCTTCCTCGTTTGATGTCGCTTGCACCTTTGACCCAGCATGGCTCCCTTACAGCCATGCTTTTTGGTGTTCGCCCATGCTCGCCGAAATTAGAAAACTTGGCTCCGCCAAGCTTTGTGGCGGAGCCTTAGTTGCACTTATACTGGCTAAGAATCTTATAAATTCTTACTGTACGAAAAAACCGGCAAAGAGTGTCCTCTTCTACCGGCTCGTATCCCGTTTGATCATGTTACGGATCCCGTCTGTGAGTGTTGTCTGCGGGGACCAGCCCAGCTGCTCCAGCGGAAGCGTATTTGCTTGTGACTGCATGATTTCGTGCGCGGCATAAGGGAGCGCACCGAAGCGCAGGATCGTTTTGGATGCAGTCAGACCGTGAACCAGCAAAACGAAATCGCGAACGGAAGTCGCCACACCGGTTCCGACCTCATACTCCAGAAACGGCTCCTCAGAATCTCCCGCACGTCTCAGGACCGTCAGAAATGCCGACACCACATCATCAATATAAATGAAATCACGCTTTTGCTCGCCAAGCGTCAACGCAAGCTCGCCTTCCTGCCGAAGACAACTGCGAATGACAAACGGAACAAATTTGTTTGCGCTGTCCATAGGCCCATACACATGCTCCAAACGCAGGCTGCGAAATCGGAGGGTTGGCGAGGAGCTCGCCAGCAAGCTTCCCCACTCGAGAAACTGCCTCTTGGTGAGATTGTAGCCAGACAGATGGGAGGAGAGCACAGCTGGCACCCTTGAGAAGGTATCCGTATTGAGAAAAAAGGGAACAGCACGCCGGATTGCCAGCTCGAGCAGCTGCAAGGGAAAGGTCACGTTTGATTGCACCAGCTCCGCCAAGCTCTCACCCTGACGGCCGTAGCTTGTTGCTGCATGGATGATAGCCTCTATCCTCCCGCACGCTTCGAGCTGCTCCTCCCAATCCGGGCGATCCACGTCAAAAGCATACAGCTGCGACAAAATACCGGAAATCCGCGAGCAATCTGAGCCGCTCCTCTTCAGGATTGCTACTTTGTGACCATCCCTGAGGAGCCCTCTGGCAAGATGACTCCCCAAGAAACCGGTCGCTCCTGTCATGAGCACGAACATCTCTTTATACCCAGTTCAGATCAATATTATGAATCTGCTGCTCTGCCATGAGCTTTCGAAATTTGGCTGCGAGCGGCTTGAGATGCTCAATCAGCCATTCGTGATTTTCCACGACGATTTTCTCGATCCGCTTGTGCTGACCTTTGGCTACCATCTTCTCCAGCAATTCAAATTCGGCACCTTCAATATCGATTTTGACCAGCTTGATATCGCGATTCAAGCTGTCGATAAATTGTGTCAGGTCAATGATTTCTGCAACAACGAACTGGCTTGTGTCGGTGACGGGATGCTGTGCCAGGATGGAAGATGCATAGGCAGACCCCACTGGATCCAGCTGATAATGCTGGTGCAAATACAGGCGCAGCTGGTAATTCTCATGCCACACGCCCTTGTTGATGCATATGACATTGGGATAGCCCTTGAATCGATTCCATAATGCCTGGTACACAAATGGATTGGGTTCAAAGGCAAAGACGAACGCGCCTTTATCCGCCAGCCTTTGCGTCACTTCCCCTACGTTTGCCCCACAGTCAATGGCGATATCTCCCGGACGGATGGAAGCAAACAATTCCTCGCTGTTTTCATTCAACACCGCTGCGCTACCCCCTCGTTGATCCCGTCTGCTTTACGGTTTGTAACTCCATTCAGCCTTGCCTGATCTCCACAGCTCTTCCAAGTAATTTTTGTCCCGCAGCGTGTCCATCGGATGCCAGAAGCCGGTATGCTTGTAGGCCATCAGCTGTGACGAGCGGGCAAGGGCTTCCAGCGGCTCTTTCTCCAAAACGGTGTCGTTGCCTGAAATGTAATCAAACACGCCGGGCTCCATCACAAAGAAGCCGGCATTGATCCAGCCTCCATCCCCTTTTGGCTTTTCGCGAAAGCCCGACACCGCACCCTCCTCAGTCAAATCAAGCGCCCCGAACCGTCCTGGAGGCTGCGTCGAGGTGATCGTCGCCAGCTTTTTATGCGCTCGATGGAACTCCACCAGCTTCGCGATATCTACGTTGGAGACTCCATCCCCGTAAGTGAGCATGAACGGCTCGTTCCCGATATACTTTTGGATTTGTTTGACCCTGCCTCCTGTTGCCGTATCCTTCCCCGTATCGATCAAGGTCACTTTCCACGGATCCGTCTTGTGCTGGTGATAGTGAACCTGGTTGTCCTTGCGAAAATCGAATGTCACATCGGAGTGATGCAGAAAGTAATGGGCAAAGTACTCTTTAATCATGTACCCTTTGTACCCGAGGCAAATAATGAAGTCATTGTAGCCGTACCGCGAGTAGTGGGACATGATGTGACAAATGATCGGCATCTCTCCGATCTCGATCAGGGGTTTGGGCCTGATGTGCGTTTCCTCTCCGATTCTCGTGCCATACCCTCCGGCAAGTATGACTACCTTCATTCAGCTTTCCCCCCCTTCCTTGAACTTTTTGGCTGCTCGGTTTCCCCTTGCATGAACGGTTCAATCTGGGAGAGACAAACCGCCCGCATCTCTTCTCCACGCAGGTATGCCTGATTCCATTCCACGATTTTGTCCAGCGCCTGTTCGAGTGACCACAGCGGCTTCCACCCCAGCAGGCTTTTCGCCAGCGAGCAATCGAGCTTCAAATAATGGGCTTCATGCCAAGTAGTGTCCGTGGCCCGCTCGTAGCCGGGATTTTCTCCCCAGCTTGCCAGCAGCTTTTCAACCATCCACTCGACCGGCTTGGCATCGCCATCCTCAGGGCCGAAGTTCCAGCTCTGCGCGAAGGAAACGCCTTCCTCCCACATGCTTTGGGCAAGCATCAGGTACCCTCTCAGCGGCTCCAGCACATGCTGCCAGGGACGGACTGCACCGGGATTGCGGATCTTGATTTTCCGCCCTTCTCCGATCGCCCGAATACAATCAGGGATTAGCCGATCCTGCGCCCAATCCCCTCCTCCGATGACATTTCCCGCCCTGGCTGTTGCGAGGGCCACCCCGTGACTTGCGTAGGTGGCGGCAGAAAAAAAAGAATGACGGTAGCTCATCGTCACCAATTCGCTGCACGCTTTGCTATTCGAATAGGGGTCATAGCCTCCGAGGCGGTCATTCTCCCGGTACCCCCAGCTCCACTCTTTGTTCTCATAGCATTTATCCGTCGTTACGTTAATCACGGCCCGAATGGGAATGCCGCTGTCGACTGCTTGTCGCACTGCCTCCAGAACATGTACGGTTCCCAGTACATTGACGGCATACGTCTCCACCGGAGAAAGGTAGGAAAATCGCACAAGTGGCTGAGCCGCCATGTGGATGACAATATCCGGCCTCGTCAGGAAGAGAGCTTCCTGCACCTGTTCCTTAGAGCGGACATCGCCGATGATGGAATGCACGAGCTTGTCGATACCGGCAGACTCAAACAGATTGGGCGTCGTTGGAGGGGCCAATGAAAATCCGGTTACATTCGCTCCCAGCTCGTGAAGCCACAAGCAGAGCCAGGAGCCTTTAAACCCCGTGTGCCCTGTGATCAACACCTTTTTGTTTCTCCAAAAGCCCTTGTCAATCATGAGCATCACGTTTCGCCTGGCAAGGTTTTACAATCTGATCCGTGATTTCCGCCCAGGACATCCCCAGCCGGACGATATCTTCCTCAACGAGCTGGCTTCCCATCTGCACTTCGATGAACTCCAAATCTTTCAGCGCCCGGATGGAGTGCTTGGCCCCCACGGGTATTTCCAAAACATCGCCAGGACCGACACGCCGAAGCTGATCATCGAGAATAAACTCGCCCTCTCCGGTGACGACCATCCATACCTCGCTGCGCTTGTTGTGGTATTGGTAGCTCAGATTTTTGCCTGCGTGGATGTGCAGCCGTTTCGTGAGCACCTCTCCCTTTTCTTCCGTTTTTTGGAAATGAAGAACATGATACCAGCCCCAACGCTTTTCTTCGTACATTGGCCTGTGATTCCAGTCCGTGGCGATATCTTTGACCAAATGACTTTTCTCTTTTGCTGCTACAAGAATCCCGTCCGGACTGGCTGCGACGACTGTGTTGTTAAGCCCGATCGCTACGACGGGTATGTCCAGCTCGCTCAATACATGGGTGTTGGAGCTGCTTTCAATCAGATGCACGCGCCCGACCGATTCCACCTTCATCTCTTCGGTCAGCGTGTTCCAGGTGCCCAGGTCCTTCCAATCTCCGTAATAGGGGACGACTACTACCTTTTCTGCTCTCTCTACGATCTCGTAATCAAAACTGATTTTCGGCAGCTGCCCGTATTGCTGCACGAGCGTGTGATAATCCGTTGGCCACTTTTTGCTGGCAAGCTCCCGGATCAGATAGCCTAGCCGGAAAGCAAATATCCCGCAATTCCACAATGCCCCCCTTGCGAGTAACGCTTTTGCCTGTTCTGTCGCCGGTTTTTCTTTGAAGGACTGTACCTCGTAATAGAGCGGACTGTCTTTGCTCTCTTCCTTGATGTTGCGAGGGACAATATAGCCGTATTTGGTAGAAGGGTAGGTCGGCGTCACTCCGATCAGAGCCAGGTCTGCTTCTGATAGACGTAGGACCGACTCCAGCTCCTTCATTTTTTCCATGAAGGGCAGCTCTACGTACGCATCCACCGGCATGATGGTAACGACCTCTTCCAGTCCGACACCTTCACACGTATGCAAATAGGATGCAGCCAAGGCAATGGCAGGGAACGTATCGCGCTTCTCCGGTTCGATGATGAGCGGGACGTCTTCCCCTAGCTGGCTGTGAATCAAATCGATATGTGAGCTTCCAGAGGAAATGTACACTGGCTGCTGCCAGTTCGTTTCTGCCAGCTGCCTCCAGACGCGCTGGACCATGGCTTCTTGTTCCCCCAAGGGATTGTGGAGCACTTTTAGAAACTGTTTGGATCTTACATCATTGGAGAGCGGCCACAGTCTTTTTCCTGAACCACCCGATAGCAATATCAGTTTCACTCAGGCCACCTCAGTCCATTAATCTCGTTGCTTGACTCATCATATGCGTATCGTGAAATGGATGCTCTACTGTCCCATGAAAATGGTCGATTCACTAGGGTAGAGAAGATAGCTGCCCACAGCAAAAAGCCCGGCGCAAACAGCACCAGGCTCCTTTCCTATGCGTGTACGGGCTGCCATTTCGCCCTCTGATAATCAAAATAAAAGGAACCTTCCTGCGCAAGGGCGGGAGAGTAGAAGAATTTCATATAATGCTTCATGATCGCGCCTTGAAAATGCAAGGAATAGAGCTTGTGATCACGCTCTGACTGACTGTCTTTGCAGTAGAGGGCGCCATTTTTCAAATAGACTTTCTTTTTCCCGTCCAGACTCTCCGTCAAATGCGACTGCTGTATGTTTCCATCAAAGAAGGCATCGGGAAACAATCCGTGCTTGAATCGATAGCCCGCAAATTGCCTCAGATACATCACACTCAGCACCATGTCTGTGATCAGGGGCATGCCGTCCCTGACGTGATCCTTGCTTTTATGGGCAAACGAGACCACTTGCCCAAACAGCCCCAAATCTTCAAAATGACTTGTGACAAAAGCGCAAAACCGATCGAGCCGCTGCGCATCAACGAAATTGGTCCAGACGAATTCCATGGAAAACGATTCGAATTGGGGCTGATTTACGTCCGTATACAGCATCACATCGGAATCAAGATAGCAGCATTTCTGGATATTGTGACTCTTCATGAAATCGCGCAGAATAAACCATCTTTGAAAACAAAACAAATTGTATTCATAGGGCATGTAATGAATATGCTTGTATACTTTCGCAAAATGCGCAGCGGTCCCCCTGTAGTCGTCCATCATCACATGAATGACCCCGTATTGTGCGAACTGCTGATTCAACGGCTTTCCTAGCAAAAAAATCGGTGAGTTGGGATTGCTCCATTTTGCCTGCGCCAGAGCATAGGCAAGATACTCGTCATCCCCCCGATGGATGAAAACGATGGGTAAAGACATTTGATTACTCCTCCTGCCTCTCTCCTATTTCCCTGCATTACTCTATGTCTTTTGCAAGCAAGAAGAACCGGACAGTTGCCAGCATGCAGAAGAGGATTTCTCGCACGGAGAATCTCCTATGCGGGAAAACATGCTTTTGCCCCGTCAGCTATGGCGGCATGTGGTCCTTTGCATCAAAGATCTTAGGGTCTTGTTTGCCTCACGGAGAGCTGGAAAATCGGGCGGCCACCCCGATGCAGAAAGGAGCCCTTGTACATAATCTGTAGGTAGCACGTTTTTGTTCGTGTTGACTTCACGCAAGGGAGTGTTCCAGTTGTCTCTACCTCAGCTGCCTTTAGTGAGCGTAATTACGCCCTCCTATAATCAAGGAAAGTTCATCCGCGAAACGATAGATAGCATATTGAAACAGGACTATCCAAACATCGAACACATCGTCGTAGACGGGGGCTCGACGGATCAGACCCTTTCCATCCTGCAGGAATATGCGCAAAAAGACCCACGCTTTCGGTTCATCTCGGAGCCGGACAACGGACAGTCTCATGCCATCAACAAAGGCCTGGCATTGGCAAAGGGACAAATCATCGGCTGGCTCAACTCCGATGATACGTATTTGCCAGGTGCGATCCGAAACGCAGTCCATGCACTCCAGCAGCAGCCCGCTTGGGGCATGCTTCATGGGAGAGGCCAGGTTGTCGATGAGTCCGGTACAGCTTACAGTGCCTATCCCTCTGAAAAAGCAGATGCCAAGTCCTTGTACCAGTCCTGCGTCATCTGTCAGCCAACTGCTTTCATTCGCACCCATGTTTTTCGTCAAATGGGCGGTGTCGACGAAAGACTTCAATTTTGCATGGACTATGACCTGTGGATGCGAATTGCCAAGGCTTATCCAATCGGTTTCATCCCCGAGTTTTTGGCAAGCGCGCGCATACACGGTGCCTGCAAATCAGCTACGCAATGGCATTCGGTCGGGGTTCCAGAAGTATTGAAATCTCTGGCCAAAAATTACTCATCGATCCCACCTGGCTGGGTGTCCTACGTCCCCCAATATCGGGGCATGGGCGTCGTCGATTTGTTGAGACAGCTCAAAACGCTCCGTTCCAACTCATCTCGGATTACGAGCATGAATCGGTACAGAGATCTTTGGGCCCCTCCGATCCTGCGCATCACGATGGAGTCTGACCCTGCGGCTCCAGCCCAGTTTTTGCTGCTAAAGGGCAAGATTCCGGGCGTTCCCATGCAGCTGCCAAAGCCTTTTACGCTGACTGCGTTGGTAAACGGAATGCTGGTAAAGAGCTTCACGGTCACGAAAGCCCTCTTTGCCCTGGAAATCCCGCTCGATCCGCGAAGTCTGACTCATCGGATCGATATTTCTTCCACCAGCACGAGCGTCCCTGCCATGCCTCAGATCGATAACATGCGCGTAGGCGGTTATTTGGCCGAAGACGTGCTCCCGCTCAGTCACGAAGAAGCCATCGTGTATCGCGCGTTTCGCAACTGATCGTTAGCTCATATACATCTTGGTTTCAATCACGGCTGCCGCTCCTGCGATCGCCAGCAGGAGAAGAAGCGGATAGGCAGCCGGTACATACAAGTACAGCCCCACCACGACCAGCGCCACCCAAATGCCTACGCACCAATAGCAGCTGAGCAGCCGTCCGATCCAGCTGCGAATTTTGCCTCCTTTAAAGTCGATCTGTCGCAGGAGCTGACCGGATGCATCTGTCTCATAGGTGACCGTAAAAAAGGGATTCCGAAGAAACGCCGTGATTTCGTCGAAGACTATCAAATGGGTGAGACGAAAACTAGCCAGCACCAGTATGGTCAGGTCAATCCATGAAAGGTCGAACACAGGCTTCTTTCCTCCCTTTCCAATATTTTTCACTTTTCATCTATCACAGCACTTTGTTAACATTGGTCAGGACAAACCAGAGAAAGGCGTGATGACATGAATCGCCACGTAACGAAGATTGCAGCAATCCTTTCCCTGTCCGTCTCCTTCACCATGATCGGACAAACTGCTGATGCAAAAACCACGTTTACTCCTCTCAAAAAGGGCATGAACAATTCGAGAGTCCTTGAAGTGGAAAAAATGCTGGATGCTTTGAAGTTTGACTATAAACTCAAAGTGGACAAGATTTACAACGTGGATACGGTTAACAATGTCAAGAAATTTCAGAAGAAGTACAAGCTGAAACAGACAGGCGTAGTAAACCTTGCAACGTACAACAAGTTGAAGCAAGTGTACAATGCTTCCAAAAAACCGGCGACAAAGCCGGAAACCAAACCGAACAATCCCACGAAGCCAAGTGATCAAGCAACAACGGCTACACTGAAGCTCGGCTCCACTGGTGAACGAGTCAAGGATTTGCAAAAAATGCTGGCTGCACTTGGCTACAAAGTCACGGCTACCGGTACTTACGACGACTCTACCCGCTTCGCTGTCATGCTGTTCCAATCTCGAAACAAGCAAACCTTGACTGGCGAAGCCGATTCGAAAACGTATAGCGAGATCTCCAAGCAGTTTAAAAATATCAAGCCAGGTACGACAACACCTACGACGCCGCCGTCTCAGAACAATGGCTCCTCGCAAAATCCAGGAACGGGTCAAAATCCAAGTGCCCAAGTGCCATTGCCATCTGAATTGACTGCAGACGAAAAAGAAATGGTGCAGCTCGTCAATCAAGAACGCGTGAGTAAAGGGCTGACTCCTTATCAGGTCGATATGCAGCTCACGAAAGTCGCACGCGTAAAAGCGCAGGAAATGGTAGACAAAGGTTATTTCAGCCACACGTCTCCTACGTACGGCTCGCCATTTCAAATGATGGAATCTTTCGGCATTAACTATATGGCCGCAGCTGAAAACATTGCGCAGAACCAAACGGTAAGCGGCGCTCATCAAATGTTCATGAATTCTTCGGGACATAAAGCCAACATCATGAGCAGCTCCTACGACTATGTCGGGATCGCCGTAGTCAATGGCGGACCGTACGGGAAAACGTTTGTTCAAATGTTCCTGAAAAAATAAGATACGAGGATGAACCCATCATTTCACGAGGAAATGGTGGGTTTTTCTTTTAGAACGAAATGGCGATTCGATTATTGGCAGAAAAATTTACTTCCTGATTGTTGCAAAGGACGACTCCTTCGACTGTGACACCCTTTCCGGAAGGCTGCTTCAAAAAGGAGATTTGGAAATTTTGAAAGGCTTCTGTCGCTTTCGGCTCGATCAGGACCGGCTGAATCGGTGCGATCCAGTATTCCCCGCGTTCCTGCGCTTGCGCAAACCAGTCATCGTTCAAATACCTCCATCCGCTTAAGCCCGAAGCTCCTTGAACGGCCATCGTTTCCACGAACTTCGGAGGCAGTATCTGACCACCCATCTTGATCGAGTCAGCGGGAGTCACACGCAGGCACACGATTGGATTGTAGAGATCTGCTGTCCCTGTATTTTTGACTTGCAGGGTCCCGATCAGCAAAAAGGGTCTGTCCTCGGAATCGGAGTGGATCAACGTGTAGTCAAAGTAGACTTCTGCCTCCAGCGTCTGCGCTGTCTGCATCGATGCGGGGATAGGATGATGAACGGCCGGCTCCGCTACAACCAGAGATGCCTCGCCCCTATTGGTTTCCTCTATCGGTGCTTGATTCACCGGGAAGTCTTGTTCTTCTACAGCGGATGATTCCTCCGCTTTAGCTTGGTTTTTTGCTTCGACTTGATCTTCCTCTTCGGTCAGGTTTGCTTCCCCATCTGAGCTCTGCGACTCTTCGGTGACCTCTTCCAGCACCGGCTCATCCTCGGGTTCGTGTATCGTCAGAACAAGCTCATCTTCTCCCAGTTCCTGGAGCTCCTGAAGCTCATCGAGTTCCTGCATCTCATCTCCATCGAGCTTGTCGTCGTCATCTAACTCCACGTGACATGCTCCTGATGCATCCCGCTCATC
Organism: Brevibacillus nitrificans; assembly: GCF_003710965.1. NCBI lineage: Bacteria > Bacillati > Bacillota > Bacilli > Caryophanales > Paenibacillaceae > Brevibacillus > Brevibacillus nitrificans. Next base: position 785,535 of record NZ_RHHU01000010.1, on the reverse strand, counting down.
GCTGTCCTGCAGATCTTCCGCGTCTTCACCTGCATTCACCTGCTCGGATTCGTCTTTTCCTGGCAACGATTGACCGAACATCACGCTGTCAAAGAACACTTTTAACAGATTTGGCGGCAAATACGCAAAAGGTTGAATCTGCAAGTCTTCCTGAAAGTAATTCAAAATGCCGGATGCCAAGTAAAAGGCGAGCTTTTCCGCATAGGTCTTCCGCTTGTAGATTTCCGTAAACTGCGGAATCTGCAGCTGCAAATGGACGGCGGCATTCCCCGATTTAGCCGCTTTGTTCGCTCGAATCAGGCAAGGCATCCCTGTCTGCTTTAATTCCGACTGCAAGGATTTGACCAGCTCTCTGCGATCCTCTTGCTGAAAGAGGAGAATTCTCGGCTTTTCCAGCAAACGCATCTCTTTTACACTTACGCGAATGGCAACGTCAGCATTCGCAGCAGCTGCACTGTTTTTTGGTCCAAATACAACCTCCATCCGATATTCGGAAACGAACCGCTGGACCTTTTCCACAATTTCCTTTTCATAGGCGTTCTCCGTGGAAGCAGGTCCTGTATACAAGACGCATACCTTTCCCTTTAACCCTGAATCCAGATCGACTCTTTTGTTCTTAGGGTCCCACTTGAGCTGAAAACCATTCTGTTTACAAAACAATCGAAAGGCAGGCAGTGCCGTATATGGCATCGTTCCCCCACGCTGCCCGCCGTAATATACCTCGACGTCCATCCCTGTCACTCCTTCACAGCACTAACGGTATCCGCGATATTGTATGAATGCCCATCGCCATGAGTGAACATCTCCCTCTATGATTTTGGGCCACCGGGCGTTCCCCCTACAGCAAAGCGGCATACCATGGCTTATGAGAAAGGAGTGGTCATATGTCCATACACCAAAAGCCGCTGGTTTCCATTATCATTCCCGTGAAAAACGAGGGGGACAACGTGCGCTCCACCATCATGTCCCTTTTCAATAGCAGAACCAGCTTTCCTTATGAGGTCATCGTGGTCGATGATGCTTCCACCGATCACTGCTGTCATTTTCTTTCCCAGCAGCCGAAGTCACCGCAAATCACGCTGATTACCACCGAAGGAATCGGTGCAGCCGCAGCTCGTAATCTGGGAGCCGAGCGTGCGAAAGGAAACTACTTCATTTTTTGCGACGCCCATCTGACGTTTGAAAACTTTTGGATTGACCGATTGATGGAGATGGTACTTGCCAAAAAGGCAGATGGGGTGGCTCCAGGTATTGCTTCCATGACAGAGCCGCACAAAATCGGATATGGGCAAAATCTGGATCAGCGTCTGGGAATTACGTGGAATCCCAACCCTCAGAAACCGATTCCTGTTGCCATCTTGCCTGGGGGATGTTTTCTCGTATCGAAAGAAGTCTTTCAAAAAGTAGGCGGCTTTGATCGAGGTTTTCGTGTTTGGGGATTTGAGGATATCGAATTTTCCATCAAGATGTGGCTTTTCGGCTACACCTGCATGGTCCAGCCCTCTGTCAAAATTCTCCACCTGTTCCGACAGACCCATCCTTATTCTGTTGTGCATGAGCATGTCTACTACAACATGCTTCGGATGGCGTACAGCCACTTCAGTGAGCCGCGCGTCGAAGCGACGAAAAAGCTCATCATCTACGCAAAGGCGTCTGAAATCGACGACGATGTCCTGACTCATGGAGCTGCCGCACAGCGCATGCGTTACTTCGCCCAACGGAAATACGACGACAGCTGGTTCTTTAAACGATTCAACATTCCATTTTAATCAGTTGATTTACCTAAAAATAGGCATTCGTTGACAAGCAAATTTCCCATTGCCCACATAGTATGTAACTGCAAAGCAAATCCCCTAGGAAAGGAAGGATTCATACGGTGAATCATGTGAAGCCCATTAAGGGTCGCCAGCTCCCTACACCGACGCCTACAGCCACTCCACCGATCTCCAACAACTTGCAGCCAGAGTGCATTCGCGTCAACAAAGTGTATGACTGGGTCGTTCTTGCCAACAGCTACCGTAACAAGATTGCCCTTCCCGACGATTGTCGAGCTCTGGTAGACGCAGCTATTCGTGCCGGTCAAGATATCACCATCTCCTGCATCGAGCCTGTCGTACCAGGTCCTACTTGCAATGTCGTAAGCATTCGTCGCGAAAACATTGTAGTTGGTGGTACTTCTGTTCGCGTTGGGGTCGTTCGCTTCGTATTTGGTGCGACTGTTGTCGTGCGCGTTTTTGCCGACAGCACGCCTCTGTGCGAATTTACGACAACCGTTCAGTTCGATCAGGAAGTCGTCTTGTGCCTGCCTGAACCACTCGATGAAAGCAACATCGTTTGCCGCATCAGCGCAATCGAGTGCAACCCAATCGGAAATGTCCTCCTGGGTGGCATGGTGCAACTCGACGTCATTGTGTGCGTAGAAATCCAGGTGGAAGCGGAAGTGAAACTCGAAGTGCTGGCGAAATTCTGCTCTCCTCGTCCAAACAATATTCCTGTTCCATCGCCAACACCTTCCTTCCGTTGCCCACCAATCGTCTTCCCGCCACAATGCCCGCCAATCTTCCCTGTGGCGAACTGCGATTGCCAAGCGTCCGTCAACGCACTCGTACCCAACGTCACCGTATCCATCGGTCTTCCGCTTACAGCCGCAGTCGGTACGATCCAGCTCATCGCCGATATCTGCCCAGTCTGCGATCCTTCCAGCAGCTCGTTTACCTTTAACTTCTTTGACAATGTCTTGCCTGATGTACTGCCTGGCGACCAAAGCTTCAGCTTCTCGCCTACGTCCATCAGCTCGCCAACCTGCATTACCGTCCTGCCTGGTCTCGCGATTGTGTCAGGACTCTCCGTAACCGGTACAGGTGTACGCACCTTCACATCCAGCGGTGTACAAGAGACGCTGACCTACTCGCTGACCGTTGCCGAAACTGGGCTCGGTCTGCCAGACGCCATCATCCTGACACTGACCGATGTGAATGGTATCCTCGTGTTCTCTGCAACCGTCACGGTCGTTCCAGACGAACAATTGCTGGTTGCCGATTGCGTAACCTTCGGCGATATCGTCATCACTACCCCGTAAGTGATTCCTCTTCAGACAACTTTCCTTCCATAACCTCGACGGGAGAAGGCCATGGCTTCTCCCGTCTTTTCTTTGCTCGACTGCTCCCCGGGATACAGGCACCAATCCCTGCCCGTTACATATGTCTATAGTGGATACCTATATGAAAAAAGGAGGACAACACTATGCTCAAAAAAAGGACCTCCACCTCAGGCCAAAGTGTGTCGAGCACCACTACCAGCAAGGGAAAGAGCGGAAAAGAAAAGCTGCTGTTATTAAAAAAGCAAGCGTACTACTATGAAGCAAAAGCAACGCAATACAGTCTGGAAATATCCCAGCTCCAGGAGCAGCTGCAAGCCTTAGTAGAGAAGGAGCAAGCCTATCAGGATGTTGTGAATCAATACGAGCAGGCGCTGCAAGAGCTCCAAGAACAGGAGCAAGGCACCAGGCGCTCTCTGAGTCAAACACAAGCCAAGCTCGAGCAGCTTGAAGAGAAGTTCAAGCAGCATCAACACGCGCTTGAGCAGCGAGACAAGACCATCTCTGTCTATAAAGAACGCGAGAGCAAATGGAAACAAGTGGCAGAAGATCTCAAGGAAGAACTGTTAGAGGCAAAAAACGCCACCACCATCGATGAAGAGCTTCTCCTCGCACAGCAAGAGGCAACCGAGGTGCATTTGAAGCAGCTCACTTCGCAATGGGAGCAGCAGCTTGCGCAGATTGCAAATCGCGCCGCTGAAGCCGAACAGCAAAGCCAACAAAAAAATGAGATCATTGCGCGTTATCAGGAACAGGAGGCAGCCTTCCATCAGGCAATCGAAACCTTGCGTCAGCAGCTTCAAGAACATGAGCAGGATTCCTCAGACCAGCTGAATCAGAAGCTGGAAGCGGCTCAAAAACAGCTGGGAGCCGCTGCGAAAAGAGAGTCGGAGCTCATCCAGCTCGTCGCGGATCAGGAGCATGTCATCCTCTTGCTGCAAGAGCACGAGCGTGTATGGAATGGAAAGCTGGAGGCAGCGCAGAATCAAATATCCGCTGCTGGTCAACGCGAAGCCCAGCTGCTTCAAGAACGCGAGCAGCTTGAGGAAGCCATCGCCACGCAGGAAACGCAGGCAAATGAATGGAAGCTCGCTCTTGAGCAGAAAAACGAAGAGCTGCTGGCAGCCTTAAGTACCCACGCTGTAGACACCGATGAATTAGCTGAGAAGCTGCGAGACGCTTTGGTGCAAATCACGAAGCTCCAGCAGCGCGAAGCTGAGCTGCTCGAGGCACAAACACAGGCTGATGAGACGCTTGCTCACTGGGAAGTACAGATCGCTGACTGGCAGCTGATGCTTGATCAGCACAAGGAAGAACTGCAGGCCGCATCACAGCAGATCGAGCAGCTTCGACAGCGAGAAGCAAGCCTGCTCCAAGCTCAGGCCCAGACAAGCGAGACGATCGCTCACTGGGAAGCCAAAGAAGCAGGATGGCAAGAGGAACGCCAGGCACTTGATCAGCGCCTGGAGGAGCAAACTGCCCGCTTGACCGCTCAAGCCGAAGAAATCGAGCAAACGTCCCAAAAGCTGCATGCCTCCTTGCAACAAATCGAAGACCTCCAGCAGCGCGAAGCTCAGTTGCTCCAAGCACAGTCGCAGACAGACGCTCACTGGGAGGCCAGAGAAGCTGAGTGGCAGCTCGCGCTCGATCAGCAAAATGAAGACCAGCGGATACTGAGCCAGCGTTATGAAGAACTGCAGACTCAGCTGACCAGGCAAACCGAGCAAAACGAACTACAGGCAGAGCAGCTGCAGGCCTCCTTGGAACAAATCGAGGAGCTCCAGCAACGCGAAGCTCAGCTGCTCCAAGCACAGTCGCAGACAAACGCTCACTGGGAGGCCAAAGAAGCTGAGTGGCAGCTCTCGCTCGATGAGCAAAAAGAAGCGTACCAGACGCTGGGCCAGCGTTATGAGGAGCTGCAGACTCAGCTGACCAGGCAAACCGAGCAAAACGAACTACAGGCAGAGCAGCTGCAAGCAGCCTTGCAGCAGATCGGGGAGCAAAAGAAACGAGAAGCGCAGCTGCTCGAGGCCCAAGCGCAGGCAGCTGAGACCATTGCCCAGTGGGAAGTCAAGGCAGACGAATGGAAGCTCGCTCTCCACCAGCACGATCAGGAGCTGCAGGCTACCCTGACCAGCCATGCGGAATGGAAAGAGCAGCAAGCGCAGGAGCTGCGGGCCGCTATGCAACAAATCGAAAACCTCCAGCTGCGAGAAGCAAGGCTGCTTCAGGAAAAAGCAGATGCAGAAGAAGCTATCTCCCATTGGAAGGCGCAAGCGAAGGAAAGTCAGCTTAGCCTTGAGCAGCGCGAGCATGAGCTCAAGCTGGCAGCATCCGCTGAAGCAAACTGGAGGGAAAAGCTGACGGAAGCAAACAAATCGCTGGAAGCTGAGAAACAAAAAACGGCGGACTATAAGCAGAAGGTGAAAGACGCCAGTGACGCAGAAGAAAACTACCAACAGCTGCTCTCGAAAATGACGATCATCGAACTACAGTACAAACAAATGCAGAGTGAAAAGGATAAGCAATATGAGCAGCTCGCCACACAAGAGAAAGTGCTTAAGAAAACAGTCGATGGGCTAAAACAGATGGTAAAGGAACTCCAAGACAAGGAAGAAAGATACAAGCAAGCCATCAAAGACTTTACACAGAAGGAAGCCCGCGCAAACAAAATGCTCAGTCAGCTGCCTAGCACCTATACTTCACCCGGCAATTCCGTATCTGGGCAGTCCTCTCCACAATCCCAGCAGATCCAGCAGCAAAACCAGCAAATCTCCAACTCGATTCCTGCCAACTTTCCACTCCCTCCACACTTGAACCGGGGCAACACCTTTAATCCGTTCAAGTGAACTCTCTGCCAATGTGCAATAGCCGTTCCCACGGTGCCAGACACTGAATAGAACATAGTACAGTAAAGAAAGGGAGGGAAATACCATGACACCTGAACAACTACGCGCATACCATCAACAACGCCAGCAAATGGCTGCCCGTCAAGCTCAACTCCAGCAGCAGCAAGCGGCTAGAGGGCAAGTTCCAGCGCCTAGACCTATGACTCCATTGCCCAAAACAGGCCCTGTTCACAACGTCAAGCCGCACGTTCAATCGAAAACAACCGGGGGCTGCTGCGGCAGGCGTTGGCAAGCCTGAGTCCTCCACGCCACCTTTCCTGGTGTCCCATTCGGTCTGGAACGAAATGATCCGACACTGTATGGAGGAGCGTCCTTTCGAAGCCTGCGGTTTGCTTTCAGGACGAAACGGTTGTGCAGAAACCATCTGGAGAATGGAAAACATCGAAAAGAGTCCGGTTGCCTTTTCCATGGACTCTCGTCATATACAAAAAGCACTGCAGAAAATGGCGCTGAAGGGAGAAGCTCTGGTAGGGATTTATCATTCCCATCCTACGGCTCCTCCCTTGCCATCCCCTGAGGATATCGCGTATGCCTACTATCCGGAAGCAGCCTATCTGATCGTCTCACTCGCCTCCAAACAGCCAAATATCGGCTGTTACCGGATCGTCGGGTCACGAGCACTGCCTCTGCGCGTTGAACTTAGGTAGCTAGGTTTTGAAAAAGAAACAGCGGGTGCCATCGGCTCCGCTGTTCTTTGTTTTGGCTATCGGAAAATTTTCATGAATCGTTCGGCAAAAGACGCAAAAGCTCGATCTTTTCCCAGCTGACAAACTCATCCTCCCACAAGACGTGGCAACGATCTGCTTCGACACGGATGACTATCCCGCGAACCCCATCCTTCAGAAATACTACTTTGTCGCCCTCTTGTATCATCGTGCTTCCCCGCCTATTAACCGAGTCTGAAAATGATTCCGTGACCACCTTTTGGGTATTCCCACTTGATGTTTTCATAGGGACAACCGATCCGGCAGCTTCCGCATTCGTGGCACCCTTCGTATCCCACATGCATCCGCACCTCTTCCCATTTGTAGACTTCCGCTGGGCAAAAGATTGTACAAAGCTTATCCGGGCATTGGGTAGCACAGACATCTGCACTGAGCACGTGGAGATGGGACTGTGTATCGGCCTTAAATCGAACCAAGTACTGCTTCTCTTCGATCGACTGGCCTTTGGGTATGTTCGCCATCACTTCATCACCCTCCATGCATTCATCAGATCGCGAGCCATTTTCCATTTATCCTTGGCTGTCCCGAGTTCGCTCCAGATCTTCTTCTGCTTGGTCCATTTGGAAGTGCCGTCTATGGTAAACATTTGGCTCGCTGCCTTGTTCATCATCGGAATGTACTGTTCAAAATACTGCGGGAACTTTTCAAAGTGATGAGTCGCATCCTTGTACTTCTTCAGATCCTGCCCGACAAAGCTGTTCAAAAGATTCGTCCGATAGGAATCGAGCATGCGTTCTGAAAAATCGCCAGCTTCGCGCGCTTGCATGATGGTCTCTGCCGCCATCACTCCGGAAGCCATAGCCATATTGGAGCCTTCCCGGTGGATCGCATTGACCAGCTGAGCCGCGTCTCCCACGACGATGACCCCGTTTCCAACGACCTTTGGCATCGAGCGGTAGCCGCCCTCTGGGATCAAGTGTGCCAAGTATTCCTGCTGTTCACTTCCTTGTATATATGGTCGAATCATCGGGTGGTTTTTGACATAATCCAGCAGCTCATACGGCTTGATCTTGTTCTTGATCAGCCCGGAGAGCATCGTGCCTACCCCGATGTTCAAGCTGTCTTTGTTCGTATACAGCCAGGCCGTCCCGAGTATTCCCTTCGTCGAGTCCCCAAAAATCTCAATGGTACAGCCATGATCCCCTTCCAGATTGAAGCGGTCCTCGATAATTTTCCGATCCAGCTTGAGTACCTCCATGACGGCCAGCGCAACCTCATCCGGACGGAACTCTTTGTGGAAGCCCAGCGATTTGGCAAGCAGCGAATTGACACCATCTGCCAGGACGATGACATCCGCGTACACATCCCCATCGGGGCGGTCGGTTCGGATTCCGACGACCTTTCCGTTTTCTACGATGCATTCGAGTGCCACCGTCTCGTTAAGCAGCAGCGCTCCCTCCTGCACGGCCTTGTCGGCAAACCACTGATCAAATTTCGCCCGCAGCACAGTGAAGTTGTTGTACGGCTCCTGTGCCCATTCCATTCCTTTGTAGCTGAAATTAAGAGCGGATTCTTTGTCCAGCATCATGAAGCGCTGCTCCACGATCGGCCGCTCCACAGGCGCTTCCTTGTAGAACCCAGGGATGATGTCCTCCATGGTTTTCCGATACAGGACGCCGCCCATCACGTTTTTGGAGCCGGGATACTCCCCCCGCTCCATCAACAGGACATTCACGCCTTTTTTCGCCAGTGTATATGCACAAGCCGTTCCCGCCGGACCTGCTCCCACCACAATGACATCAAACTTTTCCGCCATATTGAACCTCCTTGTCCGGCTCCTTTTGAAACGCTTCCATTAATATCGGTACGATTTCAAAGGCATCACCCACGATACCGTAGTGGCACGATTGAAAAATAAGCGCATTGGGGTCTTTGTTGATGGCGATAATCAGACCGGAATTGCGCATCCCGACCAGATGTTGAATCGCCCCTGAAATGCCGATCGCGAAATATACTTTGGGGGTGACCGTCACACCCGTTTGCCCGACCTGGTGCTCGTGATCAATCCAGCCAGCCTCAACGGCATCCCGGCTCGCCCCGACCGTTGCCCCGATCTTTTCGGCAAAGCGGTGAATCAGTGCAAAGCCCTCCTTGCTTCCCAGGCCTTTCCCACCTGCGACAATCACGTCGGCTTCGTCCAGGCGGACCTTTTCTTTCGTTTCGCGCACGATCTTGAGTACTTTTGTGCGAATGTCTTCCTCACGCAGGGTAATCGTTTCTTCGATGACTTCTCCCGTTCGATCCGCGCTTGGCTCCAGCGCTTTCATGACCTTGGGCCGAACGGTTGCCATTTGCGGTCGGTGCTTTTTGCACAAGATCGTCGCCATGATATTGCCGCCAAATGCCGGGCGACTCGCTTCCAGCAGGCCCGTTTCTGCGTTCACATCGAGCATGGTCGTATCCGCTGTCAGTCCCGTCTCCAGATCTGTGGCTACCGCGCTCGCCAGATCTTTTCCCGTAGAGGTCGCCCCGTACAGAATGATTTCCGGCTTGTGTTTGTTCACGCACTCGATGACGGCACGCATGTAAGACTCCGTACGATAATCGTGAAAGATCGGGTCGTCGTATACATAAACCTGGTCTGCTCCATACGGAAAGACCGTTTTTGCCAGCTCCTTCACCTTCTCTCCGATCAAAAGACCTGCGAGCGGCACTCCCCTTTTGTCTGCCATTTGGCGTCCAGCACCCAAAAGCTCCAAGGAAACCGGCGCGATCCTGCCGTCACTTACCTCCAAGTACACCCAGATGCCGCAGTATTCCTCGATATTCATGCCTGCCCCTCCTTAACCCGGAACAACCGTTGTTTCTCCTGTAAAATCTCCATGAGCCGCGAAACCTGTTCCTGGGCTGTCCCTTCCAGCATCTCGCCGCCTTTTGGCTTTTCGGGCGGCCATACCTTGGCTACGATAGTTGGCGAGCCTTTCAGTCCCAGTAGGGTGCGATCGATATCCCCCAAGTCGTTCACAGCCCAAATGACAGGATCGTAACGCGCTGCCCGCAGCATGTTGGGCAAAGGTGAATACGGCACCTCATTGATCTCCTTTTCTACCGAGAACAGACAGGGCAGCGAGGATTGGATCACTTCGTAGCCATCCTCTAATTTGCGGTGAACAATACAGTAGCCTTCTGCTTTGTTTACTTCCACTACCTTTTTGACACTCGTCAACGGGGGAATGTCGAGCCTTCTCGCAATGCCTGGACCTACCTGCCCGGTATCGCCATCGATGGTCATTTTTCCACAAATCACCAAATCTACGGGCTGCGTTTCCGAAATCTTCTCAATCGCCTTGGTAATGGCGTAGCTCGTCGCCAGCGTATCTGCTCCGGCAAAAGCCCTGTCTGTCACCAGATACCCGGCATCCGCGCCGATCTCGATGCATTTTCGAATAGCCTTGACTGCTGGTGGCGGCCCCATCGTAACGACCGAAACGACACCGCCATAACGCTGCTTCAGCCTGACCGCCTCTTCAACCGCATGAGCGTCATAGGGGTTGAGGATCGCAGGTGCGCTCGCCCGATCCATCGTGTTCGTCTTGGGATTCATCTTGATGATTTTCGTATCCGGCACTTGCTTAATACAAGCGACGATGTGCAGCATGTTCTATCCCTCCTTGCTGCCCAGCCGCGTATACTTGTACCACTGGTTGTCTCCTTCGCGCGCGAAGCTACGGGCAGCTTGTCGTTCATTGTTATAACCTATTGCAGAATCGGGAGGCTTAGACCAGTTACACGGGCAATCGAAGGCACGAACAAAAGAATGAAAAAAGAGGACACGATACCCTCTTTCTGGGTATGCATCCTCTTTTGCATTTGGGATTATTTGTTGATCGAGAACTCCACTCGTGCACTCGTAAACTTCTGAGCCACGCTCAACAGCTTGATTTGCAATCCAATTTCAGGAAGGATCTTCCCAACCTCGGGAACTTCCGGCATCGAATAATCATTGCTGTCTTTAAATACGGTAACACCTTTTTCCGATTTGTACTTCATCGTACCGAGTTTGTAGTCCAGATCCACAGGTGACGTTTTCTCCGGACTGAATGCAGCATCGTTCAACTGGTAGCGGGAATCAGCAATCGCCTTTTCATTCCCTTCGTCATTGTTCCAGTAGTGAACCTTTTGATGGGAATCGACTACACCGAGCATACCGTACCCTGGATGGCTGCTGGTGTTATTGTCCTGCGTTTTGCCATAACGGCCATCGTAGTACCAGATAACCATACCTGGATCATACGTCAGGAATGTATCGCTGCGGCGGAAATATTTCAGACCAATATCTACCCCTTCATGGGAACGAAGCTCAATCAAGTAATAAGCGTCGTACATTTTCCCTTTGCCATCGAAAAGAACGAATCCATCGAGGTCAAATTTCTTGTCGCCTTCTGCATCGTCTTCAAAGATCACTTCGCCGTCTGCTTCCACTTCGAAGTTGTCCATATAGAAGCCCTGCAGGGAGTAGGCCATATCCGTTACATAATTAAATTCCACCTGAATCTTTTTGCCCACGAAGTCGTCGAGGCTGATTTCTTCTCCCTCCCAATCCTTCGTGACGTCATCATACTTCTCTACGTTTACACTCTCTCCCGTGTCGACGTCGATTACGTTCACATAAAGATAATCGTAGCCTTCCTCGATCGATCTCCACGAGTCAAAACGCATGGAAGCCGTACTCGCATCAGACAAATCAATGACTTCGGAAGTCATCTTGTGATCCATCTGATCGCCTTCTTCAGAGAAGTACGCATAGTCGCCATCTTTTGGCGTGGTTGGAGGCAATTTTTCAACCTGCGGCATGTTCACCTTGATGACTTTGCCTTGCTTGGACAGGCTGCTTCCATCAATGAGGGACACTGTTTTCTTTCGTTTTTTCAAATCCTGATAGTTGATTACTTGTGCCTCGATCCATCTGCCACCATACATTTGCTGGAGCATCAGCTTGGACCATGGATCAAATCCGGTTGGCTGCGTTTGAAAGACCTTACCGGTGTGGCTTCCAGAAGACATCAGCGACCATACGCCGACCGGCGAGTCATGCCCCAGCCGAGTCGTATCGTAGAGATCAGGCAGTCCCAGATTGTGTCCATATTCATGGGCAAATACCCCCGGAGCTCCATCCTCAGGCTGAATCATATAGTCATATGCTTTAAGGCTTGTACCAGGAATTCGAATCGGCTCTTCCAGTGTTGAGCGATGGGACCAGATGGCGTCCTCGTCTTCCCCTGTTTCTTCTCCGATTCCAGAGTGAACGACCATCAAATTGTCAAGCAAGCCATCTGGCTCCATGAGATCGCCATCTTCATCCAAATCGTAAGGGTCGCGTTGATCATATTCATCTTCATGTCCTGCGATAGCATCTCCCACAGATTTCAGGGTTTCCCGCACCAGTTCAGTCGGATGGCTGTCTGCTCCATACTTATCATTCGCGCCGTAATATTCTTTATCTTTTTCAGCCTGCTGCCATGGTGTGACAACGCCGTCTACTTTCCACGTCTTACCTGACTGCTCCTCGTAGAACTTCGCCATCGTTGTCATATCGATACCTTCTGGCGTGATATAACCATTGCGGTCAAACAGCATCTTCTCGTAATGCTCAGGGCTGAAATCTTTTGTCCAGAGGGAATCGCTCTTCTTTTTCACCTGATTGTGTTCCAGATCGGAATACTCTATCAGGGCAATTACGAGGTTATCCTTAAACTGCGCCCTGTATGAGCGAACCTGGCTGTCATCCTTCATCTTTGATACTTTGTTTGCAGCTTTCGAGACAGCTGCCATCTGAGATTTGCTCGCTTTTTTCCCGAAGGAGGTAGATTCATCGATGCCATGAGGAACCTTTTTTCCTCTCAAATACTTCTCGACCGCTTTGTCGATCTCGGCCTGATCAGCATCCTCATCGATCTCTCCCTGCTCTATCAATTCATGGACCAACCGTTCCATGTTGACCGTTGCCAAGTCCATTTCAAGCGGGGGCTTGTCCTTTGACTTGGCCATACCTACTGCCGGAAACGCTACAAAGCTGCTGAAAACCAAAGAAGAAGAAAATAAGATGGATAAAAACTTCTTGCCATTCTTCACTGCGTTCACCCTCTTCTATCTCTCGTGATTGGCCGGAAAACCGATTACCCCCCAGTTCCGACACAAGTCAATTATGACACGCAGACCGTTTTTTACCAATTTTAATTATTCGACAAATTTATGATGTTTGATCAAAAGAGTTTATTCCACAAAAAGGAAATCCACCGAAAGTCCTAGCATGTTCCCCTCGAAAAAAGTCGTAAAAGCTCGAAATATCCATCCGATCGAACTAGCATATTCATGATGATAGCATCATAAACGAAGCGGCACATGCACGGTGAATTTTGTCACACCCTCGTTTGATACAGCCTCAATCCTGCCGCCGTGCTTCCTCACCACTGCCTGAACAATACAAAGTCCCGCCCCACGTGCCCTTCCTCCGGCGGAGTGCTTCGTCGAATACCCAAAGTCAAACAGCTTGTCCATTTGCTCTCGGAGTATTTCGGGGCCTGAATTCTCGATCTCAAACCGATACTCCCGCTCTACATGCTTGCAGGCGACTCGAATCCACTTTTCTCCTTGGCCTGCTGCTGCTGCATCCAGCGCATTATCGATCAGGTTGGACATCAATTTGATCAGGTCAATTGAGGGGATCTCGTCAAATGGATCTGGGCATTCTGCAAATTGCATCACGATATTCCGCGATTTCGCCTGCTCCCATTTGGTGTGAAACAGAATCATGAGCGCCGGGTTGCTGATGCGAACCGAAATATCCAGCAGCTTGGTCTCCTGTAACAAGGACTTGACGTATTCACGCGCTTTGTCAAAGTAACCAAACTCAATCAGTCCGTACAACACCTGAATATGGTTGATGAAATCGTGACGGACAGAACGGATCGAGGAGATCACGGAGCGCAGCTCGTCTTGATACGTCCTCTCGGCATCCCCAACAGCTGCTTTCAGTTCCCGCTGATACCAACGCTGCAGCCCCAGAATGACGAAAACGAGCACAGCGACAAACAGTGCTTGGAAAAGGAAGAGGGGGACGCTTCTTCGGACAACATCGCTGCCAATTCCGTCAACAGACTGCACATCCATATCCACCCCTACAATTCCTAGGAGCTGGCCGTTTTCCCCCAAGAGAGGCGCCCCTGCCGATAAGTATTTGCCGTGTATCGGATCGGAAATAACATCGGAGTAGTAAGTTTGACCGCTCACGATCATCTGGATTTGCTCTGCATTAATATAACAGGGCTCTCCGATTTGCATGTTGTAATCCAAATCTGGAGGAAGGGAAGCAATCATGACACGCCCCCCCTGCTGATCCGCATCAATCTTTGAGATGTATAAAAATAGCGCTCCAAACTGCTCTCTTGCTTTTGCCAGCTCTTTCTCCAGCTGCTTATATGCCGGATTTTCTTTTACCGGGTTCTCGAGAAAGGCTTGGTAGGCCCGTGTATCCAGCTGGCTCGCGACAAAAGAAGCCGCCTTCATGCTCTGATTGGCAATCGAAAGGCGGACGGATTGAATCGTATTAAAGTAAGAAGCGGCGATACTCACGCATGTCATAACGAAGACAAGTACAACCGAGATGAGCATGATGAGGAGAATTCGATAGTTTTTTAAATAGGAAGTAACCATGTCTTTGAAACCATTGCCTTTCTTTTTGTAGTCGGCACGGTTTCCATTCTAGTCTATCGGAAATGGATATGTCCAGTTAGGCCTCGGAAATCAACACCTGCTCCAGTGCATCCAAAGCCAGCTTTGCATCTGCGCCTTCTGCGGTCAAGGTGACCGTATGCCCCTTTGCGACCGCCAGTGACATGACTCCGATGATGCTTTTCCCATTTACGTGCTTGTCTTCTTTTTTTACTCCGATTTCACTGGAAAAGGAAGCCGCCAGCTTCACAAACAATGTAGCAGGGCGAGCATGCAATCCTTGCGACAGCTGAACGGTCACCTGTCTTTCACTCACTCGAATCCACTCCTTACTTGATCCTTATTTGTCTACGGCTGCCAGCAGCTCTTCTACCTGCTCAAGCCGGGTCAGGCCAGTTGTTTTATCCACGATCGAGGTGTAAATATGAGGGATGACCTGCTGGACGCCTGCTTCCAAGCAGACCTCGACAATCGGACGGATCGAGGTGGCATCGATTCCCCCTGTTGGTTCAAAAACGGGTATGCCGAAACGGACAGCAGCTCTCGCCATCGCTTTGATTTCATCCAGCTTCTCCATTCCGTTTACCGGATAAAATTTGACCGAATGTACCCCGATTTCCGCCAGCATGGCCGCAGCTGCCTCGCAGGAGAGCACTTCCGCCACTTTTTCACTTTCGGGACCCGTAGTCACTTGCACTTTTCCTGCCTGGTTGCTTGGGGTGATCAATGCATTCACAAGCGTGTGACTGTTTCCGATTGCCTGCAAGGCGCCCAGCGTATAGCCTGCCGCGGGAAAGACCTGGTTGACATGATCTGGCTCCTTTTGGATTGCCACCTGCGCTACTTTTTTCCATTGGGCTGGATCGCCCGCTCCCAAGCCTACTGAAACGGGTATCCCCGCTTGCTGGTACTGCTGGACGGCTCGCACGGCCGCTTCGACCGTGGCAAACCCTTTGACCATCACTCCGATCAGCACGCGGCCTTGCGCCAAAGTATTGATCTGCTTTGCGTTTTCTACATCCTTTGCCAGTACATTCAGGCGTATGTTTGTTGTGCGCACGCGGACTACTCTCCTTCTTTTCGTTTTTCCAGCAGCTCTTTCATCCGGGCAGCAATGATTTTCTCCTGCCCTGCATGAAACGGCCGAGGATCAAAGGCGAACACGCCTGTATTGATAGCGTGGTTGCGCGTGAATATGGCGGGGTCTCCCTGCTCCAGCAAGCGAACCAGCTCCTGGGCTGTCATCCCCGTCACTTGTTCGTCAATGCGTACCTGCACGCGGTAGATGGCTCTGCCTGCTTCGTCCTGGGCGATGCTTGCGCTCACGCCAGCCAAGCCGTCCAGCTCCCCTGCCAGCCACTCTACCCGCGTGCGCTGCCATGATGCGTCCTGGTTCTCCGGGTCGTACTGCTGCAAAGCTGTCAAAAGGCCCACGATCGCCTCTTTCCCGACCTTCATCGCCCGGCCAATCCCTTTATACTGAGCGCGGCAGGCTGCGATCAAAGGAGCTCGACCTGCAATAAATCCAGAGGTCGGCCCGCCGATCGCCTTTCCTCCACTGTAAATGACCAGATCCGCTCCCTTGGCTAGATAACGCCGCAGATCCTCCTCCGCTGCAGCGTCGACAATGACAGGTATCCCCTGCTCGCGGCCTAGTTGGATCATCGTCTCGAGCGATTGCATCCCCTTTTGGATGGCATGATGGGACTTGACGTAGAGCAGTGCTGCCGTCTGTTCATCGATGGCCTCGCGCAGATGGGCTTCCTCAACATGATTGGCACTTCCAACTTCTACTGCTCTGCCACCGCCCAGTGCCATCATTTGCTGAACGGACGCACCGAAATGGACAGCGTGTCCTTTTTGGATCACGATCTTGTTTTTCAAGCCTTCCGAGCAAGGCAGCCGTTCGATCAAGCTCAAATGCGTGCCCGTGATCGCCGCTGCTACACTGATGGCGATACCTGCTGCTGCCCCCGAGGTTGGACAACCATCCTCCGCCCCGGTAACCGCTGCGATGTGCCGGCCTGCCACGAGCATCAGCTCACTCATTTCTACATAATCCATGGCGGCCTCGCCCATCGCTTGTGCGACGGAAGGTGTGACGGCACTTGCACCCAGCGCCGTCATCTTCCCGCTCGCATTGATCACCTGCTTTAACCCCAGCTTTTGATAAATGCTCATCCGGTGTCCATCCTTCCCGTTGATTGTACTCATTGTGTCGGTATGGGGAAAATCGCGCCGAGGATCATCGCACCGATAATCGCTCCACCCGCAATCGGTTTATTGTAATAGTAGAAAATCGCCGCTCCCGCCGTCGCACCCAGTCCCACGGGGATGGAAGCCATGATCGCCGAAATGACGATCAGGGGGCCCAGATAACGTCCCGCTGCATTTCCCGCTCCCATCATGACATCCGCACCAAATGTGGAATTCGCCGCATTGATCGTATATTTGCGAATCAAAATGATGATGGAACCGATGACGAAGCCAAGCAATGCCCCTGTCACCAGCGCCAAGGGGAACGAGGTCAGGGGAGCCGTAAAGCCTGCACCCAGCATAAGGGCAGGAACGCCAATTCCGATCCCCGTCTGCAGAGAGCCCCCGATATCAAGAATCCCGACCAACGGCCCCTCCAAAATTCGCGCGAACAAAAAGCTCGCTCCGAATGCAGCAGCTGCGCCGTATCCTCCTCCCTTGATCCCTGCTTCCAGCATCGCGACGATCGCGATATCATTGAAAGCTCCGATATGATACACGTAGTAGAGATGAGTACCGGCAAATATTCCAGAAGCCAAGCACGCGACAAAGAGAGGAAACGCCCATTCGGAATACCAAAATCCTTTTGCTGAAAGTTCACCCATTACTTTTTCACCGCCGATCCAAACGTTTCGTGAAGCTGTACCAGCCAGTCAGGAATTTCTACATGCATGCTCTTCAGGAGGGCGACATCAAAGGCACGGAAGAAACCGCTCAGGACAAACAGCAGGATCACGGCAACCAGCATCGTCTTCGTGATTTTGTTCCAGCCGCTGTCGTCCAAGCCTTTTCCGATCAAGATCCCCAAAACGATCCCCGGAACAGCGTTGCCCATGACCAGATGCGACATACCGCCCAGAACAGTGCCCCATATCCCTGTCCGCTTGCCCGCATCCATAGCCGCCATCCAGAACACGATCGGCATGATCGGATTGATCAGCCAGTTCGCGGCTGGCACCAGCACTTTTGTCGCCACCAGCTGCATCGATTCGGGAATCGCCGTCGCCGTGGAATTCAGGAGAGTCACCACAACTACCCCTACAGCCGCTCCTGCGATCGCCATCCGCTTTGGATTGTGCAAAGTCTCTTCGACATTCTTGTTTTTCCACAGCAGGATTGCCGCCGCCCAGTTCGGAATGACACGATGGTCCACATCCTGTGTCAAAGCACCGGCACCAACGACGGATGCCCAGGAGTTGAACAAAAAGCCCAGTCCGAACGAAAAGTGGGATATCGGATCGCCCGCACACGCATTCAGCTCTCCGAATGTCCGGAACGCCCCCATCCCCTGGACATTGGGCGCATGAAACATCCTCGCCGCCCCTGCCCCAACACCGAAGCCAACCAACGCTCCGATGACGATGGACTTCAAAACGATCATCAAAGTTACCATGAACCTTCCCCCTGTTTGTTTCTATCGCTGACGAACGAGCTGCCAGGCATCTGCAGTCTGCTCGGTCTGCTGATGAAACGAAATGTTTTCTACCTGCACGACGCCGAGCCTCACCTGCATATCGACGGTAATGTCATAGCGCGTCCGTTTCCGCGGGAAGAACAAGCCGAACAGCCGCTCCTGGCGAACGGTCTCCGTGGCCGAAATCACCTCTAGACCAATCGGTTCGATCCGCACGACCAAATCGTTTGTCTGTCTCGCCACCACGTGCTTGATCTGGGAAAATATCTTGTTGAAGGCCCCTTCTTTCGTATCGGCGCTCCCGGATAATCGCAACGTCTGCGTCGTTTCCGTATACATGCGCTACCTCCCTCCCAGCTTGACGAATTCTTCCACCATGCGCCTGCCCAGCTCCTCGGTGTCCATAAAGCCAAAGCCAATCACTTTCTTGCCGCTACGCAAAGCGGTGATACCCGCGTCGATCGAACGAAGTCCGTACTCGACAGGAAAGCCGTACTTGGTCTTGGCTGTGAGCGCTCCTGCCCCTCCGCTCCCGCAAAACGACAGCCCGAGGTCTGCTCCCTCCCGTACCATCACGTCCCCTACCTTCATATCTGCTCCTACACCTGGTATGATGATGGCCGTCCCGCCAGCGGCTTCAATTCCTCTGGCGATGTTTTGTCCTTTTCCTAGACGATCCCCGATCACGATCTTTACCTTGGACATGTGTAGACACCCTCTCTTTCCTACCCGTTTTCACTGCGATGGATCTGTTTGCATGACGCGAATGGCCTCAAAATGTACAGCAAGTAAAAAGGCTTCTGTTTCATCCACTTGCCAGGCTTCGCCCTCGGATACCAGTACCCGGCGTGAGAGCGCGACCATGTCCGGATGGATTTCTGCGAACAGCTCCGCTTCAATTACGGGCAGCCTTTCCTTGTTTTTCATGCGGCGTACAAAACCGAGAACATGAGCACCGATGGCCAGCCACCTGTCTTTGGGAATGTCGATGCCCACGCGCCGCGTTTCCCCTTCGATCCTGTGTAGAATCACCTTGCATTCAGAAATTTCAGATTTATTTTCCTGTTTTGATTCTGTCAACTCTTTGAGGATGTCATCCATCATTTGCATGTCAGTACCTTTCCTGAAGTAATCACTTGATGAGCTACCAGTCGTTCACTTGTCTCGATGGTTTCGTTTTCACAATCCGTTAATCGTGTCGGCTCTTTTCGCAGCTGCAGGATCGTAACGTCTGCACAGGCACCTGGCTTCAGTGTCCCGATCTCGTTTTCCATTCCGAGGATGCGTGCAGGTGCGCTTGTGCACGCGGCGACGATCGCTTCGAGCGGATAGCCATTTGCGAGAAACTTGGTAAGCGTATGCGTCAGGCTGTGCACGGGACCATCCAGATTTCGCCGATGCACATCTGTGCTGATCACATGAGGGGCGATTCCTTTTGCCTGCGCGAGACGTAAAGTGCGAAAGCTGAAGCTGGACTCCCCATGCCCGATGTCGAGCAAAACACCGCGATCCAGTGCATCCTGCGCCTCCGCAATCAGCTCACCGCCCTCGTCAAACATCCCCCCCGCTTTTCCGTGAAAAGCATGCGTGACCACATCCCCTCGATCCAGCAATGCCAGAACTTCCGCCAGCCTGGGTGGAGCGTTGCCGATATGAACCATCATGGGGACACCGGCCTCCCTCGCCGCCTCCTTGGCTACATGCAAGGGTCGAATGCCATTGTGCTTGACTACCGAGCTGCTCATGCGGGCCTTGATTCCCCGAAGGAGCGGCTGCTCGCGGATGAGCGCAGCAGCCTCGCGTGGAGTCAGGCGGGACATATCCCCGAGCTCTCCTCCCCCTTTGCACAAGCCGTCGCCGGATATATTCAGAAATGCGAGAATTCGCGTGACAGAAGGACGTACGGCTTCTTCGAGAAAAGCATCAAAGGCCCCTATCCCTGTACTCCCTGCGTCGACGACTGTCGTGACTCCCTGCTCCACTCCTACCCGATCAGCTTCCACGCCGAGGAAGGTTTGGGTCGGGAACACATGCGCATGAAGGTCGATCAGACCAGGCGTGACCAGGCAGCCTTCCGCGTTGATTGTCTCTTTTGCTTCGATTGGGCAGGGCTCCCCTGCCTTCCGATTTTCATACAAGCCCACAACTTTGCCTTCCCGTATGGCAAGATCATAAAGCCCGTTCAGGCTCTGGGAGGGATCGATGACTCGCCCGCCCTGTACCAGCAGATCCACTTTCACTCTCTGAAGTCTCCTTTCCTGAAAAATAACGCAGAATGGCTGTCACTTCGCTCGGAGGGACATGAAGCTCCGCCTCTGCCAAGAGCTCATTCAACTGCTCACGCCAACGCTTCCATTCACTCGACTCGGCATCCCCCACCGATTCCCATTCCTCCTGATACGGAGAGCCAAAGACAAGGCGATTGACCATGAGCAGCAGATGCAGGGTAAGCCCGCTTGCCGTCTGCTCGGTTAAATAGTCCCGAAAGGCTTCCACGACACGGTGGCTGATCTCGTAGCCCTTGCAGATGACATCCTGGGACAGTCTTTCCACCACGGGCAAATCTTTGGGGTTCAGATCAGAAACGAGACTGGGGATCCAGGCATCTTGTCTAACGGATGCCACCTTTGGCTTGTTGGCCATTTCCGGTAGCAGCCTCTCCAGACAGCGCTGGATTTGGCTGATGTCCTGACGTGTCGGCAATGGACTGACGACGACAACCGGCACCTCTGCCTTCACAGGGAGCACGCTGATGATGACATCCACTCGACGGCTCGCTAGGTACTTATCGACTTCTGTGCTGGAACAAAGACCTACGACTCGCAGGGAGCGCAGCTCGTTTTCCAAGTACGCTTTCAAAAATCGCGAGGAGCCGCGTCCTGTCCCGCAAACCACGAGCGCATCCGCTTTTTTCTGTTCGAGCCACCGATCGTAGCCTGCCTGAAAATGAAGCACGAGGTAGGCGATATCTGCATCGAGCAAATAGACCCCGCGATGCCAAAACACTTCTTCACACGAGCGTTTCACAGCATCAAACATGCGGGAGTACGTCCGTCGAATTTCATCGGAGAGCGGATTGGCAAAGAGCACACCCTGCCGATAACGGTTCAGACTGTCGTCCAGATGGGCGAACAGCAGTCTGCCCAGCTCCTGATCGTCGTACAAGGGAGCTTGCATCCGGCTGCTGACAGCATGAGTCAGCTCTTTCCCCGCCTGATATACGTCCAGTACCGCACGCCGGAAGGGCATCTCAAGCAAAGGCAAGCACGCGTAGGCAAGCTCTTGCTTCGGTATGTGGACAGCCAGGCGATGACACAAGGCCATGACTTCACTGGAAAATCGCTCGTAGCCCTGCCACTGCTGTGCTTCGTCTGCCTCGGCATCGTCCTCTAGCACCAGCTGGCCTCGCTGTACGCGATGGACCAAGATGCACAGGCGAATGAGCAGGCTGATCAGCGTTCGGTCTGGCAGGCTCTGCTCGGCCGCATTCATCCACGCTTTGATGCTTCCGATGATTTCTCCGAGCTCCTCTCGGCTGATCAACCATTTCTCCAATAAGGTTCCGGTCCAGGTATCCGGTCCGTGCTCCGGCAATACGCCTTGTACGATCCGGTACATATCTGCTCCATCCAGCAAATCATGGATTAGACTTTCAAGCGCAAACCTCTTTTGCCGCTCACTGCCGTCCACTCGTATCCCGTAGCGCTGCTTCGTTACCAGTTCCAGGCGCCACCCGTCAAACAGCTTCTCCGCTTCCTTGATATCAAGCGCGACGGTGTTTCTGCTGACCGCCATGTGATCGGCCAAATCATTCATCCGCAAATACCCTTCTGCCAGAAGCAGGATAAACGTCAACAGCTTGACGCGATCTTTTTGATGCAGGATGAGCGTTTTGCTCTCCTCTCCCTGCAGCATCTCGCGCAAACTCCCTCTTCGCTCTTGATCCTCGCTGATCCACAGCCCTTTATTCGGCTGGGAATGGAGAGTGACGTTTCGCTCTTTCAGCCATTGTCTGACGTTCTCCAGATCGTATTTGACGGTTCGTTCACTTACCTGAAAATCGCGAGCGATATCCTTGATTTTCAGCGGATAGGAGCTGTCGAGTATGACTTTCAGTAACGCGTGGGAGCGTGCTGTTAAAAAGACCATTCCGTTCTCCTTTCCGTCCAAATGCATCCTGTCCTTGCTTGAGACTCATTATAGAAAACGCTTTCGCAGCGGTAAAGAACGATTCCTTTCCCCATCAATCGTGCAATTTTTGTAATGATCAGTTTTATTCGACAGCATTTTCTCTCTTTTCCCGGTTTCGTAGATTGATCGCGCTGAAAATAGGGATTGCCAATGGTTTCTGAATATTTCTATAATGATAGAGATTGGTTACATAAATCCCTTTCAGACAAAGGAGTGGGTAGCGTGCGTGAAAAGCTTTTTGCCCGATTGCAGGAGATTTATCCGGAGCTCGTCCAATTCAGACGTGATCTGCACATGTACCCGGAGCTTTCTTTTCAAGAGGAAAACACAGCGAGAAAAGTAGCGGCCAAGCTAGAGTCATTTGGCATCGAAGTAAAAACCGGTGTAGGCGGCATGGGTGTTGTGGGGCTGCTGCGTGGCGGTAAGCCAGGAAAAACCGTTGCGCTGCGTGCCGATTTTGACGCCCTGCCCATCCAGGATGAAAAAGAAGTAGAATACAAGTCTCGCATTCCAGGCGTGATGCACGCTTGCGGCCATGACATTCATACGGCAGGGCTTTTGGGCGTCGCTCAGGTCCTCAGCGAATTCCGTGACGAGCTGCCAGGAAACGTCGTCTTCCTGCATCAGTTTGCCGAAGAGCTTCCTCCTGGCGGTGCGAAAGCCATGGTAGAAGCCGGGTGCCTCGAAGGTGTCGATGTCGTGTACGGTGCGCACGTCGCCTCTGATCTGCCACTTGGACAAGTAGGAATCGGAACCGGTTTTGTGACGGCAGCTGCGGATGGATTCGAGATCGTTCTCTATGGAAAAGGCGGTCACGGTGCCTATCCGCATACCTCCATCGACCCGATCGTCCTCGGTAGCCAGATCGTTATGAATCTGCAGCAGGTTGCCAGCCGTCAAGTGGATCCGCTCAAGCAAGTCGTGCTCTCCGTCTGCTCGTTCATCGGAGGCGGCGAGGCGTTCAACGTCATCCCTGACCAGGTTCGCCTGAAAGGTACCGTGCGTACCTACGACGAGCAAGTGCGCGATGCGGTCGAAGCCTCGCTCATCCGTATCGTCGAGGCAAACTGCCAGGCTGTCGGTGCGAAATGCGAGATCAAATACCAGCGCGGCTATCCAGCGACCTGGAATGATCCGGTCGAAACGGCCTTCGTTGAGGAAGAAGCGAAGCGACTGTTTGGCGAGGAAGGCTTCTACCGGATGCCTCCGGGAATGGGTGGAGAGGACTTCTCGTACTTTGCCAAAGAACGTCCGGCGACCTTCTTCATGACAGGCGGACGCAACCCTGACATTCAGGCGACGTACCCGCATCACCATCCAAAATTCGATGTGGATGAGCGTTCCATGCTGCAAACCGGTCAGCTGTTTATCGGTGCGCTGCTCTCCTATCAGGAACGTCATCAGGAAGCGGTTGTCACGAAATAGTGGTGCGAATGAAAAAAAGGGCAGTGGAGCTTCGGCTCCCTGCCCTCTTTATTTAACCTAATGGCCTTTAGAAAAAGTTCATGCTCAGGTAGCGTTCGCCGGTATCCGGTGCAATGCAAACGACCTTTTTGCCCGCTCCCAGACGTTTGGCAACCTCAATGGCAGCAAAGACCGATGCGCCCGAGGAAGGTCCGACGAGGATTCCCTCTTTGGCCCCCAGAGCCTTCATCGTCTGCAAAGCGTCCTCATCCGCGATTTGAATAATCTCGTCGTAAATGTCGGTGTTGAGGATTTTCGGCACGAAGCCTGGGCTGGTACCGACCAGCTTGTGCGGACCTGGTTTTCCTCCCGACAAGACAGGAGATCCTTTTGGTTCGACCACCGCGATGTACAGCTCCGGCAGCTTTTCGCGCAATGCTTCCCCTGTACCGGTAATCGTCCCTCCCGTACCTGCAGTCGCCACGAATGCATCCAGCTGTCCATCCATCTGCTCGTAGATTTCTTTCGCCGTTGTGACACGGTGGATGTCGGGATTCGCCCTGTTCTCAAACTGTTGGGGGATAAAGCTGCGCGGGATCTCCTTTTTCAGCTCCTCCGCTTTGGCGATCGCTCCCGGCATTCTCAGCTCGCTTGGAGTCAATACCACCTGAGCCCCGTAGGCCTTCAACAGGTTGATTCGCTCCTTGGACATGTTGTCCGGCATGACCAAAATCGCTTTGTAGCCTTTCGCCGCTGCGTTCATCGCAAGGCCTATTCCTGTATTGCCGCTGGTTGGCTCGATGATGGTATCACCCGGCTGAATCAACCCTGCCTGCTCTGCGGTCAAGATCAGGTTGTAGGCTGCCCGGTCCTTTACACTTCCGGAAGGATTCTGCATTTCCAGCTTGACATAAATCTCAGCTGCGCCTGCCGGTACGATCCGGTTCAAACGCACGAGGGGAGTATTTCCGATCAACTCGGTTATATTTTGATAGACGCTCATCATGAACCTCCTGAAAGACTCGATCTACATGAATCTCTAGTCTTCCTTAGGATAATACAAGTAAGTTGATATGAAAACCCCAATTGGTTTAACTCTCGCCAACAAACCGAAAGCCCGCGTGAGCCGGATTCCGGGATCAGCTCTGCGACCAGGTTCGGGAGCGAAAAGTCTGGAGCGGCTTGGTAAACGGATATCGCGTAATGCATGGCGGCTGCGACCAAGCCGAACCAGCTGCTGAAATAGGCCGCTTCCGCCGTATCGTTTTGTCCCTCGATCATGCTTTTGTTGCTTCTATTATTTCGGTTTCACCTTGCTCAGGAAGGCATTGGCTTCTCCATACAGCTTGTCCGCCTTTTGAGAAGCCGTATCCCGTTCTGCTTCGATCGAGGAAATTCGTTTCTTCGCCTGCCCAATCGCTTCCTCTGCGGCCTTCACTGCAGCATCCACCGCTTTCTGACGTACTTCCGGCTTGGGTGCCTTCGCTTTGATTTCCTCCCATGTTGCCTTAATATCCGTCAGATCGGTTTCCAGCACACCCGTGATATCGGCCATGCGCCTCTTCTTGTCTTGAATGCTGTCATTCATGGAGCTCATGCCGTCTACGAGAACCTTCATCGCACCTGCCGTTTCTTTCATGACTTCATATTCTGTCATCTGCAAAGCAGGCTGTCCCGCATACAGCTTGATTTCATCCAGCAGCCCTTGCAGCTCGCTTACATGGCTCTGGTACACGGCTGCTTCATCTGGAAACTGCAAATCGGTCAAATACTGCGCATTCTCCACCAAATCGGCAGCCAGTCTGTCGGTCTTCTCTACCTTTTTGGCGAACTCGACTCTCTCTTTCTCTTTTGCCTGTTTTTCGGCGACTTCCTTTTTCTTCACTTCAGCCTGCTCGTTGATCCGATTTGTCATCGTCTCCAGCTGCTTTTGGTACTGTACCGGCGTGCTCGCTAAAAGCTTTGCTGGTACTTGTCCCCCTTCTTGAAAAGGACTTTGGAAGACCAATTCACCGGCACTTACCGTCGCCTCCATAACCCCGCCGGACTGGGATTGAAGCGTCAGCTTTTCGCCGTCCATCGTTCCCGTGTAGTCGTAGGTTTCGCTTTTCAGAACCGGTATGCTGTCCTGCGTCTCAACAAAGTTGTCTACGACCTCTACCCTTGTTTGATCAGCATTCGGTATGACCTTTGCGAAGATCATGCGGTTCTCTTCCTCATGCACATAGCCTTCCGCAACGGAAACACCGCCAAGCAGCCGGCTCCCCGCAAATCCGGCTGCCGCCAGCACGATCAGTGCGATTACGATGAATACTCTATTCTTTTTCTTGCCCATACTGTGACTCCTTACCCTCCTCTTTCTCCCCCATCCGGACTGATTCGCTTGCCAAATGGTACCATATCACCATCATACATGATCGACAGGAAGAAACCCTATAAGTCGAAAGGCCAATAATCGCGTCGAGACTTGGCAGATAACAGACTAAACGGCACGATTGGAAATAAACTCCCAAAACATTTCCAAAAAGGAATGCAGGACCTCCGACTTCTCGCCCTTCCTGTACGCAATTCCCCCTTCTGTAGCCGCAGCCCGTTCGGCCAGCTCTCGAAACACCACACCACTCACCCGAGTCCGTATGAAAGGGGTCAGGGATATCCCCATGCCGGCAGATACGAGCGCAAAAACAGTCGGCATATCATGGGTCTCCACTGTAATTTTGGGAGAAAAGCCAGCATCATGGCAAATCCTGGTCACAGAATCATAAAAGCCTTGCCCGATCGAGCGCGGTGTAATCACGAAGGATTCTTCCGCAAGCTCCGCGATGGCGATAGGCCCACCTCTTTCTGCCAACGGATGATTTTCGGGTAAGACAACTCCCAATGGGGGATTCTCGAACTTCGTTACCAGTATTTCTTCATTGGTGACCGGCGGAGTGAGAATCCCGACATCGATTCGTTTTTCTTGAAGTGCTGCGACTTGCGCAGTAGTCCCCATCAGCTGGAGGTTCAGACTGACATCTGGGTACCTCCTGCGATAGTCGGATAAGAGAGGCAAAAGATTTTCAGCCGTGCCTGTAAATCCAATAATGAGCTTTCCGTGCTCCGCCCTGGCTGCCATCCGTGCCGTATCGCATGCATCCTCTACCAGATCGATCATCTCATACGCTTTTTCCAAAAACGCTTTACCCGCATTCGTCAATTCCACCCGACGCTTGTTGCGGTAGAACAAAGGAACACCCACCTCGTCCTCCAGCTGCTGAATCTGCCTGCTGAGCGGCGGTTGAGCGATATGCAGTCGCTCTGCTGCACGACTGAAATTCAGCTCCTCGGCTAGTGCCAGAAAATAACGGATATGTCTGAGTTCCACAGGAAGCTCCCCACCCTCTTATACTTTTAAGGTATCATTATAGTTTTTTTCAAATATTTCCGCAATTGCAGATACCTTTTTATACTAGGAATATCCCTCATACGACAAGCCGAATTTCAAATTCAGTTATAGCTAGTCTGCATGAAGGATGCGATATCGAAACGAGGGGGTATGTTTTTGCCGATTCGATCATTCCAGCAAAATGGCTTCACGATTCCTCTCCTTTTCCTGGGCTGGTTCATTTCTTCCATGGATCGTATGTTCATCAACATCGCGATCGTTCCCATTGGGGAAGAACTGCACATGGACGCCGCATCTCTGGGCATTGTCTTGAGTATTTTTTACTTGGGCTATACGCTCATGCAAATTCCCGGAGGTTGGCTGGCGGACCGGTACGGCTCCAAAATCGCCATCGTTACCACCATTCTCGTTTTTTCTCTATTTGCTGGATTGTCAGGGCTGGCTTGGTCCGTTACCTCGCTCTTGGTCATCCGCTTTATTTTTGGACTGGGAGAAGGAGCTTTTCCGGGGGCAGCTACCAAGCTAATGAGCGAAAATGTTGCTCCTGAAAAACGGACGCGTACGCAGTCCGTCTTGCTCGTGGCTATCACGCTGGGAGGATTTGTAGCGAGCCTGGGCGGCGCCTATTTCATTACCCAGATCGGGTGGCGAAACACGTATCTCTCTTTGGGGATCCTCGGCGTTATCCTCGCGTTGATGTACTTCTTTTTTCTGCGATCCAAACCAGCTGCAGCTTCCGACAGCACGACCTCTGAACAGCAAACCGTAACTCTGCGGGCTCTGCTGAAATCAACGGCCATGTGGAAAATCATGCTCGCCCTTTTCGGTCTGTATACAGCGATGTGGGGACTAAGCAGTTGGGTTCCCTCCTACCTCATGAATGTCCGGAAGATCAACTTGCTGGACGCAGGGATCTACGCCTCCTTTCCTACGCTAGCGGGAATGATCGGGTATTTGGTCGGAGGATGGCTGGTCGACAAGATTTTCGCGAACCGGGAAAAATACGTAATCATTTTCGGTAATTTTCTAGCAGCCCTATCGATCTACGCGATGTTCACCGTTGAATCACTCGCGCTCACGATTCTCGCCCAGGTTGTCGCTGGTTTTAGTTTTCAGGTTGCTTACATGGGGATTCTGGCGATGCCACTCAAACAGCTGCCTTCTCAAATCATGGGCAGCGCGTTCGGCATGCTGAATACAGGGGCGAATCTAGCCTCTTTCCTAACGCCAGCTATCATGGGAGCCCTGATCCAAGCCTTTCATGGGTCTTACGAGATCGCCTTTGCTTATTTAATTGTGGGGAATGTCGTGTCACTCGTCATGGGCCTGTTCCTTGGCAAGACCAAGAAACTTTTTGCAGCGACACCCCATTCCTGATCACTGTACGATAAAACGTTAATATAGGAGGACACTCATGTCACATCCAAAACGCCTGAAAATGATGCAACAACTGATGGATAAGCACCAACTAAAAGCCATCGTACTTTCTTCTCCTACTAGCCAGCATTATGTGAGTGGCTATAAAGCCATCACGTATTCCCGTCCGCTCTTTTATGTTCACTCCCAAAAGGAAAGCGCTTTTATCGTACCTGGGCTAGAGGAAGAACACGCTCGTCACGTTGCCCGGGTGGATCGTGTCATCGTGTATTACGAGCATCCCGAGCAGGCACACCAAGGAACGAACCCTGTCACCTCCCTCCTGTCATACTTGCAGGCAAGCGTGCCTGTTGGAAAATTGGGCGTCGAGTTCAACGCCGTTTCCATAAAGGTAGCAAAAGCCTTGATAGAGGCAGGCTGGGAGCTGGTCGATGTTTCGGATGATCTCCTGGGTGCACGCGTCGTAAAAGATGCCGAAGAATTAGATCTCTTACGTTCCGCAGGAAAAATGGTCAGCCTGGCTGTTCGCGCATCTCTAGAAGCAGTAGCCCCTGGCGTCACTGAGCTTGAGATTGATCAGCAGGGACATCGGGCCGCTCTCGAAGAGGTCTCTCGTCTTTACCCGAATACCATTGCAGCCGTAAATGCAATGACCCCATCTGGAGTAGTGCGTACTGTCATGCCTCACGTATACTCCAATACGCGCAGGCTGGAGAAAGGAGACATCCTGATACACACTCACCACGTTGTGCTAAACGGCTATATCGCGGAGTGTGAACGGACCTGCTTTTCCCGGGAAGCCAGCGACAGGCAAAAAGAAGCTTTTTCCGTCATGCTAGCCGCTCAACAGGCAGCCTTTGACACGATCAAGGCAGGTGTCCCTATGTGTGACGTTGACCTCGCTGCTCGCGCTGTCATTCAAAAAGCAGGCTTTGGCGATTATGCGATTCACCGAACTGGACACAGCATGGGATTGGATATTCATGAGCCTCCCTTTTTCCGATTTGATGAGAAGGCCCTCTTGCAGGAGGGGATGGTCTTTACCGTTGAGCCTGGATTTTATGTTCCCGGATTGGGGGGATTTCGCCACTCCGACACCGTAATCATTACGAAGGATGGCTATGAGCTTGTTACCAATGTGGCAAGCGACTTGGAAAGCATGATTTTGTAGGGCTGCTTTTTCTCCTGCCTACGGACATATAAAAACCTCCCGGCTGCTCATTGGATGCCATCGGGAGGTTTTCCTGCGAATGTCTAGAGCTCTACGTTCATGACCCAAAAAACAGTCTCTTTGCTGAGAAAGGAGCCTACTTCCTGAAAGCCCATCTTTTCGTACAACCGAATCGCTCGCTTGTTAAAAGCAGCTACGCTCAATCTCAGCTGACGCGGTGCATAGTGCTTTATAGCAAACTCCATTCCTCGTTTCTATTTTCTCGATTTTTGCTTGCCAGAAAGGATTTCTCTCATTTTAACAGAAACTTCCATGTGAAAGAACCCTTTGATGAAAATCCCTCGCGAAAAGGAGCTGCAGCCATGTCTGCTTTTTTCAAACGCATTGATACCGTTTTTGTCCCCACCCGAGATGTCGATCGTGCACTGGATTGGTACGTCACGGTGCTGGGGGGTGCACCCGGCTGGCGCAGCGAAAAAGGAGAGTACCAAAGTGTGACCTTCTCCGATACCTCCATCACCTTGTTCCTGACCAGCGATGAGAACGAATTTACTCCCAGACATTGCGCCTTCAACTTTTACGCACCCAGTGCAGAAGCAGCCTATCAGCACTTGGTTTCCCATCAGGTAAAGGTCGAAGAGATCGCCGAGTGGGGAGCGAAGTACTTTGTTTTCTATGATCTCGATGGAAACCGCCTAGAAGTGTGCGAATACTAAAGCAAAAACCACCCTGCGCTTTTTTCAGGATGGTTTCTCTTTTGCTTATCCGACTTGCTGTGCTTGTGAAAACTGACTATTGTACAAATCTGCGTAAAAGCCGCCCTTTTCCAGGAGCTGTTCATGATTCCCTTGCTCGATCACTGTTCCTTGATTCATGACCAGGATCAAGTCTGCACCGCGGATCGTCGAGAGCCGGTGAGCGATGACGAAGCTCGTTCTGCCCTCCATGAGACCCTCCATTGCCTTTTGGATCAACAGCTCTGTTCGCGTGTCCACGCTGCTGGTCGCCTCATCGAGAATCAGGATGGTGGGGTCTGCCAAAAATGCCCTGGCGATCGTCAAAAGCTGTTTTTGCCCCTGAGAAATGTTCGAGGCTTCCTCATTCAAAATCGTCTCGTATCCGTCAGGCAGCGTGCGCACGAAATGATCGACATGCGCTGCCCGCGCGGCTTGCGCGATTTCCGCTTCACTCGATCCCGCTCGTCCATAGGCGATATTTTCCCGAATGGTCCCATTAAACAGCCATGTATCCTGCAGCACCATACCGAACTGGCTTCGCAGCTCTCCCCGCGGCATGCTGCGGATGTCCTGCCCATCGATCGTGATCGTTCCGCCCTGGATCTCATAGAAGCGCATGAGCAGATTTACCAGCGTCGTTTTACCCGCTCCCGTCGGTCCTACAATCGCTACAGTCATGCCGGGCTTCACGTCGATGTTCATGTCCTGAATGAGCGTTTCGCCTTCCTTGTACCCAAATGAAACATGCTCAAACCGTACATGCCCTTCCAATCCTGTTGCCCCTGCACGCGAAACCGCATCCTCGGATTCCTCCGCTTCATCGAGGATCTCAAAGACCCGTTCAGCTGATACGAGCGTGGATTGAATAATATTGGCGATGTTGGCTGTTTGCGTGATTGGCTGGGAAAACTGCTGGGCGTACTGGATAAATGCCTGGACATCTCCAATCGCAATGCTGCCGCGTGTGACGAGAACGCCGCCGACTACACAGACGAGAACGTAGCCGATGTTTCCTACAAACATCATGAGCGGCATCATGATCCCCGAAATGAACTGGGCCTTCCAGCCCGACTCATACAGCTTTTCATTAATGGCATCGAATTTCTCCATCGCTCGCTTTTCACGTCCGAAGGCTTTCACGATCTTGTGCCCTGTGTACATTTCCTCGACGTGGCCATTCAAAGCCCCGAGCGCTTGCTGCTGCCCTTTAAAATGTGGCATCGAGCGCGACGCCACCTGCTTGATCACGACAAAGCTGAGCGGAATGGTCACCAGTACAATCAAGGTCATCAGCGGACTGATCGTCAGCATCATAATAATGACACCGATTAGCGTGATCACAGAGGTGATCATCTGCGTCAAGCTTTGCTGCAGCGTGCTGCTGATCGTATCCACATCGTTAACGACGCGGCTCATCACTTCCCCATGCGTGCGGCCGTCGAAGTATTTTAAAGGCAGCCGGGCCAGCTTTTCATTGACTTCCTTTCGCAGGGTGTAGACGACTTTCTGGGCGATGCCAGCCATTAAAAACTGCTGGACATAGGCAAACAGCGCCGAAAATAAGTAGAGTCCGATCAATACCAAAACGATCTGCCAGACTGCGGCAAAATCAAAGGTTGCCCCCGGCACACCTTTTACTTTTCCCATGAAGCCCTCGAAAATCGTCGTGGTTGCGTGTCCCAGCAATTTCGGGCTCACGATACTGAAAACCGTACTGAGCGCTGCTGTCAAAAATACGACGATCAGCTTCCAGCGGTACGGCTTCAAGTAACGAAGCAAGCGCCCAAGCGTTCCCTTGAAGTTTTTTGCCTTTTGCCCTGGCATCGTCATCATCCCGGGTCCACCAAATCCCCCTGGCCGAGGACCTGGCCCTGGGCCTGGAGGTGTGCGCCGTTGTTCTTCACTCATGCGATTTCCTCCTCTGTCAGCTGGGATGTAACGATCTCCTGATAGACACTACAGGTCGAAAGAAGCTCTTTGTGTGTTCCGATCCCTGCGACTTCGCCTTCCTCCAGAACGATGATCTGGTCAGCATCCATTACCGTATTCACACGTTGAGCGACAATGAGGACAGCTGCTTCCCCCATCTCTTCCTTCAGAGCAGCGCGCAGGTTGGCATCCGTCTTGTAATCCAGGGCGGAAAAGCTGTCATCGAAAATATATACCTCTGGCTTGCGGACGAGGGCACGTGCGATAGAGAGCCTCTGCTTTTGCCCCCCGGACAAATTCGCTCCGCCCTGCGCCAGCATCGTTTGAATCCCGTCTTTCATGCCAGCGATAAAGTCAGAAGCCTGTGCCACCTGCGCAGCATGGTTGACTTCTTCGTCGGTTGCGTCCTCTTTTCCGTAGCGAATGTTGTCCGCGATCGTCCCGGTAAACAGGAGTGCCTTTTGCGGAACGAAGCCGATTTTGGAGCGGAGGGTACTCTGCGGCATGTCCCGCACGTCGGTCTCTCCCATTCGAACACTGCCACTTTCTACATCGTAAAAACGGGGAATCAGGCTGACGAGGGTCGTTTTTCCGGCCCCGGTCCCACCGATAATCGCCGTAACCTGCCCTGCTTTGGCGGTAAAGGATATCCTGGACAACGCAGGCTTCTCTGCACCCGGGTAGCGGAACGTCACTTGATCGAATGTAATGTGCCCTCGTGAATCCTTTTCAGCTTCTTTTGTCTGCTCCTTGTCCAGAATAACGGGAGCTGTCGCGAGCACTTCATGGATGCGCAAAGCAGAAGCAGAAGCCCTCGGCAGCATGCTAAACATCATGGAGGCCATCATCAGCGAGAAAAGAATTTGCATGGCATACTGCAAAAAGGCCATCAAATCACCAACTTGCATATGTCCCGTACTGATGCGCAGTCCCCCGAACCAGATGATGGCAATCGAAGTCACATTCATCATCAGCATCATGACAGGCATCATTCCCGCCATGATCTGATTGGCTTTGATCGCGGTTGCCGTGACGTCCTCATTGGCGTCATTAAATCGATTCTGCTCATGCTCTGTCCGGTTGAAAGCCCGTACCACCCGGATACCCGTCAAGTATTCGCGCAGGACGAGATTCAGTCGGTCTATTTTCGTTTGCATCGCTTTGAAATACGGAATCCCTTTCGATCCAATCCAAAAAATCGCCAAAGCGAGGATCGGGATCGCGACGATGATCACCAGAGACAGATGCGCATCCTTGGACAAAGCCATAATAATCCCACCGATGCACATCATCGGCGCCATCACCATCATCCGCAGCATCATGTTCAGTACTTGCTGAACTTGTGTAATGTCATTGGTCGTCCTTGTTATCAAGGAAGCCGTACTGAGTGTGTCAAATTCCTGCAGCGTGAATTTTTCAATGTGGCTAAATACACTACTGCGCAGCCTCTTGCCGAATCCAGACGCAGCGCGGGATGACAAATAGCTGGCGGCAACAGACAGTGCAGCTCCAACTGCCGATACGAGCAGCATCAAGGCGCCAATCTTCCAGATATAGGCTGTATTTTCGTGGACAATACCTTCATTGACGATATCGGACATCAACGTTGGCAGGTACAGGTTCGCTATGGATTGCAGCAGCACAAATACCATGGTCATCACGACCATATACCGGTAAGGCCGCAGGAAATTCATTAACTTTAGCAAAGGTCTCACCCTCCGGTATGAAAATTTCTAGGGCAGCGGCTTCGAGCTGATCGCTGCCACACAAGTGCTTGTCGCGTCCGAAATCTCCGTCGACAGAAGCTCTCTCATCTCGTCCAGACTTTTCCCTTCTTGCAGCAATGCCTCCCTTTTTTTGTACAAGAAAAGCATGCCGCTCATCATCGTTCCCCAGAATTGCTCGACTAAGAGGTCCGGTGACATGCGCCGGACAAAGCCTTCTTCCATTCCTTTTTCAAGCGTTTGCGCCACGGTGCGCATATTATTGTCCCGCCACATGCCCGTCTGCAGCTCCTCTGGTGCAAACAACTCCTGCAGATCAAAGCGCATTCGAAAAAAGAACATCACGTGCTCAGAGTTTTTAAACAGAGAAAGGTACATGCTGTTCGCAAATGCCCGACACAGCTCGATCGCTGTCCCCTCCTGGGCAAAATGGTTTTGCGTATGTGTGTTGGACATCTGAAACATATGCGCGAACAAATCGCGAAACAACGATCGTTTGTCCTTATAGTAGTAGTACACGAGCCCCCGAGCGACACCGGCGCGCTCCGCAACATCCCCGATATCAGCCGCTGCATATCCTTTTTCCACGTAGACGCTCAATGCGCCCTTCATGATCGCTTCTTTTCTGCGAAGACGTATCTCTTCGTTTTGCTCTTTTGTACGGGGCACGCGCACTTCCCCTCCCGTGCTTTTTGATTGACTTTCTTGTCAGTCAAAATATAAACCTCATCGCAGGATGTGTCAATAGGTGATACGAAGGGAAGCGACAAACAGGTACATGTCATATTTCTTCCAGACTTAGTAAAGAGTAACCCATGTAGGTAGTAGCTTGCTGAAGGTCAAGATAGGAACAATGAACACCCCTTTATTCCCGTCACTTCCCTCTCGAGCGGTCTCGGTCAAAATGTCACACCGGACTTGTACTGCCTGTGCGTCGCCGTGCCGGATTATGGGCGGTATGTAGAAACGTAGACTTCCGTTTTCATTCTAGTATTTATTCCATGTCACTGCGTTGATGCTCGAACCGCACTTCTTCAAAAGAAACCTATCGTGTAAAACCAGCCAAATATCGAGCTGGAAAAGGTAGTCACTATTTAAAAAGACTATTTATGAAGACAAGCGTGATGGCAGTCCAACCCCCTGTCTGCTATTCAGCATAATGTAAAAGTAGTAAAAAAAAGGGGGAACAGAACAACTATGCGCAAGACTCAACTACGTCTTCCAAGGCTTACGCTATATAGTGACGAAAACTTCCGTGGAAGGATCAGGATCTTTCGTGGCAATAGGGCAATCCGCAATACAGAAAGAATCTTTGACGAGCCCGAAAGTTTACGATTCCGTTCAAACGGCAGAGGTGCCACTTTCGTTTTATTCGCAAGAAACAATTTTAAAGGCGCCTTTCGGATCATTCGGATAAGCAGAAGTATTGCTGATGTGGAAAGAGCCCTCGGCTTCGAGGTCCACTCCATCATCATGTCAAGCAGCCGACTAACGCTGCAACAAGTATTAAATATTCGCAGGACTGGAAACCTCCCGAATAGGTTTAGAGTTTTTTAGGGAGGGATCTTTCCTAGTCGACCTTGGAATACAAGGGGCATGCATGCGCCCCCTTTTTTTGTCCCAATTAGTTAAACAAGATTGAAAAGAAGCAAAAAAGAACGGGAGCAGTACAGGTATCACGTGAATAGACTGAAGTGTCGGGGGCGGTGTTGGCCTTGGGTTCCGACGCCAGACTCCTTTTCGCGAGCTGGAGAAATCTGGCGGCCATCGTCGTCCTAGAATTGCAACGTGTTCGCGACGCCTGCCGAACATGCAAGAAAATGGTAACAAGCACGAACCTAAGGCTCGAGACATGGTTCTTGAAAATGAGACAGCAGAGATGTAGGTGTTCGGAACCCATTGCCCATTTTTTGAATAGGATGTATGGCAAAAGCCTAAAATCCTTGAAATTCCGGCACCATCACCCACCCCCCATCATAGGATAAGGTGACTCTGTAATCCCTCAACCTTGTTCCTGTAGAGCCCACAAGGAGGGGTGGCACGATTGAAGGGTAGCGACCAAACCAAGCCGTTGTTAACGAATCGCGAAAGAGAAGTGTTTGAACTCTTGGTCCAAGATAAGACAACCAAAGAGATTGCCGGACAACTCTTCATCAGTGAAAAGACTGTACGCAATCACATTAGCAATGTTATGCAAAAATTAGGTGTAAAAGGTCGATCTCAGGCAGTAGTCGAACTCGTTCGACTTGGTGAACTAGAGATTTGAGCCCAGTCCACCCAGCCTCCCTTTTCTTCCCTAGGTCGGAAGGGAGGGTTTTTTTATTTTGCGTTGGTCTCCCCTTTATGGTCATTCTTACACAACGCTCCTCCACCAAAAAAGCTCCGGATCCGCGAAAGATCCCGAGCTTTTTGTCCTTACCTTTTTAGATAAACGGTGTCCGATGATACGTCTGTTCGAACTTTTCCCGAAGTCCTTTTGCCAGCAAGGTAAAAGAACCAATCGCCCAGACGAACGCCACCAGCGGCGTGAGAAAAATCCACGTGTAGTTGCTGTATACAAATCCGCGATACGAACCGAGCAGCCCTGCCCATTCATGGGTGATGGAGTGGTACAGCACTGGATCCATCGTCATTTTCGTACCGCCTACGAAGAGATCAAACATGCCCAACAGCCCCATCAAGGTCATGATCGCCACCATCTCCGTGACGAGAATGATGATGAGCTGCTCTTTTAAATGCGGAACGATATGGCGAAAAATGATTTGCTCTCTGCCCGCCCCCAGCGATGTCGCAGCCAAGACGTACTGCGTCTCCTTGATTTGCTCTGTTTTTTGCCGGATAGAGGAGGCTACACTCGGCGCTCCCAAAACAGCCACGACGCCAATAAAAAGGGCTACCAGCGTTGACGTCGGCATCAGTGGGTTGATGCTGACACCTTTGAGCAGGAAATATACGGGGATGAAGATCGGCATGTAGCTCCAAGCATTTTCAATCGCCAGCCACCAGCGCTGCGGCTTGTCCTGGACACCGATGTACAATCCGATCCCCATACCGATCACCAAGCGGACTAAAGCTATCGCCAGTGTAACAAATACCGTATAAGGAGCCCCGTGCAGGAGCAGCGTCAGCATGTCGTAGCCCCACTTGTCCGTCCCGAAAACATGTTCATCTGACGGGGGCAGCGGTGGCGAAATGATGACCGTCTTGCCGCCTACCACTTCATTGCGCAGCTTTTCCTGAAAGTCCAGTTCATAGGGAGCCACATATGGCCCGATCACTCCGACAATGAGCAGGAGCAGCACCAGGAAAGCCCCCATCCATAGCGACCAATTCATTTGTTTCTGCATAGAAAAACCTCACTCATGACAATAAGAGTACCGCCTACTTGTAAACGACCGCGCGTTCGAACAGGTACAAGATCACGCGGATCAGGAGATAGACGAGAATGGACAAAAAAATGATGCCTAATAGCCCCATGACAGCTGCGTTAAATTGATACGCTCCGCTTTTGCTGAAAATGAACCGCGTCAGCCCTACTACATTGAGCAGGTATTCGACGATAAACAGGTTGGCTACCGTAATCGCGATTGTTTTTTTCAAGTCAGCCAAGAGAAAGGGCTTAATATTCTTGTATACGTGGTGAATGAGGACATGCCAGACTCCCATCCCTTTTGCCAGGGCCGTCTTGATGTAGTCCTCTCCGCCGATCTGGGTATATTTCAAGCTGATGACTTTCATGAGAAAAATCGTAGGGCCAATCGCAAGCAGAGTCATCGGGAACCAGCTGTTGGCAGAATCGCTCGTAGGAGATAACGTAATAATCCGTATGTTGGTCATCTTGTAAAATCCAATCGCTGCTAGAATCGACACAAAAATCAGAATAAAGTCCGGAATCGTCGCGAGCAGATTCAATCCTTTTTGAAGATGCCGCACGATGCGAAAACGCTGCAAAAACAAACCAAACACGAGACTTGCGACTACGGCGATCAAAACACTGGAAAAGAGCAGTTCAAACGTACTGATGGCGAACGGCACGATGTCCTCGGCTATCCTTCTCTCATTTTCTCCCAAATAATAGGTTCCCAGAGAGCCCCCAGCGATTTGCTGGATCAGATACACCGTGTGCACCACGACATTTTCAGGTGCAAACACAATCTCTTCTTTTACCGTATACAACATGAACGGCCCGCCACAGACGGCAATGACCAGGAAGAACATTCCCAGCAGTTGTTTCACATATGACAAGCATTCATACCCCCTTGCTAATCCAACAATACACTATCTAAAAAAATTCATCCAGACAATCAAAAATATTTTATGTTTTTTTATATTTCAGATAATAGATTGGAATAATAGTCAAGAAAAATCCCCTTTCTCCCCAAAGCGAAGCCCCAAATAGAAGACTTCTCGAGAGGAAAAGGGGAGGTGGCCTATCCGCGAAATCAGCGAATTACGTAAAAAGCTGTCTGTCTTTTTGCCAGGTAGTGCAGCTTGTTATGGATGTAGGAAACGGGCTCTTCCATATAGAGCGAGATTTCCTGATCCCATTCCGGAATGTACTGCCGGATATTGAACTCCATTGCGTAGCACGTGTTGTTTTGCAGCGCCAAGTCCCCACGTACCGGTATCTCTTCCTGTCTGTCGTACATCCCGATCAAGGGACCAGCCGCATGACAATGATTGCCGATCGGGTGAGAGTAAATCATCGGCTGTATGCCTTCCGCTTTTGCTTGCTGCATGCTCGCAGTGAAGATCTCGTTGCCTGTGCGGCCTTCTACGAAATTTTCTGCCAGGATGTCCTCAAACCGAATGGCTGTACGCATCGCAGCCTGCAAGCCCTCTGGCACTTCCCTCTCACCCGCACGCAGTACGTAAGCCAGCTGCTGTGTGTCTGTCGCAAGTCCCAGATAATGAATGCCAAAATCGATATGCACGATATCCCCTGGTACGATGATGACCCCTTCCAAGCGATCACCGTCTTTTCTCACGACGTCCACCGTTGGGTAAAAGGATGTAAGAATCCCCAAATCGCTGACCCGCTGCCGGATCCAGTCCACTACATCGTTCGTTGTCGTAATTCCAGGGTGTATCACTTTATTCGAGAGAGCTTCTTGTGCGAGGCGTCTTGCTGTTTCTGCGATCGTCGGATAAGCGATCAGCTCTTCCTCACTCCGGATCTGTAGCCAGTCGAGTGCAACGCTCTGTGCGCTGACTACGTTGGCCGCAAGCTCACTGCCTACTGCGCCGATCAGCTTCTCGTAGAATGTATGAGTAAGTCCATCGCAAAAGCTGTAATGACTGGATGTATTCACACCAATCTGTCTCGGGCTTCTCTCCCGAATGATTCGCCCAAGACACTCCCACTGATCCTCGCGCCCAGGCTTCCATACCCGCTCGTAAAAAGGATCGTAGGCAGGATTGGCATGAAGGACATACCGGCTCACCGTTTTGTCCTGGTTTAAAAAGAAAGCAAAAATCGTCAGTCGACGCGAGCTGTCAACAGCCGCAGGGAACAAGGTTTCCATGATGGGATCCTCGTGGTATTCCCTCCCGACGATGACCCATACGTCCAACTGATGCTTGTCCATGATTGCAGGCAGGAGCGTCTCCAGTCTGTGCTTGAGCCACCGATCCTTTGTCCGTCCACGCTCTTTTAAGGAAAGGATCGTACCGCCAAAACCGAAATCTTCCACTTCTACATCCCCCTCACACAAATGCCGTTCTCCATTTTCTAGCATTTATGAGTTTCACGATAAAGCATGAGAAAGAGGGTCGTCAATCATTCGAAAAAGTCATTTCTTTTCTGCATTAGAAAACTTGGCTCCGCCAAGCTTTGCGGTGGGGCCTTAGTTTCACTTATACTGGATCAGAATCTTATCAATTCTTACTGTATAAAAAATAGACGGTCTCAGCCTTCTCTTAGTCTATTACCACCATCTGAATTTCCATCCGTCCCATATCATGAAGATCCAAAGGTGCGGATAATGCTGTCCCCGATATTCCTTGCATATCATCCTGAAACAAGAAAAGCGGCGGGGTAATATCAACGGTTACTCCTCGATTGGAGAGGATTGTACTTGCATTCCCTGAAATCATATTGCCCAATTCGGATATGGCACTTTTGCTCATCTCATCCATTTCCTGAATAGGGAAGCCACCCATCATGGCAGACACAATGCGCAAAGCCAATTCTTCCTGCAGTCCGAAAAAGACTGTTCCTTGCAGCTGACCCGTCATTCCAATCCGTATCCAGGTATGATTCTCCGGATAAATCCACTCCTTTTCAGCCATTTCCCCACGAGATATGCCTACATTGCAAACTTGCTGAATCACGGACGTTGCAGATTCTAGGAATGGATCCAAAAAGTCATGGTCTTTCATTTAAGCAATCTTCCTTTCCCGGGCAATTGTCTTTCTATAAGCCTTATCATAATGTCGATTTTTGGCAGAAGCAAGCCATTCAACAAAACTTTATAGGAATTTGGTCCCTCCAGCATGGAATGCTCGGAAAAAGCTCCTCTACTTTGGCCTCATGCAAACTAGTAAAAATGTAGGAGCATGTTCGCAAATCCAGTACCTCTACCCCAACTTCGTGACTGCTCAACTGCCACATCGGCAGGCGAAGCCGCTTAAACATAAATACGGTATCCCCAAACGCCAGGCACTCCTGAATGCAACGTTCTGGAGGATAGCTGTCATCGTCTTCCAGCAAATGGATCGGCTCAAGCCCAAATTGCTGAATCAAATGCAGGCGATCCAACATTTGTTCCTCTTTTTTGGCATTCACCGTTCTTCTAGGGGAAAGCAACGGATACTCCCTACACACATATTCCCATTTTATGCCGTGGTAAAACATACTTTTTCCTCCAAAAATGAAAACACCCGGATATAGCATGAACATACGCTACCCCGGGTGCCTCCTTACCGCTTTTTGCCTTGCACCAACACTTCCGCTCGGGCTTCGCGACCCAGAGCATCTTTTGCTTGAAGCGAAAGCTTGTGTTTGCCGTCGAGAACCTGATCCACGATAATCCGGAATTCGCCCCGATCGTTGATATCTGCCTGCAGCTTTCGATCGCCGTAAGTGCCTGTCAAGGAAACACTGCCCGTCCCTGTCGCTTTCCCATGAATGGCAACGGTATCACCCGACTTTGCTTCTACCTGCTTTTGGGCGATGGATACGGTAGGAGCTGCGCTTGCTCTCGCCTGATACGTAAAACGCTGCTCTCCTTGATTCAAGACAACTGACCCTGCGTTGGCATCTACGTATCCATAAACGACCAAAGCGCTCTGGTTGCCTGCTCCATCCTTCCCTTCTATGAGTATCCGGTTTTCTCCTTGCTTGAGTGCCAGTGTCTGCGTCACATTCTTTTGGACTGGCTTTTCCAGTTGATCTTCCTCAAAGCTTGAGATGATTTGCCCATTCAGACTGACCTGACCTTTGTAGGTTTGATCCCGGTACATGAAGCGGATCGGTATCATGACCTGCTTGGCATTGGCATCGAAAACGACATCCTCTGTCCCGTCATTCTGGAATTGCAGCAATGGGGCTGTCGTGTCCACGATCACTCTTTGCGTAAACTGACGTGTGTTGCCGTACATATCCTGTACGCTGTAGGCCACGTAATTGAGCCCTTCCGGCAAGTGCAGGATGGTCTCAAATGCGCCATCTGCCTCCACCTTCACGGGCGCTTTGTTGATCGAAAGACGAACACGATCGAGCATATCTTCATTGGTTACTTTTCCGCGAATCGCTACATCTGTCTGCTTGGATATTTTCACGTAGGCAAACAAATCATCCGGGAACTCTACAAATGGCGGTACGGTATCGCTTTTTCCATTGATATCCACGACACTCACATTGCCGGCAAAATCGTAGGCAACCACGCTCATTCGCTTATCCGGCTGATTGACGATCGTACTGCTGACGCTGCTCGAATACGGGCCACCTGCCTTTTTCCCGTTCACATAGAGCAGATAGCCCTGAACGTCTTTGTCTCGACTACTCCACTGCACGCGATTCCCTGAGAGCGATGCCGAGATGACTGGCGGCTTGGTGTCCACTCGCACGGGCAGCGTGAGCGTTTGCCAATTGGCATTGCGCGCGTCAATTTTGGCTTTGATGACGAACTGATAGGCTCCATCAGGGACCTTTTCGTAAATTCCTTTTTCCGGCGAAAAGGCTTTGCCATCCCAGCTCCATTCTTCCCGCTCTGTATAGTAGTAGGGTGTTCCCAGCTTGGACTGATCAAATTTGCTGATCCGCTCGACACGGGTCAGCGGACGAATCAGCTTGCCGTTTGCATCTGTGACATCTACAACCACCTGGCGTGCATTTCGCAAAAACGTGATCGAGGGAGCTGCCACATCGTAATGGCCATCCCCGTTTGGAGAAAAGGCGACCTTCGTCGGATCGATTTGTACACTGCCTTCTTCTCCTACCCCTGTCACGCCCAGATAATCCCGATACTTCCACTTGTCATTCTGCTTGTCATGGAACCACGTCGTCTTGATTCCTGTCCGTTTTTCCTGACTGCCTGCTTCCCACATCGGTGCATCCATGATCCGCGGCTCATCCCATTTTCCGTAAAACCCGTAATAAGGAACGCGCAGCTTCGGCAGATCCGTGTCGTCAGGCTGAAAGGAAATATAGCCTTCTGCGAATTGATTTCGCGCAGCGCCCTTCGGAATTTGCAGCGTCACCTTTACTTCTGCCTTGCTGCCGGGAGCGACTGTTACCTGCTGCTTGGAAAAGCTCAGCTGTGCGCCGTCCATGGCAGTTTCCGTCAGCAGATTTACGCCATTTCGGCGCATGTCCGTCAGCACCCCAAACTCATCCTGAAGCTGATAAGTAATCGGCTTTTTCCCAAACTTGTTTTCCACAAACAAGGAGAACGTAGTCGTCTCTCCCACCTCTCCCAAGGAGACCCCTGCTTTTCCTTTCCGGTCTACAACGATGACCGGTGT
Organism: Brevibacillus nitrificans; assembly: GCF_003710965.1. Classification (NCBI taxonomy): domain Bacteria; kingdom Bacillati; phylum Bacillota; class Bacilli; order Caryophanales; family Paenibacillaceae; genus Brevibacillus; species Brevibacillus nitrificans. The sequence continues at coordinate 742,575 of NZ_RHHU01000010.1, read as the reverse complement.
TTGGATCGCCTTGGCGATTTGCATCAGGCCCGCTCCTTGGACACGCGGACTGTACGGCAGTTTTTTCTGCTGCTTCTCTGCAAAGACAGAAACGGCTTGCTGTGGGTCAATAATAGGCTCCGCCGTGTTCATCGCCGCTGCCTTCAACGTCTCAACCAGCTGGCGTCCGGAAAGCGCACGTCCTTGCTTCTGGTAGGCTTCTTTCAACAGGGCCATGCCCCCCGCGACATGCGGCGTTGCCATGGACGTTCCGCTTTTTACCGCGTACTCCGATTCTCGTACCGTCGATAAAATTCCTCCACCGGGAGCGGAAATCTCTGGCTTGAATTGCAGGTCAGGAGTTGGCCCCCAGGATGTAAACGCCGATACCGTCCCCCCATCCGGATAAGGCATGGGGTTTTGCGCGTACTGACCGTCAAAGCTGATCGTTACCTTTTTGCCCTTTTTCAGTGCCTGAGCTAGCTGTTCGCCCATCTGCTTTAAAATGGACACGGCAGGAACCTGCTTCAAATGCTCCGCACTGATGAGCAGAGGTCCTGGTTCGTTATTGTAAATGACTGCTCCGACTGCACCAGCTTCACTCGCGAGACGAAGCTTCTCATCAAAGGAGATATCTCCGCGCTCCAGAAGCACGACTTTTCCTTTGACAGAGACGTTGTAGTCCTCTTTTTTGCCTTTTCCCATATAAACCAGCGGATACGGCTTCAACAGGGCAGAAACCGGTGTGATTACCGCACCGTTTCCCACGTGTCCATGCAAGTACACAACGCGCGCAAGTCCCGGCACGCCCTGTACCTGGAAGCTGTACCCTGCCAGCGTCGTCGCATTGACAGAGGCTACCGATAAAGCGTCTGGCGCAAGTCCTGGCGAGCCGATCATCGCTATGTCGGGGTTTGTCTCCCGTACCTTGTCACTCCCGAAATAGGCGTCATTTCCCGCTGCTGCGACGACGATGACACCGTTGTCTACCGCCCGCTTGACCGCGTACTGCTCCGTATTCGCTTCATCCACGTAGCCTGCCGAGGAACCTAGGCTCAGATTGATGACATCTGCTTTTTTCGTGATCGAATCGTTGATCGCAAACAAAATCGACTCGCTTAGCCCCGGTACTTCCCCTTGATAATTGGAAAAGACCTTTTGGCTCAAGATCTGTGCCTCAGGTGCGACCCCCTTCAGCTTTCCGTTGGCTGCAATAATTCCCGACACATGAACGCCGTGCTGCGATTCACTTACATCCTCAGTCGTCTGATTCCGGTCTGCCCAGTTGAAGCCTCGCAGGACCTTTTGTGTCGAGCCGGATTTTTGCTGGGCCAGACGTTTATCCCGTGGGGCCGGCATGTCGGGATGTGCGGGATTGACCCCCGTATCAATCACAGAGACGAGCATTCCTTCCCCCTTCACCCCTGCCGTCTCCCACGCTTTCGGGGCTTCAATCATGTCCAAGGTTGAATTCGAAGCAGACGATACCTGCTCGCCTAAAAACGAATGACTCATTCGCGTCCATTCATCTGCCGATGCCCACTTCTCCTGTTGGATCGCTGCTGACAACGTTCCTGTATATGGCTGCCAGTCGGTTTTGCTTAAATCGTGTATGACCTGATCGTACAAAGCCGTTGACGCATCTGCAGAATCTGCCTGTACGGACCGGATGTTCCATGCGGTAGGAGGAAGCAAAAGCAACGCCAACCCTAAGCTGATCATCTGTTTTTTCATCGTTTGCCCCCTTTTGGAAAAGCTTCCATTGTCATTAAGTTTTCACTGGGAACCGCTCAGGTATTCCCTCAAGTGAAAATGTGTAGTTGACAAACCTAAGGGACAAGCATATATTTAATTACGTTAACTTTTCTACACGTGAAATATTCGCGATAGGAAATGTAGGATAACTTAGGAGCTGAGGCTATGCAACAAGATCTCACAGTGGCCATGGAGCGCCTTCAAGAGGCTGTCCGATCCACCATGCGTGTGCTGGGTCCACAACTGTCCGAGCCCATCTTCGGTCTGACGGGCCCCCAATTTTACATTTTGCATCAGCTTGATCAAAAAGGGAAATGCACGGTCGGTGAGCTGGCAGAATCCATGGCAGTCAAGCCCAGTGCCATCACCGCTATGATTGATCGTTTGGATAAGCATGAATTCGTCGTTCGTGATCGAGATGAAAACGATCGGCGTGTCGTTCATATTCGACTTACGGCATCTGGCATCGAGACACTGAATCAAGTCAAAGCGCACAGGCTGGAAATCCTGCAGCACTACCTGTCTCATCTAAGCCCTGAAGAGCTGGAAAGCCTCATTCATGTCTTTGAAAAGATGGCAAAGGTTGCGCCTCCAGTCAAAAGTGAATAAGTAATTTGTTTGCTTCTGTCCATTCCCTCCGTCCACACAACAAGAAGCGTTTCAACAAGTCTAGGAGTGATCGAAATTGGAAGAACAAATGAAAAATCGAGGCTTATTAATAGCAGGTTTACTCGTAGCGATGCTCTTCGCTGCATTGGACGGAACCATCGTCGGTACGGCGATGCCGCGAATCGTGGGTGAGCTCGGCGGATTGGGAGTCATGACGTGGTTGACCACTGCGTACATGCTGAGCTCTACAACCGTCGTCCCCATTGCAGGGAAACTGGCCGACCTGCTTGGGCGAAAATCCGTCTACGTGACAGGCTTGATTATTTTCATGGTCGGCTCGATGCTGTGCGGCATGGCCGAAACGATGAACCAGCTGATCTTCTTCCGCGCCCTGCAAGGGATTGGCGGCGGGATCATGATGCCGATGGCCATGATCATCATCGGGGATATTTTCACAGGTCAACAGCGTGCGAAATGGCAGGGCGTGTTTGGTGCCATCTACGGCCTATCCTCCATCGTTGGCCCACAAATCGGTGGATGGATTGTCGACTCCCTGAACTGGCGTTGGGTGTTTTACATCAACCTGCCCGTTGGGATTATCGCCACCATTTTGATTTCCATTGCTTTGAAAAGCTTTAAAGCCTCAGGTCCTGTGAAAATAGACATTTGGGGCATGTTTACCATGATCGCCGGTGTCGTCAGCCTGCTGTTGGGGCTTACTTTCGGAGGAAAAGATTATCCGTGGGGCTCCTGGCAAATCCTCTCGTTGTTCGGCTTGGCAATCGTGTTTTTGACCAGCTTCCTGGTGATCGAATCCAGAGTCAGCGAGCCTATTTTGCCGCTGCGACTCTTTCAAAGCAAGACGTTCTCTTTGCTGTCCGGCATCGGCTTCCTGATGTCCGTCGGTATGTTCGGCGCAATCATGTTTGTCCCTTTGTTTATGCAGGGTGTGATCGGGATTAGCGCCTCCGAATCAGGTACCGTTATGATTCCGATGATGCTGTCGATGATGCTGACCAGTATTTTTGGCGGGCGTCTGGTCCACAAGCTCGGTTTGCGTACCCAGATGCTGATCGGTATGCTGACGATGAGCGCCGGCTTCTGGCTCCTTTCCGGCATGAGTCTGGATACAACGAAGCTGAGTGCGATGTGCTACATGGTAGTGCTCGGTCTTGGCATGGGTCTCGTCATGCCGCTGACCACGATCGCTTTGCAGGAATCGTTCCCCAAATCAGAGCTGGGTGTCGTTACATCCTCCAGCCAGTTCTTCCGCCAGATCGGTGGGACTTTTGGGATGACGATTCTCGGAGCCGTGATGAATGTTCAGTCCAGTGGTCTTTTGCAGACCAAGCTCGTTCCGTTTCTGGAAAAGCTGCCTGCCCAGTCTCACGAAATGGTGCAGCAGATGGAGGGCATGATCGCTACCAATCCACAGGGACTCTACTCGATGATGTACAGCCCTGAGACACTGGCGCAGATCCCCGCCGCTATTGGCGATACACTGCTGCCGATTCTGAAGTCTTCCATGGTAGACTCCTTGCACTACGTCTTCCTGTACGGGATGCTCTTTGTCCTGATCGGTGCGGTCTTGACCTTCTTCCTGGGAAAGATCACGATCAGCAAGCCTGTCAAAGACGAAGAGGATAAAGATGTGGCAGCCTAAACCAAAACAAAAGCCAGTAGCCCCCAAAAGGCTGCTGGCTTTTATTCATCCCTGTAACTCCCCCATTTTTGTCCCCATTTTTCCATTTCTTTTAAAGCAGCCTGAAAGTCGCTCCCCTTTTCCGTTAACGAGTACTGGACGGTGACTGGAACGGTCGGGAACACTTCTCTGTGTACAAGACCGTTTTGCTCCAGGTGCCGCAGCGTATCTGTGAGGGATTGCGTCTTGACGATCGAAAGCCTTCGCTTCAGCTCATTAAACCGCTGTGGTCCTTTCAATAGCTCATCCAGGACGAGAAACGCCCATTTCGCTCCTAGAATCCGCAGTACGGCACATATCGGGGAATTTTCGGAGTCGCTTGCGTTTTGGTTGTCTTTTCTCGCATCCTGCTGCCCCATGATCGCTCCTCCTTAACTAACAAAAAGTTAGTTAGTCAATGTAGTTGGATAATATCCAAAATCTTTGCCTTCTTACATTATGTAATGACGTATTTTATACTGTCAATCAATGACAATCCCTGGTACCCTTCTTCAGCAAAACGAAGCGGTGTCCAGCAGAAAGAAGGCGAATGATATCATGAAACGCTCTATCCTATATGTACTCACTCTCGGCATTTTTTTAACGGCCACTTCCGAACTGATTGTCGGGGGGATCCTTCCCATTATGGCCGAAGACCTGCAAATATCCGTTGCTCTTGCTGGTCAGCTCATTACTGCGTTTTCCCTAGCCTATGCGATCGGCACTCCTATTGCGGTGGCTCTGACCTCTCACCTCGAGCGAAAAAAGGTCTTGCTCGGCGCTTTGCTCGTATTTATTCTTGGCTGTTTACTTGCCCTTTGGAGCACTTCTTTCCTGACGCTCCTAGGTTCTCGTGTCGTAGTGGGCACGAGCGCTGGCTTATTTCTCGTCGTCTCGTTCGGCGCTGTCTCCCGCCTGGTGTCACCAGACAAAATCGGAAGCAGCATCAGTACCCTGATTCTCGGGTTTAGTGCAGCCCTCGTCCTTGGTACCCCTATTGGTATCGCCATTTCCAATTCGATGGGCTGGCGTGTCATCTTTCTTTTTCTGGCAGTTCTCGGCGCAGTTCTTTTGCTAGTGCTGATCCGCTTGCTTCCGACCATGGAAGGAAGCCCCCCTGTTCCTTTCCGTTCCCAGCTTCAGCTCCTCCTGCATCCCGTGTTGCTCCTGACCTTTTCCTTCACCCTCTTTCGGGAATCAGGAATTTCGATGATGAACACCTATGTCAGCCCGTATCTCGTCCAAATCCTCCATTACAGCATCTCGGAAACGGGTCTTCTCATGCTCGTCTTAGGCCTGATCGGGGTACTTGGCGCAAGACTGGGTGGTCATGCCGCAGATAAATGGGGGACACGACGAATCATTCTGTTCTCCATCGTCGTTCTCGCCGCTTCATTTGGGCTGTTACCACTTATGGTTACCAGTCCGATCATGGGAGCAGCCTTCCTGGGAGTTGCATTCGGTACCTTGTTCTTCGTGTCTCCCTCTATTCAGACCTATTTGATTCAGCTGTCCCCCGCATCCGCCGATCTGCTGCTCAGTGTTCACTCCTCCTTTATTCAGCTCGGACTGGCGAGTGGTGCTGCGATCGGTGGCCTCTTGATTCATACGACTGCTACAGTCGCCTACAATCCTTGGGGAGCTGGCCTGTTTCTCACTATCGGGCTCGGGTTCATTCTGGTCGCCTTTTCCAAGCAAAAGCAGGCTCAGATCGTTTCTGGCTAATCTCTTCTGCTCCCCCTCCCAAACAAAAAGCGTGCAACCCGCTATCCGGATTGCACGCTTTTTTGGTCACGCGATTACGAGAAGAAGAATTTCTTCACAGCGTGTTTGGTTGTTTCTTTGTTCATGTGAGCGATCGAAGTTGTGAGCGGAATGCCTTTCGGGCAAGCCTGTACGCAGTTTTGCGAGTTACCGCAATCACCGATACCGCCATCTTCCATCAAAGCTTCCAGACGCTCATGTCTGTTCATTTTACCAGTTGGATGCTCGTTGAACAGGCGAACTTGGGAAATCGCGAAAGGACCGATGAATTCGGATTTCGCATTTACGTTCGGGCAAGCTTCCAGACATACACCGCAAGTCATGCATTTGGACAGCTCATACGCCCATTGACGATCAACCTCAGGCATACGTGGACCAGGACCGAGGTCATGTGTACCATCGATTGGGATCCATGCTTTTACGCGTTTCAGTGCGTCGAACATACGGCTGCGGTCAACGGACAGGTCACGTTGTACCGGGAATGTGCTCATAGGTTCGAGACGGATCGGCTGTTCGAGTTTATCGATCAACGCAGAGCAAGCTTGGCGTGGTCTTCCGTTGATGACCATCGAGCACGCACCACATACTTCTTCCAGGCAGTTCGATTCCCAGTTTACCGGAGCCGTTTTTTGGCCTTGTGCTGTCAAAGGATTACGCTGAATTTCCATCAGCGCCCCGATGACGTTCATGTTCGGACGGTAAGGAATTTTGAACTCTTCCTTGTACGGAGTGCTGTCAGGGCTATCTTGACGAGTAATAATCAGATGTACTAATTTTTCTGCCATGATCAGTTACCTCCTATCTATTAATGCTTTGTCGTATAGTCACGCTTACGTGGCGCGATCAGGGAAACGTCGATTTCTTCGTAGTAGATTTCTGGCGCAGTTGTTTCTGCATTGAACTTCGCCATAGTAGTCTTCATGAAGTTCTCGTCATCACGCTCAGGGAAATCTGGTTTGTAGTGAGCGCCACGGCTCTCGTCACGCTTGAGCGCACCGATCGTGATCGCACGGGACAGAACCAGCATGTTCCACAGGTGACGGGTAAACGCTGCACCCGAGTTGCTGAATTTGTTTGTATCGTTGATGTTGATATTTTTGTAGCGTTCCATCAGCTCTTGGATTTTGTCGTCTGTTCTTTGCAGACGATCGTTGTAACGTACAACGGTTACGTTGTCCGTCATCCACTCACCCAGTTCTTTATGGATCAAGTAAGCATTTTCGGTACCATCCATTTTCAGGATGCTATCGTATTTCGCTTGCTCTTTGTTGGTGAAGCCATCGAAGAGTGTAGAGGACAGATCATCTGCGGACTGCTTCAGACCTTCGATGTACTCGATTGCTTTTGGACCTGCTACCATACCGCCGAAGATCGCGGACAGGAGGGAGTTTGCACCCAGACGGTTCGCACCGTGTTGGGAATAATCGCACTCACCTGCTGCGAACAAGCCAGGGATGTTGGTCATTTGGTTGTAATCTACCCACATACCGCCCATGGAATAGTGAACAGCAGGGAAGATTTTCATTGGAACTTTGCGCGGGTCATCCCCTACGAATTTCTCGTAGATCTCGATGATTCCGCCCAATTTAACATCGAGCTCTTTTGGATCTTTGTGAGACAGGTCGAGGTACACCGTGTTTTCGCCGTTTACACCCAGCTTCATGTCTACGCACACGCTGAAGATTTCACGTGTTGCGATGTCACGAGGTACCAGGTTACCGTACGCTGGATATTTTTCCTCCAGGAAGTACCAAGGTTTACCGTCTTTATATGTCCATACGCGTCCACCTTCACCACGAGCAGACTCGGACATCAGGCGGAGCTTGTCATCGCCTGGGATCGCTGTCGGGTGAATCTGGATCATTTCGCCGTTCGCGTAGATTACGCCTTGTTGGTAAGCTGCAGATGCTGCTGTACCTGTGTTGATGATCGAGTTGGTCGATTTACCGAAGATGATACCAGGTCCGCCAGTCGCCAGGATAACGGCATCCGCGCGGAAGGATTGAATTTCGCCGGAACGCATGTTTTGCGCCGTGATCCCTTTACAGGTACCGGTATCGTCCAAAACAGCTCCGAGGAAATCCCAATATTCATACTTGGTAACCAGACCTTCTGCTTCGTAGCGACGTACTTGCTCGTCCAAAGCATACAAGAGCTGTTGACCAGTGGTTGCACCAGCAAATGCTGTACGGTGGTGCTGCGTTCCCCCGAAACGACGGAAGTCCAAGAGACCCTCAGGTGTACGGTTGAACATAACACCCATGCGGTCCAGCATGTAGATGATTCCAGGTGCTGCGTCACACATTGCTTTAACTGGCGGTTGGTTCGCCAGGAAGTCGCCGCCGTAAACGGTGTCGTCGAAGTGAATCCAGGTGGAGTCGCCTTCCCCTTTGGTGTTTACCGCGCCGTTAATTCCGCCTTGGGCACAAACAGAGTGAGACCGTTTCACCGGAACCAGGGAGAAAAGCTGGACGGGAACGCCTTTTTCTGCTGCTTTGATGGTAGCCATCAAGCCGGCCAAACCACCACCGACAATGATTAGTTTACCTTTTGCCATAATGAAGTCCCCCTATCCCTATACAATGAAAGCTGACATCGCACGCAAGCCGATGTAAGTCACAACTACGAATACGATCAATGTGAAGTAAGTAGCGATACGTTGGGAACGTGGTCCAACTGTAATACCCCAGTGAACCAGGAACGACCAGATACCGTTAGAGAAGTGGAAAACAGTGCTGATGATACCGATGGTGTAGAACACGATCATTGCAGGGCTGCTGAAAATGTTCGCCATCATATCGAAGTCTACGGTTGCTCCCATTGCTTTAGCAATGCGGGTTTCCCATACGTGCCAAACAATGAAAATGAGCGTAATGATACCTGTTACCCGTTGCCACAGGAACATTTGGTTCCGGAAGTAGCCGAAGTTCCCTACATTTTGCTTTGCCTGGAAAGCAATGTAGATACCGTAAATCGCGTGAAACAGGATCGGGATGTAGATGAAAACGAATTCAACTACAAGAAGAATTGGAACGGATTCAATCGCGCCGACCGTAGTGTTGAAGGCTTCCGCTCCGCGGGTTGCTTGATAGTTTGCTGTCAAGTGGAACAGCAGGAACAGCCCGATAGGAAATAATCCGAGAAGTGAGTGTAGCTTGTGACTGAGAAAGCTATTGCCTTTCGCCATACTATGGTCCCCCTTTCAATGTATGTAACGCTCTTTTAATAGACCTTTCCCCCATATCCTAACCCATTGGATCATCCATTAGACATGACATAGTTCTCTCCACCACAATGTCTATATGCGTCGAAATGTGTCAGAACACGAAAAAAAGTTGGGCAAAACTTTGACCAAAACAATTGTACTCCTGTACTCGGGGAGCGTCAAGACAGTTAATAGACTAAATCCATTGATAGATCATACTTTTCTATCGGCGTTATTTTCCTATTATTCTGTCATAACAAAAGCAGGTTCCTCATAATCTAGTACAGACAGGAGGGAAGCAGAATGAAAGAGACGGATCAACTGTCCGCTTTACTGCCGCAAAAGTCTATCGCATATGCCGAACGCATGAACATGCCCTATCTCGGCTATCACGTCTTGCGAGAAGCACTCACCCACACCTTGCTCGGTGAAAGCGAAAGCCCTATCCTTTATTGGCTCGGCAAAGACATCGGAGGGAAGATTCCCATCCAATCGGCAAACGGGATCATTATGCCCTTTATACGGCTAGGCTTGGGACAGCTCGACTTGTTGGAAGAGTCGGAATCACGCATCCTCTTCAAGCTCTCTCACGCTATCTTCCCCTATATGTCCGAGCAGCGAAAAAGCCGCGCTCTTTCGCTAGAATGCGGTATCGTCGCAGGGGCGGTCGAACAGTGGAGAGGGAAGGAAACGACTGCTCAGCTCTTGCTGGAAGGCGAGAGTGAAATACGCATTGAGGCATCCCATTAAAATCCTCGATGGCATCAAACATGGGAAACCCCTCTTCCCAGACAGGGAAGAGGGGAGTATAGCCGCATCGCCGAATTCAAAAGCCTACAGTCCGTGTACGACAGCGGTTTCGGCTACGTCCAGTCCGTAAGCCGAATGCAGGCTGCGAACAGCGAGTTCTGTCAAATGAGCTGGAATCACGCATGAAACCTTGATATCAGAAGTGGATACCATTTTAATAGAAATTTCTTGTTCAGCCAAAACGCGGAACATTTCAGCTGCAACACCTGGATTGTTGATCATGCCGGAGCCGACGATCGATACTTTCGTCAAGCCTTCTTCATGATCCACCTTTTCAAAGCCGAGCGTTTCCTGATGGGCTGCCAGGGTATCCAGCGCCTTCTTCAAATCATCGGATGCGCACGTAAACGAGATGTTCGTTACGGCTGCATCGTAGGAGCTTTGAATAATAATGTCTACATTGACTTGATGATCTGCCAGTGTATTGAAAAGGCGAGAGAGGGTTCCTACTTTCGCAGGCATCCCGACAACCGTAATTTTCGCAACATCTTCATCGTGAGCGACTCCACTTACCACTCTTCCTGTTTCCATGTTGGCAACCTCCTCTACGTACGTACCATCTTCAGCGGTAAAGCTGGAGCGGACCACCAGCCGTACCTTGTATTTTTTTGCGGCTTCTACTGAACGCGGATGCAGCACACCAGCTCCGAGATTCGCCAGCTCCAGCATCTCGTCATAGGAAATGCTGTCGAGCTTGCTAGCTGCCGGAACGACGCGTGGATCAGCCGTGTACACACCGGACACGTCTGTAAAAATCTCGCATTTCTCAGCATTCAAGCTGGCTGCTAAAGCCACTGCTGACGTATCCGAACCACCGCGGCCGAGCGTAGTGATCTCGCCCTCTTCACTGAGGCCCTGGAAGCCTGCCACGATAACGACGCGGCCACGCCCCAGCTCCGACTGAATGCGGGCGGCATCAATTTGCTGGATTCGCGCTCTCCCGTGAATCGATTCCGTGGTGATACCGGCCTGCCAGCCAGTCAGCGAAATGGCATCGTAGCCTTTCGTATGCAAAGCCATCGACAAAAGCGCGATGGATACCTGCTCCCCCGTGGTCAACAGCATATCCATTTCCCGCTCCGACGGGTAAGCCGTAATTTGCTTGGCCATATCCACCAAGACATCTGTGGATTTTCCCATGGCAGAGACTACCACAACGACATCGTGTCCCTCTTCTTTATAGCTGATAATCCGGTCCGCTACTCGCAAAATACGCTCAATGGTACCAACGGAGGTGCCTCCGTATTTCTGCACGATCAACCCCATGCTGGCTTCTCTCCCTTTTCCTATTCTCTCGTTTCCTATATGGTTTCGTATGGTTTCTATTTTTTCTACATGCGTATTATTACATTTACGCCATTTCCTGACATTTTCCTGTTCTGATCAGGCAGACTATTCATGAAGTTATGACATTCGCAATTAGTAAAAAAGACACCGACGAGGATAGCACCTGCCGCTGTCTATTGTTTCGACATCCCGGTTCCTCCCTTCCAATACACGCGGACAGCAAAGCATGACAAAACCATTCATCATGACTCACACTGACACACCGTGAGATAGCTCTCCATCTGGCAACTGGTGATTGCGCAGATGACAGTCCTGCATTTGTTCAATGCAGACCCAGCATGGAGAGAGGCGGGTCCATCTCCACACTTCGGCGAATTCCCCTTTCCCATACCCTTCTCAGATTCCCGATCTCAGGGAGGTACTCTTGGTTTTCGCGCCTCTACCTCACTCCATAATGGAAGTGAGGCTTACTATTCTGTTTGAATCGCATTATATCATGCGAATGCGTGAGGTTCAATTCCTTTTTGTCAGCCTATTACGATTCCAGCTTGCGCAAATGTGAAATGATCTCTTTTGCGAGCTTGTCGCCAATCCCCAGCTGCCTGAAGTCTTCTACCGTAGCTTCCCGCATTTTTTTCAAGGAGCCAAAGTGAGTGAACAGCAGCTTGCGGCGCTTTTCCCCGATTCCCGGGATTTCGTCGAGCTGCGAGGACAGCATCGTTTTCGAACGCGACTGACGATGAAACGTAATGGCAAACCGGTGCACCTCGTCTTGTACGCGCTGCAGCAAGTAAAACTCATAGCTGTCGCGCTTGAGCTCTACCGGTTCAGGTGGATCACCGAACATCAGCTGTGCGGTTTTGTGCTTTTCATCCTTGGCGAGACCACAAACGGGGATGTAAAGGCCCAGCTCATTTTCCAGCACGTCCATAGCCGCGCTTATTTGGCCCTTTCCGCCGTCGATCACAATCAGGTCAGGCATACGGCCATCTTCCTTCAAAAGGCGCGAATAACGGCGTCTGATGACCTCACGCATGGAGCCGTAATCATCCGGACCCTCCACCGTTTTGATTTTAAACTTGCGGTATTCCTTTTTATCGGGTCGTCCTTCCGTAAAGACAACCATCGCAGACACGGGCTCCGTCCCCTGAATATTCGAGTTGTCAAACGCCTCAATCCGGTTTGGTGTGCCAATCCCGAGAATATGACCCAGGTTGTGAACAGCCTGAATCGTACGAGCATCGTCCTTGGACATCAGCGCAAATTTCTCCTGCAGGGCAATCCGCGCATTTTCCGACGCCATTTGCACGAGCTCGCGCTTTTTGCTGCGCTTCGGTGCGTGGACTTTGACACCTAGCCATTCTGCCAGCAGATCCGGGTCACTGCTCTCCGGAAGCAAAATCTCTTTTGGCAAGGCATTTTGCTTGTCGTAGTAAAATTGGCTGACGTACGACATGAAGTCCTCTGCCTCGTCACCATAATAAGGAAAGGAAGTCGTATCCCGCTCGATCATCTTGCCCTGACGCATGTAAAAGACCTGTACGCACATCCAGCCTTTTTCTACTGCATAGCCGATGATATCCCGATCCACTGTATCCATCATGGTGACCTTTTGTTTTTCCATCACCGCATCGATGCTGATGATCTGATCGCGGAATTCCTTTGCTCGCTCGAACTCCATGTTTTCGGCAGCCTCGTGCATTTTTCCGGTCAGCTGCTGCTTCATTTCCTCATGCCCGCCATCGAGAAACTTGCTGATTTCCTCTACAAGCCGTTGGTTTTCTTCTTCTGCGACGTCCTGAATACAGGGCGCGAGACATTGCCCCATATGATAGTACAGGCACACCTGCTTTGGAATCGTCCGGCATTTGCGCAGTGGATAGAGCCGATCCAGCAGCTTTTTCACTTCGGAAGCTGCCCCGGCATTCGGGTATGGGCCAAAATAACGCGCTTTGTCCTTGATGACCTTACGTGTGATTTCCAGCCGCGGTTGCTTTTCATTCGTAATTTTAATGTATGGATAAGTCTTGTCGTCCCGCAGCATGACGTTATAACGCGGGTTATGCTGTTTGATCAGGTTGCACTCCAGGACCAAAGCCTCAATAGCCGAGGAGACGACGATATATTCAAAATCGACGATCTCGCTGACCAGAAGCTGCGTCTTCCCGTCGTGGCTACCGGTGAAATACGAACGGACGCGATTCTTCAGGACCTTTGCCTTCCCGACGTAAATAATCTCACCGCTCTTGTTTTTCATCAGGTAGCAGCCTGGCTTTTCCGGAAGTACAGCCAGTTTATCTTTCAAGGAGCTGTTCAAGGCTGCTCCCTCCTTTTATCTTTCAATAGGAAGACACCCGGCCTCAGCGACCAGATGCAGTTGGCTTTTCCAACACGTACAATTCGTCCTCCAGCGACGCAAACCGCTCCTGCAAAAGCTTTCTTGCGTCCTGCACACCCAGGTTATAGAGAATGGGACCTAGCTGCTTCCAAAAAAAGTCGATCATCTCTTCCGTCTCCAGATTCCCCAGCTCTTCTCCACGCTGCTCGTGGAAAAAGCGCTGAACCTGATGGACGAGGTATTCTTTTTGTTCACGGGACATTTTTTCCGCCATAAGCCGTTTGCGCACCCTTCCTCTATGAATCACGAATAGGAATATACGTTCTTTCTCCATGTTACCATGGATTGTAGATGAAAAAAACTGCCGCCCTTTTGGTAAGAGCGACAGTTTTCTGGCTGTCTGATGATCTTAGTGCTTGCGGCCACCCAGATACGCTTCTTTGACACGCTCGTCGTTCAAGAGGGATTCAGCCGTTCCGTCGAGTACGATCTGACCTGCTTCCAGTACGTACCCGTAATCCGCGATTTTCAATGCCTGCTTGACGTTTTGCTCCACGATGAGAACCGTCGTGCCTTCTGCATTGATCTGCTTGATTACTTTAAAAATATCCGATACGACAATGGGAGCGAGGCCCATAGAAGGCTCGTCCAGCAAAAGCAGCTTCGGACGGGACATCAATGCACGGGCGATCGCCAGCATCTGCTGCTGCCCCCCTGACATCGTACCGCCTAGCTGAGACAAACGTTCCCGCAAAATCGGGAACCAATTCATCATCTTTTCCATATCGTCTTTGATGCCTTGTGCATCGTTGCGCTGGAAAGCACCCATCTCCAGGTTTTCCAGCACCGTCATTTTCCCAAGAATTTGACGACCTTCCGGGACAAGCGCCAAACCTGCTTTCACGATCTGGTGCGGCCTGGAGCCGTCAATCTTCTGCCCACAAAATACAATGCCTCCGCTTTGCGGCTTCAGCTGTCCTGCAATGGTTCGCATCGTCGTTGTTTTGCCGGCACCGTTTGCCCCGATCAGGGAAACGATTTTTCCCTCCGGCACTTCCAGCGAAATTCCCCGAATCGCTTTGATCTGCCCGTAGGAAGTCGTCAGGTTTTGAATACTCAGCATGCTTATTCCTCCTCCTTGCCGAGGTAGGCTTCAATGACGTCCGGATTGGTCTGCACTTCTTCAGGGGTACCGTCGGCGATCTTCACACCGAAGTTGATGCAAACGACTTTATCGCACAAAGTCATGACCAGACCCATATCATGCTCAACCAAAAGCACGGTAATGCCGCTGTCGCGAATTTTGCGCACGAGCTCCGTCAAGGACTTCGTTTCACTCTCGATCATCCCTGCGGCTGGTTCGTCCAGTAAAAGCAGCTTTGGCTCAGTGGCAAGCGCGCGGGCAATTTCCAAGCGGCGCTGCTGTCCGTAAGCCAGCGTATCGGAACGAACGTCTCGCACGTCAGACAGCCCAACAAATTCGAGCAAAGCCTCTGCTTTTTTCTCGACTTCGCGCTCCTCCCTTCGTTGGCTTGGAGTGCGGAGCAGCGCTGCCCAGAAGCCAGCCTTCATCCGGGAATGGCAGCCGATCTTGACATTATCAAGCGCACTCAAATGACCAAACAGGCGAATATTCTGAAACGTCCGGGCGACACCCATTTCCGTAATTTTGTTTGGGGCAACCCCGTTTAGCTCCTGCCCTGCAAACGAGAAGGTCCCCGTCGTCGGTGCAAAAATACCCGTTGCCATGTTAAAAATCGTCGTTTTCCCCGCACCGTTCGGGCCGATCAAGCCGACGATCTCGCCTTCCTTGACACCAAAGGAAACGTCACGCAGGGCTGTGATCCCACCGAAGCTTTTTCCTACGTTCTTCAGTTCTAGCAGCACGTCACATTCCCTCCTTCGCTTCATTTCCCGACTTGCCTTTGCGGCGGCGGAAAAGCTTTTGGAATGTATCGGCACCGATCAAGCCGTGTGGTCTAAATGCCATTACCCCTACCATGATCAAGCCGTACATCAGCATTTTGTACTCCGCCAAGCCACGCAGCACCTCCGGCAGAGCCGTCAGCACAAGCGCACCAAACAGAGGACCCCAAACGACTTCGCTTCCTCCGATAACGGCATAGGACAAAATCTCTACGACTTTGTGATAGTTAAAATCGTCAGGTGTAATCGTCGTCGTGATGTGCGCATACAGCCCGCCGCAAATCCCTGCCAGCACAGAGCCGATGATAAAGGCGAGCATTTTGTAGTACGCAACCTGCAGTCCCATCGCACGAGCAGCTGTTTCGTCCGCTTTGATCGCTTCAAAGGCACGACCCAGACGCGAACGGTTCAGACGCAAAGTCAGGAACAGCACAACAGCGAACAGGAGCACCATGAACACGAACGTCGTCAAAGACTTCATTTGAATCACGGAAATGCCCAGCGATTGTGCTTTCAGCCCCATCGCTTTTTCGAAATCATATAAATAGTTCCCGATGGACTGCAGACCAGTAAGTCCCAGTGCACCGTTCGTAATTTTCATGTTCAGCAAAATAACGCGAATCACTTCACCAAAACCAAGCGTCGCGATCGCCAGGTACAAGCCGTGCAGCTTCAAAGTCGGGGCTCCGATCAGCAAAGCGACAATCCCCGCAGCCAGTCCCCCAATGAGGATCGCAATAAACAGCGGCATGTCCGCTTGCTTGGACAAAATACTCGCCGTAAAAGCACCGATGCTCATAAATCCTGCATGTCCCAACGAAAGCTGGCCCGTCGAGAGCGTGATATAAATGCTAATCGCAAGAATGCTGTTTAGCAAAATAAATGTGAATACCTGTAAATTGTACGGATTCAATATATCCATCTCGTGTGCACCTCCTTTACGCTTTTCGTCCGAATAGTCCTTCCGGTTTCAACAGCAAAATGATGATAATCAGCCCGAATGCCACTGCATCCCGATACGAGGAATCCCCGTACGCAACCGTGAACACCTCGATCACCCCGAGTAGTACGCCGCATACCATGGCACCCGGAATGCTTCCGACACCACCCAGAATCAATACGGCCAGTCCTTTAAATCCAAGAGTCATCCCCATGGTTGGAATCAAAGCAGAATATGCCATCCCGATCAAAATACCCGCTACGCCCCCAAGAGCAGAAGCCAGCATGACGGTAACGATGATGACCATGTTCGTATTGATCCCCAGGATATTGGCGGTATCGGTATTTTCCGCTGTGGCCCGAATCGCTTTTCCCATTTTGGTCTTTTGAATCCAGAAGTGCAGGACAAACATCAGAATCAGTGCAATACCGAGAATGATAAGATCCACACTGCGTATTTGGATGACGCCTAAATCAAACGTCTTGTCACCGAATGATTGCGGAAACGCACGGGAGTCTGCACCAAAGATTTTGTGCATCGCCTCTTCCACGAGAATCGCAAAACCAATGGTACTGATCAAGGACGCCAAGTGAGGAACGTTCTTTTTGCGCAAGGGACGCAAAGCTGTATATTCCAAAATCAGTCCCAGGATCGCAGATATAACGATCGACGCAACCAGCGCTACTCCAAGCGGCATCTGCATACTCGTCATCAAGACGAGTCCGACCAGCGAGCCAAAAATAAAGATCTGTCCATGCGCCATGTTAATGATGCCCAAGACACCGAAAATGAGCGTATAGCCCAAAGCAATCAATGAATAGGTACTACCAACTGTCAAGCCATTGACTAATTGCTGCCAAAACAACTGCCTCACCTCACTGTAAAGTGGTTCTATCACCTTCGAGACGCACGCCTAATGTCCTGGTCAGACCGCTGAAGCGCGGAAAGTTATTCTGGCTGGATCAGCAAGTAAAAGATCGGCGTTTATACTTACTGATCCAGTTAGAAAACTTGGCCCCGCCATGTTAGACGGAGCCCTTTCTTGCTGGTAGGACATGCGCTTTGCAGATGACGAACGTAGTTTACTTCCTCGTTTGTTGAAAGAAGAGCCCGGGAGTCCCCGGGCAGCATCCCTTATTCAAAAGGAACGAATTTACCATCTTTTGCGACTACTACAACGGCATCCCCGATTGGGTTACGTTTTTCGTCAAAGGACAATTTGCCGGATACACCGGTAAAGTCTTTCAGCTGAGCCAGTTGGTTACGTAATTCTTCACGGTCAGCTTTGCCAGCACCCAAGAGGGATTGGGACATGATGTACAGAGAATCGTAAGCTTGAGCAGCGAATTGGTCAGGCTTTTTGTTGTATTTTGCTTCGAATGCTTTTACGAAGGCTTGTACTTTTTCATCTTGTTTTTCTGGGCTGAAAGGCGTTGCTACGATCAGGCCGTCAGCTGCAGGACCTGCGATTTCAAATACTTTCGGGTTGTTGAAGCCGTTACCACCCAGGATGGTTGCCGTGATACCCAGTTCACGAGCTTTTTTCACTACCATGGAGCCTTCTTTGTACAGGGCGGATACCAAAAGCGCATCCGGGTTGGTTTGCTTCAGCTTGGTCAGCTGAGCGGAGAAGTCAACATCGCCGTTGGAGAAAGTCGCTTCGCCAGTGATCTCCAGACCCATTTTTTCAGCTGTAGCTTTCATCACTTTGTAGCCGTTTACGGAGAAGTCATCGTTTGATGCGTAGATCAATGCTACTTTCTTGATGCCTTTTTTCTCCACAGCAGCTTTCATTGCCGTTGGAATCGCGATGGACTCAGGCAAGGAGTTGCGGAATACGTATTCACCGATATCGTTAATACCTTCAGATGTGTTGGAGATACCAAAGATCGGAACTTCCGCTTCGTTCGCTACTGGACCTGCCGCGAACATTTCACCGGAAAGAGTAGGCCCGATGATCGCTACCACATTATCCTGATTTATCAGTTTATTTACAGCGTTAATGGCCCCTTCTTTTTCTCCGCCAGAATCTTCAAACTTTAATTCCATCTTGAGTTTGCCTTTGTTCGCTTCGTTCAACTCGCCCAAAGCCAACTCCAGACCTGCTTTTTGTGCTTCGCCGTACGCTGCACCCGAACCGGACAAGAACCCAACCACACCGATTTGTGCTGTAACTTCTCCACCGGCACCTTCTGCTGCCGGCGTTTGTGCTGGTGCCGAGCTGCCTCCGTTTGCTGGTGCTGCACTATTTCCGCTAGAACATCCTACCATCAATACGGCACCCAATGAAATCGTCGCCAGTGACTTGAGTAAACTAAACCCTTTCATCATGAAAAGCCTCCCTTAATTTTTATAAATCTTTCTAAAAAAATTGAATATAAGAATTTTAATCAATGTATTACGAAAACGCAATCAATTTTCTCTCTTTAAACTTTGTTTTTTGACAAACGATCGCTCAGAATTTTTATGCTCTTGTTAAAAATCCAATCCTTTCGACGATATCGATTCAGGCCAGAAAGCTAGTGGCCTCACGGGTTTTCCCCCTCCGAATCGACTGCTGCACTTCCGTTTAATCACACGAAAAAACGGCACCCTCAAAGGATGCCGTTCCCTACCTATTAGCAGGTATTTTCTTACAGATGTTTGCCAACAGTTGCCATCAAAGCTTCTTTTGGTTGGAAGCCGATAACTTTGTCAACAGGTTGACCGTCTTTGAAAACGATCAGGGTTGGGATGGACATTACGCCAAAGCGTCCAGCGGAGCCTGGGTTGTCATCCACGTTTACTTTTACGATTTTGAGCTGGGAGCCCACTTCGCTGTCGATTTGCTCCAAAACAGGAGCGATCATTTTGCAAGGGCCGCACCATGGTGCCCAGAAGTCAACCAGGACAGTACCGCCTTGCTCTACTTCCTGGGAAAAGTTTTGGTCCGTTCCATTTACAATTGCCATGAGTAATTACCCCCTAGAATTCAATTACGGAAAAAGGTTCCACACGCACAGTATATCATCCAATCCTGAAAATGACTACGGCGCCGAGCACTTTGCACGCACTTCACGCTTTAGTCTATCCACTCTTATGCTGCTCTCATTCAGCGTGTGAAACACAGGAGCATGGACAAGGAAAAAAGCGTCCGCTATGTACGGACGCTTTCGTTCAATTAGTCAGGCTGGACTACACCAATACCTTTTTGAATTCGGCTGTCAAAAGTGGAACGACTTCGAACAGATCACCAACGATTCCGTAGTCTGCCACTTGGAAAATAGGCGCTTCCGGGTCTTTGTTGATCGCGACGATGACTTTGGAGCTGGACATCCCAGCCAAGTGTTGAATGGCTCCGGAGATGCCGCACGCGATGTACAAGTCAGGAGTTACGACTTTCCCTGTTTGACCGATTTGCATGGAGTAATCGCAGTAGTCAGCATCGCACGCACCACGGGATGCGCCGACCGCTGCGCCCAGTACATCCGCCAGCTCATTCAGCGTGTTGAAGCCTTCTGCACTCTTCACGCCACGACCACCGGAGATGATAACTTTTGCCTCGGAAAGATCCACTTTGCCACTGGTTTTACGTACGACTTCCTTCACGATGGAACGCAGATCCTTGATTTCCAGCTCCACAGGAACCACGGTTGCCGTTTTGGAAGCATCTGCTGCGCCAATGGCGATATTGTTTGGTCGTATAGTAACGAAAGTTTTTCCATCAACAAATTTACGTTGTTGAAAAGCTTTTCCTGCGTAGATCGGACGAACGAATCCTTCTCCTGCTTCCAGGCTTGTTACGTCGGAAACCAAACCGTATCCGAGACGGGCAGCTACGCGCGGTGCCACATCGCGTCCGATGGCTGTGTGACCGAGGACAATCGCATCCGGATTCGCCAGCTCAATCAGTTGAACCAGTGCCTGTGTGTAAGCATCTGGTGTATATTGTGCAAGTGCGCCGTGGTCAGCTGTATAAACGGTGCTTGCACCATGCTGTCCGAGAGTCGCTGCGAGCTCTGCTGCATTTGAGCCAAAAACAGCTGCTGTCACTTCACCGCCGTCTGCCAATGCAGAAGCGGCAGCCAAAGCTTCCAGAGACACGTTGCGAAGTTGTCCGTCACGAACTTCTGCCAATACCAGTACTTTTTTCATGGATATCCTCTCCTTCTCGCTTAGATCACTTTCGCTTCGTTGCGCAACAATTGCACCAGTTCTGACGCCTGAGCCCCCAGTTCACCGGAGAGAATTCGTCCTGCCTGCTTTTTCGGTGGCAGCGTTTGATCCACGATCTCTGTTTTTGCTTTGACAGCAGCTACATCCAGCCCCAGATCATCTGCAGACAGGCGATCCAAAGGTTTTTTCTTCGCTTTCATGATCCCTGGAAGGGAAGGATAGCGCGGTTCGTTCAGGCCTTGCTGTGCCGTGATCAGTACTGGCAGGCTCGTTTCTACTACTTCGAGGTCGCCTTCCACGTCGCGTTCTACACGCACGGCAGTGCCGTTCACTTCCAATTTCACGACAGTAGACACATGGTTGATTCCCAGCTCTTCCGCCAGACGAGGCCCGCCTTGTCCCGCGCCAGAGTCTACCGCCATCTGTCCGCCGATGATGATGTCATAGCCGACCTTTTGTGCGACAGCTGCCAGCACTTTTGCTGTCGTGAACTCGTCACCGAAGAGCTCCTCGTCGTCTACGAGAACGGCTTTATCTGCACCCATCGCCAAAGCAGTACGCAGTGAGCTCTCCGCGCGATCTGGGCCGATGCTGATGACAGTTACTTCGCCGCCGTGCTCTTCTTTCAGCTTGATTGCCTCTTCTACTGCGTACTCGTCGTACGGGTTGATGATAAACTCTACACCATCTTCGGAAATTTTTCCGTTTTGGATAACGATTTTTTCTTCGGTATCAAAGGTTTGCTTCATCACAACCAAGATATTCATTTCGTTGCCCTCCCTCGAAATGGTATTGCTGAAATGACCTTTTTAGCGGTCAGCGAAATTCGGTTTGCGTTTTTCTAAAAAGGCACCTACGCCTTCTTTTACATCTTCGGAGGTGAATGCTTCGCCAAACAGGGCTGCTTCTTTTGCCAAACCTTCTGACAAAGGAAGATCCACTGCGCCTTGGACGGCAGCAAGCGCCAGCTTTAAGGTAACTGCGCTCTTCGTCGCGATCGTTGCAGCCAGCTTTTTGGCTTCCTCCAGCAGCTGCTCTGCCGGATATACCGCTTCCACAAGACCGATGCGATGAGCTTCCTCGCCACCAATCATCTCGGAAGTGAGGATCAGCTGTGTCGCTTTCCCGCGACCGACCAGACGAGGCAGGCGCTGCGTACCTCCGTATCCAGGAATCAATCCCAGATTCAACTCAGGCAATCCAAGCTTGGCTTCTGGTGCAGCCAGTCGAATATGGCAGGCCATCGCCAGCTCGAGACCTCCGCCTAGGCATGCTCCATTAATAGCAGCAATGATCGGCTTCGGGAATTTCTCCATACGGTCAAACAGCGCTTGGCCATTTTTCGCCATTGCTTCGGCATCGGCCGGCAGCAGCTCGGTAAATTCCTTGATATCTGCTCCTGCAACGAAAAAACGTCCTTCCCCGGTCACGACGATTGCTTTGATCTCGGTATCTTTCTCCCATTGATCCAGCAGTTCACCAAGCTGTGCCAGCACAGGCTTGCCTAATGCATTGGCAGGCGGGTTGGTGATCGTAGCTACAGCTACACGATCGACGATCTGCACATTCCAACGCGAATCCATTTCTCTCCCCCCAAGCTCTATCTTAAGAAAGTTTCTATTGAGGTTCTTTCGCTTCTGAGCGATCGCTCAGTCTCACACTCTTATTGTATCAAAGGTGTCACTTCAAAAAAAGCTTTTTCTTTCATCATTTTCCTTTCAAACCGTACAGGAAGAGGTTATGAACGGAATCCGTATAAGAGACCAGGTCGTACTTGCACTGTTTCATCACCCAAGACGTCGTGACTTCATCCAGCGTACCAAAAATCATTTTCCGCGCTACCCGCACATCCAGGTCTGGATTCAAAATGCCCTTGTCGATCCCTTCACGAAGCACTTCGTCAATCAGGTCGAAGTACTGCTTCATGACATTCCCGATCCCTTCGCTGATGACAGGATTGGACTGGCGCAGCTCGATTTGCGTCACTTTCGCAAACTCGTGATCCAAAGACAGCTGGCTAAAGTGAGCGTGAACGAGTACATATAATTTTTGCTCGATGGATGATGCCTCTGCGATGTGTCTCCGGTTTGTTTCCACAAAATGACCCATCTTTTCGTTGAACAGAGAAATCAAAATATCATCCTTGTTTTCAAAATAGAGGTAGATCGTGCCGTCCGCTACCTTCGCCTCTTTTGCAATCTTGGATACCTGGGCATTATGATAACCCTGACGAGCGATGACACGAACAGCTGCATCAATAATGGCCTGATACTTTTCCCCCGTTTTCTTTGCCATACATACCTCCATCTTTACTCGCAATGACAACAAAATGAATGATTATTCATTCATAAACAGTTTATACCAGCCGATGATTCGTGTCAATCATCGCTGGCGGCAATTCCAGAATTGTGTCTACACTTTCCTGGTCCGCAATGTAAGAGCAGGTCCATCTCCTTTTGTTTCTGGAAAACAGACCTGCTTCGCTTTGCTCCTAGCTGGTTTTACTTTCACTGCTCTCTGCTTCTTTTCGCTTTTTATCCTCGTCCTGCAGCTGACGCCGGAGTACCTTGCCTACCATCGTCTTTGGCAGGTCAGCACGGAATTCGTATTGCCGCGGGATTTTATAAGCTGCCAGCCGCTCGCGACAATGCTTTTCGATCTCATCCTCGCTCGCTTGCTGGCCTTTCTTGAATACGATGAACGCTTTGACCGTTTCTCCGCGATACGGGTCGGGAACTCCGATGACAGCTGCCTCCTGAATCATGGGATGCTCGAACAGAACCTCTTCGACTTCCCGCGGATAGATATTGAAGCCGCCCGCGATGATCATGTCCTTTTTGCGATCCACGATGTAGAAATAGCCCTCTTCGTCCATATACCCCATATCGCCTGTCAAAAGCCAGCCATCCTGCAGAATCGCCGCTGTCTCTTCCGGGCGGTTCCAATAGCCTTTCATCACCTGAGGTCCTTTGACTGCCAGCTCTCCGATTTCCCCTTGTGGCAAAGCTTCTCCCGTAGCGGTATCGACAATCCTGCAGTCGGTATCCGGCCAAGGCAGTCCAATACTTCCGGAAATTCGTTTGCCCCAGATCGGATTCGAGTGAGTCACGGGCGAGGCTTCGGTCAGTCCGTACCCTTCGACAAGCTTGCCGTGCGTCAGTTCCTCAAATTTGCTCTGCACCTCGAGCGGCAATGGAGCGGATCCGCTCACACAAGCCTCGATGGAGGACAGATCGTGATTTCTCAAATCAGGATGATTGATGAGGGCGATGTACATCGTCGGAGCACCTGGAAACAGGGTAGGCTTTCGCTTGTCGATCATCTCAAAAATTTGTTTGACCTCGTATTTGGGCACGAGAATGATCTCGGCTGCGATCGAGATCCCTTTGTTCATCACCGTCGTCATCCCGTACACATGGAAGAGAGGCAGGGCTCCAAGGATTCGTTCCTTGCCCTTTTTTAGCTTGTAGAGCACAGCCTGGCATTGAATGGCATTGGCAATGAGATTGCCATGTGTCAGCATCACGCCTTTGGCTACCCCTGTCGTACCACCGGTATACTGCAAAAGGGCGATGTCTGCCTCTGGGTCAATTTCTGTTTTCACCGGTGTGGCAGCGCTTTCTTTTATAATAGAAAGAAAAGGCTCAACTTCGCTGCCATATGCAATTTGCGGATTGTGGCCTTCTTTCTTTTGGACCAACGGGTACAGCATTTTCTTGAAGAATGGAAGGAAATCTCCAACGCTCGTTACGATTACTCGTTTCAGTGGAGTGGATGCCTTTACAGCGGAAACGCGCTTGTATAACAAGTCAAGGGTGATGATGGTCTCTGCGCCTGAATCGTTCAGCTGGTGGATGAGCTCCCTTTCTGTATAGAGGGGATTGGTCATCACGACAATGGCGCCCGCAAACAAGGCACCGTAATAGCTGACGACCGCCTGTGGAGTGTTTGGCAGCATGATGGCAACGCGATCGCCCTTTTTCACTCCACGGCGAATGAGCCCGTGGGCGAATTGGTACGACATCTGCAACAGCTCACGATAGGTAATACGCTTTCCCATAAAATAAATCGCATAACTATCTGGATACTCTGCGGCTGACTGCTCCAAAAAAAACGTCAGTGGAACACGGGGGTATTCCAATGAGGGTGCAGTTTCTGGCGGGTAATTCGCAATCCAAGGCTTGGCATTTGACATGGGCGTTCCCTCCATCCAAAAATGGCCTTGCCTCTCCCGTAAGATCCGCTTTCATAATCTCTTCCTTCTTCTTATTTTATTCGAAAAATAGCTAATTTTACAACTAATTAGCAAATTCGCCCTTCCACGATTTTCTTGCCTTCCCCCCGAAACGAAAACAGCAAAAAAGGCTGCCAATCACGCAGCCCTCCTGTCGCTTGAAGGAAGAGAATTATGGGGTCATTGCCTGGACGATTTGCTGACGCACGCGCTCCCGTTCCGAGCTTGGCACCAAGTGATACCAGCCCAAAATGCCATTGTGCCAAATACGTTCGTCTTGACCAATTAGGGTGTCCGTATGAATCGCATTCGGTGTCGGATCCCCGTAGGAGATGAGCAGCGAAGCGATCTCTCCTTCTGTCAAATCCGTTTTGACGTGATTGCCCACAATCTCCATCAAAGAAAATGCCTTCGCATACGCCTGCACGGTCGATCCCTTGGAAGCAAGCGCACGGACAATTTCCTGCTGGCGATTGATGCGCTGGTAATCACTGTCCTCTTTGCCAAGATCGCTTTTGCGGTAACGCGCGTAGTCGAGCGCCTGCTCCCCAGATAGGGTTTGCAAGCCAGGCTTGATGTCGATATAAGTGTCATCGCTAGGGTCACTGTATTTCATCCGCTTTTTCACATCGACCGAAACGCCTCCGAGCTCGTCGACGATTTGGCGAAATCCATCAAAATCTACAGACATGTATCGATCGATCTTTACTTGTAAAAATTTCTCCAACGATTCCTTGACCATTTTGGGACCGCCAAAAGCCATCGCGTGGTTGACTTTATCGTATCCCTTTCCGCTAAGCTCCATATAGCTGTCCCTTGGTATGGAAAGGAGATAAGCGCCCTGCTTGGCAGGATGAATCGCGGCCAGCATGATGGTATCGGAGCGAGCACTCTCGCCATCCCTGCTGTCTACTCCGAGCAGCAGCATCAAAAAAGGCTTCATCGGCTCTGTACCTGCCAGAAAGTCCCGAGGCGGCAAAGAAGCAGAGGCCTGCGTGCTATTTCCGTTTTTTTCTTCGATAGGGGCATACCATTTTTGTGTCATCTGTTTGTATTGATAGGCCGTGTACGCTACCGCGACGAGTGCCCCTATCAGCAGGCACGATATCGTGTGAAACGCGATTTTTTTCCCATGCTTCCTCATAAAAGAAAAGAGCATCATAGCAAAGAGCCTCCCCCTATTCTAGCAAAACCCCCGTCTTGACGAACTCAGACAGGGACTTGCTTTCATTCTTAACAGGGGAGGCTCTCTTTAAACATTTTGGAGTATTCGTTTTTCTTGATGGGTGCTGCTTTTAGTCGCGTTCCACAACCATGGCCATTCCCATTCCGCCGCCGACGCACAGAGCTGCGAGGCCGCGTTTTAGCTGACGGCGTTTCATTTCATGGAGCAGTGTAATGACAATACGGCAGCCCGTAGATCCTACTGGATGTCCGAGCGAGATACCGCTTCCATTTACATTCGTGATTTCGCGCGGGAGCTCCAGCAGTTTTTCTACCGCCAGATACTGGGCAGCAAAAGCTTCATTGACCTCAATCAGCTCGATGTCAGACAGGGAGAGCCCTGCTTTCGCCAGCGCCTTTTTGACAGCGGGTACAGGGCCATAGCCCATCAGGTCTGGCTCCACGCCTGCCCACGCCCACGATACGATTCGTCCGAGCGGCTCAATCCCGAGCTCTTTTGCTTTTCCTTCCTTCATGAGGATCGCAGCAGATGCCCCATCATTCAGCCCCGATGCATTGCCTGCTGTCACTGTTCCCTCTGCGCGGAAGCCTGGCTTCAGCTTGGCAAGCCCCTCCAGCGATACGTCTCTGCGAGGAAATTCATCTGTGGTCACGAGTGTCTCCTGCCCTTTCTTTTTGACAGGTACAGGGATGATTTCTTCTGCAAACAGACCGTTGTCGATGGCTCGAATCGCATTTTGCTGACTGCGCAGTGCAATCACATCCTGCTCTTCCCGAGTAATGCCGTAGCGATCCACCAATCGCTCTGCCGTTTCGCCCATCAAAATCTGGTGGTGTGGATCGGTCAAGAGATCCCACATGGCATCCGTCATTTCGCCGTGCATCAAGCGTTTTCCCCAGCGAGCGTTTTTCAGCACATAAGGGGCATTGCTCATGCTCTCTACGCCGCCCGCGATCACGATCTCACTGTCACCGAGCAAAATTTCAGACGCGCCGCTTGCCAGAGCTTGCATGCCGGAAGCGCATTGACGCTGCACCGTAAAGCCCGTCACCTCTTTCCCAAGTCCGGCATCAATCGCGACGACACGGGCGATGTTTGCTTCATCACTGCGTTGAATGCAGTTGCCGAGGATCACCTCATCAATCTGGCTTGCCTGAACTCCCGATTTGTCCAATACTCCCCGAATAACGGTTTCCGCCAGCTTGCGAGCGCTTACATCTTTCAGTACACCACCAAAAGAGCCGATTGGCGTACGCCCAGCAGCGGCAATGACTACTTGCTCCTTCATTGTTTCTCCCTCCATTGCGGCAAAGCTTCCACCAGAGCAGCCTTTGGCGGAAGCTTTCGTATTTTTCTCTATTATCGCACAGATGAGTTACAAGTTCACTTCGTCGTGATTTTTCGCAGCAGTAAAGTGACCCACTCGTCACTGTGGCGCTCTTTTTCCAGTCGATACCCAGCCTCCTCGTAGGCGGATAACACATGGCTGCGATTCCAATCGACGATTCCGGAGAGAATGACCAAGCCGTCCGGCGCTATATGCTTGTCTACCACGGGCAGCATCGCAATATCCTCGTCTCCTCCGATATTGAGCAAAATAAGGTCTGAGCGCTCTGGAAGCTTCTCCGCTACTTCCGGCAAGAGCGCATCCCCAATCACGACTCGTACAGCCGAATCGGGCAAATGATTGTTCGTTGCATTGACCAGTACCTGGTATTCGCTTTGCGGATTGATATCGACTGCGTAAACGGGTTGACGAGCTCCGTTTAGAACACAGTACAGGGAGAGAATCCCTGAGCCTGCCCCGATATCCAGCACGTTTTTTTCTGTCAAGGAAAGCTCCTGAAGGAATAGCAGACTGTCCTGCGTCGTTCCATGATAGCCAGTCCCAAAAGCAGCACCCGGATCGATCCAGAGCACATGCTCTACCCCTTCCAAAGCCTGGGGGTCCGTCCACGTCGGGGCTACCCACCAGCTGCCTATCTTCACCTCGCGAAACTCCTCTTTCCAGGAATCGTTCTCTTCAGGAACCTGCTCTACTTCTTTTAGCGTGACATGGCCATTCCATCGCTGTATGTAAGCTTGCAATCTCTCTACATGCGCCTCTTCCTTATCCTGCATGGGCTCGAACAAATAGCCGACTGCCGGTCCGTCCGTGTTTTCCGCATAGTCATAGCCATTTTCCGTCGTCAGCACTTCAATCTGTGGCTCGATCCACCCGAGTGTATAGGGACTCCCCAAAACCTCTGCCACGAACATATCTTCTGTTTCCCTCTCTACTAGCAAGGTGTATTTCAGCCACATATTTTCCATGATTGTTTTCTCCTTTCCTTGGTGCCATCCCTGCGTAGGCTCCATCTTGCTAATGGCGAGGTTCCTACTCTACATGGTATGATAGTAGAATGGACTATTTTTCCGTTGGGAGGCTTACCATGTTTGACGAATTCTTTTATCGACGCCGCAAGAACAAAGGACTTCTCGTCACGATGATTGCCCTGATCGTTCTTGGGATCGGCATGTTCGTTATGGGATTCCTCTATATGTTTTCGTAATGTAGCCTATTCATTATACCCTATCAGGTTACAGACGATGTAGAGGAAGCAAGTTTTTACTAGGGTTGCTTTACTTCCCCTTGTTTACTCGATTATACTTGAGAATGTATTTTTCCTGTACGTTTGATATAGAAAGAAGGTTCACTCCATGTCGCGAATTCTCATCTCCGGGTATTACGGATTTAATAATGCCGGAGACGATGTGGTCCTGTACGGCATCATCAGCTCCCTCAAGAGGGAACAACCAAATATTTCCCTGGCGGTTTTGTCCAATCAGCCAGATCGCACAGCGGAACTGTTTGGGATTGAAGCGTATGACCGCTGGAGCTTCGGTACCATCGTCCGCGAGCTGATGCGAAGCGACATGCTGGTGATGGGCGGCGGTACGCTGATGCAAGACGTAACCAGCCCGCGCAGTGTCCTCTACTATTTGGGCATTGTCACGATCGCCAAGCTGCTGGGCAAACCTGTCGTCTTTTACGCGCAAGGTTTTGGTCCGATCCTAAAGCCACTCAGTCGTTCCATGATCAAACGGGTGGTCAACCGGGTAGACGTCATTACCGTGCGTGACTACGAGTCCGGCGAAGACTTCAAATCCTGTGGGGTAGTAAAAGCGCCCATTCATATAACAGCTGACCCAGCTCTGACGATCTCTCCGGAGGATATATCGGACGAGCGCGGCCTTGAGCTTTTGCAAGGCAAGTTTGCAGATCCTGCCAAGCCTCTGGTCGCCATCTCTGTACGGAACTGGAAGCAGGAGCAGGCTTTCAAAAAGGTCATTGCCAGGGCCGCTGACTGGTTTCTTTTGCGCGGGTGGAACGTCCTGTTTTTACCGATGCATGTTCCCAGCGACCTTGCGCCTTCCCGTGAAATCATGGATCAGATGCAACAGCCTGGTGCCAGGCTTCTTGATGAGCCAGTGACCTTCCATGACATCATGTCCGTCTTAAAGCAATGCGATTACGTGGTAGGCATGCGTCTGCATTCGCTGATTCTCGCTTGCATGCTGCGGACCCCTTTTATCGGAATCTCCTACGATCCGAAAATTGATCGGTTTGTCGAGCGCGCCGGTATGCCGAATGCAGGGCATATCACGAAGCTTGAGGAAAATAGCTTGCTTGCCCTCTTGGCAGAGCGTCTGGACCGCATGGATCAGGAAATTGGCGTAGTGACAGAGCACTCCCGTCTGCTCGAAATCGAAGCAGCCAAAAGCAGCGAATTGGTGCTGCAAGCTTTGCGGAAAAAACACTGATTCGTAGAAGAGGCTTTGCCCAGCTTTTGGCGCAGGCGAAGCCTCACCTGCGCTTATACTACCTTCCTAGAGAAATTTCCATTTCTACAGGAATAGGATAAGGAGGACTAGCAAATGTCCGTTTCCTCTCAACTATTAATCGGCATGAATCGATTATTCCCTCTCCCCGTTCACCCGTTTAATCTGGCCAACAACGGAGAGATGAGCTATACCGAATGGCAGTTTCAAAAAGGGGACCAGACAATCCAGTTCTTCCTCCCCTTCCACTCCCAGGAGCAAATGTTCCGGGACAAAACGGTACTCGACATCGGCTGCGGCGGTGGTGGGAAAACCTGCTACTACGCCACATATGGTCCGAAAAAAATGATCGGCATCGATATCGTCCCTCACTATGCGGAGGAAGGAAATGCATTTGCCAAAGAAAAAGGGCTCGCAGACGTCGTTTCCTTCATGACGGGCGATGCTGCGCGAATGATCTTCGAGGACAACACCTTTGACACCATCATCATGAATGACGCGATGGAGCATGTGGGAGAGCCGGAGAAAACGTTGGAGGAATGCTTCCGGGTGCTGAAGCCAGGCGGTCATCTCTACATCAACTTCCCGCCTTACTACCATCCGTACGGAGCCCATCTTTCGGATGCGATCGGAATTCCATGGGTACACGCCCTCTTTTCCGAACAAGCCTTGATTGATGCCTACAAAGAGCTCGTTCGCGATTTGCCAGATGGTTCTGACCGTATCTCTTTTCGCTTTGACAAACGCCCGGACGGCAGCGATACCATCTCCTATATCAACCGCATGACGATCAAGCGTTTTCGCCGGATCCAGCAAGGAGTCACGCAGCCTGCTGTCTACCAGAAGGAAATCTCTCTGCGCAGCCAGCTACAAGGACTCGCACAGCTGCCTGGTTTCCGGGAATTTTTCGTCAAAATGGTCGTATGTGTCTATCAAAAGAGGTAAATCCATAAGGAAGCCCGGGTGATTGAAACTCACTCGGGCTTGATTTTACTTCGTTACATGCGTCCCCTTATACAAAACGGGTATGGCCGCTGTGATAAGGATGATCCCCATAAAAGCGGGGGCGGCATGACCAAGCGATACATAGATTTGTCCTCCCAGAATAGGTCCAGCTATTCTGGCTAAAGCCTGAATAGATTGGCTCCCTCCCTGAATCCTCCCTTGCTCATTTGAATCGACAGACTTGGATAGCATCCCATTGAATGAAGGCCCAAAGATCGAATCTCCAAAACCAAATAGAAACATTCCAGCAATCATAAGAGGATAAAAGGAGAACAAAGCTGATGCTGCAATCAGAATGTAGCCTATCATCTCCGAAACCATTCCCAGAATGGCTATCTGTGCGTCACTGCGTTTTTTCAAAAGCTTTGGCATGATGAAACCTTGTGAAATGATGTCTTGAACGCCCAATATGGAAAACATAAGTCCAATGAGTGCAGGCGTCCAATGGAAAGTATCTATTGTCAACTGGGAAAAAACTGCCTGTAACGATCCATTGGGTACCCAAAGTAAGAATGCGGAGATCAGCAGCCTTTTTACGTTTCTAACGGAAAGTACATGGACAAGCTGTGTGAACGGATTCAGTCTGACAAAGGTAATCTTTTTCAGTCTGTTTTTCTTGTCAAGGCTCTCCGACAAAAAGAAGAATCCATAAACCACATTTATCAGGGTGATGATTGCACCAAAATACATAGGGGCAGCGTAACCAAGCTTGGCAATCCCCCCGCCTAGAACTGGACCAACGGCAGAGCCTACACCTGCTACCGCACTCACCCATCCAAAGTATTTGGTGCGCAGTTCTCTAGGGGTGATGTCTGCAAAGTATGCGAAGAGAGTGCTGATGCTCCCGCCTGCAATTCCTTCTATGATGCGACCAGCAAATAGTACCCATAGCGCCCCTCCTAAGCCAAAAACGAAGTACCCGATTGCGGAGCCCAATAGACATAGTAAGAGCAAGGGACGACGACCAAATCTGTCGCTCAAAGCTCCAAGTCCAGGGGCCGCAAAAAACACGCAGACTGCGTAAACAGAGGTCAGCAGTGTAACAACGATCGCTTGATCTCCCGGATTGTTTATATAAGGCTGCACTAAGAATGGGACGACGGGTGCTATGATACTGAAGCCTAGCCCGCAAAGAAATACAGACATCAGTCCGAATAGTAACGCCTTTTTATCTATGGCAGGTTCTGTATTCTGTTCATGGTGTGATCGAAATGTTGACACTTACATGCTCCTTTCAAGGCTGCACTTTTCCTTCCTAGGAAACAAAAACATCGTACTCCATTTTTCCTTCCTTGGCAACAAAATAACGCAAGTAAAAAAGGCAGCCCGCTCTCCGTAGAGTGGACTGCCTGTGGTTTCCTTTTCCTTCATCCTTTATTCTGACCGAATACCTATACCCCGTTTCTTTATTTCCGCATCCAAATGCCTGCTATATCTTTCTATAAAGCTCAGCATACTGTCAAATTGTTCCTCGGTTACCTGCTCAAATACGGCTTTATCCCGCTCTTGAAACTCTTTGTGCAGGTCCTCATGGATTTGATAGATGACTTTCCCTTGCTCCGTTAGCCTAAAATAGATTTCTTTTTTATTCTCCGGCTTTTGGTAACTTTCAATCAAGCCTTTTTTTATGAGCTTCTGCGTTAATTTACTGATGGCACCGCTAGTCATATAAAGGGACTCCGCAAGCTTTGTCACGTTGGAATCTACATTTCTTTCAATGTATTCAATGCAATGGACTTCAGAAGGCTTATACCCCTTCAGACTGTCTTCCATCTTACTTTTATTCAGCCAAACCATTTTGTTGAATAAGTCCCTGAACTCCATGATGACCAGCTCTGCTTTGTTCATGGCTTGTCCTCCCACACGTTGGTACATGAGCAATATGTAAATTGCGTTCAAACGCTCATTCATTACGGTATACCTTATTATAAGCAACCTATCCTCATAAACCAATCCTGCTTCCACCCCGGACATTTGCATGCATGCTGCATCATGTTTAGAAAACTTGGCTCTGCCAAGCCTTTTGCACCCAAAGGATACAGGTTCACCTTAGTTGCCCTTATCCTGGATAAGAGTCTGATAAATTCTTCCTGTATAAAAAAAGGGTGTCCCTCCATCACTCATTGACAGAAGGACGCCCTTTTTCTTTTTAGCCTTTATTGAATCTTGGACTGCGTCTGTTTTTTGCGAATGGCATTCATCAAGG
Source organism: Brevibacillus nitrificans (assembly GCF_003710965.1). Taxonomy (NCBI): domain Bacteria; kingdom Bacillati; phylum Bacillota; class Bacilli; order Caryophanales; family Paenibacillaceae; genus Brevibacillus; species Brevibacillus nitrificans. The sequence goes on along the minus strand of NZ_RHHU01000010.1, from coordinate 709,673 downwards.
TTCGCAGTTTATTGCCTCCAGGCAGCCACTCCAGCTCTTTCTCCTCAATCAGCGGGATGAGCAGCAGCAGACCCAGGTAGATGATCAGACCGACACCGACCCCTGAAACGGTCTCCAGCGCTCCCAGCAAACGCACCTTTTCTTTGCCAGCAAGCAGCAGTTCAACAGCCTCTGTCGCTCCCCATGCCAGAAGCAGCATGAGATTGGCGACGAGAAGCGGATAGAGCGTATCAAATCGCCAGTTGATCGGCACCGTTACCAGACGGTTGATCGTCCGCATGTTGAGGATGCAGACAAATGCTGTCGCGCACAGCCAGGACAGAGAAAGACCGTCCATGCCCAACAGCGACGTAAAGACGAGAGTCGCAGCTACCTTCACCAACACACCGTAGAGCAAATGGCGTGCAGGGATCTTTTCTTTTCCAATCCCTTGCAAAATACCGTTGGTCGCGAGAAGGAGGGACAATGGAATCGCACTGATCCCCAAAATGGCCATCGCTCTCGTACCCTCCATATCACCGTAGAGAGCCAGATTCGCACCTTCTGCTACAGCGGTCAAGCCTAGTCCGGCTGGCAGTCCAATCAGCCACGCAAAGCGCAAAGACAGCTTGGTCAAGGTCGTGACACGTTCAGAATCCTTTTGCCGTACTGCTTCTGCAATGGCTGGAACGATGGAAAGTGCGATCGAGGAGCCGAACAAGCTCGCCATCTGCAGCAGCGGACCCCCACGGCTGTAGATGCCAAACCACGTATCTGCCGTGAGCCCATCCACATTCCAAATATAACGGAAAATATTAATCGCAAGAAAAGAGTCGGTCAGCGAAAAGATCGGGATCACCAGGGCAGAGATACAGATCGGCCAGGCAATGCGCCACATGGATGCGAAGAAGGCCCGATCGTACCACCAATCCACGCGCTTCCACTGTGCACCCGTGAACACCGAATCTTTGCGGTTGTGCATCCACATCAGCAATGCCAAAAAACCGAGACTCAAAAACGTACTGATCATCGTACCGAAATTGACACCGGTAATCACTGTGTCGGTATCCTCACCAAGCGAAACGAGATAGAGCGAAGCGACCAGAATAAAGACGACGCGCAAGGTCTGCTCGACGATCTGGGACAAGCCGACGTACAGCATCTTTTGATAGCCGTAAAAAAATCCGCGAATGACCGCAATCAGCGGGACGAACAGCAGGGATAAGGATATCGCACGGATCGGCTCGATCAAATGCGGATTCCCCATCAGCTTTGCAATCAGAGGAGATGTCACATACAAAATCGCAAACAGGGCGACACCGATAGCGCCCATCATGACCATGCTCCGCGCCAGAATCTGTCCGACGGAGCCTTGCTTGCCTTCTGCCAATGCTTCCGCTATGACTCTGGACAAAGCTACAGGAACTCCTGCAGTAGCCAGAATCAGAAAGGTCAGGTAGAGCGGATACACCTCTTGATAGAGTCCGAGACCGTTGTCCCCCACAATCTCCTGAAGAGGAATGCGGTAGAACATCCCGATCACTTTGGACAAAATCCCCGCGACGGCGAGAATTAACGCGCCTGCGAGAAAATGACTTTTTTTCAACATGGGAAACTCCTTTATAGGGGGGATCCCCCGAATCGACATGAACCCACTCTCTATCCTACTATCATTTACCCTTTCCAGCAAACAGGTATAACGATGGAATTTGGCAGGAATACTGTTGAAACGTAGATTGATCGACTTCTTAGAATCGTCTGCCATGAATAGGAGGGGTAATCATGCCTGTTACCGGATTTTTGATCCGAAACGTTCAGTGGCCACTAATGGAACGACTGAAGGAAAATCGGACACGCCACTACTTGCGAGATTTGCAGCATGCGCAGGGCTTTTCTCAGGAACAGCTGCTAGATCGACAAAGAGAAAAGCTGGGACGCCTGCTTCAGCATGCTGTGCACAAAGTCCCGGCTTACGCGTCGTTCGCGTCGGAGTGGGACACGAGCCGCATTCCTCCTGAGCGTTTTTTACAGCGCATCCCCATCCTCAGCAAAACTCATTTCCGCCTGCATGCGGACGATTACGTAACGAAAGGCGTCAGTTCCACCCAGCTCATCGGAAACCGGACAGGCGGTTCAACTGGAGAGCCCACTCGCTTTTACCTAGACCGCATCGCCGTCGAGCATTACGAAGCGGCTCGCTGGCTCGGCCTATCCTGGCACGGCATCCAGATCGGGGATCCATCCGTGATGATTTGGGGATCTCCCTTGGAACTGAACCAGCAGCAAGCCAAACGGTATCGCTGGAAGGAACGCTGGATGAAAAACCGGCTGCTTCTCTCCGCCTACGAACTGGACGAACGCAGGCTGCAGACGCATTTGACGCTCATTCAACGATTTCGGCCTGCTTATTTATACGGGTATGCCTCTGCTCTTCATATCCTTGCCGAGATGATGCTGAACCGAGGATGGACGATTGGAATCCCGTTAAAAGGCGTGGTTTCTACGGCAGAGAGCCTGCATGATCATCAGCGAAAGGTAATCGCAGAAGCGTTTCAGGCTCCCGTCATCAATGAATACGGAGCCCGTGATGGAGGGATCATCGCCTATCAGTGTCCGGCCGGCAGGATGCACGCCTTCAGTGAGAATTGCTACCTGGAGGTCGTAGATCCCATCACCCATCTCCCCCTTTATCCAGGGGAATCCGGCGTCTTGCTCGTCACGGATCTGCACAATACGGTCATGCCTCGCCTGCGCTATCAGCTGGGCGATGTCGTCGCGCTTTCCCCAGAATTATGCCCTTGTGGCATCAGCTATCCACTCCTGGACACGATTGACGGAAGAGAAGACGATATGTTTATTTCGCAAAATGGGCAGTATGTCCATGGTCATTATTTCAACCACATCGTACGCAATTTGGAAAGCTTTCGCACGTTTCAGCTCATCCAGCATGAGCCGCAAAGTCTGAGCCTGAAGCTGGTAAAAGAACCCGGCCGCTTTCACACCGTTGACGAGGATCGCCTGCTGGCGGGCATTCGGATGGCACTTGGTGAAGTCAGTGTACAGGTAGCGTACGTCGACCAGATTCCACCGACCGGCTCAGGAAAATTTCGTTATGCCATTCGTGAATGCCCGCTCAAGAGCGTCCAGGCGCTGGAGTAGAACGTCTGCGTACCTTTTGCAGCAGCTCTGAAACCAAAGGCTCGCGCAGGATCGCGAGCACAGCCAAATACAGCAGTGCTGCAGCCACAATCCCGAGCGGCAGATAGATCCACAGAGGCAAAAGGGACAGCCACGGGTCTGCCAGCACAATCGCTGCTCCCATGACCAGACACGCCAGCAGCGTCTTGGCGAGTGTTTTCAGGAAGCCGCCTTGCACGGGGACACCTACCGCCTTCCACAGCCAAATAAACAGCAACACAGCCTGACTGAGGGCGGATAGGGCATTGGCCAGGGCAATTCCACCGTGCCCCATCCACGGAATCAAAAGCCAGTTGGCAGCTGCATATACGACAATCCCGATCGCTCCGATCACCACGGGGGTTCGCGTGTTTTCCAACGCATAAAACGCTCGTGTAAGCAAATCGCGTGCTGCCAGAAAATAAAGCCCGAGGCCATAGAACGGCAGCGCCCACGCTGTCAAAGCGACGGAATGTTCATCAAACGCGCCCCGTTGAAAGGCCAGGCGGACGATTGGCTCCGCGTACAAAGCCAGACCGACCGTCACCGGGATGAGCAGGATAAGCAGGTAGGCCAGCCCTTTTTGCAGAATTTGCTTCATCTCTTTCATCTCGCCGCGCTTCACGTGACTGGCGAGCAACGGAAAAAGAGGCAAAGTGAACGCTCCTACGAATATCGCCATAGGCATTTGCACGATCTGGTTGGCGTTCGCCAGCGCAGAAATTACTCCCGTTCCAACGCCCTCTGCGAAACCTCGCTCCAGGAAGGTCGTCGCTTGTGCCACCACAGCTCCGATCAAAATCGGGATGACACGCTCGCCCATTCCTTTTAGTGCCTCGTCATTTTTCCAGGCAAATGACAGGCGATGGTCGTAGCCGAAACGGCGCATGGTCGGGATCATGGTCACCATCGCCGCCAAGTAGCCCAAGGTAGTGGCAATCGCCAGGCCGTTCGGTCCGTAGAGCGGCACGAGAACGTACATGCTAACAATGACTACAGCCCCATTTGCCACTGTCCCGAGCGTCGGTGTAAAGAAATGCTGATGCGAATTGCAAATGCTCGACCAAAGCCCGGTCAAGCCGATAAAGATCGCGGATGGCCACATCCACCGCAGCATGTCAGCCGTCATTTCCAGCTTTGCACCCGACAAACCGAACATGGCAGCCAGTTCCCGCGAGAATCCTACTCCCAGTCCCGCCAACACGACGAATATGACCAGAATGACCGTCAGCATTTTGTGGTACAGCTCAGTTGTGCGCTGCTGCTTTTCCATCAGCCCGCGCATGGTCGGGATCAGAATGGCATTGACAGCTCCAGGCACGACCAGGAACAGCGTGAGTGGAATCGTCGCCGCAATGTTAAAGGCATCCGACTCCATTCCCGTGCCGTACAAGCTGGATAGATAGATGCTGCGGAAAAAGCCAAGCAGCCTTCCTACCAGCGTCAATACGACGATCATTGAAGCGATTCGTAACAAACTCATGTACCTTATCTCCTATCTCTAGTAAACGACGAATGCTGTTAATACCTTGATATCATATCTTATTTCTATGGTTCCTACCAACCTCTTTCCTGCCTGGGTTGCGGCGGGATAGATGGATTCATTATAATAGACAGGTTAATCCTAAGCGTGTAGGAGGACTACAATCAAAATGAGAGAAACCGTGTTGAAGTGGGGAAGCCAATCAACTACGTGGTTGTATTTGCTTTTGGCCTATCCTGTCATTGATTATGTGTTGCGGAAAATTCTACCGATTCCTGTCGTTTCGTCTTTTTGGGATGAAGGTCTGCTCCTGATCCTTTTGGGCTTTACGTTCGTTGCCTATTTCCAGGGCAAACGGACGATGCCCAAGATCAAGCACCTGTTGATCGCCTTTCTGGTCCTCGGCATCGCTTTGATGGTAACCGACATGGCCAACTGGGATGCGAGCGTGGAAGGTTTCCGTTCGGTCTATCAGTACATCATTGCCTTCCTGATGGGATTTTACCTGCTGCAGTCGCTGGAGCAGCTGGACAAACTGATGAAGGGACTTGCCCTCGTCGGATTTTTGGCAGGTCTCGTCGGTGTCATGCAGGTCGTCGTGGGTGTACAGACTCCTGAATCCTGGGTACAGGAAGGAGAAGCGATCACGACTCGCGCTTTTTCCTTTGTGACAAGCCCCAACGTTCTGGGAAGCTACATGGCTCTGATTGCTCCTGTGGCTGCCGGACTTTTCCTGAAGGCACCATCCCGGAAAGAAAAGCTGGTGTGGGCAGTCGTTACGTTGACAACACTGCTTGCGCTGCTGCTTACCGGATCTCGCGGCGCTTGGTTTGCTTTAGCGTTTTCGCTGTTCATTTGCTGCTACATATGGAACAAGCGTATTGCAGGCTACCTCGTTCTCGCTGGAATCATCGGGGTCGTGGCTCTATTCTTTGTTCCTGAGTCAGTCCCACTCGTAGGTACGATCAAAAACCGGATTTTCACTCTGTTTACGGCTGACTATATGTCTTCCAGTCTGGAAGGAGGACGCCTCGGTCGCTGGGGGGAAGCTTATGACAAAATGCGTGTCGAGCCACTGTTTGGCGTGGGCCTCGGTCATCACGGCGGAGCGGTTGCTTCGCGTCATTTCGGCACCATTTACTCGGACAGCTACTTCTTCAAGAGCCTTGCTGAATTTGGCTTGATCGGGATTATCATGCTGATCGGTCTCGTCGCGCAAATGCTTCGTTACAGTATGAAAGTCATTCGCAGCCTGACAGAGTCGCCGTATTTCTTCGCCCTGTTGGGACTATTCGGTGGACTCTTTGCAGTCGCCCTGCACAATTTGGTGGAAAACATTTTTGAGGTGCCGTTCATGGCCCTTTACTTCTGGCTGTTTGGCGGCTTCTTCTGCGCTTTATTCGTCGACCAAACCCAAACAAAAAGGTGGTGAATCCCATGCGACGCAATCCTATTCTAACGACGGTCGGCTGGGCATTGTACGCCATTGCTCTGCTGCTCATTTACCACTTGCTCATCAAACCTGCATTTCTCGACCTGACGTGGATCGCTCTCTTGGTGTTTCTGCCACTTCTGGCCTTCTGCTTTTACGTGGTCCATCCAAAGGAACGCAGGCAAGTTCTTGCCTTTACGATCGCTGCCTTGCTGCTTGACCGTGCACTGACACGGGTCGATGTGAAAACAACGGCAGCTCTATTGATAGGCGGAGCCATTGCAATCATCGTCATCGCGCTCCTCGCCAAATGGTATGGACGTCTGAACTGGAAAGCGGTTGGGTCCCTCGTGATCGTTGCCCTGCTCGCCAATGTGACCTTCAATCGGGACACGCTGGCAGCCCTGAGCCATTTCACGGTGAAATACGAATCCGATCGCCTCTACAACGGTCAATGGGTGGACTACTTCCCGATGGCTTTGTACGACGTGGATCACGACGGCAAGCAAGAGATTATTACTTACGGAAATGCGGAAGAGCTCCCTCTTCCGGAAGAGGCGGCGAAAAAGCCGGAGACGGAAGAAGAGAAAAAGGCACTGGCAGATAAGCTTCTACACCTGCAGCCTGAACCGGTCTCGTTGTACGTCTTGACCTGGAAGGATGGCAAAATGGTTCGCATGCCAAATGACCAGATCCCTGCTGAGACCATGACGGTTCTGAAGCAGCAGCTGCCTACAGACTACCCTGGCTTTCCGTACTATACGATGAAAGACGGTCAGCTGGTGCCAAACGTACAGCGCCAGCCTTACGCGGAAGCTATGCTGCAGGTAGGGACTGCTCCTTATCGCGCTTTCATGCTGGATATGGACAACATCGCCAATCAGCTGGAGGAAAACGACGGAAGCATGGACCTGCGCAGGCAGATGGGCAGCAAATACAAAGATTTGCACATCAAGGGCGGCATGCTGACAGGAACGTATGACGGCAAACCGTTTGGCGGAACGACCAAAGCGACAAAGCTCATGACAACCATGATGCTCCCGGATGGCAGCGAAGGCTTGATCACGATGGGCGAGCACCTGAGCGTCCTGAAGGTGGAGGCAGATGGTACGCTTACAGAAGCCTACACGCTGACACGCAAAGAAGCGGAGCTGGCTACGGGGGAATTTATCCCAGCAGATATCGACCATGACAAAGTCGACGAGCTTTTGATCGCAGGAAAGCCGTCCTACATCCTGAAGCCGAAAGCAGATGGCACGTGGGAAATTTTGTGGGCAAGCGCGGAAAACGACAAGAGCTTCCGCTTCTCCAACTTCGCCTCTGTCGGAGCCGGTCAGCCGGAAATTATCGCAAAGGCCAAAAGCTGGGTAAGTACGACAGACAGCCGCTATTTGAGCGGATACAACTATACCCCAGATGGGCTGGAAGAAAACTGGCGGATTTACCTGCCGCTGATCAACGTCCAAGTCGGAGACGTCGATGGCGACAAGCAAAACGAAATCGTCGCCACCATTTACAACACACATCGCGTGCTCGTATTCAAACCACACAACGTCCCAGTGCTCACACTCACGATTATTCTGTTTATCGGGCTATTGGGTTACGGCGTAGTAAGGAGGGTTCGCCATGCGTAAGCTTACGAAGGCATCGGCATTGCTCGCTGGCATCTGCGCGGCTGCCCTGCTCGGCGGGTGCACCTATGAGTCTGGTCCAAAATCGTTCGCTTCCACCAATTTTGGGACTACACCGGAACAGACGACAACGGCGCAGACGGAATCCGGAGCAGACTGGCTGAAAACCGCTTTGGAAAAAGCGAAAACAGACCCGGAAGCTCAATCCTACTGGTATAAAGGACATGTAAAAAACATGATCCTCTCCCGTTCCACGACCAGCATGTTCAACGGTGCCGTCGTCAACGGCAAAGGCTACAACGTGGATGCCCGCATCGCGGCACAGCCATACCAGTACTACCGCATCGACGACAAGCGCTACATCCGCGCCAACGATTACTGGCTGACGGCAAACGAAGATCCACTTGCGTTTGACGTATTGGCTGGCTTTGACGACTGGCTGCCTTTTATGGACAAAGCCGTTCAGCTGCCAGATGATAAAGTGTACGGAACCGTATGCGTTCCTTTCCAGCTCAAAATGACAGGTGCTGAATGGCTGAAAACCAGCAAAAGCGTTCTACTGGATCCGCTGAAGCAGAAGCTGGGCAATCGACCTGATCTGGACTACATTTTAAGCGAATCCACGATCAAAACAACGTTCTGGATCGGCAAGGATGACCGTCTGATTCACCAGTACGAGACATGGATCATCCTCCCGCTGCCAGAAGCCGGGACAATGGATCAGCAGGTGCTATTCCAGCTGTACAAATACAATGATCCGGGTATTCATATCAAGGATCCGTCGGAAGTCGAGAAGTACCTGCTGTACTAATCAAGTCTGCAGCACGAGATACAAAAAGAGCTGACGCGGCAACGCGATCAGCTCTTTTTTTGCTTACGATTGGATTTCTTCTGTGCGCTGTGACCTCCAGAGCGTCAAGCTATACCCGCAGGCAACAAGCGAAAGGATACCCATGACCATGTACAAGGCCGCTCCTCCCCATTGCTGAAACACCCATCCCCCAGCGATCGATCCGATAATGCCGGAGATTCCGAAGAACAGGACAGCCAGTATCGTTTGTCCGGTCGCTTTCCACTCCTCAGGAATGATCCGGTACAAGTACTGAATGGTCGCCGTATAAAAGATGACAAAGGTTACGCCTTGGGTCAGCTGCAAATACACGACCCACTCGGCGGACGGCGCCATGGCACACAATGCGTAACGGATCGTGTACAAAGCGGTTGCCCATGTAATCAGCTTGATCTCGCTCCATTTTTGCAGGATACGGGCACTGAGGGCGAAAAAGAGCACCTCGCTGATGGCCGCAAAAAACCACGCCTGTCCCACATCGCCCGTGCTCCCGCCGAGACTTTGGACGAAAACACCGAGAAAGCTGTCATTGGTGCGATGCGGTGTCGCCGCGATCAGCACCAGCAAAAAGAATTGCAGGGTCTTGGGATAGAAGAAAAATTGCTTGAGCTCCTGTCTGGACAGCTTCTTGCTGCTGGAGGGGGCATCGGAGACGACGAGCGCAAACACAAATGCGAGCAGTCCATAGCCCAAAAAGAGCCAGCTAAGACGATCCATCCCCAGCTGATCCACGGTCCACCCGATGATCAAGGACGCTGTGGCATATCCAATCGCTCCGAACGTCCGAATCGATCCGAAGCTGATCTGATGCTGCTGCGCCACTCGGTAATTGAGGCTTTCCGTCAACGGGTCTGTAGGCAGCAGGAAGAAGTACATCGCGCCTACTAACAGAAACAAAAAGGAAAAATGATTCGTGGTAAACAACATCATTCCTACCAGAATGGATGCTCCCAGTGTGAGGAGGATAATGCGCTTGATTGTCTTGTACTTGTCACTCACCATCCCCCAGAAAGGCTGGGAGAGAATGCCAATGAACGAGCCAAAGCCAACCATCATCCCGATTTCCCCCGGGGTTACGCCGCGGAACGTCAAGTACACGGGTACAAACGAGATGAAGATGGATAGCAGAGAAAAATAAAAAAAGTTATAAGCGCGCAAGCTTTGAATGCCCAGCTTCACTGTATTCAGTCTCCATTTCCGACGAAAATCCCCGTAACCTGTGGCTACGGGGTATGCGATTTCCTATTTCTACTCCACCAGATCCGTCATGAGCTCAGCCAGCTGTCTCGCCTGCTCGCGGCGTTCGTACGGCTTGACTCTGCTTGCGAAATCGGCTCCGCGCTCCGCCTGGCTCCGAATCCCCTGCGCCTTCCAATCCTTGTACAGCTGCAGGTAAGCCTCTTTGATCGCATCCTTTTCCTCAGGGTCTGCAACCTGGCCCAATTGGAATTTCTCAATGATTTCTGTCGCTTCCCCTGCCTTGTTCAGCGCGAGAATCGGATTTCCGATCCCCATGTACTCATAGAGCTTACCTGGGATGTACGCACCTGCGTCAGCAGAAACATCACCAATCAGCAGCAGGGCATCTGCTCCTTTCATCAATCCGAGAGCATCCTTGTGCGGCAGGTTGCCCAATACACGGACAATGCTTCCCAAGTTTAACTTCTCTACGCAGTCGCCATTTTCGGAATAGCCCGGATAGTCAAACACACCGGCAAAGCTGAGCAGCAGGTCATTTTGATCGACTTCTCCTGCATCGATCAGCTCGCGAATGGCTTGCAACAGCAGCCGTGGATTGCGTTTTTGATACAGAATTCCGGCGTATACGGCGTGGAATTTGCCTGGTGCTTCATGGCTCGGCGCAAGTCCTTCGAAGTCAGCCTGGTCAAATCCGTTGTAAATGAGCTCAAGCCGCTTGATGCGCTCCTGATGCTTGTCTTGAAAATTTTTTGCAAACGTCGCTGTCACCGTCGTAATCGCATCCGCTTCCAGCATGACATCTGCTTCCATCCGCTCTTCCATCTGCTCGCGCCAAGCGATCCCCGATGTGTGCATGTTTTGCGTCCACGGATCTCGGAAATCGGCTACCCATTTGCAGTCAAACTGTCGCGCCAGGTTGCGGGCGACCAAGTGGTTCGTAACAGGTCCCGATGTGGAGAAAATCACGTCGATCTTCTCACGCTTCATGATTTCGCGCCCAAGCTTCACAGCGTTCGGCAGCCACAATATTTGATCGTCCGGAATCAGCAAGTACGGCTTGGCTTTCTTCAGAACGTTGATCACCTGTTTTTTCAGCAAGGCCTTGGCAGAAGGCTTCGACACTGACGCTCCTTCTGAATCAGGCTTCGCTGGTACTGCCGCTGCTCCCCGATTTGGCAGCAGCTTCCACTCCTTTGCCCGATGAATGGTCACTTCAGCTGGAAGCTGTGCTAAAAGAGATGGGTCCAGCGTGGCATGATAGGCAGGCTCCACTGTCAGCACATGAACTCTCCAGCCAAACTCCCCTAAATATTTGGCCATTTTCAGAGGTCTTGGCACACCACCGCCTCCGATGGGAGGAAAGATGTAGCAGATGATCAACACGTTGCGCTTATTCATTTCTGTAACCGTCCTTGTCCTTTTCATTTTCCTGAATACACGATACCATAAGTCCTGGCTTATTGCGAATCTATCAGGCATCTGCTATAGTGAAAATGGCTTTTTATTACGATTCGGGTGAATTTAGATGAGCAAATTACGAGTCCTCCACGTGATTGGCGGGGGGGAATTTGGCGGAGCGGAACAGCATATCCTCAATCTGGTCTCCACGTTTTCCGTCGAAGAAGTGGAGGTAGCAGTCGTTTGCTTTTATGACTCCCTCTTTGCCAGCAAACTGAGACAAGCGGGGATCACTGTCTTTACGCTGAATCAGTTCGGGCGCTTTGACTTACGACTGCTCCGGGCTTTGCGGAATACGTTCCACGCCTTTCAACCAGCAATCATACATACACATGGTGTCAAAGCGAACTTCTTTTCCAGACTGGCGGCCCGCGGACTGAGAATCCCGATGCTGACGACCGTCCACAGCTCGCTGCGCTACGATTATTCCAGCCCTCTCGCCTATGCGATCGTCAATCTGATGGAGCGGAGTACTCGGCAGTGGAACCAGCACTACATCGCGATCAGCGAAGCTTTGGCGAGCATCTTGCGCGAGCAGGGCGTTGCCTCTCGTGATATCAGCGTCATTTACAATGGAATGGATTTGTCTCCCTATCGCCAAAATCAGTTGCGCGAAGAGGATCGTACTCGTTTGCGTACGGAGTGGGAGCTTCCCCAGGATGCTTTTGTCTTTGCCACAGTTGCACGCTTCGTGCCGGTGAAAGGGCTGTCTGTCCTCGTCGATGCCTTTTCCAAGTTTGAGGCGAATACCGCCAGCAGTCCCTACCTCGTGCTCGTAGGAGACGGTCCTGAACGGGAGAGCCTGGAAGCGCAGGTACGTAAGCTCGGCCTGGAAGCACGCGTCCGCTTTGCCGGCTTTCGCCAAGACATTCCCGCATGCCTGCACGCTTGTGATGCCTTCGTACACTCCTCATTTTACGAAGGTCTCGGCTACACGATCATTGAAGCGATGGCTTCGGAGGTTCCTGTCATTGCCAGCAATGTCGGCGGTGTAAAAGAATTTGTCTTCCATGAGGACACCGGACTGGTCGTCGAGCCTGGAGATCCAGCTGCCTTGTCAGGGGCCATGGAAAAGCTGATGAACTCGGCTGCGCTGTCAGATGCGATGGTCCAGCGGGCTTTGTCGCGGGTCGAACGCTCCTTTACGATCGAAAAAATGACGGAGCAGATCGTAAGTCTCTACCGAAAAATGCTCCGCTAAAAAGCGCGACGTGTCGTCTTTCAAACGCCGTCGTGCTTTTTCTTTGCGTAAGGTTTTTCGTAGTTGCCTCCTGTCGAACAATCTGGTTTCATAGAACTGAGGCAATTTTTTGAAACATACCCGAGAGGATGAACAACGGATGAAACTATTTCTATCAGTTGACATGGAAGGGATCTCAGGCATCGTCGATAACAGCTATATCAATCCTGATGCGGGTGTCAACTATCAACGCGGACGCAAGTTTATGACAGACGACGCCAATGCGGTGATCGAAGCCGCTTTTGATGCGGGCGCGACAGAGATCGTCGTTGCTGACAGCCACAACACGATGAACAATATTTTGTGGGAGTCCTTGCATCCAAAAGTAAAGCTTCTGGCTGGCTCCCCTCGCAATTACTCCATGATGCAGGAACTGGATGAAAGCTACGACGCCGCCCTGTTTGTTGGCTACCACACGCGTCAGGGCGTTCCTGGTGTACTGAGCCACACGATGTCCGGTGTCATCCGCAACCTGTATATCAACGGGCGTGTCGTGGGCGAATTCGGCTTTAATGCCGTTTACGCTGGGATGTTGAAAGTACCGGTCGTCATGGTGTCAGGCGATGATTTAATCGCAGAAGAAGCCAAGGCCCTGATCCCTGGCATCTCAACAGCCGTCGTCAAGAAAGCCGTATCTCGTACCGCGGCACTCTGTCTGTCCCGCGAGGCTGCAACGGCTGAGCTCAAAACAAAAACGATGCTGGCACTCTCCCAGATCGGCAGCATCGCTCCTCTCGAATTTGGCGAGCCTGTAGAGATGGGCGTGGAGTTTTCCCATGCCGGACAAGCAGAAATGGCTGCGATCACGCCAGGTACCCGCTATGAGACCGAAACCAACACTCTGTATTACACCGTGAAGGACGCACACGACCTGTACAAAACGATGCGTTCCATGCTCAATCTCGCAGGGGAAGCCGAGTTTTTCTAAAGGCTTTCTCACAATAAGACAGTGGCAGTCATGGACGCAAAATCCTAGACTGCCACTGTCTTGTTTGTTTCTATCCGCCTAGTGAAGTTCCCATCCAAGAATCAGCTCTCTTAGCTCTTGGAGCATCACTCGCTGATACTCGTTTCCATCTCGGTAAAGCTTCCCGATTTCCCTATAGGTCTGATTCAGGTCTTCTTGGTATTTCGGATCTTGCTTATCGGGATGAGTGGCTTTAAAGTGATCCATCACTGCTTGAATATAAGCAGGACGAGCCCCCCATCTGCCCAGTACCTCTCCACTTCTCTTTACAAATACTGCGATCGGCTGAGCCCGGCCACCATCCGTAAGAAATTGGTCCATCGTCTCCAAGTGATCTTCCATGATCAAGACTTCTATCGTCATTCGTGCCTGCTCCATTACCCGAAATAACACCGGCACGTTCCAGATGACATCTGGGCACCAATCCGTACACAGGATGAGACAATGAAGATCCTCGTGCTCGGGAATAGAGCCAAAGAATGCTTTGTCCTCTGCACGCGCCCACGTGAAATGCTCGTAATTCCCGATCATCTTTTCTTTCGTGTTCGGGATCCCGCTGAGCTCCATCGTCCTGATCTCCATGCTCTCCATGAAGGCATGTGGTGAGATTCCCTGGCCTATTTTATGTTTCAGGTTCAACGTCTTGTTCATTTCGGCACATCCTTTGCTAGATCGATTGTTACGAAAAGCTTACAAAAAAACTGACCCTTTAAACAGGGTCAGTTTCTCTCGGAATGTCATGGTCAGTTTTTTGGCTGCGCATCCTCTAAAAATAGAAAAACAGACTCAAGTAAATGAGTCTGTTGGTTGTTTGGTTAGACTTTCTGGACGTTTGTTGCTTGCGGTCCACGTTGGCCGTTCTCAACATCAAACGTAACTTCCTGTCCTTCATCCAGTGTCTTGTAGCCATCCCCTTGAATAGCCGAGAAGTGAACGAATACATCCTCTCCGCCTTCGCGCTCGATGAAGCCAAACCCTTTTTCGCTGTTAAACCATTTTACTTTACCGCGTTCCATTTTTGCCTCCTAGCATGTAACCCTTACATGAAGTTAAAATTTTGTCTTACCTTGACTAGCTTTCCCTTCTAGGTGAAATCTATTCAGCATGGCTCAACCTCTAGAGGAACACATTATACAAGTACAGGAGGTGATCGATTTATGGCTGGGCAAAAGGAAAGGCAGGCTGACCTTGAAAAGCAAGCTGAACTGCAGCAAGCGGCCCTAGACGAAAAGGAAATCGAGATTCGCCATCAGTATCAGATGTTTCCGACCCCCGACGAAAAGTTCGCATCCGAGGTCATTACTGAGCTGAAGGATTGACTGACATGCATGCAAGCAAAAACCTCCACGTGACCTGTGTCTGTGGAGGTTTTTCGCTGGGAGTATTTTCCCTTTTAGATGCGCACCACGGTAGCCTTGCTCACCAGGTCACGCGGGATACGGTTTTTCGTATCAAACAGGATCGGCGAATCCGCCATTTGTTCGGCTACCGCGGCCCAATCCGCTTCTGCAAACTCTTTTTGTACGGCTGTAAGGAACAGTGCGTCTGCATCCTTGACTGCCGCCTCAAAGCTTTCTGCCTTGTGCTCGTATCGTGTCGGCACGGCTGGGTCATAGGAACGAACCTCTACTCCTTTTGTCTGGAGCAGCCTGATCAGATCATTGACAGGGCTGACACGGTCGTCGTTGGAGAAGTCCTTCATAGCCAGTCCCAGAACGGCTACACGGCTTCCTGCCAGCGTTTTGCCCTTTTCCTTCAGCACGCGTTCCAGCATGTTGATCAGCACTTCCGGAACAGCATCGTTGGTCATGCGAGCTTGCTGCAGGATCGGAAGGCTCACTTCCAGTTCTCTCGCCTTTGGCTGCAGGTAGTACAGAGCATTCGGCAAGCAGAATCCTCCCACTCCTGGCCCTGGCGTCAACAGGTTTACGCGAGTATGCGTATTTGCTACTTTAATTAATTCGAACGTATCGATTCCGAACGCCTCAGCAAAACGGGCAAATTCCTGAACCATGGCAATATTGACATCGCGCTGGATGTTTTCAATCACCTTTGCCGTTTCCACGACGCGAATATCCGAAATCGTCACGTCAGTTTCACTAATAAACGAGAGAAGCTCTTTCCCTTTTTCCGCACTTGCCTCGTTGATTCCGCCCAAAACGAGGGGCATGTGGATGAACTCTTCGAAAGCTCGTCCCTCCGCAATGCGCTCCGAGCAATAGGTCAGATAGAAATCCGTGCCGGCAACCAGGCCGCTGACTTCTTCCAGAATGGGCTTAACCACTTCTTCCGTCGTCCCTGGCACGACCGTACTGCGGATCATGACCGTATCACCTTTTTTCAGTACACTGCCCAGCGTTTCTGCACAGCTTTTCAACGGTCCCAGGTCCGGGTCTCCGTTATGAACAGGCAGCCCTGCTGTTACAATATAATGATTCACGTTTGCCGCTGCTTCCGCATACGAGGTCGTGGCATAGAACCGCCCCGCGTCAATCTGCTCACGAAGGATTTCAGGTAAGGTCTTTCCCTGATAAGACTCCAGATGATGGGAACGCCCCGCATTAATCTCTTCGACAACACGCGGTACAACGTCAATACCGATCACGCTTGCTCCTTTCATGGCATAGGTAAGTGCCAGTGGCAAGCCGACAAACCCCAATCCCACAACAGCTACGCGTACAGGCTGAGTCATGTTTCTATCTCCTCTTTCACGTTCTCTAGATATCGTCCACGCAAGTTGTTACGCAGACATCTGCAAATTGGTTACGACAGATAGTAAATCCCCGCCGCTAAAAATACGACACATAATCCCAGAAGGACCTTGTATAACGTTTCCAAGGCTAGTTCCTCCTCATAGGTTTCCATCTAGTCCTAGGCAGCAGCCCCAAAAGAAACCGGGCGCTTTGCTGCCAAAACCTAATTATACTCTCGATTTCCTCGTCGTTCAATCACGGTTTCACGGCAGAAACACACGCATATCTCCCGTTACAAACACCTGACAAGCCAGACGATAGCCTTTGGCAATCGCCTCAATCCCCAAGCGATACTGCTCCGTCTCGGAGGGTGGCTTTGCAGAATCGCCAGTCATTTCCACCCGCAAGCGACAGGTCGTGCACTTTCCGGTCGTACAGAAGAACTCCACGGGCAAATTCGCGCGGACGAGCCCCATGAGCAGATTGTCTCCATCCGCCAAATATACAGTTGACTCGACTTCCCCCTGCACAACCGTCACAACGTTTTGTTTCAAGTCAGGCTGTTCCACATCTCTCACCCTCCCTAGAAATCAACGCAATGCCTATTCCTAACGCGTCAAGCTTGCACCAATGATGTACGAGAAGCCGATGGATAAAACCATGGCGATAAATCCGATCGCCCGGTTGTCTTTGGCGATTTCATCATCAATATTGTAGCTGGGTGTCATAAACTCAAAAATAAAGTAGCCGACCAACAGGAGGAAGTACCCGAATGTCGCCCCAATCAATGCCTGCCCCATCGAGGCATGCTCCTGAATGGAATAGCGAAAAATATTGGCGATGCCGAATATTTTCCCTCCTGTTGCCATGGCCACGGCCATATTCCCTTGTTTTAGCTCATGCCAGACACGGTAGCGCGTCACCAGCTCAAAAATGGATAGGAACAGGATCATCATCAGCCCTGTTACGGTAAAGTAAGCAGCCGTAGCAAAGTATTGATTGTGCAGCATGCTCCCCATGGTGTCCCCTCCCGTTTATTTCAATTCGGCAATGGTAGCACCCACTCCGCCCTCTCCTTGACCGCCCAGGCGGAAGGATTTGACGTTGCGATGGTGGCGCAAGTACTCGTGGACACCTTTACGTAGTACACCGGTGCCATGTCCGTGAATGATCGAGACGGAGTGCAGCCCCGCCAGCAAGGCGTCGTCGAGGAATTGATCGATTTCGCGAATGCCATCCTCTACATTGTAGCCGCGCAAATCCAGATCCATCTTGATGTTGTCACTTCTGCGCTTGACCGAAGTATAAGGGGTTGCCTGCGGTTTTTGCTGCACGGAATTTTGCACGTGCATGTCTTCGCGCTTTACCTTCATTTTCATGATGCCGATTTGCACGAGGAACTCGTCGTTATTGACTTTTTCCAGCACGGTCCCTTTTTGCCCAAAGCTCGTCACCATGACTTCGTCGCCCACTTTAATCTGTGTCGCGCGTACCGCCTTGGCTGGTTTCTTCACTTTTTCTTTGTCCAGCTCGAGGACGGCATTGCCGAGGCGCTTCTTGGCATCGATCAGGCGATGCTCTTTGATTTCCACACCTTCTGCCATCATCTCACGCAGCTCGCGGATAATGGTCTCTGCTTCTTCCTTGGCCAGTTGAACGGCGATGCGCGCCTCGTCTTCTGCCCGCTCCATGCGCTTGTTTTTCTCTTCGGCAAAACGCGCGCGCTCTTCTTCCAGCTCACGTTGCAGTCTTTCTGCTTCCCGTCTGATTTCGGCTGCTTTTTGTCGATCTTCCTCCGCTGTCTTGCGGTTGCGTTCCAGGGAGGCAATCATGCTTTCGACCTGGTTGTCTTCTTCGCTGATGGAGCCGCGTGCAGCGTCGATGATCGCTTCCGGAAGCCCGAGACGTCTGGCGATGGCAAACGCATTGGAGCGACCTGGCACACCGATCATGAGGCGGTAGGTTGGCCGTAGCGTCTCCACATCGAATTCCACACTCGCGTTGATGACCTCCGGCTTGTCGTACGCATACGCCTTCAGCTCGCTGTAGTGTGTCGTCGCAACCAGACGAGCACCCGACTCGATGACGTGGTCGATAATGGACATCGCCAAGGCAGCACCCTCTGTCGGGTCTGTACCTGCCCCCAGCTCGTCAAACAGAACCAGGCTTTTCTCATCCATCGTTTCCAGGATGTGAATGATATTTTTCATATGGCTGGAAAACGTCGACAGGCTCTGCTCGATGGACTGTTCGTCTCCGATGTCGGCAAAAACGGAAGAAAATACCGTCATCTCGCTCTCTTCCTCGGCTGGCACATGCAAGCCCGCCATCGCCATCAGGGAAAGCAGGCCGATCGTTTTCAGGGACACGGTTTTCCCCCCGGTATTGGGACCAGTCACGACGATCGCCTGATACTCTCCACCAAGCTCTACATTGACCGGTACGACGACATCGCGGGGAATCAAAGGATGCCGCGCTTTTCGCAAATTCAAATAACCACGGTCGTTCATGCGCGGACAGATCGCCTTCATGCTCCAGGACAGCTGCGCTTTGGCAAACAGAAAGTCAAGCTCTGTCAAAGCCTCTACATTTTCCAGAAGCGCTTCTACAGCAAACGCTACCTGTTCAGTCAGCAAGTACAGGATGCGCTCTACCTCACGCTCCTCGCGCAGACGCAGCTCGCGAAGCTTGTTGTTCATGGAGACGATGACCTCTGGCTCTATGAAGAGCGTAGCTCCCGAAGCGGACTGATCGTGGACGATCCCTCCGAAAACGTGACGGTATTCCTGTTTGACCGGAATGACAAACCGGTCTCCGCGAATCGTCACGATGCTTTCCATCAGCATTTTTTGGTACGAGGAAGAACGGGTCATCTGATCCAGCTTTTCCCGTATTCTCGCTTCCAGCTGACGAATTTCTTGACGGACGGAACGCAGCTCTACGCTGGCACTATCCAAAATGTCGCCGCTCTCATCGACACAGCGGCGAATCTCCATCTCCAGCTCTCGCAAGCCCTCGATCCGCTCTGCCTGATCGCGCAGCAGCGGCAGCTCATGGTCGTCGCACATATCCAGCAGGAAATGCTTGAGCTTGCGTCCTGCCGCAATGGTACTGGCCGTATCCATAAGCTCCAAAGGCGCCAGCATCGCGTTGAGACGAGCGCGTTGAACAGGGCCACGGATATCCCGGATTCCTCCGAGGGGTACGCTGCCTTTCAAACGCAGCACGGTAGCAGCCTCAGACGTTCCTCTTTGGGCGATGCTCACTTCCTCCATACGTGTAAACGGGAGCAGCTCTGCCGCTTTTTCTTTTCCATATGTGCAAGTCGCTTTATCCACCAGGAGAGCAACGATTTTATCGTATTCCAATGTTTTTAACACCCGTTGTTCCACTTACATCCTCCTTACTTTCCGCCAATGGCTCTCCCTACAGGAACCTGCTGATCATGGGGAATGATAAACACAGGCTGTGTGAGCCATTCGTTCTAACCATTATATCATGCTAGCCGTTCCAAGGATAATTTTACACGCCCTTCTGTAGCATAGTTCGACACCCAAAGAGCCAGAATGAGTATGAAACAATTTAAAAGGAGGAGTACACATGACGATCATGCGCCATATCGTCCGCTTTATCGTCGCTGCCGTAGTCCTGATGTTTGTCGGATTTCTCGTACCTGGCTTTTCCGTTAGCAGCTTCTGGACAGCTCTTCTCGCAGCTGTTGTCATTGCCCTGCTGGGCTGGGTCATCGAAGCGATGTTTGGCGATCGTATCTCCCCTTACAATCGGGGGATCGTCGGCTTCATCGTCAGCGCCGTCGTTATCTACCTCACCCAGTATATCGTTTCCGGTTTCCACGTAACGATCTTGGGGGCGCTGCTCGCTTCGCTTGTCATCGGGATTATCGACCTGTTCATCCCGATCAAGACCCATATGGATCTGCACAACGGAGACGCTGGGAACAAGCAAGAGACGTAGCTGAAATGAAAAAAGAGCCAACTCATCATGGGTTGGCTCTTCTTCTGTTATTTCGTGCACTTTCGCCGGCTTATTGAACAAGCGTTTCCCGCTTTGTTTAAACATAAGTGAGTAAAAAGCTTTAGAAAATCTGGCTAGCTTATGCCTGCCTCTGCCAGCTTCTCGTCCAGCTTCGCCTTCTGGCGCAAATGGTGCCTGCTGTGCATACCAACCATCTCAAACCAATCACGCGCGTTGAGCCAACCAAACCAGCCATGGCGCACCTTGCAATCCGGATTCGCCTCATCTACACGACACTCCCAGTGGGCTAACTTCTCTAGCACCTGCTCCAGGCCGGCTATGATTTCATCCTTGCTTTCGGGGTTTTTTGTCGCGCTTGGCGGTTGCTCAAGTTTCACACTGATGTTGGGCCACTCTTTTTCGGCAAGTGCCTTTGTTCCGACTTCCGTCTTGCCTTCAGGCTCTTCGTTTGTTGCCTTGGTACAAGTTTCAATATGCCCGATGTACTCTTTCGCCACATCGATCACGTGAATATACATTTGTCCGACCGACCATACGTCTTCGTCGGAATTAAATCGCAGCTGCCCTATCGAATATCCGTCCAGATCCCGTATGTATTGCTCGATAATTGCCGAAGAATTATTCAACATCCAGATCCTCTCCCCGCTATTTCAATTCATTACAGTACCTGCGCGATCTCCCACACATGCCCGTCCGGATCAGCTAAACAAGCCGTCCGCCGCCCCCAGGAACGCGTTATCGGTCCATTCAATAACGCAGCGCCCCGCGCTTTCAGCTCATCGCATACCCGGTCAACGTCCGGCACTTGGATCGTGAACTGAAACCGCGCTCCATCTCCGCCGCGACCAACCTTCGCGGGCTCAATCAACTCGCGGGCATTCGATTGATTTAACAGATTGATGCATATATTGCCATAATCGAACACCGCGCAGTTCTCATCTTCATACATGACCGCAAGTTTGAAAGTTTCTTGATAGAAGGCTTTCGACCGATGCAAATCTTCCACAAACAATGTGATTTCGGTAATTTTGTTTACCCAATCGGCTGTCGCCATCTGCACACGACCTCATTTTCAATTTTTTTACAATTCTAAATTTGATCATACGAATTGCCAGTTCCATTGTCAATGTTAATAGGAAGGCTACGCACGTCGCGCGAACTGCGCGTAACTGCTCGTTAACGCCCACGCCAGTCTAATCCTATATTTCCCAGTCTAAAACTTATTTCGTCGAGCACCTATGTATCATTCCCGCCATGTAGCCGGCGCCAAAGCCATTGTCAATGTTGACGACAGCCACTCCGGTAGCACACGAATTGAGCATGGACAACAAAGCAGAAACGCCGCCGAAGTTTGCTCCGTAGCCAACGCTGGTCGGCACTGCAATTACCGGGATATCCACCAGCCCCGCGAGCACACTGGCAAGCGCACCTTCCATGCCGGCCACACAGACGACCACGGACGCTCCCCTGATTTCCTCCAATCGCTCGAACAAGCGGTGAATGCCTGCCACTCCTACATCTGCGATGACTCTCGCTTCACTGCCAAAGCAACGTACAGTCCAGGCAGCTTCTTGCGCCACTGACCAATCAGACGTTCCTGCAGCCACCACTGCCACATAACCTTCGCGCACGGGCTTTAGCGGTTCTCGACTGGAAATGAGCAGAGCCGCCTCCTTTTCATACTGAATGTCTGGCCAACGCTCCTGGACATGCTGTGCCTGATTGTCGTTCACTCTCGTCACCAGCACCAGCTCTTGATGTTCGCGAAGCCGCTCCATGATCCCGATCAGCTGCTCCACACTTTTCCCAGCCCCGTACACCACTTCAGGAAATCCGGTTCGCTCGGCACGCTCCAAGTCCAATGTAGCGTAATCAAGCTTACTCGTTGCTTGCAAAAGCTCACTCGCCCGCTCAATATCCAGACGGCCAGCCTGCACTTCCTGCAAAATCCGCTTCACATCAGCCATGCTGTTTTTTCACGTCCGATCCCAATACAGCGTTCATACTACCTGTCTGGTAGCCAAACAAATCCAGCGTCACGTAGGAAAAACCGATATCTCGCAGAACCTTGTTTATTTGTGCATGATGAGACAGCAAGCGGCTAAAATCATCCGGGGCAACCTCAATCCGCGCAATCGTATCGTGATGTCGGACCCGCACCTGATGAAATCCGAGACTGAGCAAATAGCCCTCAGCCTTGTCGATTTGATCGATTTTTTCCAAAGTGATGTGAGAGCCATAGGGTATTCTGGAGGACAAGCAGGCAAAAGACGGCTTGTTCCAAGTGGATAAGCCCATTTCCTTGGAAAGCGTGCGGATGTCTTCCTTATAAAATCCTGCCTCCTGCAGCGGGCTTCTTACTCCCCTTTGTGCAGCAGCGACCCGGCCCGGCCTGTAATCCCCCTGATCATCCATGTTTGCTCCATCGCAAATGATCGCCTGCCACTCGTTTTCCTCCGCCATTTTTCCCAGGTGTTCGTACAAACCGTCTTTGCAAAAAAAGCAGCGATTTACTGGATTTGAGACAAAATTCAGATTTTCCATTTCGCGTATTTCCGTGGTCACAAACCGTGCACCCAGCTGCGCTGCCAGCTGTTTGGCTGCTTCGAATTCTCTTGTCGGAAAGGTCTCGGATGCAGCGGTAACCGCAATCGCTGATTCGCCAAGCTCTTGTACCGCTCTCGCCAGCAAAAAGGTGCTGTCAACGCCGCCAGAGAATGCGATCAAGACAGCTTTCATCTCACGCAAAATACGTCCAAGCTTTTCGTCTTTTTCCGCCAATGCTTCATTCGCAAGCACGCTCATTCCTCCGTCTCCCCTGTTTTCTTATTGGAAAACTTGGCTCCGCTATGCTTTTGTGGTGGAGCCTTACTTCCACTTATATGGGCCAAGAATTTTATACATGCTTTCTGTACAACGTGAAAAGAGGGGCAGCCGCCCCTCTTTTAGTCTATCTCTTTTCCATTTGCATCTTCCTGAAGAATCTTCAGCAGCTCTTCGTACTCCTGACGCAGGCGGAAGTATTCATCCGCAATATTTACTGCCGAAAGTACGGCGATTTTGGCCGTGTCCAAACGATGGTTACCGTTGGCGATTTCGTTCATCTTATCATCAACGAAACCGGCCACCATGCGTATGTGATTGACACTAGCTTTCCCACTGAGCCGGTATTGTTGGCCAAAGATATCCACCGTCAAACGATTTTTCCCATCACCTTGCACGAGGGGTTCCTCCCTACTGCGACCTTTGCTCTACTTTTCCATTTTAGGTTACTGAAAATGTCAGATTTCGTCAAGCTATCTTACATGCGAAGCTCAGCACCTGTATTGACTTTCAGAGCTTCGATAACAGCATTCGTCACCTGCTGGATCTCTTCATCCTGGAGAGTACGCTCGGCATTGCGCAGAACCAAAGCAAACGCCATACTTTTCTTATCCGAAGCAATCCGTTCGCCTGTGTATACGTCGAACAAGGTCACGGACTCGAGCAGCTCCCCTGCCGCCTCGCGGATTGTCGCTTCCAGTGCACCTGCTGGAACAGTGCGATCTACGACAAGAGCAAGGTCGCGGGTCACAGCCGGGAATTTTGGAAGCTGGTTATAGAAGCCCATACCTGTTGCGGCCTCAACCAGTTTCGCTACATCCAGCTGGAATACGTACGTTTCGTTCAGATCGTACGCCTTTTCCGTACCTGGATGGGTTTGACCCACATAGCCCAAACGAAGCTCCTGCGCCCACACTTCTGCCGTACGGCCTGGATGCGTGCCCTTCAGATCGGATACAGCCTTGTATTGCACATTTTGGATACCGAGGCGCGCCAAGAGAGATTCTACAATCCCTTTCGCCTGATAAAAATCTACCGCCTGTTTTGCACCCATCCAGTTTTGAGGAACCCATTGGCCTGTCACGGCACCGCCGACATACAGACGCTCTTCTGGCAACTGTGTTAGTGTTTCTTCTGTGCTGAGGAATACGCGGCCCAGTTCAAAGATCCCTACATCGTGGTTTTGGCGGTTTTTGTTATAGGCGATTGTCTCCAGCAAGCTTGGAATCAAGCTCGTGCGCAAGACGCTGCGCTCTTCGCTCATTGGCATGAGCAGAGCAACCGGTTTTACCTGCTCCTGATGCAAGCCTGCCGCATCCTCTACGCGGTCTGGATGCAATAGCGCGTAGGAGATCGCTTCGTTCAGTCCGACTCCGATCAAATGGCGGCGAATGGTACGGCGCAGCTGCTGCTCAGGTGTCAGGAAGCCTTGACTGGTCATTCCGCTCGGCAAGCTGGTCGGGATGTTGTCGTAGCCGTACAAGCGAGCCACTTCCTCTACCAGATCCTCCGGCAAGGTGATGTCGCCACGGCGGGTCGGCACGGTTACCGTCCAGCTGTCGTTTGCGGTCTCATAAGGGAACTGCAGACGATCAAAGATAGGAGATACCTCAGAAGCAACCATCGATGTCCCCAGATGCTGATTGATTTTTGCCAAAGTAACGCTAACTACGGCAGCTTGCGGTTCCTTTTCAATTGCAGACGCAATTCCTTTGGAAATAGTTGCACCGGACAGCTTTTGAATCAAGGATGCAGCACGCTCGCCCGCTTCCTGTACACGCTTCTGGTCTACGCCTTTTTCCCAGCGAACGCAGCCCTCTGTACGCATCCCGAGCGAACGCGCTGTGCGACGAACGGTTTTCGGCGTGAACCAGGCTGCCTCCAAAATGATCTCGGTCGTTTCACCTGTGATTTCGGAGTTGGCTCCACCCATTACCCCAGCGATCGCCAAGCCTTTGGTCGGATCCGTGATCAACAGGGTTTGCGCGTCCAGCTTGCGCTCCTGATCATCCAGCGTCACCAGCGTTTCGCCTTCCTGAGCAAGACGTACGATGATGGAACGATCTGCTACCTGGCCTGCATCGAAAGCGTGGAGAGGCTGACCGTATTCGAGCAGTACGTAGTTGGTTACGTCCACCACGTTGTTGATTGGGCGTACACCAGCGGCCATCAGACGGTTTTTCATCCATTGCGGAGAGCTCGCAATCTTCGCGTTCTTGAAATGACGTCCATGGTATTGGTAGCACTCTGCACTCGCATCGATTTTCACGCGAAGCGGATTTTGCTCCTCGCTCTCTACGAGGTCGATTTGCGGCAGCAGCACTTCTTTCCCTAGGATCGCGCCTACCTCATAGGCAACACCCAGCATGCTCAAGCAATCGGAGCGGTTCGGCGTGAGGCCCAGCTCCAGAATAGAATCGTCCAGTCCCAGATAAGATACGGCATCCATTCCGATTTCCGCATCTTCTGGCAGGACCATGATGCCTTCTTGCTGATCTTTTGCCAACAGCTTATCGTTGAGGCCCAGTTCCTTTGCCGAGCAAATCATCCCTTGGGATTCTACTCCGCGCAGTTTCGAGCGCTTGATGTTCAAGCCGCCTGGCAGTTTGGCACCGATCAGCGCGACGATTACCTTTTGTCCTTTGTCTACGTTTGGCGCACCGCAAACGATTTGCAGATCCTGCTCTTGGCCCGCATCTACGATACATACGTTCAAGCGATCCGCATCCGGGTGCTTGCTGCGCTCCTTCACATAACCGATCACACAGCCAGAAACACCTGCATTGCGCGATTCAACTGCATCTACCTCTACCCCACTGCGAGTCAGCTTTTCCGCCAGCTCTTGAGGCGTGCAATCACTCAGATCCACGTATTCCGATAACCATTGGTACGATACCTTCATCTTTGCCTCTCCTCTCTACTCTCGATTGAACTGACGCAAGAAACGAACGTCGTTTGTATAAAAATGGCGAATGTCTTCTACGCCGTATTTCAGCATCGCGATGCGTTCTACACCCATACCGAATGCAAAGCCGCTCACTTCTTCCGGGTTGTAGCCCGCCATCTCCAATACGCGCGGGTGGACCATACCGGAGCCGAGGATCTCGATCCAGCCTGTTTGCTTACAAACGCGGCAGCCATGTCCTCCACAGTTGAAGCATTGCAGGTCAACCTCTGCGCTAGGCTCTGTGAACGGGAAGAAGCTCGGACGCAGACGAACCTGCTGATTCTCACCGAACATTTGACGAGCGAAAGTCAGCAAGATGCCTTTCAAATCACTCATCCCGATGTTTTTATCGATGACCAGACCCTCGATCTGCGTGAATTGATGGGAGTGAGTCGCGTCGTCGTCATCACGGCGGAACACTTTACCCGGGCAGATGATTTTCACCGGTGTTTTGCCTTCTTTTTTCAGCATCGTACGCGCCTGTACAGGGGAGGTATGCGTGCGCAGCAGGATCTCATCGGTCACGTAGAATGTATCTTGCATGTCACGGGCCGGGTGATCCTTTGGCAGGTTGAGCATTTCGAAGTTGAAGTGATCCATCTCCACCTCAGGACCCTCTGCTACCTCAAAGCCCAGACCCACGAAAATGTCTTCAATTTCTTCAATGATGCGGGAGAGAGGATGCATGCTTCCTGCTGGGACAGGACGGCCTGGCAGGGTCACGTCTACTGTCTGCGAAGTGAGCTTTGCGTTCAATGCCGCTTCTTCGAGCTGTTGCTGTTTACCAGAAAAAGCAGACTCCAGTGCTTCCCGCACTTCGTTGACCAGTTGGCCTACCAGTGGACGCTCTTCTGCGGAGAGGCTTCCCATGCCGCGCAAAAGCTCTGTCAGCTCCCCTTTTTTCCCCAGGTACTTGACTCGCAATTCCTGAAGTTGTGCACTTTCCGTCACTTGGCCGATCTGGCCCAGTGCGGCGTCTTTCATCTCTTGCAACCGAGTTTGCACTTCGTATCGCTCCTTTATTGGTTTTTGGTAAGTAAACCCTTTATCGAGGCCTATTCAAGGAGGAGCGACCGCGTTTTTGCGGTAAGTTTCCATGCGCTCCGGAATTCATAAGCGTAACGCTTATAATTCCTATACGTTGAAAAAAAAGAAAAACCCGCCCCTCAAAAGGGACGAGTTACTTTTTTTCTCGCGGTACCACCCTTGTTAGACAAGTCCACAAGCCTACTTTCCGGCGTGACTATTGTCTCACTCAAGACCACTGGTAACGGGCGTGACCCGGCTGGCTCCTACTGCGTAAAAACGGTTCAGAGTGCGGCTATGGAGTGAATTCGGCAGCTACAGTGCTAAAGATGCTCTCAGTCTGTGGCATCCTCTCCCTGAAAACATGTAGGACCTGCGTACTATTCTCCGTCATGGCTTTACGTTATAATTAGACGTAGGGAAATTATAGCGCAAGAAAAGCAAACTTTCAATTGCACAAATCGTACATATAGATCAGCATTTCCAGACCGATCGATTTTTATAAGAGAAAGGGGACTTTTGCCATGATCGAAAAGGTTTCCGCATTATACGACAGGTCTTGCACATGCCGGCACTGCCAGACTCCCTTTTCAACCAAGCGAATTCGCGGCGGTTCGCTCGCAATGGCACATCGCGATTCCGATTTTTATACCCGTTTCAAGGAACAGTCACTCAACCCCATTCTCTATACGGTAAACGTTTGCCCGGCATGCGGCTTTGCCTTCACGGACCAGTTCAAGCCCAAGCTCAGCCCGTGGGAAAAGCAAGCGGTGGACGAACAGATCTCGTCGAAATGGACACCCAAAGACTTTGGTTCGATCCGGCAAGTCCCGGAAGCGATCGTCAGCTACAAGCTCGCGATCTACGCGGCAGAAATAACCGATCAGCCCCACTCCGTGAAAGCAGGTCTATACCTGAGGCTGGCTTGGCTGTACCGCTCCCTGGAGAGAGCAGAGGAAGAGCTGCGCTTTCTGGGTATGGCCGTCGATGAGTACGAACTGTCTTACATACACTCCGACTATGCGCAGGGTGACAAGGAAATGTCCGAGGTTCGCCTCTTGTACTTGATCGGTGAGCTGTATCGTCGTCTGGAAAAATATGATCTCGCCATCAAATACTTCGGCAAAGCTCTCGCCTTTCGAAATACGACCATGGAAAGCGGGATTATCCGCATGGCCCAGGATCAATGGCAGCTGGCTCGCGAAGAATATAAAGACAAGCAAAAGATCGGCTAAATGAGCCGATCTTTTCTTTTTCGCTGGGCCTCATACACAAACACACCGGCTGCCACAGCGGCATTCAATGATTCCGCTCGTCCGTAAATCGGGATGTGGACCAGGTAATCCGCCCGCTCTACCATTGCGTCAGATACACCTCGTCCTTCATTGCCGATCACGATAGCTGCTTTTTGCGCGTAGGGAACCGCATCGTATGAAATACTTTGCTCATGGAGGGTCGACACGAGCAGCTGCCCGCCCTGCGCCTGCCACTCATCGGCTACCTCAGGCAAGGAACGTGTGAACACCGGCAGCCGGAATAATGCTCCCATCGTCGAACGCATCACTTTCCCATTGTACAGATCGACACTGCCTTTTCCTAAAACGACGCCATCGACTCCCGCAGCTTCCGCCGTGCGCAAGATCGTCCCCAGATTGCCCGGATCCTGGATTTCATCAAGCAGCAACAGCAGCATCCCCTCTTGCCCTGCCGCCTTTTCCGTCATCCAGTCATCCCAGTTGACCTGCTTCTTTTTTACTTCCGCCACAATTCCTTGCGGGGACTTCGTTTCCGAAAGCTTCGCCAATACGGCAGCGGAAGCAGCAATCACCTGTACGCTGTGCGGATGGTTGTTCAAAGCTTGTCTACAGCCCGCGTCCATATCCCGCTCACTGTCGTACAAAACCGTCAGAACCTCCGCCTCGCTCTTCAGCGCCTCCTCGACCAGATGCGCTCCTTCCACGAGAAAACGCCCCTGCGCTTCTCTCCCTTTTTTCTCCAGCAATTGATGCAGCCGCTTGATCAGCGGGTTTTGTACCGAGGTAATGCTTTCATGTGCCATGTCTCTATGCCCGCTCCTCAAATGCCTTCAAATCCTTGTTGTTCCCGATGACGACGAGGACATCCCCGTACTGGATCACTTCTTCTGGATTTGGTGCGATATTGAATTTGTCACCACTCTTGATGGCGATTACGTTGACTCTGTAATTTTTCCGGATGTCGAGCTGCCGCAGGTTCTTTCCGACAAACTTGGTGGATACCACGACCTCTGCGACGCTGTAATCGTCTGCCAGCTCGATAAAATCCAGGACGTTCGCCGAGATCAGATTATGAGCGACGCGCACTCCCATATCACGCTCAGGGAAGACGACCCGGTCAGCGCCAACTTTGTACAAAACTTGCCCGTGCCGTTCGTTTTGCGCCTTGGCGACGATTTTTTTCACGCCCAGCTCCTTCAAAGTCAGCACAGTCAGAATGCTTGCTTGTATATCTACGCCGATCGCGACGACTACCACGTCAAAGTTGCGGATACCGATTTCTTTCAGCGCCCGCTCGTCCGTGGAATCGGCTGCCACAGCGTGGGTGACAAATTGTATGTTTTCATTAATGCGTTCCTCGTTCTCATCGATACCCATGACCTCATAATCCATTTCGTACAAGGTCCGAGCTACACTGGAACCAAAGCGCCCCATTCCAATAATGGCAAATTGCTTTGACATCCTGATCTACTCCTTCATACCGCTCCCTAAGGGGCTTTTTCCAATACCTTGCATTATAACACAACCCCTTCCCCACCTACAAAAGACGTATGAGGCATGACTGCGGGACAAATACTAAGTGCGATTTCATTTTCCCCAAGAGAGGTGTGCGGTCCGTCATGAACATTGCCTCGCTCAATCTTCGTCAAGCCATCATGTACAAAATGCAGGGCTCAGACCCATCAGCGGTCGAAGAGACGATCACCGATGCGATTACCAGCGGTCAGGAAAAGACATTGCCCGGACTCGGCGTGTTGTTTGAAGTGCTGTGGCAAAACAGCGATTCCTCATCTCGCCAGGAAATGGTGGAAACCATCGCCGGTCATTTGCCGGAGACGACGGAAAAACCGATGTAGAAAAGCGCTGACTGCTTGCGTTGGCAGCTTCTAACAGAAAGGGAGCGACGATTATGTCACTCCCTTTTTGCTGTCTTGCGTCTCATCGACAGTCTTCTTTCGCAGCCAATGAATGATCGCTAAAAGCACAGGAATCAGCACCGTGCTGATATATCCGTAATAGGTCAGGTACCTGGCATAGGCAAAGAACTCCACAATGCTCTGCGGCAAAAGCGTGACGTACAGTAACGGAATGAGCAGTACGAACGAAAGAATTCGCTGAAACCGCATGCTTTTCCCGAGCAACAATCGGATCCCGTACACCGTGGAATAAAACATATTGCCCAACGTCGTAAACACCGATGCGACCCAGATCGCCAGAAACGCAGATTCCAGCCGCTCCAGAAACCATCCGGTGCGGGTTGCGGTCTTGACCAGCTCCAGTGTCGGCCAGATCATATTTTGCAATTCTTCATAGCCAAACACGACGATGCCCGCTACTGCCGTCAGCGCGTAAGAAAGTATCGTGAACACAAGTCCAATCCAGGTAGCCAGTCCGATTTTTGCCCCTGGCATCGCCAACCCAAAAAAGATCATCAACAGCTCATATCCGGTATAAAGCGAGAAGGTATTGATTCCGGTTTCAACGAGCGACTCAAACGAATCCAGATGCAGCGGCAGCAAATTGTTCCAATCCGCGCTGGTCAAAGAGACATAAGGAATCAGGAAAACCGGGATGAGCATGATGGGAAACAGGAGCTCGTTGACCCGAATCAGCACATCCACTTCATGCATACAGAGAAACAATACGATCAAAAATAGGCTGATCAGGATGGCTTCCAACGGCGTTTCCAAGAGAACTGCTGTCACAACGACTTCTCCAAACCCCCTGGCAACCATCCCAGCATTTAAGAATTGGAACGAGAAAAAGAGAAAGAACCACGGGATACAGAGAATTTTCCCCCATTTTACGTGCTTCTCTCCACATAGAACCAAAGGGCTGTACTCAATAAAGGTAAGTCCGGGATACTCCTTGCTTAAGTACACCATCCCAAGCAACGGCAGCAGCGCGATGAGCCCCCCAACGATCGGCCCCATCCATCCCATTTCATTTAAAGTTTCACTGACTGTGCGGGGCATCGACAAGATCCCGACCCCAATCATCGAGCTGATCAGAAAACTGATTAGTTGCCAAGTGCTGACGACTCTCCGTTGACTTTTCATTCTCACTCGCTCCTATTGCATTTCCATACCCAACCGGCGAATCTTGATGGTATAGACAGCCTCGACCGGAAAGTCTTTAAATTCCTTTTTCCAGTCGTGTTTTTCCCAATAATCGCGGTAATGATGGGCACGCAATGCGAGTCCAATTCGCAAGATATCGCTGTTGTAGTCCTTCTGCAGCTGGGTGAACAGTTTTTTCGCCCGATTTTCCATTTCCTTCTTGATCAATGTCTGCATTTTCTTGATGAATTCTTCGGGCGGGATATTCAGGTCTTTTGTGACTTCGACGATATCTCCCTGAAGCTCGCAATAAAACGTGGCAGAATGCTGATGCCCTGATTTCTTTTGCATACCCGCAGCATGACTTTCGTTCAGCTTTAGCTTGGTCTTGACAAAATGCGGGCGAAATGTGACGAAGCCCCCTTCCGTACCTGGTAGCGGGATGATGACATCTCCCCCCCGCTGCCTGTTTCGCAGCTGCAGCAAGGACCAGGATTGGATATCATTGATCGCTCCTATCATTTTGTGACCGCGAAAGACGGCTACGCCCTTCCATCTCACTTCACTCTCGCTGGCCTGTACGTAATTGAGGAACGGCTCCATCGACTTGTTCGAGGTTTGATTAAAATAGTCTCCTAACGTCTGATCCGGGATCGTCCCCATCTTCGCGCCATTTTCGATGAGATCCATCAAAAACACCACCGGGATCTGCGCTAGCTGCGGCTTGATTTTCAAAAGTGTAGCTGCTTCGCCCTTCACAATGATCGGCCACATCAGCCGGCGGATCTGTGGTTCGCGGCGATAGCCGTCCATGATGTCCTGAATCCCTCTTTTTGCCACCTCTTCACTGATGGCAAGAACGCGGGTATGGCCAAGAAACAGCTTTTGGTTGAGCCGCAGCTGCAGATTATTGGCTGCGTCTGTCACAGTCCTGCCTGTCACGCTCATGATTTTGACGGCGTCCGAGTTCCCTCCGCCGCCTTGTCCGCTACTCCCCGCAATCTTGATCGGAATGGGAATCTGGACAGTCATTTTATAAAGATCCTCTCTGCCCTCCACGATATCGACCGCGACGGCTAATACAGAGGTACGCTCCTCCAGCTCCCTCCGATCCCAGCAGCCCGTCAGCATCGTCACGAAAACCAAAAGAACAGCGAATCGGCACCAGTGTTTAGCCACCCGCTTTCCTCTCCTTCGCCTTGCTCCCCATTCCTCGAGCAAATACTACGAGTAAATAGAGAAGCGGAATACCCAGGTTGAGGTAAAGGCTAAAGATCCCTAAATAAGAGCTGGCTCGAAAAATATCGACGATGTTTTGCGGCCACAGCGCAATAAAAAAAAGAGGAATAAAAAGGAGGGCAGAGATAATTCGCTGGAACTGTATCCCTTTATTAAACAGCTGTCGCAAGCTGTACACAAAGGCATAATAGACATTAGCCACCGTAGTGAACACGGCGGCTACCCATACGGCCAAAAAGGCGGATTCCAGACGCTCCAGAATCAGGCCCGGGACTTGAGTCGTTTTCACAAGCTCCAAAGTCGGCCATGAAACTCTCTGCAGCTCCTCGAAGCCAAATACTACGATGCCAGCCAAGACAATGAGCGTATAGACAAACGTAGCAATGCCAATTCCATAAAACCCCGCCTTCACCTTACTCTGGTTTTCATGGGCGTACGCGTAGAAAATCAGCATGATTTCATAGCCGGAAAAGGAGTAAACCGTTTCATAGATTCCTTCAAAAAGCGCTTTCCCCGGAACGCGATACAAAGGGAGCATGTTGTTCCACTCTGCTTTTTGAAAAGACGCGATCGCAATGAACAGGATTGGAAACAAAATCAGAGGAAACAGCAGTTCATTAATACGGGCAAGCACATCGACCTCATGCATACAGAGCATTTGCGCGAGCAGAAACATCGTGATGATGATAACCTCCAGCGGGGTATCCAAGAGGACAGAGGTCACGACCACCTCACCGAATACACGGGCGACAATACCCGTAGATAAATACAGGTAGAGCAAATAGCTGAGCACCCAGGGAAGACTCAGCCATTTCCCCAGCCGCGGATTCTTTGGAGAACCCCAAACAATGGAACTGTATTCGATAAATGTCTTCCCCGGGAATCGATCGCTCAATTTGGCGATCATCCACACGGACAAAAAGACCCATAAGGAACCGATAAGAGGAGCGACCCACCCCGCCTCATACAGCTTGGCGCTTGTCGTCCTCGGCAGTGTCAAGACACCTACTCCAATCAGCGTGCTTGCAATCAGGGAGGTTTGCTGCCACAGCGAAAAGGTATTGATATCGCGGCTCACCTGCTTCTGGCTCATGGTTTATCCTCCTCTCGCATCCGGACTTTATCATGAACATGAAACATGCTAGGGCGCGTTTTCATTAAATGATGCGGAACACGTACGAACAAATCGCGCATGCCGAGCAAATTCAAAGGACTGAGTGGTGACATATACGGGACACCAAACGACTTGAGAGACGAAAGATGCACGAGAATGACAATCAAGAACAGCATGATTCCGTACAAGCCGAACATTCCCGCCAAAAGCATCACCGGAAAACGCAGCATGCGAATGGCGATCGCGGCACTGTAGCTCGGTGACGCGAATGAACCGATCGTGGTCACAGCGACGATAATGACCATGACGGGACTGACGAGTCCTGCAGAAACCGCCGCTTCCCCTACCACCAAAGCTCCGACGATCCCAATCGTAGGACCGATCGGACCAGGCAGACGCACGCTCGCCTCCCGCAGGATCTCAATCGCCAGCTCCATGAATAGCGCTTCCACAAGGGAGGGAAACGGCACGGTGGAGCGTCCGGCCGCCATCGCGATCACAAGCCGTGAGGGGATCATCTCCGGATGAAAGGAGCTGAATGCGATATACAGAGAAGGCAGCAGCAAGGCAATGGAAATACTGATGACGCGGATGAAGCGAATCAATGTCGCAATGTAAAACCGTTCATAGTAATCTTCCGGGCTTTGATAGAACTGAGAAAAGACAGCAGGCGCAATCAATCCGAACGGAGTTCCGTCGACCAAAATCCCCACTTTTCCCTCCAAGAGATTGGCGACAACTTTATCAGGCCGCTCGGTATTTTGGATCTGAGGAAAAGGAGACCACCTGCGATCCTGAATCATTTGCTCGATATAACCGCTCTCGAGTATTGCATCGACATTGATCTTTTCGATCCGGCTCATAATTTCTTCGACGATCGGCTGATGAGCCAAGCCCTCAATATACATGACGTAAATGTCGGTTTGCGTCCTCTGCCCTACGACCATATGCCGTACTCGTAGATTCGGGTCTTTCAGCCGAAACCGAATGAGGGCTGAATTGACACAGAGCGTCTCGCAAAAGCCGTCACGAGGTCCACGCACGACGGACTCTGTCTGTGGCTCTTCTACGCTGCGACGATCCCAGCCCCGCGTATTATTGAGATACGCCTGGCTGTTGCCATCAACCAACAGAACGGCAGTACCGGACAAGATATTGCGGATAACCTGCCTCAAGCTGTCGGTCCCTTCCAGCTCATTCGTAGCCGGTCCCTCATAGGTGACATCCGTCGTCGTCGTATAGCGAATAATAAAGTCGCTGATGATGTTTCGGTCAACCATTCCATCCAGGAAAAAAATCGCGCAATCCTTATTATCTTTGTTTTGAAAGCGGCGAATGACCAGATCGTCGCATTTTCCAAGCTCCTCGCGAATGAGCGAAACATTTTCACTCACATCTTCACTGAGAATCAGGTCAGAGACGCTTTCCATACTTTTATCCGCATGCAGATTCAAGGATTGTGACTGCAGGGTTTCCTTCCGTCTCTGCCACGCCTTCCAAAACTGGCTCAACGCTCTCCCCCCTTGGATTCGCTCTTTTCGATAAAGATGTACGGATAGTGTGCCCAAGAAAGGAAATGAAAACCCAATAAAAAAAGGACCTCGCACGCCATTCATGCGAAATCCTTCGTTATCTCCTAGGTAAGTGACTGTAAAAGCATGAACAGTTGCAAGATACAGAAAACAGGGACGACAATCATAAACGAGATATGCTTCGTCTTGTGGCGAAGCGTCAGCATCCCGATCAAGGCACCTATTCCTCCACCCAAGATCGCCGTCAGGAAGAGACTCGCCTCCGGAATGCGGAAGCTTCGTTTGGGAGCGAGCCGTTTGTCGATTGCCATCAAATAATACGCATACCCATTCAGGAGCAAACCGCCAGCTCCCCATAGCCACAGGATCGACGAGACGCAGCCCGCGATTACCAATATCCACCCTACTACAAGCAGGAGATTGCGGTTTCTCCGATGTGCGTGCAATTGCTTATGAAACATGACCGACCTACTCTCCTTTTGCCCGATAGGCCCGATTCCCCATGACGTATTTGCGAATGACCAGGCCGATCACGAGCAAGGCAACCAAAACGAGCAGCGTGTAGAAGCCGTAATGACGAATCATGACCACAATGGCCTCCACGTGATTCCCAAACACGTAACCCAGCAGGTAAAACGCGATCGTCCATACCAAACCGATCGGGTAGGAGAGCAGGGCATAACGGCGATAGGTCATGCCCCCCATCGCTACCAGATAAGGAACGACATGTCGTACGACTGGAAACAAATAACTAATACAAAGCGCCGAAGTCCCGTACTTTCGCAATAGCTCCGTCGAGCGTTCTACGGCGTGCCTCATTTTCTCGCTTTTCGACAGCCACTGTAAGATAGGCTTGCCAAAAAATTTTCCAAGCAAAAAGCCTATTGTCAATCCGGAGGCCACACCTAGATACCCTGCCAAAAAAGAGTACACCGGGTCAAGCAGGCCAATCGATACCAAAAATCCTCCTGTCGCCACAACAAGCTCGTCAGGAATTGGCAATCCTACGATACCCAGCCAGAGCAAGAAGAAAATGGCCAGGTAACCGTATTGCTCTATGATTGACATCAGCAGGTTGATTTCCATGAGCAACTTCCCCTATCCTCGCCACTTTGCGGCTGTTTCTAGGATTGCATGTGAATCATTGTCCTTCCGATCGTTACCCCTTCTAATACGAAACAATCCTCCAAAAAGGTACTCGTCTATTTTGCAATAGAAGCCTTCTTTTTATCAAGCGAAGAAAATATGTCTGCGAGCTAGAAATGCTTGAGCGCTTCTCTTCTGCTCAGACTCGCCAGCGGCGTCTGCTCGACAAAACGGAGCACCACATCGGCATCCGTTTTTGCATACTCCCTTAATGACCAGCCTATCGCTTTTTGGATGAAAAATTCCTGGGAGTCTTTATAAATTCGAATGTTGCTGAAGAGCAGCTCCTGATCCGTCTTTTCCTTGTAAGAAAGCTGAAACAGGATCGTCGCCCGTTGCAGCCACAGATTCCCGCTGGCGATCCATCCTTCATTTGTCGGAGCGATCAGTGCAGGAAACAGACGAAACAGAGTCCCGACGGAATGAGCTGCCAAATAATCGACGGTGTCCCACCAGGATTTTGTCGTGATCAGCTCTTCCACCAGTCTCAAATGGCCCGTTTCGAGCCTTTTTTTCACCTTTTCAAGCAGGTCCATGGCCGCATATTGAAACTCGCGCTCTGGCATCGTCCAAAGCTGCCGGACGACCGTCTCCCAGTCGTCCGGAATTCCCTGCTCTTTCAACAGCCTTTTGCTCAGTTCTTTTCGCAAGGGAGCCTTGATCCCCAGGAAAGGAAAATGGTCCTTCATATATTTTCTCATCGGCCCAGCAAGCTCCGGGTTTGCATGCTCATGGAACAGACGGAGCGCTGCCTCTACGAATGGATGGAACCTGGTTGTCATGCGCTTGCAATCGTATTGGCATCTACCATCGTAAAGGCATTGTGCTCGCCCTCCACGTATGGATAGTAGACGACCAGTGTATAGTCTCCCTCGATCACGTCTCCGGTTTTGATCCAGGTCTCAATGTCAAAGGATACTTTGGCTGTGAGCGTATGCTTGAAATAATCCTTTTCTAAGGAAGCATGGCGGGCGAAGTCTTCCCGCAGCTGGTCCCTCTGTTCAAAGACCGCCGTGAATGTAGCCTGCATCTCCTGCTTCTCCATGACATCTTCCCACCATAGCTTGCGCGGCCGATGCTTCTGGTTGTGCAGGAAGTCGAATTTCATCAGGCTGATGACATGCTCGAGCTTCTCCACCTGCTGCGTTTGCAAAAAGCTTTGCAGGCGGGTGAACAGGTCCTCCAGCTGGTGTCCAATCCGGCTCCAGCCTTTTGATTCCCAGTAGTCGCCAAATGACTGGAAGAAGTCGAACGGCGATTCGAACACGTGCTCCAGCAACCATTCCAGCGTATGGTCCATCCGATGGGCATTCCAGTATTTCTCAAGTACGTCTTCTACGCGTTTGATTTTTTGCATGTCGCCAAATGACAGGACGTTGTTTCCGAGAATCTCATACGGGGATTCATCCATGAAGACGTAGCCATGATCTTTTGCACGAGCACGCACACCGGTTCCGCGCAGCATTTTCAAAAAGCCCAGCTGGAGCTCTTCTGGCCGCAGGGCGAATACATCGTTGAACGTTTTTCGGAAGGACTGATAGTCTTCTTCCGGCAGTCCGGCGATCAAGTCCAGATGCTGATCGATTTTGCCGGAGTTTTTGATCTGCGTAACCGTCCGAGACAATCGGTCGAAGCGCTGAATGCGTTGAACGAGTCGGTTGGTCTCGTCATTGGTCGACTGTACGCCGATCTCAAAACGGAAAACTCCCGGTGGGGCATTCTCAGTCAAGAAGTCGAGGACATCCGCGCGCAAAATATCAGCGGTAATTTCAAATTGAAAAACCGTTCCATTGTGATTGTCGATCAGAAATTGAAAGATCTCCAATGCATACTTTTTATTGATGTTAAATGTACGGTCAACGAATTTGATCGTCTTGACCCCGTGGTTGATCAAACGCAGCAAATCTTCCTTTACCCGCTCCAGACTGAAGTAGCGAACCCCGTCTTCAATGGACGACAGGCAGTACTGACATTTGAACGGGCAGCCTCGGGACGCTTCGAAATACACGACCCGGTTGTTTAGCTCATCCAAATGATCCTGATACGGAGAAGGAATGGTGTCCATCTCCTCGATCTGGGCACGAGGCATGGAGAAACGGACGTGCTCCTGGTCCCGATAGGCGATCCCGGCTACGTCCCGCAAGCGCGGAGGCTGTCCCGTCTCTTTCGCCTCCTGATAAGCCTGGAGCAGCTCCAGGAAGGTCTGCTCCCCCTCACCGATGGCAATGACATCAATCTCCGGATGCTTTTTCATCCAAAAATCAGCGTCGTACGTGACTTCCGGTCCCCCTAAAATGACAGGTACATCCGGGCAAACCTTTTTCAGATTGCGAATCACGTCCAACGTTTCACGGATATTCCAGATGTAACAGGAAAACGCCACGACATCCGGCTCACGCTTGTAGATGTCCGCCACAATGTTTAACGTCACATCATTAATGGTATATTCGACCAGCTCAATTGTAGGAAAGGAAGCCTGCGCATAGCTGCGCAAATAGCGTAGGGCCAATGAAGAATGGATAAACTTTGCATTTAACGTCGATAACAAGATATTCATGTTTCTGTCTACTCTCCTTGCACGATCTGGCTCATGCATTACTTGTGTTTTGACTGCATGAGTCATATTCCTTTGGTAACAGTACCATAAGCGGACAGAATACGGCAAATCCCGTCCACTCTCCCTGCGAACCATCTGCATGAAAAAAGGGCAACATGCGCGCATCGCCACGTCGCCCCACTCCCTATCTTTTAGCGGTTCAGCTCTCGTACCACATGGCCAAGCTCGGGTACGATCAGCTTGTTCATCGCCAATCGAACTGCTCCCGTCGATCCCGGTGTGGAAAAGATCGCCTTGCCGGCTCTCGTTCCTGCGATCGCTCTGCTGAGCATTGCGGCAGGCCCGATGTCTTCGGTGTAGCTCAGCATCCGAAACAGCTCGCCAAAGCCTGGCAGCTCTTTTTCCAGCAAAGCAGAAACGGCCTCAAACGTGTTGTCGCGCGGTGAGATACCTGTTCCTCCGTTTAACAAAATCACTTGTACGTCAGCATGATTCATGCCGTTCTCGATAGCAGCGCGTACCTCAGCAGGTTCGTCCTTGACGATTTGATACAGAGCGATAGCATGTCCCGCTTCTTCAAGCAGCGCTCTCATCAGCTGACCGCTTTTGTCTGTCTCCTCTGTTCTCGTATCAGAGACAGTGATGACCATGCACGTTACCTGTTTGGGCGATAGTGCTTTATGTTCCTGCGTACTCATGTCCCTTTTGTCAGCTCCCATCCGTAATCTCTTTGGTTATCATACCATGCACGCGAATGGCAACGGGAGTTTTTCTAATTGTTCGCTACCTACATCCGCTTCTTTTCCTATATAATTCTTTTGACTGCTATTTTTGACAGACAAGGAGGCGCAGCCGAATGGCAAACCGCCCTTTTTTCGCGTTTCACTTTCACAAACAAGCACATACGCCCATGTACATACAGCTTGCCGAACAATTACAGACAGCGATCCTCCACGGCGCTTTTCTCGTAGACGGGCAGCAGCTGATTTCCTTGCGTGACATGAAAACCGTCAGTGGCTGCTCGCTGGAAACTGTAAAAAAAGCCTATGATCATCTGGCTGAAGAAGGCTGGCTGGAAGCGGTCCACGGCAAAGGCTACTATTTGACGCAAAGGGCCAAGGAAGCTCGGCTGGAGAGCCGGCTGCCGCTCACCGATATCCCGATCGCCTCGCTCGCCGACTCCTCTCCCCGCCCTGGCGAAGAGCTGGTAAAGCGGCTGCGCAGTGCTTTTAACGACAGCCTTGCTGTATTGGATGAGCCATCTGCCCAAAAGAAAGTCCGACTCGCTCATGCCGCCAAAGTGTTTGCCGACCATTTGAGCCGCAGAGGACTCCCCCATTTCCCGGAGCGTGTGCTGTCATTTAACCGCAGCACCAGCGGCTTTGCTTTCCTGGCACAGCGAGTCATGAATCCTCGGGATGTGGTTTACGTCGAAGAATACAGCTATCCGGTATTTTTGCGGCTGCTCAGTCAATGCGGCATTACCGTCCGTCCCATTCGCATGGATGAGGAAGGCATCTCCATGCAGGCGCTCGACGAAGAGCATGAGCATTACCCTGCCAATTGGCTGCTCATCAACCCGCACTATCACTTCCCTACAGGGATCAGCTATTCGCACCAGCGAAAGGAAGAGCTGCTGCAATGGGCCGCGCAAAAGAACGTGCGCATGGTAGAAAACGACCACTACGGAGACCTGTGGTTTTCTGAGCCCAGCACTCCCCTGTACCAGATGGCCATCGATGCGAAAATCTCCGTCCAAGTCTACTATCTGCACTCTTTGTCCAAAACACTCGCGCGGGATCTGCAGCTCGGTGTCCTGATGCTGCCAGCTGAGCTTAGCAAGGAAGAGCTGGAAAGATTCCGTCAAATCGTATCCATGACAGGCGCTGAGCCCTCCCTGGTCGTAGTTGAGGCTGCGATCAAGCTCCTGGATGATCCGTGGTTTTCGGATGTGTACCTATCTGACAGGCGCGCTCTTTTTCATTCGCGTTTTCAACGTCTGTGGGAGGAGCAGCGCCACTCTCTGCCTGCCCATGCCCGCATGTATCCGATCTCGGGAGGCTTAAACACGTGGATCGAATGGGGAGTAGCATCTGCCAGAGCGGCTGAAAACGAGGACAGAATCGTCGCCATCCTGCTCGAGGAAGGCCTGGAGCTTACCCCTGGGCACGCTTTTCGGGTAGCCGACGAGCCGGACGACACTGTGCGCCGCCCCGCCGTGCGCTTCCCGCTCGCTCCCATGGAGGAACGCGAGCTCAAGCACTGGCTGTCTCGTTTGGGAGCAGCCTTGATCCGGTAAACGCATCTCGTTATATTTCCAAGCATTCCTACCATACTAACTGGAAGCGAACGCCTAGATCGTCCCTACTTTGAAGCATCGAAAAGTCGAGGTCATCCCTATTATGATACGGAAAGTCGTTGAGAAGCTCCGTCTGGACCCGCCCAAGACACTTGTCATCGGGTTTGCTCTCATTATTCTGATCGGCTCCTTCTTATTAACCCTCTCTTCTGCTACTGTGGATGGCAGGGGGCTAGATTGGCTGGATGCCTTGTTTACCGCCACTTCTGCTACCTGTGTCACCGGATTGGTAGTCGTAGATACCGGTACTACTTTTACCGTTTTTGGACAGATCGTCATTCTTGCGCTCATCCAAATCGGCGGACTCGGATTTATGACACTCGCCACTTTTTTTGCCTTACTCATGCGAAAAAAAATCTCTTTGCGTGAGCGCCTCATCCTGCAGGAATCGTTGAACCAGCTTTCCATAGAAGGAGTCGTGCGGCTGGCAAAAATGATTCTGATCTTTACTGCTTTAGCTGAGCTCATTGGCGGGATTTTGTTGTCCATCCGCTTTGCTTTTGATTTTCCTTTGGGGAAAGCCATTTACTTTGGCTTCTTCCATGCGATCTCCAACTTTAACAACGCCGGCTTTGACTTGATGGGGGATTACGCTAGCCTGACTGCCTACGTAGATGATCCCCTCGTCACACTCGTCGTCTGCGCCCTGATTATCGTAGGCGGGATCGGGTTTATGGTCGTAAGCGAGGTATATGACTATCGCCATACACACCGGCTATCCTTGCATACAAAAGTCGTTCTTTCTACGACCGCCCTCCTCGTCGTCTTAGGAACGGTACTGATTTTCGCACTGGAATACACGAATCCAAAAACGCTTCAGCCGCTGTCCATGCTAGGAAAAGTACTCGGCTCCCTCTATCAGTCCGTGACGGCGAGGACAGCCGGCTCCAATACGCTCAGCATTGGCGATATGCATCAATCTTCCTTGTTCCTCATCATCTTGTTGATGTTTATCGGGGCTTCTCCCGGATCAACAGGCGGCGGGATCAAGACGACCACCTTTGCCACCCTGATAGGTGCTGTTGTGGCCCAAATCAAAGGGAAGGAAGATGTCATCTTCTTCCGTCAGCGCATTCTGCCTCACATGATCTACAAGTCTTTGACTGTTACGATGATCGGGCTGTTCATCGTGATCGCCGTCACGATGATCCTTGCCATTTCGGAACCTGGTGCACCGTTTCAGATGATCTTGTTTGAAGTCACCTCTGCCTTTGCTACTACTGGCTTATCGATGGGGTTAACGCCTGAGCTATCGCCTTTTGGCAAGATTCTGATCGTGCTCACGATGTTTGCAGGCAGATTGGGGCCACTGACGATCGCCTTTGCCCTGGCTCAGCGCAAGCAGAAAGAATACATCCGCTATCCAAAAGGCAAGATCACAATTGGATAGCATCGTGCGAAAAACCCCGTACTTCCTTCGTGAAAGGCAAGTACGGGGTTCGCTTTTTTCCACTAATGTGTATCCACGTGCCGTAAAGACATGTCATTTTGCCGCGGCTCTTTGCGCACTAGCCACCAGCCAATGAGCAGTGCCAAAGCGCTCCAGAAGCCGCTGATGACAAGCGGGTCAATCCCGGTGATCGGCAAGAACCATCCGCTCCACACCAGGGAAAAGATGGGCGCTCCCCATATCGCAGCAACTGCCCATTTGGATTGAACAGGAGAGATCCGCAGCAAGTAAAAAATGACGGGGAAAAAGATCGTCACACCGCGCAAGGTCATGGCCAGGAATGCCCAATGCAGGATTTGCCCTCGATCGTCCCAGCACACTATCGCGTAGGATATGCCGATAACGGCCAGGATCATAAGCCTTGATACAGCCAGCTTGCGGGTCTCTTCACCAAATCGGGTAGAATAGCGCTGGAGCACGTCCCGATTTAAAATCGTTGCAATACTGAGCGTCAAAG
Organism: Brevibacillus nitrificans; assembly: GCF_003710965.1. Classification (NCBI taxonomy): domain Bacteria; kingdom Bacillati; phylum Bacillota; class Bacilli; order Caryophanales; family Paenibacillaceae; genus Brevibacillus; species Brevibacillus nitrificans. The sequence goes on along the minus strand of NZ_RHHU01000010.1, from coordinate 666,602 downwards.
CAGCTCCTGTCATGACGACTGATAGCAGGATAATCGCATAGGCAGCACCCGCCAGCCATGCAGGTGAATGCATCAGGAAAAACTGCGGAATCGCTTCACGCGGCAGCAATTCCGGGTGAACATCATGCATGAACATCCCGATCCACGCACTGACCAAACCGATCAGAATGATTAGGACGCCCGCTGTGATCGCACCGGTTTTCGCTGCATGTGTGCTGCGGCTGGCAAAGATCGGCTGCAGGTAGGTTTGGGTGGAAAAGATTCCGATGAGCATGGATAACCCTTGCGCCCATCCCATCCCCGCTTCCGGGACGATGAGCTGAAAGCGCCCTTCCTGCCACCATTTCACATACGTCACACCATCGATAGTAGCCCAAAGCCAAACGCCCGTCCCAAGCAAAAGCGCCACGAGCATCACAGTCTTGAGCGTGCCAACTAGGCTCGCCCCCATAAATCCTCCAGCGAAGACGTACGCGATGATCAAGAGCGACGGGAGCAAAGCGAGCACAGGCAGATTCGTCTGCCAAAAGACAGAGACGAACGGCAAGGCGGCGAGAATCTGCGCAATCACCTGAATAAACATTCCCAGTGACAAAAACAGGCTGCTCCCTAGCTGAGCCTGCGGTCCATACTGCAGCCCGATCAGCTCTGGCAGCGTCTCCACCTGCATTTGACGAAAGCGTCGCGCTGTAAATCCGAGCAGGATCACCGCAACACCGCCACCCAAGGTAAACCAGAGCGAAGCGAGTCCATGCGAAAAGGCCAGCTCTCCTGTACCTACGATCGACGTCCCGCCGACAAATCCGCCTACCAATGCCCCCGCGACCATCCCTGACGTCAAGGAGCCGCTTGCGTTGGTAAAATCACTCGCTTCCTTCACTCTTCGTTTTGCAGCCAATCCGGCAATCACCGTGAGGAACAGAATGAGTAAGAAACAGATGAAAAACGGTATGGAAGCCACAGCTTGTTCCCTCCAAGATTACCTATCTATAGTATATTATAATACTCAGTACAGTTATTTGGTCAAACAAAAACCCTGCCATTCTTCCCGAGGGAAAACGGCAGGGTTTGCTTGTTTACTTCTGTACCAAAGTTTTGGACAGCTCGTCGCGAACCAGTTGCCCCATCTCCACTGTGCCGATAGCTTTGCTGCGATCGCTGGCGATGTCACCTGTACGATGACCAGCTTCCAGAACCGACCAGACAGCATTTTCCACTGCATTAGCTGCCTCATCCATCCCGAGGGACAGGCGAAGCATCATCGCTACAGACAGGATGGTTGCCAATGGGTTGGCAATTCCTTTTCCTGCGATGTCAGGCGCAGAGCCGTGAACAGGCTCGTACAGCCCGAAGCTGCCTGCAGCCAGGCTTGCAGAGGACAGCATACCGATGGATCCGGTCAACATCGCTGCTTGGTCACTGAGGATGTCCCCAAACATGTTCTCGGTCACAATGACGTCGAACTGCTTCGGCTCACGTACCAGCTGCATCGCGCACGAGTCAACCAGCTGGTGCGACAGCTCCACATCTGGATAATCCGCAGCGACACGCTCAGCAACTTTGCGCCAGAGGCGGGAGCTTTCCAGAACGTTTGCTTTGTCAACAGAAACGAGGCGCTTTTGACGCTTGCGAGCAATGTCAAAGCCGACGCGAACGATTCGCTCGATTTCTGCCTCATGATAAATGCATTGATCTTCCGCTACTTCCCCATTCGGGCCATCGTAGCGTTTTTTCTCTCCGAAATAGATACCGCCTGTCAGCTCACGAACGACGATCAGATCCACACCCGATACGACTTCAGGCTTGAGCGAGGAAGCTTCTACCAGGGAGCTGTGCATCGTTGCTGGGCGGATGTTTGCAAACAGTCCCAGCGCCTTGCGGATACCCAAGAGACCCGTCTCTGGACGCAAATGACCCGGATTTTGATCCCATTTCGGCCCGCCAACAGCTCCCAGCAATACAGCATCTGCTTGTTTTGCCAGCTTCACCGTTTCTTCCGGCAACGGCGTTCCGTCCGTATCGATGGCGATCCCACCGATGCGGCCTTCTTCACACGTAAAGGTGACTCCTTCGCGTTCTCCTACAAGAGTGAGGACTTTGACCGCTTCCTGCATGATTTCCGGTCCAATACCGTCTCCTGGAAGAACGGCAATACGATACTCTTTTTTCATCGTCTATCCCGCTTTTCTATTCTGTAATGGTTTCCGTTCTCTACTGGTTCCCTCATCCTACCCAAAGGGGGAATGCGGACGTTAGTTGACACCTACTGGCACGGATTCGCCCCGACGCTCCAGAATCTTGTTGATGGCACGTACATAGGCGATCGCACTCGCTTCCAAAACGTCTGTGCTCACACCGCGGCCAGTCACCGTGAGTTCACCTTGCTGCAGACGGACGAACACTTCACCTAATGCGTCCTTCCCTTGTGTAACGGAAAGGATCTTGTAGTCAACAAGCGTCACATCTTCGCCTGTCGCACGGTCAATGGCTTTGTAGATCGAATCGACGGAGCCATTCCCGACCGCTGCTTCTTCCACTGCGGAGCCATCTGCGCACATCAGCCGCACACTCGCTGTTGGCACGGAGAGGTTTCCGTAAGTGAGCTGGACAGATTCCAGCTGGAAGGCTTCCTGGCCTTTTACCATTTTGGTATCGACCAGCGCGAGAATATCGTCGTCGCTGATTTCTTTTTTCTTGTCGCACAGTACCTTGAAGGCAGCAAAAGCTGTGTTTACTTCTTCCTGCTCCAAATGGTAGCCGAGCTCAATCAGCTTCTCTTTAAACGCATGGCGACCCGAGTGTTTACCGAGCACCAGTTTGTTCGACTTGAAGCCGACCGACTCTGGACGGATGATTTCGTACGTGGTAACTTCCTTCAGCACGCCGTCCTGGTGAATGCCAGATTCGTGTGCAAATGCGTTTGCTCCCACGACGGCTTTGTTCCCCGGAACGATCATCCCTGTCAAACGGCTAACCAGTTGGCTGGTACGTGCGATTTCTTTCAAATGAAGCTTGGTCGTCGCCTGGTAGTAATCCTTGCGCGTTTCCAGAGCCAGTGCGACTTCTTCGAGGGCCGCGTTACCGGCACGCTCGCCGATCCCGTTGATGGTTCCCTCTACTTGCGTTGCTCCTGCTTCGACAGCAGCAAGGCTGTTGGCTACCGCCATACCCAGATCGTCATGGCAGTGGCAGCTCAGGCGAATGCCTTCCGTTGCCGGTACGAGGCGTCTTAAGTCACTGAAGATCTGTCCGTACTGGATTGGCGTCATGTAGCCAACCGTATCCGGAATATTGACCGTAGTAGCCCCGGCCTTGATGACTGCCTCGACGACCTGTGCCAGAAAGTCGATTTCTGTACGAGCCGCATCCTCTGCGGAAAATTGTACCTCTGTGAAGTACTTTTTCGCGTAGGTGACCGCTTCGACGGCGCGCTCCAGCACTTGCTCCTTGCTCATATTCAGCTTGTACTGACGGTGAATCGGAGATGTTGCAAGAAAGACGTGGAGGGATGCGTTTTGCGCGTCGCGAAGCGCTTCGTATGCTTTATCCATGTCGTCTTTAACGGCACGTGCCAGGCTTACGACAGTCGAGTTTTTCACCCGCTTCGCCACTTCGGCCACCGACTTTTGGTCACCAGGGGAGGCAGCTGCAAAGCCTGCCTCGATCCTCGTTACGCCCAACTTTTCTAGTTGAAGGGCAATCTCCACCTTTTCGTTCGTGCTGATATTGACGCCAGGAGACTGCTCTCCATCCCGCAGGGTCGTATCAAAAATCTCAATGGTCCGCATGAACTTTTCACCTCCACTTTTTTTCCTACATTATATATTGTCTGTGCGCAGGCCAATTATTGACCGATTTTCGCTTCTTCTTTTTTCGTTTCTTTATTCAGCCAAGACATCATGCCACGCAGCTGCTCACCTACTACTTCGATACCGTGTTCTGCTTCCAGACGACGGCGGGAAGTGAAGCCAGGACGGTTTGCTTGGTTTTCCAGGATCCAGTTGCGAGCGAAAGTACCATCTTGGATTTCAGCCAGTACTTTTTTCATTTCTTTGCGAGTTTCGTCAGTGATGATGCGGCGGCCTGTGCTGTAGTCACCGTATTCAGCTGTGTCGGAGATGGAGTAGCGCATACGAGCCAGGCCACCTTCGTACATCAGGTCAACGATCAGCTTCAGCTCATGCAAGCACTCGAAGTAGGCGATTTCTGGAGCGTATCCAGCTTCTACCAAAGTGTCGAAGCCAGCTTTTACGAGCTCGCTCGCGCCACCGCAAAGGACAGCTTGCTCACCGAACAGGTCTGTTTCGGTTTCTTCACGGAAGGTTGTTTCGATAACACCAGCTTTGGTGCAGCCGATTCCGCTGGAGTATGCCAGAGCCAGGTCTTTTGCATTGCCAGTCGCATCTTGGTAGATAGCGATCAAGCCAGGTACGCCAAAGCCTTCTTGGTACACGCGGCGAACCAGGTGACCTGGGCTTTTTGGAGCTGACATGATTACGTCAACGTCAGCTGGTGGAACGATTTGCGCGTAGTGGATGTTGAAACCATGGGAGAAGCAAAGAGCTGCGCCGGATTTCAGGTTTGGAGCTACTTCATCGCGGTACACTTGTGCTTGACGTTCGTCTGGCATCAGGATTTGAACTACATCAGCGCGTTTAGTAGCTTCTGCTACTGTCAAAACTTCGAAGCCGTCTTTTACCGCAACGTCCCAAGATTTTCCTGGGCGCAGACCTACTACTACTTTATATCCGCTATCGCGCAGGTTTTGTGCTTGCGCGTGTCCTTGGCTTCCATAACCGATGATCGCGATTGTTTTGCCACGCAGTACCTCTTGTTTTACGTCTGCTTCATAATACATTTTTACCATTTGTGTAGCCTCCCTAAAATGTTGTTTAGTATGAATTTCTATTCAGAATTTTGCAATTTAAACCGTTGCAGCGGCTGTTGCTGGAACAATACTGCGAGCCATCGCTACTGAGCCGGTTCTCGTCAATTCGAGTACACCATAGCTTTGCAGCAATACGAGCAGCGCGTCAATCTTTTCAGAATCACCTGTCACCTGAACGATCAAGGAGCTTGGCCCCACGTCGACGATCGCTGCACGGAACGGTTCAACAATCCCGTTCAGCTCAGCCAATTGGCTAGGTGATGCGCTGACCTTAATGAGCGCCAACTCCCGAGACACGTACGGGTTTGCACTGAGATTGGTCACGGAAATGACGTCGATCAGCTTATGCAGCTGTTTCATCAGCTGGTCGATCTGACGGTCATCTCCCCCGGTGGTGATAATCATCCGGGACAACCCTGCCTCTTCTGTGCCCCCTACCGTGATGCTGTCGATGTTGAACGCGCGTTGACCAAACAAGGTGGATACGCGGGTCAACACCCCGGGGTAGTCGTTGACGAGTACGGCAATCGTGTGTTGCTGCATCTTACTCTTCCCCCAATTCCATCTGATCTAGTGTGTCTCCAGCAGCTACCATTGGATAGACGTTTTCTCCCTGTGCGACACGGAAGTCAACCACGACTGGACCGTCATGCGCCAGCGCTTCTGCCCACACTGCTTCGGCTTCTTGCGGAGTTGATGCCCGCAAGCCTTTGACGCCGTATGCTTCAGCCAGCTTGACGAAATCCGGGCTGCAGGTCAGGTCGATTTGGCTGTAACGGTTGTCGTAGAACAACTCTTGCCATTGACGAACCATCCCCAAGCACTGGTTGTTGACGATTGCGACCTTCACCGGAATGTTGTATTGGGATACGATTGCGAGCTCCTGATTCGTCATCTGGAAGCCGCCATCTCCCACTACAGCAATGGTCGTGCGTTCCGGGTGAGCGATTTGCGCCCCGATCGCAGCCGGGAAGCCAAAGCCCATCGTGCCAAGACCACCGGAAGAGATGAAAGAGCGAGCGTTTTTGAACTTGTAGTATTGTGCTGTCCACATCTGGTGCTGTCCTACGTCCGTAGTGACGATCGCTTCCCCATCTGTGGAGGTGTACAGCAGTTCAATGACAGCTTGCGGCTTCAACGTATCTCCGTCTGTCTTGTACTTGTACGGCTGTTTTTGCTGCCAGTCTTTCAGCTGCTTGATCCATGCCTCTGATTCACATGCAGTCACCAGCGGAATCGCTCTTTCCAACGTGTTTTTCACATCGCCAGTGACGGTCACCGCTGTGGATACGTTTTTACCCAACTCGGCCGGATCGATATCGACGTGGACGATGCGGGCATTTGGTGCGAACTCCTTGGTGCGGCCCATGGTGATCCGGTCGTCGAAGCGGACACCTAAGCCGATGACACAATCGGCGTTGAGCAGCGCTTGGTTCGCCGTGAAGTTACCGTGCATCCCCGGCATTCCGAGAGACAGCTCATGTGTTCCCGGGAAACCGCCCAGACCCATGAATGTATTGATAACCGGGATTCGTGTTTTCTCTGCAAAAGCAAGCAGTTCCTTGTCGGCACTGGCTGCGATGATACCGCCACCTGCCATGATTACGGGACGCTTTGCCGATTTGATTGCATCGATAAACTTTTGAACCTCTTCATCCTCTGGAACTACCTCAGCTCGGTAGCCGCGAATTTCTACATGATCTGGATAGGTGAACGGTGCAATGGCATTCGCGACATCTTTCGGGATATCGATCAACACAGGGCCCGGACGGCCTGTCGTAGCGATGTGGAACGCTTCTTTTACGATGCGTGGCAGATCGCGCACGTCCCGAACGAAGTAGCTGTGCTTCGTAATCGGAACCGTGATCCCCGTGATATTTGCTTCCTGGAAAGCGTCTGTCCCAATCAACGACTGGGCGACGTTACCCGTGATACACACCAGCGGAACCGAGTCCATTTGCGCAGTCGCAATTCCTGTTACCAGGTTGGTTGCCCCTGGACCGGATGTTGCGATACAGACTCCCGGTTTGCCCGTAGCTCGAGCGTACCCGTCAGCTGCGTGGATCGCGCCTTGTTCATGGCGGGTCAAAATGTGTTTGAAGTAGCTCCCGTACAAGGAATCGTAAATCGGAAGTACTGCCCCACCTGGATAGCCGAAGATGTATTCTACTTCTTCGAGGAGTAAACACCGAAGCAATGTTTCTGCCCCCGTAACCTCTTCGCCGAACTGAATCGGTGGAATACTGTTCTTTCTCTGCATTTCGGCCATTTCAACACTCATTTCCTCTCCTCCTCCCACTTTCCAACAGGTATTGAAAATAACTATAACAACATAGAAAAACCCTTTCGCCCCGACACGGTTCGATTTCCATGTCTTTTGGGGCGAAAGGGTTCGCGGTACCACCCAACTTTATCGGCGCCTCACGGTCAGCCGATCTCAGCCAGTCACAACGTATTGTGGACTGTAACACGCTAACGGGTGTTAAACGGTTCTGCCTACTACCTACTTGCGCAAGTTTCAGCGAAACAGCTCGGAGGCGAGCAATGCGAGCGCTCTTTACCCGGTTCTCAGCAATCCGGGCTCTCTGGAAAAGAGTTGACGCGCATCCTCCTCGTCATAGCCTGCTATTATAACAATATTTTCAATATTGTTGTTGTCAGAATATAAAGTGTTACGTCTGATTATAGCTAGGCACCTAGGGGGTGTCAACGAAAAGAACGACATTTTTTTAGACTTTCGTCCGAACGAACGTTCAATAAAAATCGGCGACATAGCAAGGGTTTTGGATGAAAGCGCATACAAGAACAAGCTGGCTCGTCCTAAAAAAAAGAGAGGAAAACGGAACGGCACAACCCGTTCCGCACTCTCTCACTCACGCTCTTCGTACCTTCTCACTCAATCCATCAATCAATATTTTCGCCACTTCCGGTCTACTGAATTGCGGAGGCGGGACGATACCGTTTCTCAGCATTTCACGTACCTTGGTTCCAGATAACGTCACATGCTGACTCTTCTCGTGCGGGCACGTCTTGGTCGTGGCCATCCCTTCGCAGCTCTTGCAATAAAAGCTGTGCTCGAAAAACAAAAGCGATATCCCCAGCTCTTCTGGCTCGAATTCCGAGAAGATATGCTGGGCGTCATAGGTTCCGTAATAATCGCCTACCCCTGCATGATCGCGTCCCACGATAAAATGAGTGCAGCCGTAATTTTTGCGCACCATCGCGTGGAAAACGGCTTCTCTGGGGCCTGCGTAGCGCATCGCAGCGGGAAAGGCAGCGAGCAGGACACGATTGGCTGGGTAGTAATTTTCCAAGAGTGCCAAGTAGCTTTCCATTCGCACGACAGCCGGAACGTCATCTGATTTCGTTTCGCCCATCAACGGATTTAAAAACAGGCCATCGACGGTTTCCAATGCTGCTTTCTGGATGTATTCATGTGCCCGGTGCACGGGATTGCGCGTTTGAAAGCCCACGATGGTTTTCCAGTTTTTTTGCTGAAAAATCTCTCGCGTCTGAGCCGGAGTGAGGTAGTAGTCAGCGAATTGCTCAGGTACTGGCCGCTGTAAATATTCCAGCGGTCCGCCCAAGTACACCTCGCCTTTTTGCATCAGTTTTTTTACCCCTGGATGCTCCAAATCTGTCGTCCGAAAGACCTGCTGGGCTTCCCGCCTTTTGTCTGGACGATAGCTGCTTTCCACGTGCAAGATCGCGTAATCGACACCTTCTTCGCCACGCAACAAGACACGCTCGCCGACCTGAATGGTGCCATGCTTTGCCTCGTCAACAGCCAGTGTGACCGGCAACGGCCAAACGGCTCCACTCGCCAGTCGCATCGTCTCGACAACAGCGTGATAATCTTCTTCTCCCATGAATCCGGCAAGGGGTGCAAATGCGCCAATCGCAAGACAATCAATGTCAGATAGCGTCCATCTGTCGATGAGAATGGTCTTTGTCGGCAGGTTTGTCTGTGTCATTTTTTCGCCTCCCCTGCCACTCATTTGTGCAGTCCGCATTCTGTTTTTTCGTGACCTGCCCATCTTCCCGAGCGAGGGTCCTGACCCGGCAGTACCGCACGCGTACACACGCTGCAGCCGATGCTGGGAAAGTTTCGATCGTGCAAGGGATTGTAGGGGACATCATTGGCATGTATATATTCCCAGACTTGGGACTCGGTCCAATCTGCGAGTGGATTGAACTTCACCAGGTTGAACTTTTCATCCCATTCCACTTTTTTTGCGTTTGCCCGGGTAGGCGCCTGCTCTCTGCGGATTCCCGTCACCCAAGCCTGATACTGGGAGAGCACCCGCTTCAACGGCTCTACCTTGCGAATCTCACAGCAGAGATTCGGTTCTCGCTCCCACAGCTTGTCGCCATGCTGCTGGGCTTGCTCTTCTAGCGTCAGTTGGGGTAGCACCTGAATAAATGCCGTCCCGTACCGCTCCTGCAGCCGATCACGTGTATCGTACGTCTCGTTAAAATGTTTGTTCGTGTCCAAATAAAAGACAGGAATCGTGGGTGCCAGCTTGTGCAGCATGTCGATCAATACGACGTCTTCCGCACCAAAGCTAGATGCGAGAACGAGTCCGCTCGCATAATTTTCCACCGCTGTCACCAAAACGTCCATAGGCGCCTTGGCTTCCAGTCGGTATGCCCACACCTGCAGATCCTCATCCGCCATCATGTGGCGATCGCTCATCAGCCAAACTCCTTTCTTGCATTGATTCACCCACCATCATATGTGTGAGGACAGCAACTGGCGATTCGTCCTGCGAAAAGAAAACAGCCGCCAGACTCATTTCAAGTCTGACAGCGTATGTCCATCAACCGTTCCCTGCTTTAACGATCGTTGTTCTCATTTTCTGGTGGTGCAAAGAAATGGGCAGGACCGTATGTCGGCAGCTTCTCCTCTCCAAACAAAACCTGCGTGCCAAAGACGCTGGAAGGCGCTACATACGAATCGTCCTTCTCTTTTGCGAAAGCACCGGGCACAAACAAAGCGGCAGCTACCAGCATAGAAGCACCTGTCATCATCCATTTTTGTTTTCTCATCTAGTCTCTCTCCCTATCCAATGTTTTCCTGTAACGCTTTTTATTGTATGGCGACAGGAAGTCAACTCGACACAGACGTTTGATGGTTTTTTCTTCCGACTTGGGTCGGAGCTGCAGTTTCCGCTTTTTCCTGATGACTAACACACGCAAATGAAAAAGCACTCAGGAATTCCCGAGTGCCTGCAGTATTTTATCCTTCAAGGAGGCTATTCCTATAGATCCACCGCTGCTCTTGTCTGCTTATACAGCTCTTCCATCGTCTGGCCCTTTGCTCTTGCCAGCACTTCCATGCGCACCGCCAATTGCTTTTTGGCAAATTGCTGGACTTCCTCTACACGGACGCCGTATGCGCTTGCCTTTCTTTCCGGATCGACTCCCTGGTAGAGCTGGGTCGCTAACGGAGCTAGCTCTGCCATCTTTTTGACGATCACGTCGTGGACATGCGGATGCTCACAGATCAGTCGCTGCAAGAGAAAGGTGCCGTAGCTGATATGCCGGGCCTCATCGGTCTTGAGGTAGCCAATCCCTTTCATCAGTCCGGGCATGACTCCCGCTTTGTTCAGACCTTCATAAAAGGCGTAATATCCCGTTTCCGCCAAGACCCCTTCTACGAACATGTTGTACACAGTCGATGCTTCTGCAAGCGCTTCCGGTGATTCATCCGTCAGCAGCCGGTTCAATGCGGTAGGGAGTATATCGTGAAAGATCTTTTTATAGACATCCCCATGATACTGGCTTAAATCTCGTTTCTCTCCAATTTCATCTACAACCAGCCGAAAAAATTCGGTATGCTTCGCTTCTTCGAACAGGAAGGTGGTCAAAAACATCTCTTCCTCAAGTCGGCCCTGCTTGGCTATTACCATGATCAAAGGCAGCAGATCCAACGTAACGGCTTCTTCTCCTCCTAAAAATCCGGCGATTCTGCCCAAGGTCTCGTTTTTCTGCTCCTCTGTCATCGCGGCATAGTCTTCGCGATCCTGAGAGAAGTCGATATCTTGGGGGTCCCACATGCCAAACCGCTTCGCTTTTTGATACAGCTGGTAAGGCAGCAGCTCTGTACGCAATCCTCGCTGCTGGGTCGAAATGAACTCCTGTCTCATCCGTTTACCCTCCCGTAGGCATCGTCCTGATAAGCTCCCACAAACCCTTTGACCGCTTCTAAAACCTGCTCCGTCTGCTCCAACGTCACGAGATGTGCCGCCTGATTGATCACCACCAGCTCGGAATGGATGATGCCCCTGCAAAAATCCTCCGCGTACGAAACAGGGATGAAGCGGTCTTGCTGTCCCCAGATCAGCAGTGTCGGCGCTTTGATTCGGTGCATTCTGCGCCCCAGACCTTTATCTGGAATGGGCCATAGAAATTTTGCTGCTGCCTGCATATTTTGCATGCGCTGAATCGTTGCTTCGATCCGTTTTTCCGTCTCCCTCGGCATATACCGCAGCATCTCAGCTACAGGTGAAGCCGTGTCAACAACCATGATAGTTGCTACCTCATTTGGCAGCATAGCGAACAAATCCGGTATGGGCTCTTCCTCTTTAAACAATCCTGTTGGTGCGATCGCGACAATTTGTTTCACACGGCTTTGATCAGAGGCAGCCAGCTCCAGGGCTATCATCCCGCCCAGCGAATGCCCAATCACTGTAGCGCTGTCCAATCCCAATCCGTCAAATAAATCGTAATAGCAGAGAACCAAATCCCACAAATCCCGTATGTTTTCCAGCCCGGAGGAATTCCCTGTTCCCGGGATATGCGGCGCGATTACCTGGTAATGATTGGACAACTCATCGAGAAACGGATCCCAAGTAAGACCTCCTGCACCGTGCAAGTAGACCACAGGCTCCCCTTGCCCCGCTACCTTCACAGCAAAGGTGACGCTCTCATTTGCCACAATCAGCTGCTCACTTGGCTGTGCCACCCCTTTTCCCCCCTCTTCTTCCTGTCCATGACGATCCAAGCTCTATTTGGTCATCTCCACCTCCTGCTCCTGTGCATACCCCTTTGGCCAATACGGGGAATGATCCCACTCGCTGTAGATATCGCTCAAATACGGTTTGACTTCCTCTGCAAACAGCTGCATATTCTTTTGAACGAGCCAGTGTGGCATGGAGCCGATGTGGAACAGACAGACGACATTGCCGACTCTCATATCTTGCAAGCTCTCCCGCATGATGTCTCGAACAGTGGCAGGAGACCCCGCTACGATAAACCCGTGATCGATCAAATCTTGCCAGCCCATGCCGTCCTTCAGCATCTGGCTTGCGCTTTTCTGAGTCCCGTCAAACTGGGAGGTAAGACCCGCGCGCAAGCTCTTCACCGTGCGGTACCCAGGTGCTTCCGCTACACGTCTGTCAACATGCAAGCATTTGTTGAAAAAATAGCGCACATGCTCCTCGTAATCGATCTGCGCCCTTTCATCCGTTTCCGAGAGGCAAATCATCTGGCAATAGCCTGCCTTATACGGGTTTCGATCAGCCCCTAGCTCATCATTGCGCTCCCAAAACGGATCCATGACTTTTTTGGCATACTTGTGGCCGAAATAGCTCAAATAGGAGAAAGAGTAGTTGTGCGTAATGGAAAAATCGTAGGTCTCGACGCTTCCCCCACCGGGAATCCAGACAGGCGGATGCGGTCGCTGCGCGGGACGAGGCCAAGGATTGATGTACCGGAATTGATTGTACTTGCCGTTGTAGGTCAGGATCTCATCCGTCTTCCACGTCTTCATGATGAGGTCGTGTGCCTCGTAGTAGCGCTCGCGAAGCTCGGCAGGATTGATCCCGTACGCGTAGTTTTGATCCATGGACGTCCCTACCGGAAAGCCAGCGATAAACTTGCCACCCGAGAGCACATCCAGCATCGCCATTTCCTCCGCCACCCGAATCGGTGGATTGTACGAAGCCAAACTGTTTCCTAGGACGATCAGGCTTGTTTGATCACTGTGCCGCACTTTACGGGAGAGAATGGCACCCATCAGATTGGGCGAGGGCATCAGACCGTACGCGTTGCTATGATGTTCATTTACGCCTACAGCGTCAAACCCGAGGTCCACCGCAAACTCCAGTTCATCCAAGTAATCGTGGTACATCCGATGACCTTTTTTCGGGTCATACAGCTTCTTGGGAGGAGTGACCCAGACGCTTGGGTACGTTTCCTCAAAATCGGCAGGCAGCTCCCGATAGGGCATCAAGTGAAAGGCGACAAACTTCATCGACGATTCCCCCCTATTTTACAGCCGCTCAAAAACCGACCGTAAGCGACTCGATACCTGAGAAATAGCCTGGGCGCCTTGGTCCATAATGCCCGCCATCCAAAAAAATCCGTGAATCATTCCATCATACCGAGTGAGCTCGACCGATACCCCTGCCTGCTTCAGTCGTTTTGCGTACATCTCTCCTTCATCCCGCAGCGGGTCGTATTCTGCAGTAATCACCAGGGCAGGCGGCAGCCCGCTCAAATCTTCCGCGAGCAGTGGGGACACTCGCACGTCCGTCTTCTCTTCGTCCGTATTCAAATACTGCTGGAAGAACCACTGCATGCTATCCGCCGTGAGGAAGTAGCCCTCTCCATTTTCGCGATAGGACTCGGTGTCACACCCTACCTGTGTGACCGGATAGATGAGCACCTGGAGAGAGATCTCTGGACCTTTGCGTTCTTTTGCCAGCTGGGAGACGACCGCTGCTAGATTTCCTCCCGCGCTGTCTCCTCCTACAGCGAGACGCGAGGCATCTGCTTGCAATTCCTGCGCATGCGAAGCTACCCACTGCACAGCCGCGTAGCAATCTTCTACAGGTACTGGAAATTTATGCTCCGGTGACAAGCGATAGTTGACAGAAGCCACCACACAATCGGACTCGTGCGCAATATTACGGCATACCGTGTCCACCGTCTCTACATCCCCGATGACCCAGCCGCCTCCATGAAAATAGACAAGCAGCGGAAAGGATCCTGAGCCTTCCGGCGTGTAAATGCGCAGCTCAATTTCGGCTCCCTCTACAGGAATCATCCGGCTCTCCACTTTCGCTACCGGCTTGGGCTCCCCCGACAGTGCCTTCAAGCCCGCTGTGCGCTCTCGGTTTTGCTCTGGGGTCAGTGTGCTCATAGGCGGGTCCCCAGCCGCTGCCCCCATGTCCAGAAATGCTTTTGCTTTCGGATCTAGTGTCATCGCGAGCTCTCCTCCTGTACGGATAATGGTGCACCTGCTACCTCTTGGCAGATTTGCACGATCGTATCTGCTGGGATTTTGAAGGCGAGTGCGGTCGGATCACTCAGCACCGCCGGAACCATATCGGCGATCCTTTTCTCATCGAAGCCAAATTCAGCGAATGTGTCTGGCAAGCCAATTTCCGAGCGCAGCTCACGAATACATGCAATGACCTGCTGCAAGCATGCCTTTGGTTCGACATCGTGGACCGATAGCCCGAGCGCTTCGGCAAACCCGTTGATTCTAGGCAAGTACAAGTGAGGGAGAGCAGCCATCACATTTGGCAGCAATACGGCATTTGCCAAACCGTGCGGGATCCCGATTTTCGCTCCAAACGCATGAGCCATATTGTGAACGGGGATGGCAGTGATCGCGAGGCTAAAAGAAGTGATGGCCATCGCGCTTGCCATCAGCATGTTTGATCGTGCCTGCAGATCGGTTCCCGTGGATACCGCTTTCGGCAAATTCTCGACAATGATCTTCGTCGCATGCAAGGCGAAGGCATCCGTCATGGGATTTGCTCTCGGGGAAAAGTAGGCTTCGACTGCGTGTGTGAGCGCATCATATCCGGTGAAGGCAGTAATTCGCGGGGGAAGCCCGACTGTAAGCTCAGGGTCCAGCAAAGCAATATCCGCGCTGATGTACGGGCTCGACAAATTCGTTTTTATTTGCAACCGATCATTGTACACCACTGCGATCGGGGATACTTCTGAACCTGTCCCCGCTGTGGTCGGAATCGCGATGTGAGGAATGGGAATCGGCTGTACCTGCGGCCACGTCTCTCTCGTGGAGCCCTGCATCAAATCGCGGATGTCAGAGTGATTCTTGTGCAGCAACCACTTTGTCGCCTTGCAGGCATCCAGAACACTCCCGCCACCCAAAGCGATCAACGCATCCCCCTGACATTCCTTTACAAACATCGCTGCCTTGTTTATGTTTTCTGCCTTGGCGTCCTGCTCGATTTCGTCGAAGACGCCTACCAGCTGAACCGATTCCGGCATTTCCTGAAACAGCTCTGTAATTTTTTCTGTAATCCCGGCACGATTTAATCCTTGATCCGTGAAGAGTACAGCCCGCTTCGCTCCCAGCCCTCGCAATAGCTCAGGCAGCATGCTGCGCACCCCAGCTCCGTTGATCACTTCCGTCCTCACACCGAAACGCGATGATGCAATCGTCATAAACTCACCTGACCCCCTCTATGCTTCTTTAAAAAAATCCATGCCCATAGGTGCTTCCTTTGCTCGGATACCAGTGTCGTGTGGACAAGCTTGGTCCAGCACGTAACTCCCAAGCTCACGGCAAAATTCACTCGGCTACGATCTGCCAAGTGTTCGCGCTGGATGTGTGCCAGCTTGTAGTCGTTTTCGTGAACACCCCTTTTATTGTCGAATTATTCCGATAATACTTTCTTTACGCCTAGATAAGCCTTTTGTTAAAATGAAAGCGCTACAATTCTATTATATTTCGTGATAAAAAACGGATATATCCCCTAAAAACAGGTAGTGCACGACCCCTAAAATGGAGGGAGGATACCACTCCATGGTCAGTCCGGCATTGCGAGCGTATATCCAGCGTATTGAAACGGCTGCTTATCACGAGGAAAAATTAGTGCTAACCGTCCGCGGATTCATTGATTTGTTCCCATTCATGGGTGCTGTCCTGTACAACTATTCGATGCTGAGCCATATGGGGGAAGGATTACTCAGGGCAAATGCGCAGGGACTGTATTCCGTCAACGATCAGCGTGAAGACATCCGAAACATGCCCCCTATCTATTCAGCTATTCGTGAAAAGCGGGCCGTCCTGCTCGATTCAGATCTGATCAGACAAATTCCAGCGAAGTATGTACATGGTACCACCTACGCCCTTATCGTCCCTATCTTTCACGGCTCTAACGTCATTGGTTACGCAGGCATTTCCGGACATCCAGATGGCTGTGATGGGATCAACAGAAGCTTGATCGACGCTCTCAGCCAATACGGCGAGCAGGTAGGAAAGGCGCTAGCCACTGAATTTCCACTATCCAAAGCAATCAAGCTGACCAAGCGCGAAGTAGAGGTATTGCAGCGAATGTCTTGGGGAGAGAGCATCAAGGAAATGGCTGATCACATCGGCATCAGTGAATTCACCGTTCAGGACTACGTCAAGTCTGCCCTAAAGAAATTAGGTGCTCAAAATCGGACACAAGGTGTCGCCGATGCCCTTCGACGACGAATCATCAGTTAAGTAAAAAGAACATCCGGCGTCCGCATCAGGGAACCGGCTGTTCTTTTTCTGTTTATGAGTCGATTGCAGTCGGTACACTCTTGGTCAATGGCCGCTTGAACCAGGGGCCTTTGCCCATACAGAGAAGAGGGATGTAAAGAATCGCTCCCATCATCGTGATCCATAGCCACGTATCCCAACCGTAGCGCACGGCGATCAGATTAAGCGGAATCGCGGAGATGATCGCGTAAATACGCAGGACGAAGCTCCAAACTGCCCAGCCCGATGCCTGAATTCCGCCATGTATGTCTTCGAGGTTTTCTGAGTAGAGGGCCATCCAAGGACTATAAGCAAATCCCAGACATCCCCCCATCAAAGAAATCAGGAAGATCATGCTCGATTCTGATATCGGACTGTGTATCGTCATGATCCAAATGCCCATCACCACAATCATTCCGATCACACCGATCAGTGACATCAGTTTTCTCAGCTGGAGCTTATCGGATATGTAACCGCTTACAAGTAAAGTAACAAGACTGAACAGCCAGAAAAACTGGGAAACAAACGCTGCTCGAGCAGGCGTGTAACCAAAAGCTTGAACCAGGATCAACGGTCCGTAGGAAGCCAGCGTCAGATAGAGCATCAGGAAAAACGTACAGCCAATAGCCAAGGCCCAAATATGCTTTTGCTTCATAGCGAGACGGAGACTCTGCATCGGTGTCATGGCGTCTGCTCTTTCTATCGATCCGTCTATTGCCGATGCGGATGCCCGCTCTCGATGAACCCCCTCCTCGTTCACTTGTTCGACCGTGGCGCTGCTTTCAATCACTTTTTCTCGAAGTCTGGGAGATAAATCATGTATCGTAAACAAGACAAATACAGCGACAATCAGGCTTAAAAAGCCCGCGATGTAAAATTGGGATTGCCAGGTTCCAAAATAAGGGAGGGTATAACCGGCAATCAGGGCTGCAAAAAAATTAGAGCCCGATGTCCCGTAGCTCCAAAAGCCAAATGACAGCGCCCTGCCCATCCGTGGTGAAAAATCCCGTACGAGACCCGCCGTAGCACCGATAAATCCACCTTCAATAAAGTTGAGCAGCAACCGCATAAATAAGAGAGAGCCAAAAGAATGGACAAAGGCCATGCCAAATACGCAGAGAACGGTCAGTAACAAGCCTGGAACCAGAATCAACGTACGACCATAACGATCTGACAGAGGTCCTCCGAGTAAGGCACCAAATGCAGCCGCTACGACTGACAAGGAGACGATTAGGCCGTACTCAGGGTTTGAGATTCCGATATCTTTCAAAATTAAGGAAAGCACCGGAGCTATCTGCGACTCGTAGTTGGCAACAAAATTGGCTAATATCACAACGAACAAAAGAAAAACCCTTCTTTTCCCCGTCGGATACGCATCCAGCTCCCTTACGAAAAACATCCATTTCGGCCGCCTCATTTTACCTGCCCTCCCTTTTCGTTAAATGACGGAATATTCAAATTAATTATAGCTCGACTCATGACATGGCGATATTCCACCTAAACAGGGGAGGGCACCCTTATTTCGGGGAATGCTTCGCACCCCCCAGATACATGTAAAAGCTCAGAGAAATTCCTGAGCTTCTTTCATTTTCCTTGCCTTGTTTTATTTTTTATGAGGCTTTCCACAATTTTTGCAGCAGTGCTCTTTCCGTTTCTTTTCTTTTTTGCATCTGCCGCAATTACATTCATCATCATCTTCATCTTCGTCTTCATCTTCTTCTTCGTCCTGATCTTCATCATCATCTTCATCTTCGTCATCGTCTTCTTCGCATTCATTAGGCTTGCACTTTTTATGCTTTCTTTTCTTGTCACACTCGTCTTCCTCGTATTCATGCTCCCAGTCGCATTCATCCTCGCCCACTTTTCGGCAGCAACAGCAGCACTCACACTTGCGCTCCCGCTCCCTGCAGCAGCAACAGTATGCATGTTTCCGTTCCCGCTTTTTCCTGCAACAGCAATGGCACGCATATCTTGGCTCTGGCTTTTTGCAACAGGAGCAGCGGCATTCATCTATTGACTCCGGCTTTTTCCAGCAGCGGCATTCGTAGGCATACCTCGGTTCTGGCCTTTTGTAGCAGCAGTGGCACCTATGGTTCGGCTCACGATTTTTTGCGCTGTGATCGTAATCCTCATAGTCATGCTTACAGCAATGTTTGAACATCCTCTCTCCCCCCTTCCTTTCGCGTCATTATTATCCATATGGTTTGTCCGCCAAATTGCTTGTACGGAAGCCCCCCATGAAACGCCTCTTTTTGCTCTTTGTACCGGTTCAAACAAAAAAAACCGACCCTCCCTTTTGGGGAAGATCGGCTTCATCGGCAAATCTTACGCGTTCAGTTTGCCTTTTGCAACTGTAGCCAGCTCGTTGAAAGCTGCTTTGTCGTTCACAGCCAGGTCAGCCAGCATTTTGCGGTTAACTTCGATGCCAGCTACTTTCAGGCCGTGCATGAGACGGCTGTAGGACAGGCCGTTCAGGCGAGCTTGTGCGTTGATACGAGTGATCCACAGTTTGCGGAAATCACGTTTCTTTTGACGACGGTCACGGTATGCATACAGCAGGGATTTCATTACCTGCGCATTAGCGGATTTAAACAGGCGATGTTTGGAACCGAAGTAACCTTTCGCCAGCTTCAGGATTTTCTTATGACGACGGCGTGAAACAATGCCACCTTTTACTCTTGGCATACTAAACTCCTCCTGGTCTTTCCAGCATGGCGGCCTATCACTAGGCGCTTAGGGAGCTCATGCTGCGTAATGGTGTGTAATAAAGAAAAACTTACAGGTAAGTGAGCATTTGCTCCATACGTTTTTGATCGCCTTTGGATACCAGTGCAGCTTTACGCAGGTGGCGTTTCGCTTTCGTGGATTTGTTAGCGAACAAGTGGCTACCAAACGCGCGGTCGCGTTTCAATTGGCCGCTTCCGGTTTTTTTGAAACGTTTCGCAGCAGCCTTGTTGGTTTTCATTTTAGGCATCTGAAAAATCCTCCTGTCTAAACTACTATCTTACTTTTCCGCTTTCGGAGCCAGAATCATGATCATGCTGCGGCCTTCGATCTTTGGCTTGCGCTCAGGCGAAGCGAGATCTTCACACTGGGCTGCAACACGTTCCATAACGGCAAGTCCGATTTCGGAGTGGGTGATTTCACGTCCACGGAAACGGATCGTACACTTCACCTTGTGATGATCCTCCAAGAACTTACGGACGTTACGAAGCTTTGTTTGGAAATCGTGTTCCTCGATGTTGGAAGAGAAACGCACTTCTTTGAGCTCGATGATCTTCTGGTTTTTACGTGCTTCTTTTTCCTTTTTCGCCTGCTCGTACTTGAACTTTCCATAGTCCATAATACGGCATACAGGCGGCTTGGCTGTAGGAGCAACATTTACCAGATCCAATTCAGCTTCCTGGGCGATGCGCAAAGCTTCCCTAAAGGGTACGACTCCCAATTGGCTCCCGTCAGCACCGATCAATCGGACTTCACGGGCACGGATCGCTTCGTTAATCAACATTTGATCCTTGCTAATACTTGCCACCCCCGTCAATTTCGAGAAGGAACAAAAATGTGCGAACGCATTATGCGCCCGCACATATCTCACCTAGCAAATTCATCAGATCGAAGGATCTTTGCGTAAGAGTTACCTGTCAACAGTCGTGTAAGACGTCGACCCAGGTGAGAAGCTGGGCGCCTCTGCTTGTTCTCGAAGTATGAAGTGTTTATACACGCTCTTTATAATACAGGGCGCATTTCCCTTTGTCAAGCACTCTTATGGATTCGTCAGCCGCCGATATGGGACATTTCCACCTTGTCGGGCTTGTTTAGTCCTGGCGTATCGTTCAAGCGCACTTCCGAGTACCGGTCATCGCGTTTCCCCCAGATCGTGCGGATCTGCTCCCGGATTTCCTCATCGCTTTTCCCTTCCCGCAGCGGCGCCCGCAAATCATCCCCATCGGAGGCGAAAAGACAGCTGTACAGCTTGCCTTCTGCCGACAGCCGCGCTCTGGTGCACGTCGAGCAAAACGCCTGTGTCACGGACGAAATCAGCCCGATTTCCTGATCGGTCCCCACGTAACGGTAACGGGAAGCCACTTCCCCGAAATAATTCGGATCGATCGGCGCGAGAGGCATTTCCTCGTGAATTCTCTGCACAATTTCGCTGGAGGGAACTACTTGATCCAGCTTCCATCCGTTACTGTTCCCTACATCCATGAATTCGATGAAACGAAGTGTATGCTTTTGCTCACGGAAAAAGCGGGCCATCGGCAAAATATCCTCATCGTTCACACCGCGCTGCACGACCATGTTCAGCTTGATCGAAAGCCCTGCTTCCGCTGCGGCTTCAATCCCTTTCAACACGTCAGACACGTGATAGCCTCTGCCGTTCATCCGTCCGAACCGCTCATCGTCCAAGCTGTCCAAGCTGACAGTTACCCGGTCCAGCCCCGCTTCCTTCAGCGCTTTTGCGTGGCGGGCGAGGAGAGAGCCATTGGTCGTCATCGCAATATCTTGGACACCTTCTACCTGTCTTATCATTTCAATTAATTTTGGCAATTCTTTTCGCATCAACGGCTCTCCGCCTGTGATCCGGATCTTGCCAACACCAACGGAAGTAAAGATTCGAGTCAAGCGCGTAATTTCTTCAAATGACAGCAGCTTGTGCTGAGGAAGGAATTCGAAGTCTGGACCAAATATTTCTGCGGGCATACAGTATTGGCAGCGAAAATTGCATTTGTCTGTCACGGAAATGCGCAGATCTCGGAGAGGGCGATTTCGTGTATCAAGAATTTGCTCAGACATTGGTGATCACTCTCCTTTTCCATGATGGGCCTGCCACCCGTTTCGTCTCTATCTCATTTTTATATTTCTAACATTGCCGTTGAAAAAAAGACTTTTCCTGAATCACGACAGCTGTATCCACCCAAAGCTTCCATTTCCGAAGCGAATTCTTCAGAACGAATGCAGGCGAGGAGCTCCTTACCTTGACTGCTATGATAAAACGCCTGACTCATCAGTAGGTCATAGCGTTCCTCTGCTACGGGAATAAAATCCAGATCCATGGCTGCTGCCGCTGAATAAATCCCGAGGCCCACATCTGCGGTTCCTCCTGCGACAGCTGCTGCCACACTCAAATGAGAGACTGCTTCTCGAGAATAGCCGTAGATGCCATCTCTGTCCACCTCTTCTTGCTTGAGCAGATAGTCAAAGAGGAGTCTTGTTCCTGCCCCTCGTTGGCGATTGATATACGTAATGCCTGGTTGGACGAGATCACGTACAGACGATATCCCAAGTGGATTGCCTTTCTTCACAAACCACCCTTGCTGTCGATAGACCAATTGGACAAGCACGACTTCTTTGTCTTTCATGTATTTTTCTACATAACTCTGATTATACTCTCCTGATTCTTCATCGAAAAGATGGACTCCCGCGATATGTGCTTCCCCTTTTTGGATAGCCAGGATACCACCCATACTGCCTACATGCGAAGAAACGAGGAAGCGCTCTGGATTCTTTTTGCGCAGAAGCGAATGCAGCACGTCCATCGATAGATCGTGACTGCCTGTCGAAACAATCGTATTTTGTATCTGCTCCAGAGGTCGGTACAGCTCTACCTCCACAGTCTCTTCCTGCTCGTAGCCAAGGTTTCCCGGTGGTATACGCAACAGCCCATCCGCACGTACCATCGACATCGTGACACCAGCAGAGCGAGTCAAAGGATTGGCAATGAATTGTCCATCCATACAGCCTATGGTAACACGGATGAAGTCTTCCGCTCCCATGACAGATACGATACGCCTTCCGACTGTGGCTTTGATCCGCTGCCTTTCTGGCTGAAGCAGTCCATAATAATGATAAACGAGGGAACGTGCGAACCATTCCAGATTCAAATACGCGGAGACCGGATAGCCGGGCAGTCCAATCACCGGCTTTTCCTCGATGACACCGACTACAACCGGCTTACCTGGACGAGTAGCTACGCCATGCGTCAGCACTTCTCCCAGCTCTTCTACCACATGGACAGTGAAATCTTCCCGCCCTGCGGATGAGCCTGCATTTAAGAGTACCATATCGGCACTCTGGAGAGCGGTCTTAACTGCCCTTTTGATCAGCTCGTAATCGTCTTGCACGATACCGTGGTACACGGGCTCAGCTCCCCACTCCAGCAAGTAGGCGGCAAAAACGGTGCCATTAAATTCGATAATCTGCCCTTCTGCCACATTCTCCGAAGGCTCGATAAGCTCCGTACCTGTGGGAATGATGGCGACACGCGGCTTGCGAAAAACCGGCACCGTGACATTGCCACCCGCCAGCAATGCACCCAAATCCACCGGACGCAGCCGATGACGGTCTGGGACAATGACCTCGCCGATCACGACATCCTCTCCGATTGGCCTGATATGCTGCCAAGGGGCGACTGCTTCCAAAATCTCGAGAGTCTCCTCGTCAATCTGATGAACGTTTTCGATCATAATCACCGCATCAAAGCTATTCGGGATCGGATCACCTGTATCAACCTCCACGTAATCCACGAGATGGCGCAATCGAACAGGGTGCTGCTCATCCGCCCCGTACGTTTTTTCTGCTTTTACCGCAATCCCATCCATCGCCGAAGCGTGGAAATTCGGCATCGATACTTTCGCGTAAATCGGCTGTGCCGTGACTCTCCCCAGCGCCTCTCGCGTCGGAATGATCTCCACTTGCGGCTGGAACGAAATCCGATTCGCGATTCTTCGCTGCGCTTCGTTCAGGGGTGTGTCTTCCAGGTAGATCTTGCGCATCGTTCTCCTCCTGCCATTCCTTCTTCTTTATCTTTTTCCTTGCTATCTCAATTCCGAATTTATTGAAATAAATGGACGTACACAGCTTCGCCTTCCAGTATCCCTTCCTTGTTTGCTGATATTTCCACCATTCCATCGCTTTTCACTAATGTCGAGATCAAACCCGATTTGCCGAAGACAGGTACAGCCCAAAGCCCGTCCTCTCTCTCCTCCAGCTTAACACGGATGTAGTCCGAGCGTCCCACCGCCGATGCAATGTTGCGAGAAATTCTAGCCGAAATCCGCGAAACGTATGCGGCTGGCTTCTGTCCCTGCAGCCTTTGGATCAGGGGTGCTACAAACAGATGGAAAATAATCAGAGCAGATGCCGGGTGACCAGGCAATCCCACGACGGGCTTTGCGCCTGCTTTCGCGATGATTGTCGGCTTGCCTGGCTTAATCGAAACACCGTGGACCAGAACGCCCGGATCTCCCAAAGACTGCATCACCTGTTCCGTATAATCGCGAGTCCCGACAGAGCTTCCTCCCGACAAGAGCAGCAGGTCGGATTGTTCAAACAGGTCTTTGGCTCTTTTCGCGAACGACTCATAGTCATCCGGGACGATCCCCCCGTAAATGACGTGCGCCCCGCATTGTCGTGCTGCCGTTGCCACTGTAATGCTATTGATGTCGCGTATTTCTCCTGGCGACAGTACCTTCTTATCTGCCGGAACGATTTCATCCCCCGTCGATAAGATCGCGACAATCGGCCTGGGATACACGCGTACGCTTGTCTTGCCAATCGCTGAAAGGACTCCCAGGTCTTGCGGGCGAAGCCGCTGTCCTGCTGCTATCACCCGATCTCCCTTTTCCACATCGTCCCCCGCGCGAATTACATTTTCGCCCGGTGCCACCTGACGATAGACATTGAGCAGATCATCTACCTCTTCTACATGTTCGATCATGACAACACTGTCTGCCCCATCTGGTACCATCCCACCTGTCGGGATTGACTGTGCCTGTCCTTCCTTGACAGGCTGCACAGCGGACTTCCCCATATCGATTTTTCCTGTCACATCGAGGAAAGCCGGTAACGAGTCAGAGGCGCCGTACGTATCGCGCGCACGCACCGCGTAGCCATCTACGGTCGAACGGGCAAAATGAGGAACCTGCTCCTCGGAAAACACGTCTTCAGCCAGCACCATATCCAGCGCATCGATCAACGATACCTCGATGGGAGGCCTATTTGGTTTGAATTCGCCTGCAATCACTTCTAACGTTTCTGCAACTGTCTTTACATGGAAGAATTTCATGATTGCCTCCATCCATTTCCTTCATTTTGCTTCTTTGTTAAATTCAGTATAATAAAAAGAAAAAGGAGAATATTCAAATATGAAAGTAAAAGTCTTTGCCAACTTTCGTGAGATCTGTCAGGCCAAATCTGTGGAAGTTCCCATGGACAGTGGCAATCGAGTCATTGATATTCTCGAAGCCTTGATTCAGATGTATCCTGCTTTGGATGAAGAAATCTTTACACCGGAGCGAACATTCAAACCGTTTGTCCATGTGTTTCTAAACGGGCGCAATGTCATTCATGCAGAAGGACTCCAAACCCGCGTGCTAGAAGATGATCAATTTGCATTGTTCCCGCCGGTGGCAGGAGGATAAGATGATCGAAGAAGTTATGGAGCTGCGCGGGATTCCCTTGTCCCATCTCGTTACCTATTTGACCGAGTGCGGGGGCGAAGCAAAATCGGAAAGCTTGCCGATCCAGGTTGTGGGCGATCAGTGGCAAGCAGAGATTTTGCGAGAAGAGCAAGTGAGGATTACTTCCCGCTTTCATGTCAACGCCGTCTTTATCCGCATGACAGCGCTTGAACCGGAAAGCTTTGAAAGGCTCATGGCTCAATTTCGCCTCAAGGTCTTGAGGGTCGGAGGCTAATTACGCGATCCCGGAATAGAAAGAGTGCAAAAAGGTGGAAAGCAGGTTTCCACCTTTTTGGCTTTGCCGCAGGAGGCAAATTTACACGATCTTGAGTTCTTTTAGTTTTTCCTCAGGAACGACACCATCTACCCAGCCGCGCAGCTGATAGTAGTCGTTCAGCATGACTTCAAGCTGGCTAACGTGCCCCGCGCTGTTGCCGCTTGCAGGCTCTTGCATAAAACGTTTTGGCAAATAGTCATCCTCGCGTTTGTCAAAGCCCGCCAGGTTATTGTAATGTCGCTCCAGATTGTAAATGCGTTCGCCAATTTTCATAACGTCATCTGCGGTTACAGTAACGCCTGTCATCGTCGAATACTGTTCTGCGTAATTCTCCGCGTTTTCCGAGAACGACGAGAACTTGCAAATATTCATGGAATCGGAGAAAGCCAAGAGGTCCTGGAATATTTTGAGCAGCTCACCTTTTCCTTCTGGCACCAGGCGATCTGTCGGTACCGGGATTCCTGCAATCTCGCTCGCAACCGTATAGCCGCGCAAGTGACATGCGCCGCGGTTGCTGGTCGCATATCCGAGACCGATTCCCTGGATTCCGCGCGGGTCGTACGCAGGGATCGCTTGCCCTTTGACGCACATCGCCAGATTTTCATCGCCAAATGCTTTGGCAGCACGAGCTGTTCCCTCTGCCAGGATATCTCCCACGCCTTTGCGGAAAACCATCATCTCCGTCAGCTCGATCATGCGGTCAGCATCGCCCCAGTCGACCTTTTCCTCTGTCAAGCCTCTTTCGTAGGCCTCCATCATACAGGACAAGGTGTTGCCGAGCTCAATCGTGTCCATGCCGTATTCGTTGCACAGATTGATCAGGAACGAGATCGGCGCAGCATCACTCACGCCGCAGTTGGCACCGAGCGCCCAGCCTGACTCGTATTCAAAGCTCTCTACCCGCGTCTTGTACTTGCCTTCTCTCACTTCAACTTCCTTCTTGCATGCCACCGGACAAGCATGGCAGGTGTTATCTGCTACCAGCAGCGTGGCATTCACGGTTTCTCCGCTATGCCCTTCTGCTCCGTCCCAATGCGTATATTTGGAGTTCATGGTAGGAAGAGCTCCTACTTCATTAATGATGCTGGTCAGTACATTGGTACCGTAGACGGAGAGTCCACCCTTTTTCGGTGCTGTCAAGCCGCCCTCCATGATGGCCTTGAGCGCCTTTTGATTGGCCTTTTTGTACTCCTCATCTTGAGCAGGCTGTGGCATATTGCCTTTTTGCGCAGCTTTGATGACAATCGCCTTGAGCTTTTTGGACCCTGCGACAGCCCCTGTACCGCCACGGCCAGCTGCACGGTCATTCTCGTTCATAAAACCCGCATAGCGAACGAGATTCTCTCCCGCTTGTCCGATACAGATGACACTCAAGTCCTCTTTCCCGTATCGCTCCTGCATGGCTGCTACCGTCGCGCGGGTTCCTTTTCCCCACAGCTCACTGGCATCCCGCAGCTCGCCTTGGCCATTCTCGATATACAAATAGACAGGCTTGTCACTTGCACCCTTGAAGATCACGTTGTCAATGCCGGACCATTTCAGGCGCGCCGCAGACCATCCGCCCATATGCGAGTCCGTAACGGTACCCGTCAAGGGAGATTTGGTAACCATACAGAGACGCCCGCTCATCGATGAACGGGAGCCTGTCACCGGCCCTGTCATCATACAGAGTATGTTGTCCTCCGAAAATGGCTCTACCTGCGCTCCGTTGTCATAGACGTACTTGACTCCCAGCCCGCGGCCACCGATGTATGTCCTCGCCAGGTCTTCGTTAATCGGGCGATAATCAACTGCACCTGAAGTGAGATCGACCAGCAATTCACGGTTTTTGAATCCCCCCAAAGCCATCGCTCTTTCCCTCCCCAATCTTCATTCACATTGAACTCACAAAATATACCTACTATTACGACTATTATATGGGTAATCCTTCCTGAATACCACGAAAATCCAGCAAAATTGCTAATTTTTCGATTATTTTCTTGCCTATCCACCGGCTGGTAAAGTATGTTATTTATAGACCAAAACATGTAAAACAAACTAAAACTAACTAGAACCAATTCAACCAAACTGAAAAAGAGGGTGACACTTTGGAAAGCGATTACCTGACTCCAGACGAGGTTGCTGCGGAGCTAAAGCTTACCCGGTATACCGTCTACGAGTTGATCAAACGCAAAGAATTGCCAGCCTCCAAAATCGGGCGCACACTGCGCATTTTACGCACGGATCTCGACTCCTTCATGCACAAGAGCAAGGCTCGGGACGATCAGCTCCCCTCCAGCGGCTTTTTCTCCCCCCAGAGACAGGTAACCCAGCCCTACGAAATCATTTTTGCAGGGAGCCATGACCTCACCATCGACCTCTTGACGAGGAAGCTAGCGGAGCGCGGGATCACGCTTCTGCCTGCTTTTTCAGGAAGCTTGGACGGGCTGATCGAGCTCTACAAAGGGCGAGTAGAAATGGCTGGCACCCATCTGCTCGATCGAATGACAGGCGAGTACAACCTGCCTTACATTCGCTGTCTACTCCCGAATGAAGGAGTCACTGTCGTCAATCTGGTCAGCCGCTGGCAAGGCTTCGTCGTGCCAAAAGGCAACCCGCGGATGATCACCAGCTGGGAGGAATTGTTCAGCGGAAAACATCGCATCGTCAATCGCCAGCGCGGATCCGGGACTCGGGTACTTCTCGATTTCAGCATGCAGCAGAAGAAAGTATCCGCGCAAGCCATTCCTGGTTACGATGTCGAGCTGACGACGCATTACGCTACCGCCTCAGCCGTTTTGCAAGGTACGGCAGATGCAGCACTGGGCATAGAAAGTGTGGCCCGCGGACTGGGACTAGACTTTTTTCCAATCCAGGAAGAGCGCTACGACCTCGTAATTCCTGAGCGCTTCGTCAAGCAAGAACGCTTTCGCGAGCTTCTCTCCCTCCTGCGCGACCCTTCATTCAAGCAGGAAGTCGTAGCTCAAGGCGGCTACAACGTCTCTCAAACCGGCAAGGAAATAGACAGAATGTATTGACGAATCCCATCCATTTGATTAGGAGTGATCATGATGAAGCATCTGCGTTTTGCCAAAGTCTTTTTGTTATTTTCGCTAATCCTGTTACTCGCTTCCTGTTCTCAATCTAGCTCTGCTCCGGCACAGCCTCCTGCAGCTGCTCCCGCTCCTGAAACGAAGGAAGCCAAGGAAATTACCCTCGCTACTACAACGAGCACCCAGGATTCCGGCTTGCTCGACTACCTGCTGCCAATCTTTGAGCAACAATCTGGCATTAAAGTAAAAGTAGTCGCTGTCGGAACTGGACAAGCCATCAAGCTTGGGGAAGACGGAAACGCGGATGTTTTGCTCGTTCACGCTCGCAAGTCCGAGGATGAATTTGTCGCAAAAGGATTTGGCGTCAACGCTTTTGATGTCATGTACAACCAGTTCTACATCGTAGGTCCAGCAGACGATCCTGCCGGAGTCAAGCAAGCGAAAACAGCCAAAGAAGCGTTTGGCAAAATCGCCGAGAAAAAAGCAACCTTTATCTCGCGAGGGGATGACTCGGGTACAGATAAAAAAGAAAAGGGCATTTGGACAGAAGCCAAGATCAAGCCAGAAGACAGCTGGTATCTCTCGTCAGGCCAGGGAATGGGCGAGACGCTGCAAATGACGGATGAGAAAAAAGCCTATACTCTGACCGACGAGGCTACCTTTCTCTCTCGAAAGCTCAATCTCGATGTGGTCATGCAGGGTGACAAGTCGCTTTTGAATCCATACGGGATCATTCAAGTCAAGTCTTCTGCCAAGCAAGAAGAAGGCATGAAGCTTATCGAATTTTTCACAGGGGCTGAAGGCCAAAAGCTGATTGGAGAATTTGGACAAAAGGACTACGGAAAAGGACTGTTCGTGCCTGATGCCAAGAAACGCTAGGAGACTCTTTTCATGATGCTCACACAGGATGTCTGGGAGGTCATCTCGCTCTCCCTGAAGGTAACGACTTCTTCTGTTCTGCTCGGGATGCTCATGGGAATACCTTTTGGCGCTTTACTCGGGCTGTATTCCTTCCCAGGAAAGCGACTGATCGTCGCCCTGATCTACACCTGCATGGGACTGCCTCCCGTTTTGGTCGGTGTGATCGTTTACCTCCTCCTCTCCCGGTACGGTCCACTCGGTTCGCTCGACCTTTTATTTAGTGACGAAGCCATGATCATCGCCCAGGTCGTACTTGTAACACCCATTCTGGCCGGCTTAACCATGGCAGCTGTGCACGGAAAGGAACGCACCTATTGGGAAACAGCGAAAAGCCTGGGAGCTACTCCCCTGCAGATGATGTTGACCATTATTCGTGAGGCGCGCGGGGGGATTTGGTCAGGAGTTGCCGCTGCTTTTGGCAGAGCGATTTCCGAGGTCGGTGCAGTCATGCTGGTTGGAGGGAACATTGAGCACCACACACGCGTGATGACAACGGCCATTATTTTGGAGACGCGAACAGGGAATTTCACAGCAGGCCTGCAATTGGGGCTCGTCCTTTTGGCAATCAGCTTCTTGTTCAACAGCTTTCTGATGGTTGGCATGATGAATCAAATGAAATCCAGGCGGAGATGAATAGATGAACCGATTGAAGCTCAAAGATCTCGAAGTCTCTTACGAAGGAAGAACCGTTTTGCAGGTCGAGCAGGCCATTTTTGAACGCGGTCGAATTTACGGTATCGTCGGTCCGAGCGGTGCGGGGAAAAGCACGTTATTGCGCGTCATGAATCTGTTGGAGAAGCCAACTCGCGGGAGCATGCAGCTGTTCGGAACGGATGTGGAGCTGCCTTCCCTCACCTATCGCAAGGGGGTGCCGATCCAGCGCAAAATGGCTTTCGTCGCACAAAGACCCTCCATGTTTCAGGCGACCGTTTTTGACAACGTAGCATTAGGACTGCGGTATCGGAACCTAGATAAGTCTACTGTCCAAAAAAGAGTAGAGCATGCCCTCAGGCTGGTGGAGCTGTCAACCCTCGCGAGACAGCGAGCCCAGACCCTATCCGGTGGAGAAGCACAGCGAATCGCTTTGGCACGCGCACTCGCCTGCGAGCCTGAGCTCCTGCTGCTCGATGAACCGACCGCGAGTCTCGATCCGTACAATATCTCTATTTTTGAGCGCGTGATTTTGGAGGTCAATCGCCAGCAGCACACGACGGTTCTCATGATCACTCACAACCTTCCCCAGGCAAAAAGACTCGCGGATGCGTGCCTGTTTTTGCACAAGGGGAGAATCGTCGAGTCGGCTGACAACCATGCCTTCTTTCACCGCCCTGCAAGTGCAGAGCTGCAGGATTTTGTATCAGGACGAATGATTTGCTGATCGACGGAAAGGAGTCAGCTATGGATTCCAGCACGCGTTATTCTAGGCAATTGTTATTTTCCCCTATTGGACCACATGGGCAAGAGAAACTGACGACTAAAAAAGCTGTCATTGTCGGGATGGGGGCTTTAGGGACAGTACTTGCCAACCATCTCGTTCGCGCAGGTGTCGGACACGTCCGGATGATCGACCGCGATTTCGTGGAGCCAAGCAATCTGCAAAGACAGATGCTCTACGATGAAGCAGATGCGAATCAACATACCCCAAAAGCGATCGCTGCTGCCGATAAGCTGCGGACGATCAATTCCACCGTGAGCATTGAGGGCATCATAGCCGACCTGCATGCAGGAAATGCCGAAAGCCTGCTTTCAGATGCTGATGTCATTCTCGATGGATCCGATAATTTTCAAGTACGTTACCTGATCAACGATGTCGCCATCAAGTATGGAAAGCCGTGGGTGTACGGAGGTGCTGTAAGCTCTCGCGGCATGTTTGCAGTCATTCGCCCAGGCATCACTCCATGTTTTCGCTGTCTGTTCCCCCATGCACCGGCAGGAAGGGGGGAAACCTGCGACACGGTCGGCGTACTCGGTCCCCTCGTCTCCATCATCGCTTCCTATCAGGCGACAGAGGCAATGAAGCTTTTAATTGGGGATCTGGAGCATCTCAACCCACATCTGGAGCAATTTGATATTTGGCAAAACGACCATGACCAGCTCCCTATTTCCGCAGGGCAAAATCCAGAATGTCCTGCCTGCGTCAAAAAGGAATTTGAATCGTTAACGTCTGGGGCGGACGCTACGGAAGAATTTGCCACGCTATGTGGTCGCGACACCGTGCAGATCCGACCCAGCTCCCCTGTGGTAGTCGATCTGACTCTGCTCGCCAAACGGTTTGCGCCTTTAGGAGCAATCGAACACAATCGCTTCTTGCTCCGTTTTCATACGGATGGATACACCCTCGTTTTTTTCCAGGATGGTCGCGTACTCGTGCAAGGAACTGATGACATTACCATTGCACGCTCTCTGTACGCCCGGTACGTCGGGCATTAGAAAGCATGTAAAAAAGGGGCAGCCCCTTCAACACGGAAGGAGCTGCCCTTTTGTTTGGTTATTATTTTGGCATCAGAGCCTCTTACTTCATTTCATTGATTTCGGCACGAATTTTTTCAACGAACGCATCCACGCTCATGGCACCTTCATCCCCTACTCCGCGTTTGCGCACGGACAGAGTGCCGTCTTCCATTTCTTTTTCCCCAATGACGAGCATGTATGGGATTTTTTGGACTTGGGCTTCACGGATTTTGTAACCGATTTTCTCATTGCGCGCATCCAGCTCTACGCGGATACCTGCTTGCTGCAGCTGTTCCTTCACTTTTTCTGCGTAAGGAATGTGCACTTCGCTGATGTTCATCAGGCGAGCCTGGATTGGAGTGAGCCACACTGGGAATGCCCCTGCATAGTGCTCGATCAGGATACCGATGAAGCGCTCCATGGAACCGTACATCGCACGGTGCAGAACGACTGGACGATGCTTTTCGTTGTCTTGGCCGACATAAGTCAGGTCAAACTTCTCTGGCATTTGGAAGTCCAGCTGGATAGTACCGCATTGGTGACGGCGTTTCAGCGCATCTGTGATGTGGAAATCGATCTTCGGTCCATAGAAGGCACCGTCGCCTTCTTCGATACCGTATGGCATACCGGATGCCTCCAGCACTTTTTTCAAAGCACCTTCAGCTGTTTCCCACAGTTCGTCGGAGCCCATGGAATCCTCTGGACGAGTAGACAGAGACACACTGTATTCGAAGCCGAACACTTTATAAATACTGTCGATCAGCTTGATCATGCCTTTGATTTCGGTTTCGATCTGATCCGGACGAACAAATACGTGCGCGTCATCCTGGCAGAAAGTCCGTACGCGAAGCATACCATTCAGAGCACCGGAGTACTCGTGGCGGTGAACCTGACCAAACTCGGAGTAACGAATTGGCAGATCGCGGTAGGAATGCATCGCATTTTTGTACATCAGCATGTGTCCTGGACAGTTCATCGGCTTCAGAGCGTAAGTCGCATTATCTACTTCAGAGAAGTACATGTTCTCTTGGTAATGCTCCCAGTGGCCGGATTGCTTCCAGAGGCGCTCGTTCATCAGGAACGGAGTGCGTACCTCTGTGTATTGCGCCAGCTGCTGCAGACGGCGGGAGAATTGCTCCAGCTCGTTGCGGACAGTAAAGCCTTTAGGCAGGTAGAACGGCATACCTGGTGCTTCCTCGGAGAACATGAACAGCTCGAGCTCTTTGCCCAGTTTGCGGTGGTCGCGTTTTTTCGCTTCTTCGATGAAGTGCAGGTATTCTTCCAGCTCGGCTTTTTTCGGCCATGCGGTACCGTATACACGCTGCAGTACTTGGTTTTCCGATTTTCCGCGCCAGTAAGCGCCCGCTACGTTCATCAGCTTGAATGCTTTGATGAAGCCAGTGGAAGGCAAGTGAGGACCACGGCACAGGTCGAAGAATTCGCCCTGTTCATACAGAGTGATGGTCGCATCCTCCGGCAGATCGCGGATCAGCTCCAGCTTCAGATGGTCGTTCAAGCCTTGGAAAATCTCAGTTGCTTCCGCACGGCTCACAACTTTGCGGCGAATCGGCAAATCTTCTTTCACGATTTTTTCCATTTCCGCTTCGATTTTGCCGAGGTCTTCCGGGCTCAGGGAAACCGGAATGTCCATGTCGTAGTAGAAACCGTCTTCGATCACAGGACCGATTCCGAATTTTACTTCACTGCCGTAAATGCGTTTTACTGCTTGTGCAAGCAAGTGAGCGGTGCTGTGACGATATACTTCAACGCCGTCTTGGGAATCCAGCGTTACGATTTCGATCGCTGCATCCTCTTCCAGCGGGGTGTACAGGTCTACAACTTTGCCGTCTTTTTTACCAGCGACGGCTTTCTTTTTCAAGCTGGCGCTAATGGAACCAGCGATGTCTTCGATGGTAGTCCCGGCCTCGTATTGACGAACTGCGCCATCCGGGAAAGTCACGTTAATTTGTGCCACGTTAGGTTCTTCCTTCCTTTGCTAAGATTTGAGATTTACTAAACTCGGCAATGCCAAGTAAATAAAAAAACACCCATCCCAAAAAGGGACGAGTGTCATCTCGCGGTACCACCCTAATTCAAGTCTGTCAGTCTTGCCCAAACAGACTCCTCAAGGAATTTTAACGGTTATTCACCGGCTGACCGATACTGGAAGGCAGATGCCTTTGTTCCCGGCTGCTACTCAAAGGGGGTAGATCCATATGGGTGCGCAGCGGGCTTCCAGCCATGTCCCGCCTCTCTGAAGCGACCTGCATATCGTCCATGTCCTTCTCATCGTATTTCCTGTAAAGTTGTTGTTGCTATTATAGTTTAGACGGATTGTGCAAGTCAAGTACACGTCTGTCTGCCAGACAAAGGGGGCAAGACTGGCACGTACTCAATCGGCTGTCGAAAATGCTGCGAATGGTCTGCGTCAGTCCCGGTCTCTCCGTCGACATGTGCAGGACGATACTTTCCGGTGCCAAGGTCACGAGGGCGCTGACCAAATAGTCTTCGTCCCGGCAGTTTTGCTCCTCCATGCTCAGAACGGAATCCAGCTGATCCAGCCACAGGCGATCCCCTTTTTTATCATAGAGGTGGAAAGGTTTGTCCACACTAGGAACGACGTGAACCACTTCCTGCTTGGTTTCCTGGACGGCGATGAAGTAACGCAGCAGCTCCACGAATTCCTGATATTGCTTGTCTTCCAGATATTCGTCGATTCCCGCCTCCACCAGCTCAAACAGTTCATTCCAATGGTCCTGCAGGCGAAAACGGACGAAGCCCAAAACGTTGACGGTTCTCTCGTATTCCAAGTACGTAAATGCCTTGCGATAGACATTCGCCTTGCGTGTTGTAGCGGTAAACAGCTCCGTGCCGGAAGGTTCATGTTCTTGGCACATACGCTGGATGTAGGGAAGGATTTCTGCCCACTCTTCCTCCAGCTGCTCGGACTGCAGCAAATCCTCTGCCATTTCCTCGATGATTTCGGGTTCCTTTACCTGCATGATCCACTCAGCTAAGGACAATGCCACGAAAGCACGAGCCCAATCAATCGTCTGCGCATCGTATTCTTCTTCGCACCAGCTCTGAAAGAAGAACACATGGTATCCGTTCTGGTCCTCCTCTTTATATGTAATACGCACCGGTGCAGTGTTGACCCGCTCCGTCATCTCTTGCAAGATGGCGCGATACGTGCCACTATGCGCAGGGACATTCTCCAGCAATACGCGGAACGCTTGCATAACCATCCCCCCAACCCGCAATTGTACTTACAGTATATGTCCCGACAGGAGCGATATACTTTTAAACGGTTGGAAACGGAGGGAAGGAGGGGGACAAGCTTCCTGCTATTTCCTTACAATCACTTTCAATCTGGTTGTTTTCCCTGCGTACTTGGCAGTGAGGGTAGTAGTTCCTGTTTGATGGGCCAGTAGCTCTCCATCATTTACGGTTGCAATGTCTGGATTCTCCACCTCCCAGCTCACCACATCCGTGAGGTCATCCTCGAAGCCGTCTTCGTAAATCCCTTTCACCGACAGTTTGACCAGGTCTTCCTGTGCAAGCCGCAGCAAATGTTTCTCCATGGCAATTCGCTGTGGCTTTTTGTCTTCCATAACCGTGACCGGAATAGAAATGGTACGACCACTATAAGCTGCGATCAGCTTTGTCTTACCTGTGGTCAAAGCCGATACTTCGCCGTCCGTTGCCCGGATGATTTCCGCTTCTTCTGCATGCCAGCTTGCTAAAGAGGTTATATCCATTTTCTTGCCATTGAACAGAACTGCATAAAGTGTGATTTGTCGCTTTTCCTCTTTATCTAAAAGGATTTGACGATAGGAAGACGTGAGATAACGGACTTTCGCCTTTGAAACCACGACCTTGATCTCGAGTACCTTGCCTTCGTAGCTGACCGTGATCGTCGCTTCTCCCTCTTTCTTGCCTGCTTTGATCTGCCCTGCTTTTACCGTCACCAGAGTGCTGCTGCTCTTAATCTTTACGTTTTTGTTTTGTGTAATTTCTTCCTCAGTGCCATTTTCGTAGACAGCAGTGACGTTCAAGCTCGCTGTATCTCCGGGTTGAAGCATGAAGCTCGGTTTGTCCACAATCAGCTTTGCCAATTGGTTTTCAGCTTTGACAGGCTCTACCGTCACTTTTACAGAAGCTGTTTTATTCCCATCAATCGTCGTGACGCGGACGATCGCCTCTCCCGCTGAAACAGGCTCAACATAGCCATTTTGATTGACCCTGACTACTCCCTCATCGCTCGTGATCCAGCTGACTTGCTGATTCGTCGCGTAGACCGGCGTGATCATTGGACGAAGGTAAACTCCATCGCCGCTTTCTTTCAAGGTGATTTGCTCTTCATTCAACCGGATTTGCTCGACCGGATAATAGGCAGGTGGCGATGCGGGCGTTTTCGTACGGAAAGGCAAAGCTGTTACGTTCGCCGCCAGGTTCCCCAGCAAATCCTCTGCTACCAAATAGATGGTGTAGCTCGTAGAAGCTCGCAGCCCTGTCAGATCGAAGCTCTCTTCCTGATTCGCTGTCACCGCCAGATTGCCATGCATATTTGCAGCTAGCGGCATCCCGGCAGCATCAGTCCCTGCCTTAACCTGCGCGGCCAACGGAGCTCTTGCGTTTTGAGGGACGACAGCATAATAGACGACGCCCGTCTCATTCGTTTTCACCATTATTTCCGCGCGATTATTTCCAATACTCCCCGTTTTCGGATAGTTCGTTGCAAAGTCAGGTGCAGCCACGTCTACATGTACCGTAACGGATTGTGCCTGCTCCACATTACCTGCAGTGTCCTCACTCCACGCTTTCAGCACAAAGGTTCCGTCCGTCTGGAAGCTGACTGTATGACCAGATTGGGGGACGTCACTATCGATCTGGTAGTACGTCGTTTTTACACCCGATAAGTTGTCGCGGGCAGACAAGGAAACCGTCACCGTTCCGTCTGGCAAGCGAACAGGCTGCGAGATCGTCGTCACTGGCGCTGTACGGTCGATCTTGATCCCGGCCGCCGTTGCAGTTGCCGTGTTGCCTGCCTTATCACGCACAGCCGCCGTTACAGATAGATTGTCCCCCTCTCCCGTTAGAAGACTGTCGTTCGGCACAGTGACTGGATTCACTCCTGAAGTGCTGTCATTCACGTTCCATTTCACCGTCACATCACTATTGAACCATCCTGCCGCATTGGGCTGTGGGGCTGTCGTCCAAGTAATTGTCGGCGGTGTCGTATCCTTGACGGCATGAACGGTATACACCTTCTCCTCGGAGCAATCCCCTTTTTTCACGGAAAAGGTTACTGGGGTGATTCCCTCGTTTACAGGAGTCGTGTATGGCGCTCCACTTATCCACCCCTGTTCGTTGACTTCCAAATAAGAGTCAGCAGGTGTTTCTAGCTTAGGAGTAAGCGTCAACCCAGTCGCAGTAGGGAGCACGATAACCAAATACTTCAGATTAGCGTTGTCCGTTTCAATGCTACTAATAGTATCAGCCACAAGCAGCTCAGTTAAATTGGTTGTGGATTTGCTTGGGTCTCCTTTCGTCATGTACAGCTTTAACCGCATTTCCTCTGCATCGCTAATTTGCTTGGTACCATCCTTGTCCAAGTAAAATACCCCGTCGGAATATTTTTTGGGGGAAACACTCACCATTGTGATGAGACCACTGCTGTTCAACTGATAGATTTTCACCGCATATTTCTGGCCTGCGACGATCGGAATCGCTTGTGGGAACACCATGTTTTTCCATCCAGTACCTTGGATCCTGGCACTGGTCTGACCGATGATGGTTCCCGTCGACGGATCATCCGAAGTCAGGGATAAAAAATCGATACCTACGTCGTCACCCGCAAGATCATGCTGCAAGTAAACATCCAAAGACGTTACGTCAGCCGTATGTTTCGCTTGAAAGGTCTGTGTTAAAAAATCAAAGTAACCAATATTCAAGCTACTATAATTACTTGATGATGGGTCGCCAATAGCCACACATGGACTGGGCTGAGCTGCAGCTGCTGTAGAGGGGATCTGCCCACACAGCATCGCAGTCATAAAGATAGTTAGAACCAAAGTCAGAGCAGAGGACCGAATCCACTTTGACTTGAAACGTTGGTTTTGATACATGATTTCACCTCTACCATTTATTATCGTTGCTAGAATTATAAAAAATTTCCGTAAAAGATTTCTGTAACGACCACCACACTTTACACAAAAAAGCGTCTTCATCTCGTTCCCGTTGGAAGCGATGAAGACGCTTGTTCGTCATTTCATTCAATTAGTTCTGCATCACAAAATCTTTTTCCGCCATTTCGCCATCCCTAAAGACGCGCAGGATGTCATACTGCGTGTTGCGCTGCGCAGGCGTTTTGCCAGCACCGCGGATCAGCTCGAGAATCTGGTTGGTATTTACCTTGTACGTACATGCGGCTGCGGATACGACGTTTTCTTCCATCATCGTCTGCCCGAAGTCGTTGGCCCCATAGGAAAGGGACAGCTGACCGTAGTGTGGTCCCATCGTTACCCAGGACGACTGGAAGTTTTCTACGTTATCCAGCATCAGGCGGCTGATCGCCAGCGTCTTCAGGTACTCTTCCGGCGTGTTGTTGACGGCCTTCATGTTGGTGTTGTCCGGCTGGAATGTCCAGACGATGAACGCCTTGAAGCCGTGCGTCTCATCCTGTGCATCGCGAATGCGCATCAAGGAAAGAACGCGTTCTTCCATTTCCTCGCCGAAGCCGATGACCATCGTTGCGGTACCTGGAAGCCCTGCACGGTGAGCTGCTTTTTGTGTGTCGATCCAATCTGTCCAGGAGCCTTTCAGTCGAGAAATTTTGCGACGCGTGCGGTCGTCGAGAATTTCTCCGCCTGCTCCTGGCAGGGAGTCTAGACCCGCTGCTTTCAGCTCGCGCAGGACATCCTCTACCGACATTTTGGAGACCTCAGCGATTTTCAGGACCTCGGCTACGGAAAGCGAGTGCATGGTAATTTGCGGGAAGCGTTTTTTAATATCGCGCAAGAGGTCAGTGTAGTACTCCAGCTTCAGATCCGGGTTGGTTCCGCCTTGCATCAAAATTTCGGTGCCGCCTACATCTACCGTTTCCTGAATCTTTTGGAAAATCGTTTCTTTTGGCAAAACGTAACCTTCCGAAGATCCTGGCTTGCGATAAAAGGCGCAAAAGCGGCAATACGTGTCACAAACATTGGTGTAGTTGACATTACGGCTAATGACGAAAGTTGCGATGGGATCCGGATGATGCTTTTGCATCACCAGATTCGCGTAATGCCCCATTTTTTCAATTTGATCGCTTGCAAACAAGGCCAAGCCATCCTCAAGGCCCAGACGTTCGCCTGCAAGTGCCCGTTCCAATATACTGTCGATCATAAGGATCACTCCTCGTTACCTACATAAATTCCACTCCACATGATAGCACACTTGGTCAAAGGCGGCTATGCCCGAGGTGCATACGATGTAAAAACTTACATACAAAAAAACAACCCTGCTTCCCGCAAGGTTGTTTGTTCAGCATCTCTTCTATTCAAAACCAATTTGCTCGTAAACTTCCGGTTCCCAGTAAATAACTGTCTGGGCAAGCGGCAGATTCGTCTCACGAGCGCCGTTTGGCTGACCATTAAAGTAGATGATTTCCGTAACAGAAACGCGTTCTCCTCGAACGTCAATTTCACCGGAAAGCTGCAGATTGGTTCCATCTGGTGCATAAAAAATGACTTTCCCCGAACCTAGTGTTTTCACTTCGGCCCCTCCCACTGATGTTTGTCCTTTCTCTATAGTAGTGGATATTATTTCCTATCGTCAATGAAAAAACAAGGACCTATTGACCAAGCAGCGAATCCGAAATGGTATTCTTTTTGCGACTTCGGTTCTGCTTTCCTTCTGCTTGCTGGTACAAACCGCCTGTCGCTTCGATTCCTTGTGTCTGTAACGCATCCGTGGTCATCGCCGTATCTTCAGAAGGCCCATTGAATTCCGGGCGGTATGGCTGAGGTGAAAAAATCGGTGCCGCATTCACGGGGGTCAGCGGCTGGTCAGCTGGGGAGGAAGCTTTTGCGCCACTGGCTGTCTCTCTCAGTAAGTGAGCGGAAATGGAGCCTTTTTCCTGAAGCGGCTGCGTCGGAGCAGCCGCTGGAGAAACAGCTTGCTCCATCACTCCATTCTCGGGGCGCAAAGGCTGATAACCGCGCAGCAGCTCGGCATTGGTCGATTCAGACATCGTTGCCAGCGGATAGAACCCTCTGCTCTGCATATAGCTCCATATTTCGTGAGCCTGATGAGCACAATTGACGGCTCCCTGCAGCAGCAGCTCACGAATCTGCGGATGCGCTGCCTCGAGTGCCGCTGCCAGCTTGGTTTTGGCTCCTGTTTTATGCATACCGAGAAAAGCGGACGCCACATCGCGGTCATCGATTTGGGCTGAATACGCATGCGGCTCACTTATTTGTGCAGCCATGGCTGGGGCGGCAGGTGCAAATGTCCGGTTCGGGCGATAGGGCAGCATCTCTCCCGCGCCCAGCCCTTGCACGGTATAAACGAAAGTATTGTACGCATTTTGCATGAATTGCAGCTGATGAGCTGTGATTTGGGCCAGCTGTGCATCGCGAATAAATGGGACGTACAAGTGGGCCGTATTGATCGCGTCAACCGCTCCGTTCAAAACCTCATGAAGCTCTATGACTTCGTGTGCACCATAGGGATGAGATTGCATAGATGGTTACGCCTCCTTTTTGTCTCTCGTCAAAATCTCTAACAGTATGTCCGAAAATTTTCCGTCCTAGAAGCTGGTGCTGACTTTGGACAAACGGACATATCTTAGCTACAGAAACCAGAATCTTTCCTGTATAATGGCTAGGGAAGGAAAAATCGCAAGGAGATGCCCATGCTGGAACAAATCACGCAACTGTTTATGAATTACGGAATATGGGGACTCTTCGGAATGGCATTTTTGGACTCGTTTATCAGTCCAGTTCCACCTTTCTTCATGCAAATTGCGATGAGTTTGCTCGATCCTGGCTCCGCACTGCGATTTGCGACTGTAGCTTTCACGGCTTCCATACTCGGCGCTCCCATCGGATTTATGCTGGGAAGATGGCTAGGGAAACCGCTTTTACAGAAACTGCTACCCGCAAAATGGACAGCTCTCGCGACCGAGCAATTTGCGAAAAACGGAGATGCTGCTGTACTGATTGGGGCTTTTACCCCCATTCCCTTCAAAGTTTTTACTGTGCTTAGCGGGGTATTCAATTACTCTTTAACGAAGCTGATGCTCTTCGCCATCGTCGGGCGAGGATTAAAATTTTTTCTAATCGGCACTCTGTTTCACTTTTACGGAAAGCACGCAAAAGTACTCCTGGATGAATATCTGGAGGTCACGATACTCGGGATTGGGGTCTTGGTCGCGATCGCCTGGTTCATCTGGAACAAGCGCAGGAAACGGTATTTGTAAACGGAAGACAGCCTCATACAGAAAAAGCGTCCAAGCCATGTCACTGGCTCACGGACGCTTTTTTCATGTCACGCGAAAAAGATGGTCTGGCAAAGCCAAGATGCACGCCCACAGAAAAATTCTCTTCGGTAATCACCGATCGCACAGGCGCCCATATATTGTAATTGTGAGTTTTTGGAGGAGGTGAGGCAATGGCCGTAATCAAAGCGAACTCGAACGACGTGGATCTGCTAGCTCGATTGCTTCGTGCTGAAGCAGAGGGAGAAGGCGAGCTTGGCATGCTGATGGTCGGCAACGTGGGTGTAAACCGCATCCTTTCCAACTGCCTTGACTTTAAAAACATCCGAAACATGAATGACATGGTGTTTCAGTCTCCAGGTGGCTACGAATCGGTGCAAAAACCGTATTTTTATCAACGCGCGCGAGATCGAGAAAAACGTTTAGCCAAACGCACGATCAATGGAGAACGGACGCATCCCGCGTCAAACGCTTTGTGGTTTTATCGCCCTGCCGGGAACTGTCCGCCAACCTGGTGGGACCAACGCAATTCCGGACGTTACAAAGCG
The DNA here is from genome assembly GCF_003710965.1 of Brevibacillus nitrificans. NCBI lineage: Bacteria > Bacillati > Bacillota > Bacilli > Caryophanales > Paenibacillaceae > Brevibacillus > Brevibacillus nitrificans. The sequence goes on along the minus strand of NZ_RHHU01000010.1, from coordinate 625,051 downwards.
CACTGCTTCTTCGTTCCAACACCGCAAGATTGCCCACGCGTCTACTAGAGCAAGACAGATAAAGGAGAGAGTTCATCATGAGCCAACAAATGCCCTACCCTCAGTATCAGCAGTACGGGTACGACATGTACCAATCGACTCAGTTTCCGTACGGAATGCCTCAGCAGCAGCAACCTCAGCTGGTCCCTATGCAGCCAAGCGGTTCTGCTATTCCTGGCATCCCGTTTACGCCAGGCCAAGTCGTCGAGGAATCTTATATTGAAAACATTTTGCGTCTGAATCGCGGCAAAGTCATCACGGTGTATCAAACATTTGAAAACAACAGCCAATGGAATGCGAAAATCTTTCGCGGCGTGCTGGAAACGGCTGGCCGTGATCACATCATTCTCAGCGATCCGCAAACAGGCAAACGCTACCTGCTGCTCATGGTCAACACCGATTACATCACTGCCGATGAAGAATTGAACTACGTTCCTCCTACCCTGCCACAAGGCATCCGTTAAGAAGGCCTCGATCGCGGAAGCCCTCGTAGAGAGGAGCGGAACAATTCACGCAAGAAATTAGGGCTTCGCCAAGCCTTCGGCGGAGCTTTAGTTGCGCTTACGCTGGATAAAGATATCTGTACAAAAAAGACAGACTTCCCTGCAGCAAGCATTCGGAAGTCTGTCTTTTTCCATTCTGGAAATCCATTCTGTTATGATAAGGAGAGTCTAAGAAATAGCCCAAAGGATGAAGAAACGTGGCATTTGGAATCACTCGTGCAGAATTAAGCCGCTGGAAGCAAGCCGTGACCAGGGAGGAGATCGCCTATCTCACCCACTATTGGATCGATCCCCGCTTTCCTGGTGTAAAAACGGTCACCAAGGTCGGTTGTGCCAACCGCGCCCTTCTCACGCAATGGTGCTTGGAGAACGGCTTAAATCCTGCCTACATACACGATCGACCACCTTTTCCTCACTTTGACCTAATCGGTCCTAAGCAAAAGGAAATCTTGAAAAAAGAAGGCTTATGGGATCAGCTGGAGCGTTTTCACCTGCTCGACTGATTCATAAGCCTGACGGCGGTACTTTACCGTTTTTTCTTTTCGTTGTAGCCCCTCTCTCCATAGGGCTGAAGCTTGTCGAGCCATTTGTTCTCCAATTTTTCCAAGGCATCCGCTAAATCGAAAAAGGGATCTGGCTTTTGCTCCAATACCTCCAGCACTTCAAATACGAAAGCATCCTCTCCGTATTCGTTCCATTCTTTTTGGAGTGCTTTGTTGGTATGCGACCCGTGCTTGAGCGTAAATTGTTTGCCATTCATGGTTTTCAGGTTTTTCGTCGCATCGACCCACACTTTGCCGTTCTGTATGTTTTTGATCTGATAAACGCCGGCTTCTGTTTTGACTTCCCTGTACATCTGTTTAAGCTCTTGCTTGCGATTCATCTGTTTTTCCTGCTCCTCCCCGTTGCTTTTCACCCAGTACTCGCTGCCATCTGCTGCCCGATCCAGGAAGCCGTGGTCAATCAGGTACCTCCTGATCGTCACGTAATCCTCGTAAGCAGTTTCCAACACCGCATTCACTTCTTTTTCGCTGTAGATTTTCTTTGGATCAAAGCGCTTGGTGATCTCCTCCAGCACGACCAGCCGATGCTTGAGCTTGCGTGGATAATGCTCCAGGCGGCCAAGCGTTCCCTCAGGAAAGTATTTTTGTGTAATTTCCGCATACTCCGCAGAAGACACTTGCAGCTCATCGTCTTTCTTTTTCGGGGACCTTGGCGCCTCCGATATCACGGCTGTCACAGGCGATTTCTTGGTCGTCCCTTTCATCAGCTCCATCATCACCAGAAAGACCTTGGCCTGGCGTTCCTTTTCCTTTAAGGCAAAGCGATGATTGCGAATGGTAGACGCGCTTCCAATGCCCATCTCCTTTTGCACTTCCTGGTCGCTCTTCCCTTGGAAGAATAGGCGCATGAGCTGGTTCTGGTGATCGGACAAGCCTGTGATCTTTTTATCCAGCTCACTCAAATACTGAAACACAGAGCCATGCGCTTCTTCTATGTGATGGTGGATAAATTTCGCCGCGTCATAAAGACGTCCCTCGACAGGATAGATGATTCCTTTTTCAATGGATTCCCCGCAAAGCAAACAGAAATAGTCATGCTCGCGCTCACAATATCCCTGCGTTACCTCCTCAAAGGTAGCACTCCAAAATGGTTCTGTAAGTGACATAAATAAACACTACTTTCTTTTGTTTGTTTTATAATAGATAATTTATCATTTCGTTTGTATTATGTCAAACATTTAAGGGTCCTGTCTATACAAATTCCCGGATGAAGCTATCGCATCCCACGGGAACAAGTCTTATTCGGGTTCGGAATCTCCTTCATTTGGATCTATGCAAAAAAGCTCCCCGTTCGCCAAAGGCTAAACGCAGGAGCTTTTCGTTTATGGTTAGGTTCAAGTCGACTCCATCGTAAGATTCGCCTGTGCCGTGAGGAAGGCCCTTCGATCTCCCTTCCAAAACCGGCTATCCTTGACCTCTTTTTGATTCCGATAGCGTATGGCAAGGCGGTTGACCAGCCTGTTGATTTCGAGATGCTGGGCTTCTTCCATCGTAAAGCGCACCGCGTATTCATAAAAGCTTTCTTCCCAGGAGCCCGTGCGAACGATATGGCCGTACATCGTAATCGGCTCCCCGCACAGCTCCGTGGCAAATTGCAGGACAAGCTGGTCGTTGGCAGGCATTTTTAAATGGGATAAAAAGCGCAATCCCCCTGCGCCAATATCCTCGATCAAAACGTGAGCGCTTCCAATTTCCATCATCTTTCCCTTGATGAGCACGATCGTCATCTCAGCGCACAAAGGCTGCACCAACTTCAATCGAAAGTATTCCCGTTGATGTACCCCTGTGACTCCAGTCAATCTGCTCACCACCTTGAAAGGAATAGGATCTTCTCACATCGGACAAATTGGCATTCCTATTTTTTCTGCTTCGGATAACGCATGTCCTGCAAGTCGACTTCGTAATGTTCCCACAGCTGGCGCTGGTCGTAGATGATCGAGTCGCGTTTGTCCAGACGGAAGAGGAGCTTAACCACGAACCAGACCACCAAAAGGAAACCAAAAAAGATCACGAGCGTTAAATAGATCACCGACTTTCCTCCTCCCATTTTGTACCATGATATGGGAAGGAGGAAAAAAAGATACCTAAATGTGTCGGATTCGTGACAATTTTCATTTAAAACGGCGTTGTACTCCTCGGCTTGTCTCCCGTGGCAAACAACCTGTCCACGAATGGAATCTGTTTTTCATCACTGATGTCTGCCAGACCATACAGGTGCAGCTTACGCAAGCTGATCACCCCCATGACCAGAGAGGAAAAATCCGAAATATCCATCCAAAGCTCGACATCCGGCTCTCCTGCCTCTACCACCTGCGGATGGCCTTCCGAAAATTCGATTAGCCAGCTCCCCTCATTTTCCGGGAGAAAGGAATCACGAATGTTCAGACGCACAAGTCCGCTTTCTCTGCCAAAACGACATGTCGCGAGCTGATGGAAAAATCCCGGCACATCGATCACGCGGTACATCAAACCGACACCAGAGACATGACTCTCGTGGTAGATGCTTGGGATCAAGCGGTCCGTTCCATTGCCAGGATCAGTCAGCAGCATGTGAAAATCCTCATCTGCAGTAGTCAGCACCACACGTTGGATCTGATCGGACTGACTGTGCAAAAAGGACAGGAGCTGCAGTAGCGCCTCTTGATTTTCATATAAAAATTCTTTAATGACAATATTATTTTGCAATTGATTCTCTTCGTGAGTACGTTGAAAGTGGAAAACGAGATAGCCCGTGACTCTGCCGTCTTTTTTGCACCCGACGATCACCTGTTCCGGTTGATCCAGGAAGGTCTTCAGCTCCCGCTCCGTCTTTTTGATCATCCCGTGCGTGCAACGGACGATGCGGTGATAGCAGGCAAGGATCTGCTCCCGTTCTGCCTCGCCCAAATAGGAGACCTTGTCCTTCGCCGTCAAGGGAAGGCTGGCTGGAGCGATCCGATATTGATGAACTTTGGTCCCCTGGCCAAATCCCATCTTTTTGTAAAAATCGACGCGAAACGGATAGAGCGAAACCAGACAGACGCCACGCTCCCGGTACGTCGCAAGGAAGCCTTGCAGCATCGCTTTGGCTACCTTTTCCTTTTTATGCAGCAAATCAACAGCGACCGTACCGATTCCACCGGTCAGCATCTGGATTCCGCGGACATTCATAAAAAAGTCGTACCACTTCATGACACCGAGCAAGCGCTCTCCCCGAAACAGTCCGTGGAAGCTGGCATTCTGGTCATTCTCCAGTGTATCCTGCACACGCTCCGCAAAGCGCTGCCGATTGTCGGGGGCAAGGAGATTGCTTCCAGGGTACGCCAACGCTGTAATCCTGACAACATCATGGATATCCTCGTGTGAAATCGGTCGAATTTCCTCCATCGTCCTGCACTCCTGTCCATCGCAATATGGGAATCATCCATTTTCTTACAGGAACATCGTACCGAATCGGCAGGGGGATAGGCAATACGTTTTCGTCGTTACGGATAAGAAAACCTCTATCGATGCCTGCTCAAGGAGGAGCGACCGCGTTTTAGTGGAAAGTTTTCATGCGCTCCAGAATTCATAAGCATTACGCTTATAAATTCTTATACGTTGAAAAAAGACATCGACTTGATCGCCGATGTCTGTTTCTGTACCTAGTTTTCTCTACGTGCATCTGCAGCTTTTTGCGCTCTCGCAATCATCAAGGCGATCACCAGACAACCAATGGCCACGATCCATGTTCCCGTGAAGACGACGTGTACCCCGGAAGCCAGAATGCTGCGAACGTGGGCGAGCTGCTCGACAGGCAGACCACCGCTTTCAAACGATGATCCCAGATTGGTTTGCCCGCTGGCTACCGTCACCATATTGAAAAACATCCCGAAAACCGCAGCTCCAAAGGTCTGACTAAACGTCCCTGTAAACGTGTTTAGGGCAATCGCCGTACCTCGCTTATCTACGGCAACGGAAGCCTGAATCTTGACCATGACAATCGGACTGATGAATCCCATTCCCAAGCCAATTAACCCGACGGCCACATAGATCAGGAATCCTGGCGAACTCTCCGCCAATAGGAACAGAAGAAACGAAGCGATCGTAAGCACGGTTGTCCCTGCCGTCACCAGCTGCTCTGCGCGAAGGCGTCCAAGCAGGTTTCCGGACAGCACAGCGCCAAGCGTCCAGCAAACAGGCATAGGAGTTAGGACAAAGCCTGCCATGGTCGCACTTTCCCCCAGCACGCCTTGACTCCAGATCGGCAGGTAGACGACCAGGCTGATCACAATGGCGTTGGACAATAGCGTCAGCAAGTTAATCATCGTCACATTGCGATTGGTAAACAAGCTGAGCGGGATTAAAGGCTCTGGTGACTTTCTCTCGACGGTCACGAAGATGAAATAGGTGATCAGACTAAACGCAATCAGCGAAAGGATGGTTGGACTCAGCCAGGACTGGTTCTGGCTGCCGGTCAAAAGCGCGTACAGCAAAGCGATGGTCCCGATGCTGAAGATAAGCGCTCCTGGGTAATCGATATGCCGCTTTGTTTTGGCCCCGAACTTTTCCTTGTAATACAACATGAGCATGAAAAAGGACAAAAGTCCAAAAGGCAGGTTCAAGAAAAAGATATAGCGCCAAGACAGCATGTCGACGAGGAAGCCTCCCACAAGCGGTCCCGCTACGCCAGAAAGCCCCCACACGGCACTGATCCAGCCCTGTGCCTTAGCACGCGAGGATTGATCGTTGTACAAATCTCCGATAATCGTCATCGTAATCGGCATCACAGAGCCTGCACCCAAGCCCTGCAGCGCCCGAAAGACGATCAGCTGCTCCATGGAATTTGCCAGTCCGCATAAGGTGGAGCCAGCAAGAAAAATTCCGATCCCGAACATCATGACGTTTTTTCTGCCAAACAAATCGGCCAGCTTTCCGTAAATGGGCGCAGAAACCGCTGTTGCCAGCATGTAGATCGCATACACCCAGCTGACTTGCTCAAATCCAGACAAATCACTTGTAATCCGAGGCACGGCGGTACTCACGATCGTTCCTTCCAGCGCGGCCAGGAACGTCGAGAGCATCAGTGCGATCATGATTTTTACCCTCATACAATCTCCTCTCTATCTATGCACGCATTCTCTATCTAAAAAGCATTGTAACAGTATAGCACGAAAAGCCACTCGTACAGCATGGGCGACCAAACAAAAATACCCTCCCACCGCGTGGCAGGAAGGCACCCCAAACCATCCTTTATTTTGCTTGCCGCTTTTTGCCCAGAGAGCGCACCGCTGCAAACACTTGCTGATAATAGTGAGCCTCGTGAGGGACAAAAGCCGACTGCTCCACGCGAAGCTCGACTTCCTGTCTAGTCCCGTCCGGCTCGGATAAAAAGCCGTGCACCGCAATCGTGGCCATATCTCCCGCGAATAGTCGTTCCACCTCATCCAGCTCTGCCCACAACAGCCCCGTTACCTCTTCTGCTTGCAGCACATACGCTTGCAGAGGCTGATCACAAGCATAGGCAAACACGTGGCACATTTCTTTGTCGATGAGCTCTGGAGTCTCCAAGACGTCATTTATTACTCCGATCTCATCGAGCGCATCGAACGAGACAGTCAAGCCCAGCTCTTCCTCCAGCTCTCGGACGCCGTCTGCCGGACCCTCGGACGCTACCAGATGGCCAGCCGATGTAATGTCCAATAAATTGGGGCCTGTATCCTTCTGCGGGTGGCGTTTTTGAAACAGCAGCCATATCTTGGATTGCTCTACGCGGTAGATCCAGCAGTGAAACGTCTGGTGCCAATGCCCGAGTCGGTGTACTTCTGTGCGTGGCGCCACGCCTATAGGTGTTCCGGATTCGTCAAAAATGTCCAGCATCTCCGCTTTCAATTCCCTACACCTCTTCCTATCTCTCTTGTCTTCTCTACCTTACCAGTCCTTGTGCACGCTGGCTACAGCAAGGAGTGGTAGCCGTCGATGAACACTTTTCCGGCAAAGTACAAAAAGAGCAGTGCAGATACAAACGAGAAGCCCCGAACAAGCCGATGTCCCAGCCATTTGCCGCCTTGGCTCGACACACCTGCCATAAACAGGGACCATGTGATCGAAGCCGTAAAGAAGCCACTGAAAAAGAGCAAAAGAGCCGACGCCGAGTTTGCATCAGAAGAAGCGATCACGCTGCCGCCGATTGTCGCAAACCACAAAATAGCCGAAGGAGAGGCCAGCGCCAAGCCAAGCCCGGAGGAAAAGTCTCTCCAGCTGCGTTTCCGATTGTTCTGCTCCCCGCCCTGTTCCTGCAGGTCAATTTTTTTCGGGCTGCGAAATTCTTTGATCATGTTCCAAGTCATGTACAAGAGAATCAACGTCCCGCCCAACCAGAGCACCCAGCGGATGACCCGGTTTTCCATCAGGAGCGAGATCCCGACCATGGAAAGCAAAGCGTAAATCAAGTCACCGAAGCTGGAGCCAACCCCAATGAGAAAAGATGGGAGCAAGCCTCGTGCTACTCCTGTGCGAATGATCGCGACATTGACGATCCCCAAATCCAGACAGAGCGATAAGGATAGAAAAAAGCCAGAAAGAAACCAGGTCAAATGAATCCCCTCCACCAACAAACAGATGTCAGAAAACCTAACCTATTTATAACATGAATTTGTTCACAATGGGTATGGTTTCCTTTCATCAGGGACCATCAGCTTGCTGTCTTTTTTTGTGCAGGCTCTTCTTCCGCCTTTTCTTTCCATAATCGCTCTAACACCAAAGCAAGGAGGACCCCTACCAGCAGACCGTTTCCGGCTATATACTGCACGATGGCGGGAGCCTCTGAGAATGTCTCGGCAGGCAAAAACAATATCGCCGTCCCGATCATCATCGCCACCCCGAGAATCAGCAGTCTTCGCTCCGTCATAGGCTCGCGCAAGATGGCCCTCACTCCCAGACCAATCATAGGGACAAACGCCGCCAGTTCAACTGCATAGGCCACCTGTGCAGGCATCGTCGTCAAGAAGCGGATGATGGCAGGCATAAACGCCAGACAGGCCATGATCAATCCTCCTGCCAAGAAGGGGGCCATCCTCTTTTGACCCGTCATCCGTACATAGCCGGCGCTTCCTCCCAGCGGAACGATACCGACCGTGGCAAAAAGGGCAGAAAGCACATGGGTCACCCCGCTTACCGCCGTGCTGCGAAAGACGTGCCGTGGATCTGCCCCTGCTTTTTTCTCAAGGACGTGGTCCATTGAATCCGTTGCGGCCATCGTACTTGCGAGCACCATCAGGATCAAAGGAACAACAGCTACAGCCATCCCCACATCCAGATGGGGAAGTCCCCAGACAAATACGTCCGGCAGCCGAAACCAGACAACGTCCGAGGCCGCACTCTCCGCTTGTCCCAGGCAAGCAAAGGCAAGCCATCCGACGGCAATTCCGATCAGGACCGCGTAGCTTTTCCACCAGCCAGCTCCCCACACCGTCAAGCCGAGCACGAAGACAAACACAGCAAACGCCAGGAGTGCCGACAGCGTATGTCCCGATGTCAAAGGGCCATGGCCGGCTCCCAGCATCCCTTTCAGAAAAACTCCCCCCAGCTGAAAGGAGAGCAGCAGCATGAACGATCCCGTTACCAGCGGGGTAAACCACACCGCGATTCGATGTGCCACACGGCTGATCAGAAGCAAAAGCACTCCAGCCAGAATCATTCCACCTGTCAATAAGGATAGCGTAGCGGAGGGATCGCCATGGCTGCGCATGGCCATATCCCCCAGGATGACAAAGACGCTCAGCCAAATTCCTGCCGGTCCATCAATAATGGGGCGACGATGCCCCAGTGTGCCTTGCAATATCGTCGCGAGCCCTGACACGAGAAACGTTCGCTGCATCACCCCCTCTATTTCGGCGGCAGGCAGATGGAACAGACCGCCGATGACAATCGGAATCGGAATGGAGTAAACCAGCATGTAGACAAACCATTGCAAGGCTCCCAGCCCGTTATGCCAGCCAGGGAACTGACTTTTCATGATGAGGAGTCCTCCCAACAAAATCGGGGATAGCGCATTCCGCCATCCCCGTCTCTTTTTTCACTATTGGATCGTTACTTCATCCAGCATCAGGTATCCTACCGGACTCAACCAGAAGCCGCGTACATCTTTGGCGGTTACCGACACGTGATCGATCGTGCGGATCGGAATGAGCGGTACTTCCTTCAGCTCGATTTCCTGCAGCTTTGCATAGATTTCATTGCGTTTTTGCGGATCTTTCTCGCGACGGCCTTGTTCGATCAGCTGGTCCACTTCCGGGTTGCTGTAGAAAGCAATGTTACCCATGCTGCCTTTCGAGGAGCTGTGGAAGACGTTGTACTGGTTGTAGTCACCGTCTCCTGTCGCATTCCCCCAACCGCCGATGAACATATCGTGCTCGCCTTTGTCAGTGAAATCGAGGTAGGCACCGTACTCCATTACCTTGATTTCCACGTCGATGCCAATCCCTTTCAGCTGAGATTGAATAACCTCTGCTACGTTCATGCGCTCTTTGCGGTCATCTGTGACGATTGTCGTCTTAAAGCCGTTCGCATAGCCAGCATCACTCAGCAGCTTCTTCGCTTCATTTACATCGTAGGTGTAGTCCGTAAGATTCGGGTTGTAGCCGATTACTTTGGAGGACATCGCAGATACCGCTTCGTTCCCTACGTTGTTGTAAACGCCTTTGACGATTGCTTCTTTTTCCACAGCGTGGGCAACTGCTTGACGGACACGAATATCGTCAAAAGGCTTTTTCGTTACATTAAAGCCGATATACTCGACTCCCAGGCCCTCAGCGCGAACCATGTTCATGTTCGGGGAAGATTGGGCACGTTCTACTTCCGTTACAGGCAGCTGGTCACCAATGTGAGCTTCTCCTGCCTCTACCATCGCGATACGAGTCGTGTCCTCTGGAACCACCTTGTAAACAACCTTGTCTACTTTAGGCTTTTCGCCCCAGTAGCTGTCATTTTTCACGAGTGTCATATCTTGGCCAGGTGTCCATGATTCAAACTTGAACGGACCTGTACCAACAGGCTGCTTGGACAGCGTGTCCGAGTGCTCAGCGATCGCCTTTGGACTCAAGATGCTGCCTTCTGAGCTAGCGAGAATGGAGAGCAGTGGTGCGAAAGGATAGTCCAGGATAAAGTGAATGGTCTGCTCATCCACCACCTTGACTTCTTTGATCATGGAAAAGTTGGATGCACGTGGAGAGCCTACTTTTGGATCTACTGCTCGTTCAAAGGTCTTTTTCACGGCTTCTGCATTGAACAAAGTACCGTCGTGGAAGGTGACGCCGCTTCTCAGCTTGAACTCCCATGTCAAATCGTCCAGCTGCTTCCACTCCGTTGCCAAGGTAGGCTTGTACTCGGAATTTTTATCCCGCGAAATCAAGCTCTCGTACACTTTTCCATAAATGTAGTTCGCGGAAGGAATGTTGGTGATGAATTGAGGGTCGAGATTGTTCGCGTCTGCCTTGCGCGCTACAATCAGCGTTCCCCCTGCTTTCGGGCCGTCCGCTGGTGCGGATGCTCCCGATCCCGATTGCTCTTGCCCTGCACCGCAGCCGGTCAATACGGCACCGACGGTCAGCGTCAAAGCGAGCAAGGATCCAAACAAACGTGCTTTTTTCATTGGATTGTCCCCCTGTAAGATGCTGTCGAAATTTCTGCAATGTTTGCTTAACTGCATTATACGGTAAGGGGCCAAACAAGCCTTTCAGCATCTTTACATCTATTTATAATATTTTTACTTTTGCTTAACTTTACACTTCTTTTTGCCAAACTATGTTTCCCTGAAAAAACACTGCTGCTTTTGCTGACTGACGGGCAACTGCTTCTGCCGAGCAGCTCGCTTGCAAAAATACTGCATCCGCCTGATCGCCGACTTTCGGCCAAACACGTTCGCCAGCGTCATCAAGCGGAGTCACCCCGCCTGTGACATACCCGAGCGCACGGGACAGCCGGAATTCATCCGTCCATCGGAACCGCTCCGCGAGGCGGTTTGCCTTTTGCAGCATATCTCCCGTCCCGAAGGAATCCCAGTGATCCGTAATGTTGTCGTTGCCAAGAGCGAGGTGAATGCCTTTTTCGCTCAGGAGAGGAACGGGAATCGTCGGCATATCGATCGGGATCGCAGAGACAATACGAATCTGCAAATGCGCGAGAAGCTCTGCTGTTTCGGAAGCAATCGCTTCGGGAACCTCCCCCAATCCATAGGCGTGGCTAATCGTGACACGCCCTTGCCATCCTGCCTCCTCGGTCAAAGCTGCGATCCGCTTCATGATGAAGACACCCAAGTAACCTGGCTCATGCAGATGCAGGTCGATATCTGCGTTTGCTTCGACCGCCAGATCCATAACGGTATGCAGCGATTTTTCAATGTCGTCGTCAAATGTCGCAGGATCTACTCCTCCAACCAAGCCAGCACCATTTCGTAGTGCTTCTCGCATCAGTCCGACCGATTGACTACGAAGCAAGCCGTGCTGAGGGAAGGCGACCATTTCCCAGGAAAGTTTCCCGCTGTATGCCTCCAAAGCACGCAGCGTCTCCTCCATGTTTTTCAGACCGATGACCGGGTCAATGTTGCAATGCGTACGAACATGGGTAGCCCCGTTTGACTGGAGCAAATGCAGCAGCTTTTCTGCCCGCTCTCGCACAAACGGTAGTTGCTTAGGTAACAGCTCTTGCTCCTGTTCGATCCGAAAAAAGCGATTCGGAGCAGGAATGCACGCTTGCCACGGTCCCCCGTAAAAGGTCTTGTCCAGATGAATGTGCATCTCCCGAAAGGATGGCAGCATCAGGTGTCCGCGTGCATCCCAGCTCGGCACCTCATCCGGTAGTTCCTGCGCTGCTGGCACGATCTGTGCGATCCGCCCTTCCTGTACGCGCACATGAAATGGCTCCGTGCGGGTACCACTCACCCTCCCTTCCTTCCATTCAAAGCCGGTTTCCAAGGTGACATTGGCAATCCAGAAGCTGCCCTTTTTCTCCGTCATCCGTCTCTCTCCCTATCACTCGATGGTAATGTCGTTAATCATCATGTACCCGGATGGACTGATCCAAAATCCTTTGATATTTTTGCCGAGGGCAGCGACATTCTCCAGATTGCGGATCGGTACCATCGGCGCCTCGCTCGACTCGATCTGCAGTGCACGGGCGTAGATGTCTCTTCGCTTTTGCGGATCCTGTTCCCTGCGACCTTCCTCGATGAGTTGATCAACCTCTTTGTTTACGTAGAAGGTCGTATTTCCCCCTTTGCCCAAAGAGCTGGAGTGAAACAGGTTGTACTGGTTGTAGTCTCCATCGCCAGTGGCATTCCCCCAGCCACTGATGAACATATCCGTCTCTCCATTATCTTCCGCATCCAGATAGGCTCCGTATTCGAGAACTTTCACTTCCACTTCGATCCCGATACCTTTTAATTGCGATTGGATCACTTCTGCCGCATTGATTCGCTCTTTGCGATCGCCTGTCCAGATCGTCGTCTTGAAGCCATTCGGATAGCCAGCTTCTTTCAGCAGAGTTTTCGCCTTGTTCGGATCAAAGGTGTAGCCCTGCACGCTATCGCTGTAGCCCAGCACCTTTGGACTCATCGCGGAATTGGCTCTCGTGCCAACACGATTGTACACGCCTTGAATGATAGCATCTGTCTCAATCGCATAGTTGATCGCCTGGCGGACACGTACATCGTCAAACGGCTTTTTCTTCGTGTTAAATCCGACAAACTCTGTACCCAGCCCCTCGCTGCGATACAAGTCGAGCTGCGGCGAGTTTTTTACGCGATCAATTTCTGTGACGGGCAACGGCTCTGCGATGTGCGCTTCTCCGGTCTCAACCATCGCAATCCGTGTCGTATCTTCCGGAACGACTTTGAATACAGCCTTGTCTACCTTGACCTTTTCTCCCCAGTAGTTTTCGTTTTTTACCAAGACGATTTCCTGACCAGGTGTCCACGATTCAAATACAAACGGACCCGTCCCTACCGGATGCTTGCTCAAATCTTTTCCGTACTGTTCGATCGCTTTTGGTGAGAGAATGCTGCCTTCATGGTTTGCGAGGATCGAAAGCAGCGGCGAGTACGGATACTCGAGCTTGAATTGAACGGTGTAGTCGTCGATGGCCTTCACTTCTTTTATCATTTTAAACTGCGTAGCACGAGGAGAACCTACTTTTTCATCGAGAACACGAGCAATCGTCGCTTTCACGGCTTCGGCATTGAAGGGGGTGCCGTCGTGGAACTTGACATCCTGGCGCAGCTTGAATTCCCACGTCACATCATCTACCTGTTTCCATTCTGTCGCCAGCATCGGCTTGAACTCCATGCTCTCGTCCCGCTGGATCAGCCCCTCATACACTTTGTGATGGACAACGCTCGCTGCATTGATCGCCGAAATGAAATGGGGATCCAGGTTGTTGGCATCGGACTGACGGGCAATAATCAATGTCTTTTGCGCTGATGCAGAGGCTTCTGATCCCGCTTGCTTGCTGACGGCTCCTGTCTCACTACCATTCGAGCAACCAGAAAGCAGAAGTCCGGTGCTCAAGACGCTGGTAAGCACCCAATTCCACGTTTTGTTTTTCATCATGTGACACGCCCCCATGCTTGGTTATCTATCTTTTTTGTATAGAGCAACAGCATAGCTCGACCCCGCAGGAATCTCGCTATGCTGCTCATCTGTCTAGCTTTTACGGCAGAACCACGTCGTCCACTTCGATGTGACCAGCCGGGCTGATCCAGACGCCTTCTACCCCTTTTTGGATCGCAGCGAGATTCTCAGAGAAACGGTATGGAATCAACGCAACGTCATTCATTTCGATTTGTTGAGCTTGCTCATAGATCTGCTTGCGTTTCTCTGCATCCTTTTCCTTGCGGCCGTCCTCGATCAGCTTGTCCACCTCTGGATTGCTGTAGAAGGAGTGGTTGCCGGGAGCGCCTTGGGACTTGGTGTGGAACAGGTTGTACTGGTTGTAGTCCGCATCACCCGTTGCATTTCCCCAGCCGCTGATGAACAGGTCGGTTTCGCCTTTGGAAGCGGCATCGATGTACGCACCGAACTCCAGAACCTTCACTTCCAGGTCGATCCCGATTTGCTTCAGCTGTTGTTGCAGTACTTCCGCCACATTGATACGAGCTTTGTTGTCGTTGAGGTAAATCGTTGCTTTCAATCCGCTCGCGTAGCCAGCTTCAGCAAGCAGCTGCTTTGCTTTTTCCAGGTTGTACTCGGTGTCTTTTACATTTTCACTGTAGCCTACCATGGTTGGGGTAACCGAAGAGTGTGCGATCTTCCCTACATCGTTGTATACCCCTTTGATGATGGAATCCTTGTCAACTGCAAGTGCAATAGCTTGACGGACACGAACGTCATCAAACGGCTTTTTCTTGGTGTTGATCCCGATATGATCGCTGGAGAAGGAAGCGTAGCGTCCCAGCGTCATGCTGCTGGAGTTTGTCACCCGATCCACTTCGGTAACTGGCAGCTGCTCAGCTACTTGCGCCTCGCCCGTTTCTACCATCGCGATGCGGGTCGTGTCTTCCGGAACGGTTTTAAAGACGACTTTGTCCAGCTTTGGCTGACCACCCCAGTAGCTGTCATTTTTCACGAGTACGACCTCTTGTCCAGGCGTCCACGATTCGAATTTATAAGGCCCGGTTCCAGTCGGATGCTTGGTCAGATCTTTGCCGTACTCCTCGATGGCTTTCGGTGAAAGAATGACGCCTTCTGCGCTTGCCAGAACAGACAAGAGCGGGGTATACGGATAATGCAAAATAAACTGTACGGTTTGGTCATCCACGACCTTTACTTCCTTGATCGCTTCAAACAGATTCGCCCGGTTGGAGCCGACTTTTGGGTCTTGCACGCGAGCGATTGTCTTTTTGACCGCTTCAGCATTGAATGGAGCTCCGTCATGGAACGTTACACCTTGGCGCAGCTTGAATTCCCAAGTCACGTCATCCAGCTGCTTCCATTCTGTCGCCAAAGAGCCGACGTACTTGCTTTCCTTGTCCATCCGCACAAGTCCCTCGTACACTTTGTGATGAATAATAGCAGCTGAGTTGATTTGGGTGAGGAAATGCGGGTCCAGATTGTTCGCATCGGAAAGCCTTGCGATGACCAAGGTGCCGCCTGTTTTTCCTGCCGCAGGCGTGCTTGCACCCGGCTGTGCTGCTCCATTTGTCCCCTGACTAGCTTCCTGACCGGATGAGCAGCCAGCCAGTGCAGCCGAAACCGCAACGGTCAGCGCAATCAGCGTCTGAAAAAAGCGCGTCTTTTTCATGAAGATGTCCCCCTCTTTCGCGCGTTCTTATTGTGTTAATTTTTTCACCATTCGCGCATATTTCATTTTACCTACTATTCTGGCTATATTTTTTCACTCTCTTTACTACTATTTTCAATTTCTTTACTTTCGTTCGGATTGCCGATCCTCCATATGCCCTCTCACGCCAAATTATTTCTTTCATCTAAATATTCACATATGCGTCATTTCATCTACTATTCCGCCTTATCCCATTAAACTAACTATCCCGATTGTTTATTCCGATATAAAACATTGTTGAAGCGATTATGACTTTTTACCTACACACCACGAAAGGATGCTAAGCATGAAAAATCGCAGTGGAAAGACCCCTCGAGGTAATTTCAAAACAAAGCTCATCACTGCGTTTCTCTTGATTCTGGTGATTCCTTCCCTCGCGATAGGCACACTGGCTTATGTCCAGTCGCGCGCCGAGATGGAAGACCAAATTATGAAAAGCGCAGACGAAAATGTCCAGCTGGTGAATTCCATCGTCAGCTCTACCTTTTCTCCCAAAATGAAGGATGCCGACTACTTGGCTTCGCTCATTACGAGAAGTATGTATAAAGAAGGAGATAGTCCTGAGGTCACCCGTCTGTTTGAAATGTACATGGGCATGCACCCTGAAGTGGCCAGCATCAGCATGGGCACCGATACAGGCAGCTACTATCGCTTTCCAAAACAGGAAACCAAAGCTGGCTTCGATCCCCGTACCCGAGACTGGTACAAAAGCGCTATGGAAAGCAAAGGCTCTGCCATCATCACCGCTCCTTATTTATCTGCGGTAACAGGAGAAGTCATCGTGACGATCGCGCAATCGACAGACGACGGCTCCGGTGTCATCGGCATTACACTCGGTATCGAGCAAATCAAAAATGTCGCTTCCTCTGTAAAAATCGGGAAGGAAGGCTACGTACTGATTTTGGACAAAGACAAAAAGTACATCGTCCATCCTACGATGAAAGCCGGAGAGGTAGCCGAGGATGCGTTCTACGAGCAAGCCTATCAGAACCACGCAGGCCACATCTCCTACAATCTAGGCGGCGATGAAAAAATGATGTCCTTTACCACCAATGAGCTGACAGGCTGGAAAATTGGCGGAACGATGCTCATGAAGGAAATCGCGGATTCCGTTCAACCGATTTTTATCAATACACTCGTCACCATCATTGCCTGCCTCCTGATCGGGGGCGTGCTGATCGCAATCATCCTGCGATCCATCATCCGCTCTATCAAGCAGCTGAGCCAGCAAGCTGTCAAGGTCAGCAACGGCGTCCTTACCGAGACCATCCACGTTCAGTCCAAGGATGAAATCGGGGAGCTCGCTCAAGCGTTCAGTCAAATGCAGCAAAATCTTCGTACTCTGATTCAAGACGTAGAAAGCAGAGCCGAGCAAGTCGCAGCTTCCTCCGAGCAATTGACAGCCAGTGCCCAGCAAACGAGCGCTTCCTCCGAGCACGTCGCCGCATCTGTGCAGGAGGTGGCCAGCAGCGCGGAAAAACAAACAACCGGAGTCGAGCAGAATGTCCACGCTTTAGAGGAAATCTCCCACGGAGTCGATCGGATCGTGGAGAGTGTGCGTGTACTCGCAGACCTGTCGAAGGATACGTCCGTTCAGGCGGATGAAGGCGGCGTGTCCATCCAGCAGGTCATGGGACAAATGAATTCAATCCACGAGTCCGTCGAAAAATCAGATGCGATGATCAAATCGCTGTATGATCGCTCCAAGGAAATCAGCAACATTTCCGAAGTCATCAGCGGAATTGCCCAGCAGACGAACCTGCTGGCACTAAACGCGGCGATCGAAGCAGCCCGCGCCGGAGAGCATGGAAAAGGATTTGCCGTAGTCGCAAACGAGGTACGCATTCTGGCTGAGCAATCTCAGCTTTCCGCTACCCAAATTTCCGAGCTCATCACGGAAATTCAGCGGGAAACGACAGAATCGGTAGCCACCATGGAAAAAGTACGTCAAGACGTTGCCGGCGGTCTGGAGGTTTCCACCGAAACCATCCACAAGTTTGAGCAGATTTTGCTCAGTACGCGCGAAACCGCCCCACATATTGACGAGGTATCCAGCATCGCGGCGCAAATAGCAACCGGTGTGCAGGCTGTCAGCCAAGTGGCGAGCCAGCTTGCTCAAATCGCGAAAAGCAATGCAGAATCCGCAGAAGAAGTGGCCGCTTCGACAGAGGAACAGCTCGCCTCCATGCAAGAGATATCTGCATCCTCGCAGTCCCTGGCAACACTTGCAGAGGAGCTTAAGGCGCTTCTCAACAAATTCACTTACTAATAGAAATGCAAAAGGGATAGACAGCCAGTTCGACGTGGCTCTCTATCCCTTTTTTCGTGGTTGGCGACGCGTTTGTTTATTGAATCGTCACATCGTTGATCTCTACATAACCAGATGGGCTGATGGTGATGCCTTGCACGTTTTTCGCGATCGCGGCCAGATTCTCACTGCTGCGGTACGGGATGAGCGGCACTTCGTCGATCTCGATTTGCTGGGCTTGCTCATAAATTTCTTTGCGTTTCTGCGGATCTTTTTCTTTGCGTCCTGCTTCGATCAGCTCGTCGACCTTTGGATTGGCGTAGAAAGAGTGGTTGCCTGGCACTCCTTTGGACGTGCTGTGGAACAGATTGTACTGGTTGTAGTCAGCATCTCCTGTCGCATTTCCCCAGCCGCTGATAAACATCTGCGCTTGTCCTTTTGCTGCCAGGTCTAGGTAAGCCCCAAACTCCATCACTTGAATCTGCAGGTCGATTCCAATCCCTTTCAGCTGGGACTGCAGAACCTCGGCTACATTTATGCGCGCCTTGTTGTCATTGAGATACACGGTTGCCTTGAAGCCATTGGCGTAGCCTGCTTCGGCGAGCAATTGCTTCGCTTTGTTCAGATCGTAATCCGGCGTTTTCAAGTTCGGGCTGTAACCGATTACTTTTGGACCCAGGGAAGAAACGGCTACTTTCCCGACATTGTTGTAAACTCCCTGGATGATCGCTTCCTTGTCGATCGCGTGGGCAATGGCCTGACGTACGCGTACATCGTCAAACGGCTTTTGCGTTACGTTCATCCCGATGTGATCGACTGCGAAGGACTCATACCGTCCCAGCGTCATGCTGGAAGAATTTTTTACGCGGTCGATCTCGGTCACGGGCAGCTGCTCTGCGACGTGAGCTTCGCCTGTCTCCACCATTGCTACACGGGTCGCATCTTCTGGCACGGTCTTGAAGACGACCTTGTCGATTTTGGGCTTGTTCCCCCAGTACGCTTCATTTTTTACCAGCACGATTTCCTGACCTGGCGTCCAAGACTCAAATACGAATGGACCCGTTCCTACAGGATGCTTGCTCAAATCCTTTCCGTATTGCTCGATAGCCTTTGGACTAATTATCCCGCCTTCTGCACTCGCGAGGACGGACAGCAGCCCTGCAAACGGATAGTGAAGAATGATCTGCACTTTATGCGGATCGACGACTTTCACTTCTTTAATCATGCCAAACATATTGGCTTTCGGTGTAGGCGCATTCTTGTCCAAAATGCGGTCCATCGTCTTTTTCACGGCTTCGGCATCGAACGGTGTCCCATCGTGGAAAGTGATTCCATCCCGCAAAGCAAACTCCCACGTAAGGTCATCGAGCTGCTTCCACTCACTGGCCAAGAGCGGCTTGTACTCACTGTTGGCATCCAGCATCACCAGCCCTTCGTACAGCTTGTGCTGAACAACGGCCATAGAATTGATCTGCGTGCTGAAATGCGGATCGAGATTGTTGGCATCGGACAAGCGGGCGATGATCAAAGTCCCCCCACTGGATGCTGCTGGAGCTGGAGCTGCCCCCGACTGACTGCTCGTTGGCGTGTTGGCGCCGTTTGGACTGCTGCTTGCTTGCTGCCCGGTCGAACAACCCGCGAGGACGGTTGCCAACAGCACAGATAGGGCAAGCATAGAACGTAGGCCGTTTTTTCTTTTCACGAGAATGACCCCCTCTTTTTTCAGATGAGAATGGAAGAATAACTTCGTAGTTCTAATTTTAATAATTTTCTAACTTTTTTCTTTCAACTATCTTTACCTTTCTTTTCATTATTTTTACCATTGTTATTTTTCACGATCATAAACTTCTGATCGATAATGTGAAAATGTAACGAGAGAAGCTGCTTGGAAATAGCAAAAGGCACAGTCCCTCCCTCGTCGGAAGGCAACTGTGCCTGTCAGCCAAAACTCATTTATGCTTTTGTCACTTCAACAGACCAACCGAACTTGTCTTCCACAAGTCCGTACTGGATGCCTGTCATCTGATCGTACAGCTTGGAAGTCAATTCTCCGATCTGTGCGTTGTTGATGACCATTTTGTGCTCGTTCCAGCTCATTTCGCCAATCGGAGAAATCACTGCCGCTGTCCCTGTTCCAAAGGCTTCTTCCAGCTCTCCTTTGGTATACGCCTCGTACAGATCCTCCATGGAAATGCGTTTTTCCACAACTGGAACGCCCCAGTCCTTCAACATATGGATGGTGGAATCTCTCGTAATCCCCTCGAGGATGCTGCCGTTCAATTCCGGTACCCACACTTCCCCATTTACCTTGAAGAAAACGTTCATGCTGCCGACTTCTTCTACGTATTTGTTTTCGATTCCATCCAGCCACAGGACTTGCTCGTAGCCTTTTTCCTTTGCTTCTTCCTGTGCTTTCAGGCTGCCTGCATAGTTACCAGCTGTTTTGGCATTTCCCGTACCGCCTCGAACTGCGCGTACGTAATGGTTTTCTACATAAATTTTTACCGGCTTCATGCCGCCAGCGTAGTAAGCACCTACCGGGGACAAAAGAATAATCAATTTATACGTATGGGATGCACGAACACCAAAGCATGCTTCGGTCGCAATCACGAAAGGACGAATATATAGGGACGTTCCGCTCTCAGTTGGAATCCACTCTTTTTCCGTGGCTACCAGCTGCTTGAGCGCCTCGAGCATGAAATCCTCATCAATCAAAGGCATGCTGAGTCGGCTCAGGGAACGATTCAATCTTTTGAAATTTTGATCCGGACGGAATAACCACGCGCGGTCATCTTTGTTGCGGTAAGCCTTTAGTCCTTCAAAAACAGTTTGTCCATAATGGAAAACCATTGCTGCCGGATCGAGAGTGACCGGGGAGTACGGTACGATTTGTGGATCGTGCCATCCTTTTCCCTCTGTGTAGTCCATCGTAAACATGTGATCGGTAAAATGAACACCGAATCCAAGTTTGTCGCTAGCAGGCTTTTCTTTTCTCTGTTCGGTCAGGGTAATTTTTAACTGACACTCCATCTTCTACATCTCCCTTAGCATTTAAAAATCCTACACTTCTAGTACTACATAATGTTATTAAAATATCAACAATTTTGAACGATTTCCACCGTAAGTTTATTCCGAAAAGTTCATCTTTGTACAAAAAAACACTTTCCGCTTGTTTTCTACACGTTCTTCATAAAACTTCATACTTTTTTCAGAGCTACTACAGAAATGTCGTTTATAACTGGGTATGTAAAAAGATTTCCCTCGAGGGAAGGGAATGATGGAGGATGAAAAAGATGAAAAAAACCTGTCGTTTTCTTACATTCACAGCTATGATGGCTGTTGTTGCTTCTTTGGCTGTTCCGGCTTTCGCTGCTAGCGAGCCAGGCGAAAATGAAGGAACTCCTAGCTTCTTCAGCTCTTTTGTAGGCCAAAACCACATTGTTGTGAACCCAGCTGCAGAAGAAGCTACTACTTCTACTACTGGTACAGCAGCTCCAGCAACAGAAGGTACTGCTCCAACCACAACGGTAGATGCAAGCGTTCCTGCTTACACACTGGGTGGCGGATGGATGAACTTCCCTGCGCAAGCTGACAACAACAACGACCGCTAAGAATTTGCACGAGAAAAAGGTGCTCCGCTACACTGGAGCGCCTTTTTTTTACTGGGAAGGCATTTACTCCTTATATGCCTAGGTAACGCAACTATTTTATAATAATGGTGAATAAGGAGGTCTTTCTAAATGAACACCCCTACGATCTTAATCGCTGACGACGATCCGGATATTGTCCGGTTGCTCGCCGAAAGCTTTCAGGATGAAGGATTTGTCACGATTGAAGCGCACAACGGCAAGGAAGCCATGGAAAAAGCCCTTGATCCTTCCCTCTCCCTGATCCTGCTGGACATCATGATGCCGGAAATGGACGGTCTTGATGTTTGCCGCAAAATACGGAATGTCGTCAATATTCCCATCTTATTCTTGAGCGCCAAAGATCGGGAGCTGGATCGGATTATCGGCTTGGAAGTCGGTGCGGACGATTATATTTTGAAGCCTTTCAGCATTTCAGAGCTGATCGCCCGGGTACGCGCGCATCTGCGCAGGGAAAATCGATACATATCCGCCGCCAAAACGATTCACAGTGGAAACCTGGTTATTAACAAGGACACCTTTGAAGTGTTTCATCATGATAAACGGATCGATCTGTCGACCAAAGAATTTCAGATTCTTTTATATTTGGCGGAAAATGCGAATCGCGTGCTCAGCCGCGAGCAAATCTACAACGCCATCTGGGGAGAAACCGAGTACGGAGATATCAACACCGTCACTGTACACATTAAAAATTTGCGCTCGAAACTGGAGCATGACAAGCATTACATCAAAACGGTCTGGGGTATCGGATACAAATTTGTTGGTGACATGCAGTGAGACATCATATTCAGTTGAAAATGCTGATCGCGCATGGCATCGTCCTTTTGCTCAGCCTCATCCTTCTTGGCCTTTATTATTGGAAATTTGAAATCGCGGACTTTGCCACTGAATGGGAAAAACTGCGCCACCAATTCCAGCAGCAGGACCGCCAATTTATTAATGAAATCAATGAATTCCGCGGGAAGCCAGACGAGACTCGGACATTTTTGTACAGCTACGCGCAGGACCACTCTATGCGCATCAGCATGTATGACCGTGAGAAGGGAAAATCCATTACAGCTGACTCGCTGTCGCACAACATTTTCTCAGTCACGCTGCAGGATGATCAATACACCGATCAAAAGCATCGGTACGACTTTACCTTTACG
The DNA here is from genome assembly GCF_003710965.1 of Brevibacillus nitrificans. Taxonomy (NCBI): domain Bacteria; kingdom Bacillati; phylum Bacillota; class Bacilli; order Caryophanales; family Paenibacillaceae; genus Brevibacillus; species Brevibacillus nitrificans. The sequence continues at coordinate 602,611 of NZ_RHHU01000010.1, read as the reverse complement.
CATCCCGTCACCTGGGATATGCTGCGGCCTGTTCAGTCTTCCAGTCACATTCTCGCCGTAGCCGTTTTGCTCTTTTGCCTGTCAACCGTCTTCTTGGGCATCTATAGTAGGAGGTTAGCCATGCTGCCGCTCGTGACGTTCTACAAAAAGCACAGTGATCTCATCAAATCCGATTTTCCTCCCTACCCGAACGAAATGGAATGGGAAAAAATCTACAGCTCCCTGCTTAAAGCCAATGAGACCCTCTCTCTGGAAAAGCACAGGCAGTCTGCAGCCATGGCGGCAATCTCCCATGATCTAAAAACACCGCTCACCTCGATCAAAGGGTATATGGAGCGTCTGATGCGTGGACGTGTCCAATCAGAGGAAAAGCGCCAGGAATACTACCAGATCATCTACCGCAAAGCGACGGAGATTGAAAAGCTGACCCAGGACCTCACAGAGTACGTGCAGAATGCCAATCACCCGCTCCTGGTCCGAAAGAGAGTACCTCTTCATTCTTTCGTGCGATCGATCGCTTCGGAATACGAAGAGGAGCTGCCAACATTTTCTGCCAAGCTCAGCTGCTCCTGCTCCATTCAGGGGAACCCCATCCTATTCGTGGACGAGCAGCGCATTCGCCGTGTCTTTGCAAACGTCATTCACAACTCGCTCAACCACTCATTGACACAATGTGAGGTTCATATCTCTTTCCGCGTCTATACGGAAAACGATATGGCGATATTCGAGCTGGAGGACAACGGACCCGGAGTCCCTGAAGAAGAGCTGCAAAAAATATTTGAGCCTTTTTATCGCGTAGACAAAGCGCGGTCAAAGGTCAAGAACGGCAGTGGTCTCGGGCTTGCGATCTGCAAGGGAATGGTCGAGAAGCAGGACGGCCGCATCCATGCGTACTTGCCAGAAAAAGGCGGTCTCGGCATCAAAATCGCTTTGCCTCTGCAAGCAGCAGAATGAAACAAGCCCAGTCTTCTATAGACTGGGCTTGCTCGTTTAATCTGGCGTGGTGTATCAAGAGAAAAACGCTTCGAGCACTTGCTCCTGTTCATGAATGGCGACTCTTGCCTCGTAGTCGCGTACGGCCTGATTGCTCGCAGCCATAAATGCCTGTGCCACTGCCATCAGTACGTCGCGGTGCTCGGATACGCCCTTGAAATGACTGCCGTTTGCGCTGACTGTCACGATCGCTTCCCCGGTCGCGTGTTCTCCGGAAGAGAGGGAATACAGCTCCATATCGGTGAACTCCACCTCGATCGGCAGCGCCTGCTTGATGCCTGCCACCAAAGCTTCGACTGGACCTTCGCCTGTGCCAGAGTATGTCTGCTCTTCTTTTGTGACGTTGTTTGTGATCGTGCAGGATGCCATCCGGTTGCCGGAAGTTCCGGTCAACACCTGCGCATTGACCAGCGTAAATGGCTCCAGCACCGCATTGACGGTGTGTCCGACCAGCTCGAGCAGCTGATGGTCCTGTACCACTTTTTGCTTGTCGGCCAGTTCTTTGAATTGATTGTACAGAGTTTCCATCTGTTCCTCATTCAGCTGTACCCCAAACTCGTTGACACGATGCTTGATCGCATGGCGTCCGGAGTGCTTGCCGAGAATGATCATGTTGCGCGGCACGCCCAGCTTCTCTGGGTCCATGATTTCGTAGGTGCTGCGCTCTTTCAACAGGCCGTCCTGGTGAATGCCCGCTTCGTGCTGGAAAGCGTTGCGACCGACGATCGGCTTGTTGAAAGCGATCGGGAAGCTCATCGCACGGCTGACCTTTTGCGAGGTCGTGTAAATATGCTCCGGACGAATGCCCGTCTCCGCATCCAGCGCTTCCTTGCGCGTTTCAATCGCCATCACGAGCTCCTCAAGTGAGCAGTTCCCTGCACGCTCTCCGACACCGTTTACCGTTACTTCCACCTGTGTCACACCCGCCTTGATCGCAGCAAGGCTGTTGGCAACGGCAAGGCCAAGGTCGTTGTGGCAATGGGCGCTAAACTCTACTCTGTCGCTGCCACGGACGTTTTTCATGACGCGGGTGAACATCGCTCCATACTCTTCCGGCAGTGCGTATCCCACTGTATCCGGGATGTTGATGATGGTCCCCCCTTCTTCAATCGCCGCCTCGATCATCTCAAACAGGAACTCGTCTCCTGTACGGGTCGCATCCATAGGGGAAAACTCAATTCTGTCCACGAATTGCTTCCCGTAGGCAATCATCTCCCGGGCAATCTGAATGACTTGCTCGCGCGACTTGCGCAGCTGGAAGTCCAGATGAATGTTGGAGGAAGACAGGAACATATGCAGTCTGCGTCGCTCAGCTGCCTCTGTAGCGCGAACGGCAGCATCGATATCCTCCTTCACTGCGCGGGCAAAGCCACAGATTTCGACGCCATGCACCTCTTGGGAAATTCGTTGCACCGCCATAAAATCACCAGGACTGGAAATCGGGAAGCCCGGCTCAATCACATCCACACCGAGTTCTGCCAGCTGTTTTGCGATTACGATCTTTTGCTCGGGATGCAGGGATGCTCCTGGCGCTTGTTCGCCGTCACGCAGGGTTGTATCGAAAATATGGATTCGTTTTGTCATGGGTATTGCCTCCTCAAAGGTTGTTTTTGTTTTTCGGGAATAAGAAAACCTCTATCGAGGCCATCCCATGGAGGAGCGACCGCGTTTTAGCGGAACGTTTCCATGCGCTCCAGAATTCATAAGCATTACGCTTATAAATTCTTATACGTTAAAAAAAAGCCCGCCGTCTCCTATACAAGAGACGACAGGCCTGTCAGCTGCCGCGGTACCACTCTCGTTGATCCCCCTTCGCTGGGGATCCACCTCATAACCCCGATGACGTGGGGTGATTCCGTCAAGGTCTACCGTCCCCATCAGGGGTTCAACCTTGCCGCTCCCGGGTGAGATTCAAGCTACTCTTGACTGCGTCGCACCGTCCCGCAGCTCTCTGGACAAGAATATTGCTTTACTAGCTCCCGTTCTTCGCGTTTGTTCTATGCTATTTTAAATTCTTACTGTACAAAAAAAGGCCCGCCGTCTCTATCGAAGAGACGACAGACCTTGTCTATCGCGGTACCACTCTCGTTGACCCCAGCTTACGCCAGAAGTCCACCTCATGTACGGAATCAAACTGTTCCGCACGACCCGATCACGGAGGTTAACCGTCAGGACTTACTGGCTTCGGTGCAGCGCTACATCCGATTTCAGTCCTGCCGCTCCCGGGCGAGCTTCACTGGCTTCTCTGACTGCGTCGCACCGTCCCGCAGCTCTCTTTACAGATCAGACCACTTACTGTTCCCGTTCTTCGCGTTATACGTTGTTCTTGTTGTTTGAAATTCTATTCGCTTTGGCTGCCCTTGTCAATGACTCTTTTTGAAAAAATTCATTTGATCCATCAACATTTCGTCATTTCAAGAATGGCTCTGTTCTGTAAGCCAATCTACGATTTTCCCCTGCAGCTCCTCTACTTGTCGGGCGAAGCTATGGTCCGCCTCCTCCATCAAGAATAGGTCTACGCGTCCCTCGTAAGCTTGGGCAAACTGCTTCGAGCCTTCTGCCGGCACCGCTGTATCTGCTGTTCCATGAATGAGGAGTACAGGGTTTTCATAGTTTTGGGAAGCTTTTATGGGAGCATGTCCCTTCTCGATCAGATCCCGAACAAAATCCGGCTGCAAGGACATCGCTTTGCCATAAAAATGCGAGATGGTCTCTCCGGACTCTGCCGCAGCCCAAAGCTCGGGGCCCAGGATGATGTCATGGAAGTTTTCCCTGGGATGGATGACTGGAGCCAGAGCAATTCTTCCTGCTACCGGTATTTTCGTGTCATCGTGAAGCAAAGCGATGCACCCACCCAGACTATGGCCGAGCACATAGATCGGAGACTTTTGAAAAGATGGCTGCTCATGGACCCATTCCACGACTGTGTTCAGGTCATCCTTCCATCCGGAAATGGTCGTATCACGAGCAAATTCTCCCGCACTTTCCCCAGAGCCGGAGAAGTCAAATCGAACGGCTGCAAAGCCTGCAGCTTCCACTGCATGGGCCAGACCTAATACGAACTGATTGCCTCCGACTTTTTCCCCTGTAAATCCGTGACAAAGAATAACGACTGGTGGATTTTCCTCTCGTTCCGGCATGTGAATCATCGCAGACAGACGTTTTCCGTTACGCTCAATCCATTTGTGGTCTTTCACGGCACTCCCCTCCTCATAAGGATTGATTATACCTTTCTGCTCATCATTTTTTCAATATTTTGCATAAAAACCCTTTGACTGACTCTGCCAATTTGCAAAAAAGCACAACCTGCTCTTTCGAAGCGAGGCTGTGCTTGTGTTTTTATCTAGCTCGATTGCGGCTCCCTACTTTTGCACGCGAAACGAAGGCGTAAACAGCTCTTCTGCCCCGAGCTGCTGGTAGTCTCTCTCAACGTAGCCCAGTTTCATTTTTTCAAAGTAGCGCTGCCCCTTTGCCTTGATTTCCTCCAGATCGAGACCTGGAATCAGGCGGTCCTTCATGACGACACGTCCATTAATGATCGACAGCTTGACGTCGCGGCCTGAGCCCGACATGATCAGTGTGCGAATCGGGTCTTCGATTGGTCCCAAGTGGAAGCCGTCCAGGTCGATTGCGATCAAATCCGCTTTTGCTCCCGGCGCCAGTCTACCAAGATCCTCTCTGCCGAGGAAGCGAGCTCCCCCCAAAGTAGCTGCACGGAAAATATCTGCGTAAGACGAATCGGTGACATCTCTCTCCAGAAGGCGGGAGAACATGCTTGCCGTACGGATGTTTTGAATAAAGTCTGGCGGGAAGGTGTCCGTACCGATCGCGATGTTGATACCACGACGCTTGTAGCGCGCAAAAGTCTCCAGCGCATCTCCGTGACGTCCAATTACCAGTGGGCAATGAATGACGGTCGTACCCGTCTCCTGTAAAATCGCGAGGTCGTCCCCTTCCCCGATCGTCGCGCCACTGTACCCTGGAACGTAGTGAGCGTGCGGAATGGCCGTACGCTCCCCCAGGAAACCGATGCTGTGCAGGAACTGAACAGGCGACATGCTGTGACGGCGGTGCATCTCGTTGTATTCAAAGCTGCCCTGTGCTGCGTGCAGACGAATCGGACAGCCCAGCTCTTCACTGTATCGTTTTGTTTGGATCAGGTTTTCCGGTGTCTGCGTCTCGATGCGCTCTGGTGCGAGCATTCCCCGGATTAGGCCGTTATGCGCTCCATCGAAATCTTTGACGAACTGAACGGCGCGCTCAAGTCCAGCACGACCTTCTTCTTCGTTCCACAGTACCTCGATTTCTCCGTTTTCTTTGACCACACGCATCCCCGACTGATAGCTTGGCCCCATATACATCCGCAGACCCAAGCGACCTGCATGATTGGCTGCTGCCGCCAGCTCCTCGTACGTTTCCGCCCAACGCTTGTAAAAGACGGATGTGATCGGCATCGCAGTCGTCACGCCATTTAAGATCAGCTGGCTGTAGGCATATAAGGATTTGAACGCCTCTTCTTCCGGAGTCATGACTTCATGGTAGCCACTCTCGTAATACTGCTCGGACCAAAGCAGATTTTTCGATCGGCTGGCAGGTACCTCCAAATGCACGATATCATGATCAATGTCGCCTAAGGCATTCAAATCGATAAATCCCGGGCTGATCACCGCGTTTCCTGCGTCAATCACTTCATCGGCATGTCCCTCGTATTTTTGGCCCACATACAAAATCGTGTCATTCTCGTATACCACTTCTCCATTGCGGATGATGATGTGGTCGTCCCCATCAAAGCCGATCACGTATGTGGCTGTGACTTTCGTTTTCATCCTGCGATTCCCCCTCGTATTTTCTCCCAGCGATGTGTCCAGACCTACCTCAGGCTATCGTATAAAATATTCTGGCAACTGTGTTTCATTCGCTTTACCTGTATTTGCACAATCTTTACTCCTTTGCGAAAATAGCGACCTTTCCCCCAATACGTAAAGATCATGCAAAAAAAAGTAAAGAACCTGAACCTAGATGTTCGAAATATTCCGTACAATTTACTAGTGAGGAGTTTCCTCTAAGAGAGATTATGGATAGAGATAAATGCGAAGGGACGGATCATTGCATGACGAATGCTTTTTGGTTAACGAATGTACGCCTGGACAGCGGTTTTGAAACGGGAGACGATGGGGTCGACCACACGCTCACGGAGCTGTCTCACTTGCTCGTTGAAGACGGACGAATTGCGCGAATCGAGTCGGCGGAGCAGCCTTTGGACACAACGCTGCCGATCCAAGATGCAAAAGGGCTTTTGGCACTCCCCTCATTTGTAGAAAAGCATAATCATCTGGATAAAACGTATGCCGGTGCAGCCTGGAAATCATGTCTGCCTCCGAAAAAGCTCATCGATCGTCTGCAGTTTGAAGAAAAGGAAATGCCGCTGATCTCGGGTACGACCAAGCAGCGTGCGCAAGCCATGCTCTCCTGGCTGCTCGCGGGCGGTGCAACTCATGTGCGGACGCATGTAAATATCGATCCGTTTATCGGGCTGAAAAACCTCGAGGGTGTACGTGAAGCCCTCGAATCCTACAGCGACAAAATGACCTACGAAATCGTGGCGTTCCCGCAGCAAGGCCTACTTCGTACGAAGGCTAGCGATCTCATGAGACAGGCTATGCGCGAAGGGGCAACCCACGTCGGCGGATTGGATCCTGCTGGCATCGATAACGAGCTGGAAGGCTCCCTGCGCGAAATGATGGACATCGCGGTTGAAGCCAATGCAGATGTCGATATCCACCTGCACGATCCCGGTACACTTGGCTTCTATACAATCAAGCGTATCATGGATCTGACAGAAGAAGCTGGCTGGCAAAACCGGATGGCGATTAGTCACGCTTTTGCCCTGGGTGATGTCTCCCCTGAGGAAAGCGCGGAAATGGCAGACCGTCTCGCCCAAAATGGTGTGCAGATTATGACGACGGTTCCGATTAATCGTCCGATGCCGCCTGTACCCATCCTGCATGAAAAAGGCGTTCGCGTCGCTCTTGGCTACGATGGCTTCTACGATTCCTGGTCTCCTTATGGCACCGGGGACATGCTGGAGAAGCTGAACCGTCTTGTGGAGCGATACCGTTGGGTAGATGAGCGTTCTCTTGTTCAGTCGCTGTTCTTCATTACCGGTGGAAAAACGACATTGGACAAAGAAGGAAATCGTCTCTGGCCAAAGGTTGGGGACGAAGCAAGCATCGTTTTTGCTGAAGCGAGCTGCTCGGCAGAAGCCGTGGCGAGACGTTCTCGTCGTCCAGCTGTTATGTTTAAGGGGCGTATCGTTTTGGGGGAGCTTTCTTGAAATGTGGCTGCCGCGGGGGCGAAGAATTTTTCCATTCTTCGCTCCAGGCTCCGTCCTGCTGGGGGTTTCACTGGTCGCTGCGCAACGTCTGGCGGGGAAACGCAAAAGGGGTAGCCGCTTCGCCGTTTTTACAGGTTGCGTTTCTTTTGCCCGCCAACCGTCGCTCCGCTGGGCCGGACTCCACAGTCGCTCCGCCTGGAAAAATTCTTCTCTGGCGTTGCCTTTTTTCGATAGCTTGGGCTTGGGAGCGTCGTGATGGCGGATTCTGGGGGGAGCTTTCTTGAAATGTGGCTTCCGCGGGGGAGAAGAATTTTTCCATTCTTCGCTCCGGGCTCCGTCCCGCTGGGGGTTTCACTGGTCGCTGCGCAACGTCTGGCGGGGAAACGCAAAAGCGGTAGCCGCTTCGCTGCCTTAGCACGTTGCGTTTCTTTTGCCCGCCAACCGTCGCTCCGCTGGGCTGGACTCCACAGTCGCTCCGCCTGGAAAAATTCTTCTCTGGCGTTGCCTTTTTTCGATAGCTTGGGCTTGGCAGCGTCATGAGGGCGGGTTCTGGGGGAGCTTTCTTGAAATGTGGCTTCCGCGGGGGAGAAGAATTTTTCCATTCTTCGCTCCGGGCTCCGTCCTGCTGGGGGATTCACTGGTCGCTGCGCAACGTCTGGCGGGGAAACGCAAAAGCGGTAGCCGCTTCGCTGCCTTAGCAGGTTGCGTTTCTTTTGCCCGCCAACCGTCGCTCCGCTGGGCTGGACTCCACAGTCGCTCCGCCTGGAAAAATTCTTCTCTGGCGTTGCTTTTTTTTCGATAGCTTGGGCTTGGCAGCGTCATGAGGGCGGGTTCTGGGGGGAGCTTTCTTGAAATGTGGCATCCGCGGGGCGAAGAATTTTTCCATTCTTCGCTCCGGGCTCCGTCCTGCTGGGGGATTCACTGGTCGCTGCGCAACGTCTGGCGGGGAAACGCAAAAGCGGTAGCCGCTTCGCTGCATTAGCAGGTTGCGTTTCTTTTGCCCGCCAACCGTCGCTCCGCTGGGCTGGACTCCACAGTCGCTCCGCCTGGAAAAATTCTTCTCTGACGTTGCTTTTTTTTCGATAGCTTGGGCTTTGTAGCGTTATGAGGGCGGATTCTGGGGGGAGCTTTCTTGAAATGTGGCTTCCGCGGGGGCGAAGAATTTTTCCATTCTTCGCTCCGGGCTCCGTCCTGCTGGGGGATTCACTGGTCGCTGCGCAACGTCTGGCGGGGAAACGCAAAAGCGGTAGCCGCTTCGCCGTTTTTACAGGTTGCGTTTCTTTTGCCCGCCAACCGCCGCTCCGCTGGGCTGGACTCCACAGTCGCTCCGCCTGGAAAAATTCTTCTCTGGCGTTGCCTTTTTTTTCGATAGCTTGGGCTTGGTAGCATTGTGAGGGTAGGTTCTCGGTAGGTTCTCGGCAGCTTTTGGCCTTTTGAGGCTCAAAGCTGCCGCTTTTTACTACTGGAGTGCAGCTTCCGAAGACTTTCGTCATCCGGATACAGGTTTCCCAAATAGGATAATGTTGTGATCAATTTTCAATTTGACCTCTTTCTTTATCTAAGTGTAGTAACATCAAGTAAGAAAATGGTAGGAGGTTTGTAAATGCCTAGTTTCTTGCAGGTGTTATTCTTGTTTAACCTATCTCTATTTCTCCTGCACGAAATGGATGCGATTAGACGTTCTGAGTGGAGATTGTTTATCGTGCTAAAGGATATGGAAGAATCTAAAGCTTATCGAGTCTTCACGTTGATTCACCTTCCGCTTTACACGATCATTCTCTGTTTTCTTTTTAGCAACTATCAGACGGTTACTTTTTGGGTCCTGGATTCATTCTTTATCCTACATGCGATCCTGCACCTATTTTTTGAAAAGCACCCCCGTAATGAATTTAACAATACCTTTTCAAGAACCATCATTTACTCCATGGGACTTCTTGCGTCTATCCATTTCCTCCTCCTGTTTCAAAACTGAGTACAAATCAGGTCCGAAGTACGAAGCGGATGGCAACCTTGTAATCAGGCGGATGACGTGTGGATTATCGTACAATGAAGGGACGCTTCCTGCGCAGTTTGTAGGTGAGCGAGCAAATTGGAAGATACGAGGTTCCTATCTATGAAGTGTAAACTCGTGTTAGCCTTCATGCTAGTTGCCCTGCTCGGTACGGTTAACTCATTGCCAGCTTTCTCCGCTTCCCCGGTTCAAATCGCGGTAAATGGTGAGACGGTGGCATTTCCCGATGCCGTTCCTTTTGTTGAACCGGGGACGAGTCGGACGATGGTTCCAGCACGGTTTCTGGCGGAAGCGCTTGGACTGAGTGTGAAATGGAATGAGCAGTCGAATCAAGTAACGCTCAAGAAAAATGAAACCACGATCCTGCTCTCTATCGGTCAAAATCATGCTCTGGTGAATGGGAAATCCGTCGCATTAGATGCCCCTGCGGTGATCAGGAACGGTCGCACGATGGTACCTCTTCGCTTCATTGGCGAAGCCCTTGACGCCGGAATCACTTGGGACGCCGAGCGTAATCTGGTTAACGTGACGACTCCCTTTCAGCAAGGCACATGGATTTGGGATGCTGCCCTCATCCAGACAGAGCCGGATAAGATTTTGGCGTTTGCCAGCGAAAATCAAGTGACATCTCTCTACCTTCAGTTTGATAAAAGTGTACCTTCCTCTTCCTATGAGCAATTCATTCGAAAGGCAAAGGAAAAACAGATGGAAGTAGAAGCCCTCGCAGGACGGCCGCAGTGGGCCCTTCCCGCATATCAAGACCAGATCCGCACATTCATTTCCTGGGTAAAAGCCTTCAATGAAGGCGTGGAACCAGATGCACAATTCGCAGGTCTTCACTTCGATATTGAGCCCTATTTGCTGCCTGAATGGAAAACAAACCAGCAGCAGGTCACGCTGCAGTGGATGGACAATATGCGTTTGATTGAGCGAGAGGCAAAAGCAAGCGGCATGAAGCTGAGTGTGGACGTTCCTTTCTGGCTTCCCATGGTCAAAGTCCCTGGCACAAGCTACAGCTTTAGCGCATGGCTGTTGGAGAAAGTCGATACACTCGTCATTATGGATTATCGGAACACGGCTTTAGGGAGAGATGGGATCGTTGCCAATGCCAATGCAATCTTGAGAGAAGCACACACCCTCAAAAAGAAAGTGATTATTGCGGTGGAAACGGCCCCGAATTCGGAAGGCGATTTCACTTCGTTTTATGAATCAAGTACAGAAGCGATGAAAACCGAGCTGCAAATCGCAAGGGAGCAGCTTTCTCGATTTTCAAGCTTTGCAGGATTTGCTGTTCACGACTATACGAGTTGGGCAGCATTAACGAAAAAATCGGAGCGACTACGATAACGCGGGTTCCTCCCTCCCTTGAAACAAGAGGGATCATCATGCCTCCGGAAATGGAGCCGATTGACTTGAGGCGCTTCGTCTTTGCCTCGTTCAGTCAAGTTATTGGCAGAAGAACGAATGAATGAAAAGCTCCCTCTCACCACGAGAAAAACCCGCCTGAGCGGGTTTTTGTGTTTCTTGTACACGATTACTGAAAAAATTGGAGGAAACCTAAGGATACGGCAGCGGTTAGGATGACACTCCAGATCACAATTCCCACCGACATCCACCCCATTAGCTTACCAGTCGGAGCACCGAGTGAAATCCCAATCGCTGCTCCCAGTGGGGCCCCCGTGATCAACGGCGAAGCTAATCCAAGTCCGATCACTCCATATTTGTCCCAAATGCGAACCATTCGCCCTTGCCTTTTTCCTTTTTTCTCAAAACGCTTGATTAGCCAGCTGCGAAGTGATCCTCCCAAGAAGATGACCATACCGGCACTCGCAATCGCTCCGATAGCACTGAGGAAGCCGGTGACTACCGCAGGAAGCTGCAAGGCAAAACCAAGCGGAATAGCTGCCCACAGCTCCAGCATGCTCGTTCCGAAAACACTACCCCATTTCCATACCCCATCCATGGTGATCCGTTTTGTCCCCTCTCGTTGTCGTCTTTTCCCTATCTATTGTGAGACGTTTCAAGCAAACATAAAGTTACCATTCTGGAGAAATTAGGATATACCCTCCCATTTGAAAATCAAAAGGGTGTCTCTTCAGCAGCTTCCACTGCTCCTGGAGACACCCATCTCGCTTATCTTTACGCTACTTCCCTGAACGGCTGCTTACAAAGAACCGTGAACGATGTTGCCTTTAAACATCACGGCTTGACGCTTGGAGCGACGTGCTACTGCTTCCCCAGCCGAAGCTGCGTGGAGGAATACGATGTCGGCGTCGTCGCCTACATTTGGCCATTGACGGTTGCCTTCTTTGTCCAAAGGCGTCTTGTGGCCCGTGATGAAGCCCAGTGCTTGCGAGAGAGAACGCTCGTCCTGCATGCGGAAACGCTCTGCGAGGCGGCCTGCTTTCTCCAGACTGTCCCCTTGGCCAAATGGCGACCAGTGGTCTGTGATGCTGTCGTCCCCAAGAGATACCGACACGCCTTTTTCATGCAGCAAGGGGATCGGGATGGTCGGTTTGATGACGGGAACCGTGCTGGTGATGGAGATGCCTTGCTCTGCCAGCATTTCCGCTACCTCTGCTGCTTCTGCCAGGCTGATGTCTCCCAGCGAGTTGGCGTGGCTGATCGTGACTCTTCCCTTCCAGCCCGCGTCCTCTGTCATTTTTGCCAGGCGCTTGAATGTGAAAATACCCAAGTAATCGGGATCGTGCAGATGCAAATCGATTGGCGCATCCGCCTCGACCGCCAGTTCAAACACAGTCGAGAGCGACTTCTCGATGTTCTGATCCACATTAGCCGGGTCGACGCCGCCAACGTAAGTCGCGCCCATTTTCAATGCCTCCCGGATGTTCTCCACCTGGTTGCTGCGCAAGAGTCCTTGCTGCGGGAATGCCACGATTTCGCAGCTGAGCTTGCCTTTGAAGGTCTCGATCGCAGCCAGCGTTGCCTCCAGGTTTTTCAGTCCGATATAAGGATCGATGTTGCAGTGCGAGCGAACATGCGTCGTTCCCGAAGAGAGCAAGAGGGCGAGCATTTTCTCCGCGCGTTCCTGTGCTGTCGGCAAGAGCTGCGTCATGAGAGTAGCTTCTTCCGACAGGCGATCCAAAATGGTCTTGATCGGCGTTACTGCTTTCCATGGACCGCCATAATAGGTCTTGTCGATGTGGATGTGCATATCGCGGAAGGTGGGCAAAGCCAGAAGCCCAGCAGCGTCCTGCTTTGGCAGCTCCGTCTGCGGCAATGCTCCGTATGCGATTTGCGCGATTTTGCCGTCTTCGATCAAAAGATGTGCGACCTGTGTCTCCGTCGCCACAACCTTGTCATTTTCCTTGCGGTATCCGCTCTCCAAGCGGACGTTGGTGATCCAATAGCCTGTAGACATCTATCCTGACACCCTTTCTTTGTATGATGATCTATCTACCACTCACCGGAGATACGATTTCCTTGGTACAGCACGACACGGCGTTGGGCTCTTCTCGCCACCGCTTCTGCAGAGCAGGTCGCCTCGACTGCCATCAGGCTTGCCTCATCTCCTACTAGCGGCCAAATCCGGTTGCCCTCCTCGTCCAGCGGAATCCTTCCCTCTGTAACATATCCGAGCGCGACACCCAACGAGCGCTCATCCGTCAGGCGAAAACGTTCCGCCAGGCGCCCCGCTTTTTCCAGAAGATCTCCTGATCCGAAAGGCGTCCAGTTATCTGTCAACGAGTCGTTGCCGAGCATGACGGCGACACCGGCAGCTTGAAGCAAAGGAATGGGAATCGTAGGACGATTGATCGGCACGGTAGATGCGATCGAAATGCCCAGAGCTGCGAGCTGCTGTGCCATGTCCCGCGCTTCCTCTACGGACACATCTCCCAGGCCCATCGCATGACTGACCGTGACGCGGCCCTGCCAGCCTGCTTCTTCTGTCAGCGCCGCCAAGCGCTTGATGGTAAATGTTCCGAGATGGCCCGGGTCATGCAGATGCATGTCGATATCCGCATCGGCCTCAACGGCCAGCTCCATCATGGTCGCAAGCGACTTCTCGATGTTTCCGTCTACCCCGCCAGGATCGACACCGCCTACGTGTGTCGCTCCATTCCTGAGCGCTTCTCGCACGCTGTCTGCCGCGTTTGTACGAAGCATGCCATAGTGAGGAAAAGCGACAATCTCATGCGACAGTCTTCCTGCGTAGGTTTCAAATGCTCCGAGCATGCCTTCCAAAAAACCAAGCCCTACCTGCGGGTCAACGTGGCAATGCGTGCGTACATGGGTGACTCCTGTCTCTACCAGCAAGGACAGGATGTTTTCCGCCCCCTGTCGCGATTGCTGCAAATATCTAGGTAACAATCCCTTGTCTTCCTCGTGCCGTTCAAACAAGTTTTTTACCGGCGTGGTCGCCTTCCAAGGTCCACCGTAGTAGGTCTTTTCCAAATGGATGTGCTTCTCCGCCATCGACGGCAGGATCAGCAGTCCACGGGCATCCTTTTTCGGCAGACCATCCTCCAAAATCTCACTGGAAGGCACAATCCGGCTGATCTTTCCATTTTCAATCAGCAAATCGCAAAGCTCCGTCTTGGTCGCGCAGATCACACCTCGCTCTCTCTCGTATCCGCACTCCAAGCGAGCATTGATAATCCAATACGGGGACGGCATGACCGATCAAGCCTCCTCAGCGTTCACAACATCAAGGGCTCCAGCTGCCAGGTTGCCCTTGAAGAATACGGCTTTGCGGTCCGCACGACGCGCCACTGCTTCTGCGGTGCAGCTCGCCTCAACCAATACCAGGCTGGCGTCTCCACCTACTGCTGGCCACAGCTGTGTACCATTTGCGTCCAGGGTCGTTTTGCCTCCTGTAATAAAGCGCAGCGATTGGGACAAGGACAGCTCATCCAGCCAACGGGAGCGTTCAGCCAATCTCCACAGACGCTCCAGCACATCCCCGTTTCCGTACGGCTGCCATGTATCGAAAATGTTGTCGCAGCCAACAGCTACGTCGACGCCGTTTTGATGCAGCAAAGGAACGGGCGGGATCACGCGGCTGTAAGGCACGCTCGTGATGATCGTAATACCTGCTTCACGCAGAATCGTCGCCATTTCTTCCGCTTCCGGCGCAGGAATGTCACCCAGCGCAAATGCGTGGCTGATCGCCACCTTCCCTTGCAAGCCAGCCTCTACGGTCATCGCCGCCAAACGCTTCATCGTAAACGTTCCGAGGTGTCCTGGATCGTGCAGATGCAGGTCCACTCCCGCATTTGCCTCTACTGCCAGATCGATCATCTGATGCAGTGATTCCTCGATATCGCCATCCACCATCGCAGGGTCTACCCCCCCGACATGTGTCGCTCCCTGCGCCAATGCCTCGCGCAGCAAGCCCTTTGCTCCTGTACGCAAGAGACCGTGCTGCGGGAATGCCACGATCTCGTGGGAGACGCGGTCCTTGTAAGTCTCGAGTGCTTTTTGGACCTCCAGCAGATTGGCAATGCCCACCTCTGGATAAATGTCTACATGTGTGCGAACGTGCGTAGATCCGTACGAAAGCAGTACCGCGAGCAGGTTTTCCGCACGCTCCTGCGTGGTAGTCGGCAATCCGGGAAGCACACGCTTTTCGATTTCGCAGCGCTCAATGATGTTTGCGACTGGAATCACCGCACGCCATGCTTCGCCCAGCAGCGTCTTGTCGAGATGCACATGCTTCTCCACAAAGGAAGGCAGTGCCAAGAGTCCGCCAGCATCGCGCTGGTCGATCCCGTCAGATAGTACCTCTGTCGCCGGCGTGATCCGCGCAAATTTTCCGTCTTTTATCAAAATGTGAAACAATGCAGCATCCGTTCCGCTGACGACTCCGTTATCCCGACGATAGCCTGTCTCTAAACGAACATGGGTCAACCAATAGGTAACGCCCATCCACCATCCATCCTCTCTGTTTTGGGTTCTCTCCAAGCCTTTCTCCCCCATTATCAGGCAGGCGGAAAGACTAGATTTGCACAATCTTTACGTCTATTTTCACTATTTTTACGAGTTGTTCAAATTGCCTTTACTTCATACATTTTTCTGATAACTTTGGACTAAGCAAAAGGAGGGTTGCACCATGAAGGTTGAGTACGCTACGCCAACCAATCAAGCCATTCCACCCAAAACTGCGGCTGCACGCCCAGGCAGGTGGCGCACTTTTTATCGCAAGCTTCGCAAAAACAAACTTGCCATGGTCGGCGGCTTTATCGTTGTGTTCTACATCGCGATCGCCCTGTTGGCACCACTCATCGCCCCACATGATCCGTATGCCATTGATCTGGTGGGAAAGCTTAAGCCGCCATCCGCTGAACACTGGATGGGAACAGATGACAAAGGCCGCGATGTATTAAGCCGCCTCTTGTACGGGACACGCTTGTCCATGTCCGTCGGTTTTGTCGCCGTATTCATCGGAGCATTCTTTGGAATCATCCTCGGACTCTTGGCTGGCTACTACGGCAAATGGGTAGATACGGTCATCTCCCGTGTCATTGATGTTCTCTTGGCATTCCCGGGTATCCTGCTTTCTCTGGCCATTGTAAGCGCACTCGGACCGAGCTTGTTCAACGTGATGATCGCCGTCGGTGTGTTTTCCATTCCCGTATTCGCCCGGATCGTTCGCGGTTCGACCTTGACCGTAAAGAAGCTCGAGTACATCGATGCGATTCGCTCACTGGGTGCCAGCGATTTCACTATCATCTTCAAACATATTTTTCCAAACATTCTGTCACCGATTATCGTTCAGGCAACTATGCGCCTTGCAACAGCGATTTTGTCGGCAGCCGGACTTTCCTTCCTCGGCTTGGGTGCACAGCCTCCCCTGCCGGAATGGGGTGCCATGCTGAGTAACGGACGCGACTTTTTGTTCACGGCTCCTTACCTCGCCATGTTCCCTGGGCTTGCCATTTCGACGCTTGTTCTCGGCTTCAACATCTTCGGAGACGGCCTGCGGGACGCTCTCGACCCACGGATGAAACAATAGGAGGGAATGCTCAATGTTCGTCTACCTGATACGTCGCTTGCTGCAGATGATTCCCGTCCTGCTCGGTGTGATTCTCGTCGTTTTCCTGATCATGCAGATGGTCCCTGGTGACCCTGCTGTACTGCTCGCAGGGGAAGGCGCTTCTGCAGAAACGATTGCCAATATCCGCACACAGCTCGGTCTTGACCAGCCTGTCATGGTTCAGTACTTCCATTATGTAACAGATGTTTTCGCTGGTGATCTGGGAACTTCCCTGCGTTCGAACCTGCCCGTGTTTGACGAGATCATGGCTCGTCTGCCTGCTACGATCGAGCTTGCTATCGCCAGTATTTTCGTCACCATCGTTCTCGGCATGATCGCGGGTATCATCTCCGCGACCAAGCAGTACTCTGCTGCTGATATTACCATCATGATCGTCGCCCTGCTCGGGGTATCCTTACCAAGCTTTTGGCTCGGTCTGAGCCTGATCTACTACTTCTCGGTCAAACTGCATCTTCTGCCTGTAGCCGGTTGGGGTACATGGAAGCACGTGATCCTGCCAGCTATCACGCTCGGAGCCGGGGGAGCCGCGATCGTGGCACGGATGACTCGCTCCAGTATGCTGGATGTCGTTCGCCAAGACTACATCCGCACAGCGAAAGCAAAAGGTCTGCGCGAGACAGTCATTGTTTACAAGCACGCTCTGAAAAACGCGCTCATCCCGATCATCACGGTCGTCGGTCTGCAATTCGGCTATCTCTTGGGCGGTACCGTCCTCGTCGAATCCGTCTTTGCCATTAACGGTCTAGGACGTCTGATCGTCGATGCGATCCGCATGCGTGACTTGCCTGTCGTTCAAGGCGGAGTTCTCATCGCCTCTATTATTTTCGTTTTCGTAAACCTGCTCGTCGATGTCCTGTATCGCCATTTCAATAAACGAATTGACTTGAACTAAGGAGGGAGCACCATGCCGGGACAACAAGAAAAAATCCTGGACGTTCGCAATCTGCAAACGCACTTCTTTACAGACGATGGTGTCAGCAAGGCCGTCGATGGCGTTGATTTCTCTCTGAACAAGGGAGAGACGCTCGGTCTCGTTGGCGAATCAGGCTGTGGAAAAAGTATCACTTCCCTTTCGATTTTGCGATTGATTGCCAGTCCTCCGGGAAAAATTGTAGGAGGAGAAATTCTTTTCAAAGGCCAAGACCTGCTGAAAAGATCCGAGCCCCAGATGCGCGCCATTCGCGGCAACGAAATCTCGATGATTTTTCAGGAGCCGATGACCTCGCTCAACCCAGTGTACACCGTGGGTGAGCAAATCGCAGAAGTATTGCGGCTGCACCAGAACATGGGGCGAAAGGAAGCTTGGGACAAAGCTGTAGAAATGCTGAAGCTGGTCGGGATCCCCTCACCGGAGAAACGCGCTACGCAAGAGCCGCATGAGCTGTCCGGCGGAATGCGTCAGCGTGTCATGATCGCGATGGCACTCGCTTGTCGTCCGGAAATTCTCATCGCTGACGAGCCTACGACTGCACTGGACGTAACGATCCAGGCGCAAATTCTGGAGCTGATGAAAAAGCTGCAGATAGAGCTCGGCATGAGCATCATCATGATCACGCACGATCTGGGTGTTGTTGCGGAGACGTGTGATCGCGTAGCCGTCATGTATGCAGGAAAAGTCGTGGAGTACACCACTGCGAAAAACCTGTTTGAAAACCCTCGCCATCCGTATACGATCGGCCTGATGAACTCCCTCCCCCGCCTCGATGAAGACGTGGAAGAGCTGCAGGCGATCAAAGGGAATGTTCCAAGCCCGTTCAATATGCCAGTGGGATGCCGGTTTGCCCCTCGTTGTCCGCATGCGACACCGCTGTGCGAGACTCGCTTGCCTGAGCTTCTCGAGCAAGCAGACGGCAGCCAGGTACGATGCTGGATGTACACTCCGGAATGGGATGGACAAACGAAGATGGCTACGGAAACGGGGGTATAACACATGACTGGACTCGCTCCAAACGAGAAAAAACCGTTGCTTCAGGTAAACAATCTCAAGCAGCACTTTCCGATCAAAGGCGGCATTTTTGGCCGTACCGTCAACCATGTAAAAGCGGTGGACGATATCAGCTTCACCATTTTTGAGGGCGAGACGCTCAGCATCGTTGGCGAATCCGGCTGCGGGAAATCCACGACGGGACGTGCGATTCTGCGCCTGGATGAACCGACGAGTGGCTCTGTATTGTTCGAAGGAAAAGACCTGCTCGCCATGTCCAAATCGCAAATGCGCGACATGCGAAAAGATCTGCAGGTCATCTTCCAGGACCCGTTCGCATCGCTCAACCCACGACAATCCGTTTCGCAAATTCTCGGCGAAGCCTTGGCGATTCAAAACGTCGTTCCTGCAAACCAACGCCGTGAGCGCATCATCGAGCTGCTCAGCTACGTAGGTCTTCGCCCGGATCAGATCGACCGTTTCCCGCACGAATTCTCCGGCGGACAGCGCCAGCGGATCGGGATCGCCCGTGCCCTCGCGATGCAGCCCAAGCTGATCATCTGTGACGAAGCCGTTTCTGCCTTGGACGTTTCCATCCAGGCGCAGGTGCTGAACCTGCTGAAAAGTCTGCAGCGCCAGTTCAAGCTGACGTATTTGTTCATCTCCCATGACCTCGGTGTCGTGCGTCACATTTCTGATCGCGTCATGGTAATGTATCTGGGTAAAATCGTCGAGATCGCGGATAAAAAATCGCTGTTCGACAGCCCGAAGCATCCGTACACCCAAGCGTTGCTTTCGGCGATTCCGGTACCAGATGTGACCAAGAAGCAGGAGCGAATCATCCTGCGCGGCGATGTGCCTTCCCCGATCAACCCGCCAACGGGATGCCGTTTCCACACACGCTGCCCTTATGCGGTTGAGCGCTGCAAGACAGAAGTACCTGGACTGACGAGCCTGCATTCCACACACCAGGTCGCATGCCACCTTGTTGAACAATAAATCATTAAAATTTGATAAAAATGAAAAGCAACACCTTCCTCATGCTATGATGGACTGTAGCAAATCAAGTGAGAAATCATCGTACAGAAGGGATCTCATGATTAGTTTCGAAGGTTTCACGTTGCTCATTCTGTTCTTCATTTTGGCTCCTATCATAGGAGCTATTGCTTTATTGTTTCTGTTTATTTTTGAGAAGCGGATCGACCTGTTGGAAAATCGAAACGTGAAAATCGAGCTGGAGAAAGAGCTGCAGCAAGCCTTGTACAACCAGCTGAACCAGCAAATCCAGCCTCATTTTTTGTTCAATACCTTGAATGTCATCCTCAGTCTGGCCAGGCTGAACCGGACGCGCGAGCTGGTGCGTGCACTCGAGGTATTGTCCCAGTTTCTCAAATTCAAGTACAAGTCGACGGAGCCGCTCATCTCGCTGCAAAGAGAGATCGACTACACCGAGCAATATTTGGAGATTCAGAAGCTGCGTTTTGGCAGCCGCCTCTCCATCCAGCTCGACTGCGCGGATGATCTGTTATCCGCCTGCATCCCTCCGTTCGTCCTGCAGACTTTAGTCGAGAATGCTTTCAAGCACGGACTGGAGCGCAAAATGGGAGAGGCGCTTCTCGAGATCCGAATCAGCGCGGAAGACGAAAAAGTCCGCCTCGAAGTCATCGATAACGGATCCTCTGGCATGGAAGACCTCTCTCATGAGGCTCCCCCGACAGAGGAACCTCAGCTGGAAAAGAGCGGCCACGGCCTGGACAACATCCGCCGACGGCTGCACCTATGCTTTGGGGACCATGCCCAGTTGTCTTTATCCCCTATAGAAGAAGGCGGAACGCAGGTGCTCGTAGTATGGCCTTTTGTATTCTGCGACCCCTATGAGAGTGAGGTGAGAGGATGAACGTGCTGTTAGTGGATGATGAACCGTTGGAGCTGGATCAGCTCGAGTTTCTGATTCAGCCCATGTTTCCCTTGTGGAATCTATACAAGGCAGCGGATGGTAGTCAGGCCATGGCGATCAGCCAGAAGGTGCCTCTTCATCTCGCCTTTCTGGATATCAATCTTCCTGGAAAATCCGGCCTCGCCTTGGGCGAAGAGCTGCGTGCCCAGCATAGTGACATCGATCTGATCATCGTCACAGCCTATCAGGATTTTCACTATGCCAAGCAATCGATCCGACTGGGCGTGGAAGACTATTTGACCAAGCCGGTCATCGAGAGTGAGCTGGTGGAGATCCTGCAAAAGTATCAGAAAAGCCCTGCTCTGGCTGCCTACACGCGAATCATTACAGACGCGATGAACATCATCCACCAGAAATTTGCAGAGAAGCTCAACCTGGCCGATCTTGCGTCAGAGGTGCACATCAACCCGACCTACCTCAGCCGGCGTTTTCACGAGGAGGTTGGCGTCTCCTTTTCCGAATACTTGATGCAGTACCGGATTCAGATGTCGAAAAAGTTTCTGCTCTCCCATCCGGACTGGAGCATTTCGACGGTAGCTGAACGGACAGGCTTTAACAGCCAGCATTACTTCAGTACAATCTTTCGCAAAGTCGTGGGGAAAACGCCTAAAGAATACCGGGACAAGGGGAATGTATCTTGACCTACCAATCCTTTCGCGAGTACGTCTTAGGCGCTTTTCATATCGGCATCGGACTAGGTGTGGTCTCGATCCTCGCCAGGTGGGTGACGGGAAATACCATCTTTGGCTCCCCGGAAGCATTGGTCAAATACGGCATGTTCGGTGGAATCGGCTTTTCTTTGATGGGCGCTTTTGCCCTGATCGCCTTTGGCTGGCTCGGCCGCAAAGTCCGCAGTGATTTGTCTGGCGGAATGACCATCGGTGACTACATGCGCAGCAAGCTGCATCCCTTTGGTTATTGGGCCATGATCGCTATTCTGCTCATCACGAGCATCGAGGGCATGTTTGTCCAAGGCATGGCTGGCGGCGTGCTGCTGAACATCCTGTTCGGTTTGCCGATCCCTTTGGGTTTACTTTGTTTTTTCATCTTCTGTGTCCTGTTTGCAGGTATTGGCGGCATTCGTACTATCCATCGCTTTGCCAATGTGCAGATTGTGATTACCTTTGCGACGGCGATCCTGATACCGGTTTACTTTTTTATCGGAAAAGGGGTCGAGCACGTCTTCAACGGCTTGCGGCTCTATCATCCGTACCTGTTAGTGCTAAACAATCACGAGGGAATGCTCTTCATCGTGACGGGCGTGCTGATCGGCTTCGGGCAGGTATTCGTCGATCAGGCGACGTGGCAGCGGCTCTATATGATGGAGGAGAAAAAAGTCGTCCCTACCTTTCTCTTGTCTGGCCTGATCTTTGCGACAATCCCCCTCGCCTTTTCGGCCATGATCTTCATCGTGCTGTTTTCCGGCGGCTTTCATGACATCTTTTCCCTGTTGTTTGAGCTTGTCCGAAAAATCGATACCCTGTTTTTGCTCGTTCTTTTCGTGCTCTGTTCCTTTGGCGCCATCACCTCTGCCTTTGGAGCCGGGCTGCACTCGATGATCAGCCTCATGGTGAACAACGTCTATCAGCTGTTTCGACCGGAAGCGAGTGAGCGGCAAAAAATTCGTCTCGGCTACACCCTCGCAATCGTGACTGGTGCAGTCTCCTTTTGTCTGACGATGTACTTTACGCCGACTCTGCTCGACCTTCTCTTTTTCTTTGGCATTATTTACGCCTCGCTGTTCTTGCCCGTGATCGTCATCATCCTGACGAGGGGCAGAGCGAGCAATTTCATCATCATCAGTGCCATTGCCGGGCTTGCGAGCGGGTACATCAGCAGGCTGTACGTGGACAACATGAAAGCGATCTGGGTCGCGTCGTCTGTCACGGCCCTCGTCCTGCTCCTTTATTTGTGCATCGCCAGCGTACACAAGCACTACATGCGCACGAAAGCCCGTACTTAGCTGCACTTCGGAAGGAAAGAATGTCACATGCTGCGCTCCTATCTTCTGCTCATCTTTTGCGTCACGGCATGGGGGAGCAACTTTGTGTTCGGCAAAATGCTTGTCGCAGAGTTCTCTCCCTTGCTTTTATCCGCCTTGCGCTTGTTGTTCATCACGATCTTTTTGCTCATCTGGGCTCGCGGCCGCCTTTCGATGCCCACTCTATCACGGACGGATTGGCTGCTGCTCGGTACACTCGGGATCGTCGGTGTCTTCATCAACCAGTGGTCCTTTTACAAAGGTCTTGTCACGGCTGATCCGACCACTTCTGCGCTTGTATTGGCTTTGACTCCAATCGTCACAGCAATGTTGGCAGCAATCTTTCTGAAGGAGTCCCTGACCCCGCGCATGGCGATCGGTTCTGTCATCGGGACAGCAGGCGTTCTGTTCGTCATCTACAACGGAGCCGAGCTGCATTTTGACGCTGGCATCCTGTGGATCTTTTTGACGATGATCACCTTTGCCATCTCGATTATCCTCGTGCGTCTGCTCGGACATCGACTGCCGCCGCTCGTGACGACTCTTGCTTCCAATCTCATAGGATTTGGCTCCATGCTGCCGTTCGTTCTGATCAGCGCACCTGCAGCGACCGTCAGTCTTCAGCTTTCTTCGTGGCTTTTGTTATTCGTGACAGCTGTCGTCATGCACGGGATCGTCACCTTGATCTGGAATAGTCAGCTGCAAAAGGTCGGTGCCGCCAAAGCGGCGATGTTCTCCAATCTGGAGCCTTTTATCGCCATGCTCTTCGGGTTTTTCCTGCTTGCCAAGCCCGTCACGTCCGTACAGCTCCTCGGTGCTCTTCTGATTATAGTTGGTGTGACATTGACAACGACCTCCAAGGAAGCGACAACAAAGCGAAACGAAAGCCTTTCCTTATCCAACTAAAAAAGTCGGAATAAATACAGCAGGTCAGTTGTGATTCCCCCTCGCACTCCTTTATACTAGTAAGTATCTGGGTTTCCTGGCGGATCAATGATGCATACTACATACAGGCGAGGAGGAGCTTTCATGTCTACCGTCAAACTTTCACAATGGGAAATGATGCTGCTGGAGACGGCTCGTGCCAACGGTTTTGTCGATGAAGAAATCATCCACAAGCTGCGTACTGACAATCGTCAAGCCTTCGCAGATGTCGAGGGCGGCCGCTACGATTTCAGCGATTTGTTCGAGCTTGCCCAGCAAGATCCATTCACATTGGAAACAGCCATTCGTGAGGGCTATCAAATCAAATTCACGACGATCAACGGTGTCAAGTTCCTGCTGAACAAACGCTTTGGACTGACTGCCGAAACGGATTATCAGGTACAGGAAACGGCGCTGGATCAAATCCGTTTGACGGATGACGCACTCGCTGCCGTTCATTCTACGCTTTCTCCAAACTG
Source organism: Brevibacillus nitrificans (assembly GCF_003710965.1). Lineage (NCBI taxonomy): Bacteria > Bacillati > Bacillota > Bacilli > Caryophanales > Paenibacillaceae > Brevibacillus > Brevibacillus nitrificans. Next base: position 578,990 of record NZ_RHHU01000010.1, on the reverse strand, counting down.
GCGCATTATCGAGCTGGAAAAGCAGCCGGTTCAAAAAGAAACCATCGTTCGGATCGAGCTGGCCCAATAACACATGAAAATGAGAAAGAGCACATCCTCTGTGAAAAGGATTGTGCTCTTTTCGGTTCCTACCCTTTCACAGCCCCCTGTGTCAGTCCCTCCACCAGGTATTTCTGGCAAAAGGCGAAGAGCAGCATGGTCGGGATCACAGACAGCACGGTCGCTGCCGACATGGCCCCCCACTCGATGTCGTACTTTTTGATGAAAGCATTCATGGCGACCGGGATCGTCTTGACGGACTCCTCGTCGATGAATAAGACCGCCATGATCAGCTCGTTCCAGCATTGGACAAACGCGAAAATAAAGGTCGCAGCAATGCCCGGCAGCATAATGGGTACGATGACCCGAAACAAGGCATGAGTGCGCGAGCAGCCATCTATCATCGCCGCTTCCTCCAAAGCGTTTGGAATCCGCTGAAAAAATCCGGACATGATGATGGTGCAAAACGGGATCAGCATCACCGTGTAGACGAGCATCAGCGATACCAGACTGTTCAGGATGTGCATGCGTGACATCATCACGTACAGGGGCGCCATACCGATGAACATCGGAATCATCTGGGTGAGTAAAAATCCGAGCATCACCTGTCTTTTGCCGCGAAAGGAGAATCGCGCCAGCACATACCCGCCCAGCATCGCAATCAAGACGACCACGGAGGACGCAACCAGCGATACGAGGAAGCTGTTCCAGATGTACACCTGAAAGTGAGAGATCCGAAAGATTTCCATGTAGTTGAGCAGCGTAGCCGATTCCGGCCAATAGCGTATGGGCAGCGCGAAAATTTCCTGCTGTCCTTTGAGCGAAGTAATGACGATCCAATACAGCGGGAAGATCGCGAATGCCAGGAACCCACCCAGCACGACGACCCTGCCTGTTTTCCACCAAACGTTCTCTCGCTGCATCAGAAGTCACCTCCCTTCTCCACTCGTGTCGCCTTGACGTAAAACACCGTGAACAGCAGCAAAATCAGCACGATAATGACACCAATAGCCGATGCCTGGCCGTAGTCCTGTCCGAAAATGACCTTCTCGATCATGAACGTGGCGAAAATATGCGTAGATCCGGCTGGTCCTCCGTTTGTCATCGCGTAAATGATGTCTGGGAAGTTCAAGATCCAGATGACGCGCAAAAGGATCGTCACCAGCATGGTCGGCAGGATGTAAGGCAGTGTGATTCTCCACAGCTGCTGGAAACGACTGGCCCCATCCATCGCGGCTGCTTCGTACAGCTCTTCCGGGATCGATTGCAGCGCCGCCAAAATCATGATGGCGAAGAAAGCCACCCCGTACCAGATGTTCGCGATGATGACGGCCGCCATCGCCCAGATTCCATCCGCTAAAAAAGGAATAGGGGCATCGATGAGTCCCGTTTTCATCAGCAGATCGTTGATGACCCCAAACTGGGCATTAAACATCCAGCGCCAGATCAGCCCGATCAAAAACCCCGACATCGCCCAAGGAAAAAACACAAACGCCTGATAGAATCCTCTTCCACGAAATTTGCGCCGCATCAGTAAGGCGAGAGTCAGTCCAAAAAGCAGCTGGAAAAACAGCGAGCATACGACCCAGAAAAAGCTGTTGAGCGCTACTCGAGGGAAGTCAGGGCTCGTCACGACATCGACAAAGTTGTCCAGTCCGATGAATTGTATGTTCAACAAATCAAAGAGGGTGTAGTTTTGAAAGGACATGACGACTCCACGCAGGAGCGGATAGTACGTAAAGACAGCTACGAACAGCAGGGCCGGGAAGAGGCACCAGAAAATGAACTGGCCCTCTCCCTTCAGCCGAAACGGCTTTTTTCGCTCTGCAGCCGCCCGCTTATTCGTCATGACGACGGGCTTCTCTGATTGCACCTAGGGCTTCCTCCCTTCGCCTATTTCCGCTCTGCTTTTTCTTTTGTCCAATACTCATCCCATTTTTTCAGCAGGTCTTCCGCCGTGATCTTGTCGAGCAAATAGCTCTGAATATCTTTATCGGCCGCGCTTTGCCATGCTCCCCAGCCCTTGTAATCAACCGGTCTGGAAACGTCGATGAAAACGTCAGCTTGTGCGTTCATATCGATGAATGCTTTGAAATAGCCTGTCTTGTAAAACTCATCCTCGGCTGCTGTTTTGACGACCGGAATGACCGAGGTCCGCTTGGCATACGTCGTGCTTTGCTCAGGATCGGAGAGAAATTCGATCAGCTTCCACGCCTCATCCTTGTGCTTGGAGTACGCCGTCATCCCCCAGCCTGGACCTCCGACGACCTGCTGCGCCACTCCGGACGGTCCGATCGGAAGCGGAGCAGTCGCCCACGTGCCCTCTTTCATTTTTTCTTTTGCCCCATCGATGACGTCCGGGTCCTGGATCAGCATAGCGGTCGACCCTGACACAAATCCCTGCACCATCTCCTGGAAGCCCCAGCTGACTGAATCGGCAGGCGATGCCTCTTTATAGAGCTGTTTATAGAAGTTCATGGCTTGCAGAGATTCCGGAGCCGCAAACACGGTACGTCCGTCCTTTAAGAAAAAAGCAGAAGCAGGATCGACCTCTTTGCCGTTGTACGCCCAGATGGTGATCAGCGCATAATCCCAGCCAGTCGGTCCTCCGCGGAAGCTGTAGCCGTAGCGGTTTTTAGCCGGGTCTGTCAGCTTTTTCGCGGCAGCCAGCAGTTCATCCCACGTTTTGGGCACCTCCAGACCGGCTTCCTTCAGCCAGTCTGTCCGGTAAAACAACACGCGCTGGTACAAGCCATTTGGAATGTAGTATGGCGTGTTATCCACCCAGGTCGCTCGCCGCTTGGCGATATCCGTCAGCTGGTCGTAATTTTTCCATTTGTCCGTGTACGGCTTCAGATTTTCAATAAAGCCGTTCATGGAAAACTGCTTCGCATTGAACTCGCGCACCTCCAGCACATCGAGCTCTTCTTTGGCCATCAGCATCTGGGTAATTTTTTGATCGGCCCCTTCAAACGGGGGGGAAATCAAATCGACCTTGATGCCCGGATTTTTCGCCTCGAACTGTGCCAGAAGTTCCTTGAGCAGCTCCGTTCTCTGTGGACTCGTGATACTCTCCACCATCTTCAGTGTAACGGTCTGCCCAGCTTGACCATTGCCTCCACCAGAGCTAGCAGCTGGCGGATTGCTGGCAGACTGGCTACACCCGGCGACTAGCCCCACAGACAGAGCCAGACTTAGTACAGCCGAAAACCATTTGGACACTTTCATACACAAACCCCCTCAATCTACGGATGAATGCCAGTGTGCTTGCATTGTACTAAATATTCAGAATAGTAAGTTTCAATATATTCACCTCTTTTTTCACTTTCTTTACCATTTGTTGGGTTTTATTGCTGGAGTCTTCGCTGCGGTTATACTGAAGAGGTAGCAGCCTTTTCTTCCCCCAAAAAGAAACGGCAGCCTGGACGAAAAAAAGTCCAAGACTGCCGCTATTGCTCACGATTCTATTTTCACTGCTTTGGGTCACTACGGCTTGGCAATCTCGCTTTCGATGACCCACTTGTGGTTCTTCACTTCACCGCCGCCGGTCGTTGGCGTGTAGTCGACCATGTAGACCGTAGTAGATTCTGCCGACTCGATTTTGGCTGAGGCATCCATCATTCCTTTTTCGTGATCGGCTTTCAGAATGACCTCTGTTCCTGGCTTATACGCGGTTGTTTTGTGATTTTTAATTTCTTCTTGAATGATCCATTTATGGTTGGTCACTGGCGCTCCACCTGTTGTAGGCGTGTAAGTAACCGCATAGGCCGTCGTATCGTAGGCAGCAACGATTTTGCCTTTTGCCCCTTTCATCCCGGGCATATGGTCTGCATGGATGATCACATCACTACCAACGGGAAAGGCCGCTTTTTGCACATCCTTGACCCCTTCTGGCGCCTTGGAAGTGTCCGCACCGCAAGCACTCAAGCCCATTGCAGCAACGAGCATCAACGTAATCAGTCGCAGTTTTTTCATTCAAAAACACCTCCATTTTTCAAAGTCGTCCACATGAACAGTATACACATTGTGACGAGCATGTCCAAATTCGCCCCGTCTTTCCTGTGCACGGATAGTCGGAGCTCTCCCTTCAATCCCTGCTATTCTACTAGATGAAAAGGAGGTCAGCCGTATGGATTTGCTGGAAAAGCTGAATGACGCCCTCTCGTACATCGAGGATCATTTGACAGAGGAAATGGATTATCGTGAAGTGGCGAGGCTGGCGGTTTGTTCCGAGTATCATTTCAAGCGCATGTTCCCGTTCCTCACCGGTGTGCCGCTCTCCGAGTATATCCGTCGCAGAAGACTGACTCTCGCCGCATTCGAGCTTTCCAATACGGACGCTCGCATCATCGACATCGCAGTCAAATACGGGTACAGCTCTGCTGATGCTTTTACGAGGGCGTTTATCGCGCTGCACGGAATCACTCCCTCGGAGGCGCGCCGTCACGGCCATGTGCTAAAAGCTTATCCACGCATGACCTTCCATTTATCGATACAGGGAGGTACAGAAATGAACTATCGAATCGTGGAAAAAGAAGCGTTCACCATCGCAGGCATCCAAAAGCGAGTCCCCATTCAATTCAACGGTGTAAACCCAGAGATTGCCGCCATGTGGGCAACGCTGGATGAGGCTGCTATTCACCTGCTGAAGAGTCTGTCCAACGTCGAGCCTTACGGGCTGCTCAGCGCTTCGACGAATTTTTCGGAAGGGCGGATGGACGAGAAGGGAGAGCTGGACCATTACATCGGTGTAGCAACGACAGCCGCATGCCCAAGCCACTTGACTGCACTTCAGATTCCCGCTTCGACCTGGGCGGTATTCGAGGCAATCGGTCCATTCCCGGATACACTGCAAAACGTGTGGGGACGAATCTATTCCGAATGGTTCCCCTCCTCGATCTACGAGCAGGCGCCTGGTCCTGAAATCTTGTGGAACGAGCACAAGGATGTCTCATCCCCTGTCTTTCGCAGTGAAATATGGATTCCGGTTGCGAAGCGAGCCTAAACAAAGCAAAAGATCCAGCTGCCCATGCTGGATCTTTTGGCTTGCTCTTCGGCTATTCATTGCCCCGGCGATTGTTCGTAGGATAACCCATGTCCATATGGATAGAGGACGTTTCCTTTTCCGTCCGGGATCGTCACTGGCAGTCTCCCCCTCGGCTGGTTCCCGCCAAAAAGGGTGTCCGCCATTGCGGCAAAGCTCGCTGCGCGGTAGCCGTATTGGACGAGGTAAGCATCGACCTCGGGATAAGCCATGATATCGTAGGGATTGCGGATGGCTACGCCTACGACAGGCCCTCTCCTCTGCTCGATGAGTCGCCTGTACTCTTTCATGAGCGGGTCCTCCATCGACCGGCCCTTTACATCCGCCGTGTAGGAAGCGAGAATCACCGCATCTGCCTGTATCACCTGCTTCCACTGCTCTGGGGTAAAGCCTTTGTTTCCTAGGTGGACAGCGGTTGTCTGGGCGTGATATTTCTTCATCGCTTCTGCCAGCTTGTCGACGTATTCCTTGCCCACTACTGCGATTTTCTGGGCTTCCGTCAGCTTCAGCGGCAGCACACCGCTGTTTTTCACCAGCGTGATGGAGCGCAATGCCGCTTCCGCCTCTACCTGCCTATGCTCTGCCGATCCATTCATTTCCCGCGCTTTCATCTGCTTGACCTCGATGCTCTCTGGGTCTTCCTCTATCAAGATCCCACGCTTGATTTTCAAGGTCAGTATCCGCCTGACGGACTGATTGATGCGCTCCTCGCTGATTTTTCCCTTTTTCACCGCATCCACGATACCGGCTATGACCTTGTCCAGGTCAACCGGCATTAAAAGGATGTCTGCGCCTGCCTCAATGGCTCGCAGAGAAGCATCCACGGGCCCAAAATGATCGGAAATGGCCTGCATATTCATCGCATCGGTAAAAATCACCCCATCGAAGGCGAGCTGCTCCCGGATCAAGCCTGTGATGACTTTGGGGGAGAGCGTGGCGGGGAGAGCGATTTTTGACCCGTCCTTTTGAGACAGCACCGTTGTCGCATCGATTTTGGGAAAGGTGACATGAGCGGTCATGATCGCGTCCACTCCTGCCGTGATCGCTTGGCGAAAAGGCAGCAGCTCCAGCTGCGCGAGTCGTTCGAGATCATGGGGAACCTGAGGCAGACCCAAATGAGAATCGACCGCTGTATCTCCGTGCCCAGGAAAGTGCTTGACCGTTGCCACGACTCCGTTTTGCTGAAGCCCCCGCATATAGGCGACTCCAAGCTCTCCTACCAAATTCGGATCCTCCCCGAACGACCTCACTCCAATAACGGGGTTGTCCGGGTTGTTGTTCACATCCATGTCAGGGGCAAAATTGGTGTTGATCCCCAAGCTGGCGAGCTCACTTCCGATGACGTCGCCAGCTTTCCATGCCAACAGCTTGGAGCGAGCTGCCCCCAGTGCCATGTTGCCAGGCATATCCGTTCCTTGCTGCAGCCTGGAGACGACGCCCCCCTCCTGGTCAATCGCCACCAGCAGACCGTATTTTTGCGCTAGCTGCTGGTACTCATGCACGAGGTGCACCGTCTGCTCTGTATTCCCGACATTCTCCCGAAAAAGAATGACACCTCCCACCTGATGCCGCTTGATGGTTTCTGCCACTTGCGGCATCAGGGCTGTCACGTTTTTCCCTTGCACCCTGCGAAAATCAGGCATCATCATTTGTCCGACCTTTTCCTCCAAGGTCATGCTCGCAATCGATTTGCCAATGATTTGATAGCGTTCTCCCTTTTGCTTGATTACGGTCACCTGGGGTCTCCCCTGCTCCCGGTAAACAAGCTCGATCCGATCCTCTACTCTGCCGTCAGAAACGGAAAGAAAGACGGTGCCCTGGTCACTGGTAAAATGAACACCCCCCTGTCGATCGACGGTGGCGACATTCTTGTTTGAGCTTTTCCACTGCAGTCGTCGTGTCACTTTCTCGACATGACCATCCCAATACACATGGAGCGCCTGCAAAGACAGCGTGTCGCCGATCCGCTGTTCCTTGAGCTCGGGCAGGTTCAAGTGAATGAGCAGGTCGGGGATCTGCGCCTGTGCCTTCACATTTGACGGATAACCCGACGTCCCCGTGTTTACGAGGGCAGCGAGCAGCACAACCGTACATACGAAAAAAACGGTGTGCATACGACTTTTGCTTTTGGTCATCTGTCTTCCTCCTTCCTCGTTTGCTCCAGCCTCCAGCCTTCCGCTTTCCAGCTGACGCTCCATTCCTCTCCGTTTGGTTGAAGAAGGACAGGCTGATGGAGAAACCAGCCTCTTCCGTTAATCGTCTCATCTGTCGCGTAGCGGAAACGCACATAGCGCGTCCCCGGCGGCACCTGCAGCGACACACGGGTCCAGTCACTCTCGCCTGTAGCCGGGCTTCCGAGCAGCCGCCATTCCTTTCCGTCCACGGAAGCTTCGACATAGCCGAAATCGTACTCATTCTCCAAGCGATACCATGTGTCAAAGGCAAGTGTGCCGCCCGCCGCCAGATTTGCGGTCGCCGTTAGCGTTGATTGAGCATCGTCCCCCATTCCCGCAAACCAGGCTCCTTCCTGCCAAGGAATATCAACAGGGATAGAACGGGCGACTTGCCGAAAGACCTGGTTGCGCAGAGGCGTTATCGATTCGGTGTCGCGGATGGGGTGCACCCGGTTCGTCAGCAAGATTCCGATCGTCTCCTGATTGGGACTGACGACGAGTGAGGTCCCGGTAAATCCGGTATGCCCCATCGATTTGCTGTCGCAAAGTGCGTCCATATACGTCCCACGCGCGAGCTCCCAGCCGAGGCCCTGCTCGTCTCCAGGAGCGGCTGGCAATTGATTTTCCGTCATCCAGGCGACAGCCTGCTCGGACAAGATCCGCTTTTCTCCGTAGCTTCCTCCATTTAGCATCATTTGGGCGAAAACAGCCAAATCGCGGGCGGTGCCGAAAAGTCCTGCGTGACCCGACACACCTCCAAGCGACCAGGCATTCTCGTCCTGCACTTCTCCCCAGACAAGCCCACGCTTCGGCACAGATTGGTATTCCGTCGCGGCGATATGCTCTCGCAGCTGTCCAGGTGGCTTGTACATCGTATGCGACATGCCCAAGGGCGTAAGGATGTTCGTTTGAACGTAGGCATCCAGCGTTTGTCCAGAAAGCTTTTCTACCACAGCTCCCAAAACGATCATGTTCAAATCACTATACACATAGGCGCTCCCCGGCGGTTGGACGAGCGGCTGATCCAGCACGTACTGCATCCGCTCTGCCCGACTGTTGCCTTTCTTGAACAGGTGGATGTACGCCGGAAACCCTGAGGTATGCGTCAACAGCTGGCGGATCGTGACCTGCTGCTTTCCGTTTGCCGCAAAATCAGGTACATAGCGGGCGACAGGAGCATCCAGCTGTAGAAGTCCTTGATCGACGAGCTGCATAAGGGCTGTCGAGGTAAACAGCTTGCTGATCGACGCCAGATCAAAAAGGGTGTCCGTCTGCATGGCAAGGGGCCGCTGCATGGGCGTGAACTCTTCGTCCTTGTATTTAGCCGCCAAGCCATAGGCCTGCTCTTTGACGATTACCCCTCTTCTTGCCACAAGCAAGACGGCACCGGGTATCTGGTTTTGCCGGATAGCAGCTTCGATTTGCGCATCGATTTCGCGAAAAGGCTCCTCTGCCATCCCGGCATCGGACGGTTTACCTGACTGAAGGATGTTCATCGATTTGCCGGGGCCATCCCAGGCATGAGAGATGGGCTTCGCCACGGGCTTTGCCTTTTTTTTCCCTTCAGGCCCATCCATCGCGAGAGTTAACCATGTGGTGACCATGCAGAGGCACAGCATGATGACAGCGCCTGTGCGTTTTTTCATTCTTCATCACTCCGAGCTGTACAGCAAAAAAAGCTTTCGCTGGTTTTCAAAGCTATGCAATCTGTCCTGCCATTGGGCCACAATCTCGTCCACAGAGGTTCCCTGGTCGATCGCTTTGCGGACCGCGTCCGTCCCGATCAGCTTGTCGATAAAGTAGTCATGACGCCAGGCAAATTGCTTCGGATACTGCTTTTTCACTTCTACGATCACAGAGAGAGCTGTGCGGATGGGATCATACACCTCGCGATCCGTCACATAAAACTGCACTCCGCCAACGTTTTTGCCTGCGTGCTTGGAAAAGGCTGGCTGAAAGTACGCCTCGCGAAACGCAACGCCGGGCAGCTTGAGCAAATTGAGTCTCTGCGCGAGCTCCCAGCTGTTGATATAAGGCGCCCCGATCCATTCAAAGGGTCGCGTCGTTCCCCGTCCCTCTGACAGGTTGGTTCCTTCAAACAAGCCGTTCCCCGGATAGACAGTCGCTGTATCCACTGTGGGCATATTCGGAGAGGGCGGCACCCAGGGCAAGCCTGTTTCTTCATAGGACATCCCCCGCTTCCACCCTGTCATGGGGATGACGGTCACTTTCGCTTTGGCACCAAACTCCTTTTCCAGATACTGCTTCTGGATATATCCAGCAAGCTCGCCTACAGTCATCCCATGACGAACAGGGATGGGATAGAGTCCCACGAAAGACTGGTAAGGCGGCTCGAGCACAGGTCCCTCTACTTTTTCGCCGCCGATCGGATTGGGGCGATCCAACACGATAAAAGGCTTGTCAGCGATGGCTGCTGCTTTTATCGCGTAAGCCATGGTGGCGATGTACGTGTAAAAACGAGAGCCGACATCCTGAATATCGTAAAGAACCACATCGACATCGCGGAAAAGGTGAGCAATCTCTTTTGGCTTCTTTTCGTACAGATTATAAAAAGGCAGGCCCGTTTTCGGATCGCGGAATGAGCCGGTTGCCTCACCTGCTTGTTCGGTTCCACGGACCCCGTGCTCCGGTCCGTACACGGCAACCAGCAAAAGCTTTCGGGCAAGCAAAGCGTCTACATCATGAACGAGATTCCTCGTAACTCCCGTCTGATTCGTGATCAAGCCGATCCGTTTTCCCGTGAGCATTTCGGGATTTTCCAGCAAACGTTCGATCCCGGTCTGGACGATGGGCGTATCCTGTTTGGCTGCTGCCCCCCTCGAAACCGAAACAGCCAGAAGCAGCGTCAGGAAGAGCCGTACTCCTACGGATAACCTCATCCTCTTTCACCTCAAGTATTTTCTTCTCATTATGGGTTACTTTTGATGCGGGCAACCCTTCCCATCAGGTGAGTCCAAACATTAGAAAATTTGGCTCCACGAAGCTTTGTGGTATAAATTCTTACTGTAAAAAAAAAGAGCGCACCCCTGATCGTGATATGATTCCCTCATAGTAGACAGAAAAAAGCAAGCATCTTACTCTGTCTATTATGGGGGGATTTTCGCATGGGGAAAATTAGGACAACGTATGATACTGCTTTCAAGAAAAAAGCGGTTGATCTATACCTGAAAGACGGGATGGGTTACAAGAGCGTAGCGAAAGAATTAGGAATCGATCACTCTATGGTGCGTAGGTGGGTGGAATATTTCCAAGCGGAAGGACTCGCTGGCCTTGAAGAAAAGCGAGGAAAAGCAAAAGGTCCTGGCATGGGAAGACCACGAACAAAGCCCGAAGATCCAGAGGCCAAAATCAAACGACTTGAAGCGGAGAATGCCTTATTAAAAAAGCTCTTAAAGATGTGAAAGGTGGAATGGATTCGGTACCGTGCAACCAAAAGTTTGCTGTCATCCGCAAGAAAAGGCCTTATTACGGTAAAAAAGAAGTATATGTCATTTCAGGTAATCTGTTGAACAGGGATTTTCACGCTTCTAGAGCAAACGAGAAATGGGTGACCGATATTACCTATGTAATTTTTAATGGGCAAAGGCTATATCTATCCGCCGTTAAAGACTTATATAACAATGAGATCATCACCTATCAGCTTAGCCAAAGAAATGATCTAAAGCTTGTCATGGATACAGTGAAACAGGCAAGAAAAAAACGGAATGTGAAAGGAATCCTCCTGCATGGAGAATTTCTTTAGCCATTTCAAATCTGAATGTTTTAATCGTTACACCTTCCGTACGAGTAAAGAAGTGAAGTATGCTGTCAAGCGCTACATCCAATTCTACAACCAGCAACGTTTTCAACAAAAACTAAACAACCTAAGTCCGTATGAATATCGGACTCAGGCTGCTTAATGTTGCTTTTATATTTCTGTCTACTTGGCAGGGGTCAGTTCAGATCGAGGATACGCTCTCTATTTTTTCTTACTCTGCTCTCGTCAACATCCGCATCCCCAGAAGCACTGCCCATGCCCGCTCCCCGGCTTCCGGCTTGAAGAAAAAGCGGAGCGGCATTTCCGTTGCGACAAAGACCAGCGTATCCGCTCCACTCGGGCGCAGCTCAAATTCCGTGCCCGCTACGTCCGCCACCGGAGTGCCATCCCGCATGAAAATGCGCGCTTGTCCTCCCTCAGCGGAGCTGTATGTACCTGTCAGTCTAGCCAGCTCGTCTGGCGATGCCGTGTATTGCGGCTCTCGCTCTTCCCGTCTATCCAAAGGAAGACCCAGACATGCATTCACGGCAGTCAGCCAAACATCGCGGATCGGCACCTGATCGATGTTGGACAAGACGGTCACAACGAGCTCTTTTTCCGGCACAAAGCCAAAATGCGAGGAGACGCCTGGCTGACCGCCACCGTGCTCGACCAGCGTAACGCCTTCTGCATAGGCAGGAACTACTTTAAGCGCATATCCGTACCAGGCAGATCTCGTCAGCTGATGCACAGGCTTCCACATGCTGCGAAGCCCTTCCTCGCTTGCAAAAGCTCGCTCCCTCATGCGCCCGCCCTTTACGTACAGCTCGCCGTATTTCAAAAGATCCAGCACGTTGGAGCGAATCCCACCGCCCGCTTCATAGTTTCCGATGCTCGGCCATTCCACTCGCAGCGGCTGCGACTGTCCCGGCTGTTTGACATAGGGCACGGAAACATCCTGCATACGTAACACTTCTTCCAGACTGTACGTCGAACGGTTCATGCCCAGTGGTTCCAACAGTTCAGCGGTAATGTAGCGCCGAAACATCCGTCCGCTCACTCGCTCGATGATGGCCCCCAGAAGCAGGAACGTATCATTGCAATAACTGAAGTACTCCCCTGGCTCGCCCAAAGGCTCATAGGCAGCCGATGCTACGTAATCCAGATGGTCCTCAAAATAATGCCACTCTTCTCTGCGCAGCAGCGGCGGTACACCGGTCGTATGGGACAGCAAATCATGAATTTTTACGCGGGTAGGATCGCTTCCGTCGGATAACCGGAACGCAGGGAGATGCGCAACCACCGGATCGTCCACAGACAGTTTGCCCTCAGCAGCCAGCTGCATGATCGCCGCAGCGGTAAAAGACTTGCTCACAGAGGCAATCCCAAAGATCGTCGCAGGCGTAACAGGCTCTAACGTCTCTCTATCTCGCACGCCAAAGCCTTTCTGGTAGATGACTTCTCCCCCGCGCGAGATGGCGACCGCAAGTCCGGGTACTTGCTCTTTCTCCATGAAGCTCTCTACAAACGCTTCAAAAGCTGCCTCGTTCCACAAATGATTCGTCACGGGACGCTCCCCCTTTTCCTTCTCTATTGGCTACTGAATCTTTCGAACGGAAAGGCGTAAACCGTATTTCCTTTTCTGCCTGTCGTCGTCTTTGCCTGGGAGAGAGAATTGTAGATGGCTTCCTCCGTCGCCTCTGCTGCTGCCGCAAACAGCTGGTTCATCACGGCATGATCTTCGCGCAGCTGCGTGCGTGTCTCGGCAATCCCTTCGGCTTTATGCGGGATTTTATGCGCCGTGGAAAAGGCAATCACGATGTCTCCGCTACCATGCCCGAAATGACTGCCTGTCCGTCCCAGGCCGATCCCCGCGCGTTTTGCCACCCGCAGCAGCTGGCGATCACTGAGCGGTGCATCTGTTGCCAGCACCATGATGATGGAGCCATCGGTAGGCTTCTCTACAGCAGGGAGGGAGTTCTCGAGCGCAGGAAACAGCTTGTCAACCAAAAACTCATGCTTGCTCCCGAAATTGCTCAAGACAAGCACGCCGACTGTATAGGAGGCGTCTGCTGCTGACACGATGCGGGAGGAGGAGCCGATCCCTCCTTTATACCCAAACGTGACCATGCCTGTTCCGGCTCCAACTGCGCCTTCTTCCACGGGGCCGTTCGTCGCCTTCTGGATGGCCTCGATGGCGTCCTGCGGCTGCACCACGCATCTGCGTATGGAATTCAGGCTGCTGTCATTGCATTCGCCGACTACGAGGTTGATCGTCCCTGTCGTATCTCCGATTTCTTCATGTCCTGCAAGCATATATTCGAGCGTCCCCTGTGTGACAGCTGGGACGGAAAAGGTATTGGTCAGCATGATCGGCGACTCCAGTACCCCGAGCTCATTGACCTGCACCAGTCCTGTCGTTTTCCCGAAGCCGTTGATCACATAGCTGGCAGCAGTCACTTTTTCCCGAAACAGACTGCCACCGTGCGGCACGATTGCGGTGACACCTGTGCACGCATATTCCTGGTCTCCCTCCAATTCGCGCTGGATCGTCACATGTCCCACGCGAACATCAGGCACGTCTGTAATATCGTTCTTTTCTCCCGTAGGCAGCTGCCCGATGGCTACCCCGTACTCGCGGATTTTCATGGCCTTTTGCTCCTCCTCTTGTTCACAATCCTCTTACACCGGTCGATTTCGCAGAAAATTCTCACCGGCAAATCCGCGCACTTCCTCCTCGGAATAATGCTTCAGCAGTTCATTGATGAGATTTTGAGTCGTGCCCGCGTGCTCCAAGCCCACGACCTTGTTCGTAATGCCATCAAAGTCAGAGCCTAGACCGATATGCCGCACTCCCCCCAGCGCACAGAAGTGATCGATATGGCGAATCATATCCGGGATCGTAGCCTCGCCTTCTTCTTTTACGAACATCGGACAGTAGACGACGTGCACATTGGCTCCTTTGGCAAACATCGCTTTTGCCTGCTCGTCCGTCAGATTGCGCGGGTTGTTGCACACAGCTTTCGCGTTGGAGTGGCTGGCAATCGGATACTTGGCGATCTCGAGCGTTTCCCAGAAGCTTGTCTCACTCAAATGGGAAACATCCGTCAAGATTTTGTGCTCGTTATGGAATTGGATGATTTCTTTGCCAAAGGTGGTCAATCCCGCATTTCTCGGCTCCAGTACACCATCTGCTGCAAGATTGGCATTGTTCCAGGTCAGACCGACAGCACGCACGCCCAGCTGATACAGGATGTGCAGTTTTTTCAGGTCGCTGCCGATTGGCTCTACGCCCTCCAGAGTCAGCATCGCCCCGACCTGTCCGTCCTCCAGACGATCAAAGTCGCTCCATTCCCGAATCTGCTTCATCTGCGGATTGTTGCCCAGCACGTCTTTGTAAAAGTAGTGGATTTGATCGAGTGCCGCTTGAAAACGCTGCTCTGCCTTCATATCAGCATTGGTGTAGATCGCAAAGCATTGTACTTTGACCCCGCCTTGCAGCAGCCGTTCCTTGTTCACATCCAGCTCTGCGGAGTCAGCAAAAGAGATTTCTCCGTTTCGTTCCCATAATTTCAATAGCGCATCGCAATGCAAGTCAATCACGTTCATGGCTGCCATCGGTTATCGCCTTCCTCATCTAGGTTCTAGCCAGTCTTATGTTTTTACGTTAATGTAATTGTAACGACATATCCAATAAAAGATTGCTATAGGCGTGTTCAAAATTTTGCATAATGGAGCCATCCCTATGAATATGGAACAGATCGAAGCATTCATTTTCGTTGCTCTCACAGGAAGTTTCAGCAAAACGGCGGAGCTGCTCTACCTCTCTCAACCGACGGTCAGCATGCGCATCAAAGCCTTGGAGACATCCATGGGCTGCAAGCTCTTTCAGCGGACTGGTCATACGATTTCGCTGACTAAGGAAGGCGATCTGTTTCTCCCGTACGCGAAAAACATTTTGCACATGCTGCAGGAGGGGCAGCAGGCCATCCAGCGCTCCTACGGAGATGTGGAGGGCGAGCTGGTCATCTCTACCGTTTTTGTCGCAGCCTTTTACATCCTCCCTGACCTGGTAGAGCAATTTCAAAAGCTTTATCCCAAGATCAAGCTGACCATCCTCACCGGGCACTCTCATCAGGTCCTGGACATGGTGCTGAATCACGAGGTATCGTTTGGCATCGCCCGTGAAGTGACGCACCCGCAGATCAACCGGATTCAGCTCATGCCGGATGATATGGTTCTCGCCATCTACCCGGAGCATGCCTTTTTCACCCGACATCAGGTTTCGATCGAAGAGGTCGCACGCGAGAGACTCATTTTGTTCAATCGCGGGTCGCTGGATTGGAAGCTGATCAGCAGTGCCTTCACTCACTATCAGCTGCAGAACAACGTCGTGATGGAGGTAGACAATATTGAAGTCGTGAAACGGATGGTCAAACAAAGGCTGGGCATCGCCTTTCTTCCCCGCTTTTCGATTCAAAAGGATTTGTCCGAGGGTGAGCTGTTGGAAGTATCTGTTCAAAACCTGCCTCAGCTCAACCGGAATTTTGAGCTGATCTACCTCAAGGATACCCCGCTCAACGGCATCATGCGGACCTTTATCGACTTTTTGATGCAAAGCAAGGTACTTCAAATGTAATACAAATGGTAGAAAAAAACCGCGAGATTTCCCCCGCGGCTATTTTTCTTTTCCCTGGCTGATGATTACTCGTTCCCCAGCAGGTCCTCTAAAACTTTTTGCACCTTAACGCCAGTCTCGAACGTCACCAATCTCGCTTCCTTGCCCTCCATCGCTTGCGCAAACTCATCGAGCAGCAGGGCGAGTCGATCAATCAAAGGAATCTCCACAAAAGACGGCGCCTGATTGTCCCCGCCTATGAAAAGATTGGTCCAGTTTTGCAGGCTGAGCGTCCCTTCTGTTCCGTAAATGCGGTAATCGAGATGCTCTACATGCGCGATGCCTGCCAAGCCGTTGATCGTCACCGGCGTACCGTCTGCCAAGCGCAGGAAGGCCGATACCCCTGTCTCGCATGCTTCTGGATCAGCCGGATAGTCTACTTCCGACCGAACGACCTCCAAATCCCCGAACAGCTCATACGTCAAATGAGTAAAGTGAGGCAGTACTTCCCGAATGAAGCCTCCTTGTTCTCTACCGGAGAGCCAAGGTGTTTGCTGCCAAGGCCGCGGCCATTGATGGAAATGTGTGAGGATATCGACGCGCCGAATCGTTCCCAGCTGAGCGATTCGATTTTTCAGCTCAGGAAAAATCGCCTGGTAGAAGGTCGGGAAGTTCATCGCATGAACGACTCCTGCCTCCTTTGCTGCCTGCAGCATTTCCTCTGCCTCGGAAAGCGAGTTTGCCAACGGCTTTTCGCAAAGCAAATGCTTTTTGGCCGCGAGCACATCCAGGGCAATCGCATGATGGAATTTCGGGGGAACCGCCAAATAGACGGCATCCAGATCTTCACGGGCAAGTAGCTCCCGATGGTCGGTATACCATGCTGCATCCCCACTCAGCTTTGCCGACTCCTGTGCCCGCTCTGCCGATACATCGCTGATCGCGGCAATACGAAACAGGCTGTGCGTGCGAAGCGCATTCATCATCCGCTCCCCCATCACCCCTGCACCAATGACCCCTATTTTGTAAACTGGCTGACTCATCTAGGTATCCCTCGTTTCTTGGCATCTGATCAAATTTTTTCAACTATCCCTCTATACCCCATTTCTCCATTTGTCGGGACAATCCTTGTGCAAAACCTGCGAGAAGCAAAAAAAGAAAGTCCCCTCACACTCTCAGTCGGTATGCCATGCGATTTGCCCATAGAGGCGTACCTAGCAAAAAGTCAAAGAAAACAGCGTCAGGCGAGGAATGCTATCATCCCAAGTCTGACGCTGCTTCTATTTGCAAGGGGATTCAGCCCTCAGGAAGTGGCCGATTGGCTTTCCGTAAGCTCAGTATCTTTGCGGAAAACTCCCTCCCACTTCGCCACAGCGATGCAGGAGAAGACATGTCCAAACACGTTGACGGCGGTACGAGCCATATCGATGACACGGTCGATGCCGATAATCAGCGCGACACCTTCAGGCGGCAAGCCAACAGCAGTCACAGTAGCGAGCAGAATGACCATGGAGGAAGAAGGTACAGCCGCTACCCCTTTGCTCGTTACGATGAAAAAGAGCACCATCATCAGCTGCTGCTGCCAGGACATGTCGATCCCGAAGGCTTGCGCAATAAAAGGACCTGCAATCGTCAGGTACAGGGTGGTTCCATCCGAGTTGAGCGGCATGCCTGCCGGGATCACAAAGGACGTAATGTACTTCGGTACGCCGTACTTCTCCAGTCGCTGCATCAGCTGCGGCACGACCGTCTCCGTACTGCCAGTCGATGCACCTACGATCATCAGGTCCCAGACCATCTTATAGATTTCCTTGATCGGCACACGCAGGAGCAAGGCAACCAGTGAGAAGAGACCAAACACGACGACAGCAAGACCCAGATAGGCTGTCCCGATCAGCTTCAGTAGCGGCACGATCAAAGCGATGCCGTAAGTCCCGATCGTATTGGACATCAAGGCGAATACACCGATCGGCGCTGTCAGCATGACCATGTTTACGAGCTGAAACGACGCTTTGGATGCGATCTCCAGCATGGAGACAAAAGGCTTGGCCTCATTGCCTAGCTTGACCAGCGCGATCCCAAAAAGCATACAGAAGAAAATAACGGCGAGCAGATCATTCTTCGCCATGACGTCGACGATATTGGTAGGAATGATATGGAGTAAAAGCGTTTTCCCATCGAGAACAGTCGAAGTATTAGAAGCAATGGCAGTCAAATCAGCCTGGGGAAGATTTGCCAGATCAATGCCCTTTCCGGGCTGAACCAGATTGGCAATCGCGAGTCCAATAAATAGGATCAGCGTCGTAATCAGCTCAAACCAGAGGACGGTTTTGATCCCGATTCGCCCCATCCGCTTGATATCCCCAATCCCAGCAATCCCCACCAGCAAGGTGGTCACAATCACCGGGATGACGATCATCTTCAGCATACGGATGAAAGCGTCACCGAGAAACTTGATATCCTTGCCTAGCTCAGGAAAAAAGTGACCAAAAGCTGCACCCAGTACGGTTGCCCCTAAAATATAAAAGGCAAATCTAGTCTTCATAAAATTCCCCCAGTTCTTAAAATTCGCTTGTATGAAATGATTATTGCAAATAACATCAGTGCGTGCAATAATAATTTCACAAACAAGGAGGGAATGAAATGAAAATTTCATCGTTGCAAGCTACCTTTCAACAGAGCCGACCTAATTCTGCCGCTTTCTTTGAGCGCGCTAAGCATACGATCTCCGGGGGCGTAAACGGCAACCTGCGCTACTTCGCTCCTTTTCCTATCATTTTTGAAAAAGCGGATTCGGCCAGCCTGATCGATCTGGACGGTCACCGCTACGTCGACTATCTGCTCTCGTACGGTGCGCTGATGCTCGGACACGCACACCCGGAAGTGCTGAAAGCGACCCAGAAGGTATGGGAAGAACAAGGTACCAGCAGCTTTGGTGCGACACATCCACTAGAAATGGAAATGACCGATGAGCTGCTCGAGCTGTATCCAAGCTTCGATCAAGTTCGCTTTACCAACTCTGGCCTGGAGGCAACACTGTTTGCACTGCGTCTAGCTACCGCCTATACCGGTAAAACTCATATCGCCAAATTCGAAGGACATTATCACGGCGCTCATGATCATGTGCTGCAAAGCGTCAACCCAACCGCTGACCTCGCAGGGACTACCGATTCGCCGCAGCCAGTACCGGAGTCTCTCGGAACTCCAGACTACTACCGCGACCACAGCGTCATCCTGCCGTTCAATGACTGGGATGCTTGCGAGAAGATTTTGACGGAAAAGGCGGATCGGATCTCAGCCGTAATCATGGAGCCACTGCTCTCCGGTTACATCGCTGCGGATCGCATCTTCCTGAAAAACCTTCGTGAGTTGACAGCACAGCTCGGCATGATCTTGATTTTTGACGAGGTAAAAACAGGCTTCCGCATCGAGATAGGAGGGGCACAGGCCTTTTATGGCGTTGAGCCTGACCTGACTGCTTTGGGGAAAGTCGTGGGCGGCGGCTTCCCGATCGGCGTCGTCGGTGGGAAACGGGAAATCATGGAGCTTGCCTCCCCGCTGCGCTCGAGTAAAAAGTCCGAGGTCGTGTTCCACAGCGGTACCTTTAACGGAAACCCGCTGTCCATCGCAGCAGGCTTGGCAACGATCCGCTATTTGAAACAGCCAGGGAACTTTGCCCAAATGATCGCGAGCACCAGCCAATTGCGCGCTGGCATCGACGCACTCGCCAAGCAATACGACCTGCCCTTCCAAACACTCGGGGAAGGTACCATCTTTAATGTGATGGCGACACAGGACAGCGTAGAGAGCTACCGCGATCTCGGCAAAAACAATAATCAGCTGCGTCTGGCGCTCGACTACCTCTTGATGGAAAACGGTGTCTACTCCAAGCCGATGAACCGCTTCTCCATGTCGGCTGCGCACGGACAAACAGAGATTTTTGCCACATTGGACGCATTTGAGAAAAGCATGGCTGCTCTCAAGCAGGACCCGCTTGTCTAAGGGATGCCATTGTCACCTTTCCTGATCCTGTCGTATACTTAACCGAAACATTTGTACCGGACAGGTCAAAGAGGTGAAACCCATTGGCGCAAAGCCCAACTGTATTGCAAAAGCTATCCCATATGTACCCGCAAATGAGCCCATCCCAGCAGGCGATTGCGGATGTCATTTTGCGTGACCCCGAATCCTCTGCTTTTTACAACGTGGCGGAAATGGCCAAAGAAGCAAACGTGAGCGAATCGACCGTCACAAGGTTCGCCACGTTTCTTGGCTGCTCCGGCTTTCCCGGACTCTCGCGTGAGCTGCAGGAAATGGTCCGCTCGCGGCTGACCACAGGGCAGCGATTTCAGCTCTCCCGCAGCATTACCAAGGAAGAGCAGACCGTCATGCAGCATTTCGAGGAGGATGTCCACAACCTCAATCTGATGATCGAGCGCATCGATCTTACGGCGCTGGAGAGAGTGGTAAAGCTCCTATTGGCCGCCAAACGGATTGGGATCGTCAGCTCTCGAAGCGCGCTGGCGCTTGGGACGTTCTTTGATTTCTATCTGAATTTGCTGCACAAGGACACGCTGTTGTTCAACGGAGAGCCCCGGACTGTCGATAGGCTTCACCGGCTGCAAGCAGATGACGTGATTGTCGGAATCGGCTTTGCCCGGTACACGCGCTTTAGTGTCGACTGCCTGGCGATCGGAAAACAGCGCGGAGCTAAAATCGTGGTCATCACCGACTACCCTTCCTCTCCCTTGTGTCAGTATGCAGACGAGGTGTTGTACACCCCCACAGGGATTGCGTCGCACATGGAATCCTTCGTCGCGCCGATGTCTCTATTGACCGCGATCCTGCGCTCGATGTTCCATCAGGATTCGGAAAAAGCAACGAGCCTGTTGACGGAGATGGAAGACGCCTGGAGTGGTTTGGGTATTTACTTTGATCCGAACAAGTCGTAATCGGTTTTGAGAATGGAAAAGGCAGGAGTAGATGCGGACGTGAAAGACCGTCCCAGACTACCCCTGCCTTTTTGCAGCGTCAAAAAAGACGCTTCCCATAAGGAGCGCCTCTGCATTTCAGAACAAACGTTCGTTTTATGAATCATGCAAACTAGCAACAGCAATATTTCGCTTTAACATTATTAGTATAACCGAATCAGAATAATAAGTCTATATTTTACCATCAGAAAGCTCTATAGTTTGGATACCTGGCCGGGTCACTACTTGCTCGAGGAGGATAATCATGCAGCTGCGTTTGTGGGATCTCAATCTAAAAATCCGGTTAATCGGCGAAGCCCTTTTCAATATGCTGTTTTGGATGTACTTTCCCTTTATCACCGTCTATTTTGGAGCCGCTTTAGGCAATCATATCGCAGGAATCCTGATGACGGTCCCTCCGCTTTTCAGCCTTATCGGCAGCTTGCTCGGCGGAGCTTTGGCGGACCGGATCGGGCGGCGTCCCGTGATGCTCTTCGGGGCTTGTCTCCAAGCTGTCATGTTTGCTCTGTTCGCGGTGTCTCCCTCTCACTGGATCGACTATATGGCCTTTATCGGACTCGGGCTGGGGGGTGCCATCTATCGGCCTGCCAGCTCTGCCATGGTCGCCGATCTCGTGCCCGCACATAGCCGCCGTCAAATTTTCGCGACCTTTACGACAGCCAACAACATCGGTGCGGTACTCGGTCCTGCACTCGGAGCCGTCTTTTTCTTCCATTACCGACAGGAGCTTTTGTGGTCATGTTCCCTGGTCTTGCTGCTGTATTTCGCTGCGATCTATTTCCTGGTACACGAAACATTGCCAGCAGCAGCGAATGGTCCTAAGGAAACGGCCTCCTTGGCTCGGGTATTTCAAGAACAATGGAAGGGGTACGGCATCATTTTTCGGGATAAGGTGTTTCTCGTCTATACATTGGCAGGGATCTTCGCCCTCGTCTCCATCATGCAGCTTGACCTCTATTTACCTGTGTATATCATCCATGAGGTGCCTAGTCAGCCGCTCTTCCCGTGGGCTAGCGGGTCACTTTTGCTCAGCGGCACAGAGATCTTTGGCTGGGTGCTTGGGTTTAACGGCTTATTGTTCGTCTTGTTTATCCTCCCCGTCACGAAATGGTTCCAGCATTGGAGGGAACGCGATGTCTTTATCCTTTCCTCGCTTCTGTCCGGGGTGGGGACATTTGCCCTCGGCTTGAACAGCCAGCTCTGGTTCCTGTTTCTAGCTACGATCGTCTTTACCTTTGGAGAGATGGTACGCTCTCCGGTAACACAGAGCTTCATCAGCCGCTATGCCCCCGAGGAATCCAGAGGGCAGTACATGGGAGCTGACAGCCTGCAGCCCACCATCGGACGGTTTATCGCTCCCGTGACCGTTTTCCTTTCCAGCTGGGTCCCACCCCTCGGCATTTTTACGCTCATTTTGGCGGTTTCGCTCATTAGTGTCGTCTTGTACATTCAGCTGTTTCGCATGTATGTGGAGAAGCCGGAGTCAGTGAAATGATTGGTTTCCATTGTGTAAAAAGGAAAAAGCCGGTTACCCCATCCACAGGAGTAACCGGCACTCTTTATGCCGACATGCTTTCCGATTTCGCCACTTTCTTGCTGCTTTGATACCAGATGCCCACGGGGATGAGCAGCAGCGCCAGAAAACCTCCAGCAAGAGAGAGTGTCGCGTAGCTCGAGCTGGCGACGACCATACCGGATAACGCCCCGCCGGATGCACCTGCCAACGCAACCAAGACATCAATGCTCCCTTGTGTTTTTGCTCGTGTGGTCGGGTCTGTAGCATCTACGATGAGAGCCGTTCCACTAATCAGACCAAAGTTCCAGCCCAGCCCCAGCAATGCGAGCGCTGTGACGAGCAGAAACATCGAATCCGCAGGAGCCAGTGCTGCCGTGAGCCCCGCCAAAAGCAGAATGGCTCCGGAAGCAAAGGACATCGCCGTACGTCCGATCTTGTCTACGAGTACCCCCGTCAAAAGGGACGGCAGATACATCGCACAAATGTGGATGCTGATGACCAGCCCAACCTCACTCAGTCCATGTCCGTGATGCTTCATGTGAACGGGAGTCATGGTCATAATGGCAACCATCACGATCTGCGTCAGGATCATCACCGTGGCTCCAACGATAATCCCTCGGCCGTTGCTGCCTGCCTTGCCCATGCTCGTACGCACGTCAGATTGGCTTCCCTGTTCAGATTTTTGGGCATTTGCGATCGCGTTCGCCACGAGTAACGGGTCCGGCCTTAGGAACAGCAGGAAAACGAGACCAGCCAGCAGAAAGGCAGCCGCACCTAAAATAAAGGGTCCAGCCAATGCTGGCACACCGATGGATGTCGCGAAGCCGCCCATCACCTCCACCAGATTTGGACCCGCTACTGCACCAAAGGTGGTGGAAACCATGGCTGTACTGACTGCAGTGGCACGTTGATTCGGCAGAGCCAGGTCTGTTCCCGCGTACCTCGCTTGCAAATTGGTCGCTGTACCCGCTCCGTAAATAAGCAAGGATAAAAACAGCAGAGGCACACTGTGGACAACCGCGGCAAGTACAACCCCTACCGCACCGATCCCTCCGGCAAAGAAGCCTGACGCGAGCCCGATACGTCGTCCTGCGCGCTGAGACAATCTTCCGACGAGCAGTGCAGCTATTGCGGAGCCTAGCGTCAGCAAAGCAGAGGGAATCCCGGCAAAGCTATCCGATCCCAGCATATCCTGGGCGAGCAGTGCCCCGACTGTCACACCGGCAGCAAGTCCTGCACCTCCAAAGATTTGCGAGAGAACGACAATCATGAGCGTACGTTTATACAGCTTACGCCGCTGTTCGGGTGAATCGATCAAACATCGCAGGCTGGACGTTTGCTTTTCGAGGGTTACTTGTTCTGGGTCATGTGACATGGATCAACACCACTCCCTTCTCAATGTTTGTTCCTTACGTCGGACTCATACAGCTCCTTATCATCAACCATTTTGACTTTCTCCCTCCCCCGAGCAAGTTCATCTTTCCCTAACAACTTACAACGTGTTTGTTTATTTTACAATAATTAGAAAGCAATACTTACACTTCATGGAGGATAGGTTGAGACTGACATACCTGAACATAGCGCAGCAGCGGTAGTCCAGGAAAGGAAACCTTCCCCAAACTACCGCTGCCTTTTACTCTAGTTTCACTTTGCTGCCATCCTTCACAAGCGTCTGTCCCTTATAGACGACTTGATCACTTTCCGAGATGCCTGACGTCACTTCCGCTTGCTCGCTTGACATACTTCCTACTTGAATCTCTACTTTTTTGACAGTATCCCCTTCAACCTTATAAACGTAATAGTTACCCTCTTCCTCCAATACAGCTGTTTTCGGAACTACGAGCCTTGGTACCGCATTCGCATTTTCTACGACCACCTTGGCAACCATACCGACTTTTAATTGATGATCTTCGTTTGGAATCACAATCTCTACGGGATAGGCCTTGTTCGTTTCATCGATGATCGGGCTGATCGCATCGATCGTTCCATTCACGGTTTTATTTAATACATCCATTTGGACGGTTACTTTTCCGCCGACCTGCAAGCTGTTTACCTCTGCTTCCGCGAACTGCACTTTGACCTTCATGGGATTGGTACTTACAACGGTCACAACCGCTGATTGCGAAGACGCCATTTCTCCGACGGCCCCATTTACCGCACCAACTACACCGGAGATCGGCGAGGTAACCGTGGCATTCTTCAATTGATCCCTTGCATTGTCCAGCTGTGCCTTCGCTTGCTTGACTGAGCTTTCCGATACCACAATGGACGTATTCTTTTTGGAGCTTTCATAGCTTTTCAGCGCGTTGTTGTAGGATGCCTGCGCATTTACTAATTTCGCCTTCGCGCTTTCCACCTCTTCCTGAGAAATGGCTCCTTGCTCGAAAAGTGCTGTCATGCGCTCGGCGTTTCTTTTCGCATCGTCTAGCGACTGCTGTGCCTGTATGAATGAGCTTTCGGCCTGGGTAGCACTGTCACTTTTGTTGTCCTTGCTTTGGGCCAGACTTGCTTGTGCCGATTCATACTGTGCTTGGGCTGTTTTCACACTATTCTCCAGATCCTCTTGATCAATGGTGAATAGCACATCCCCCTTGTTTACCTTCTGTCCTAGCTTGACAGGAAGACTCGTAATTTTCCCGTTTCCTTTCGGAGCTACATTCACACTTTGATTCGCTTCTAGTTTTCCGGTCACACCCGCTTCTCCCTGTACATTCCCTTTAATGGGAAGCGCTACGGAAACAGGTACAGCATTCTCCTGTGCTGCAGCTGCCCCTCCTGTCGGTGCAGCACCCCCCGGAGGTGAGCATGCCGCAAGCATGGTGGATAGCAGGATCATCGCCCACACCCCAGAAAAGTAATGGCGTTTTTTATTCATTTGAGGTCACTCCTTGTCCTTGAAGCCCAATCACGGCTTTTTGTTTCTTCCGTTCTTTTTTCACTCTTCTCTTTTGGAAAAAATCGTCAAACAGGGTGTAAACAACAGGCACGAGCACCAATGTGATGAGCGTGGAGAAAGCAAGTCCAAATGCTACCACGATCCCCATTGGCCGCATGGATTCAGAGCCTTCGCTTGACGAGACTGCCATTGGGAGTACAGCCAAAATGGTGGCCAGGGAGGTCATCAGGATCGGGCGAAGACGCACTGGACCTGCCAGCTTAATCGCTTCGTTTCTGTCCATCCCTTGTTTCCTCAGGTTGTTGATATAGTCAATCAGCACGATGGCATTGTTTACAACAATACCAATCAGCATGATAAATCCTACCAGGCCATACACGCTGAGCGGAGTATTGGTGACAAATAAGCCAATCATGACCCCAATCACTGATGTAGGTACCGAGAACATGATGATAAACGGAGTAAACAACGATTCGAATTGCCCTGCCATGACCATATAAATCAGGACGATCGACAAGAGGATCGCGAGTCCGAGAGACAGGAATGACTCCATCATATCCTGATTGTTTCCGCCTGTTTCCAACGTGTAACCGTCAGGCAGATTAATCGTTGCCAACCGTTGTTGAATTTCCGTTGATACGGAGCCCAGGTCTCTGCCAAAAATATCACCGGTAATTTCAGCTGCTCTGGTCATATTCGTTCGTTCAATGGACTGCGGCGTATCGGCTAGCTTGATTTTTGCCACTGACGTTAGTGGAATAGTGGCTCCTTGCGAATTGGTAATTCTGAGTGACTGGAGATAGCTGATATCTTGTTCATAGTTTTCCGGCAGCTTGAGCAAGACATCGATCTCATCGTCACCGGTTCTGTATTTCGTAACGGTATCTCCTTGAAAAGCGACCCGAACACCCGAGATGATTTGCGACGTGGTTAGTTTATACATGCTGGCTTTTTCCGGATCCACGACAATCTGGTATCCTTTTTTCGTAGCATCCAAAGAGGACTCGACGTTTCTCGTTCCTTCTACTTTGCTGATTTCCGATGCAATCACACCGCTGATATCCTTCAAAGTATCCAGATCCTCGCCATGCACGGTGTAGGAAATGTCACTGCCCCCCATCCCTGGACCTGATTCCGATTGCTTGACCTCTATTTCCGCTCCAGCGATCGAGGATGCTTTTTCCCTCAATTCTTCAGCAATTTCATCCGTGGTGCGTGTGCGCTTATCGATATCCACAAGCTGAATGCTGATGTTCCCAGCCGCTGAGGTCGAGGAGCTGTTTGACGAACTCGTACTCACGGTGGTTGCCCAGGTTTCCAGCTCAGGAATGCTCTTCACATGTGCTTCCACTTGATTGACCAACTTCTCGGTTTCTGCAAATACGGTTCCAGATGGGACGGTGACGGACACGCTGATTTTCCCTTGGTCCCCTCCTGGCAAAAATTCCATTCCGACAACAGCGAACAGGGAAAGAGAACCGACAAACAGCGCGAGAACCCCTGCCAGTATCGTTTTGCGGTGATTCAGAGACCAGCCAAGTAGCTTCCCATAAACCTTGGCAACTTTGTTATAGCCGACATTGAACCACATCGCTGGACTCCACCCTCGATAATGGGTGAGCTGCTCCGTTTCTTCATGTCTGATCTTGTCTAACCAGCGGGAGCTTAAGACTGGTACTACAAGCATCGAGACTACCAGCGCAGCAATATGAGAGAACACGACCGTTAGTGCCATCGGGGTAAATATTTCGGCGACAAAGCCTTCTACAAAAGCGACTGGCAAAAACACACAAATCTGTGCAAGAGCAGAGGCCATCACCGCGGTTCCAACCTGCTTCGAGCCTTCCAATGCGGCCTCCATAACGGATTTTCCTTGTTGCCTCATCCGGAAAATGTTTTCCAGAATAACTACAGCAAAGTCAACCAAAGATCCAAGGCCGAGCGTTAACCCTAGCAATGACATCATGTTTAACGTAATGTCGTACACGTACATCAGCGAGAAGGTAGCTACGATGGAAATCGGCATGACGATGGCGACAATCAGCATGGCACGGGCGCTATTTAGAAACAGGTAGAGAATGATGACGGAGAAGATCAGTCCAAGTACACCATGCTCAACCATGCTGTAGATGGAATCTTTGATATCCGATGAGCTGTCCTCCGTCAAGGTAAGGGCTACACCTTTTGGCAATTCCTTTTCAATGGTTGGAATTTGCGCTTTTACTCCATTGGCGATTTCCAGCGTATTACCGCCAGTCGCCTTTGTAATGGATATTTGCACGCTTGGCTTCCCGTTGTAATAAGCCTTTTGCGTTACATCCTCATAGGTATCTGTGACGGTTGCGATTTGATCCAGCGTAAGATAGTGATCGCCTACCGTAATCGGCGTTTTACCTATTGATTCTACCTTTGAAAACTCTCCGACTACCTCAATCGATTGCTTTGTATCTCCATCTTGCACTTCACCAGTGGAAGCCGTTTGGTTTGTTGCTGAGATCGCCGAGCGGATTTGATCCGTCGTAATGCCGTAAGCGTTCAGCTTATCCGGATCCGGTACGACTTTAATCACGCGTTTCTGGCCGCCCGTCACATCAACAGAAGCAATACCGTCGATGCGCTCGATTACGGTTTCTACCTGATCCTCTGCTATTTTCTTCAATTGGTTGATGTCTTGTTCGCCAGTCAGTGTAAGCTTCATAATCGGCTGCGCGTTGGGATCCATCTTGATCACAGTCGGATCGTTCGCATTATCTGGCAGTTGGCCGCGAATCCTGTTTATTTTCTGATTGACCTCTTGAATTTTGTCATCGATGTCCACACCATAATTAAATTCCAGTACGAGATTGGACGCCCCCTTTACGGAGGTGGATGAGATATTCTCAATATCAGATAGCGTACCAACCGCTTCTTCCAGTGGTTTGGTAACGAGGTTTTCCACCTCGGTAGGTGATGCTCCGCTGTAAGATGTGGCGATCATGACAATCGGAAAACTCGTTTCCGGATATTGCTCAATTGGCGTTTTGGGAATGGCAATCAGCCCGAATATCAGCATGGCTATGAGCAGCATGAGTGTGGTAACCGGGCGCTTAATCGACAGATTCGATAAATTCATGTAACGTTTTCCCCTCCTATACAAGTTCTCCTATTGATCCAGCTTCTGTCCTCTTGGGGGTAGCGGGAGGGTAACATTGAAAACAGTCCCTTTGTCCAGTGTGCTTTGCACCGTAATTTGCCCACCATGTATCTCAATGATCTTCTTAGCAATGGATAGTCCCAGACCACTTCCGCTTTTGACCCTTTCTCTCGATTTGTCCCCTTTATAGAAGCGATCAAAAATGTGTGGAAGATCTTCTTTTGCGATTCCACTCCCCTGATCTTCAAGGGAAACCGTGACAGAACCGTCCTTCGTCGTCATTCTGATCCAGATCGCACCTGCTGGTTTACTGAACTTGATGCTGTTCGTAATGAGATTCATCCAGACTTGACTTAATTGGTCCAAATCCGCCTCGATTTGCAGCCAAGGAAGGTCCACATGCACGTCCAGATTCTTTTGTGACCATTGTGGTTCAAGCGCGACCACCGTTTGCCGGATCTGCTCATCCAGATAATAAGGAACCTTCTTGAATGGATGGTGCTTGGATTCCAGAGAAGCCAATTGAAGCAGGTTGGCGCACAGCCTGGATAGGCGCGTACTTTCGTTGTAAATAATTTCCGCAAACCGGTATTTTGGATCAACCGGATCCGTGTCCTCTAACAACGCCTTGGAAAAACCGCGAATAGATGTTAAGGGAGACTGCATCTCGTGCGACACGTTATTCACAAAGTCACTTCTCATCTTTTCGATCTGCTCTAATTGTTTGGCCATCATGCTGAAGTTTTCCGTCAAGTTGCCCAGCTCATCTCTTCGTTTCATCTGCAGATCAATTTGATAATCCCCCTTTGCCAGTCGCTTGGTCGCTTCGGTCAGGCTGGTTATGGGCTTCACGAGATACCGCGCCACCATCAGGATGAGGAGGCTGCCGATCAGTAGAACAAATAACAACGTGACGATCAGGATCTTGTTCATACCACGCAATTCCCTACCCGGAATCGGTTGGACAAAGACAGCGTAGCGTTCACCCTCGTTGAAAAAAGGCAAGCCCACAACTGTATTCTCAGGTATTTCAGATTGATCCAGCTGATTTTTTCCCGAATACTCATTGCCTCCCAAAACGCTCTCTACCATTTGAGGATTGAGGGGTTCAATTGCGTCCACTTCAGGATCCTGATAGCTCTTGACCACTCCATCGGCACTATGTAGGCTGATCCGTACGTTATTGAGCCTCGCGAGCTTTTGCAGAAATTCATCGAAGTTGATTTTTTCACGCAGTGAGTACAGCTCGATCACTTGCTTGCCTGTATCCCTGATATCGCTTTGCAAATATCTCCAGCCTTCTTCACGATAGAGAGTTCCGACTATCGTAAACGTGATGAACGTGGAAGCCAAAACAACGGCTATAAAAGCAAGCACCAAGCGTGTATAGATCGAATGAATCATTTCTGAACCTCCAGGCGATAACCCAACCCTCGTACCGTTGTGATTTTGAAGGAATCCGTCACTTCGGCAAATTTCTCTCGGAGCCGCTTGATATGAACATCGATAGTACGATCGTCCCCTTCAAAATCCATTCCCCAGATTCCCTCAATGAGCGCGGTCCTTGTAAAAATCTGACCCGGATAGCTGGCGAGTTTTTCAAGCAAATCGAACTCTTTTGGAGGTAACGGAAGGACCTTATTATCGATAAAAACCTCTCGGGTTAAACGCTGGATGACCACATTCCCAACCTGGATGGTCTCCGATACCTGTATGCGATAGCGTTTTAGCAAGGCCTTGACACGCAGGACAAGCTCCAATGGTTCAAACGGCTTTACGAGGTAATCATCGGTCCCCAGCTGAAATCCTTTGATTCGCTGATTCGGTTCACCGATCGCCGTTACCATCATGATGGGAATATCC
This sequence comes from Brevibacillus nitrificans, assembly GCF_003710965.1. Taxonomy (NCBI): domain Bacteria; kingdom Bacillati; phylum Bacillota; class Bacilli; order Caryophanales; family Paenibacillaceae; genus Brevibacillus; species Brevibacillus nitrificans. The sequence continues at coordinate 548,959 of NZ_RHHU01000010.1, read as the reverse complement.
CGTTCCTCCTTGCAGGCCTTGCAAAATTCCCAGCCATCCATTTCCGGCATCATGATATCCAGAACGACGAGATCAATCTGATTCGTTTCCAGCAGAAGCAGCGCTTCCTTGCCGTTATGAGCTTCAAGTGTTTTGTAGCCCTCTTTCTTTAAGTACCATTGAACTAGCTCCCGAATATGTGGATCATCATCAACAATCAGTACCGTTACCACTTCATTCATCCTTTCACCCGTATGCTGCCCACGTAGCTTTCATTAGGTATGTTATTTTTCCAATATGAACGGAATATGAACAAAACAGGATTTATTTTTGCATGCCATCCAAAATGTGTCCATAAGAAAAACTCTATCGAGGCCTTCTCAAGGAGGAGCGACCGCGTTTTAGCGGAAGGTTATTCTTGTTGAATCAGGAAGATGGCTCACGCCGTTTATGCTTTCTGATTCAATAAAAAAAGCCGACCTCGTCTCCGAAGTCAGCTCCGTACCACCTATTCGTTTATTCTATCGACTCTGAAACGCCACCTTTAACCCCAACCCAATATAAATGAGACCGACCAGCTTGCCGCTCCACCGCCCCATCCACGGGACTCGCTTGACGAACTTCCCGAGCTGGCGAACACTTACGGCAATCAGGGTGGTATACATCACGCTCATCGCCACAAAGATCAGACCCAGCACCAAAAATTGCAGGAAGGACGCCCCGCTATCTGGATGGACAAACTGAGGGAGAAAAGCTAAAAAGAACAGCGCCGTTTTCGGGTTTAGCACCTCCACCAGAATGGCTTCACCGTACGCACGAAGACTGGACTTCGGTGCTACCTCAGGCATGGTCGGGTCCACCGGCTTTTCCAAAATCGCTCGAATACCGAGGTACAAGAGATAGGCAGCCCCGGCGTATTTCACAACCTGGAAAGCCATCGCAGACGTCATCAGGATCGCAGACAGACCGACTGCCGCAAACAAGGTATGGATCAAATCTCCGGTCGCGATTCCGAGACCCGCCATGATGCCTGCCTGTCGTCCCCCCTGCACCGTACGAGTCGCGGTTAACAGGACAGCCGGACCTGGTATCAAAAACAGACCAATGACGATGATCATAAAAGTACTGAGTGTAGCAAAGGTAAACATGTGCTCATCCCATCCCCTTACCGTTTCTTTCTTCTTTCCCTCATTGTAACCGCGACAGGCCGCTCAGGTAAACGGGAAACGCTTGACGCGAAACCTTTTGGTTGCCTATAATAAACGCGAAACCTTTTCGTTTCCTTTTGTGTCTTTCAATGAATACATACTATTTGGAGGTAACACATGACTGCGATCCCTGATATCGTACACACACTCGTATTGAACGCTCCGATTCAAAAAGTTTGGGAGGCCGTTTCTACTGCTGAAGGAATTGCCGCCTGGTTTATGCCAAACAACTTTCAAGCCATTGAAGGGCATACCTTTACGATTTTCTCTCCCTTTGGAGACTCCCCTTGTGTCGTAAAAGAGCTGGATCCGCCTCACCGCCTCGTCTTTTCCTGGGGGAAAGACTGGGTCGCAACCTTTTCTTTGAAGGAGCTGGGCGACAAAACAGAATTTACATTGATTCACTCCGGCTGGACAGCAGGTACTGTTACCGAAATGGGTGATACTCATGACGTCATTCGCGAGCGCATGAACCAAGGCTGGGATTCTTCCGTATTACCGAAGCTGCGAGCCTATGTGGAGCAGTAAATGAGCGCTTCTGCCGCCAAGCATGATGTTTTTCAAGCTATAGCGGATCCTACCCGCCGCCAGCTTTTGCAACTGCTGGTCAATCAGGAGATGTCCGTCACGACGATCAGTGGGCATTTTCCCATGAGCCGCACCGCTGTTTCCAAGCATTTGCGTGTCCTGTCGGAAGCAGGCCTGGTAAAAGAGCAAAAAGTAGGCCGCGAGACGCGGTATCGCATGCAGCCTGAGCCTTTGAAGGAATTGAAGGATTGGCTTTCCTACTACGAGCTGTTTTGGGAGAATAAAATGCAGGCTCTCAAACGTTTCGTAGAAGAAGAGTAAACGGCAAATGTTTAGCCCGCCTGCTGCTCGTGTGCAACTGGCGGGCTTTTTGCTGCAAAAAAAAGCGGACCCTGCCCGGCGAGGAGCAAAGGGTCCGCTTTTCTATTTAGGATTGAGCCACGACCGGTTTCATTTTCCTGCGGCTTTCTTTTCTCGACAGGAACAGGCTGATGATCAAAATGATGGCTCCGAACAGATAAGGAGCATCCAAATGAACATCGTACAACGTACCCGCTACTGCTGGCCCAAAGATGTTGCCCAGACTCATGTAGGCATTGTTCATCCCCGCCACAAAGCCTTGCTCGTCACCTGCTCGCTTCGAGATGAGCGTATTAATCGCTGGCCGCATGATGGACGTGAGCGTAAAGAAGATCACGGTCAGCACCAGCATATACCAGAAGTTGCCGGACAAGAGCATCAGCACCATACTGACAGCAGAGAACAGGAACGTCCAGTTGATCAGGTTTTTCTCCCCGAAGCGTTCGATCAGCTTGCCGATCAAAGCGGCTTGCACGACTGTACCTGCCAACGCTCCCACCGTGATGATGATGGAAATGTCGCGGGCGGTATAAGCGAATTTCGCATCGACAAACAACGGGAAGATCGCTTCGAAGTTTGCCAACCCGAAGGTCATCGTAAAAATGAGGATCAGCATGATAAAGTAAGGTGCACGGACCGACCTGCCAAGCTGAACGAAGATGCTTTCTTTCTTTTCCTTTGCATTTCGAGCAGCCATCTGTGCATCTTTGGAAAGCGATTCAGGCAAGAAGAACAAGGAACCGACTGTCGCCAGCGCCCCTACGCCTGCCGAAACATACAGCGGCATCCGCAGGCCCAGCTCAGCGAGGAAGCCTCCGATTCCAGGTCCGATCACAAAGCCAAGCGACATCGCTGCCCCGAGGAGTCCCAGACCTTTTCCGCGTTTTTCTTCTGTTGTGATATCGGCCACATAAGCCAGCATCGAAGGGATCATGAATGCCGCGCCAATTCCCCCGATTAAGCGGGAGATATACAGCATCGAGATGTGCTCCGCAACCGCGAACAGAAGATTGGAAATAGTGAAAAGGGTCAGTCCAGACACAATCATGATCTTACGACCGTATTTGTCGGACCACTCACCTGCAATCGGTGAAAAAATGAACTGCGTCAATCCCAGAGCCGCGATCAAATAACCCGCGGTCTTGCCTCCAGCGCCAAATTCCTTTAAAAACTCGGGAAGGATGGGAATGATCAGGCCGATTCCCAACATCGCAATGAACATGTTAACCATGAGAAAAAGAATCGGTCGTTGATTATTCTCTGCACTTCTCATTATGTTTTTTATCCAGTCCTATCCATCATAGATTTTTTTGTCTATGCGTCTCTCTTTAGCCTTGCAGCTTTGCTTTTACACTCTCGATGACGGTGCGCCAAATGGCAGTATCGGTTGTAATCTGCTGCTTGAAATCGCGATAGACATTTTTTTGCTTTTCTTCAAAATCCGGTGCATCCTTTGCAGGCAACTGGCTGCGCATGCCGGTGATCAAATCCTGAACCTCTGGTGAACGCGGCCCCCATACTGCCTTCATTTCCCCTGCCTCATCGATGAAGATGAAGATGGGAATCGCACGGGAGGTCCCGTTTGTCAAATACTGATCCATCAGCTCGAGGTTGTCATCGCGGATCAGGTAACGCAGCTCGATCTGGCTTTGCTCCGCAATCTTTTGTACGACAGGCACGTTCAGGGCCGCATCTCCACACCAGTCCGCGGTCAATACGATTCCTCTCCAGCTGCGCTTGGCAACGTCGTTCCAAACTGCCAGATCCTCTGGAGAAAACGTCAGTCCCTCATAAACGCGGGTGACTTCCTCACGATTTACCTTCATGGCTTCCACGTACTGTGCGAAAGTCATGCCTTTGTCAAACCAGGAATTGTGATCAATTGTCGCCATTGTTTTTCCCCCTAGGCATTATACTGTATAAATCGTTATTCCCAGATAGCAGATGTTCCCAAGCGATTGCGGACGTGGCGCTGCTCTGCGCTCCTGTTTTTTCCTGCTTTCTCGTTCTTCTTCCATGACGCTGCCATGGCAGAAAGCTCCATAAACCATTCCCGATCCTTGGTTGCCAGCGCGAGGTCAATCAAGTCGTACACCTGCTCCTCATCGATCAGACTGGTCTTTGCCATGGCTTCCACCCAGCTGGCTCTGGTCGCTACGACTTTGCCGAGCGTCATGTCGTTATCACTGTTGACCACATACACATGAACGGTACTCCCTGTTGAATCGACATTTTCCACAAAGCCGTGGATCAGCTCTCCCTGTTTTGTCTTGCCTCGGACCCAATCGCCTACTGCCAGTTTTTGCTCACGATTCATCATCATACCGCACCACCTTACGTGTATTTGGAAAAGTTACAGTTTGGATATCGTTCTCTCTGCTACGGCTGCTTGATTTGATCCAGTACCGATTGAATGGTGACCTGCTCTAAGTATTTCTTGTAGTGAAATTCAGCCTGGTTGAAGATCTGATCCATGACGCAATGCATTTTGGAAGAAACGACACAGGTATCTTCTGGATCCCCTGTACACCAGTGAGGCTTTAGCGTACCACTGGAGATGGTCTCGTAGATCTGGGCCAGATTCAACTCGCGCGGGTCTCGGTCCAAAATGTAGCCGCCGCCGATCCCCTCTTTGGTTCGTACGAAGCCGTGCTTTCGAAGTATACTCATGATCTTCCGGATTCTTGCCGGATTCGTACACACATTCTTCGCAATATGCTCACTGCTTGCCATGTGATCGGGAAGGTTTGCGAGCAAGGCTAAGCTGTGGACAGCAATCGTAAATTCACTATTCAAATCAGCGACTTCCTCTCCAGAAGAGTACTGTAATCTTAATGCTTACAGTTTAAAAAGTCAACGGGTCCTGACACTTGCAACTGTACGGCAAGAAGCATAAAGAAAAAAATGGCAGCAGCTGCAGGCGAGATGTCATGCACATCCTGCATGCAACAAAGCTCCCGCCGCCAGGACGAGAGCTTTCCGATTCGTTCTATTCTGTTACCGCCGTACATCCAGCAGCACTTTGCCCGTGCTTTGCCGGCTTTCCACCCACGCATGTGCATCTGCTGCTTCTTCCAGTGAAAAACGTTTGCCGATTCTGATCTGAAGTTTGCCATCGGCCAGCAAAGGAAGGACTTTTTCTGCCGTATCCTGCAATAGCTCCGGGCGTTTGGCGCGAGTCGTTCCAAAGCTGAAGCCAAGCACGGAGCGGCAGCTCGTATGCAGATCGATCGTCCGAATGGCTCCAACCTCTCCACTTGCATTGCCGAAATGGACGAGTCGTCCGTACCAGGCGAGACAATCCATACTCCGCTCAGAGACTGCTCCTGAGATGGAATCAAGGATCACATCTGCACCTGCTCCGCCAGTCAGCTCGTTTACCTTTTCCACAAAATCCTCGGTGTCGTTACAAATCACATGATCGGCACCTGCTTCCAGCGCGATGGCCGCTTTGCTCTTGGTCCCCACGGTGCCAATGACCTTGCCTGCCCCCAGCAGCTTCGCCAGCTGGATTGCTGTCGTACCGATCCCGCCGGCAGCAGCGTGAACCAGGACGGTCTCACCCGGTGAGAGACGGGCCACGTCGGCCAGCAGCTTGTAAGACGTAAACGAGACAACCGGACTTGCAGCTGCGGTATCAAAATCCATGCTGTCCGGGATGGCAAACGTCAACGCTTCACTGGCTACTACATACTCCGCGTACGTCCCGTTTGCCGGAAATGCGATGACGCGTTGGCCCGGCTGGAATCGCTGCACTTCCGAGCCGACTTGTTCAATGACCCCTGCCGCATCCAATCCAGGGACAAAAGGCAGCTTCCCTGCTCCTTTTTTTCCGTATCGAGATTTGATGTCGGCAAAATTCACGCTGGTTTTTTCGACGCGAATCAGGACTTGCTTGGGATTTGGCACCGGTTTTTCTACCTCTGCTACCTGCATGTTCTCAGGACCACCCAAGGCGGTAACTACGACAGCTCTCATGACAACTCTCCTCCCACTTGTACCTGATCCCTTTTCTTTCGTTCACCCGTTCAAAATGTTCAGGATTTCCTCTTTTTTCTGATTGTATTTCGCATCGGACAAAACCGGCTCGAAGCGTTGTCCTGGGATGGCATTCAACAAATGATGCCAGGACTTGCAGCCTTTGTACGCTTCTTCTATGAGAATCTCCACAGGCTGCTCCAGACGATAAACGCGTGCGAACAGGATATGGAGCGGCTTTTGCTTTTTCCAGTGCAAGCGCACATCCGCGAAGTTGTCCGACCAAATATGGTAGGGAGAGATCCCGCGCAGCTTCTCCTCGTCCAAAAGCTCTATGTCGTCCGTCACTTCGGCAAAGTATGCGACCTCTACCGTTTCCTGCTCCGGTGACCAGCCTTCCCATGTAGCTGCCAGCAAATCGTGATACTGCGGCTTGACCATGTCCTGCTTTTGATGCTCATAGGTCGGGTACAGGTAAAACTGGTTGTTTTCCAGTCGGAACTCCCGTGTTTCTTCATATAAACCGCCCTTGCGAATCGTGATGATCTGGTGTCCTTCGCCGAGGGCTTTGACGGCGACTGCCCATTCCTTCAGAGACAAAGGTGAGGCAGGCTGTGTGATGGTAGGCAATGACATGCAGCTCCCTTCCTATGTTGCCAATTTCTTATTGGCTCTAGTCTATCCGAATTTTCAGCTATTGAGAAGGCTTCTGAAGCAATGCGTCCACATGTTCCATCGCTTGCCGCAGCCGCTCGTGATAGCTCCCTGCGATCGATACATAGGCGATATGACGTTCCCTTAGCATCCGCTTCAGCTTTTCATTATTTTCATGGCGGACCTGGTTCTCCCCGTGCACACGCAGACCATCATCCACCCATGGCACATCCGGCTCCATGTACAGCCACAGGTCGTACTGCTGCTCTTTTGCCACCTGATCGAGTACAGAGAACGTACTCCCGGTATACAGCTCGGAGTAAAATTGGGTCACAACCGCTTCTGTATCCACGAACAGAACCTTGTTTGCCTGTTTGATCGCTTCGTATTCTTTCATTTTGTGTCCATAGGCGATGTGCGGGTAAAACTCTTCGGTCAAAATGGTTTCGCATCCGCCGACTTCTTCGCATACCGTTCTCCCGTACTCTTCCACAAAAACGGTGTTGTACAGCTTCGCCAGATAACGGGTAAGCGTCGATTTGCCGCAGCTTTCCGTGCCAACCACCACAACCTTTTTGACAAAAGTCGGCCTGACGATAGCCGGGATGTGCTCCCAATGGGTGAAGATGCCTTCTTCTCGGATACGCGTTGCCGAAATCGGCACCTGTTTCCGCTCCGCATCGAGGATGATGTGCCTCGCTTCCGGGTAGAGCTGCTGAAAAATAGGCTCGTAGGAAGTCTCTGAGCTGAAGACGTAATCGATCCGCTTGCCGATTTTCCTGCGAATATCCGCTGCACCTGCCGCCCAGTCATACGCCTCGTCTGTCTCCGCTGTATCTTCAACGGCCAGCACGTGCACATTTTCCATATCCTTCACGAGGCCAGACAGCCAGCGCAGCCTGACCTCATAAGGCATAATCTGAATGCCTGCCTTCTCGCATAGCTTGCGGTCGCGAGCCTGACTAAAGGAGAGGACGACGTACAGCTCATCGCATAAGCATGCCGCCCGGGTAATCGCATGCACATGTCCGAGATGCAGCGGCAGAAATTTTCCGCCGATAAAGCCTACCGTACCCATGCTTGCCCCTCCTTTTGCAGCAGATACTGCGATCTCCAGTTCAACCAGCCATAAACGGCATTCACCAGGTAAGCAATCCACATGACGAGGATGGAAACGTCGCTGCCATCCCCCATGAAGGCGACCAGCCACATGTAGATCGTCAGCACATCGATGATGATCCAGACGATCCATTGCTCCACCACGCGCTTCACCATAAAGATCATTGCCACAATCGAGAGAACGGCTGTCAACGAGTCGATGAGTGGAAGTGCCCCGCCCATTGCCTGCAGCACCCACGCATAGGCGACTGTGGCCGCAAGACATGTCAGGGCCCAATAGAGGCGAGTTCGGTTCGTCATGACTGCGACCCGCACGTCATGTTGTTTCTCTTCCGATACTTTGTTCCTTCGCCACAGGAGGAGTCCGATAAACTGCATCGGCAAAAAATAGAGAAGATTCAGCATGACTTCGCCGTAGTACTTTTGTCCATACGCAACGATGGCGTAAAGCACCACGTTGATGATGCCTGGATAGTAATTCCATGTCTTTCCTTTTGCCACCAGAACGACGCTGAGCATCCCGGTCAGGGAAGCGCACAGCCCGATGAACGTGTCATCCAGAGCGAAAAACAGATAGACAGTCACGACGGTAAACGTCAGCAGCCACAGTCTTTCAAACCAGCTCCAGTCAGCAAAGTACCCAGCTCTTCTTGTTCTCATAGGAATCTCTCCCGAAATGCCCTCAGGTTCTCCTGCCGGGCAGAGTGGTCCAACACGGCAAACACGATATGATCAAAATGTTTTTCATAGGCTTCCTCAAACAGCACTTGTGCAAAATAGCCCGCCACATCTTGGGCTCGATTGCGAAAAACTCCGCATCCATAAGCACCGAGGACTAGCGTTCGATGTCCGTGAAGGGCCGCTACAGTCAATATTTTTCGGATTCTCTTTCGTTATCATTTCCATCGTTTCCTGCGCGGTCATGACGCGCTTCGTACGGTTCATTCCCGTTTTCATTTTGGTTTCCTCCCCCTCTGGGATTCGAACAACATGTAGACTTTTACGTCCATTCTGGATTGAAGCGGTAGTATTTGGATGGCCGATGCCCCGCATGCTTGCGATAATGATTGGTCTCGATCACCTTGTCTGCCACCTTTCTGCGAAAAGCAGCCGCCAGCAATTCCTTGCCTAAAATGACTTCGTAAACTTGCTGCAGCTCCGTCAGCGTAAATAGCTCCGGCATGAGAGCAAAAGCGATATCGGTATACTCGATCTTGTTGCGCAGCCGCTCTAATGCATATTGGATAATCTTGGCGTGGTCAAAGGCAACCTGGTTGGTTTCCACGATTTCTCTTTCCTCACGTACGATCCTACCTGACACGGTACGCGTGATTTTGATGGTCGCTGACAGCTCCTCTGCCTCGTTCCAGAAACGCAGCTCGACCCATTTTTCCGTGATCGTTCCAGATTCAGTAGCCATCCTGTTTTCGCGCAGCCATTTGTCCTCGATGCGAAACCACTTGGCATCCTCCGCATCATCCCCCGCTCTTACTTCCAATGCTTCGCTATCAACCAGTGCCATGTACGAGGTGCTAATGACACGTGTGCGTGGATCTCTGTTTACTTCTCCCCACGTATACAGCTGCTCCAGATAAATGTTGTCGATATTGGTCTCCGTCCAGAGTTCACGCAGGGCCGCTTCTTCCAGACTTTCATCGGGAGATACGAAGCCCCCCGGCAGCGCCCACTGGCCCATGTAAGGATGATCTGCACGTTTGACGAGCAAGATCTGCAAGGACTTGGGAGAGAGCTTGCGGTAATTCGGTTCCAGCTCCTCGGCGACAGTAAAGATAAGCATATCGACGGTAACCGATGGCCGCTCAAATTGGCTCGCGTCATAACGCTGCAAAAACTGTTCCTCTGTCAATCCTTCCTTATTGGTGGGTGATGGGTTCATATGTTCAAACGCCTCCGTTCGTATACTCACTTGTTTACTTCTTTTTGTTATTATCATCTTGTTAATATCATCTTGTTGGTATGATCTTACTCTTCCTGTTTCTCCCTGTCAATAGGCTCCCGGAAAATGAGAAAACTCGTCTCCGCCAAGCTTTGTGGCGGAGCCTTTGTTGCACAAAAAAAAAGCCTCCTGCCTGGTTCATGCCAGACAGAAGGCTTCCTGTGTTCATTTCTGCTTATGCCGCTTTTGCACTTACTTCTTTCAGATATTGCTCAGCTTTTTTCTTGTCGAACTGACCTTCCCAACGAGAGATCACGACAGCAGCCAGCGAGTTTCCGACTACGTTTACAACGGTGCGCGCCATATCGAGCAGTCGGTCAACACCGGCGATGAATGCGAGACCTTCGAGCGGAATGCCCACAGATCCCAAAGTCGCCAGCAATACGACGAAGGATACACCTGGAACCCCAGCAATCCCTTTCGAGGTTACCATCAGCACCAGCATCAGTGTGATTTGCGCACTGATCGGCATGTGGATGCCATACATTTGGGCGATGAACAGCGCAGCCAGTGCCTGGTAAAGAGTCGAGCCATCGAGGTTAAATGAGTAGCCAGTCGGGATTACGAAAGACGTAATCGCTTTCGGACAGCCCAGACGCTCCATTTTCTCCATGATTTTTGGCAGTACCGTCTCCGAGCTGGAGGTGGAGTATGCCAGGAGCAGCTCGTCCTTCAAGATTCGCATGATTTGCGTGATCTTAACTCCACTGATTCGAGCAATGGTGCCCAATACGACGAGAATAAAGAACAGCATCGCCAAGTGAACCAAAATAACCAGCTTGCCTAACGGAACGAGTGAAGAAAGCCCAAACTTGGAAACGGTTACACCGATCAGAGCAAACACCCCGAATGGTGCAAAGCGCATAATTGCATTTACTACCCAGAACATGGCGTCAGCGACACCCTGGAAGAAGTGCAGGACCGGTTTTCCGCGTTCCCCTGCAGCGGCGACCCCTAAACCGAACAAGACGGAGAAGAAGATAATCGCCAGCATGTCACCACGGACAAAGGCGTCAAAAATATTTTTTGGAACAATATTTACAAAGGTATCAATCATGCTGTGACTTTGCGTCGTCTCAGCCGTCTCTACATACGAATGAATATCTGTTTTTTGCAGGTGTGACATGTCAACGCCCACACCGGGTTGGAAAATGTTTGCAGCCAGAAGCCCGACTACAATCGCAATTGTGGTAACGATTTCAAAATACAGAATCGTCTTCCCACCGATCTTCCCGAGTTTCTTGACGTCACCGACACCCGCAACACCGACGATTAACGTCGCGACCACAATCGGAATGACAATCATTTTGATCAACCGCAGGAATACATCGCCAATTGGTTGCAAATAGGTTGCCACAGCAGGATTGCCAAAGAAAATGGCGCCTACCAGGATACCCAGAATGAGACCGATGACAATTTGTATGGCTAATCCAAACCGCTTCATTCTGACACCTCACTAATAAAAATGTAATTTATATCTACACCATTCACGACAGTTTTTTGTCGAAATGTGTCGATTTCAATTCACATTCTAGCAACGAATGTTCATATTCACAATGTAAATAAATACCTTCCAGCTTATTGGTTGTGACCATATAAACCTACGTCTTTAGAATCTGGAATCATATAGAGGAACATCATATCACAAAATTTACGCACACTTTATTTTTTGCATTCTTTTTTCAATGCTGCTTTTTTTGAAAATTACTCTCGCACATGCCTTTTCTGACATTTTGAGCGAGGAGAATGCATTGTTTTCCTCTATGCAACAATGATAAAATAGATAAGATTGGATATAACCCTTTACTTATAAGAATGAGAATGGAGTCTTTTGATGACGATTCGGAAAATTTTTCTGCTCGTGTTCGTTCTGGCCATCCTATTATTTTTGCTGCCCTATTCCGTTCCTTTTGTTCTCGCTTTGGTCACCGCTATACTGCTTGAGCCCCTCGTGCTCTTTCTTATCCGAAATCTGCGCCTGAATCGCCTCGGTGCCGTCATAGGCTCCTTTCTCCTGTTTCTTTTGTCGTTTGCTGTCATCGCCTACTGGCTGGGTACGCAAATCGTTGTGCAAAGCGTAGATTTGGCGCAAAAGCTTCCCGCCTACTCGCGGCATCTGTTTGATTTTCTCGAGTCGACGTTTGGACAATGGGAGCTCTACTACGCTTCTCTGCCAAAAGAAACGGTCATCCAGATCCAGCAGGTGTTCGACAGCTTAAAAACTTCTGCCATGAATGCCGCCTCGACGATCGGCAAAGGCATTCTCGGTGCGGTCGCAACTATTCCCGGCTTTTTGATCAGCACCATTATTTTTTTGGTCGCTCTCTTTTTGATCAGTCTGGATCTCCCTCGTTTGCGCGCTGGCTTTATGCGGATGTTTACCGTCTCCGCCAGGGAAAAAATCAACGTCGTGTTCACCCAGCTTAATCGAGCTACCATCGGATTTTTACGGGCCCAAATCATTCTTAGCTTGGTAACTTTTTTGATCGCTTGGCTCGGATTGGTTATTTTGCACATCAAATACTCTGCCGTCATCGCATTATTGATTGTGCTGGTTGACATTTTGCCGATTTTGGGGACTGGCTCCTTTCTCGTTCCTTGGGCTGTCTACAACTTTTTCACGGATAAGACCCACCTCGCCATCGGACTGATCATCCTTTTTTTGGCGATTACGGTCATCCGCCGCATCATCGAGCCGAAGATTTTGGCTTCCAACCTTGGCATCAGTGCTTTGGCTGCTCTCGTCAGTCTTTTTCTCGGCTTTCAGGTTATGGGCTTCTTCGGCCTTATTCTGGGACCGGCGCTGGTCATTATTTACGAGGCACTACGCAAGGCTGGCTTCCTGAAGTTCAAAATCGATTTTTAAAAAGGAAAGCGTGACGACAAAAAAGCCAGTACAATTCCTCCTAACCGGGACTGTACTGGCTTACCTTTTGTTCATGCGTGATTGCTTACGATTCGTTCAAAGACCAATGCTCTTTCAAAAAAGTGTCTCTTCCAGACTTTTCTCGATCCTCTTTAATAGTGCTTCGGATTTTTCTTATGGTAGCCTTGATGATATTCTTCTCCGGGGTAAAAAGCGGCCGCCGGGAGAATTTGCGTAACAATCGGTTTTGAAAAACGGCCGCTTTGCTCCAGTGCGATCTTCGATTGTACCGCAGATGCATACTGTTCCTCGCTATGATAAAAAATAACAGTGCGATATTGCGTGCCCCGATCGTGAAATTGCCCTTCCGCATCCGTGGGGTCAATCTGCTGCCAATAGAGCTCAAGCAATTTTTCGTAGGGAAACTGCTCAGGATCATAGGTAATCTGTACTACCTCCACATGCCCTGTTAGTCCCATCTTGACTTCCTCATAGATGGGATGGCTCGACGTCCCTCCCATATACCCCGATAGGATCCCTCCAATCCCAGGCAACTCTTCAAACGGGGTTACCATGCACCAAAAGCATCCACCGGCAAAAGTAGCTTTTTGCATCATCTGCCATCCTTCATCCTTTTCCCACATCTATTTCCAGCTCAACAGCCGCCTAAAAATGGACCTGCTCCAACAGGTTTAGCATCGCATGCGCGACTCTCGCTTCATAGCTCTCTTTTCGCTCAAATTCATTCCACAATGCTTTGACTTCATGATGGGAAAGCGGCTGGCCCTGCATTCCCGACTGCGTATTTTGTGTATCAGCACCAGCACCAGCTGTACGGGCCCTCACGCTATCATGGAGAATGAGCATTTTCATAAGCTTTTCCATGTCCGCCTGATTGCGGATCAGATGCGGCTCCATTCGTTTGGCAAACATCCATATCTTTTCCGATGTCTGATAGTCTGTCGTCACCATTTCCACCTGCTCACCCACCTGATCATAACTAATTATATCTATTTATAACCAATAGAATCAAAATAAACAAGCTTCAAAAACATTAGACATAAATAAATATAATTAGATATGATTAATTTGTGAAAAGGAACAACTCTATGAGCATTACGCGGAAGGAAGGTAACGAGCATGTTTACAGTCGAAAAATACCAGGGAGATCGGAAAGATGCCTACCAGCTGCTCATCAAACAGCTGGAAGCCCTTCTTGCTGGCGAGACCAATCGAATCGCCAATTTGTCCAATGCTTCGGCCTTGCTCAATCAATTCTTCGAAGAGGTAAATTGGGTCGGCTTTTATTTGTATGACGGCAATGAGCTCGTGCTCGGGCCTTTTCAAGGTCTCCCCGCCTGCGTCCGCATTCCTTTGGGGAAGGGCGTTTGCGGAACGGCAGCACTCGAGCAAAGGACGGTGCTCGTCGACGATGTGCATTTGTTTCCTGGGCATATTGCCTGCGACGCAGCCTCTCAGTCAGAGATTGTCGTGCCCATTCGCAAAGACGGTGAGTTGATCGGCGTCCTCGACATCGATAGCCCGAGGAAAAGTCGTTTTGATGAAGTCGATCAAGTCTATCTCGAGCAATTTGTCCAAGCATTGCTTCCTTTTCTCTAAATAGCCGAAAGACCAGCTATCCTGCTGGTCTTTTTCACACCTGCCCCTCTTTTTATCGTGTTCCTTCGAACGCATAGAAAGGCCAGATTTTCTCCCCGTCTGCAGTCAGCTTCAGCGCTTCTGCCAGAAACGGCATCCGAGCCTTGGCATCTTCGTAGTCAGCCCACATGACCTCCATAATTTCTTCGTCAGGGTCATTGATCTGGATCGCGCCATCGATGATTTTTGCGAAAAAGGCAAAGAAAATGACATGATTCTCCCATTTTTCAAAGAACACCTCTCTCACAGAGCTCAAACCCATCACCTGAATCCTGTAGCCGGTTTCTTCCCTAACCTCCCGAATGAGAGCCTGTTCAAGCGTTTCCCCAGCTTCCACTGCTCCTCCTGGCGGCCCCCAGTAATGAGAGTCACCTTGTTTATTTTTTACCAGTAAGATTCGTCCGCCTTCATCACGGATAATGGCTGATACCACATCGACTCGCTTCAAACTGCTCTCTCCTTTTTTGTTAAACGACTGGTTGGCTCCATCACGAAAGAATGCTTTGAAGCCTCGCGTGTGGGATTGGAGCCGCGGATTCGATCTCCAACATCAAAAGTGTACTGGATCACGTGAAGTAAGAAAACCTCTATCGAGGCCTGTTCAAGGAGGAGCGACCGCGTTTTAGCGGAAAGTTTTACCGAAGTGATGCCGGTAGCTGACGCTGAGGCACTTCGTCATGCGCTCCAGAATTTATAAGCTTTACGCTTATAAATTCTTATACGTAAAAAAAAGGCCAGTCTCTCACGCGGCAGCGTGTGTTGACTGGTCTCTTCTATCGTGCTTTTTCTATGAAAAAACTGCTATTGGGCCGCTTTCTTCTGCACCCTCGCCAGCAAATCGACGAGGTGCACCGCCTCCATCTGCCCTTCCAAGCCCGCTCGTTTGATGCCTGCTTTCATTTGGAGCAGACAGCCGGGATTGGATGTGACCAGAATATCGGCTTGGGTCGCTGCCACGTGCTGCATTTTCTCATTCAGTAAATTGCCCGCCATTTCCGGCTGCACAAGGTTGTAGATGCCTGCCGAGCCACAGCAGCGGTCGCCCTCCCGCAGCTGCACATAGGTAGCTCCGGGAATGGATTGCAACAGATGAACCGGCTCTTTGGTAACCTTCATCCCGTTGCGCAAATGACAGGACGACTGGTAAGTAATCCGTTTCGATTGCGGCAGAGCGTCCCATGTCTCAGGTGCGACCAGCTCTACCAGCAGCTCGCTGATATCTTTCACGCGCTCCGCGAACCATTTCGCGTCATCGTGCCACTGCGGATCGTTTGCCAGTAGATGGTCGTACTCCTGAAGCATGGCGCCGCATCCACCCGCATTGGACACAATCACATCCACGTCTGCCTGCCGGAAAGCCGCAATGTTTTTCCGCGCCAGACCTCTCGCCTCTTCCCGTTCACCGCTATGGGCGTGCAGCGCTCCACAGCATACCTGTCCTTCGGCGATGACGACCTCGCAGCCCGCCTCGGTCAAAAGCCGTACCGTGTTGACATTCGTCTCGTTGAAGAGTACATCCATGATGCATCCGTGAAACATGCCGACACGCCTTTTCCGCTCGCCTGCAGCAGGGATGACGGTAGTGCCAAAGCTCTTCTTGAGTCCTGTTCCCGATGCTTCCGGCATGATCGCTTCCATCTCGCCCAGCTGCTTTGGAAGGATGCGCATGACCCCCAGCTTTCGCACGGCTTTTTGCACGCCTGATTTTTGGTAGAAGCGCAGCATGCTGCCCAAACGATACATGCGGTCCTGACGGGGAAACAGATGCTTGAAGGCCACTTTCCTGACCGCTTTTACCCATGTCGGATGCTCCTGTACTTCTTCGATCGCCTCTCTCGTCTGCTCGATTAGCTGACCGTAGGGAACGCCTGCAGGACAGACCGGCTCACACGCACGGCAGCCAAGGCACAGATTCATCTGGTCGACAAAGTCCTGATCCGGCTGCATGACACCATCGGCTACCGCCTTCATCAAGGCGATTCGCCCGCGGGGAGAAGCCGCCTCGTAGCCCGTTTCCCGAAAGGTCGGACAGGCGGGCTGACAAAATCCGCAGCGCATACAGTTCGATAGCTCGTTGTAATCCAGTTTCTCTATCAAGGCTTCTTTAAGCACGATTGACCACCACTCTGTTCCGCGTTTCTTTTGCGAACATTTTGCCTGGGTTGAGCAGATTGTTCGGGTCAAAGGCCTTCTTGATGCCTTTCATGACTTCGATCCCTGCTGCGCCCACCTTCCATTCCAGGTAAGGAGCCTTGACGATGCCCACACCATGCTCGCCGGTAATGGTTCCGCCCAGGTCGATCGCAGCCGCAAAGATCTCCGCAAAAGCTTCTTCTACCCGTTCGATTTCTTCGTGGTTGCGCGCATCGGTCATACAGGTGGGATGCAAGTTGCCATCACCTGCATGACCAAAGGTGCAAATATGCAGTCCATATCGCTCTGTGATTTCCTGAATAGCGGCTACCATCGGAGCGATCTCGGCACGAGGGACAGTAGCATCCTCGAGGATCGTGGTCGGACGCATCCGGGAAAGAGCCGCCAGGGCGCTTCGTCTCGCCGTCATGACATCTTCGGCTTCCTCAGGAGTTGTCGCTACCTTGATCTGAACCGCTTCATTTTTCTTGCAGATGGCCGCGATCTTCTCCATATCCTGATCCACGGTCTGCGGTTCGCCGTCCTGACCGATCAAAAGGATTGCCGCTACATCCGTAGGCAGACCGATCTGCTTGAAGTCTTCTACCACGCGAATCGTCCCTTGGTCCAAAAATTCCAGAGTACCTGGGATGATCCGATTGGCAATAATGTCAGAAACCGAGCGAGCCGCCTGCGCCATATCTGCAAACATCGCCAGCATGACGCGCTGGGTCTGCGGCTTGGGTATCAGCTTGAGGATCGCCTGAGTAATGATCGCCAGCGTTCCTTCACTGCCGACCAACAGCTTGGTCAAGTCATAGCCTGCTACGTCTTTCATCAGCTTGCCACCCGTACGGATGACCTCCCCATTCGGCAGGACGGCTTCCAGTCCGAGTACGTAATCCTTGGTCGTTCCGTACTTCAGCCCGCGAAGTCCCCCAGAATTGAGGGCGATGTTCCCGCCAATTGTCGAGATGACCATACTGCCCGGATCTGGCGGGTAAAACAAGCCTCGTGCTTCGACTGCCTGATGGATATCCGAGGTGCGCACACCAGGCTGTACGGTGATCGTCAGGTTCTGCTCGTCGATTTCCAGGATCTGATTCATCCGGCTCAAAACGAGCACGATTCCCCCTCCGACCGGAATGGTTCCGGCGCACAGATTGGAGCCTGCTCCGCGAGTGACGATCGGGATCTGGTGCCCCGCAGCTACCCGCATGACCTGCTGCACCTCCACCGTGCTCTTCGGCATGACCACGACATCTGGCAGGGCTTGCTGCATGGGCGTCGCATCATACGAGTAGGCCACCAGCGCTTCCTGCCGATCCAGACAATACTGCTCGCCCACGATCGCACGCAGCTCGGAGCGAATGTGTTCTGGCAACATGGAAATCCTCCTCATGGATCAACTGTTCATTAGCTGTACTTTTGAATCGCTTCCCGAATCCTTCCATTGGTAAGATTCAACAGGCGCGTTGCCTCTTCCCTGCTGGTGTTCGTCAGTTTCATCAAAATCGCCGTTTTTGCGTCCCCTTTTGCCTGCTCTGCCAGCATCTCTGCTTCGGCATAGCCTACTCCGGTCACTTCCATCACGATCCGTTTTACCCGTTCCTTGAGCTTCAGGTTTGTCGCTTGAACGTTGACCATCAGATTGCCATATACCTTCCCCAGCTTGATCATCGTCGCTGTCGTCAGCATATTGAGAACCAGCTTTTGTGCGGAGCCAGCCTTGAGGCGAGTGGAGCCTGTCAACACCTCAGGTCCCACGACAACGTTGATCGCCACATCCACCCCTTTGTTAATAAAGGAAGGCTGGTTGCAGGATAGCGCAATGGTACGGGCGCCAATTCGCTGCGCTTCTTTCAAAACGCCAAGCACATAGGGAGTCCGACCGCTTGCCGCAATCCCTACCACAACATCCTTCTCGGTTACTCCGTAGTTGTGCACATCCTCTTGTCCGAGCTCAGCCGAATCTTCCGCGCCTTCGACTGCACGGATCATGGCGGATGGTCCACCAGCAATCACACCCTGCACCAGCTCCGGATCGGTACCAAAGGTCGGCGGGCATTCAGACGCATCGAGAATTCCCAGGCGTCCGCTCGTTCCCGCTCCAAAATAAAACAGTCTGCCCCCCCGCTCCATAGCTGCTACGATCAGCTCGACTGCATCGGATACTTGATCCAAAACGCGTTCTACCGCATACGGTACTTTTTTGTCTTCATCGTTCATTAACTGCACGATTCCCCGGGTACTCAAGCGGTCCAGGTCCTGAGTGCCTTCGTTTTTTCCTTCGGTGGTCAAATCTTGTAAGTTCTCCAGCTTCAATGTCTCCGAACCTCCTTTTCTATTCATGTGTGCGACCCGATGGTGTCCGCATCCTCGAGATGGCAGGATACAAAATGATCGGGTGCCAGCTCACGCACAGGTGGAGCAGCCGTTTTGCAAATCTCCATGCAATGGCGGCAGCGAGGATGGAAGGTACAACCCGATGGCGGATTTGCAGGGCTTGGCAGGTCTCCCTCCAAAATGATGCGCTGGGTCGTCACGTGTGGATTCGGAACAGGTACAGCAGATAGCAAAGCTTGCGTATAGGGATGGGTCGGTTTTTCGTACAACGACCTCTTATCCGCTACCTCCACCACTTTCCCCAAATACATGACAGCGACCCGGTCGGAAATATGGCGCACGACGCTCAGATCGTGGGAGATAAACAAATAGGTCAAATGAAATTCCTTTTGCAAATCCTGCATCAGGTTCAAAATCTGTGCCTGAATCGATACGTCCAAAGCAGAGACTGGCTCATCGGCTATGATCAGCTTTGGCCGCAAAATCAGAGCGCGGGCGATCCCGATCCTCTGGCGCTGCCCCCCGGAAAATTCATGCGGGAAGCGATCCAAATGCTGTTTGGAGAGACCCACGATCTCGATCATCTCTTCCACCTGACGGCGACGCTCCTGTGCCGTACCTATTTCATGGATGATCAACGGATCTTCTAATATCTGCCCGATCGTTTTTCGCGGATTAAGCGATGCGAACGGGTCTTGAAACACAAGCTGCATGTCGCGGCGAGTTCGTCGCAGATCCTCTTCGTTCAGCTTGCGAATGTCGTTTCCTTCAAACAAAATCTCGCCGTCGGTCGGCTCGATCAGACGCAGGATACAGCGGCCCGTCGTCGACTTTCCACAGCCAGACTCCCCTACGATGCTGACGGTTTCCCCCGGATAAACCGTGAGATTGACCCCATCTACCGCACGTACGACTTTTTCCTTGCTGAAAAAGCCTTGCTTGCTTGTGAAATGCTTCGTGAGTGATTTGATTTCCAACAGTGGTTTTGTCATTGTGCTTCCCCCTCGCTATACAGCCAGCACCGGCATTTTTGCGATTCGGAAACAGCCAACAGCTCCGGATTTTTTTGATGGCAAATATCCATCACCTGTGAGCAGCGCGGCGCAAAACGGCACCCTCGCGGCATTTCGCTCTGCAGCGGCACGGAGCCGGGAATCGCGTCCAGTCTCTCCTGATTCACGTTCACGCTCGGCATGGACTTCAATAGTCCCCTTGTGTAGGGATGCTTGGGATCGTCAAACAGCCCTTTGACGTCGGCTTCCTCCACGATCTGCCCCGCGTACATGACGATAACCCGGTGGCACATCTCCGCTACTACTCCCAAATCATGGGTAATGAGCATGATCGACGTCCCTTGCTCATCACGTACTTTTTTCATCAGCTCCAAAATCTGCGCCTGAATGGTCACATCGAGTGCCGTCGTTGGTTCATCGGCAATCAGCAGCTTTGGCTCACAGGCCATCGCCATGGCGATCATGACACGCTGACGCATCCCTCCGGACAGCTGGTGCGGGAAGTCAGAGATGATTTCATCCGCACGCGGGATGCCGACGAGCTTGAGCAGCTCGATCGCCCGCTCTTTTGCCGCTTGCTTGGACAAGCCCAGGTGGCGTCGCAGCGGCTCGCTGATCTGCTTTCCGATCGAATGCAGCGGATTGAGCGAGGTCATCGGCTCCTGAAAGATCATCGCAATCTGGTTGCCGCGGATTTTTTGCATTTCTTTATCGGAAAGGGTCAGCAGCTCCTTGTCTTGAAAGCGAATGCTGCCGCTCATTTCTACGTTTTTGCCTAATAGCTGCATGATGGACATGCTGGTTACGCTTTTCCCGCAACCTGACTCGCCGACCACCCCGACGGTTTCACCAGGCTCGACTGTGAAGCTGACTCCTTCGATTACGGTCAGCTTCTTGCCAGATTGGAGAAAAGACGTTCGCAGATTGTCGATTGTTAGCATGGCTGTCATGGGTTACTCCCCCTTTCACCTGATGCGTCGACTAGCTCGATTCCGTTCCAAAGTTGATTGTGATGCGCGATTCGCCACGAACCGATGAGTGGACTTGCAACCGGGTGCACGCGATTTGTCAGCGTGATGACAGTCGCTTCCCGCAAAGGATCAGTCCAAATCGAGGTTCCCGTAAAGCCCGTATGGCCATATGCACGCTCGGAGACCAGATCTCCCCCCGTAGAGCCAGCCGCCAGCTGATCAAGCGAGCCGCCCGTTGAGGAAGCGATCCACCCCAGCCCTCTTCGCTGTGCGGAAAAATCCGTATGCGACCTCGTAGCTAAAGACCGCAAAAGCGGATCGATATAGACCGGAGCTTTCTGTGACGTCCAGATATCCATATACCGTTCTGTATCACGAATGGTCGAAAAGAGTCCGGCATGACCGCTGATTCCGCCCAAGCCGTAGTGAGCGTTGCAATCGTGCACCGTGCCGCAGATTACGCCTTGACGCCACTTAAAATGTGCCAGCTTTTCCGTCCATTCTGTCCCTTTCGAAGGATCAGATGATGCAAGGCTCGCCAAATAGTTTTGCGCCATGTTTTGCTCGAAGCCGTTGCCGTTCTCGGTCTGCGCAATTCCGCTAATTGCGAGTGACTTGTGCTGCAGAGGAAGATAACAGGTATTCTTCATCCCACTCGGCTGAAACAAAAGACGGGTAGCGAGCACGTCCAGCTCCTCATCCCAGATCCGTTCGAGCACAAAGCCCAGCAGCATGAAGCCCAAGTCGCTGTACACGACATGACTGCCCGGATTGCTTTCCAATCTCTCTTCCTTCATCAACTGAATGTAGTCTGCTCTGCCCTGACCGATCAGAAAATACGGCCGCCAAGCAGGCAGTCCAGATGTATGGGTCAGCAAATGGACGATCTTGATTTGCGATTTGCGTTCCGTGTCCTGCCCCTCTCCCAGCTGGGGCACATGCGTCAGCAGCGAATCAAAGAGAGACAGCTTTCCGGATTGTACACTGAGCAAAACCAGCGGCAGCGTCACCATGACTTTGGTCAAGGAAGCCATGTCGTAGAGAGTCTGCGCATCGACTTGCGGCGCGTCTTCTCCCGCTCCCGTTTTTCCTTTGACGGTCGTCAGCGTGGGCGCTCCTTTTCTCATCAGACTGACAGCTGCACCCGGAAAAATCCCACGGTTCATGCCGTCCTCCAGGCTTTGCTCCATCCGAACCATCAGCTCGATACCGTTCATACCGTTTCCTCCCGCCTACTTGCCGCGATGACGCGGATCGAGAATATCGCGCACAGCATCGCCGAACATGTTGCATGCCAAAATCGTTACCGTCATCGCAAGACATGGCCAAATGATCATTCCCGGCGCCAGCTCCATGTAGCGGCGCGCTTCCGAGATCATTCCACCCCAGGATGGGTCTGGCGGCTGAATCCCTAAGCCCAAAAAGCTCAGAGCCGATTCTGTCAAAATAGCACCGGAAATCGCCAAGGAGGATTGCACCAAGAGAGGTGCCGTCACATTCGGGAAGATTTCCAGGAACAAGATTCGCTTCGTACTCGCCCCGATCGCGCGGGCGCTTTCGACGTATTCCAAATTCTTGATGGAGAGCACCGCTCCCCGAACCGTTCGCGTAAAAATAGGAATATTCACAATCCCGATCGCCATGATCGTATTGAAGGTCCCCGGTCCTAACGCTGCCACGATCGCGAGCGCCAGCAATATTTCCGGAAAGGCAAACAGCACGTCCATGCAGCGCATGATAAATCCGTCCACCCAGCGTCCAAAATATCCGGCAATCAAACCAAACAGCGTTCCAAACACGACGCTGACCAAGACAGCCGAGACCCCTACCACGAGCGATACACGCGCGCCGTAAATAATCCGGCTCAATAAATCCCGCCCGAACTGATCGGTACCGAGCATAAAATCTCCAGAGCTGCCTTCCATCCGATGGTCCTGAAACATCTGGGTCGGGTCATGCGGTGCCAAAACAGGCGCCAATGCCGCCATCAGACAGAGCAGGAGCAGCAGCACGGAACAGAAGACTGCCGTTTTATTCGCTAAAAATCGCTTTCGAAATGTGCTCATGTCGCATTCCCCTTGTCAATACTTGATACGCGGATCAATCCAGGTATAGATCAGGTCGATGAGCAGATTGACCAGGACAAATACCAGAGCGACGAAGAGTACGCCTCCCTGCACGACCGGATAATCCCGCTGATAGATTCCTTCCAAAATGTACTGACCCAATCCTGGTATCGAAAACAGCTGCTCCACGATGACTGATCCGCCCAACAGGTATCCGATTTGCATCCCAGCGATGGTCACAATCGGAATCGAGGAGTTGCGGAAAGCGTGACCGATTACGACGGTCCATTGACTGTTTCCTTTTGCACGTGCCGTACGGATAAAATCTTTGTCCATCGTTTCCAAAAAGGCAGAACGCGTCATCCGCATGACACCGGCAGCGACGACGATCCCCATCGTCACGGCTGGAAGAATAAAGACCTTGAACGCCTCCACCGGATTTTCCCAAAAGCTGACGACATCAATCGGCGGAAACCAGTTGAAATAAAGAGAGAAGCCGAGCAGCAGCAGCGTTCCTACGGCAAAGTTCGGTACGGAGATCCCCAAAAGCGTAGCGACACGGACGATAATGTCTGTCTTGGAATGCGCACGAATCGCCGAAAGAATCCCAAAAGGAATCGCAAGCACCCAACCGATCAGAACACCAAACACCGTCAGCTGCAACGTGATAGAGAAGCGCTTGATAATTTGCGGCAGGATTTCCTCACCCGAGTGCACAGAGACGCCAAAGTCACCCTTGAGCATTCCGCCAATCCAATGCAAGTATTGCGTAAGTAACGGCTGATCCAGCCCCATGCTCTTGTGCAAAGCAGCGATGGCTTCTGGCGTAGCGTTGGTGCCCAGCATGATGGATGCGGGATCGCCCGGCACCAAATGCAGGATGGTAAACACCAAAACAGAGATGCCAAACAGGATGGGAATCAGGCTGAAGATGCGTTTGATTAGATAAGATACCACTTTGGTTCCCTCCAAATTAGAAAACTTGGCTGCGCCAAGCTTTTGGCGGAGCCTTAGTTGCACTGATACTGGATAAGAATCCCGTAATTCTTATCTGTATTAGAAACTTGGCTCCGCCAGTGGCCAGGCGGAGCCTTTTATCATCCCTATGTTACTTGATGGAAGTCTTCACCAAAGAATAGACTTCGCCCGCTGCCGTTGGTGTGAAATCAATGTTGTCACGTACAGCGTAGTAGTTCTTCGGCGATGCCAGGAACAGGTTTGGCGCATCTGCTACGAGCATGGTTTGCGCTTGCTCATACAGTTTTTTGCGCTCTGCCTGATCTACTGTTCCCAATGCTTTTTCGACCAGCTCATCGTAAGCCGGGTTGGAGTAATTCCAAACGTTTGCAGATCCAGTGGTAGCGAAGAAGAAGCGCATCGAACGGTCAGCATCTACACCGGACGTGTTGCGGCCTACCATCAGGTTCATGTTCTTGGACTTCCATACCTCGATGTAGTTGCCCCACTCCAGCTGATTGATCTTCGCGTTGATTCCGATTGCTTTGAGCTGCTGCTGTACGACCTGTGCGGTTTCTACCATGTCAGGATACGTCGCAGCTGTTTCGATTTGCGTTTCAAATCCGTTCGGGAAGCCCGCTTCTGCAAGCAGCTGTTTCGCTTTTTCTACATCTGTTTTGTAAGTAGGGTAGCTCGCTGTATCCAGTGCCCAGCTGGTGATAGCTGGAGCGATTGGACCTGTCAGAGCAGCTTCGCCTTTCCAGACGGTTTGCACGATCTGGTTGCGGTCTACTGCATAGCTGATCGCTTCGCGTACTTTTGGATTGTCAAACGGCTTTTTATTCACGTTGATCCCCAAGTAGCTGTACTCCAGGGACTGATAGTTTTTCACTTGTACGCCTGGCTTGCCTTCCAAAAGCTTCGCGGAATCGGCAGAAATGGTGCTGATGTCGATTTTGCCCGAGCGAATCGCTGCCAGACGCTCTGCCTCGTCCTTCATGATTTGGAATTTGATTGTTTCTACTTTTGGTACGTCTTTATTGAAGTAATCTGGATTTTTCTTCAGCAATACGTATTGGCCAGGCTCAGCTTTTTCCATTTTGAAAGGCCCTGTACCAATTGCCTCTTTTGTCAGATCAGTCGATCCGCTTGGTACGATAGAAGCATACGCGCTCGCTGTGTTTGCAATGAAAGCTGCATCTGAATTTTTCAGCTTGAACACGATCGTCGCAGGGTCTTTCACTTCAATCGCTTCTACACTTGCGAAGTACGATTTCGCGATAGAGCCTGTGTCTGGATTCATGATACGCTCAAAGGAGAACTTCACGTCGTCAGCTGTCATGTCTTTGCCGTTGTGGAACTTCACGCCTTTGTGCAGGAACATCGTAATGGTTTTGCCATCCGGTGCGATTTCCCACTTTTCCGCCAGGTTCGGAACGATGTTCATGTTCTCGTCCAGCTTGGTCAGGCTGTCATAGATGAGCGCATATACACGTACGCTGGATGCAGCTGGAACCTTGTGCGGATCATAGCCCACTGGCTCCTGCTCGGCTGCGACAATCAGCTCTGTTTTGGCTGCCGATTGTTCTTGTGCTTGACCTTCTTGCGGCTTCGCCGGTTCCGCTGGAGCAGCTGTTCCGCCGCCGCCTGAACAAGCGGTAAGCATCAGGGATAAAGATAGGAAAAAGCCTGCCAACACTCGTTTTCTCACGATGGTACCCCCTACGTGTCTTTTGTTTAAAAGCATATATTTCCTAACGGCACGGCTCTCTTGGCACCTGTTACAGAAGGCACGTTCGATGGCCGTCCCATTAGTGTCTCATGACCCAAAATGGCAAATGCGACAGCTTCCTTCGCGTCATCCGGCATTCCGAATTGCTGGGCTGTCGTGATGTGGATTCCTGCTCCCAGTTGACTTTGCAGCATGCGAAGAAGTGTCTGGTTGTGTGCGCCTCCACCGGAGACGATCACTTCCTCCACCTTGGTTGTGGGTAAGACGAATTGTAAGTAAGCCTGGGCGATGGAGGTTGCGGTCAGTGCCGTAGCCGTTGCAATCAGATCATGTCCGCCGAGTCCAAGCTTTCCGCCCTCTGCCAGCAGCTCCTGGGCAAATGCGCGTCCGTAAACCTCGCGTCCCGTACTCTTTGGCGGCTTCATCTGATAGTACGGATCCTTCATCAGGCGACCCAGCAGTTCTTCGGAGACCATACCGGCTTCTGCCAGCTTGCCTCCTTCATCATACCGGAGTCTTCCCTCGGTCACGATCTGGACGATCTGATCCATGATCATATTTCCCGGCCCTGTATCAAAAGCGACGACTTCTTCGATGGATGCACCAGCTGGCAGTACAGTCACATTGGCGATTCCACCAATATTTTGCAGCAGCCTGCCCTTTTTCGGATCTCGGAACAGGACGTAATCCGCGTACGGTACGAGCGGTGCCCCCTCGCCATCCGCTGCCAGATCTCTCGCCCGGAAGTTCCCGACCACCGGGATACCCGTTCGTTCTGCCAGGGTAGACAGCTCCCCGATCTGCAGGGATGCGCGTACCTGCATCATGCCTGTCGGCCCGGGAAACGGTGTGCGTCCCGCAATATGCCAGATCGTTTGACCGTGCATGCAGACAGCATCGACTTCGTTTGCCGTAACCTTTGCCTGATCCATCAGCTGCTTGACAGCGTAGGCATACCACTCGGAAAGACCGTAATGAACAGCCGTGAGCTGATCGACACGCGCTGTCTCTACACTGCACAAGCTCATGACCCATTCTCGCAGTTCATCGGAATAAGGCATGTAATAAAACTCACGCAGGGCTACGTCTTCGATCTCTCCCTCATCGTTCGTCCGGATCGCCACCAGCGCAGCATCGATGCCATCCAGCGAGGTGCCAGACATAAGACCGATGAGCAAATGCTCCTTTTTTGAGCGATAATCTAGCAGTTTCGCAGGCTGATCCATGATGCACCCCTCGCTTCGCTATGAAGAATAGTGAAAATATTCGCTTGTTTCCGCTTTCATTATAAGAAATAAAATTACATCAGTCAATCTACAATTAGTAAACTTTATTTCTTTTGGAGTTAATTTTGATAGAAAAAAAGAAACGAGCCACTAGACAAAATCTAGGACTCGTTTCCCTTTTTCCATGCTCATTAAAAATCAAAGTTGTCTGGATCTGGGCCTACACGGAAGTTTTCATTCAACGCATCGATTTTCGCCATATCGTCTGCAGACAGCTCGAAGTTGAACACATCTGCGTTTTCCACGATGCGGTGCTCTTTAATCGATTTCGGAATGGTGACTACGCCGTTTTGCAAATCCCAGCGAATGATGACCTGCGCCACTGACTTCTGATGACGCTCCGCTATTTCTTTCAGCACAGGATGATCGAGCAGCTGGCCTTGCATCAAAGGAGACCACGCTTCCATCTGAATGCCATTCTCCCGGCAAAAAGCCTGCAGCTCTTTTTGGGTCAGTCGCGGATGGAATTCGATTTGATCGATCATCGGCTTCATTTCTGCGTCTTTCATCAAATCCTCGAGATGGTGCACATGGAAGTTGGACACACCGATCGCTTTTACTCTTCCTTCTTTATAGATCGTCTCCAGCGCACGCCATGCTTCTTTATACTTGCCTTCTACCGGCCAGTGAATCAGATACAGATCGAGATAGTCCAGCCCCAGCTTTTTCAGGCTTGTTTCGTAGGCTGCCAGGGTAGACTCGTAGCCGAGATCCGAATTCCATACTTTTGAGGTGATGAACAGATCCTCTCTCGCAATTCCGGCATCCTTCATCCCGAGGCGAATCCCTTCCCCTACGCCTTCTTCATTTCCGTAAATGGCAGCGGTATCGATGCTGCGGTAGCCGTTTCGGATCGCTGTGCGAACGGCATCGACAACCTCTGCTCCTTCTTCTACTTTAAACACACCCAAGCCCAGCCACGGCATTTTGACGCCGTTGTACAGTGTTGTTGTATCTTGCAAATGTTTGGTCATGAGAATGAAACCTCCTGATTGTTTGGATTGTTTTTCCTTACCCTAGACTTTCCATCCTTGCTCTCCAATACTCGGCTTATAGCGGTCAGGATGACGGCCCCGGCCACCATGATGCCTCCGACCCATGTCGTGTGAACAAGTCCGATCGTGTCCGTGATCACGCCTCCCAAGTAGGCGCCAATCGCGATGCCTGCGTTGAAGGCTGCGATGTTGATCGCGGACGCAACATCCTTCGCACTCGGTACAAACCGCTCTGCGAGAATAACCACGTACACCTGAAGACCAGGGACATTCATGAACGCCAAGATGCCCATGAAGAAGATCGTGATGAGCCCGGCTACCTTGAACGGCACAGTGGCAAACAAGACGAACAGGACGATCGCCTGAATGACGAACATGATAAGCAAGGCACTCAGTGGATTTCGGTTAGCCAGCTTTCCACCCATCATGTTGCCAATCGCGATGGCAATTCCGTATACCAGCAGGATGACAGCAACCTGTCCTGCTGTAAAGCCGGTTATATCAGTAAGCAATGGCGACAGATACGTAAAGACGACGAATGTCCCGCCATAGCCTAGGGTAGTAATGATGAACATCAGGAGCAAACGGGAATTGGTAACCAGCTTGAGCTGATCGCCAAACGTCGTTTTGACCCCTTTGCGCAGATTCGAGGGAACCAGCAGCATGTTGGCAATCATCGCAATCACTCCCACGATGACGATCGCCATAAAAGCCGTACGCCATCCGAGCTGTTGTCCCAGATACGTCCCCAGTGGCACTCCAGTCACCGTGGCGACAGTCAAACCCGTGAACATGAGTGAGATGGCACTCGCCCGGCGGTCATTGGGTACCAGGTCAGCGGCAATCGTCGAGCCGATCGACATGAACACGCCGTGAGCAAACGCGGATACGACACGCCCGATCAACAGCATCGTGATGCTGGTGGCAGTTGCTGCAATGGCATTTCCTACAAGGAAGAAAGCCATAATCCAGAAAAGCAGCATTTTTCGCGGAACTCGCGAAGTCAATGATGTGAGCACAGGTGCTCCAACGGTAACGCCTAGTGCGTATAACGTAACGGTCAGTCCTGCTGTCGTGACCGGGATTTGCAAATCTAACGAAATCAGCGGCAACAACCCGACGCTAATGAATTCAGTTGTACCGATCGCGAAAGCACTGATCGCCAAAGCCAGCAAGGCCAGCGTGCTTCGCTTTTTACTTTCAGACACGTCAATTCCTCCTTGTGAAATGAATCAATCGTTCGTTCACCTGCGAACGATCGCAAATAAATGAGTATGGTGAATACCAGCTGGCAAATGCTATTATGGGTGATAGAATTCCGAAAGAAAAGTACACACTTTTTTGTACGGTAGTTACCAAAAAGTGATATAGGTACTTTTTAGTGCCTGTCATGAAGGAAGGTATGGCTATGAAGAAAAAGAAGTACAATATCTCTGTGGAAGCCACACTTGAAGTGATCGGCGGCAAATGGAAATGTGTGATCCTCTGCCATTTGACCCATGGCGAAAAACGAACGAGCGAGCTGAAACGGCTCATGCCTGGCATCACCCAAAAAATGCTGACGCAGCAGCTGCGGGAGCTGGAAGAGGACGGGATTATCAACCGGATCGTCTATAATCAAGTTCCGCCAAAGGTCGTTTACGAGCTTAGCGAATACGGCTCGAGCCTCCGCGGCATTCTCGATACGCTGTGCGCGTGGGGGGAACGACACATCATTCGGGTGTATGGGGATACAGCGGACATGCTGGAGGATAGTATTTTAAATAAAAAGAACTGATGCGATTCTTTTCGCTCACATCCGTCCACATAATGTAAAAAGCCGATTCCAATGAATCGGCTTTTCCCTATTTCACCCTCGGTTTTTATACAAACAGGCTGATCAGATTGCCATCAGGGTCGGCGACAATCGCATAGCGCTGCCCCCAGAAAGCATCCCACGGTTCCTTATGTCCGTGGTAACCATGCCCCACCAGTTTTTCGTACAAGGCATTCAAGGCATCCGGACTCTCGCACAAAAACGCCAGCTCGATGCGATGCCCCGCAGGCTCTTCCCATCCCCCGTAAACACCCTTGGCCACCTCTACCGAGTCAAAGGCAAGACGCACACCCTCCTGCGCCACTTCTACATGCATCTCGTTGTTAGCGCTCTCCGGAATCTCCAGTCCGAGCAGACGATAAAAATCCAGTGCTCTCTTCATGTCCTGCACGACGATTCCCACCATATCGAGTTTGATTCCCATCGTATTGTGATCACTCCTTCTATTCGGGGAGGGAAAGCTCCTGTCTCACGCGTTTCGGCAGCTTTTGAAGGACCATCTCATGGGCGTGAGCGATGAGCCGCTCCCACAGTTCATGGGGAATATCTGCATCAAAGTAAATGGAATTCCAATGCGTCTTATTCATGTGATAGCCGGGTATGATCCCCTCGTAAATTTCACGCAGCTCATCCGCACGAGCCGGATCACATTTTAATGTGAGGATGTCTTTCCCTTTCGCATCGCCACCGATCATGGCGAACATTTTTCCACCGACGTGATAGCGATCACACTCCCAGTCGACCTGATAATCATAGGTACAGCCAGGCAGCTTTCGGCAGTACGCGTCCAACGTTTCCTTGTTCACCAGTCTGCTCTCCTTTCGCAGGCAGCATTTCCCGCCCTTCCTCTTGCTTCCAGTATAGCCAAAGCACGAATGCCCGACTTGTAAAAAACGGACAAGTTTACGAGCGCACTTTCTTTGGTTCGCCGGCCATAAATACGCGGGAGGGAGGTATGCCGTAGTACCGTTTAAACTCTTTTATCAAGTGAGGCTGATCAAAATAGCCGTATCGATGCGCAAGCTGCGTCAGCTGGTCCTTTGGTGTCCGGAATAGCGCTTGCAGCATGCTTTGAAAACGTATAATCTGCGCCAGCTCTTTGGGCGAGACTCCCAGCTCGTAGTGAAACATCCTGCGCAAATGCCGTTCGCTGTAGCAAATCTTTTCAGCCAGCTCCTTTACAGACAGGCTGCCGTGTGCGTCGTACAGATAGGCCATACTCGTTTGCAAAAGGTTCTCCGAGAGCGATATCTGCTGCTCCAGGCAGTTGTACAGCTTTCTTTCTACGATCGCAATCCTGCCTTTGATGTCTTGTACTTCCTGCATTTCTTCTACCAGCAAGCCCGCCTCACTCCCCCAGAGATCCTCGAGCAGGGGATGACTGCCGTGGAATGCAGAAGCCGGGTAACGCAGGAACTTCCGGACCGTCGAGGAAAAAAAGCGAATGCCAAAAAGCGATTGAGGTTCCGTGAGATGGATCACTTCAAAGCTCGTCATCAGCTCCGAGATAAACGCTCCCTTGGCCACGTTCGCAGCGCGCAAATCGACGATGATATCGATGCAGCCATCCGGAACAATGCGATGCAGCTGTGTCTGCTCCCCTGGCAAAAACTCGCTCGTCCAGTAACACGCCACATAGGGCTCCAAGCTTTTGCCAGGCTCGTA
Source organism: Brevibacillus nitrificans (assembly GCF_003710965.1). Taxonomy (NCBI): domain Bacteria; kingdom Bacillati; phylum Bacillota; class Bacilli; order Caryophanales; family Paenibacillaceae; genus Brevibacillus; species Brevibacillus nitrificans. Next base: position 517,671 of record NZ_RHHU01000010.1, on the reverse strand, counting down.
CTCGCGGTATAGATAATGCGGCTGCGAAAGCCCCTTCTCAAGGATCGGCGGCTGCAGCGGGCGATTCTCGCGCTTCATGGAAACCACCTCCCTTTCCCTTTTGTTCTCGGCGCAGATTCCTAGCTCTCACGCTTCTCCTGCCTGCCGTATATCATAACGAGAATGGACTATTTTTCAAGCGAGGTGCCTGGTGTATGATCTCCTCCTCTAAATGGAGCCTCCACAAGTTCTTTGCCAAAAGCCCGCACATCCGTCCTTTTTTGCCGCCGACCTCTCTGTATCAGCCCGCTTTGCTCAGCACCTATCTGGGCAAGTACGATACCGTCTACATCAAGCCGACGAGAACGCATATGGGAAAAGGCATTTTACGCGTACAAAAGCTCGATGACGGCTATCAGTTCGTGAAGGAACGAGGGGAAGCGGTTCGCGTCTCCACTCTCGAAGAACTGCAGAAAATGCTGGATAAGCAGCTTGTGGAGAAAAATTACATCATTCAGAAAGGAATCGATCTGGCACAGTTGAATGGACGTCCCTTTGACATCCGGGTCATGATGATGCGCAACGGCCTCGGCAGGTGGCAATACGCGGGAATGCTCGCAAAAGTAGCTGGGTCTGACAGCGTGATTACCAACGTAGCCCGAGGTGGCGGCTATGCGGTCTCGGTACCTCATGCCCTGGAAAAATCACTGTCCATGGGTGCCAGCGAGATTCGCAAAATCGAACAAAATCTCATTCGACTGAGCTATCAGGTGTGTTCTCATTTCAATAAATACAGGCACTCGGCCCAAATCGGCGTCGATTTTGCCATCGACAAGCACGGGGAGATTGTGGTGATCGAGGTCAATTACGACTTTCCCTCTCATGGACTATTCGCCAAGCTCAAGGACAAAACCTACTTTCGAACGATCAAACGGCTCCATTATCAGTACCGCAATCGGGTGAAACGAAAAAAGGCAGTGAAAAAGCGGCCAGTTACGTAGATGTAGGTACGGCTCCTTTCACGACGTTTCAGCAAAAAGGAAACAACCTGAGTCGCAAGAATTCCGAACTCAGGTTTCCCTCACGCCCTGATTTCTACGAATGGGCAGGCTGCGTGCCTTCCAGCATGGAGGTGCAATTCGGGCAGCGCGTCGCTTTGATCGGAATGGATGTGATGCAATGCGGGCATTCCTTTGTCGTTACTTCCGGTTTGACCTCTGCCTGCTTGCGCTTGAAGCGGTTCAGCTGCTTGATGACCATAAAGATCGAGAAAGCGATGATCAAAAAGTCAATGATACTGTTGATGAACAAGCCGTAGTTGAGTGTCGCTGCTCCTGCAGCCTTTGCATCTTGGAGTGTCGCATAATGCGATCCGTTCAGGCTGATAAATAGATTGGAAAAATCAACTTTGCCAAGCAGCAATCCGATTAAGGGAGTAATGATGTCATTTACCAAGGAAGTCACAATCTTACCAAAGGCCCCCCCGATCACGACACCGACTGCCAGATCGAGTACATTTCCTTTCAGGGCAAACTCTTTAAACTCTTTTATCAAGGCTATCCTCTCCTCATTCCCGTTTTATACTCCAAATGCTCTACATGACGTACTTCAAAAAGTGCTCGACAAAGCGCTCATGGTCTACCTCGAGGCAGACATCGACATTTGACGCGGAAGCAGGCTGCTCCCGTCTGTCCCCAATGGTGCGCGCGTCGCTGGCACTTCCTGATGTATCGACTTGGACGTGCATCGGATATGTCGTCACAAAGCTAGGGTCAATCACAACGCCGACTGCCAGCGGATCGTGCAGACCGCAGCCGAGTACATTTCCCACCTTGGCATAGGCGTCCATATAAACCTCGCACATATCCGCGAAGAAATGGCTGATCTTCGTATCACGCTCTCGCCACTGCTGCAGATGCTCTCTCGTAAGCAGCGTCTGCATCGTGACATCCAAGCCAACCAAGGTGATGGGGATACCCGACTGAAAAACGTAGGATGCGGCTTCTGGGTCTGCACAGATGTTGGCTTCTGCTACCGGCGTGCGATTCCCTGGCACGGTCACCGCTCCCCCCATCACAACCACTCGCTCTACCAGTGAGACGATTTCTGGAGCGGCCATGATCGCAAGTGCCAGATTGGTCATGCTCCCAACGGTAATCAGCGTGATTTTCTGCGGGTGCGCTTTGATCGTCGCGATCATGAATTCAGCTGCACGCATCGCCTGTGGTGCAGCGAAAGGAAGCGGCAGCTCGACATTTCCCAATCCGTTTTCCCCATGAAACAGCTTTGCTTTTTCCTTCAGCTCACGGACGAGCGGCTTGGATGCTCCTGGATAGACCGGAATCTCACCTGCTCCTACAAGCTCCAGCACCTGCAGTGTATTTCTCGTCGCTTCCTCCACCGTGATATTGCCAAAGGTTGTCGTCACGCCACAAATCTCCAGATCAGGAGAATGTACCGCGTAGGAAAGCGCCATGGCATCGTCGATCCCCGTGTCTACGTCAATGATGACCTTTTTCATGTCTACCAGCTGCCTCCTTCTGCTCTGCAAAGTCCACGCAGCCACTCTCGGAGGGAATCTGCTTCAACAGCAGCTGCAACTTCCGTATCGACCCCCACACTCGGCTTTTTGCGCAGATCCGCCAAGACGGCTCCACGAGACAGCGTGCTGTGACACTCTATGGAAAGCTTCATCTGCTGCTTATGTATGAGTTCCGGATGGATAGCGGCGACCATCGCGCCCCATGCGTGCAGGCGGGTACTCGCCCTTAGCGCAAGTTCGCCTGCTTCTTCTGACGCCGGCAGCATTCCTTTTTGTAAGGCTGCAGCCAAAATCGCTTGCCCCTCTTCCTCTGTCAGCCGCAAACGCTCTGTCGCGTCGAGTGGGACCAGCAGCAAGGGAAAACCAGCTGCCCATACGAAAGCAGCGGCTTTTGGGTCCGCATACATATTTTTTTCCGCGACAGCCGTCACATTCCCCGGTACACGAATAGCACCCCCCTGCACAACGACCTGCTTCACTTTTTCAGGCAGTCTAGGATCGATGGCCGCTGCCTTTGCCAGATTGGTCAAGCTTCCCAGCGTGATCACGGTAAGCTCTCCCTTCCATTCCTGCGCCTTTTCAACCAACAGACGTGCTGCCCCCTGATCCTCTACTTTCGGAGTAGAAAAAAGGGAGGCACCGTCACCCATCGCAACAGGAATCTCTACACCCGGCTTTGCAAGCTTCATGCACGCAGAGATGATGGATCTTCCCCATTCCGTCTCCGTGCTGCTGCATCCGATCCCTACGATCTCCGCAGCTGGCGATTGCAACGCATACCATAAGGCGATCATTTGATCACTGCCACCGCTGCAATCGATAAACAGCTTTTTCTTTCCAGTCAATGTACTCACCTCTTACCCAGCCTCTCCTATAACCCAATCAGGCACTACCCTATGTAGGAGTATTCATACTACTTCTCGCCTATTGCATCCTGCTAGCAACTATTTTACACTTAACGATGACTTCGACAAAATCCGCCACATTTCGCAAATTTCCTGACACGACCCGTCGGCTGTCGAAGCAATGAACCATTGGTCATGAACCAACAAAGGAGACAGGGTCATGTTTTCGCTTGAATCCTCGACAAATGAACTACTTTCCCTAGCCAAAGCACAGCTCATACGTGCGCTGCATCAACACAAAACAAAGCCTTATTTGCCCATATGGGGGGAGCTCTACACCTCTTTGCGTGACATCGTGCGGCACGGCCAGCAATGGAAGGAAGACGTTCTCGTCTATCCGATGCGCCCTACCGGAACCCTTTGGTATCTGTACAAGGACAATCACTTTCTGGCTGATCTCCCTGATCCGGGCATTACCATATCCATGACTCGAGAACAGCTGTTGGAAGCACTGCTCAAAGGCAGTTTTCCTCCTCTGCATAGCGAAGATAGGTCCATCGAAGGATAGTCGATATCCAGATGGGCCTTTTTATGTATGCGGTCCGATAGACAAAAAAAAAAGCCCAGGTAGCAAACCCTGGGAAGAGGTAGTACGGAAGTAATTACGTGAATAGCTTTATTTTATATCGAAAGACTTATATCATCTAGCTGTATTTTTAGGTATATGTACCTAATTTCACCTATTACAAAATGATTCAAAAAAAGTAGGCGGCCCTCCTGCACAGTTTGGGTGCCGCCATCCCGAACTTCCCCAAGTTCGTTCATACAGGCATTGTACTATGAATCTCTGATATCGAAAAGTGTCAGGTTTTGTTTTATATCAAAATATTGAAAAAATCGATAGCTTTGTCCAAGATTTTATGAAAGTGCCCTGGTTCTGTGTGTAGAGCCAGGGCAGCTTCTTTATTTGTTATCGCCACCTACCGCATCAGCTGCCCTAGGCCCAAAGAGAATGTACAGATAGACGTATTGACTTACACTCACTCTGGGAAAAACAAACGCGATGCTCGTCTTGCCTTCCATTTGCCTGACCATATACCGCAGGTTGCTCGTTTTGATCTTTTTCATAATGCGGGACGCTTCTCGCCACGTTACGGAAAATTGGACGTTTTTTTCCATCAGCCATACACCTCACGCGGCTAGTATGCCCGAATTGGAAAAATCCAACACCTGGTGTCATTCGTAACGCAGCGCATCAATTGGTTTTAACTGTGCTGCTTTTCGAGCCGGATAGACCCCAAAAACGACCCCTACCAGCGAAGATGTCAAGAACGCATAGAGAATAGGGGATACACTAATCGCGGTCGTCATGCCACCGAACTTGCTGATCAGTAGAGCTGCCCCCACGCCGATCACGATTCCGACAATTCCCCCGATGAGACTGAGCGTCACTGCCTCGATCAAAAACTGGCGCATGATGTCTCCCCGTTTTGCCCCAATCGCTTTGCGGATACCGATTTCTCGCGTGCGCTCTGTGACAGAGACAAGCATAATATTCATGACACCGATCCCGCCGACAATCAAGGAAATCGCGGCAATCCCTGACAACAACGCGGTCATGGAGCTGGATACCTCCTGTGCCGTGCTGAGAATGTCAGACTGGGAGGTAATGCGGAAGTCGTCTGCTGCTTGCGGTCGGAGATTGTGCTTGGAACGCAGCGTGCTCTGAATGTCTGCCTGCGCCTGCTCCATCTGATCTGCTGAAGCCGCTGATACATAGATGGTTCCCACGTTTTTGCCACCCGTCAGCCGACTCATCGCCGTGGTGATCGGGATGAGGATTCTGTCGTCGTTGTTCGTCATCCCGGAGCTTCCCTGGCTTTTTAAAACCCCGATAATCGTAAACGGTATCCGGTTGATTTGCACCGTCTGCCCAATCGGGTTGGTGCTATTGTTCGCAAACAGATTGTTGGCTACCTCGGTTCCGATTACCGCAACGTTGAACTGCTGCTTGACCTCAAAGTTGGAAAAGAAGCGCCCGCTCTCCACCTGCGCGTTTCGCACCTGCAAAAACGCAGCTGTCGTCCCTTCCAAGGAGCTGGAGTAGTTGCTTGCTCCCCAGACAATCTGGGCTCTCCCGTTGACGCTCGGTGCGACACCAGACACGGACTCCTTCTGCTCGATCGCTTCGGCGTCCGCCAGTGTCAGCGTATTGAGAGAACCCGCTCCCAGATTGACTCTCCCCTGCGTCGCCTGTCCCGGCGATACGATCAACAGATTACTCCCCAGCCCATTGATCTGGGAAGCCACACTGCTGGATGTCCCTTCTCCGATTGCGACCATCGCGATCACGGCTGCGACCCCGATGATAATACCGAGCATAGTGAGAATGGAGCGCAAACCATTGGCTCTGATGCTTCGAAATGAGATGCGTACACACTCGATAAAACTCATCGCTTCACTTCCTCTAAAAACGCTCTTCTACGCTTCGATACCACTTCATTGGAGACGATTTGCCCATCCCGAAAACGGACGATCCGCTTGGCGTATTCTGCGATATCCGGCTCATGCGTTACGAGAATCACCGTCTTGCCGGCGTCGTTTAGCTGCTGAAAGATCCCCATGATCTCTTCACTGGTCCGGGTATCCAAAGCCCCCGTCGGCTCATCTGCCAGCAAAATCACAGGGTCGTTGACCAACGCTCGTGCGATGGATACACGTTGCTGTTGTCCACCGGAGAGTTCGTTGGGTTTGTTGTTCAGCCGCTCTTCCAAACCTACATCGACCAAAGCTTGAATGGCTCTCTCTCGTCTTTCCCGAGCAGGTGTGCCTCCATACAAAAGCGGAAGCTCCACATTTTCTACCGCTGTCGTACGCGGCAGCAGATTAAAGTTTTGAAAGACGAACCCGATTTTTCGATTGCGAATCACAGCAAGCTCGTCATCGTGAGCTTCCGATACGGGATAGCCATCCAGGTAAAACTCCCCGGAGGTCGGTTTATCCAGACAACCGATCACGTTCATCATCGAGGATTTGCCTGAGCCGGACGGGCCCATGATCGCGACGAAATCTCCTTCCTCGATCGTCAGGCTGACACCTCGCAGCGCTTGAATTTCCTGATCTCCGATGCGGTACAGCTTTTTTAGGTCCTCGATTTGTATGACTGGTTTCATTTTCTATCGACCTCTCATTCCGCCGCCTCCCCCGCTTGGGAAGCCACCACCCATTCCTCCACCGAAGCCGCCCATGCCGCCGCCTAAGCCGCCCATTCGGCTGGAGTTTTGATTTGTCGAGGAAGAGGTCGCTGTATTCGCCAGGATGACGACTTTGTCCCCTTCGCTCAAACCTTCTGTAATTTCTACGCGATCTGAAGCAAAAAAGCCGATCTTCACGGGCTGAAAGCGATACTGTCTTGCCGCATTTCCTGCGTTCCCGCCGTTGCCGCCGCTTCGCGTGTTACCGGCGTTCTCTGTACCGCCTTTGCCTCGCGCATTGCCTGTGTTCTCTGCATTTTCAGTAGTAGCCGTATTGCCTGCCGTGTACAGATAGACACCGTCTTTCCCGTTCAGCGTTTGCAGGGCTTGAGCCGGAACGACCAGAACGTTCTGATGGGTACCGATTTCGATGGAGACATTCATATTCATCCCGATTTTCAGCATCCCATCCTTATTGGCTACCGACAGCAGGACATCGTAGGTCGTCACCCCGGATTCTGTCTTCGCCTCCGGATACACCAGCTTCACACTGCCGGTAAAGGTTTCGTCCGGATACGAGCTCGTCGTAAAGTTGACCTTCAGCCCTTCCTTCACTTTTCCGATGTCGCTTTGGCTAATTTGTGCCATGACTTCCAGATTTCCTGAGTTGGAGTTGTCCATAATGATGAAATCACTGCCGGGTATTTCGCCAACATTCCCATTCAGCTGTACGATCACTCCGTCCATCGGCGCTTTTAACGTTACGGCATTCAACGCCTTCTGGGCTTGCTGGAGCTGCGCTTTCGCCTGCTCTACCGCCGCCTTTGCCGACAGAACCGTCGATGCGTCTGGCCCTTCGTTGGCTTCATTGACAGCTTCTACAGCCGTATCATAAGCAGCCTGTGCCTGCTCGATTTTGCTGCCGGATTGGCCTTTGGTCTGGCTTGCTGTCAACACAGCGGTATTGTAGTCCCGCTGAGCAGAATCAAGATCGGTCTGCGCCGCATCGTACTCCGTCTTGGAAATCGCTCCTGCTTCATAGAGCGCTTTTTGGGAGGTATACGTTTTCTGTGCATTTTGCAGGGCAGTTTTCGCCTTTGCTTCATCGTTGGTCGCTTTTTGCGAATCGATCGACTGCTTCGCCTGGTCCAGCTCGATCTTCGCCTGATTGACCGCTGCTAGCAGCGTCTTCATCTCCGCCGAGGTTTTGCGTTTCTGCGCTTCCTCCAGCTTCGCCTGGGCCGATAACAGGTTTGCTTGCGCATTGGTTACCTGAATTTGCGCTACAGAATCATCCATCGTCGCGAGCACTTGGCCGGCTTTGACCTGATCGCCTACCCCTACCTTGATGGAGGAAATCGCATCCTTGGCGTCCTCGGCATCCGAAAAGGACAAGGAAGTACGCTTCGATGCCTGTACAGCACCTGATGCCAAAACCGTCTCCGAGACGTCACCTCTTTGTACATTCACGACCTGAAAGGCAGCCTGTGCTCTGCTCGGTGTTGAGAGAGACTGATAGCCGTACACCCCTCCTCCGATCAGTACGACTGCCAACCCTACTATGATCCATCGCTTTTTGTTCGTTCTCCCTTTGGAGAAAAACGTGCGTTTCTTATCGGTCTGGGTCACTTTTCAAACTCCTCCCGTGGCTTTCTTGTTTGTTGCTAGTAGCATCTGATGGGATCAATATACGGAAGAAATACGTCAGCATCGCGTCAGATTTGAGGAATGAATGGTGAAAAAAACGACCCTGCCAAAAAAGGCAGAGCCGTTTTCCTTCCAACACTATTTTCGTAGAATCAACGTAAAGGTCGTCCCTTGTTCCGAGCTTTGGGTCAGCACCAGATTTCCGCCCAATGCCTGCGCGATCATCCGGCTAAAGGACAGTCCAAGGCCAAGCCCCCGCACCGTATGCTTCTTCTCCTCTCCTCGATAGAAGCGATCGAATACATACGGCTGCTCGGACAAGGGAATGCCCATCCCATCGTCCTGCACGACGATCAAAATCTCTTGATCCGTCTCGGACAAGCGCACATCAATCCGTCCGCCAGGGCCTGTAGCCTGGGTAGCGTTGTTCAGCAAATTGTACAGCACCTGCTGGATGCGCAGGGGATCTGCCTGGGCAACGATGGTCTTTTCCGGCTTTTCAACCTGCAGCATCAGCGTGTCGTCTTCTTGACCAATCCGCCATTGATGCGTGATTTCCTGGACCAGCTCGTGAATGTTTTGGCTCTCCAGGCGAATACGAATATCCCCTACCGCAAACGAATTGAAATCGAGCAGATCTTCTACCATCTTTTGCAGGCGAGCCGTTTCCTTCGAGCAGATTTCCAAAAACTCTTTGGCTTCCACGCCACTGACGATATCATCCTTGACCGCCTGCACCAAACCGCTGATCGAGGTGACAGGCGTTTTCAGCTCGTGTGTTACTCCTGCGAGCAGCTCAGTCCGCATCATTTCCAGCTGGCGCAGACGATCCGCCATCTCTTTGAAGGAGTGAATCAGCTCGTAGATTTCGGTTTCCCGACTGCTTTTTTCCAGATGAATATCGTAGTCGCCTGTGACGATTTGCTTGGCCGCATCCGCCACGTCCTTGATCGGCTGAGACAGCTTTTTCGTCAGCAGGTAGATGACGAGCCAACCGAGCAAGCCCAGACTGACCAGCATGATAAAGAGCAGCTGAAACTCCGTGGTGCTGCGAATCATTTCTTTTTGCGGGGAGAACAGGACGACCCAGCCGATCTGCTTCTGCTGGTACGTAATCGCCCGCTTCACAAAAAGCAGTTCTTCTCCGCGCGAGGAAGTCAGCTCTGTAACGTCCTCCTTTGCACCCACTACTTCAGCCGCTCTCTTGGACAGCTCGCTGGCAAAGGGACCTGGGCCATCGAATAAGGAGCGTTTGTCCGCGTCAAGAATGATCATGGATGGCTTGTAGCTCAGCCGCAGGGATTCCTGTCGGCTATCCAAAATCCGAAACAGGAACGGCGCAATTTTGATGTTCCCTTCGCTGTCAACCACGCGCTCTGAAATTTCCGCTGCCGTCAGCCTCATAAAATCCAGACGTTTTTGCTTCTCGTTATAGGTGATCCACAGGCTGGAGGCAATTCCTACGACTAACAACCCGATGCATAGTGTAATGAGATAGCGTGTCGTCCAGTAGCGGAACAGCGTCGTTTGCTTTTCTTTACTCATACACACACAGCTTGTAGCCCAGTCCGCGATAGGTGCGAATTTCTCCCTCTGAGGCTGGCCAGTTCTCCAGTGATCTGCGGATGCGCTTGATCGCCAGGTCCACGGCGCGGTCGCTTCCTTCGTAATCCATCCCCCACACCTGCTCAATCAACTGCTCTCTGGTAAACGTCTGGTTCTTGTATTGCGCCAAAAACAGAAACAAGGAGAGATCTTTTGGGGTGAAGGCCAATTCAATTCCGTGCAAGGTGACGGTATACGCCTTGAAGTCTACCTTCAGGCTGCCGAACTGCTTGAGGGAATTGCCCCGGGTAATATTCGTCGATCGGCGCAGCACCGCCTGGACACGGGCAACGACCTCATCGGCGATGAACGGCTTGGTGATGTAGTCGTCTGCCCCCTGGTGCAAGCCCATCAGTTTATTGTCTATTTGTCCCAGTGCCGTCAGCATGATCACCGGGCACGAGCTCTTTTTTCGTATGTATTCCAAAATGCTCCAGCCGCTCCTGCCTGGAAGCATCACATCCAGCAAAACCAGTGCGGGGCTTCCCGCATCAAATTTTCGGACGGCCTCTTCGCCGGTAAACGCCTGCTCTACCTGAAACTGGCTCTTTTCCAGGTACGCCTTCAAGACGCGAGAGATCGGCAGTTCGTCCTCCACAATCAGGATGTTTTTCATTCCGGCTTCACTCCTCTCTCGATTGCACAGACTCTCCTCTTAGCGTATGAGAGGAATATGTCAAGCAGATGTCTGGATGGAATCCTCTTTCCCTATTAAAATGAGAGAAAACAGCTAGGATCAGGAGGGCTTTTCCAATCATGATTCATTTGACAGAGGAAGAAAAAATCGGATTGTACAAAGCGATCAGCAATCGCCGGGATATCCGCTCGTTTCGCAGCGACCCCATTGAGTCTGAAAAATTGACCATGATCTTCTCGGCTGCTCATCACGCCCCTTCCGTCGGGTTTATGCAGCCATGGAATTTTATTCTGGTTACCGCGGATTCCCTCAAGCGCGAACTCGCGGACAGTGCGGATAAAGAGCGGCGTGCGCTGGCCATTCACTATGAAGGAACAGGCCGCGAATCTTCCTTCTTGGAGCTGAAAATACAAGGAATCAAGGAAGCGCCCGTTACGATCTGTGTGACCTGTGATCCAACCCGTGGCGGTGACCACGTTCTCGGGCGAAACTCGATCCCCGAGACAGATATCATGTCCGTCAGCTGCGCCATTCAAAACATGTGGCTCGCGGCTTATGCGGAAGGCCTCGCTATGGGGTGGGTCAGTTTTTACAAAAAATCCGACGTTCGCCGAATACTGGACATCCCGCCGCACATTGATCCTGTCGCTTTGCTGTCCATTGGCTATACGGACCATTACCCGGATCGTCCATTGCTGGAAATTCACCAGTGGGAAAAACGGCAGGAGCTGCAAAAGCTCATTTTCCGGGAACGCTGGGGACAAAGTTCGTCTTAGCGCGTACACGAGCCGTAACAAAAAAATGGGCTGCTTGCGTACAAGCAACCCAATGAGTAGAGGGGTAGTTACGAAATACACTTACCTCCCAGACGTAGCTACCCTCCATGAAAGTTTCAGAACATTGCCTACTTACGAATATGGAACTACACAAATGAGTGGATACTCCCAAAGCTGCAAAGGTCAACTAGGAACGCGGTCGCGTCCGATTGGTGGGAATCGCCTGCAGTGGATCATCCGGCCAATAATGCTTTGGATAGCGTCCCTTCAAATCTTTCTTCACTTCGAAATACGTGTTCTGCCAAAAGCTCGCCAAGTCTCTCGTCACTTGTACAGGACGCTGGGCGGGTGACAGCAAATGAAGCGTCAGCGGTATGCGGCCCATGCCGATGCGGGGCGTCTGGCTCCAGCCAAACAGCTCTTGTAAACGAACGGATAGAACAGGCGACTGCGGACTGCTATAGTCGATCGGGATTCGAGAGCCGCTGGGAACCACGATATGGGTCGGAGCATGCTCGTCCAGCTCACGCCGCTGCTTCCAGCTCAGCATCGCTTCCAAAATCGCGGTAAGGGAGAGGCGAGACAGATCATCCCGGCTTCTGCAGCCATGCACATGCGGTCCCAGCCACTCTTCCAGTGCTGCGAGCAAGGCTTCGTCCGATACATCCGGCCAGGCGCTGTCCAAGCGATGCATAAAGACGAGCCTCTCCTGCATCTGACGGGCAGAACGGTTCCACGGCAAGAGACCAAGCCCCTCCGAAGCAATCCCGCTCAGTAAAGCTGCGGTCACCGCCTCAGGATCTGCCTGGGAAGCAGGTGTCTCACGCAAGATCAACGCCCCAAGCCTCTTTCGCTTGCGAGCCCGCACCGATTGAGACGATTTTTCCCACCATACGGCCGTCTCTTCCTCGATGCTCTTCACGCAGACCTCTTCCAGCTGGGCTTCTGTCACACTGGCTGCCAGCACAATGCGGCTGTCTGTCCCTTGATCATCCAGCTCTGCCGCTACGATGTACGGGGCATAAGCCAAGGCTTGCTCAGATGCGAATACTGCCCCTCGTCCATTGCGAAGCAAATACTTTCCGCTATCCCTGCGTTGTCCGATTCGATCGGGATAGGCTTCTGCCAGCAAGGAACCGATCTGGCTGAGCGGATCTCCCGCTTCGTAGTTCTCCTTTTGCCTGTTGACCCATCTCTGTTTGAAATGGCTAGCCTCCTGCCAGATTCTTTGGCAGGCACCTTCGTCCACTGCCACGCCAGCCAGACTTGCCACTCCCTTCTGGCCAACGGAGCGCAAGGCTTCCAGCCGCAGACGCAAATCAGCATCGAGATGAGCCCTTCCACGCAAAATATCGCGCTCTCCTAGCAGCGCTGCCAGCTCACACGCCACTTCTGTCAGTCCTCTGTCCGTTGCTGCCCGAATCATATGGGCGATCCGCGGATGCAGCCCCATTTCCACGAGTTCTCTACCATGCGATGTGATTTTTCTGCCAGAATCCATGGCACCTAACTGAATCAACAGCTCCTGCGCATGCTCAAGCGCTGCTTTTGGCGGTTCGTCCAGCCATGCCAGCTCAGCAGGATCATCGACACCCCATGCAGCCAGCTCCAGTGCTAGAGAGGTCAAATCCGCCTCTCTGATCTCCGGTGTGGTATGCGCGGTGAGCCCACGCTGCTCCTGCTCCGTCCACATCCGATAGCACACACCTTTTGCAAGACGTCCGGCGCGGCCTCTGCGCTGGTCTGCCGAAGCTTTGGAGACCCGAGTCGTCTCCAGACGCGTCATCCCTGTTCGCGGCGAGAATCGCGGTACCCGCATCAAGCCGCTGTCGATGACAATCCTCACACCTTCCACCGTCAAGCTTGTTTCGGCGATCGATGTGGCGAGAACAATTTTTCGCTGCCCAGCTACACCGGGTTGGATGGCCATATCTTGTGCATCCTGCGACAGGGCACCATAGAGAGGAGCTACGACGGTATTCGCCGGCAAGCTGCTCTCCAGCAAGCCTGCCTCCACTCTTCGAATCTCTTTCGCACCTGGGAGAAAGACCAGGATGTCCCCTTCGTCCTGTGTCAGCGCCTCTCGAATCTTTTGGACGACATTTGGCTCCAAGCGCCCGGACATCTGCCGGTTGAGATACCTCGTTTCTACCGGATAAGCTCGCCCCTCACTCTGAATGACAGGCACTCCCCCCAGCATCTCGGCTACAGCCGCTGCATCGAGGGTAGCCGACATGACAACCATACGCAGGTCCTCTCGAAACAGATTTTGCGTTTGCAGACTAAGTGCCAGTCCAAGATCGGCGTGGAGACTTCTCTCATGAAACTCGTCAAACAGGATGAGTCCGACATCCTCCAACGCAGGATCTGCCTGCAGCATCCGCGTGAGCACGCCTTCTGTAATCACCTCGATTCGCGTACGGGGGCCTACCTTTGCCTCCATTTTCACCCGGCAGCCGACCGTCTCTCCTACCTGCTCCCCGAGTGCTTGTGCCATATATCGCGCGGAAGTCCTCGCAGCCAGGCGCCGGGGCTCCAGCAGGAGAATCCGACGCCCTGCAAGCCACGGCTCATCTCGCAGCGCCAGTGGGACGCGTGTCGTTTTGCCTGCTCCCGGTGCTGCGACGAGAACGGCGTTTGGATGCTCCCGAAGCCTCGCGATCAAGGATGGCATGATTTCTTCAATAGGAAGTTGCATTCATCTTTCACCTCTTGCCAAACAGCTTCATCCTCTCATCTTACACACCTTCCCTCGCAGCAAAAAGACTCTTGTAAATGACAGAATAGTCAAACAATCGTATAATAAGCAGGTGAGCTTGCTTTTTTCCACGGACAGAGGATCTTAAAGCAGGAAGGATTCCATGTGATTCACATCCACCATCATGAAGATGTCGTCTGCGTAGAAGGGATTGTCAGCAGGCAAGGACGCGATTCTTCCATCTATGTCTTTTTGACGGATGGCACGCTGATCGATACCGGACCGAAATTGCTCGAAGCCTCGTTGATCCCGTTCTATCAGTCTTCAGCCTTTGAGTCGGTCGTTCTCACGCACAGTCATGAAGACCACGTCGGAACAGCCGCCTGGATCGAAGCCAATCTCCAGGTTCCCATCTACATCCACGAGAAGGGAGTCACTCGTTGTTCTCACCCTGCCGATTACCCGGAGTATCGAAAGCTTACCTGGGGGGTTCGCGATCCTTTTGACGCCCATTCCCTCGGAAAGTCGTTCCATTCTCGCACGCTGGACTGGAAAGTGCTCGAGACCCCTGGCCACGCCCAGGACCATATCGCTTTGATTCACGAAAAGACTGGCCGTTTGTTTGCTGGAGACCTGTATCTGGGCGTAAAGACAAAAGTCATTTTGCGGGAAGAGTCGATCCCCACTATCATGAACTCGATTCGGCTTGTACTGGCTCACGATTTTCAGGCCATGTACTGTGCACATGCCGGCTATGTTCCCAATGGAAAAGCGATGCTGCAAAAAAAGCTCGAGCATCTGGAGAACCTCACAGGAGACATTCTGCACCTGCACAGCAAAGGACTGAAAGCAGACGAAATCAATCGGGCCCTTTTTCCCCTGCAGCTTCCCCTCGTAGAAGCATCCGAAGGCGAATTCGATTCGATACATATCGTCCATTCCATCCTCGCAGCCTATGAACAGCACGAGAGCATATGCTGAGAAAATGGAATTGAACCAAAAAACGCGGAACCGTTTTTGCACGGCTTCGCGTTTTTTTGGCTGTTAGTCCTTTGGAAAGATCTGATTCAAATGGTGCGCCAGATGCTCGACATAATCGCTCATCAACCATTCCAAGGTGACGGTGGTTCCATCGGGCAGCTCACAGGCGTTTTGCCCATTTGCTGGGGGCATAGACGACATCACTCGCAAAATCGACTGGTTGAGTCCGACCCATAGCTGCAGGATTTCCTCCGCAGGACGATCCTGATAGGCCTGGAGACTCACCCACTCATTTTGCTGGTAGGAAATGACGCGGTAGGGCTGCTCCTGCTGTGCTCGTATAAAACGCCCCAGATTGTTCGTTGCGGAATCGCATAGATGGCCCAGTATTTCAAGCGGCGACCATTTCTCTGGAGCTGCTTTTTTCGTTACCTGTCCAACGGGTAATGCGCGAAAAGCTTGAGGAACCTCTGACAAATGCGTGTGCAGCTGGGCGATGGTCTTTTCCATCGGATCACCTCCTGATATTGCAGACTACACTATCAGGAATTTCCAGAACCGTCCAATCAATAGATCCGATGGCAGGAATCACGACTTTCAATGGGTTTTCATGTTCCGCTTGATCCGCAGCGCGAACATTTCCAGCAGGATTGCTATTGCCAAAATGAAGTAGGTGATGGCCCCGACTTCCCGCATGTCATAGTAAAATCCGCTTGCCATAAACATGTCATACCCGATCCCGCCTGCTCCTGCCGCTGCCCCCATCGCCACCGCGACAGAGAAATTGATCTCAAACCGCAGAAACGTCCAGGAAATCAGGTACGTAGCACAAGAAGGCAGGACGGCCTGGAAAACGATTTGCCACCAGTTCGCGCCGCTCGCCCTAAGTGCCTCGATGACGCCTTTGTCCAGCTCTTCGAATGCCTCGGAATACGCTTTGATCAAATAGCCAACAGAGTGGAAGGTCATACCGATGACAGCCGCTACGCTGCCCAAGCCTGCTGCTACAGAAAAGATCAGGACCCACAGTACGGTAGGGACCGCCCGAATAAACGCCACGACACCCCGAATCAAGGTAGAAGCGAGCTGCGTAGACAGGTTGCGGGCAGCCAACAGCCCTAAAAACAGCGCAATGACTGCTCCGAACAGCGTCGTTAGAAATCCTAAGCCCATCGTTACCAACACCTGATAGATCGCTTCGCCGAACCCAACGTGCTGCAAATGCGGCTCCAGCAGCACCGTTTTCATGGATTCCAGCGATTTGAGGATCGCTTCGCCGATGACGACATCCTTGTAGTCAAACGTCAGAAACCCGTAAATCGTGGCAGCGACCAAAACGAGCATCGTGAGCTGGATGATGATGGTTTCCCGATTGACGGTCTTCACCTTGATTGCTTTGATTGGCAAGGCTCCTTTGTGCTCTCTCGACTCCATGGACAGTGGCTTCAAGGACTCTTCCATTTCCACTACAAGATCTCCCTCCTAATGTAGTTGGACACGTTCTCGATGACCAAAATGGCGAAGACCACTACGAGGACAACGAGACTTGCCGCATGGTAGTTCAGATTTTTGTAGTACAGGCTAAAAGCAAAGCCGATTCCCGTCCCGGTCAAAATTCCGATAAGTGTCGCACTGCGGATATTCGTTTCGATCATAAACAGAATCCAGCTGATGATTTGCGGGATGCAAGACGGAATGACAGACTGAAAAATGATCGAGAAGTAGCTGGCACCAGTCGCTTGCAGGGCTTCCACCGAGCTGCTGCTGACTTCATCAATCGTTTCGGTAAAAGCCCTGGTCAAAAAACCAAAGGAGCCGAAGAACAGGGCAAAGTAGCCAGTCAATGCGCTTTGCCCAAAGGAGAACAGCAAGATCATGGCCCATGCAGATACATCAATATTGCGGAACAGCGTGGCGATCATTCTGGTTACTTTTCGCGTAAAGCCGTTGATGCCCGTCGTCTCCGAACCAAAGATGGCAAACAGCAGGGCAAAAAGCGACGCAACCGAGGCAGCTGCAATCGAGATCAGCACCGTTTCCTGCAGCTTGACCAAAATATCGGGCAGCCTCGTCCACGACTGTTCATTCGGATAAAAGTTGGAGAACGACCATGTTACCGCTTTGGGGATCGACGTAAAGCCTTTTTCCACATCGTACTCTGTTATCACGATGGCGACGAAGGTGACCAGAAGGAGCAGCGCCAGGAAGACGATAGAATTTCTCCGCCGTTTGGCAAAAAAGTCAGCCTGCATGTTTCCCTCCTACATCCATGATCAGATCCCCCATCTCAGAACCGTAGATTTCGTGAATCTGATCCGTCGTGATGTCATCGGGGGAGCCGTCATACACGACTCTTCCTTTGTTCACGCCAATAATCCGATCGGAATATTTCAAAGCGACCTCGACCTGATGCAGATTGATCAGCACCGTGATACCCATGTTCGTCGAGATGTTTTTCAAATGATCCATGATGATTTTGGAAGCATTCGGGTCCAAGGAAGCGATCGGTTCATCACACAAGAGCAGCTTGGGAGACTGGATCAAGGCCCGGGCAATGCCCACCCGCTGCTTCTGACCGCCGCTGAGCTGGTCTGCACGCTTGTACATCTGCTCCTCCAGGCCGAGGATCTGCAGCAGCGACGCAGCCTGCTGCTTCTCCTCCTCCAGATAGAGTCCGAGCATACCAGCCAGCGTCGACTTGTATCCGAGACGTCCATGCAGAACATTTTCGATCACCGACAAGCGATTGACCAGGTTGTAGTGCTGAAAGATCATGCCCATCTTCCTGCGGATCATCTTCAGCTCCCGCTTGCTGCTCCCACGCACATCTTGCCCGTCGAACCTGATCTCTCCGCTGCTCGCCTCGATCATCCGGTTGACGCAGCGCAGGAGGGTCGATTTCCCCGCCCCCGATGGGCCGATGATCGAGACGAACTCCCCCTCCTTCACGGAGAAGTCAACATCAGATAACGCCTTCGTATTTCCACCGTACTGCTTGGATACTTTTTTCAATTCCAGTAGCGTCGTCATCTTCGACTCTCCTCGCTCCGTCTGATTGTATGCGTCCGCCATTATTTCCCAAGCTCGCGAACGGGATTGAACCAAGCGTCTTCCACCTGAACAAATTTCTCATCACCAGAAGCCTTCTCGTACAGCGCCGTCTCCTTGCTGTCCTTGGGTGCGAAAATCTTCGGATTGCTAGCCGTTTCCGCCGCAGTGAAGGCAGCGAGGATCTTGTTTTTGTCCTCTTCGCTCACCGTGCCTGTGTTGATTACAAAGGGAGCGTTCAATACCGGTGTTACCGCGATGGAGACAAACTCCTGGCCTTCCAGCGTGTTAAATGGCTCGGCAGCCCCTTGTTTGACCTTGTACACAGCACCTGGCTTGTTTTTCTCTCCATCTGCCAGCTCAATGTAGTTATTGACACATGTATCGCAAAACGCGGCTACATCTGCCTTGCCTGTCAGCAGGTTCACTGCGGAGCCTTGGTGGGAGCCGCCGTACAAGACTTCACTGAAGAATTTGCCAGAACCACCCTCAAGCAAATCCTCCGCCTTCAGCGACTTGAAAGCGTCCTGCTTGCTGAAATGGGAAACGATCCCGGTAGAAGGAACTTTAAAGCCGGAAGTAGAGCTGTTGGAAACAAAGGAGAACTTCTTGCCCGCGATCTTGTCGATGGAAAAGCCGTCGCCGCTCTTGTACTGGTCTTCCTTTCCTTTTTTCACGTTGAGCCAGCTGTAGTATACCGCGTCCTCTAAAGTACCGGACTTGCCGCTCGGTACGACGAGAGGAAGCACTTTTTGGTTTTTGTCGTGTGCCTGGATGTAGCCTTCTGCGCCCAGGAAGGCCAGGTCCGCATTGTCATTGGCGATCGACTCGACCGCAATAATGTAGTCCGTCGTCGTCTTGTGTTCGACCTTTTTCCCCGTCGCCCTTTCAATCATGGCCCCTATTTCATCACGAGAAGTCTTCATGTCTTCCCCTGATTCGTTTGGCAGCCAAGCGATGGTGAGTGTGTCTTTCCCTTTGCCAGAGCCTGCTTCGGTTGTAGAGCAGCCTGCTGCTACCGCTGCGGCAAGAATACCTGTGAGTATCAAGGACCATGTTTTTTTCATCGTCATGCTTCCTCCCGATTGATCATTCGAATTATGATTCGGATATCAAACACCAGCGCCTTGCCTTTCTACTGCATCTACGAGCCTTCCATTTTGCATGCTGTACTCTCTGTCGCACAGGTTGTTCATGAATTCGAGGTCGTGGAAAATGCCCAGCATCGTCGTGCCTTCGCTCATCAGCTGCTCCATCAGCTCACGAACCTTGATTTTGGAGGCATTGTCCAGGCTTGCGGTCGGCTCGTCGAGAAGCAAGAGTCTCGGGCGCTTGACCATAGCTCGCGCGATATTCAGGCGCAGCTTTTCCCCGCCTGAGAAAGTAGCCGGATAGCTGTCCCACAGACTCGGATCGAGCTCGAAATGACGGAGAATCTTCTCGGCTTCCCGCCTGGCTTCTTCGTGCTCGCGGCCCATCTCCAGAAGCGCCTGTTGGACCAGCTCTCTCGCTGTCGTACGCGGCATGACGTGCAGAAACTGGGAGACGTACCCGATCTCGTTTTTGCGCAGATCGATCATTTCGCGTTCGGAAGCGTGAACGAGGTCGATGGGACCGTACCTCTGGGAGTTGTACCAAATGCTCCCTCCTTGGGGCAAATAGGTTCGGTAAATGCACTTCAGCACGGTCGATTTGCCGCTGCCGGACTTCCCGGTGATCCCGACAAATTCGCCTTCTTTTACATGGATGTCGATTTGTTCGATGGCCTTGATCTGCTTGTCGAGATTGTGCAGCGTAAACGACTTGGACATATTTTCAATGGTCAGTATGCGTTCCACCCTATCACCCTGCTTTCCCCTTGCTTGGAGGTATCGATCAAATGCGGTAATTGGTCTTCTGGACGAGTTCTCCATCTACAAACACGGCTGTGATCACCGGAAAGTCCGGATCAATTTTTTCGATGATTAATAGGTCTGCCTTTTTCCCTTCCTGAATCGAGCCGATCTCTTGGTCCAGACCGACCGCTTTGGCGGGGTTGATCGTGATCAGCTTGAACATCTCAGCCAAATCGAGGCCGTAGCTTTTGTTCAGCTCAAAAATGGCGTGGAGCATAGCTGCGGGGTAGTAGTCGCTGCACAAAATGTCGATGTAATCGTTCTGGATCGCTTCTGCCGCCGACAGATTTCCATTGTGGGAGCCGCCCAGCATGACGTTCGGAGCGCCTGCGATGGTGTGCATGCCTTGCTCTTTCGCTTTTTTCGCGATTTCCAGTGTGATCGGAAACTCGCTGATGGTCGCGCCAAAGGTCTGCACCAGCTCCACTTTTTCGATGCTGTCATCGTCGTGGGAGGCGATGGAGATCGCCACTTCCTGCGCCATTTCTGCAACCTCGCGGATTCCTTCGATGGTCATCTTGCTCTGCGACTGACGATTGGCGATCATCGTCTCGATCTCTTCATCCGTCATGTTGCCATAGCCTTTGATCGTCTTGCGATACATCTCCAGATCGCGGTATTGTCCCTGGCCTGGCGTATGGTCCATGAACGACACGAGATGGACTTTGCGCTCGGCAATAAAGCTTTTCAGATTATCGATCTGGTCGATGTTGTCGATCTCAAAGCGCGCGTGCAAGCGATGGCGCACCAAATGCTTGGTATGACGCGTCTGATCGACCAAATCGATGAACTTGCGCACATTTTCCGGCTGGCGAATCGGCTTGTAGTTATACTCGGACCCTTTGTACAACGAGAGCGAGTGGTACATCGTCGTGATGCCGTGCGAGATGAGCTGTTTTTCTGCCTCTCGCAGACTGAGATGAAAATCCATCAGAGAGGTTGGGCGTGGTGCTGCCATGTGCTCGATATAATCGGAATGAAGGTCGATAAAGCCGGGAGAAACGTACCCGCCTTTGGCATCGATCATTTGCGCATCGTGCTCTGGTGCAAGCTCCCCCGCACGCGCGATTCTCTCGATCCGGTTTCCAGACAGGAGCAGATCAAATCCGGTCAAGATCCCTTCTTCTGTGACGATTTTTCCGTTGGTGATTACGTACACGCGTCGTTCCTCCGTTTCTGATAGGGCCTGTGGTATCTAGACCAGGGAATGCACCAGCTGCTGGGTATACGGGTGCTGCGGGTCCTCGAGAATCTGATCCGTCAGCCCTTGCTCGACTACCTTTCCATCGAGCATGACCATCGTGCGGTCTGCCAGCATGCGAATGACACCCAGGTCATGCGACACGATGATGATGCTGATATTCAGCTCGCGTTGCAGCTGCTTGATCAAATCCAGCACGCTTGCCTGCACAGACAAGTCCAGTCCTGTCGTCACTTCATCCAAGAGCAGAATCGGCGGATTGTTGGACAGTGCCTTGGCAATTTGCACCCTTTGCTGCATGCCGCCGGAGAAGTTCTTCGGCGCTTCCTTCATCCGGTAGGTCGGGATATTCACATGCTCCAGCAGCGCCATCCCGCGCTCTTCCATAGCGCCAACGTGCCGGCTGCCTGCTGCGATCAGCTTTTCCGCAATATTGCCGATCGCCGAAAAATTCATGCGCAGACCCAGAAGCGGATTCTGGTACACCTTGCCCAGCACATGATTGCGGATGTATCGCTTTTGCTGAGCGGATTCCTCGAAAACGTTTTTGCTTCCGTCCTGATACGTGCGAATATAAGCCTCTCCGCTCGTGACTTCCTGGTCAAAGTACAGACATCTCATCAGCGTCGATTTACCGCTCCCGCTCTCCCCGACAATCCCAAGAACCTCCCCAGGATACAGGTCAAAGGAGATATTCTGGCAGGAGTAGACCGTTCGGCAGACCGGACAAAAGTTTTTCATCAAGCTGTCTGGCGTAAGGACACGACAATGGTCGCAGCCGTTACCGAACTGCTTGTTTACTTCCCGTACGGATAAAAGGGGTGTCGCAAACTCATCCATGAACGGTCACCTCCACCGGTTTTTCCTGGCTGTTCAATCGGGACAAGCAGTAGCTCGTGTCATTGCATTGGTGATACGTCTCCCCTGATTCCTCTTCCACCAGCTCATCCATGAAGACCCCTGTTGCACCGCACACCTTGCAGCTTTGCTGAGAGGATGCCTCCGGTTGGAAGGGATAGTCGTCAAACGCAAGCGAGACAACCTTTGTATAGGGAGGAACGGCAAACACCTTTTTCTCCCGGCCCGCTCCAAGCAAAATCAATGCCTCGGAATGATGCATTTTCGGATTGTCAAAGCGCGGGATAGGACTTGGCGTCATGACGTAGCGGTCTTGAACCATCACCGGATGAGCGGCCCCAGTCGACATGCTGCCATAGCGCATAATCTGTTCAAACAGCATCAGCCATGCCCCGCTGTATTCCTTTTCGCCGTGCAGCTTCTTCGTTTCCCGCTCGCTCGGCTCATACTCGCGCAGGGGCTCGCAGATCGGAACCTGCAACACCATGATTTGCTTGGAGTGGAGCGGAATCTCCGGAATGCGGTGGCGGGACTGAATGATTGTCGCTTCGCCCGTTTCCTCCGTCTCACGAATTCCTGTGGTTTTGTTTACCAGCTTCTTGATATTTACGGCATTGACAGACTCATCGGAGCCTTGGTCGATGACCTTGAGCACGTCGTCCTTTCCTACGAGTGAAAGGGTTAGCTGCAATCCGCCCGTTCCCCAGCCTCTTCCGATCGGCATTTCCCGGGAGGCAAAAGGAACCTGATAGCCCGGAATGGCGACCGCCTTCAAAGTCGCTCTCCTGATTTCCCGCTTGGAGCCTTCATCAAAAAAGGCAAAGTTGTAGTCGCTCATCAGTTGCCCTCCTTTTGCTCGCTTGCTTCCTTGCGCTTCGTTTTGCGTGCGCTGTCCAGCTTCGATTGGAATGTGACGTAGTGCGGCATTTTCAGGTGCGAGATGAAGCCTGTCGACTCGACCGAATCGATGTGGAACAGGACGAACTCCTCATCGCTTGTCGGGTATTCCGGATTGCCCTTCTCCAGGCTGTTGTCCAGGATTCCCATCGCGATCGCTTTGGTCTCGTTTTGTCCATAGCACAGACCGTAGCCGATCTGAAACTCGATTTCCTTTTTGCCGTGCTCCTTTTCCACTGTGACGGGAACGATCATTTCAGCCTCGGTCAGCTTGATCGCCCCGATGTAGTACGTATCCTCATCCTCCGTTTCCGGATGGATCGGGTTGTCGATGTAGATCGGTATTTGTCCGACACGCAGTTCCCCTACTGTGGGATGAATCACGCCATAGGCACGGATGACAGCATAGGCGAGAGAGGTAACGGCTCCTGTCTGCCCCCGTGTCAGTACCTGCAAACGCTGGCTGCGGCTCGTCGGAAACGTCAGGCTCTTTCTCGTGACATCATCTGGCTCCAGGTCTTGATCCTCGCAGTCGGCCAGCAAGCCTTCCTTGCGCAAATAGTCCATCACCTTCGGATAGCGGATCAGGTCCAGCTGCTCTTGCTGCCCCTCGTTTTCCTCTGCAAATTGCACCAGCCACTCCAGCGCTTCTTTTTGTGTCTCCTCGATCAAATCAAAATCCAGCAAGCGATGCGTGTAATCCTGGGTCGCCCCGAGGATTTGCCCGCCGGGAATGTTTTTGAAGGAAGCTGAGATTCGGCGCTCAACCCGCATCTCTTCGGACTCGATGGGGCGGGAATAATGCTTTCTCGGAAGCGTCGAACGATAGGCACGGAGCAGGAATACGGCTTCCTCTGGATTTCCCTCCGCCTGCTTGATGGCGATGGCCGCCAGCTTTTCATCGTATATGCTTCCTTCTGACATGATCTGATCGATCAGACCTCTCATTCCGCCTTCGATCTCTTCAATCCCTAGCACCGTGCCTTTTTTCACTCGTTCGTATTTCAACCGTTTTATCGACTCTTCAATCGCGAGTGTGCCGCCTTTAACCGCTATGTAGCCCATTTATGCCATCACCTGCTCTATTTGTGTCGTGCGGGGCAGCCCCAACAGCCGATGCTCTTCATCTACGAATAAAAGGTCAATCCCCAGAGGGAATTCTGCATTTTTCTGTGCGCGTGCACGCATCCATTCGCCGCTGCGCTCGACGCGAGCCATGCTTTGGGTCTGGATGCCGGGTCCTTTGAGCAGCATCCCTCGCTCGTTGCTCACCAGCTGTGCTTCTACGATAATCGTTGCGGATTCGTGCGGATTGATCAGCTCGCCCGCTTTCGCCAGTTCGATTGCCGCCTCCAGCTGCTGCGGTTCGGCGCTCTTCAGGACGAACACATAGTTGGCCTGGTCAGCGTCTACTTCCTTGGCATACGTAAGCTGGTTGATCAGCCTTTTGACTTGCTCCTGCTGCTCACGGACACCTACTACCGCAAATGTCACTTCCGTATCGAGCAGCATCAGGGCTAGAATCAAGGTCGTCGGGTAGCAGTCGCAGTCGATATCCAGACGATTGGCCTGATCTGCCAGATGAGATACCAAGCCTGGGCGTGACAGGGAATCCAGTACGCTGCGATAAGCAGTCTGTATGTCATGAACGATGTCCAAACTCATTGATTTCCCCTCCTTACTCCTCATCCATGGTTTCAAAGCTGACCTTTGTCTTGAGCACGCCGCTCTGTTCTGCCAGTCTTTGCTTTTGATACGCTGCTTCTTCCTGGATCAATCGATCTGTCCAGTCAGCTGTCTCTTTCAATCCCGCTTCATAAGCGGCATCGATGACAGCCAAATGATAAGCCAGCTTTCGATCATGCGAGTGGAGGACGCCCAGACCAATCGATCCGTTGATCTGTACCTTGCACTCGGTTACGAGAACTTCCCCGAGGTAGAACAGGCTTTTTTGCGCCGTCTCCCTGACTTTGACCATGACCAGACCTTGATTCGGTTCTTCTATCGTTTTCACGTCATATCGTTCCAAAATTTCCTCTGCCAATTGGGCTGCCAGATTTCTGGAGCCATTGATCAGGATTTCTGTTCTCCTTTTCCTCTTCATCCGCTTGCCTCCCTAGCTCGTAATCTCCTTGCCCTTTCAATCTATCTTGTTGCCAAGTTCGTGGAGGTAAAGACTGCGTTAAGGATGTTTGCGTTTTGTATAGGAACTGTTTCTTTTTTGTTAGGCTACAGCACATACGTGAAGCAGTCGCTTCGATAGAGCGTCCGGGTGCATTCGAGCATTTTGCCCGCTACCAGATCTCTACAGCCGGACTCCAGGACAAGCAAGGGTACTAATCCTGCGCATTCCAAAAGTTCGCGTTCGTATTTGGTAGGCACCATGACGCTTAAAATGGTCTTCTCGTAGGCACGCTCCGTGAAGCCCTTCTCCTGATAGAAGTCGTACATCGAGGTGATCCGGCTTCCTTCCGTGCGAATGTCGGGAAACACGGATTCTGCCACAAAGGAGGTATGCAGTGCGATGGGCTTTTGATCTACGAGACGCAAGCGGCCGATTTTAAACACGCTATCCTTCTCGTCAACACCGAGTGTTTGTGTGAACAGGGAATGGTCTTCTACTTCCTCGCAGTAAATATTGCGGGATTCGTAGTTGTACCCGAGCTCGATCATCTTTCTGCTGAAGCTGGTATTTCCCGTGAGAACCAGCGGAATTTGCTGCAGCCTGTCTTTCACATAGCTCCCCATTCCTTGTCTGGAATACACATACCCAAGCTCCTGCAGACGATTGTAGACTTTGCGCGCTGTCATCCGAGGAACCTTGTACTGATCTGCCAGTTCATTTTCGGAAGGCAGCTTGTCGCTTGGCTTGTATTTGCCCGCGTGAATATCTGCAATCAGATGATCGATCATTTCCATTTCCTCTACCAATTCCAACCGCCCCTTTATCCTCACAATCAAAGGAAAACGGCATACCCAACCGCCCTGCGAGGTATGCCGTTTTCCTTTGTGATTGAATCAAAAAGCTTTTCCCTTCCGATCCGTCATTATCCAAAGTGTCCGTATTTTTCTATAAAACTGTCCAGGTCATTGAGTTCATGGAAACGTTCCTCGATCATCTCGCGCGGCCACTCCCACCAGGCAATTTGCAGCAATTTCTCGCGTATTTCCTCCGGGAAGCGCATCTTGATCGGCTTAGCTTGGACGCCAGCGACGATCGAATACGGCTCTACATCCTTGGTCACGATCGCCCCGGAAGCAACGACTGCTCCTGTGCCGATAGTGACTCCCTTCATGATGATCGCTCCGTGACCGATCCACACATCGTGGCCGATTTTCACCCGATTTTGCCGGCGCCAGTCAAAAATGGACTCGTCATCTGTAGCTGCGAAGCCATAATCGATTCTGCGGTAGGTCATATGATGCTGAGTGACACGATCCATCGGATGCTGAACGGGATTGATACAGACGTGAGAGGCAATCGAGCAGTATTTTCCAATCTCGGTATAGTTGATCGTGACGTCATCCATCGTGTAGGTATAGTCGCCGAGGACAGATTCGATGATCTTGTTGGAGGAACCTATGGACGTCCAAGCCCCTGCCCTGGAATGGACGACATTTGCTGTCTCATGGATGATCGGCTCGCCGGACGAACGGGTAGGCTGTGCAACTTGGTGAATGGTCTTCATATCGCTTTGCACCTCTTATCGCTGTGTCATTTGCTGTTCGGCAATGGCATTTTGGCGGGCCTGGATCGCGTGAACGGCAGAGATACCCGGACTTTTTTCTCCCAGCACAACCTCTTTTTCGCCGTAAAAGCCGTGGAAATCGGTGCCGCCCGTCATAATGAGATCGTATCGGATTGCCAGCTGCTTGGCTTGTTCCTCCATAGCCGCATCGTGCAAAGGGTGACGGACCTCGATGCCTTCCAGTCCGCAGTCAACCAGCTCCGGCACGGCTTCAAAGTTGCCGTATTGCCCCGGGTGAGCCAGAACCGGAACGCCTCCTGCCTGGCGAATCGCGGAAATGGCGTCTTTTGCAGCCACATACTCGAGCGGCATGTACGCAATCCCTGGCTTCTCACCATTTTGGCCACGGGAAAACAGCTTTTTGTACAAGTCCCCGTAAATCGATGCTGTGTAGCCTTTTTCGATCAACGCATGCATAATATGCTGCTTGTAGACGCCCGTCCCGCCTTTGGCATATTCCATGACCTGCTCCCACGTAATTTCATAGCCTGCCTCCATCAGAGCCTGTACCATGACAGCGGAAGCCTGGTGGCGCTTTTCGATCAGCGGCGCGCAAATACGGTCAATGGCAGGATGACCGGGCTGGATATAGTATCCGAGTACGTGGACTCTCCGGCTTCTTGCAAAGTCGTAGGCAGATATTTCAATTCCGGGAATGATCTCGACGCCTTTTTCTTTCCCCAGCTCGACCATCTCGGCAAGCCCCCCGGTTGTATCGTGATTGGTAATCGCCAAATGAGAGACTTGTTCGTTTACAGCCAACTCTATGATTTCTTCAAAGGTCAGTGAACAATCCGATAGCTTCGTATGGCAGTGCAGGTCTACCTTCATAAAATGACCTCCTCCCTTTCCATTTCCGAGTGGGCGGTGCGTATGAAGTAACTGTAACTTGGCACCAAGCAGCACGGGTTAATTCCGCTTGAACCCGGCGTAAATATCCTGTAAAGGCACATTTACAATGGAAGCTCAATGGAAGCTCCATCCATTGAAACAAAAAAAGGCCTCCCGGACGACACGCGTCCCGAAAGGCCTCTTGGGTCTGTTCCTTATTTTTCTACTTGGATAAACGGAGTCGCTCCCCCCGTTACATTTGGCAGCTTTCCGTCCCATTTGCGGATAGCTTCCAGCTGCGCCTCGATCTGTCTGAGCTGAATCAGCTCCGGAGTGACCTCCTGTTTTTGCAGACGCAATGCTTCCGCCTGAGCCTGCGCTTTCGTAATCTCCTGCTCTTTCTCGATCTTGATCCGCTCGAGGTCCAGCTTGGATTTGAGCGCTTGCTGCTCCGCTACCTGTTTGGATTCAATCGCTCGGTTGAATTCGTCGCTGAATGTGAATTCGCGGATGTTGATCTCATCCAGAATGATATTGTAGGTCGAAAGCTTTTGCTTCAGAGCATCTTTTACTTTGTTGCTCACCTCGGACCGCTTGGAGATCAGCTCCTCTGCCGTATACTGCGCAGTTACCGCCTTGAGTGCTTCCGCGATCGCCGGGTCTACAATCCGACTGGCGTATTCGAGACCGACCTGCTGATACAGCTTGTTGACGTTTTCAGAATCCAGATGGTGGTTGACCGCAATCGTCGTCGAAACCGTTTGCAAATCACGCGATGCAGAGGTCTGACTCGTCTCGGACTTTTGCACCCGTACCTCCATAGGAATAACCGTTTGAACGAACGGAATCTTGAAATGAAGCCCTTCCTGTAGCACTTTTGGCTGTACCGCTCCGAGCTGCAGGACCACTCCACTGTGACCAGCTGAAATAATCGTAAAGGATTGAGTTCCGAGCAACACCACGACAAGAATCACTACGATAGCTGTAAGCAGCCGTCCGGATTTAAAGGGACTCATTTTCACCACATTATCGTCTGCCATGTTCCGCCTCCCCTTTTCTTTTTTATATGTCTATATAGGCATACGGATAGGGGGGATATAAGTTTCGTTTGATTTCTTTCTGGTTGCTGGTAAATATATGAGGCGGCTGAAAAAATTAGACGGCCGTTCCTGTTTCCCACTGGGACGCCCCATTCCCAAGCCTCCGCTTCAGCCCTCCATGAACTGATCTAACGGCTTGCAAAATCGATGGAATAGACCTTCTTTGGCCGCCCTTTCAGCTTCTCTTGCTTCTTGTACGAAATTTTGGCGGCACCGCTTTCCTCCAGCCTTTTCAAGATCCGATTGGCCTGACGTAATGTCAGATTTAAATGATAAGCCAGCTCCTCGCCTGTGAGCTCATTACTTTTCCGCTTGGCCAGGACAGCAAGTATTTTTTGGATTTGCAGGACAGAGACGCCATGTGCTTCACTGAGTCGTTCCACGTGCGGCTCAACGGTATGGGTGAAATGAATACAGGTGTCCTCTCCTAACGGCCCGATCACTTCCTCGTTTTCCGTTATGACATAGGAGCAGTCAAGCTCATGGGAGACAGCCGCATGACTCGCTTTTTGCGCACAAATTTTCGCCTGATAGAGCGTAGAGCCGACACCCCAGCCGATGTTTACGGGAAACGGCAAGACCTGCTTCAAATACTCGAGGATGGCGCATGCCGTGAACTGATTCGTCATTTGCTTTAATTCACCAAATGTCGTAATCACTTCAAAATGCCCCGATTTCTTCTGAATGACGGACAGTACCTTTTCCTTGTTGTGAAACTCAAGCAAAGCCTTGTGCAGCAAAATTTCCTTGAAATCATCTGGTTCTGACAGAGAGAGGATGCCGACCGCGCTCTGGTTTTCCAGCAAATTGGTGATTCGCAGCTCGCTTACGATCTGCTCGATACGCTCCACGATCGTTTCCTTGGACGCCAGCATGACAATATTTGGAATCCCCACTTGATTTAAACGCTCGACGACGTTGCCCAAACCGGTAATGGACAGATCGATTTTTCCCTGCTGCCATAGCATTTGGTGATGCTTAAACACTTCATCGTAGACGTCATAGGTGTATTCCAATTGTATGTAATGGGGGAATTCCTTCTCTGGCAAGGCATCCCTCAGCCCCATGAAGTTGTTCTGCTCATGGATGAAATCGATGAAAACCCGAGAAAAATCCAGCTGTTTATTCCCGTTGCTGATGGAAAAAAGACGTTTATAGAAGTCCCCTTCTTTCATCGTCACAAAGTACGTGGGGGTTTCAAATTCCTGCCATTCCTGCTTCGCGATCGAGTAGCCGAGCGGTCCACTAAACAAAATACCGTGGACATAATGCCGGTGCTTTTCATACAAATCTTTGATTTCATGCAGCTGGGCATAAGGAATCGGGACAAGCTCGCATTGCCCTTGCAGCATCGGCTCTGCGTCCATAATTTGTTGCATCGAATAATTGGCCGCAATCACACCAATTTTAATCATGATCTCGGTTTCCTTTCTGTCCTGATGAATCTAGTTCTTATTATACATGGAAAAGTTAGTCATCAAAATGCGCTAATTTTCTTGCAATAGCCAAAAGTTAGACTTATAATCCATTTTAAGAAATGTCCAAAACATTTCCTAAAATAAATAAGTTGGGAGGAAGCTGAACTTACAACCGTCCGTTTTACGAAGAATGGCAGAGGGGGAGGTTTTCACCGCATGGATGAAAGCGCATACAACAAAAAGACAAAAACCATTGTACTCGTTCTTCTGTTCTTGACCTGGATCGTCAACTACCTCGACAAAAACTCGATGAACATTGCGATTGTGGCGATCTCGAAAGAATTTCAGCTGAACCCCACCCAATCTGGAATGGTGATCAGCAGCTTCTTTCTCGCCTATGCCATCATGCAGCTGATCGGCGGATGGCTGACCGATAAACACGGAGCGCGCAAGGTCATCCTGGTCTCCCTGTTGGTCTGGTCTGCCTTTACGGTCTTTACCGGCTTTGCTTGGTCATTCGCATCCCTGCTCGTCATCCGCTTCCTCTTTGGAATCGGCGAAGGCAGCTTTCCGTCCGCCAGCTCTGTCGCCCTCGCAGAAACATTTCCGAAAGAAGAACGCGCTCGGGCAAAAGGTGTGCTTACCTCAGCCACCGCAATCGGCGCCATCGTCGCTTCCCTTCTAGCTGCGCTCATGATCAAGCACGTTGGTTGGAACGTCATGTTTTATTTTTTCGGTGTACTCGGCTTTCTTTTCTTTCTCTTGCTTTGGAAGTACCTGCTCCCACCGGGACAAAGCGCGCAAGTAAAGCGGCCTCAAGTCTCGATGAAAAAGGTACTGAAAAATCCCCTCGCCTGGAAGCTGATGCTGATCTATTTCGGAATCAGCATGGTGAACTGGGGACTCAGCTCCTGGATGCCATCCTATTGGATCAATGTGCGTCATATCGAACTCGTAAAAACCGGAATGATCTCGATTATTCCCGTCGTCTTTTCCCTGATTGCGATAAACAGCAGCTCCTGGCTCATGGACAAAATGGGCGCTGGCAAAGAAAAATTTATTATTGCTACTGGTTCTCTTATTGGCATCATTTCGCTATTCCTGATGATGAACGCCTCCTCGGTTACGATGGCGGTGACCTTCCTTTGCCTCGCGAATTTCGGGATGGGCTTGTCGGCAGTTGTATTGGCGATGCCGCTCAAGTATTTCTCTCAGGAGGCGATGGGCTCGACAGTTGGAATTATGTACTTCGGGGGGCAAATAGCGGGAACGATTGCGCCTACGCTGCTCGGCTACATGATTACCCTGTTTAACGGCTCCTATGATGCTGCCTTTACCTTGTTGATCATCGCATTGGTGATCCCACTCATCACCTGCTTTTTTCTTCGACTACAACAGACTCAAAATGAAAAAGGGGAGAAGGTCGCATGAACGATTTGCAGAAGATTGTCCAGTTCATTGAAAACAAAAAGGAAAAGCTGATTCAGGTAAGCGACAAGATCTGGGGATTTGCTGAAACCCGCTTCGAAGAGTTCCAGTCAGCCGAGCTGCTCTGCGAAACATTGGAAGCGGAAGGCTTCACCGTAGAAAAGGGCATCGCCAACATGCCGACAGCCTTCGTAGCCAGCTTTGGACAAGGAAGTCCCATTGTAGCGATTCTAGGGGAATACGATGCCCTGTCCGGGCTTAGCCAAGAAAAAGGAAGCGCGACCGAAAAGGCCATCCAGGCAGGCGGAAACGGACATGGCTGCGGACACAATCTGCTGGGAGTAGGCTCGCTCGCTGCTGCCATCGCCCTGAAAGAAATGATGGAACGGGAAGGTCTCCAAGGGACAGTCCGGTACTACGGCTGCCCTGGTGAGGAAGGCGGTTCCGGCAAAACGTACATGGCGCGCGAAGGCTGCTTTGATGATATCGATTTCGCGCTTTGCTGGCATCCGCATACGGTGAATTCCATCATGCCGGGTAATTCACTCGCCAATTATCAGGTCTACTTCAAGTTTAAAGGAAAGAGCTCGCACGCCGCCGCTTCCCCGCATCTGGGGAGAAGTGCACTCGATGCCGTGGAGCTGATGAACATCGGCGTCAACTACTTGCGCGAGCATATTATTCAGGACGCGCGTATTCACTACGCGATTACGGATGCCGGCGGTTATTCACCAAACGTCGTTCAAGCGCAAGCAGAGGTGCTCTATCTCATCCGTGCGCCGAAAACCGGACAGGTGCAAGAAATCTATGAGCGCGTGTGCAACATCGCCAAAGGTGCGGCCCTCATGACTGGTACGGAAGTCAAAATCGTTTTTGACAAGGCGTGCTCGAATGTCATCCAAAACGCTACACTCGAATCCACGCTGCATCAAGTAATGGGCGAAATCGGTGTACCTACTTTTAGCGAAGAAGAGCTGGCGTTTGCCAAAGAGCTGCAATCCAGCTTATCTGCCGCAGACATCGCCGAGGAATTCGGCAGATATCCGAAAGAGCTTGAGGCTGCTTTGAAAGAAAAGCCAATGGCCGAGGTCATCATCCCATACTCCCCTGCCTCCAACCGATCTGTCGGTGGCTCTACAGACGTAGGAGATGTAAGCTGGATCGCCCCGACAGCACAAGTTTTCACGGCTTGCTGGGTCCTCGGCACTCCTGCCCACACTTGGCAGGTCGTGACCATCGGCGCGACTTCCATCGCCCACAAAGGTATGCTCCAAGCAGGGAAGGTGCTGGCCGGAGCGGCTTTGGAAGTCATCAAAAACCCAGAGCTGCTGGAAAAAGCGAAGCAGGAGCTCAAAGATCGGCTTGGCGACACTACGTATCAATGCCCGATTCCTGCCGATGTCATGCCTTCCCGTTATCGTAACGGATAAGCGAGCTTTGCTGCTTTTCCTTGCTTCCAACTTAAAAAGCCGCCAGGAGCATCTTCCTGGCGGCTTTTTCGTGCTTTCTCGATCGTTTTTCTTTCTTACAGATTCTCCCCATAGAACGCGGTCAGCTTCGTTACCGCCTGCGCGACATATTCGGGAATATCGTACATGGCGATATGCGTCGCGCCTTCGACCCAGAACAATTCCTTTGGTCCATTCGACAGCGCGTAGAAGTGCTCGCTGTAGCTGCGTGTATCTGCCTCGCTTCCCACTACCAGCAGGAGCGGCTGAGTGAGGTAGGCGCCGATCTGGCTCGATGCCGAGAAAGCCATGAGTTTATCGAGGCTGCTAAACAGGAAGCGATTCGTAGAATTCGGGTGCAAAGCGCGCGGCGTACGATAGTAATCGTAGGCTTCACGCATGAGTACAGCCGTATTTTCATTGATTTCTTCCGCGCAATTCGGTGCCCAATTCAGGTACATCGGTTCTGCTCCCTTTGCCTCGGCTGTGCGCTGTTTCGCAACGGCTTCAAGTGTTTGCAGGTTCGCAGCAGTATCTTCTCCGCGGAACATCGCCCCGATATCCACCGCGCTGACCGTCGCTACCGCCTTGATGCGGCGCTCTGTTTGCGAAGCTGCTACGGCATAGCCGCCGCCTGCGCAAATGCCTAGTGCCCCGATTTTTTCTTCATCCACAAACCCAAGAGCCGACAAATAATCCACGGCAGCGCGAACATCTTCCACTCTGGCAGCCGGGTCTTCGAGCAGACGTGGTTCGCCGCCGCTCTCCCCTTGATAGGATGCATCAAATGCCAGGGTAACAAAGCCTTGGTTCGCAAGTTTCTGCGCATACAAACCAGCAGTTTGTTCCTTGACCCCGCCACCGGGATGAACGGTGACAAGCGCTGGGTATTTTTTGCTTTCCTCAAAGCCGGCTGGCAAATAAAGATCGCCGGCCATTTGGATTGTGCCATTCTTAAAGGTGATGGATTTTTTCATGGTTATTCTCCTTCGCACTATGATGGTTGGTAGGTCTGAAATAATAAGCATTGTTCAATTAATGAACTTATGTTTATTATTATAAGTGTGCCTAATAAAACTACAATTGTTAGTTTCACTCCATTTGTATAGTAGTGAACACTATGCAGGAATCTGTTCATTATCTTCAGAAAGAGCGGTGATCTCTACGATGCCGAAAGTGGATCGAAGAATACTCAAAACACAAGAAGCCCTTCGAAATGCCGTAGTAGAGCTCATGTCTGAAAAAAGCTTTGATGACATCACCATTCAAGACCTCTCAGACAGAGCAAACGTAAGCCGCGGCACGATTTATCTTCACTATCAGGATAAATATGATTTGCTGGATAAGCTGATCGAATCCCATATTACCCAGCTGCGTGAGCTGTGCGAAGCGGTGGCTGAGCTAGACTTTATAGAAGCGACCCAGATCTGGTCCCAATACTTCGAAGAAAACTATTCGTTCTTCTCGTTGATGGTAACGAGTAAAGGAGCCCCCTCTTTTCGCTCTCGCTTCCTCAACTACCTGATTGAAGAGGTTCGAAAAGAAGTGAACGTCACGCAGGGAAAAAACGAAGGTTGGAATGAAGAAGTGATTGTTCAGTTTGTTGCATCTGCTATCGAGGGGTTAGTGGAATGGTGGTTTACCAATGAAAGGCCAGTGCCGCATCAAGTGCTGGCAGAACAAATGGGGAAACTGCTGGAGAGAAATCTCTAAAAAAAATAGTGGTAGCCTGCTCCTCGGCTACCACCATCCATTATTCACAATCATCTTGGGAACGCGCTGCCTCAAGCAGAACCCGTCCCATCCGCTCGGCCTCAATCCGGCAAAGCTCAAATTCGACTTCGCCAGAGACGTGGGAGATGAGCTGGATGATTTCCGCACAACCGTGGCTGCAAATGAGAAAGGACGCCCACTTCCCTTCCGCTCGCGGGACTTTTCTGGCGTGAAAGCCGCTTTGAAACCCGCCAAGACTCACACTACCACACCTTCCTTTTTTCTTTTACCACCCAAAAACTAACCAGCCACACATGCAGGTATAATAGTGAGGCGAGCATGCCAAAGCCCGCTGAGAAAAGGGAACGGCTTGTCAGTAAATGGATTGTAATCCCGAATTGCAACAGCGCCATCAGCAAAGCTCCCGCAACCGCGTACGCGATAAAGCGAAACAAGTACACAATCACGGGATTCGCCCAAGCGATTTGACGGTTCAAAGCTTCTATTCCTATGGAAACGGGCACACCTCCCACTATATAGACGGGGATCGCATAAATCAGATAGATCGCCACCAGTGAGAAAAATGACCAGTAGTACGTGTTCGGCTGCTGCTGTGCTGCCGGGATGTAGTTGAACCACGCCAATATCACGCAAAACAAAAGCGAGGAGATCAGCGCGACCACCACTTTTCGAATCATGAAGCGTATACCTCCTTCCTTTCGGTTTACCAAACTGCCCACCTAACTATACCCTTCATTTGGAACGACGGAACCTATTTTCACAAAAATTGTTTCGATTTCGACACCGCTTCCATGATCGCGGATTGGCTCCAAAAAGAAAACACCTGCCTCTAAGCAGGTGTCTCTCTCCTCGTTAGTTTCCGTTTTCTGCTTCAAACTCGCGGGCTATCCGTTCCAAGGCTTCTTTGATGACAGGTCTTGGCGAAGGGAGACAAATTCTCTGGTATTGCCGCCCCTCTTCCCCAAACATGCCCCCATCCTCCAGCAGCACATTGGCTTTGTTGTAAATCCGATCATGGACCTCCTCTGGCGACAGTCCATAGCCGCTAAAGTCCAGCCACATCAAATACGTTCCTTCGGGAATCCTCGTTTTGACTTTCGGCATTCTTTCCGCCAAAAAGCCCATGACATATTCGATCGTACCGTCGATATATTCCTTTAGCTGGTCCAGCCAATCCTCCCCCTCTGTATAGGCGGCGATCAGAGCGGTGATGGTAAATGGCGACGCTAAGTGCATGCCCAGTGTTTTACGGAACGTCTCTCTATACCCTTCGTTGGGGATGATGACATTCGTACAGTGCAGCCCTGCTACGTTAAAGGTCTTGTTGATCGCCGTACATGTGATGATGTGATCCGCACGCTTTGCTGCTTTGGCGATTGGAATGAAGGTTTGATTTCGCCTGATGAGATCTCCATGAATTTCATCTGCGACGATCAGCACGTCATTTTTTGCGCAAATGTCTGCCAGCTGCTCTAGCTCTTCGCGGGTAAACAACCGTCCCGTCGGATTATGAGGGTGGCACAAAATGAACATCTTCGTATTTTCGTCTTTCGCCTTGCGTTCGAAATCCTCGAAGTCAATCGTGTAATAGCCCTCTTCATCACAGACCAGCGCATTGTTCACCACTGTTCTTCC
This sequence comes from Brevibacillus nitrificans, assembly GCF_003710965.1. Taxonomy (NCBI): domain Bacteria; kingdom Bacillati; phylum Bacillota; class Bacilli; order Caryophanales; family Paenibacillaceae; genus Brevibacillus; species Brevibacillus nitrificans. The sequence continues at coordinate 481,525 of NZ_RHHU01000010.1, read as the reverse complement.
GTTTCCTTCTATGGCCCCTGTAAAAGGCGGATACACAGGACGCTGAATGATGATCCCGTCTCCGGGGTTTGTAAACGCCTTGACCGCCACATGCAGGGCATGAACCGTTCCTGGACTGTAAATGATCGCATCCTTTTGAATCTCCCAATCATGCCGTTTTAAAAACCACTGCTGGATCGCTTCAAAGTACGCTTCCGGAAAAATAGAGTAGCCGAATATTTTATGATCGACCGTTTTATGCAGGGCATCGATCATGGGCTGCGGTACGGGCAAGTCCATGTCTGCTGTGTATAAGGGGATCGTCTCCTCGTCATATCGCTCCGTCAGCCCATGACTTTTGATGAATTCCCCTCCATCCCATTTCAGCGAATACGTCCCTCTGCGTTCCGTGATTTCATCAAAATTGTACTTCATGGGACAGCCCCCTCTCGTTTTTTCGTCCTTTGTTTGGGGAACCGGCGATTTCTCTCGATACCCCCAAGGACAGCTAGTCAACTGCGCAGCGCATACTGGATATCCACGATCTCAATCTTCGGGCCCTCCCGCAGCTCAAACCTCTCAGGCAGACTTTTCACGATCGGCCCGTCCAAGTACGCTTGGAGTGCCTCCCCCGTCTCCCACAAATAAACTCCCCCAACTTCGCCTGTTTCTTCATAACGAACGTAATATTTTTGGATGAGACCTGGCAGCGAACGAAATTTTTCGAACCCTGCCTCTGACAACTGACTTAATTCTTCCGCTGACTTTTTGGTTGAAAAACGCATGATCAACATTTTCATGAAGCGACCCTCTCCCTTCTATTTATGCATAGTACTTGCTTCGCATTTTATTTCTGCTTTCTAGCTCGCAAGCTCCCTTTTATTGATTCACTCCGATTTTATGATCATGGATGGGACCTACGTTTATCGGCCGCTCGTCCTCAAACCCGGACATCTTTCGGTTCTTCATCCGCGGGGTTCCTCCCACAATCCACACGTACAATGCCGCAAATACGATGAAGCCGATCGAAAAATACAGACCTGTTGCCGGGATTTCCTTCATGAGCAAGAATCCTTGAAAGAGCTGGATCACCACTGTTACACCGACGAGGAGATTTAGATTTTTGGGCTTCAGCTTGATGAATGACTTTTCGTATAAATCCGGGTATTTCTTCGGTAATTGAGTCGCGGCCAAGACAGGCAGGACGCTGTTGAGCAAAAACAAGCCGAGTCCCATCTCCGTGACTGTCTCCAGCGATACTTCCGTGACGACGGGGATCACTCCGATCAAATAAAAGATGGTAAGCAGCCAGTGAGGTGTGCCGTACTTTTTATTGACGGCCCCGAGACCTTTGGGAAGCCAGCCGTCATCGCAAGCAATGAGGAAGCCTTTGGTCACCCAGGAAAAGGTGGCATTCAGCGTCGATGCGATGGCGAACAGTGAGCCTCCGATAATGAAGAACAGAAATAAAGGCTGAGGAAGAATGGCTTTCGCGACTTCATCGAGATGCTTCCCGGCTACTTGCTCAATCGGCAGAACACCGGACGCTACGGCTGCCATGAACGCGTAAATAACGGCGATACCGGCAGTCGTCAAAATGATCGTGAGCGGAATGTCTCTTTTGGGGTTCTTCATCTCTCCCCCCAGCTCAGCGACAATGCTCGCTCCCCCGGTTGCAAAAGAGACTAGGCCCGTCGCCGTTAAAAACCCGCCTAAGCCGCTGGGAAACATCCCTGTCACTGCAAGCGTATCCCACTGAATCTTGGGAACACCCCACAAGATGAAGACGAACACTGCTATTACTTTTACCACGACCAGAAACCCTTCCGCGGAAGCAGCCGATTTCACCCCAAACATATTCACTACATAGCAAAGAGTAAGGATTAGGACAGCAATCAAGCTAAAATTCACAGAGGGAAGGAGCGATTGAAAGTACTTGGCGAAGGAAATGGCGTACGTGGCAAGGGTCAGATTGGCGACCAAGAAGATAAGCAAGTAGAAAAAGCCAAGGCGAGGAGAGAGAAGGCGGCTCGTGTATTTGTAGGGCCCTCCTGTCGTTGGGATGGAAGCCCCCATGATGGCAATGGGCAGCGTCGTGATCAGTGTCAGCATGGCAGAGAGTACGAATGCCGGGGTCACACCGCTTCCCGTTAAAGCGATTGCAATCCCTGTCAAAGACATGACACCTGCACCGATAATCTGTCCGATTGCCATGACAACCACATGCCATAGGCTCAACTCTTTTTTAAGCTGGTATTCTCCATTCATGTTTGATTCCCCCTTCGATGATAATTTTTTATCACGATCATAATTTATTATTGTTCATCATTTCTGTAATTGCAAGTATTTTTATAATTTTCTATCAATTTAAGTTTTTATCTCTTCCTTCCCTCGACCCACGAAAAGAGCTACAATAGTTTTTGTAAGTAATTTCCATGTCCACCGTGTAACAGGCACAGAGTCATCTGGGAAAGGAGAATTCCAATGATTGACCAAGTAAGAGCCTTGATCCTCGAGCAGGGACTGCAGGAAATGGCCGAGCAGATCCTCCACCATTTGCACGAGTGCATCTATGTAGAGCCCACTGCAGCTGTAACCCATCTGCTGGGTGCAAGCAGGCTAGGCGGCAACCCGGATTTGCCTGCCGGATGGAGCTATCCCGTATTCCACGACGAGCCGCTCGTTTTCATCGGGCAGCTAAACCTCGAGGAAATTCAGTCCATCGGCGTCCCGAACGAACTTCCGCAGCGCGGTCTGCTGTACTTTTTTTATGAGGCAGTTGAACAGTCCGTATACGGAGAGCTGGCAGATCGGGATGGGTGGAGAGTGCTTTTTTATGAGGGAGACTTCTCTGCACTGACTCCTGTTCCGTATCCTGGCGACGATCCACATGGGACACTCCCGGCAAACAATCTGCATTTTTCCAAAGGGCTCTCTCTTCACATGGAAGCGATCTCGGTTCCTGATGCATGCAAGGCTGCCTACTACGATCGTTTTCTTTCGGCCTTTGCCAAAATAAATGGTTCCTATGCGTGGAATCATCAGATTTTGGGTCACCCGCACAACATTCAGGGAGACGTCTTCGAGGAGATCGATTCCTTCCGCAACGTAGAGTCAGGCTGCCCCTACACCTTGCTGCTCCAGGTCGATACGGATGAGACGAACTTGAAGATCATGTGGGGCGATGTTGGGACGATTTATTTTGTCATTGCCAATGACGATTTGCGTGCCAAACGCTTTAACCAAACTTACTTTTCTTATCAGTGCTGCTGATTCTGGTGAACCACCCTATTAGAAAACTTGGCTCTGCCAAGCCTTCTGGCGGAGCCTTAGTTGCACTTAGGCTGGATAAGAATCTTATAAATTCTTACTATACAAAAAAGCCGAAGAATGGATTCTTCGGCTTTTTCTCTACCCAAACGATTCTATTATTGGTGGTAACGGTTCATCCAGGTAAGGAAATTGGCTACTACCGTATCGAGGAACTGAACGGTAGGTTCGTGGATCAGCTTGCCCTCGGCATCAAACTTCTCATGAGCAGCACCTACATACACTTCGTTGCCCGGAAGCAGCGGCGAAGAGACGCCCATCGCAAACAGGATGTCGCGAAGGTGCAGCTGTGCCTTCACGGTTCCCAGCTGCCCCATCGAAGCACCCATGATCCAGGACGGTTTGCCCACGAGAACTTTATCCACACGGGACATCCAGTCAATCGCGTTGACCAGTACGCCTGGGACCGTACCGTTGTACTCAGGCGTGAGCCACAGAACGGCATCAGCGGCTTTCACTTTTGCTTTGAAGGAATCGACAGCCTCATTTGGCTCGTTTTCCAGATCTTGATTGTAGAACGGAAGTGGCTTCAGGTCCAAAATTTCCAGTTCGAACTTGTCTTGATAGCGGTTTTTTACATGCTCGGCCAGTTTGCGGTTAAAGGATTCCTTGCGAATGCTCCCCACGATTGCTACGATTTTCATTTGGTTTCCCTCCATACGATCCAAGATGGAATCTGCCATACTCTTTTATTATAAAACCAAATTTATACATAGCAACCTTTCTAAACACTTATCTAGCACAAGCAGCACCCACAAGAGGCCAACCTATTTCTTTTCGACTGCATGCCCACCGAATTCATTGCGCAGGGCAGCTACGACTTTCCCATGGAAGGTATCCTGCTCGAGCGAGCGATAGCGCATCAACAGGGACATCGCAATCACCGGTGTCGCGGCTTGCAGATCGAGTGCTGTCTCGAGTGTCCATTTTCCTTCCCCGGAGGAATGCATAACGCCGCGAATTTCGTCCAGCTTCGCGTCTTTGCGGAAAGCGCGCTCCGTCAGGTCCATCAGCCATCCACGAATGACCGAGCCATTGGCCCACACGCGGGCTACTTCTGCGAAATCGTAGTTGTACGGGCTCTTTTCCAGCACCTCGAAGCCTTCGCCGATCGCCTGCATCATGCCGTATTCAATCCCGTTGTGAATCATCTTCAGGAAATGCCCGGCACCAGCTTCTCCTGCGTACAGGTAGCCGTTTTCTACATTGATGTCACGGATCATCGGCTCGATATGATCAAACGCCTCCCGGTCACCACCGATCATCATACAAGCTCCATGACGTGCTCCTTCCATTCCCCCGCTCGTACCTGCATCCAGGAAGTGAATGCCCTTCTCCTTCAAACGGGCATATCGATCAAGCGACTGCTTGTAGTGAGAATTGCCCCCATCGATTACGATATCTCCCGCAGAAAGCAACGTAGAAAGCTTGTCCACCAGCTCATCTACGATTTCTCCCGCCGGAACCATCAGCCAGATCACGCGAGGTGCGTCCAGCTTGGAGACGGCATCCTCAATCGAATAAGCAGGAATGGCCCCTTCCCGTCCCAGTTCATCTGCCCGCTTTGGCTCTACGTCGTACGCGACAACCTCATGCTCGTGGGAAAGCAAATTCAGTGTCAGATTGTAACCCATCTTCCCTAATCCAAAAATCGCCAGTTTCATAGTCGATACGTCACTCCTTTGAGAAAGTCTCTTGTTAGCTCGATTATATGATAATAATTTTCGCATTTCATTAGAAATGAAGAAAATTTTTTTGAAACTAGGAAATCGTCCCCATCCTTTTCTATAATGAGTAGCAGATCGCCATCTTTTGGAGGTGCTTTCCTTTTGGCCGATACATCTACTCATCATCCACCCAGCGTCCTCACTCAGCTGCGTGCCATCTACTCACAACTGAGCGGCAAGGAGCAGCAAATTGCCGATTACATTTTAGAGCATGCCAGTGACGTTGTTCATCTGTCGATTACCGAGCTTGCCGATCAGAGCCAATGTGCCGATGCGACCGTTTTCCGTCTGTGCCGACGCCTCGGCTTTCGCGGATATCAGGCGTTTAAAATTGCTCTGGCAAGTGAAGTGACAAACCCGAAGCAATCCATCTATCAGGAGATCAATCTCGACGACGACGATCTCGGCTCCATCGCCGAAAAAATTTTCACCGCCAATATAGAGACCTTGCGTGACACCCAACAAATCATTGACAAGGAAGCTCTGATGAAGATCGTCAGCTGTCTCGAGAGCGCACGGCGGATCGAGTTTTATGGCTCGGGAGGATCAGCTGCTATCGCGCAGGATGCCTACCACAAGTTTATGCGGACAGGCATCCCCTGTATCCATCACTCCGATGCCCATTACCAGGTCATGTCTGCCTCTCTTCTCTCCAAGGGGGATGTAGCCGTTGGGATTTCTCACTCCGGCTCCAATGAAGATATCCTGGAAGCGCTCCGTGTCGCAAAAGAAGCGGGTGCTACAACCATTGGAATCACCAGCTACGGCAAGTCTCCGCTCGTGCGGCTCGCAGACATCTGTCTGTACACGACATCGCGGGAAACGGTCTTTCGCACGGAAGCACTTTCCTCCCGGCTGGCTCAGCTCAGTCTGATTGATCTACTGTACGTCGCCGTTTCTCTGCGCCGTCAAGAAGAGACTATCCAAAACATCCAGCATATCCGGGAAGCCATTTCGCTCAAGCGCCTGTAAATTCTACAGGCGTTTTTCTTTTTCAGTCCGGTGGGTAATACTACCACCGAGGTATAGATCGTTATGAAATAATTTTTTTCTTTAGTATTAACAAATGAAAAAAATTTCGTTATAATCGCGTTATCCTTTAGAGCCATCATGAAAGCGTATACAAGAGAAGGTGAACCCGTATGAAGCAAACCTATTTTATTGGACTGGATATCGGGACGACGAGTACCAAGGCGATCGTCTTTACGCCGTCAGGTGCTGTACGCGGTGTCGGTAACGTCGATTATCCTTTGCTCGTTCCCCAGCCATCCTGGGCAGAGCAGGATCCGGAAACCATTTTTGCTGCCGTTATTTCGGCACTAAAAACCGCCATTGAGAAGGCGGATGTAGACAAGCGTGCGATTGGCGGGATCGGCTTTTCCACTGCCATGCACAGTTTGATCGCTGTGGATCACCAAGGCAGTCCTTTGACGCACAGCATCATCTGGGCGGATAACCGCAGCACCTCCCAGGTAGATCAGCTCAAGCAGGATGGCGTCGGACACAGCATTTACCTCGCGACAGGGACACCGATCCATCCGATGTCTCCGCTGCCGAAAATCATGTGGCTGCGCGAACAAGCGCCGGACACATTCCGCAAGACAGCCAAATTCATTTCCATCAAAGAGTACGTCATTCATCGACTCTTTGGGCAGTATGTGGTCGATTACTCCATCGCATCGGCAACGGGACTTTTTCATTTGCGCAAGCTCGATTGGGACGAGAATGCCCTGCAGGTAGCAGGCATCACGAGACAACAGCTGAGCGAGCCCGTACCGACTACCCATATTTTGCGCGGCATGAAGATTCGTTACGCTGAGGAAATCGGACTGGATGCGGATACGCCATTCGTCGTGGGTGCCAGCGACGGTGTTCTCGCCAATCTGGGAATTGGTGCCATCGATCAGGGACAGGTCGCCATCACGATCGGGACGAGTGGTGCCGTACGTACAGTCGTACCCGAACCTATCACGGATCCAAAGGGTCGTACCTTTTGCTACCTCCTGACCGAAAACCATTGGGTGATCGGTGGGCCGTCCAACAACGGCGGGATCATGCTGCGCTGGTTCCGTGACGAGTTTAGCTGGCCGGAGGTAGAAAAAGCAAAACAGATGGGAGTCGATCCCTACGATGTCATGATCGAGGCAGCCGAGCATGTTCCCGCTGGAGCCGAAGGTCTGCTGTTTCTCCCCTTCCTCTCCGGTGAACGCGCGCCTTACTGGAATGCGCAGGCACGCGGCTCCTTTTTCGGGATCGGGTTGCATCACAAACGGGAGCATTTTATCCGATCCGTTCTCGAAGGCATTCTCTTTTCCGTCTACAGCATCGGCATCGCCCTGCGCGACCTGGCCGGCGGTGCGACTGAAATCCGCGCCTCGGGAGGCTTTGCCCGCTCCCGGCAATGGCGGCAAATCATGTCCGATATGTTCGGCTACGAGGTACTGATTCCCGAAAGCCATGAAAGCTCCAGCTACGGTGCAGCCCTGCTCGCCATGCATGCTCTCGGCGCCTTGAACGATTTGCACGATGTGAAAAACATGATTCACATCTCGCATCGGCATGAGCCCAATCTGGAGCGCTCCAGCACGTATTTGCAGCTGTTTTACATTTATGAGCGCGTCTATTACAACCTGCTGGAGGAGTACAAGCTCATCTCCGAATTCCAGAAGCAGCTGAATAAATAGATATCCCAATCCATCACGGAAGCATTCGACACCAAGGGAGGGTCTCTCATGCCATTAGTCATTACCTTGATTTCTATCGTTTTGCTGCTCATCCTCATTACCCGCTTTAAAGTAAATCCATTCGTCTCCCTCTTGCTCGCTGCCGGATTTGTAGGGATCGCATCTGGTATGCCACTCGTCAAAGTAGTCGATTCGATCAAAGACGGTATGGGCGGGACACTTGGTTTTATCGCCATCGTACTCGCCCTGGGGACCATGCTCGGAAAAATGATGGCAGAATCGGGCGGTGCCGAGCGCATTGCCCGGACACTGATCAACCGGTTTGGCGAGAAAAACGTCCATTGGGCGATGATGTTCGTTGCCTTCATCGTCGGGATTCCGGTCTTTTTCCAGGTCGGCTTTGTTCTGTTGATTCCGCTCGTCTTTACGATCGCTCGTCAAACGGGAGTATCCCTCGTCAAAATCGGGATTCCTCTCATCGCGGGCCTGTCCATCGTGCACGGCATCGTTCCCCCGCACCCGGCTGCGATGGCCGCAGTCGATCTGTTCCAAGCCGATGTCGGGAAAACCATCATGCTGTCTATCATCGTCGCGCTTCCTTCTGCGATCATCGCCGGTCCGCTTTACGGCACCTGGATCAGCAAACGGGTCCAAACAAGCATCTCGCCTGAGCTCGCCGCACAGCTGAGCGAGCCAAAGGACGAACGTGATCTGCCTAGCTTCGGGATCACGGTGTTTACCGTATTGCTCCCTGTTTTGCTCATGCTGCTTGCGACCATCGCGGATGTGAATTTGCCGAAAGAAGATATGCTGCGCCAATGGGCTGACTTCATCGGCAATCCGATTACGTCCCTGTTGATCGCCGTCATCATCTCGTTCTGGACGCTCGGCTTCAATCGCGGGTTTACGAAGGATGACATCCTGAGGTTCACCAATGATTGTCTGGCTCCCACTGCTACGATCCTGCTCGTCATCGGAGCAGGCGGCGCCTTCAATAAAGTGCTGCTCAACAGCGGCGTTGGCGACTACATCGCGGAGCTGGCTACCGCATCGGCCATTTCTCCCATTTTCCTCGGTTGGCTGATTGCTGCTCTGATCCGTGTAGCGACAGGCTCTGCCACGGTATCCATGATGACTGCAGCAGGAATCGTAGGTCCGATCGCCCTGCAGATCCCGGGTACAAGCCCAGAGCTGCTCGTCCTGGCTACCGGTGCTGGCTCCTTGATCTTGTCTCACGTGAACGACTCTGGCTTTTGGCTCATCAAGGAGTATTTCAACATGTCCGTACAGGATACCCTGAAGACTTGGACAGTCATGGAAACCATATTGTCCGTCGTAGCCATTATCCTGATCATGGCGCTGTCCCTTGTGGTGTAAATATAGGAAGGACCGTCGCCCTCACCATTTTGTGGGGGCTTTTTGATGGACCCCCTTTTTTCACCCGTTTAACATTTCATTAAATATAATATTTTACTATAAAATTACAATGCGATAGAATAAACTGCGTATGTACCTGTGCTGACAGAAGCTGGAGGTGAACTTCTGCACCCTCTTGAAAAAAAAGAATAAGCTTTGCATAACTGGTTCAGTATTTAACTAATGCGACACTCACTTTGAAGGAGTCCCTTCTTTTATGGAAATTTTACTCATGGTACTCGTGCTGTTATTGCTCATCGGCGTTTCCAATGTCCTTTCACGCTTCGTCCCTTTCATTCCCATCCCGCTCATTCAGATTGCACTTGGGATCGTTGCCGCTTTTTTGCCCAGCCTGCATCACGTTCCGCTTAATCCTGAGTTATTTATGGTCCTATTCATTGCCCCGCTCCTGTTTAACGACGGAAAAATCACACCCCGCGATGAGCTGTGGAAGCTGCGGACATACATTTTGCTGCTTGCCTTAGGGCTCGTTTTTGTCACCGTTCTCGTAGCAGGTCCATTCATTCACTGGCTCATTCCTGCCATTCCGCTCTCTGCTGCCTTCGCGCTCGCCTCCATCCTTTCTCCAACGGATGCTGTCGCCGTCGGTTCCATTGCGGGAAGAATCAAATTGCCCGGGAAAATCATGCGCTTGCTCGAGGGTGAGGCACTGATGAACGATGCTTCCGGGCTGGTCGCGTTTAACTTTGCGATAGCCGCCACTGTCACCGGCTATTTCTCCCTGCCAGAAGCAGCGGGTAGCTTTATCGTCATCGCAGCTGGAGGATTGCTGATCGGCGCTCTGCTCGGCTTTTCCGTCGTCTGGCTGCGCCTCCTGCTGCGCCGTCTCGGGATCGAGGATGTGACGCTGCACATGCTGATCATCATCCTCACACCTTTCATTATCTACATCGCTGCGGAAGAATTCCATGTCTCGGGGATCCTTGCCGTCGTCGCTGCCGGTGTCGTGCATGCCATTGAACGAGATCGCGTGGAATCCGCATCTTCCGTTCAGCTTCGCGTCGTGTCTGACAGCACCTGGTCCGTCATCCTCTTCTCGCTGAATGGACTTGTGTTCCTCCTCCTCGGATTGGAGATCCCGGGTGTGGTCACGAAAATTTGGGAAGACCCTGCCTATCAAAATGGGAAAGTAATCGGATATATCTTCCTGATTACTGCCGTGCTCATGATTTTGCGCTTCCTCGTCGTCTGGGCGAGAGATCGTCAGCTTCACACATCCTTGATTACCGCCCTTTCAGGTGTTCGCGGCGCGCTGACTCTTGCCGCTGCCTTTTCCATTCCGATGGTATTGCAGAACGGAAGCCCTTTCCCAGAGCGCAATCTGATTCTGTTTATTTGCGCTGGTGTCATCCTGTTGACTTTGATATCCGCCAGTATTTTTCTGCCTATGCTCGTCAGAAAATCGGAGGATGCCACCCATCAGCCAGAAGATCGCAGCGAAGAAGAACGATCGGCCCGAATCCGCGTTCTCGATGCCGGGCTGCGCACGGTACGTGAAGAGATGGACGACGCGAACAGGCAAGACGGTCTGGAGCTGATCGGAGAGTATACCCGTCGAATTCAGCAAACCAGGCTGGAAGGCATATCCGATATGGGCGAGGCTTGGAAGCAGGTCGTAGCCATCCGTCTGGCAGCCGTACAAGCGGAACGGGAGGTTGGCGAGCAATGGCTCCGTGAGGGTCGGATCTCGCCACAGCTTGCTGCTTATTTCAAGGCTTCCTTAAACCGGGTCGAGCTGCTGCTTACCAACCGGGTAAAAATCAAGCTGCTGATTGTACTCGCCTGGACAGCCATCCGCCGTTTGTTTCAGGGAGGCAACCGGATACCAGCTTCGATCACTCCGTCCGACCCGCAGTGGGACAGCTACAAAGCGTTGAAGCTGGAAGCCGTCCAAAGAGCGATCAGCCAAGTGAAGCAGCTGGAAAATGAGGAAAATCGCGATGCCGTGCTCACCGTACTCGCGGCTTACAAAGGGCTCGCTCTGCAATATCAAACCAACAAGCGCCGGACAGGCAGCAGACGCCAAGTGAGCCTGCAGCGTAAAGAGCTCGAGCTGAAGGCGATCCAGTCCGAGCGCAACGAAATTCAAGCGCTGTACGAAAAAGGCGACATTGACCGCCAGTTCGCAGGGAGACTTCGCATGGACGTCAACTATCGGGAAGCAGGTCTTTTTGAATCGCAGGAAGGCCACTGAGAACCTTTGATTTCCCAATGCTGGCTCAGGCAACAAAACAGCGGCAATCTCGGACTTTCCTCTTTGTCCTGACTGCCGCTGTTCCTCATTTATTTCGCTATCGAAAGCTTTTCCGTTCCCTTTTTACTCGCCAAGGCTACAGCTGTAGGGATTTTGGATAAGTAGGCAGCGAGTACAAGTCCGAGCAGCAAGAAGCCTGCGATCATCCCGACGACGCCTCCCCAGCCAAAGGAGGACCAGAACAGCCCACCCAAAGTTCCGCCAATACTCGAGCCCGCGTAGTAAAAGAATAAATAGAGCGAGGAGGCCTGGGCTTTGTCGTGCAAAGCCCGTCGTCCAACCCAGCTGCTGGCGATCGAGTGGCTTCCGAAAAAGCCAAAGGTCAATACAGGCAAACCTAAAATTTTCACCCACAAGTGCGCGTCGAGCGTAAGGCATGCCCCCAGCAGCGTAATGATCAGGGAGACAATCATAACTTTTGCCCGTCCGTGCTTTTCAGCCTGTTTGGCCATCCAGACCGAGCTGACAGTCCCCACCAGAAAGACGATGAAGATCCATCCGACGAGCGACTGGCTCAAAGCGTACGGCTGTGCAGTCAGTACGTAGCCGATGTAGTTGTACAAGCCTACGTTGCTGCCCAGGATGAGGAAGCCGATCCCGAACAAGCAGAGCAAGCCCGGATCCTTCAAGTGGCTGCCCATCGAGGAAATGAGCTTTCCTACTTCCGGTGCGCGCGGATGGAAATTTTGCGACTTCGGCAAATTCAGCCAGAAGATCAGGCTCGCGATCAGGCTGATGACACTGATACTGCCCATCGCTACATGCCAGTTGAAAAAGTCCGTCAGCATGCCGCTGATGATCCGACCGCTCACGGCTCCCACGGAGTTGCCGCTGATGTACAGCCCCATCGCAACCCCCAGACTGGATGCCTCTACTTCTTCCCCCAAGTACGCCATGGCGATAGAAGGAAGTCCCCCCAAAGCAATCCCTTGGATAATCCGAAACACCAGCAAGCTCTCAAAGCTGGTGCTGCACGCCGTCAAAATGGACAGGACAGAAGCGAGCAGCATGGACATGATCATGACAGGCTTTCTTCCCCACACCTCGGATATGCTTCCAAAAAACAGCATGCTGACTGCCAGAGCAATCGTCGTAACGGACAGCGACAAGCTCGCCATCGTCGGTGATACGTGAAACTCCTCGGAAAATACCGGCAATAATGGCTGTGTACTGTATAAAATCGCAAAAGTGTTGAATCCAGCCGCAAAAAAGGCAAGATTGGACTTGCGAAAAGCAGCTGTGCCTTGCTGAATGTAACCCATGATGATGCCAACCTCCCAAAAGTCCGTTCCTTTCCTGCCTTTATACTATCATTGACAATTCATAATGTATAATTTATTGTATTCATGATTTTCATGCGTTTTGGTAATGATTTCAACACATACATCGCATAGGGAGGACGCCTATGGAATGGCAACAGCTCGAATATTTTCAAACACTTGCTCGCATCCAGCACGTCACCCGCGCCGCAGAGTCCTTGTCACTGTCTCAGCCTGCCCTGAGCCGTTCCATCGCTCGCCTGGAGGATGAGGTCGGCGTTCCCCTTTTTGACCGCCAAGGGCGCACAATCGTACTGAACCGCTACGGCCAGCTTTTGCTGAAACGGGTCAACCGCATCCTGAAGGATTGGGAGGACGGCAAACAGGAGCTGCGCGACCTCATTCACCCGGAACACGGGGAAGTTTCTATCGGCTTTTTGCACACGATGGGAACGAGCTTGATACCCGACCTGATCGGAGCCTTTCGCGTGCAGGCTCCGCAAATCAGCTTTTCCCTCATGCAAAATCATAGCTACTCCCTGCTGGAGCATCTCGATGCAGGAGAACTGGACCTTTGTCTGCTCGCAGAACCAACCGAAACAAAAATGTCGATCCAATGGACCCCTCTATGGGAAGAGGAGATCTTTGCCATCGTTCCCCTTGGACACCGTTTGGCTGACGCAGAAAGCATCTTGCTAAGCGAGCTCGCGGATGAAGCATTCATTTTCTTGAAAAAAGGGTATGCACTGCGCCGCACGACGGACCGCCTGTTTGAGAAGATCGGCGTAAAGCCCCGAATTACCTTTGAAGGGGAGGAAGCCGCTACTGTGGCAGGACTGGTCTCCGCCGGTCTCGGCGTGTCTCTGCTTCCCGATCTGCGGGGTATCGATAAAAGCAAAATCATCCACATCCCGATCCGCGAACCGCATTGCCACCGGGTGATCGGGATGGCTTTGATCGAGGGCGCCTACTTGTCCCCCGCGTCCCAGCGCTTCAGGGATTTTGTCCTTGCTCATTTCGGACGAAACTGAAAAAAGGCTGTCCCCAAACACTCGTCGTGTCGGAAAACAGCTTCTCTAATCCCATGCATCCCTCGTGCCTCACTCCGCCGAGGCTTGCAGGTTTTTGAACTGGTTGAAAAACAATTGATGGTAGACACCCTGTTGCTCGATAAGAGACTCGTGGCTTCCTTTTTCCACGATCTCCCCGCGATCCACGACCATGATCGTATCCGCATCCCGAATGGTATTGAGACGGTGCGCGATGACAAAGCTCGTGCGGCCCTCCATGATCGTGAGCAAGGCATCCTGAATGTGAAGCTCGGTACGCGTATCGATGCTGCTCGTCGCTTCGTCCAGAATGAGCAGCGAAGGCTTGGCGAGAATCACGCGGGCGATCGCGAGCAGCTGACGCTGACCCTGACTCAGATTTCCACCGTTCTCGGTCAGCTGTGTATCGTAGCGTTTGGGCAGGCGATTGATAAAGACACTGGCATTTGCCATGGCAGCGGCTGCCTCAACCTCTGCATCCGTCGCATCGGGTTTGCCGTATTTGATATTTTCCTTGATCGTCCCCGAAAACAGATACGTATCCTGCAGCACAAAGCCAAAGCTGCGCCGCAGACTGTCACGGGTGTACTCGCGAATATCTTTGCCATCCAGATAGATGGTCCCGCTCGTCACATCGTAAAAGCGAGTGAGCAGGTTCACCACCGTGGTTTTTCCTGCCCCTGTTGGACCAACCAGCGCAGTCGTGCTTCCTGCCTCGGATTCGAAGCTGACGTTTTTCAAGATCAACTGATCCGGTTTGTATCCAAAGCTGACATTTTCAAAGACGACATGCCCTTTTGGCAGCTCAAGCGTCTTCGCATCTGGTACATCTTCCGGCTCCTCCTGCTCATCCAGCACTTCAAAAACCCGCTCCGCACCAGCTACTCCTGACTGCAGGACGTTGAAAATATTCCCCAGGTCGTTGAGCGGCCGCACGAACTGACGTGAATAGCTGAGAAAGCTGGCGATCACCCCGACGGTAATCATCCCTTTGACGGCAAGCACGCCGCCGACCACCGCCACGACGGCAAAGCCGAGGTTGTTGATCACGTTCATGATCGGCATGAGAAAGCCTGACAATATCTGTGCCCGCATCCCGATCCGGCAAAGCTCCGTGTTGATCTCATCAAATTCCTGCGTCGCCTTATGCTCGTGGTTAAACGCTTTGACGACTTCGATGCCGGACACGGTCTCCTCGATATGACCGTTCAGCTTCCCTAGCTGGATTTGCTGGTTTTTGAACAGTACACTGGTCTTTTTGGCAATGGTGCGCGTGAGTAAATAGACGAGCGGCACGGTAATCATACACGCGATCGTCAGGATCGGGCTCAAGATGAGCATCATGACCAGCGATCCTACGATCATGATCGCCCCGGACATCAGCTGTGCTGTCGATTGTGAAATGGAGTTGCTGACATTGTCGATATCGTTGGTCAGCCGACTCATCAGCTCACCGTGCGGACGAGAATCGAAAAAGGCGACAGGCAGCTTCTGCAGCTTTTCAAACAGCGATTTTCGCAGGTTTTTCACGATCCGCTGGGATATGCCTGCCATCAGCCAGCCCTGTAAAAACGTCAGCGCTCCGTCGAGTATGTACGAGATCAAAAGGGCAAGCACTGTGACCCCTAAAAGTCCGAGCGTCGCTTCTCCCCCCGTCATCGCATCAACGGATTTTCCGATCAAATACGGCGCCGACAGCATCAGCAGCGCATCTACCAGCACGATCAGGAACACGAGCGGAAGCCTGCGCTTTTCCTGCCCAAACGCCTGCCACAGCCGGCGAAGTGTCCCTTTGAAGTTTTTTGGCTTCACCACAGGTCCTCTCGCTCCATGCCCGATGCCTCGTCCGGGCCTGCTCGGAAAGACCGGCGGCTGTTGACTTTGCTGGGACATACTACTGCACCTCCTTGCCGATCTGGGATTGGAAGATCTCCTGGTAGACACGGCAATCCTTCAGCAAGCTCTCATGGGTCCCGATTCCGACCAGCTCTCCCTGATCCAGCACGACAATCTTGTCAGCATCCATTACCGACGTGATCCGCTGTGCAATCAATAGGCACGTCAGACCTTGGGCGTACTCACGCAAAGCCTCTTTGATCTTCGTCTCTGTCGCCACGTCTACCGCACTCGTGCTGTCGTCGAGAATGAGAATCTCCGGTTTGCGCACCAGTGCCCGGGCGATGGAGAGGCGCTGCTTTTGTCCCCCGGAAAAATTGATGCCGCCCTGTCCGACCCTTGCCTGATAACCGTCCGGGGTACGCTCGATAAAGTCGTGGGCCTGTGCCATTCGGGCTGCCAGCTCCATTTCTTCATCCGTCGCCTCTTCCTTCCCCCAGCGAATGTTTTCCTTTACTGTCCCGGTAAACAGCACCGTCTTTTGTGGAACGATGGCCATTTTCTCGCGCAGCAGCTTCGGGTCCACCTCTCGGACATCTACTCCATCCACCCGCACGGTTCCCTTCGTGGCATCGTAAAAGCGCGGGATCAGCCCGACCAGGCTGCTTTTCCCAGAGCCCGTCGACCCGATAATGCCCACCGTTTCCCCCGGCAAGCAAGAAAAGGTGATATCTTTTAAGACACTTTCTCCATGCCCGCCTTCATAGGAAAAGGATACATGCTCGAAGTCGATCCGTCCCTTCCCATCTCCCTGAAGGCTTCCCTGCTCCTTCCAGGTCATCCGATTTTCCTCGGCAAACACTTCACCGATGCGCCCTGCTGAAGCCTTTGCCCGCACGAACATGTTGAACACCATGGAAATCATCATGAGCGAAAACAAAATTTGCGTCATGTAGTTTGTAAACGCGATGATGTGACCGACCTGCATGTCTCCTTGCTCTGCAGCCAAGCCTCCCATCCACAGTACAGCCACAATCCCCAGATTGACCGTCAGCATAATGGCTGGACTGAAAATGGACATCACGCGAGTAGCCGAGATTGACTTGGTCTGAAGCTCCTCATTCGCATGGCTGAACTTGTCGACCTCAAAATCGAAGCGGTTGAACGCTTTGACGACCCGAACTCCGGACAAGTATTCCCGCATCACACCGTTTACCCGATCCAGCGACTGCTGTACTTTCATGAAGAAAGGAAACCCGATTTTCATGTTCAGGTAGATAAACAGACCAACAATCGGCACGACTACGGCCAGCACCACAGCCAATCGAGGATTCAGCTGTGTCGCCATGATCAGACCGCCAATGCAAGTGAGCGGTGCCTTCACGAAGATGCGCATCATGCCGTTGACAAATACCTGCACCTGATTGACATCGTTGGTAAGCCGGGTCACGAGAGAGGCACGATCGAACCTGTCGATGTTCTCAAACGACAGCGACTGGACCTTTTTAAACAAATCCGATCGCAGCTGAGCTCCGAAGTTCTGTGAAACGTAAGTAGACAGCAGGTTGCGCATCGTGGCGGCGACTGCACCGATCGCGGTCACGCCCAGCATCAGCCCACCGGTCGACAGCACGTAATTCAAATCGCGCTGTGCCACACCCACATCGACGATTCGCGACATGATCGTTGGCTGCAGCAGGTCGCACACCGCTTCCAAGGTTAAAAAGAAGAGGGAGACACAGAAAACGACTCCGTATTTTTTGATGTATTTGGTGTATAAACGCATGTCCTCACCCCATCTTCACAATTGCACGAAAAATCCTACTCTATCACATCATACCAGTCAGGATTTGAAAAGGGGGTTTTTTGGGGGTGGGTTTGCTTCCTTTCAGCTATCACCTTTAGGTTATTGCCTACATATGATGTTCCCAAAATAATCCAAGGGGATCTGTATGGAAAAGGCTTTTCCACGCTCTCAAGAGTCCATGATTTCGATCATCCGAAATGGTCTTCCCAAAACCTCTTCTCCCAAACAAATCGTGATCGTCGGGGCAGGGATGGCTGGGCTGGTTTCCGCCTCTCTACTGAAAGAAGCCGGGCATCAGGTCACGATCCTCGAAGGCTCCGATCGGGTTGGCGGCCGTGTCTTCACCCTTCGTTCTCCTTTTCATGATGGTGGGTATATTGAGGCTGGGGCAATGCGAATTCCTAGCACCCACCTATTGACGCTGAAATACATCTCGAAATTTCGTCTCCCCCTAAACGAGTTTATTAACACGACACCCAATGATCTGTTCTATGTGAATGGAGTTAAAGCACGTCGGTGGATGTATGAAAAAAAGCCGAGCATCCTTCGTTTTCCGGTAGCTCCTCAGGAAAGAGGGAAGACGGCTGACGAATTAGCTCAGCTTGCAGTTAAGCCTATCACAGACTTTATCAATCAAGATCCTGAAAAGCATTGGCCTATCATCATCAAAGAATTTGATAAGTACTCCATGGAGCTTTTTTTGCGTGACAATCCCGTGGGCGTCTCTTTGTCCGCAGCGGCCGTAAACATGATCAATGTGATGTCTGGCTTCGAAGGATTCCCGGAGCTTTCCTTCCTGGAAATCTTGCGCGACTTTATCCTCTTCACGCCTTCTACTCGGTTTTATGAAATCACAGGCGGTTTTGACCAGCTGCCTTGTTCGTTCCTTCCCCAATTACAGGACAACATTTTTTTCAACTGCAGGATGACCAAAATCAGGGGCAGTGGGAACAGCGTAGCGATTGCTGGCGATTTTACCGACCGGGCAAAGCCGTTTGAAGTAACGGCGGATCACGCCATCATTACGGTTCCGTTTACCGTCCTCCAATTAGTAGAAGTGGAGCCTAACAACCTGTTTTCTTATCACAAATGGAATGCCATTCGTCAGCTTCACTACGTCTCCTCCACCAAGATCGGCATCCAGTTCTCGCGTCGCTTCTGGGAAGAAAATGGATTGTACGGGGGGCAAACAGTCACAGACTTACCGATTCGCCTTTCCTATTATCCCAGTCATCATTTTGGCGGAGCTGGTGGTGTTGTCTTGGTGAGCTATACCTGGGAAGATGATGCCTTGCCCTGGGTCCATTTGTCGGAGGAAGAACAGGTCAGGAAGGCACTGCAAGTCATGGCTCGCATACATGGGGAAGTCGTTTACGAGACTTTTGTCACAGGGACTGCGCATAACTGGGTGATGCAGCCATTTGCGGCTGGCGCTTTCACCATGTTCAAGCCTTTTCAGGAAACGGAATTGGGTCCCTACATCTCTACTCCAGAGGGTAGAGTCCATTTTGCGGGTGAACACGCTTCAGATTATCACGGCTGGATCCAAGGAGCGATACAATCGGCGATTCGAGTCGCGGTGGAGATTCATTCCAGCACTCGGTATGCCTAGACTCGTCCTACACCTATTTTCTTTCCAGCAAATGCTTCAGTTTCTCTCTGACTTCTGACCATTCCGTATCGAGTATGCTGTAAAACACATTATCGTGGACAGAACCGTCGGATTTGATTCGATGCTTGCGGAAAACCCCTTCCTTTTTCGCTCCGATTCGTTCCAGTGCTTTTTGTGATCGTTCGTTGTGCCCGCTCACGGAAAACTGCACACGAATCGCCTCGGCTTGTTCGAAGCAGTATTGCAGCAGGAGGTACTTGCACTCTGTATTGACTCTCGTTCTCCAGTATGCAGGAGTAAGCCATGTCCAGCCGATCTCCACATTGCGGTTTGTCACGTCGATATCGCCTAGGCGCGTGGTACCGATGACTTTGCCTGACTCCTTTTCCAGGATGGTAAAAGGGATATGCGTTCCTTGCCTTTTTTGCTCCATTGCCAGGCTGATGATTTCATCGAGATCTATCTCCGACGATATTTTCCGCCAGGTGTACTCCCAAATTTCCGGATGATGTAAGGCTTTACGCAGCTCGTCCCGATGACTTTCTTCCATCGGTGCAAGAACAATAGATGTACCGGTCAAAATCTCGCTTCCACTCATTTGCATCCTGAATCCCCTCTTTCGTCACGTCATTTCTAACGGAAAATTCTTCGTGACCTCATCATAATCAGAAGAGCTGGCCTTCACAAGCTTTTCCAACAGTCCCAATGCAAGGGGCCCCATTAGAAAACTTGGCCCCGCCAAGCTTTGTGGCGGAGCCTTAGTTGCACTGATACTGGCTAAGAATTTTATCAATTCTTACTGTACAAAAAAAGAAGACCCGTCCTCACAGCCGGATCTTCCTTGCTTCCAAGTGTTTTATTCGATTTCCTTTTCAGATTCTCTTGGCTGGTAGGATAAGCCGTGGCCAAACTCGTAAAGGGCGCCACCCTTGCCATCCGGGATCGTCACTGGCAGCTTGCCGGTTGGGTTGTTTTTACCAAAAATCGTGTCTGCCGTTGCCGCGAAGCTCGCATTTCGGAAGCCGTACTGGGCGAGATAAGCGTCTACTTCCGGATAAGCCATGATGTCGTACGGATTGCGGATGCCGACAGCGATTACGGGCTTATCCGTTTTCTGGATGATTTGCTTGTAAATGCCCATCAGAGCGTTATCGGGTGATCTGCCTTTGACATCGAACGTATAGGACCCGATGATCACAGCGTCTGCCTCTTCCACCAGCTTCGCTTGCTCATTGGTCAGTGCTTCGCCTGCGATTTGGATCGTCGCTGTATTGGCGTGGTGTTTTTTCACGGCGTCTGCCAGACTGTCGATGTAGGTCGTCCCTACCACCACGATCTTTTTGTCTTCCACGAGCTTAAGTGGGAGTGCGCCGCTGTTTTTGACCATCGTCACGGAGCGAGCTGCAGCTTCAGCCTCTACTTGCTTGTTTTCCGCAGAGCCGATGATCGCCTTGGCACGCTCGATTTGCGCGTCTGCACCTTCTGGGTTTTCTGCTTGAAAGATTCCCCGCTTCACTTTCAGCGTCAGGATGCGTTTGACGGAATGCTCAATCCGCTCTTCGCTGATCTCTCCCTTTTTCACGGCTTGGAGGACACCCGACGTCACCTCTTCCAAACCGATCGGCATCAGCACGATATCTACGCCCGCCTGCACGGCTCGAACAGCCGCATCAACCGGCCCAAAATGGTCAGCGATTGCCTGCATATTCATGGCATCCGTCGATACGACGCCATCGAAGCCGAGTTCTTCGCGAATCAAGCCTGTGATGACTTTGGGTGACAGCGTGGCAGGCAGCGCAATCTCCGTGCCGTCCTTTTTCGAGATTACTTTGGTGTCATCGATTTTCGGGAAGGTGACGTGCGCCGTCATGATGGCATCGACGCCCGCTTCCATTGCCTTTTTGAACGGATAGAGCTCCACTTTTGCCAAACGTTCTTTGTCATGAGGGACTTCCGGCAACCCCAGATGCGAGTCGACGGCTGTATCGCCGTGACCTGGAAAGTGCTTGGCGGTGGCGGCGATCCCGTTTTGCTGCAGTCCTTTTACGTAGGCAACACCCAAGTCGCTGACCAGCTGCGGGTCTTCCCCAAACGACCTGACCCCGATGACCGGGTTGTCCGGATTGTTGTTCACATCCATATCGGGAGCGAAGTTGGTGTTGATCCCGAGGGCAGCCAGCTCTTTGCCAATGACATCTCCCACTTGCAGAGCCAGCTCCTTCGAACGCGTAGCGCCTAGCGCCATGTTCCCCGGCATATCTGTCCCTTGCTGCAAACGGGTCACGATCCCACCCTCCTGGTCTATCGTTACCAAGAGACCGTATTTCTCTGCTGCCAGCTGATAATCATGGACAAGGCGAACAGTCTGCTCCGTGTTCACCACGTTTTCACGGAACAAAATCACGCCGCCGACCTTGTATTTTTTGACGAGTGCCTCGATTTCCGGCAGCATGTTTGTCACGTCCTTGCCGTTCCATTTGCGGAAATCAGGCATCATCATCTGCCCCACTTTTTCTTCCAGCGTCATACCCGAGATTGCTCTGTCAATGATCTGGTAACGCTCCCCTTTTTGTTTCACGACCGTTACCTTCTGCTCTTCCTTGTTTTTGTAATCGAAGGCGATCCGGTCTTCAAACTTGCCGTCGGTCACGGAGATGAAGGTTCTGCCGGGATGCTTGGCGAAGCTCACGATGCCCTTTTCATCGACGGCAGCCACATTTTTGTTGGAGGTTTTCCATTTCAAGCCTGCGGATGCTTTCTCAAAATGACCGTCTCGGTAAACATGGAGCGCTTGCAGCTGCAGGGTGTCTCCTGCTGCCATGCCCCCTTCTGCTTCAGGAGCGTTCAGACTGATGATCAGATCGACAACATCTGTCCTCTCTTCCGCATTCGTTTTCACAACACTCTGTGAATAGATGGCCTGACTGAGCAGCAAAGCAAGTACCATCAGAACCGCACTGATTTTCTTTCTCCCAACCCTCATGGCTTCATCTCCTCTTATTTTCCTTCACGGGACCATCCATCCGACAACCAGTCGAGATCGATTTCATGACCCGCTCCGTCCTTCACTTCCGGATCATGGACAAACCAGCCCCGTCCATTGACGGTCGCATCAGTCGCATAGCGAAAGCGGATTTGCTTCGTCCCGGAAGGCAGCTCCCACGAGACGTTTTCCCAGTCGCTATCTCCCGTTGCGGCAGGGCCTACCTCGGTCCAGTTCTTCCCGTCCTCAGATGCTTCGACGTAGCCGAAATCAGACTCGTTCTCCATACGGAACCAGGTATCAAAGCTGAGTGTCCCCCCGTCTTCCAGCTCTACCTCAGCGGTTAAGGTGTGTTCTTGTTCATCGCCGACACCTGCAAACCAGGCTCCGTCCTTCCACGGGATCTCAACGGGTATCGCCAAGGCAGCCTGACGGGCTACTCCCCTTCGGACGGGATTGGTGGAAACGGTATTGCGCGTAGGATGGACGCGGTTGGTGAGAACGATGCATATCGTTTCATTGTTGGGACTGACGACGATCGAGGTGCCTGTGTATCCGGTATGTCCCATCGTCCTGCTGTCGCTCAAGGCATCCATATACCAGCCTTGATACAGCTCCCAGCCAAGTCCATGATCATCTCCTGGGAACTCGGGAATCTGGTTTTCTGCCATCAGTTCGACCGATTCCTCGGAAAGAATTCGCTTCCCGCCGTACTTGCCACCGTTCAGCATCATCTGGGCAAAAACCGCCATGTCGCGAGCGGAGCTGAACACTCCCGCGTGACCTGCCACACCGTCCAGCGACCAGGCATTCTCATCGTGTACTTCTCCCCAGACCATCCCTCTTTGTGTCCATGGCTGGAATTCGGTTGCAGCGATCCGTTTTTTCAGGCGCTCTGCCGGATTGTACATCGTATCGGACATGTCCAGCGGCTCCGTAATATGCTCACGGACGTACGTATCCAAGCGCTGGCCTGTCAGCTTTTCCACCAACGCCCCCAGCGTGATCAGGTTCAAATCGCTGTAGACGTAGTTGCTTCCCGGGCGGTTGACGAGTGGATGACGCAAGACGATTTCCATTCTTTCCTCCCTGCTGTCTCCCATTTGGTACAGCGGGATGAACGGTTCAAATCCAGAGGTATGGGTCAACAGCTGTCGGATGGTCACTTCTTCCTTGCCGTTGTCCGCAAACTCGGGAAGGTAGTCAGCGACGGGATCATCCAGGTCGAACCGGCCTTTTTCGTACAGCTGCATGATCGCCGTGGAGGTGAAGAGCTTGCTGACAGATGCCATATCGAAAATGGTGTCCGTATCCATTCGTATAGGCCGATCCAACGGCGTTTTTTTATCATCGGCGTACTGTGCGGAGAAGCCGTACGCCTGCTCTTTTACGATGACTCCTCGGCGTGCAACGAGCACGACAGCGCCGGGCATCACGCCCTCTTCCATCGCCGTTTCGATGAGTGAATCGATCTCTTTTAGCGGCGCGGCGGTCATGCCAGCTGCGGAAGGCTTCCCCGGACGCAGCTTTCCGTTGCTTGTGCCAGGCTTATCCCATGGATGGGAGAGAGGGTGTTTGACTGGCTTGTTTTTTTTCTCCTTCTTCTCGATAGACGGGGCATCCCCATCCCCCCGTTTTGCGGCTGCTGCCGGAACAACCATCGCTCCCCAAGCCATACTCACACATAGACCGGCAATGGCAATCCTTTTTTTCATCGCAATCACTCCTAGTGGTAGAGCAGATACGCCTTGCGCAGCTGCTTGAATGCGTTCAGCTCAGCTTGCCAATCTGCGATGATGTCGTCCACAGATGCTCCTTCGTCGATCGCTTTGCGAACCTTGTCCGTTCCCATCAGCTTGTCGATCCAGTTGTCGCTGCGCCAAGCAAAATCATCCGGGTACAGCTCTTTCAATTCCACCATGATAGCAAGAGCTGTACGTATCGGGTCATACTTCTCGCGATCCGTCACGTAAATCTGCAGTCCGCCGACGTTGATACCGGCGTGCTTGGAGAAGGTAGGGTTGAAGTACGCTTCCCGAAAAGCTACGCCTGGCAGATTCAGACGATTCATTCGCTCCGCTATCTCCCACCCTTTTATGTACGGGGCACCGACCAGCTCGAACGGGCGCGTGGTTCCGCGGCCTTCGGAAAGATTGGTTCCTTCGAACAGGCAGTTGCCTGGATAGACCAGCGCAGTATCAGGAGTAGGCATGTTGGGCGACGGCAGCACCCAAGCCAGTCCCGTCTCGTCATACGGCATGTCCCGCTTCCAGCCCTTCATCTGGACGATTTGGAGATCCGCCTTTTTCCCGATCTCTTTGACCAGGAACTGCTCATTAAATAAAACAGCGAGCTCGCCCACCGTCATGCCATGGCGGACAGGAATCGGATAGATGCCTACGAATGACTCGTAAGCAGGATCGAGAACGCTTCCCTCTACCTTCTCTCCGCCAATCGGATTGGGCCGATCCAGCACGATGAATGGCTTGTCCTCCAAAGCTGCTGCCTTCATGGCGTAGGCCATCGTGGAAATGTACGTGTAGAAGCGTGAACCGACATCCTGGATATCGAACAGGATGACATCGACATCGCGGAACAACGGGGAGATTTCCTGCGGTGTTTTTCCGTACAGGTTATAAAACGGCAGCCCTGTTTTCGGATCTTCGTAGGTGCCAGGGACTGATCCCGCCTGCTCCGTTCCCCGGATCCCATGCTCCGGACCGTATACCGCCACCAGATTCACGTTCTTTGCGAGCAGCGCATCTACATCGTGCGTCAGATCCTGTGTTACTCCCGTCGGGTTCGTGATGAGCCCTACTTTCTTCCCTTTCAGCATTTCGGGCTTTTCAAGCAACAGCTCGATTCCCGTTTGGACAGCGGGACCACTCTTTTTTTCCTTGGCTAAACCAAGATCGGCAGCTCCTGCAGCAGTCAGCGTGCAGAACAAAATGAGTGACGACAAATAGCGAAGCCAGCGAGTCTTTTTCAAAGCACGATCACCTCCACTTTTCGTAGAATACAAGGGATGAACGGCCACTCCCTCCTCTCCTTACATAGTCGAGTCTGGTGCGCTCTCACAGAATCTGGAAGCATCTACCATCGATAATAAAGGTTTCATCCTGATTTTTCGCGGGAATCATTTACCAAATTTTCTAACAAATAAACCGTCATTCTCTTACTTTCCTAGTTCTTTCTATCTACCATGAATTGGAAATCACCACATAAAAAAACCGGAAGACCCAGCATCTCTTGACGCTGCAAAGTCTTTCCGGTTATTTGCCTGCTTAGACGAGTCCGAGCGCGAGTGCCAGCAAGATGGCCGAAACGCCGCCCGCAATCGAGCCTGCGACATTGACGGCATCGTTGTTCCAGCCAGTGCGACCTCGTGTCCGCACAGCTTGCCTGCCGCAGTGACGGTCCTGCTCGATATCGCGACCACACACATCGCAACGGTACATTTGCTGCCAGGTCGCACCAATCCATGAATCTGCCAGCGCCCCGATCATGCCTGCCAAACCGGCAATTCCGGTCCAGGCAAAAGGTCTTAGTCCACTCGCAGCCGTATCCGGAGCAAGTGGGGTCACCGCCAGCAGCAACCAGGCTACGGCACCGATAAAGAATCCACCCACCAGTGAAGCACCCATGCCGAGGCCAGAAACACCTCCCGACGTACCTGGCGGAACAGGGCGTCCTGTCTTGATTGAGATCGGCGGTGTCCGACTCAAGCCACCGATTTCGGTAGCCCACGTATCAGCCGTGACCGCCGCCATCACACCGAGAAAAGCATACCACCAAAGCGGATGGGGATACATCCCATTAGCCGCACACAGCAGCATCCCCAAACCTCCGTTGGCCAACACCTGTCCGGCATCGCGCCTCCCGCCCTTCTCATAGCCGCTCTCTGCCTCTTCTTTTGCATGCCTTTTCCATTTGGACAACAGGGTCGAAGAGACGAAAAAGGCGATCAGAGATCCGAACCAGACAGCGCTTCCCAGTGCGTACATCAACGTACCCACAATCACCGCCGCTGTAAAGCCGGAGCCGGACAGCGACCGCTTTGCATAGGCCATGCCCGCAATCCCGGCGCTGCATGCCAGTCCTATCAACCATTCCAAAATACGCCGCCCTCCTTTGCTATAAACTATTATACCTGAGCGCAAGAGACTAGGACCTTTCTTTCTGATCCTAATCTGACGCTGATTTTTACGAGAAGGGATCGCCTCATTTTTATGTATGACCTGCAGAGAGTATAAGCTAAAATAAACGTTAAAACCTTGGGCGAGGTGAGGGGAGACATGGATATTTCGATCCGAAGTGCACAGCCAGATGATTACGCGTCGTTATTGTCTTTGTTTTGGCAGGTTCATCATTTGCACGTTGTAGAGCGACCAGACCTATACAGAAAGAACGCGACTCCAGTCGGAGAAGAGTTGTTTCATAACCAGCTGAAGGATGATAAGCAGCAGATCTTTGTAGCTACCCTGGGAAATGAAATCGTCGGTGTCGTAGTTTTAAAGGAAGAAGAAATACCCGAAAATTCATTCGTGAATGCGAGAAAGATCTTACTGGTTGATAGCTTATGTGTGGCGGATTCGCATCGAAAAAAGGGCATCGGACGTAAACTGCTGCAATATGTTTTTGACTTTGGAAGAGGCTTGAAAGTAGATAGCATTGAATTGGGGGTAATCGAGGCGAATCAAAATGCGATCCATTTCTATCAGTCTATGGGAATGACAACGAAAAGCAGGAAAATGGAGTTTCGATTAGACTAAAAGCGGCGGCCATAGACTTTCCTATCCGGTCTGCGGTCGCCGCTGTTTCTTTCTTCTATTTACGCTGGCGCTAACTGGCGCAAGCGATTCAGGACCGCACAGCTCTGGCAGCATTCACTCGTCCAAATTTCCAGAAGGTACCCGTTCCCGGGATTGGATCTGAGGTCGTCTGAATGACGCTCTGGATTTGGACATTCGTTTTGCCCTGAGAAGCCAGCAGAGCAGCCAGGCCGGCGACGTGGGGGGAAGCCATAGAAGTGCCACTCAGATAAGCGTAGTAACTGCCGGGATAGGTGGACAAGATATTTTCTCCGGGAGCCGCCACATCCACCCAACGACCGTAGTTGGAAAATCCGGACTTCACGTCATTGGCATTGGTCGAGGCGACAGAAATGACATTTGGGTAGTTGGCCGGGTAGCTCGGTACGACCGACCCGTCATTTCCAGCGGCAGCCACGATGACAGCTCCACTCCTCCACGCATAATCGATAGCGGACTGAAGGGTAGAAGATGTTGCAGGAGAACCGAGGCTGAGGTTGATCACTTGCGCTCCCTGTGCGGCTGCAAAAATGATTCCCCTCGCTACGTTCAGGAGATCGCCACTGCCCGAATCGTCCAGCACACGTACCGGCAAGATCGAAGCGAGCGGACAGACACCTGCGATTCCGTAAGCGTTGTTGGTGACGGCAGAGGCAATGCCAGCCACATGCGTTCCATGGCCGTTTCCATCCATGGGATTAGCGTCATTGTTCACGTAATCGTAGCCTTGGCTGATTTTCGATTGCAGCTCCGGGTGATCCAACTGCACCCCTGTATCCACGACCGCAATTTTGACAGCCGCGCTGCCCTGCGTCACGTCCCATGCCGAAGGGGCTTGGATCGTTTGAGGGCCATATTGATAGCTTGCAAAGTAGGGATCGTTCGATGTCGCGAACGCCTTGAATCGATAGTTCGGTTCTGCAAATTCGATCTCGTCCAAGCCCTGATAATGCTTCCATATCCGCCGCATCTTACGCTTGGAGGTTAGGTGGTAGATCCCGAGCTCTTGTTCACTGCCGATCAACTCGCATTTGGCCTTTCGATGAATCTCTATCATCTGCTCTTCCGTGATCCCGTCATGAAAGCGAACAATCAGCTGGTTGGGCACGTGATCATGCCATTTCTGATCTTCCCTGCGATCCCAATACACATAGAGGGCGCCGAAGAGAGCAGCTGCGAACAGCAGGCCGATCCACAATCCCATATCGCATTCCTCCTTGTACAGAAAATAGTAACTCCTTCCTGTTTATGCGGGAGGAAATCTATGGGATTGGATGCTTACCCTTTTTCGAAAGAATTTCATACAAATGCACTATATTTTTACACGCTAAACATACGGCGAATGATGTTTTTCTCGGTCTCGCCTGCCCCCTTATTTTTGAGAATCAAGAATAAACATCGATGCATCTTGTCCCATGAATATTTTACTTCCACTATAAAAAGTTTTAGATTGAATTTTCTTGTATCCGATTTTACTCATCATCTCGGCTAGCTCTTCTTGGTGAAATCCGTTATGAACAAGATCGGAAACGACTTTCTCATTTTTATCAAAATCTACGATGAGTAAATGGCCTCCTTCCTTCAGAACATCAAACAATCTTGATAGAACGAATTCCACGTCCTTGATATGGAGGAGAACCTGGGCCATAAAAATATAGTCAGCTCGCAAATCCGATATCTCTTCCTTTTCAAAATCAAAGCATAGTGTAGCTACATTTTGCAGATGAGATGCTGAAATTTTTTGATTGATTTGATCGATCATGTTTTGTGAAGTATCCAGAAAAAGCATAGATTGAAATTCGTGCAGCAAATTCATTCCGACAAGACCAGTTCCACAGCCAAAATCAATCGCATTCTTCTTTTTCGCGTCAAGTACGTAGTCACGAATGGCATCAGATGATACCTTTGCCATATGAATTCTTTCCGCAGTATCGTATGTATTCGCGATCATTTCAAACTTATCCGTATTTCCCATTACTCCCTCTCCTATCTGTCTAGCTAAAATCCTTGCATCCAATCCAAATCTATCGAAGCACGAGCATTTCGTCTCCAGTCTTATTCACGTCTACTGTCTGAACCTGCTCGGCTGTGACTCCGTTGGCAGAATTAGGCCATCGCCTCAGAGCATTCACCTATTTTATACATATACTGCTCGGGAAGGAGGCGTTTGTATGCAGCATCCCGATCATCCCAACCTGCCGTATCAATATGATCGGCAGCTGAACCCTGTATATGCCGGGAAGACCTTTCGTTATGATTACGAAGATGGCAATGTGTTTATCATTCATTTCTTCGATCGCACTCATCGCCATGATCTAGGGGTTGCGGGTCCGCATAAAGGATTTAATGGCTATTATACATTCCATTACGTGGAGATCGCTCCTTGCGTTTACTTTATGTATTGGCTGGAGGAAGTCTACACGGTGAGCCAGGTTGCTGATTTTGACAGGATGCGGGTCTACACCCATTATACCTATGAGGAAAAGGGTACTCGCAAAAGCTTATTCCATTCCGGAACCATTACTGAACTTGACCGCTTCTCTTGGTGAACGCTCCCTGCTTTTCCTTTCAAAAAAGCTGCCGAATTCGCTTCGGCAGCTTTTTTTGTTCTCCTAAATACTGAAATTGTAATGTTTCCATAAAGGCACTATAATGAATGTCGTTATTCAGAAGCTGGACGTTCATTGACAGTAAAATTTGAATTTTTTGCAGTCAGCCGTACGGTGTTTCATAGCTTCCAGGTTCAGGCTGATAGGAGGATTTTTATGTTTCAAAAAGTGCCGTTTTCTTTTCTGGTGATTATCGGATTCATGTTGTTTGCCTTGTTTTTTGGAGCCGGTAATTTGATCTTCCCGCCTATGCTCGGTCAATTGGCAGGAACAAATGTCTGGCTAGCCAATGCAGGATTTCTAGTTACAGGC
This sequence comes from Brevibacillus nitrificans, assembly GCF_003710965.1. Lineage (NCBI taxonomy): Bacteria > Bacillati > Bacillota > Bacilli > Caryophanales > Paenibacillaceae > Brevibacillus > Brevibacillus nitrificans. The sequence continues at coordinate 451,836 of NZ_RHHU01000010.1, read as the reverse complement.
GTGGGATTGCCGCTCCTTTCGATCATAGCCTTTGTTTATTCTGGACAAGACGACTTACGTTCGTTAGCAAGTCGTGTTCATCCGCTCTTTGGTATGATCTTCACGGTTGTTCTTTACTTGGCTATCGGTCCCTTTTTCGCAATCCCTAGGTCCGGCAATGTATCTTTTGAGATCGGGGTCAAACCATTCCTATCTGACCAGGCAGGTTCAATCCCGCTCTTTCTATTTACCATCCTGTTTTTTACCACTGCATGTCTCTTATCTCTCAATCCTGTAAAAATCATCAGTGTGGTCGGGAAAATTTTAACCCCAATCAAATTGACGTTTATCGGATTTATTGTCATTACAGCCGTGATCCGTCCTATAGGAGCACTGCAGGCACCATCGGAAGAGTACACGAGTCATGTATTTTTCAAAGGCTTTCAAGAAGGCTATTTAACCTTGGATGCTCTCGTCGCTTTTGTTTTCGGGATCATTATCGTGAATGCCCTTAAGGAAAAAGGAGTTACGACCCAAAAACAGCTTTTGGCCACGTGTGCAAAGGCGACCTTGATCGCCGGCACGCTCCTCGTACTTTTTTATTCGGCTCTCTCCTATATGGGAGCTTCCAGCGTGGAAAAATTGGGTCATTTAGAAAACGGAGCCGAGGTTTTGGCTAAGGTTTCGAGCTATTATTTCGGTTCCTACGGTGCCATATTATTAGGCTTCATGATTACAGTGGCTTGCTTGACCACTAGTGTAGGGCTCATAACCGCTTGCTCGTCCTTTTTCCATCTATTGATTCCGACTGTCTCTTACAAAAAGTTTGCCGTTCTTTTATCGGTTTTCAGTACACTTGTCGCAAATATCGGACTAACACAGCTGATCAAGGTGTCCGTTCCGATCTTAATGACGATGTACCCGATTGCCATCTCCCTCTTATTCTTAACCTTTCTACACAAAGCCTTTCGTGGTTGGTCTGAGGTGTACCAAGGAAGCTTGCTTTTCACCTTGATCATCAGCTTGTTCGACGGGCTGAATGCGGCCGGCGTGCACATCGCCGTCATTGAAAGCTATTTCACTCAGTATCTTCCCTTGTATGAGGTAGGCTTAGGCTGGCTGCTTCCCTCTATCCTAGGCGGCTTGTGTGGATACCTGTTTCGCGCATTCCGCAAAAGCAGATCACCTCGCCCTCGGACGATCCGGTTGCAGGATGGAAAAACAGACCGATTGTGAATGCGATCAAAGCATGAGAGATCCCGTTGAACTTCGGGTATAGGCGACGCTTTAGCAGAAAAAACAGAACCCTCTGGACACTCGCGTCTAGGGGGTTCTGTTCACTCAAAACGTAATCCATCATGCCAATTTTGGATGGTTGATCAAACGGAAAGCGGATTGAGGTGCGCTTTGAAAAAACGGCTGTCGGCGGCTCTCTAAACCCGAGCAAGCTTCTCTGGATTTCGAACGGCATACATTCTCGCAAGCTTTCCGTGCCGGAGTTGTATCAGGATAGCGGCCAACGTTTCCTCTCCCGAACGAATGATGAATCCCGTCTCTCCGTTCAAAGTAGCCACTTCGAAGCGAAGCTTGCCCTGATAAATGGTCCCTTTGCCCTGGAATCCGTCGAGCAGGACTCGAACCACGTGATCGCGCGTCTGTACCGGATGCCGGAACGCCCTTACTTTTCCGCCTCCGTCAGCGACGAGCATGACATCCTCGGTCAACAGAGACAGCACATGATCGACGTTCCCTTGCTCGAGGGAGGTGAGGAATCGGTTGACCCATTCCAATTCGACTGTTTCAGCGGCGACCGCCTCCTGCTCCGTTATTTCCATCTTGTTTTTTGCCCGGCTCACCAGCTTGCGGCAATTCGCCTCTTGCTTGCCGAGCAGTTCCGCAATTTCCGAATAATCGAAGCCCAGGCCTTCACGCAGGACAAAAACCGCCCGCTCTGTCGGTGTCAGCCTTTCCAAAAGTACGAGCATGGCGTAGGACAAAAGATCGCGGCGGGCAACCGTCATCTCGAGCGTTTCTGTCTCCTGTGTCCGAACCGGCTCGGGAAGCCACGGACCGACGTACACTTCCCGCCTTTTCCGCGCGGACTTCTGCTGATTGAGGCAGTGATTGGTTATCATTTTGCACAAATACGCCTTCGGTTTCTCCAGACGTTCCAAATGTACGTCAAGCGACTTTATGAATACGTCCTGCACCGCATCTTCTGCGTCTGCCGCTGAGCCCGTCAGCTGATAAGCAAGCGTGAACAGCAGCGCCCTATATTGATCGTACAGTTCTTTCATTCGCCGCCCCACCTTCTCCCGTTTGTTGGAAACTGTTCCCTTTTCCATCTCTTCCTTACTATCGTAGCATGCTTCCTCCATCCCATGCCAGTTTCCTGAATTTCCAGGCAGGCTTTCCTGTAATCATCATCGTCAGTCCCCATTTGCGCCCCCACACCAATCCGCGATTTTCCCCCAAGCCGATGCAGTAGAAATCCAATGGTACTGATTTGTGTACGGGCGCGGGGCTGCCCTTTAGATCGGCCATCACGATTTTTCCCAGACGGTCTGCCTGCAGCACGCCTTCTCCGCACCTCATCTGATCTGCCTTGCCTGTGCGCGGATCCACAATTCTTGCGCAGTCCCCAATGCTGTATACGCCGGGCGCCCCTTTCACGCGATAGCATTCATCCACCAGCACTTGACCTTCAGGCGTAAGCGGCAAGCCCATGCGGAGAAGGGCCGGATTCGGGATCAGACCAATCGTCCAAATACATAGGCCAACCTCCAGGCTCTCGCCATTGCTGAGTGTCACCACACCCGCTTCTTCCCGCATCGCCTTGCAATTGTGAAGCACTTTTACTCCACACTCATGAAGAGTCTGCTCCAGCTTCCGACCAACTTTCTGCGGCGCTTCCAGGAACAGCCGCTCCTGCGCGTTCAGCAAATAGACAGCGGTATCCGATGGATTCAGCCCCACTGCCGCCGCTTCCTCCCGCATCGCAAGCGCCAGCTCGGCAGACGTCTCGATGCCGCTGATCCCCGCTCCCGCAACCACAACCGAGAGCAGCCGTTTACGTTCTTCCGGATTCGTCTCACCAGCAGCCTTGCGCAGGTTGGCATGCCAGCGCTCCCGGATGTCCGATGCAGATTGCGGGTCGGTCAAGGCGATGCCACCCTGCGCCGGATCCAGTCTCCGAACGATGCTGCCGACCGTCACAACTAAAAGGTCATAACGAATTTGTGCTTCCTTTTCTTGCGCATCCGTATAGGTAAGCTGTTTCTCACCACTATCTATAGAAGTAACTGTCCCTTGCACGAATTCGACTCCTTCGGCAGCCCAATGCGACCAGGGAACTGTAATCTCTTCCCCGCTCACTGCAGGACGGAACAACAACACCTTGCGTACATGCCCAGGCAGCTTATCGAACAAAACAAACCGAATCCGCCTTCCGTTCGCCATGCCCCGAGTCGTTTCCTTGATTGCTTTGAGCGCATGAAGCCCTGCATGGCCGCCTCCGATGATAATGCATGTCATGTCGTTCATTTCCCTCAGCCCCTTTACGTTTTACACATATAACAAGGTAGGCTTCGGATTTGTGACATCGGAAACGAAAATAAACCTTTTTCACGGACCCAAGGATATTTTTGTGGAAGGAAGAGGCTGGAGGACTTTATACTAAAGAAATCGGAATTTTCAACGAAAGGATGTCTGGGATTGTGCAAAACTACCTGAAATCCCAAAGTGCATTTGAAAATAGTCTCCATAAGTGGAGAAGAATCGCCCAAAGCATATGGAATTCCCACTGGACGGCGGACATCTCCCTGCTGCTTATTGCGATGATCTGGGGCTCCAATTACATGGTCATCAAGGGTGTCGTAGAAACGGTCCCCGTCTTCCAGCTGCTCTTTATCCGGTTCACGCTGACTGCCATTATCATGCTTCCTTTTACCTTCAAAGTGCTTCGTCATGCAGACCGTTCCGCCTGGACCAGCGGCATGATTCTCGGGCTGATCCTCGGCGCTACCTATTTCCTGGAGACTTTTGGCTTGACATCGACCTCGGCTTCCAATGCCGGCTTCATCATTGGGATGTACGTCGTTTTGGTCCCCGTCCTCGATCATTTGATTCATGGAAGGCTGCTGAAAATTTCGTTGGCGGGTGTCCTGCTTCTCTCGATCACGGGGACTACTCTCTTGACGATGAAGAACGGCTTTGACCCCAAAATCGGGGATGTGCTGGTGCTGGCTGCCGCATTCGGGTATGCGATACAGATGATCATGGCGAAGAAGTTGACAGCCGGAAAAACCATGGATTCACGTGCATTGACCGTCATTCAATTTTCCACAGTCGCGATTGTGTCCGGCTTGCTTTCGCTTTCCCAGCCCTCCTCCTGGAGCTATCTGACCCCATCCTTTTGGCTTGCGATCGGGTACCTGGTGGTGTTTGGAACCATGTTTGCCTACTACATTCAGTTGGTCATGATCCGTCGCACTTCTCCTTCTCGGGTGGCACTGTTGATGAGCAGCGAGCCAATGTTTGCCGCCATCTTTTCCATCCTGATCGCTGGCGAGCATCTCTCCGTCTGGCAGTTTATCGGAGGGTTGTGCATCATCACTGGGATTCTTTTGGGCAGGAGATTTCAGGAGTAGAGCTACTGTGGAATATGTCGGGTATCCCAACTCAATCCCAAGATATTTTTCAAAATTTACGCTTCCGCATCCATGAGACCGATGAATTCCCGGATCGGCTGTCGTCTATAGAAACGAAGGCATAAATGAACACAAACTAATTTGACGAAGAGGTGTTTTGAAAATGGCATTAACGTCCTCATTCACAAGCTTCAATCTGCCTGTAAAAAACGTAGAACAATCGAAAACGTTCTTCACCGGACTCGGATTCGAGCTCAACCCGCAATTCCCCGAGAACGAGAATGCGGTAGCCATCGTGATCGGCGACAACCTGCAGGTCATGCTGATCAATCAAGCATTCTTTCATACGCTCACGGAGAAGGAATCCGTCGATACGAGCAAGTATGCGCAGATGACGATCGCATTGGCCTTCGAGAGCCGGGAAAAGGTCGATGAAATCGTGAATACTGCGCTCTCCTTGGGCGGGAAATTGCACGCTGAACCTGAAGAGCATGGGTTCATGTACCATTGGGGCTTCGTGGACTTGGACGGCCATCTGTGGGCCATTAACTACATGAACATGGACCCGGCACAAGGTTAAGGCTAACAGAGAGCACGCTCGTACTAGGGTTCAAAAGGACAGACGCCGGGCATCTCCCCCGGCGTCTTCTTCGCGATGATTAGTTTTGTTCGGTATAAGCTTTGAAATTGTCCATAATCGCTTGCCAGCCTGCTTGCTGGAACTCGACGGGATTGGAGCTTTCCGCGTCGAATGTTTCCATGACCTTCGTCTCATTCCCTTGATCGACGAAAGCAATATCCACTCTTCTTCCGTCTTCCATGGTGTAGCCGATCGCCTCATGCCGATTCACGACATCGTAGACGCCGCCAAAATCAAAGCCCATGCTGCCATCCTTCGCTTCCATCCGTGTCAAAAACTTGCCGCCGACCCGCAGATCGTTTTCGGCTCTCGGCGCATGCCAGTCCTCGGACGCTTGATTCCACTTCGTGATGTGATCCGGCTCGGTCCAATAGCGCCATACCTTCTCTACAGGCGCTTGAATGACAGCTTGTACGGTTACTTTCCTCGGTTGACTCGTTTCCATTTTACATAGACACCTCTCTTCGTTTGGTTGTTCTCAATGATATAGACGTAAGCCAATGACGAAATTCATCGGTCAATTCGCTCAGGCAGCCCAAATCGCGAAAATAATGGCGTATGAATGAAGTTTTGAACGTGCAGGATTTGATTTTCTTTGGTTTCGATGACGTGGATGCCCCAGGGTACCAGGCCAGAGCCCGCTTTACTCGGCATATACTGGGCCAGCGCCGGATAACCGCCATTCACCGTAATGGGCACAAATCGCGAACCTTCGCAATGCCAGCGAGTAAGCGAATAGAAAGCGGACAAATCTTCCTTGCCGCGGATCCACATCTCGAAGGGCGGCATCGACATGCAGCCTTCCTCGTGGAACAACGCAACGAGCGCAGCAATATCGAATTGCTCGAAGGCCTCCACATACCGGGACAGCAGCTGCTGATCCGGTAGAACGTCCATGCTGCTGAGCTCATCCGAGCGAAGCTGCGCCCGGTCCATCGTCTCCCGGGCTCTTTGCAAGGCGCTGTTCACCGCTGCCGGCGATATCGCCAACGCTTCCGCGATCTGCTTAGAGGACCATTCAAATACATCCTTCAAAATGAGTACCGCGCGCTGCCGCGGAGGCAAGGTCTGCAGGAGAGCGATGAAGCACAGTTGAAGGGTATCTCTGCGGACGAGCCGATCTTCCGGATTGCCCCCAAAGTCGGGAGACGGCCAGATCCAGGCAGAGTCCGGCAGCGTGTCGCGCGGCTCGACGATGGCGACGGCTGGATCGAACAGGTCAACAGGAAGCGCGCGGCGTTTGGATTGTCTCAGCTTGTCCAAGCACAGGTTGGAGGCAATCCGATAAACCCACGTTTTGAACGAGGAATCCTGTCTGAACGTGCTCCAGCTCTGCCAGACCCGAATACTCGTCTCCTGAACGGCATCGTCCGCATCGTCCATGGAGCCTAGCATTCGGTAACAAAACGAGGTTAAGCCCGGCTTCAGGCTTGCAAATAATAGTTCGTCAAATGCGGTCTCGTTCATCGCGGCCTCCTTTAACGATCTCCCCGAAGGGCGGTGCGGCATCCGAGTAGTATGCCGTCTTCTTGTTGTAAAGTTTACACTTACATTCAACGGGTCTTCACATTTATTCGGGGAAAGGTCGATCGTATCCTTCCCATTGGTTCAGTGGGAGCCACTGCCCTGAAACGTTTACTGCTGCCTTTCCACGGGCCGCAAGCTTTTTAACAGCATAACGTATGGTAGGTATAGCCATTCGGCGCACAGGAACAGTAAAAAAGCTCGCCCACAGGCAAGCCTTACCCTGCATATTTCCATTTTTGCTTTTGTAATGTTTATGTATTTCAGTAAAGACTTTTGATAAAACGTCACTCCCTTATTTATTCCCGAGTTGTTCCGCCAGCCCGATTAGAATTCCTTCCGTTCCACGAATGTAGCAGAGCCGATACGAGTCCTTGTACTGAACCACTTCGCCAACGAGCTGAGCACCACGCTTAGTGAGTCTGGATACCATTTCGTCAATGTCTTCAACAGCGAACATGACGCGTAGATAACCAAGGGCGTTCACAGGAGCAGTCCGGTGATCTGATATAGGAGGTGGGGTGAGAAATCGCGAAAGTTCAATTCGGCTGTGTCCATCCGGGGTTGCCATCATCGCAATCTCTACGCACTGAGAATCCAGTCCGGTTACGCGACCAGCCCATTCCCCTTCGACAGTGGCTCGCCCTTCGAGGATCAAGCCAATCTCCTCGAAGAAAGAGATTGCGTCATCAAGGGATTCTACAACGATGCCGACATTGTCCATTCTTTGCAATTTGCTTTTTGCCATAGTTTTATCTCCTCAATGTGCACAAATTTAATTATCTGGCCATCCTCATCATTATTCGAATCAAAAATTACAAATTCCTTCCAAACAAAAACACCTTGTCACAGTAGATGAAGAAATAAATTGATGGCGGTTTGAATTTGGGAACGCTAGGTCTTCCGCCGTTAGTGTTGGATTTCTCCATAATTTTTCATTTTCATATTCGCTTTGACCTGGATATCAGCCGTTTCCCATACATCTCGCCATAGAATCGCTTTCCACTCTGCGTGAGTAGTTTGTTGACGTACAAATTGACCAATTCCAAGCGGATCCACTTTTTTCTTTTGTAAAGACTCAACCATTTTCTCCGCTTCTTGCTCAACAAAGCGATTCATATAGGCTTCCAGCTTCCTTTGATTCCTTGGGTATTCTAATTTCATTGGACCGGAATACTCCGTGACCGCACCAGACATGTTCAGCTCAATACTCACTTTCAAATCTGTTCCTGACTTGATGGGATGATGAGCAGTCACGGTGATTTTACGCTCTCCTGAGACATGAAATAGTCCTACCTGTGAGGCTTTTCCCTCATCCTCCTGGATATTCATGATCAAGTTTAGATTATGAATCGAGCCTTGCAGTAAATGAAACGTAGGCATCTGCTCCGATCCTACTATGTCAACCAATTTATCATCTTGAAACAAACCAATACCTGAAAGATATATTTTTTGCGAACCGACTTTTAAAACAGGCATGAAAGGATCGATCGCATCATCATAAAGATCTCTCGTAAATGTAAATAGGTCCGATTCAGGAATGATGGACGTCTTTTCTGTCGTCTGCAAGAGGTCATTAAGAAACAGACTTGTCAGATCATATTGAGGTAATGAGCGGTTGAGGAGTTCTCCGGCGTCCCCATCCACCGCTATCATTTTTACATTGCCTCTAATTGTTGAATCACGTATCAATGTATCGAGTTGTTGGTTTACCCCGAGTCGGGCGCAATCTTTTCCAAAAAGAACCATACGCAAATGACCTTTAACCAGCTGGTAATTATTCTCTCGAGAAATGGTTAATAAGGCTTCGTTATTTGATTTTGCTTCTGTAGTAATGAATATTTGCTTATCTGCCTCGGATCGAGGTATAGCAAATCCAAACTTCAGCTTGCCATCGATGGCTTCCGCTTTCGTTGCATCATAGGAAATCGCCAATATATAGCCTAATTTTTCGAGATAAAAATGATCTTGGCAGCCCGTCAAGCATAGTACGGTTAGAACCAAAGCCCAAGCACGGTGCATGATTACGCTCTCCTTTTCCTACTTGCTTGCTGATGGAATAACAGGATTAGCAAAAGGATTGGACTGAAGAAGGCAAGAGCTATTTCAAAAATATTCACCATCTGATACAGATACTCCGATTGACGCATTACTTTCATTTCAGAAGCAAAAAGGTAAAAAATACTGATGATGGCAAGTGCCAGCCATTTTGTATGCACAGAAGGAAATAATCGTTTCAACAGCAAGAGCGCAGCAAAGCAATAAATAGCTGCTTTAGAAAGACTGTTGAAGACGAACAGGGTAAAGCTCAAGCTCTCGATTCGATTAATAAAAGGAAATTCAATATAGGACAATAAGTTCAGGACAGGATAGGTAAGCTTTTGCAACAGCTCTATACCGAAATAACCGGAGATCGTTACATTCGCCATGAGATAGATGAGGCTAGTAAAAGCTTGTCCAATGAACAATCCTTTCCCAAATCCTCGTCCTTCACAATAAGGTATCAAAACGAGGATCATCTCATAACCGATAAATAGCTGATACACTTCTGCCCATGAATATAACGTCGGGCTGTTTATAGCCTCTTTGAAGAAAAAAGGGGTTATTCGCTGCAAATCCCAATCAGGAAGAAAATAGAGCACCAAAAACGGTATCCAAACCACAAAGAAAAAAAGCAAGTAATAACTCGACTTATCCCGTAAATGCTTTGAATGATAATGAGATAAATGACCGCCATAAATAAAAGCAGAAGAAGCATGGGATTACGTGAAGGAAAGGACAAAATCTGGTACAGGAGAGTGTAGTCTTTCCCTATTGTACTTCCCGTAAAAATCCAAAACAGGATTAACACAATGTAGAGCGGGAATAGGCAAACCTTGGGAAATGAAGCTTCCATAATATCAAAGACAGATTTCCCCTTTGCCTTTCGGGCAACCAGGGCAATAAGAAATAGATTCAGGGAAGCGATCAATCCAAGCAATATGATACCGACCCAGTAATTGGTTCCGATATTTTCCGCTGCAACTCGATCGCCATTGAATATACTTACTCCAAACTCGAGCATGTATATATAAATCGCGACATGAAACCACTTTAATTGCATGGTTCCTCCTTTAAATGCGATGAGCTCATATTGCCTACCCACTTACGGATCTTTCCAAAAGAAATGGGGGCTAAGTATGTCGTTCCCATGTTTGAAATGGAGGCTAAGTGAACAACGATGAGACCAATTCCGATGACAAGACCATACATGCCCCATCCACCTGCTATCAGAATCAGAAGAAAACGAATAAGCCTAACGGCATTGCTCATGATATAGTTCGGAATTACGAAGGAAGCGATTGCTGATACGGCAATCGAGATTATCAAAATGTTACTTGTAAAACCTGCTTGAACTGCTGCTTGGCCGATGACAATTCCACCAACAATCCCAATCGTTTGCCCGATTTTAGTGGGCATTCTTGCTCCGGCTTCTTTCAGCATCTCAATCGTAATCTCCATTAGTAGAGCCTCGAACAAGGGCGGAAACGGAACTTTTCTGCGGGATTCCGTCAAATTCAGCAGCATATTAAAGGGAATGACTTCGTAATGAAAGGTTGTAATCGCTACATAAAGTGGGGTGATAACGAAGGTAATAAATAAACCCAAAAATCGTAGTAGTCTCAGCACAGATCCTATGATCCAGGGTTGGTAATCGTCTTCAGGAGACGAAAAAAAATCGAAGAACGTTGATGGCATGCACAACGCTGAAGGTGATCCATCCACGAAGCATATAATTCGTCCTTGCATGATGTGAGAGCATGTAGTATCAGGGCGTTCTGTTAGCACAAATTGGGGGAATACTGTGTCGGGGTGCTCTCCAAGAAGCTGAGTGACCATTGCTGCACCGTAAACAGCTTTAGTCTTTATAGCGCCTATTCTTTTCTGTACCTCAATCAACAGCTCTTGGTTTACGATGTCTTCTAAATACAGGATGACGATATCCGTTTGTGTAGTGGAACCAACTGTATATTTTACAGTTTTCAGTTGGGCGCTTTTCATCCGATTACGGATAAGACCAATGTTTTGAGAAGCATTTTCGACGAAACCGTCATGGGGACCCGAAATCACTGATTCCACTTTCGATTCGTCAATAGACCGCCCTTGGGTGTGCCGAATATCGACGAGGTACGTGTTATCCTGATAAAGAAGAAATGCTTTCCCTTCTAAAATTCCTTGAGCACATTCAGCGAGATCGCAACAGGGAGTGTAGGGAGCTTTGTTTACTATGTTGAAAATGTCAACCTCTTCGTTATCCGCGAATGGATAAATGATATCTCGTAGTAACTCCTCGTTTCCAATTAAGGAACTCAGATACATTACTTCCAATTGACCTTCTCGATAGAAACGAATAGTGAAGTCCATGCAATTTTGAAAAGTTGCTTTAAGTTCTTCAACCATTCCTTCATCCCCGTTCTTCAAGATCATCATAAGTATTTCCTCAATTTCCGCAGATATCCAGTTGTCAGAATACGATTGTTCTTGACTGAGGCATGGTCGATCTTACCACTTCCTTTGAATGAAAAATCAGCTGCCTTGTAAAATGAGTTTGAGACTAACCGAGTGCAAAGAGTCAGAGGCAGTCCAGGACACAAAAAGTAAGTCCTAGACTGCCTCTGTTTCATTGCCCCCATGATCCCGTTCGTTTCATACTTCCCAAGGCACTCCCTAGCTCTTTGTAGGCACTTCTCTTTCCCATGTTACTTCATGAAAGGATTTCACACGCAGCTGTAAAAATGGGGTGAACAACAACGTACAAGCTGAAGCTAACAATCCAATGCCACCCGCAAGTAAAGCGAACCGTAACCCCATTGTCCCCCCTATCATCCCTCCAAGTAATGAACCAAGCGGCAAAGTACCCCACGAAATAAAGCGAAATGTAGCATTCACGCGACCTTGCAGGGCATCCGGTACCATTACTTGACGTAAACTGACGGTACTAATGCTAAACATGGAGACACCCATTCCGAAAAGAAGCTGTCCGAGCATCAGCATCAACGCAATACGTAATTCTGATCCTCCTGCTAATGGAGCAAGCAAACCGCCACATGCTGCGATCGCAGCGGAACCCACAATGGTGGGACCTACTCCCAGACGACGTACAACCCTTTGGGCAAGCAGTGAGCCACATAGGTAGCCTACTCCTAGCGTTCCATAGATAACGCCAAGAATGCTCGCACTGATGTTGAGTTCTTGCGATGCATATAGAACATACACACTAAAAATAACATTCCACGAAAGGTTAAAGACTGTTGAGCAGCGCACCACTCCCCACAGCAACGGTTTTGTGTAAACCGTATGCAGCCCTTCTTTCATTTCCGCCCACATGTTTTTTTGTTTTTTCTCATCTGTCACGATTGTCTCCAACTTGTGAATCCGGGCGATGAATACAGCGGATACAAAAAAGGATACCGACGTGAACAAGATGGCAAAAGGAGCGGTGATTAACTGTTCCAGACCACCTGATAAGCCCGGCCCGGCAATTTGTGCGGTAGATTTGCTCGTCTCTAGTTTGCTATTCCCATCAACAAGCTGCTCCTTGCTCACTATGGAAGGCAAAAAGGATGTATAGGCAACATCAAAAAAGACAGTACAGATCCCCACCAGGAAGGCTACCAAGTATAGAATGGTCATATTCAGGAATCCAGTTACGGCTGACAGCGGCACAATGAGCAGGAATACACCCCTGAAAAAGTTAGCAGCGACAAGAATAGGCCGCCGAGGAACTCTGTCTATCCATACACCAGCGAGCAAACCGAAAATGATAAATGGTGCATACTCGGCAAAACCAAGCAACCCCATTTGCATGGGACTGGCCCCTAAATAGAGAGCTGCCACTAATGGCATTCCTAATAATGCAACCTGAGTCCCAAACTGTGCTGCCGTTTGCCCAATCCAGAGCCTGCGAAAATCTGCGTTCGTTAACAATCCTTCCACCTTGTTACTCATGTTTGTTCCCCCATTTTTCGTCACAGCTAATTGCCTTTTTTAGTATAGGGGAATGTAAATTTCAAGATCTTGCGTTTTCATTACCCACCTGTAGAATGAGTGATGATTCATTCAGGCAGGACGTGGAGTGAAGTACCCAGCATGGATTGCTCCCACTATAGAGAGGGAAGCAGTCACATCTCTACGTTTTGATCCATCCTGAAATCATTTGGCTCCGTCAATTCACTGACCTCCGCGATAAAAATGGCAAGGGGATTTATGAGGAGATATCGTGCTGTATAATATGGATGGTGATCACTGAAGGAGGTGTTCATGAATGTCGAAACACATGATTCCCAGAGTTGCTGTTCGCAGCGCGGCCTTTGGAGTTCTCTTCATGGCGTTCTTTGGTACTCTGTGGGCCGGGATTGGAATTGGTGGTCTGCAGGGGTGGGGATTCCTCTGGCTTTTGATACTGTCTTTGTTGTTCGGCTTCACGCTATTTATAGGCGGGATCATGTTGATAAAAGCATCAAGAAAGTTATCCAATGAGATGACGGAAGCGGATTCCCGTCGCTTTATGCGAACAGGTACTTGGTTCGGGATTATATTCGGTCTCGAAGGCGTGATGATCGGTATAGCAAGCGCAATCTGTAGCGCAACCAATCATTTTGATTTCTTTTTCCCAGTGATGGCCATTATTGTCGGTGCCCATTTCTTCCCTTTGGCCCACCTCTTCCGAATCAGGTTTCACTATATTGCGGGTTCGCTCCTTTGCCTCCTTGGGGCAGCCACATTGCTTTTGATGCCGGCGAGGGTTCCATTAGGTAATCATCAGATTGTGACCTGGTGGGTATCTGTCGGCTTTGGCTCAGCCCTGATATTATGGGGAACAGGTGCAGTTGTTTTGCTCAAAGGCCGTTGGCTGCTTAACAAGGGCTTGAATGGCCCCAAGCAATGATTCGCAAAATTGGCAATTTGTATCCAGGCGATTTCATTCACTTTCAAAAAAACGCCCCCTTCTTGTGCTTTGATGTAATAAATCGTCTATCAATCAGGAAAGCAGCAAGAAATGCAGCTAAACCAAGAAAAACGGAAATGCCGAAAGCCTCATAGGAAAACGGACTGCCTTCGAAGGTTAAATGGGTGGCACGGTATTCCAATCGCTTGGCACCATAGTTAGCGGTTAGGACGTCTTCTTGTTTGGCTAAATCTTCAAGTGGAGCATCAAAGATAAATCTGTCAGCAGAGCCGTTGTGAATGTACTGTGGCACCACATTGTTACCCTTTTCGTTCCACTGCTTGACATCATCCGCCGCTAAAGACTCCGCCTCCACCCCAGGAACGAACATTCGGTCCAGCTTCGGCGCATTCGACATCTGATATCTGGTGACCAGGTTAAGGTGATACTTCGTAACGATAGGCTGCTTGGCGTCTGAGACGGTGTGCACCCTTGTTGTTCCCGAAGCGGCATACGTATCAAAAATCGTCGCAAGTGCACCGTCATCCATCCCGTTATACAACAGGACCCCTGCGTCTTTTTTGCTCCATTGGAATGCTTGGTTGAACCAAAAAATCAATTCGGTTCGATCCACATAATAAGGGTCTACCTTCGGATTTTTTACAAAATGATAAAAAGGGTAATTCATCTTTTTCGCTATTTTTTCCGCTGTAGATTCGCCCACTTGCTGGGAGATCACATAGAGGACCGCATCGATTCCTGAGGTGAGCGCTGCTGAAGAGACGATGTTCCCGTCCGCTACATAGCGAGCATCCCTCCTCCACTTTGTTTCAGGATAGTTATTGATTTCACCATAATCGAAGCTTTTCCAGTCGGTAGTAGCTTCTTTCCCTTTTAATAGACCTGTATCGGCCAGATTCACCGCTCCAGCGCAAATGCTAAGCAGCTTCGTATCCGCATGTTTGTAAATCCATTCCCGGACTGGTCTATACTTGGCTTCGTCAACCCTAGGCATGGCCGGGATCACCATAAGGTCAGGACTTTTTCCTAATAAGCGATCCAGTTCATCAAAAGAATAGTGCGGCATCAGATCCAAGCCGCCCGAGAGTGTCTTCACATTTTTGTCCGGGGCAACGGCATAGACGTTATAAGCCCCCGTCATCGCGAACATTTCATACGGAACCATAAAATCAAAAACTTCTGTTGTCGGGTTGGATAACATGACTGCAACTGTAGGTTTTTCCGGATGATGCTCAGGGACGCTCACCTCTTGTAAAGCTGGCATCGGAGTTTGCCGAGTGGGGAACCAATATCCCTGATTGGAGTGAATATACCCAAACGCACCGATCCCTCCGAAAAAGATAACGAACGTCATTCCATAGACAACGATACGTAATAATGATCTCATCTCGATTCTCCTCTGATCCTAATTTTTCGTATTTGTTTCCTCACATACCGCAAAATTTTCATGGCAACTCCCCCTTGGATTACGATAAACCAGCTCCATGAACTGAATATGAACCGATAGGATAGGCAAAAAAAAATACCGCCCCCCGCGGGCGATATGTTTCCATGAGAAAAATGGTAGATTGGTTTGCTAGTTCTCACGCGGTAGTGCGACCGTAAAAATGGTGCCAGTACCCAGACTGCTAGACACATGAATTTCTCCGTTATGCATATCTATGATTTGCTTGACGATGGATAAACCAAGCCCATTTCCCTTTACAGAACGGCTACGGGCTTTGTCCACTTTATGAAACGGCTTGAAAATATTCGCAAGCTCTTCTTGAGGGATCCCGATCCCACTGTCTGTGATAGATATGATATTTTGCTGTGCTTTCCCCATCGATTGGATGCGTATCGTCCCATGAGGCGCAGTGAATTTGATAGCGTTGTTCAGCAAGTTAATCCACACCTGATCCAGCTGATCTTTGTCCGCATGAACGGATATGGCCTCAAGATCAACAACTATGTTGATTTCCTTTACGGTCCATAAAGGCTCTAAAGTGATGACAGCCCTCCGCAGCTGCTCATCCAATTGGTAGGTAGTCACCTGTAATGGATGCTGCTCCTGCTGTAAATAAGACAGCTGAAGCAAATTTTTCCCCAAGCGTGACAACCTCTCGCTCTCCTCCTCGATGATCGTCAAATAACGCAGACGGCTCTCTTCGCTCATCTTCTTCTGCTTTAAAGCTTTCGTAAATCCTGAAATGGAAGTTAACGGTGATTGAATCTCATGAGAGACACTCGAAACAAAGTCTTGACGCATTTGATCCAGTTTCGCCAGCTCTTTTGCCATCTCATGAAAACTCACGCTTAATTGACCAATCTCATCCTTGCGATTCATGGGAAGCTTCGCCGAATCAAAGGTCCCTTTTGCCATCCTCTTCGTCGCTTCCGTTAACTGCATGATTGGATTTACTACATAGCGGGCTGCAAGCAAAATCAGAAAGCTGCCAATCAGCAGAACAAGTATATATAAAGCATGAATCCAAGGCATGGTTTCTTGCTCTTGCTCTACTGTATGCTTGTCTAACGTGAGAAACAAAGCGTAGGGTTCATCTTTCACCGAAAAAGGAACCCCTACGATTGGAAGATCCTGTGTTTCTGTATCGATGCTGCGTGCAATGTTGCCCCCTAGCACCTGCTGAATTTGACTCTGTTCCACATGCATGGGCTCTTTTTCTTCAAGCAGGGGCACGCCTTCTTTATCGTATAGCTGGACACTGTAAATCGAAAGACCAGAGAAACCTTGCACAAACGATCCCACATCAGCAGAAGGGTTCGACCGATATGCTTCGATGATGTTTTTGCCGTCTTTTACTAACGTTTCTTCGATAAAGGTATGCTTCCGCCCTTCAAACATCCATGTACTGACCATAAACGCTGCGAACAAGCTCAACATCACAATGAAGATAAAGACCAATACGACGCGGGTATACAGCGATTTAATCCGGACACACCTCCAGACGATAACCAAGTCCCCGGATCGTGACGATGCGAAAATCAGACTCGAAGTCAGCGAACCTCTCCCGAAGCCTCTTGATGTGAACATCCACAGTCCGATCATCACCTCCATAATCGATACCCCAGATGTGTTCTATCAGATGGTTCCTGGTAAATAACTGTCCGGGATTACTGCCCAGTTTGTACAGCACCTCGAATTCTTTCATGGGAAGTGTCATGGTTTGTCCATTGCTGCAGATAACCTGATAACGCTTACGGTCTAACGTAATAGCGCCGAGCTTTATCTCGCTTGCGGTAGAGATACGGTACCGCTTTAGCAAAGCCTTTACCCGAAGAACCAGCTCCACCGGGTCAAATGGCTTCACCAAATAATCATCCGTGCCGAGTTTAAATCCTTTTATCCGATCAGTGGCTTCTCCTTTCGCGGTGATCATCAGGATGGGCATCTCACCAAATGCACGGAGATTCTCGCATAAGACCCAACCGTCCATCTTCGGCATCATTATATCGAGAATCACCAGATCCACGATATGATTTTCAGCGTACTGCAGCGCTTCCTCCCCATTCGATTTCTCGATTATTTCAAAGCCCTCATCCTCCAAATACAAACGGACCAACTCTCGGATATGAGCATCATCGTCTACCACTAATACCTTTGCCAATGTTATTTCTCTCCCTTTATTTCTACTCCAAAAGGAAATGCCCTTACTTTTCCATCCTGTTTGAACTCCGCCCAAATTTTATAGATCCCGGGCTGCACAAACTGCGTCTCAAATACTGGTTCCTCCTGTTGGGCTGGGTGAACATGCAGATACTGCCCTGCACCTTCGTCTACGATCACTACATGACCCAAGGCACCTAAATATGTAGTTAAGTTGGTTCTGTCCAAATCAAACGTTAACGTGACCGGTTGGTTGATCGCAAAGCTGCTCATCTTTAGTGTGACGGTTTCTCCATCGATCTGTTGAGTCAACGTATTGTCCGGCTTCATCCCAAGATTCTGAGCTGATACACTTGGATGGCCGACGATAAATGGGACCGGCGTTACCTGGTAAGCAAGATTTTTGGGCTTCCTATCAATAAATGCCTTATAAAATCCTTCAGGCAGGGTGCTTTTGATTGTAAACTGCCCCTTACCTGTTTGTTCCGGGTGCAAGTGGTAATACTTTTGCAAATGCTCATCCACTACAATAAAATGGAGAATTTTCTCGTGATTTACTTCTAGTTCTTGAACTGGATTTCCCGCCTTATCTTTTACATATATCTTGATTTCCTTTTCATCCGCTTGAACAAACGTATGTACTTCATTACTCCCTTCTTCATGCAAATCAGAACCATGCGCATGGTTCTCCTGCGCGCCGTGACTTTCGTGACTTTCGTGACTTTCGTGACTATCCTCGTTAGCCAAAGCAACAGCTTGTTTATCATCGGCAGTCACTTTTTCGTAAACCGAATAGCCGCCTATGACCAGCGCCACGTACAAAACAGCCCCGATTACCCATTTGTACATTCTAGTATCCCTCCAGAGAATTCCGCTTTAACAGCATAGCGCCACTGTAATACACCTCTGTGAACTCAAAATGAACACAAACAAAAAACCACCCAAAGGTGGCTTCTAATCCTTCATTTTCCCTAAACAGAAGATGACTAGCGAGTATCAAAACGGCTGCCGATTGATCACCAGCATCCGTTACTTGGAGTTTCTTGCACGATCGTTCTCCGTTCGTTGACATACTTTGCACGTCTATGACAGCAATTCTTTACTCATGTTGTACCAAGTAACGCCAGCATGTTTAGAGCTCGAGACACCTTGGTTGATATATCCCAGTTTTTCATAGAAATGAATGATATTCTCTTTACATGTAAGCGTAATTGTTTTACGTTTTTTCTCTCTTGCTTCGTTTTCTAGATGCGCCAGTAGTCTTGCTGCTACTCCACGATTTTGAAAATGGGGAGAAACGGCTAATCCCAAGATGCTTTGATGCCAGCCCGTTGCTGGATTTTCCGTACTGTCCCGAAATAAATCATCGGTTATGAATGCTGTTTCCATTACAGGGCCGTTCACAAAACCCGCAATGACCCCATCCTCTTCCGCCACATAAAAGCTATCTGGAATGAGCGCAATGCGTTTTTCCAGCGTTTCTTTCGTTGCCGCTTCTTCTTTTGAAAAGCATAGCTGTTCAATGGCTACAAGCTGAGGCAAATCTTCCATTATTGCATTTCGTATGTTTAGCATAAAGGGAACCTCCACTTCTTGAAGTGAGCAAAGCAATGGATGAGCACGGATTTTTCAAAGTCTGGATGCAATTTCCTCTGTCTAGAAAATAGCAATCTTCATGGATGGATGTAAAGTCTAATCATCACAACCCGAACAAAAATAAGTTTTTATCGGAGGTGCACCGCGTGAAACAGAAAATCATCGATGCTTATGCAAAGCTTTCGCTCGACTACGAGAAAAATGTAGATACCGAGAGTGGCTTCAATGCGTTTTATGAGCGACCGGCCATGCTGGAGCAGCTACCCGAGAATATGACGGGATTGACCGCGCTGGACGCTGGTTGTGCAGCAGGATGGTATACGGAGCAGCTGTTAAATCGCGGCGCCAGCGTTACCGCGATCGATCTGAGTGCAGAAATGATTGCGGCTACCCGAAGACGTCGCGAAAAGCTACGAACGCCTCATGACCCATCCGCATTTTCTCATCATCCGCGCTAGCAAAACGCAGTAGGAAGAGAAAATAGCAATTTAGAAGAAACATCCACTCCCTTTTTGTGGTTTACTTTCCTTATGAACATGTGCATCCTGTTCCTACAGGAAATTTACCATAGAGGTGATTGGATTATGGCAACGAACAATATTTTCGTCAATCTCCCGGTCAAAGATCTGGAGAAAACAAAAGAATTCTTCTCCAAGATAGGCTTCGAGTTCAACCCGCAGTTCACCAATGAACAAGCAGCTTGCATGGTCATCAGCGACAGTATTTACGCTATGCTGCTGGTAGAGGAGTTCTTCCACTCTTTCATTCAGAGCACAAAGAAAGAAATCGTGGACGCTACTCGCCATTCGGAAGTAATTGTGGCACTGTCCGCGGACAGCCGCGATGAAGTTAATGAGCTGGTGAACCGAGCACTGGAAGCAGGTGCGACTCCTTATAACGAGCCTGTTGACCATGGCTTTATGTACGCCTGGAGCTTCCAGGACTTGGACGGGCATCTGTGGGAAGTCTTTTACATGGATCAAAACCCGACGCAGCAATAATCTCCCATGTCAAAAAGCACAGCAGCCTCGAGGACATGTTTGCCATGCTCCTTCTGGTCGCTGTGCTTTTTTCGTTTTTACTGGCAAGCCTGCATGCTGTGGCTCATTAAGGAACGGCCCATTTTGCCCTGAATGAAGCGCGCTGCTTCCATCAGCTTATCTGGATCGATCCCTGTCTGCATCCCCAGACCATGCAGCATGTACAGCAAATCGTCTGTTGCGATATTTCCTGATGCACCTGGAGCGTACGGGCATCCGCCCAGCCCACCAAGCGAGCTGTCAAAGGTGGTCATCCCCATTTCCAGCGATACGAGGACATTCGCCATCGCCATACCGCGTGTATCGTGGAAGTGCATCGCCAGCTTATCTGCCGGAAAGCGTCGGAGCAACACCTCGAGCACCTCCTGCACCTGCCTAGGCTGTGCGATCCCGATCGTATCTCCGAGCGATATTTCCTGTACGCCCATCTCCAGTAGTGTTTCCGTGACGCGAATGACCTCGTCTACCGCGACTGCGCCTTCATAGGGGCAACCAAAAACGGTGGAAACATAGCCGCGAACCGACTTGCCTGCCGCCAATGCTGCCTTCGTCGTTTCTGCCAGGATCGGATAGGTGTCTTCGCGGGTCTTGTTGATATTTTTCAAATTGTGTGTCTCGCTGGCTGACATGAATATCGATACCTCATCCACGTTGGCGGATAAAGCTCTCTCCAAGCCCTTTGCATTCGGGACCAGAGCCGCGTAGGTGACACCTGGCACTCGCTCGATGCCTGCAGCCACTTCTACTGCATCCGCCAAGGCGGGTATCCATTTTGGATGGACAAACGACGTGACTTCGATATAAGACAAGCCGGTATGAGACATCTGATTGATCCAGGCAATCTTGTCAGCAGTGGGGACAAAGACAGACTCGTTCTGCAAGCCATCTCGCGGCCCCACTTCTTTGATGGTGATTTGTTTCGGATCGAATTTCATCGTCATCAAGCTCCAAGCAGTTTTGACATCATGTAGGTGGAGCCGTAGAAGATCATGAACTGTACCCCGGAGCTGACGCCCAGTACGCGGTTCATCAATCCTCCGACTGCTGCCATAGTCAGTGTAAGAATGACCCCAACGAGTTGTGCTTCATGGAAAGCAAGCAGACATGCCAGACCGATGAACATACCGACGATCGCTTCCTGGCTGATGTTTTTCATGACGAAAACAGTAGCTTTGCGCGCGTAGTTCATGGCGAACGGATACGCAATCAGAGCAGCAATCACCAGACCGATCAGGCCGTACAGGAAGAACTCCCACGGTGTCAGCATGTTGTGCAGGTTGTTCACAGGTTCACTCGTAAAGACAGGCGGTGCGTTGAACAAAGGAGATGCCGGTCCAAGTGCAACTGGGCTGAGCGGAATCCCAAACGCCAGCAGCGGAATGATCGCTTCGGCAATATAGGTGGACTCGGTCACACCGTTCATGGAAGCCAAGCTGGAGGATGCCTTTTTGTACACACCCTTGTTGCGCGAGCCCACGATTTCTCCCATCAGGGAAGTCATTCCCACAGGGCTGAATGCAAAGGTCAACGAAGAGACAAAGGAAGTCGCTGCCGTATGTGCAGTCTGTCTGCCTGTCAAAACACGGAACGGATTTGGAAAATACCCCTTCCAGGATTTCGTTTCCGGTGCGAGGTGATACTCTTTGGCTTTCGAGCGAACCAAGGCTTTACGCGCGCTCGGAGACAGCGAAAACAGAATGTCCGAGAGCATCGGCCCAATCGCGATTCCTAAAAAGAAGCTCGTGCTCAGATGCTTTTCAACTACGCTAAAGCTGAACGTATCAATACTTTTAATGAAGAAGGCAAACGGGATGATCATCAGGACGCTTACCCATTTTCCTTTGGAGAAGTACGCAATCAGGATGGCAGCCAGCGTAAAGATCAGACCGGAAGCCGATTTGAAAAAGTCAGCGAACTGACCCAGGAACTGACCGAACAATACCGCTGTAGGCAGTGCGATGAAAGCGCCGATCAAACCGCCGGACAGCATTTTGCGCAAAGCCACGTGAGGCACGCCCAATCGACGCAGCGATGATGCGTGGTCGATTAGTGGTACTGCTGTCGTATCGCCCGGGATCCCCATCAATGCCGTCGGGATCGCATGCGTAAGGTGCTTGGCCAATACGGCCGCCATGAAGAAGGAGAATACAGCTTCTGGAGGTGCACCGAGCAAAATGACGAGCAGTGTGAACGGAACCATGATAGCGGTTTCATCTGTACCCGAAACTAGGCCGATCAGAGAGAAAATAATGGCACCCGCCAGTGCGAGCAAAATAGATATCATTAGTACGCTCATTACTCAGATCGCCCCCCGCTGCGCTTGAATGTTTCCAAAATCCCCAACTCTTCCATCTCTTTTCTCGTGACAGGGTCGTCTTTAATCAAGTCGTACTCCGCTTTCGGATCTACCTGCATGCTGATCAGAATCTCTTCCAAGTCTTCGGAGCCCGTTTCCTCTTCCGTCAAAATACGGCTAGGTTTAAACAGGTTGGCGCAGATGATCAAGCCGATCACACTGCCCGCGATGCCGAGCAGAAGGGAGTATGATCCGACCATCTTCGCCTCAGCGAACTTGGGGAAAATGCTTTTCCCCAAGAAATAACCGCCGATGCTCAGACAAATGCTGATCACGATTGCCGATAGAATACGGACGGGAACGACTGTGTCCCCTAAAATCTCGATGTATTCTTTCTGCGACGTTGCTTTTTGCTGTTCGTTACGAACCATTTCAGTTTCCATGGACAGCCCCCTCTTGCAATTGTTTGGTCAGCTCCAGAATGCGGTCATAGCGCACATCCTTCTCTTGGATCGCTTGCTTCACGATCTGGTCGATCTGATCATCTTGTGCGCCTGCCATCATCGCAAGGTTTCGTGCATGCAGTGCCATATGACCTTTTTGAATGCCCTCTGCCGCCAGCGCACGCATCGCTGCCAGGTTTTGTGCGAGACCTACAGCTGCGATCGCTCCTGCCAAGTCCTCTGCGTTTGTGATGTCCATGACCTTTAAGCCGAGACGAGCCGTTGGATGAGACTTGGTCGCCCCGCCGACGATTCCGACAGCCATCGGCAATTCGATGGTTCCCACCAGATTGCCCTCACGATTCAGCTCCCAGCGAGTCAAGGAACGATAGCGACCTGTCACAGATGCGTAGGCATGTGCCCCTGCTTCAACTGCGCGCGTGTCGTTACCGGTTGCCAGGACGACAGCGGAAATGCCGTTCATAATCCCTTTGTTGTGGGTTGTCGCGCGGTATGGATCGCACTCTGCAAATTCGTAAGCGCGGATGATATTGTCTACGACTTCTTTGCCACCCAGCTCTTCTGTAGAGAAGACGGCACGTGCACGCACCAGACGGCGGTCTGCCAGATTGGAGATGATGCGCAGCACGACGCGGCCGGAGGTGATCTCCTCGATATAAGGCGCTACGGCCTCTGCCATCGTATTGACTGCATTCGCGCCCATCGCATCCCGCGTATCGACGAGCAAATGAAGCACGACCATCGGCTGCTTCGCCCGTTCAATCACGTGCACCTCGACGTCAATCGCGCCGCCACCCAAAGAAACGAGCGTCGGGTCTTTTGCATTACAGCGATCCAGAATCTCTTTTTTGTTTTCGTAGATTCTCGCCATCGCGCCGTATGGATCCGTCATATCCACAACCTGGATCTGTCCTCGCATGATCGAACCGCTCAAGGAAGTGTGGAAGCCTCCCAGATCGTAGGAGGTACGGGCAGCGTTGCTGGCTGCTGCCACGACAGACGGCTCTTCCGTAGCCATCGGGATGAACCGATCGACACCGTTGATTTTGAAGTTGGTCGCAATTCCCAGTGGAATAGACATTACACCCACGACGTTTTCAATCATCGCATTGGCGGTACGCAATGGAAAAGGAGTTGCTCCCGACAAGATTTGTTTTTCTTCTTCGCTCAGGTGACGTGCCTGCGCGACCTTCTCTAGTCTTTCCTCAGGTGTTAGCTTGTAAAATCCGGATACCCGACTGGTAGTCATCTCGCATTCTCCTACTCTACGTTGAATTATACGGGTACATTGCTCACTTCGCCCGACTCTTTCAAAATGAAACGCTTTCATTCGCAAATAAAAACGTTATCGCAAAAAAGAGTCAAGAACTGACTTTGCGTTCACTTTGTACTCGTGTTTCCCTCTATTCAACTTTGTTGAATGACCATATACTACTACAACTTTTCGCGTCTGTAAATGGGGAGCATTCGAAATTGTTCGATAGGTTCCGATACAAAAAAGCGCGATCATAAAGACCGCGCTTTTCTCGACTTATGAATGGGAAAGAAGCAGGCGTAGCTTGGATGCCGTTTCTCCATCGTCTCTTGGCATGTTGATCGTAACGGTGAGATGAGGGGCATCGGAGAGAAGAAAGGAGACCTGCTCAAATACGAGCTTTCCTACGTACGGATGATAGTTGACTTTCAGCCCCTCTGGACCATTCAAAACATCATGCCTCGGCCACCACTCACGAAACTCTTCACTCGCAAGGTTCAAATCCTCAATGAGCGCCATCCACCAGGGATCTCCGCTATAGCTTCCATAGCAGGCTCGAAAGTGTGCCAACCGATGCCGGGCATGCTTCTCCCAATTTTCCTGCAGCAACTCTCGCACGTAGGGGGAAGTAAACGTCCGCCAAACCGAATTTCTCTCCCGCGCTGACATCGTTTCATATGTTCCGTATATCCTGCTAGCCGCTTGATTCCACCCGACGATGTTCAGTCGTGGATCTGTTACATAGGCAGGACAGATCCCCTGAAGATCCAGGAATTGCTGCAGCGCAGGGCTAATCTCACTAGCTGGCGGTACCGGATCCGCCGGCAGCTGTTGCAGAGCCAGCAAAAAGAAATGTCTGCGCTCAGTGGCGTCCAGCTGAAGGGCGCGGGCGATGCTTTCGATGACCTGCGTGGACACTTGAATATCCCGTCCCTGCTCCAGCCAGGTGTACCAGTCTACGCTGACACCCGCAAGCTGCGCGACCTCTCCACGGCGCAAGCCCGGCGTTCGCCGCCTCCCAGCATGGGGAAGACCGGCCAGCTCTGGCGAAATACGTGCACGCCTCGTTTTTAAAAAGTGAGCAAGCTCCAAGAGTCGTTCTCGATCTCCATGCTCCATTTTTTGCACCTGCCATTCCCTTTTTCAGCTATTACACTAGGAGCGTTACTCCTAGGATAAACGGTCATCTTTTTTGAGTTCCACGCTCATTTTACACTTTCCATGCGGGATCGCGTACTCCCAGCTCACTTGGAAAGGGGACTTCCCTTGGAAAGAGAAACATTATCCAGAGCTCTCCTCCTACTCGGCCTTTCGCTCGGCTATTTTATGGTCCTCCTGGATACGACGGTCGTCAGTGTTGCCCTGTCCGCTATTCACAACGATTTAGGGGGAGGGATCATCGGCCTTCAATGGACAGTCAATGCTTATACGATTGTATTTGCAGGCTTGCTCCTCCTGATGGGGTCGCTTGCAGACAAGCTGGGAGCCAAACGGGTGTATATCGCAGGCTTGCTCATTTTCCTCGTTGCCTCTGCCCTCTCTGCCTTTGTCACCTCGCTCGCAGGACTCATCTTGATTCGAGCCGTCCTAGGAATCGGAGGAGCAGCGCTGCTTCCTGCTTCGCTCACGCTCCTCTCCCACGCCTACCCGGCTTCTGCCGAGCGAGCCCGTGCGCTAGGGATTTGGGCGGCCGTGACCGGACTGTCTATGGCTGGGGGTCCAGTCGTTGGTGGTATTTTCGTAGACATGCTAGGCTGGCGAAGTATTTTTCTTTTGAATGTCCCCCTTGCCCTCATCAGTTTAGCCATCACGATTCGGCTTGTTCGTGAGACAGATCGAAATCCGGGAAAAGGTCTGGACCTGGCTGGCCAAATCACCATCTTTGCCGCAATTACCGCCTGGTCCTTTGGGCTGATGGAGGGCGGAGCGATCGGCTGGAGCTCGCCTGTTATCCTCGCTGCATTTGGTATCGCACTTGCGGCAACTCTCTCGTTTTTGTTCATGGAGACAAAAGTGGCGGCTCCCATGCTCCCCTTGCGATTGTTTCGCAGCGGCAACGTCTCTGTAGGAATGCTCGCCGGTATGGCCATCAACATCGGATTGTCGGGTATCCTGTTTTTGCTTCCCTTGTATTTTCAACAAGTACGCGGATTTTCCGCTCACCTAACTGGCCTCGCTCTCCTGCCGATGACGATACCGCTCGCCTTCAATCCGATCGTTACTGGCCGAATCGTCGGGAGGATCGGAGCTCGGCTTCCCATGAGCGCTGGCCTTTTTCTCACAGGACTGGGAGCATGGGTGCAAGCCTGGTCAAATGGCGGCACGAGTTACGCCCTTACGCTGGCAAGTCTGCTGTTGATCGGTTTCGGCGTGTCGTTTACCATTCCCTCGCTGATGGCAGCCGTCCTCTCATCTGTTTCCAACGAACAGACCGGCACGGCTTCCGGTGCTCTGAATGCAGTTAGACAGCTGGGAGCAACGATCGGTGTCGCGATGATCGGCTCACTCTTGAGTGCGAGCCAGTCATTTCTTTTAGGCATGCACGTATCTTTTGTTGTTCTGACTGTTCTTTTATTGGGGATGGGCATCGTTTCATTCGCCTGCATCGACAGATAGCCCGCTAAGAAAAACGTGAAAACGCCGGCAGAAGAACAGAACAGGCATAGGACCGTTCCCCCCTGGGAAGCCCTATGCCTGCTTGCTATTGGAGCGATTCCTGCAAGCTTTTGACCAGGTTGTCGCCTGTCCGCTTGATATGGCCATGAACCAGTCTGCCAGCTTCTGCTGCATCTCCGTTCTTGATGGCATCCAATATCTGCCGATGCTCTTTGTTTGATTTTTCAGTCTGGTCGCTGAGCATTTGGGGTGTTTGCTGAGGAAAGCCGTTCCACAGCGTTTCGATAAAGGTCACCAAGCGTTTCCATGTACAGCGGCTGATCAAAAGCCGGTGAAATTCAATATTGCATTCGATAAATACGGTGGAGTCCGTCGATTGCTCCATCGCGACCACCAGCTCTTCCAGCTGCTGGATGTCGTCCTGGCTCATATGCTCGACGCTCATTTCCACCGCCATCCGTTCAAACTGAGCGCGAAGACCGTATATTTCCTGTATATCTTCCACAGACAACGATTTGACGATGGCACCTCGATGCGGCTCGATGATGACCAGACCTTCTGTTTCCAGCTTGCGGAGCGCCTCTCGGACTGGCATACGACTAACGCCTAGCGAAGAGGCCAGCTCTTCCTGAACGAGGCGTTCCCCCGGCTGGAAATGTCCTCGCAATATCGCTTCCCGCAGAACGCGACACACTTTGATATGCAGCGTATCCAGTTCGTGGCTTTCCAACCGCAATTCATATTTTCTGCTCATCTATGGCTCGCCCTTTCGCTTTCACTGTATCTGTCATCCAGATGTTAGAATTAGGATAGGGTATCTGCCTTCCTTTGTCTAGTCATTCCGAGTGGAATCAAGCGATTGCTGATACAGATCTCCCCCCACCCCATCATGGATGACGATGACAGGAAATCGCTCCACCTCCAAACGGTAAATCGCTTCCGTACCCAGGTCGTGATAGGCAACCATTTCTGCTGATCGAATCGTCCTCGCAATCAGGGCTCCCGCGCCGCCAATTGCCGCGAAATAGACAGCCTCGGATTGCACGATGGCATTCTTGACCGCCTCACTCCGGCTGCCTTTTCCGATCATCCCTTTTAATCCCTGTGCGAGCAGAGCCGGTGTGTACGGATCCATGCGGCTGCTTGTAGTCGGACCTGCTGAACCGATTACCTGCCCTGGCTTGGCAGGCGTCGGCCCCACATAGTAAATCGTCTGTCCAGCGAGATCCACGGGCAAGCTGCCCCCCGCTTGCAGCGTTTCTGCCATGCGCTTGTGGGCGGCATCCCGTCCCGTGTACAGCATTCCAGTTAGCTCCACCCGATCGCCCGCACGCAGTTCCCTGATCTGCTCTTGATCCAGTGGCAGTATGAGTTGCTTGGCTGTCATCGGCTCCTCCTACAGCGTGACATGCTTGTGGCGGCTGGCATGGCAGTTGATATTGACCGCGACAGGCAGCCCGGCGATATGGGTGGCATACAGCTCGACATGGACGTCCAGCGCAGTGGTGCGACCGCCCATCCCCTGTGGTCCTAGCCCAAGCTGGTTGATTTGCTCCAAAAGTGCCAGCTCCAGCTGTGCCGCGTCTTCCCGTTGATTTCGTTCTCCGATGGGGCGAAACAAGGCGCGCTTTGCCAGATAGGCCGACATCTCAAAATTGCCTCCTAGCCCGACACCAACAACAACCGGCGGGCAGGCGTTCGGTCCCGCAAGTCTCACCGTTTCAAGAACAAACGCTTTGACTCCCTCGATCCCGTCAGAGGGCTTCATCATTTTCAGCCGGCTCATATTTTCACTGCCGAAGCCTTTTGCCGTCATATGAATCGTGCATGTATCACCTGCTGCCAGCTCCACATGGACGATGCCTGGTGTGTTGTCCCCTGTGTTTTTACGCTGGATCGGGTCGTGAACGATGGACGCGCGCAAATAACCATCTCCGTAGCCCCTGCGAACTCCTTCATTGATCGCATCGTACAGGCTCCCCCCGACGATATGGCAATCCTGCCCCAGCTCGACGAGGAAGACGGCCATCCCCGTATCCTGGCACATCGGCACCCGCTCAGACGCAGCGATTTCTGCATTTTGCAAAAGCTGTGACAGCACCTCATCTGCCACCGGTGATTTCTCCCGTTTTCTCGCTTCCTGCATGGCACGTACGACATCGAGTCCCAGATCTACATTCGCCTCGATGCACAGCTGCTTCACGGCATCGACGATTTGTTCATAGGTCACTTCCCGCATCTGTGTCACCCTTTCAAAAGCTTTCGCAGCATGAAGCGGTTTGCATCCCGGTTTAGCTCGGCAAGTGCTGTCGTCAACGGGATTTCCTTTGGACATACCTGCACACAGTTTTGTGAATTGCCGCAGCCTGCGATACCTTCGTTGCTTATGACAGCTTCGAGGCGCTCCTTTGCCATCAGCTTGCCAATCGGATGGCTGTTAAAGTACTTGGCCTGTGCCATCGCTTGCGGCCCCAGATATGGCGAGTGGTCATTGACGTTTGGGCAAGCCTCCAGACAGCAGCCGCATGTCATGCACGTCGCGTATTTGTAGGCTTCCTGCTGCTCATCTGGCGCAATGCGCGGACCTGCCCCCAGCGGATAAGTACCGTCGATTGCGATCCAGCCTTTGATTTTTTTCAGGCTATCAAACATGATTTGACGATTGACGATCAAATCCTTCTCCACGGGAAACGTACTCATCGGCTCGAGTACAATCGGCTGCGTCAGACGGTCGATCAGGGCAGAGCAGGCTTGACGGACCTTGCCGTTGATCCGCATGCTGCAAGCCCCGCACACCTCTTCCAGGCAATTGTACTCCCAAAAGACGGAGCGTACGCGCACTCCATCCACACGTACAGGATTGCGCTGAATTTCCATGAGTGCCGAGATGACATTCATATTTTTGCGGTAAGGGACATCGAACTCTTCCCAGTAAGGCGCCTGATCAGCCGCGTCCTGCCGTTTGACCTTGATGCGAATGAGCTTCTCTGTCATCGGATGATCCCCTCCTGCTCTTTCGCAGGCTCTCCTTCTTTGACCACGTCATATCTTCGCGCTCGCGGTTGAATATGAGAGATGTCTACGTCTTTGTAGTGAAAAATCGGGCCCTCTGCGGTATGTGTCGCCAATGTCGTTTTCAGCCACTTGGCATCATCTCGCTCCGGAAAATCCGGCTTGTAGTGAGCGCCCCGGCTTTCGTCGCGATTGCGTGCCCCCAGTGTGATGATGCGTGCGAGCTGCAGCATGTTTTGCAGCTGGCGCGTGAAGGCAGCAGTCCTGTTCTGGTAGAAAGAAGGATCGTCGACACCGATCCGCTTCCACCTCTCGAGCAGCTCCTGCAGCTTTTCATCCGTCTTATCCAAACGATCGTTGTAGCGGACGACTGTCACGTGCTCCACCATCCAGTCGCTCATCTCCACATGCAGCTGGTACGGATTTTCCGGTCCATCCATCCGAATGAGCTTCGCAAAAGCTTCCTCCTGTTTCTTTTGCTCCCGCTCATAAAAATGCGAGGACAAATCCTCTGCACTGCTCGCGAGGCCAGAGACATAGCGCAAAGCGGCCGGACCTGCGACCATCCCGCCGTAAACAGCGGAAACGAGCGAATTGGCCCCCAGTCGATTGGCGCCGTGGTATTGATGGTCGCACTCTCCGCAGGCAAATACCCCTTGGATATTGGTCATTTGGCTGTAATCGACCGCAAGACCGCCCATCGAGTAGTGCATCGCAGGGAAAATATGCATCGGGACTTTGCGCGGGTCATCCCCCACAAATTTTTCATAGATGTCCAGAATCCCTCCCAGCTTTTCATCCAGCTGCTTCGTCGGCAGATGAGAGATATCCAGGTAGACCATGTTTTCTCCGTTGATTCCCAGCTTCAGGTCGACACAGACGTGAAAAATCTCGCGGGTGGCGATGTCGCGTGGTACGAGATTCCCATAGGCCGGGTATTTTTCCTCGAGGAAATACCAAGGCTTGCCGTCCCGATACACCCACAGCCGTCCGCCCTCTCCCCTCGCCGACTCCGACATCAGCCGCAGCTTGTCGTCTCCTGGAATCGCGGTCGGGTGGATCTGGATGAACTCGGGATTGGCGTAATGCACGCCTTGCTGGTAGGCGATGCTGTGCGCACTCCCTGTATTGATCACGGAATTGGTGCTTTTGCGGAAAATGTAGCCGATGCCGCCTGCCGCCAATATCACGGCATTCGCGCGAAAATGGCGAATTTCCATCGACCGCAGATCCTGTGCCACAATCCCTCGGCAACGCGGCTCGTCATCCAAAATGAGGGACAAAAACTCCCAATACTCGTATTTCTCGATCAAGCCCTCCGCTTCGTACCGCCTGACCTGTTCATCGAGGGCGTACAGCAGCTGCTGACCCGTCGTCGCTCCGGCAAAAGCCGTCCGCGAATACTTCGCCCCGCCCAGCCTGCGAAAATCGATCTGCCCTTCCACCGTCCGGTTAAACTGCACACCCATCCGGTCAAACAGGTAGATGATCTCGGGCGCAGCCTCGCACATCGCTTTCACAGGAGGCTGGTCTGCCAGAAAATCTCCGCCATAAATCGTGTCATCGAAATGCTCCCAGGTCGAGTCTCCCTCGCCTTTTGTGTTGACGGCGCCGTTGATCCCGCCTTGGGCACAGACAGAGTGGGACCTGCGGACAGGCACGAGGGAAAACAGCTTGACGCGCCCCCCTTTTTCCGCGATCTGGATCGCTGCCATCAAGCCAGCCAGCCCGCCTCCAATTACGAGGATATCTTCCTTTTTCATCTCTCTCACATCCTTTTTCTCGTCGCAGTCGACAGGCAAGTACAAGGAGGGCTCGTTCTGCCGTCCCGACACCTGCTCACGAATAAATGCGTGAAACAAAGGCGAGGGTGCTCGCTAAACAAATGCGAGGGAGCTCGCTAGATAAATGCGAGCATGCTCCCCAAGCCGATCAGACTGAGCAAAGCGAACAGCACCAGCAGAATCCTCCCTGCAATCTGCTGGGCACGCGGTCCTGTCGTGATTCCCCACGTGATGAGTCCCGACCACAGGCCGTTGGTAAAATGGAACGTCACAGAAAGAACGCCCAGGACGTAGAAAGTAAAAATCCACGGATGGAGCAGATGCGCAGAAACAGCCTGAAAATCTACCTCTGTACCAAAAAAGGCGCTCTTTAACCGGAAGCTCCAGACGTGGTAGACCACGAACAAGAGGGTCACGATGCCGCTTACCCGCTGCAGCAGAAAGCGCCAGTTGCTGCCGTATCCATAGGTGCGGGTATTTGGGCTGGAAAGAAGCGACACATAGATTCCGTAGCCGGCGTGATAGAGCAAGGGAAGCAATATCAAAAAAACTTCCAGTATCCATACAAACGGAATGCCTTGCAGCGTCGCCACCTGCTTGTCATAGGCAGAAGCTCCTTGCAGTGCGACCGCATTGGAATACAGATGCTCGATCAAGAAAGCCCCAAGCGGCACGATTCCTGCCAGTGAATGCAGCCGCGAGAGAAGAAAATGATTTTGAAGCAACGGGGTTGAAACAGGAAGCGCTTTGCTCGAGCTCACACCCATCCCCTCTCTTTCCCCTGGGCAAAGAGCAGTGCCACATCAGGGACTTGCTCCAGCCGTTCGACCATCTGCAAATCGTGCAAAATGCTATCCTGTGGCAGGTCGGCACTGAGCGCCAGAAATTTCTGAACGATCTCACCGTGCGAAACCGGATTTTCCGGATCTCCCTTGGGGTACTCGGTATGCCTTTGCAATGTCGTCCCGTCCGTGAAAGTCAGCTCGACAGTCGCCTCCCAGGTCTCGGGATAGCGCGCATCCATGACAGGATCGACGGCAACCTCCACACGACTTATCACTTCGCGGATGGCTGGATCGTAGAGCGCTTCCTCGGAAAAGTCGTGCAGACCCGCACTTCCCTTTACTAATGCGAGGGCTGTACCATACTGCAAACTGAATTTGGCGGCATAGACACTCGCGGGATTTGGATTGTCGGTAATCGTCAGTGCGACCTGATACGTCTGGACGCGGACTCGTTCCACTTCTCTCCACGATATGGCATGCTGAGCGATCATCTCGATGATCAAATCGATCGCGTGGTGCGTATGCCGACAGGAAGCGTGAATTTTAAAGGAATTCTCCATGATCTTGTACGTGGAGCCTAGCCCCTGCGTCATTTGCTCGGCGTTTGCCTCCTGTGACATGGCACGGACAAAGCCGCGCTTGCCCTCCAGTATTTTGCTGGCTGCCGTAAAGCCCTTCTGTGCCAAAAGCGCTGCCAGAATGCCGTTCATCGCTGCTTTCCCCGGGTGAAGCTGTTTGGACATCGCCCCATCCTCGATAAACTCCCAAAGGCCAGCTGCCTGTGTCCCCGCGCTCCCCAAAGCGTGCACCAGCTGTTCTTCATCCAGTCCCAGCAGCTTACCTGCTGCCACCGCCGCTCCAAACGTGCCGCACGTAGCCGTGTTATGCCAGAAATAGTAATGCGACGGCGAAACAGCCTCACCGATGCGATAGCACACCTCGTAGCCTGCTACAATCGCCTCGATCAGCTCCTGCCCGCTTTTTTGCTGCCACTGTGCTACAGCGAGCGCCGCCGGGATCACCACTGTCCCTGCATGGATGATGGATGCTTTATGAATATCATCCAGCTCTACGATATGGCTCGCCGCTCCGTTGACCAGAGCAGCATGAGTCACGGAAGACCTGCCGCCGGTCATAAGCGTGGCTTGCTCGGCTCCCCCGAGTTCAGCTGCTACCTGCGCCATCATTTGAACAGGCGGCTTCTTTGCCCCTGCGTATGCAGAACCCAGCCAATCCAGTATGCAGGTTTTCGTAAAGGCCACTACTTCTGGTGGTAACTGCGCAAATGTCAAACCAGTCACATAACGGGCGAACTCTTTGCTTACGCTCATCGCTCTTCTCCTTGGTTGGAATGTAGGGAAAGCTTTCTCTTTCGCGCCTCGTCGACGATTCTTTTTGCCCGTTCATACACAGGCAGATCTACCATGTTTCCGCCTACCTGGATGCTGCCAATCCCCGAAGCTACCGCTGCGTCATAGGCTGCGACGATGCTTTCGGCTTCTCCAAGCTCTTCGCGGCCGGGAGCAAATCCATCTCTTACCGCTGCGATTTGACCGGGATGAATGAGCAGCTTTCCCTCGAAGCCGAGCTGCTTGGCGCGCTTTGTTTCGCGGATCAACCCTTCCAGATCACGGAAATGAGGGTAAACGGCATCAATCGGTGCACCGATTCCGGCTGCGCGGGACAAGACGACCAGCTGCGATCGCGCGTAGAGCAGCTCCAGCCCATCCGTGGTCAGCTCAGCGGATATATCCAGTGCAAAATCGATCGAGCCGAACATCAGCCTCTGGACTCGCTTGCTCGACCTGGCAATCTCATAGGCGTGATGCAGCCCGCGTGCAGACTCGATCAACGGCACGATCTCGAGGGATTCCCGCTGCTGTCCCCTTCGACCGTCGCCCGCTTCGGATGTTTCCCATTCACTCATCCATTCATCTAGCCTGACAATCGCATCTGTTTCCTCTGCTTTCGGCAGGACGATCCCACGCAGCTTCGGAGCAAGGCATGCTTTCACATCTTGCTCGCAGTAAGGAGTATCCATCGCATTCACTCGCACGAAACGAGCTGGCGTGTCCGGAGAGGATGGCTTTTGCAGCTCGGCTTTTACCAAGTCTCGCGCCATCGCCTTTTCTTCTCGTGCGACGGCATCCTCCAAATCGTAAATAATGGCGTCCACAGGTGATTGCGCTGCTTTCTCCAGCTTCCTCGCATCTGAACCGGGTACAAACATCCATGTGCGGGCGCCTCTCATCTACACGACACCTTCCTCTTGCCACTTGCGGATCGTCTGGGCATCAAAGCCGCACTCCAGCAAAATCTTCTCGTTGTGCTGCCCAAGCGCCGGGATCGGTCCCATGCATGGCTCTACGCCCTCCATCGTGACCGGGGGAAGCAAGCTTTGGACAGGGCCTGCCGGAGTCTCCACCTGACGCCAGCGATTTCGTGCCTTTAGCTGCGGGTGGTCCCAAAAGTCCTGCACGGTGTTCAGTCGAGCGTTGGCGATCTTGGCCTGCTCCAGGCGAGCAATGACCTCTTCTGCTGTCAGCTGCAAAAAGACTTCATCGATGATGCCCTGCAGCACGGATTTGTTTTGCAAGCGATCCGAATTGGCCATAAATCTCGCATCATCGAACAGCTTTGGCTGCTGAAGTACCTGGTTGCAAAACATCTCCCACTCCCGCTCGTTCTGGATCGCGAGAAAAACGGTTTTGTCATTCCCGGTGCGAAACGGCCCGTACGGATAAATCGTCGCGTGACTCGCTCCGTTTCGTTTAGGCTCGTTTCCGCTGTAATTCGTATAGTAAAGTGGAAACCCCATCCATTCGCCCAATGCCTCGAGCATGGAAATTTCCAGCACGCTTCCTTTTCCTGTCCTCGAGCGCGCGATCAATGCTGACAAGATGCCGCTGTACGCGTACATCCCGGCAGCAATATCCGCGACCGAGATTCCTACCTTGGATGGCACTTCCTCCGAGCCTGTCACCGAAACGAGGCCCGCCTCACATTGTACGAGCAAGTCATACGCTTTCTTCTCACGATACGGCCCGTTTTCGCCATAGCCAGAAATGCTGCAAATAATCAGCTGCGGGTACTTCTCCTTTAATACGTCGATGCCAAAACCCAGACGGTCGATTGCCCCAGGTCCAAAATTTTGAATAAAAACGTCTGCCTTTGCCAATAGCTGGTCGAGTATTTCCTTGGCTTCCGGTTCTTTGACATTCAAGGTCAGCGATTCTTTGGAATGATTGCACCAGACAAAATGACTCGACATCCCATTCACTGTCGTATCGTAGTGGCGCGCAAAATCCCCCACCTTTGGCCGTTCAATCTTGATTACTCTCGCTCCCAGCTCCGCTAGTTGGCGGGTCGCAAATGGGGCGGCAACTGCCTGCTCCAATGCGACGACTGTGATCCCATCCAATGGGCGCATCCCTATCACCTCTCTCTGTATTCTGTGTCAGGATATTGTATTTTGGATCCAATGGTTGTAAGATCAAACCCCCCGTCTTCCAACGAGGGGTAGACTCGTTTATCCATTTACTTTGATCGCTACGTTCTTCACCTGGGTGTAGTACTTCAGTGCTTCGAGACCTTTTTCTCGGCCAAAGCCGCTCTTGCGATAGCCGCCAAACGTCATCTCGACTCCACCGCCAGCGCCGTAGTTATTGATGAAGACTTGACCGGACTTCACGCGGCTGGCGAGCCAATGCGCCTTGTGAATGTCCGACGTCCAGACACCAGTGACCAGGCCGTACTCGGTACCGTTTGCGATGGCGAGTGCTTCTTCTTTTGTCGTAAACGGCAGCACGACGAGGACTGGACCGAAAATCTCCTCTTGCGCCAGTCTGCCTTCGGGTTTGACCCCATCGATGACAGTCGGCTGGAAAAAGAAGCCGTCTCCTGCCTCTGTGTGTCGCCGTCCCCCTGTACGGATGATCGCGCCATCCTCCTGTGCCACCTGCATGTAAGACTCGATTCTCGCGAGCTGCTTCTCGGAGATGATCGGTCCGATTTCCGCATTTTCCAGGCCTTGGCCGATCCGCAGCGCAGACATCAGCGAAGCTACCTTCGCTACGAACTCCTCGCGAATAGATTCCTCTACCAAAAGTCTAGACCCCGCCGAGCAAGTCTGGCCCGCATTTTGCGTGATGGAACGCACGACCCAGTGAGCGGCTTCATCCAAATCCGCGTCCGCAAACACGATGTTCGGCGATTTTCCGCCAAGCTCCAGCGTCACCGGCTTGATTTGCTGGGCGGCCGTTTTCATGATCGTCATCCCTGTCACGACCGAGCCCGTAAAGGTGATATGGTCAATATCTGGATGCGCAGCCAACGCGGCACCCGCCTCCGTTCCGTAACCGGTTACAATATTGACGACACCCGCTGGAAAGCCAGCTTTTTCACACAAATCAGCGATACGCAAAGCCGTCATAGGGGTATCCTCGGCCGGCTTCATCACCACCGTGTTCCCTGCTGCAACTGCTGGAGCCAGACTGCGCACCGCAATCTGAATCGGATAGTTCCACGGTACGATGTGTGCCGTGACTCCCAGCGGCTCGCGGATGGTGTAGTTCAAAATATCGGAGCGGATCGGAATCGTCTCGCCCAAAATTTTGTCGGCAGCCCCAGCGTAGTACTCGCAATAGCGCGCCGCTACTTCTACATCGGCTAGAGCCTGTGCCAGTGGCTTTCCTGTATCCAGCGTCTCCAGATGAGCCAGTTCGTCCTTTTGCTCGCGAATGAGCTGGCATAGGCGCAGCAGCATCCGCCCCCGCTCGGCAGGCAAAATCTCGCGCCATTCGTTCGACTCAAAGGTCGCCCGCGCTGCTTTGACCGCCCGATCCACGTCGTCCTGATTCCCCCGTGGAAACGTAGCCAATGCCTCTTTGGTCGCCGGATTGATCGTGGTAATGACATCGCCGGATGCGCTGTCTGCCCAGACTCCGCCAATGTACATCTGCAGTTTCGTTTGCAATTGATTCATTTCCTCTCTCGTCCCCTCCCAGTTGATCTATCTGTTGGCTACGATCGTCGCACGCGTGATTTCCCGTGCCGCGGATTTGTCGAGGGCAATGTTGACATCCTCGAGATCAAACTCCGCATCGAGCAGTTCATCGAAAGGATATTTCTCGATGTTTTTCGAAATAAATTGCAAAGCCTTATTCAGGTACCAAGGGTCATAGCGCATGTAGGAGTAAATCGTCAGAGCTTTGCGCGTCATCAGACCTGGATCAAACGGAGTCATCTGGCCCGGCGAGATGTTGCCAATGCTGATGTATTTGCCGCCGTAGCGAAGCAGATTCACACCCTCGTTCAGAGCGGCTGGGACGCCTGTCAGCTCCATGCAGACATCTGCCCCTTTTCCACCTGTCAGCTCCTGCACGGCTTTTACCCGTTTTTCTACCGAGTCGTACTCACCCATATGAATGACGTGATCAGCGCCGAATTGTCTGGCCTTTTCCAGACGGCTCGTCACAGAGTCGATGACGATCACTGTCGCTCCGTACTCTTTTGCTACCGCACTGGCATTCAATCCCAATCCGCCTGCTCCCTGAATCACGACGGTATCGCCATAGCGCACCCCTGTCTTGTCAATCCCGAAATACACTTGGGAAAGCGCGCAGTTGGCACTCGCTGCAGCCGCATCCGGAACGTTGTCAGGCACTTTGTAGAAGTACTGATCTGGCGGCAAATAGTAGTGCGTGCCAAATGTGCCATGGAAATGCGGTGCTTCCTCCGGGTCTTTTACCCAATGCTTGTAAGCGTTTTCGCACAAATTCATTTGCCCCTGCTGGCAAGGTACACACTTGCGGCACGTAATGAAATACGCCGCTGCGACACGATCTCCAATCTGAACCGGATTGCCTGCATAGTCCGTAACTACACCTTCACCAAGCGCTGCGATTTCCCCAACCATCTCGTGTCCCATTACGCCGGATTTTTTCGTAGGGTGATGACCTTGCCAAATATGTAGCTCTGAACCGCACACATTGGTTCGGATCACCTTTACCAAGACTGCACCTGCTCCTGGGTCTGGCAAACCGTACTCCGCAAACGACAGCTTGCCTGGCTCACTCATGACAGCTACTTTCCCTTTCATGCCCAGCCCTCCTTTTTCTATGGAATTACTCGTAGAAGCCTTCTGTCGATTTGATAAACTTCTTGAACTGGTCGTTGTCGTGACCGAACCAGACCTGTGAGTTCGT
Source organism: Brevibacillus nitrificans (assembly GCF_003710965.1). Taxonomy (NCBI): domain Bacteria; kingdom Bacillati; phylum Bacillota; class Bacilli; order Caryophanales; family Paenibacillaceae; genus Brevibacillus; species Brevibacillus nitrificans. Next base: position 413,434 of record NZ_RHHU01000010.1, on the reverse strand, counting down.
GCGCTCGGCATACGCCTTGATGCGCTCTACGGTACTCGTAAAGCCGACAGAGTCGTAAATAATTCCTGGTATTTTAATAGGTGGGCCGTAATTTTCGGCAGAGTACACGGCATCTGAAGCCAAAATGATTCCGCCTGTTCCTGGCAGCTCTACGTGCAAGCCGAGCATTCCCCATGCGTGACCTGCACCGAAGTTGAGAATTTTGATGCCATCGACGAGCTGAATTTCCTCGTCTTTCGGGCGGATCGTCTTCCAGTTCAAGCCGTTTCTCACCCACGCATCGATATCCGCCCACACGTAAGCACCCATGTCTTTATTGATAGCATACGTTTTCATCGTGTTAGCCAGCTCATGCTCGTGGACGATGATCGTCGCATTCGTAAACATCTCCAGGCAGCCCGCATGATCGAGATGCAGATGAGAAGCAACGACGTATTTGATATCTTCCGGACGCACTTTCAGCTGTGCAAGACGGTTGATCAGGTAGCATTCCTCGGACATCGCGAGTGGGAACAGCTGCTGAACCCCTTGTGGCCAGCGTCCTTTTTCCCCCATGCCTTCCGGGTTGCAGCCGGTATCAAAAAGAATCTTTCCATCGGGGTGGTCAATCAAGACAGCATAGACTGGAAATTCAATAAACTCAGCAGGAGGATTCGGGTTGAGCACAGATGCCGGATTGTACATCGAGACCATAAAGCCTTTGTCCATTTGCATTCTGCCAGTATCTAGAACGAACAATTTCGGTTTTGACATGAACGTTCATCTCCTTGAAAAGTGATTTCCATTCCTTTTCCCTTCACTCGATCTGCTCTCTTGATGAACCACCTCCAGACATGCTTTTTTTCGGCGCGATAAGAGATCCAAAGATGCGCATATATTGAATCCTGTATATTGGATCCAATTATCACCTAAGCTCATAGTATTTTGAATTAACAGAATTGTCAAGCTTATTCATTCATATTAACCCAACGGCAAAAAAAGCACAGCCTTGTCTTTTGGCTGTACTTTTCTTTGGTAGAATGCTATTTTAGCTGCCCCTACCGATCAGGAGGATGGCTGGATAAACACGCTTAGCACCTTGGCTTCCTCGTCCCCGTACGGCAGGAAGATGTGTGGCTTGCTTCCGGCAAAGTACGCCGTATCGCCTTCCTCGAGGATATGCTTGTCGCCGTCGTAATATAAAATAATCGTCCCACTCACAATATAGATGAACTCTTCTTCCGGATGGGTAAACGGCTCGGTCGTCGGCATATCGACAGGAACCGTGACCAGGACAGGTTCAATTTTGCTAAAGCGGGAACGATTGGCCAGCGTTTCGTACAAATAGCCCATTTCCTTGCTTCCGAGTTTGGATGTACGTTGCCCTTGCGGTGACAATACGAGGTAGTCGTTTCGGTCTTCTTCTAGGAACCATGCGAGCGGCGTTTTCAAATGAATCGCTATTTTTGACAAGGTCGCCACGGCAGAAGCTGTTTGTCCGTTTTCAATTTTCGATAAAAGGCTCTTGGTAAATCCGCATTTGTCCGCTAGCTCTTGCTGGGTAAAGCCCTGGCTCAAGCGCGCCTGGCGAATGCGTTTCCCAATTTTGGTCAGATCGATGACAAACATCCCCTTCTCCACTTGTTCATCTTTGATTATAGCGATTAACGAAAAGCCGATCAACAAGGTTGAATATCGTTCACTCTAAGAAATAATCGAGATCGAGCTAATGCTGCTGCAAGGAACCGCTACCATGCCCGTTGCTGTGCTCACTTGGACCAGCTCAGGGGACAGCGGGGCCGTGATGGTTCCGATAATCGTATTCCCTGTGACCGTCTGGATTTGCACAGTGCGGTTTCCGAACATCTCATACAGCGCATTGGCACAGCTCGCATTTTCCTGGTTTCTCAGCAATTTCGCAATCCGTCTATTGATTTCCTTCCGCAATTTTCGCTCCCGTTTTTTCAGCCGCTTTTTGAGCCGTTTTCTCAGCTGCTTTTCCCGATCCTTGATCCTGCGTTTGATACGCTTTTTCAGACGCTTCAGGTTTTTGTTCAGCTTCGCTTTTTGCTGATTGAATAGGGCGGTCGTTTGCTGGGTGCATTGTTGCGGGCAGCTCTGTGGCTTCTGCTTGGGCTTTTGCTTCGGCTGCTTCTGGCAAGACTTTGTCCCCGAGCAGGGAGCCTTGATACAAGATTGTGTGTTCACCACCTATGCACTCCCTTCCCAACGGTATCGGGCGAGATAGACTATCGACGAATCGTCATTCCATAGCATATTGCGGCTCTCTCCCAAATGCGTGCTTTCTCCTATAGGGCAATGGTGGAATTCCGGGGAAAGGTTAGGAGCGACTTGATAAATGGGTTCGAATCTTCTATTATGGACATTAACGATCCATAATGAAATTTGCTCGATAACGAAAGGCGGCCTCTCTCATGCAATACACCAAAAGCACAGGCTATGCCCTGCATGCCCTCATCCATCTGGCGCAAAAGGATTCTGGCCAGTACGTCGGGATCAAGGAGCTGTCAGCTGCCCTCGACGTCTCGGAAAGCTATTTATCCAAAATCATGTCCAAGCTTCGCCAGGATGGCATCGTTCGTGCCGTAACCGGTGCGAGTGGCGGCTATGAGCTGGCTAGACCAGCTGATCGGATCACGTTTCTCGATGTCACCCAGGTCGTCGAAGGCAGACAGCATCTGTACGAGTGCTTTCACGGGGAAGAATCCACTCCTGATGCCGTCTACGATATGGACAGCGAGGAATGTCTGGTCAAGAAAGTCATGATCGGCGCCGAAATGCACTTGCACAGCTATTTGGAGCAGCACACGATTCAGGGTGTATTGGACGCAGCAGCCCAGAGAGGGAGCCGAGCTGGAAACAAGAAGGCTTGATCTTCTTGTGCTTTTATTGTGGATATTAACGATCCAGAAAGGTGTTGATTAAATATGAATGAGCAGTTGGAAATGGACGTTGTCATTATCGGAGGCGGGCCTGCTGGCATGAGCGCGGCGCTTGTCTTGGGTAGAGCAAGGAAGCGTGTAGCCGTAATCGATGCGGGGCTGCCGCGGAATCGGGTAACACGGGAGTCTCACGGCTTTCTGACGCGCGACGGAATCGAGCCGGGCGAGTTTCGGCGAATCGCGAGGGAAGAAATCGCCGCTTATCCTTCCGTCCGTTTTGTGGATGAGCACGTCGTCGCAGCGGCGGGCAGCGATGGCGATTTTACTGTTACGACTGCACAAGGTTTGGCGTTTCACAGCAAGAAACTGCTTTTTGCAGTCGGCATGAAAGACCTTCCTCTAGATGTAGATGGATTGTCCGAGGTGTATGGAAAAAGCGCCTTTGTTTGCCCGTATTGTGATGGCTGGGAGCTGCGTGATCAGCCGCTCGTGCTCATTGCAAAAGGCTCTCGAGCGCTGCATCTGGCAAAAACGATAGCAGGCTGGACCGATCACTTTACCCTCTGCACCGATGGAGACGATGAGTGGACAGAAGAGGAACGAGAAGACCTCAGACAGCATGGCGTTCCTGTTTTTACCGCTTTGATCCAGCGAATTGAATCACACGATGGAATGGTGAAGCACGTACAGCTAGAAGACGGTACCGAAGTCCCTTGCTCAGGGATCTTCTTTGCCCCCAAGCTTGCGACCGGATCAGACCTGCCACAAAAAATGGGCTGCCAGATCACCGACGCAGGCACCCTTGTCGTCGATGCCCTCGGCAAGACAAGCGTGCCCGGTATCTACAGTGCAGGTGATTCGGCGACAGACAAATACCAGTTGATCTTGGCAGCCGCTCTCGGCTCGATGGCTGCTGCGGCTATGAACGGTGAGCTGCTCGCCGAAGCTTGGGAAAGTGGAAAGGAAGGATACTTCCCGCTTTCCACTACGTGCTTGCTGGGGACTGGCGAATGACCGCCACGCTCGATTCCCGTACAATCAGCCGCGGCTCGAACTGTACGCGTTCATACTCGCCCGCACCGTGCTCGCGAAGCCGCTTCATCAGCAGCTCGGTGGCAAGTCGAGCCACTTCATCCCCCATAATGGAAACGGAGCTGATCTGCGGGCTTGTTACCGTCGTCCACAGGTTGTTGTCAATCCCGACAACGGCCACATCCTCCGGTACTCGAACTCCCAGCTCCTTGAACCGATTCACGATCCCGATGGCCACCATGTCGTTTACGGCATAAATGGCGTCGGGCATATGCTTCAAGCTGTAAAAGTAATCGGCAGCACGCAAGCCCGTTTCAAACGAAAAATCTTCCCCGAAGTAGACGAGGGACGGATCGACCTGTGGCAAAGACTGCTCATAGGCGAAGTACCGTTCCTCGATTTTGTTTTTCGGCGCTCCTGCGTAGGCGATCCTTGTCCGTCCGATCTTGATCAGATGCTCCATGACGAGCCGGCCTTCCTGGCTGGCGAGGCTGACGATATCCGCTTTGACGTTGTCATCCAGCTTTTTTCCGTAATTGATAATCGACACAGGAACGGTCGTCTTGTTGATCAAATCCACCAAGGTTTTCGGATACGCAAGCGGCATGATGATCAGTCCGTCCACATGCAGCTTTTTGACTTCGCGCACAATCTCCAGCTCTGCCCTGGCGTTGCCGGCTGTGTTGATCTGCACGACGCGGTAGCCGTGCTGCTTGGCTGTCTGCTCCACGGACCAAGCGATCTCCGGTATGATCGCGTTGCGGATATCCGGCACCGCCAACGCGATTTGGTGGGTCTGCCTCACCTTCAAGCTCTGCGCGGACGTATTGGGCGTAAAGCCCATTTCCTCAATCACCTGCAGGATCATGGCTTTAGTCTTTTGACTGATGCCCCCGCTGTCATTTATGGCGCGTGAAACGGTGGCAATCCCTACCCCCGCCCGCTTCGCTACATCCTCTATCGTTACTTTCTTCTTTGTGGTCAAGAGAGAGTGTTCCTTTCCATTTTGGAATCGTTTTCGGTCTGACGAAACATCGTCCACTTTTTCTCCCTATTATACCACATTCAAATGCCTGACAGGCGCGGCGAGCCAAGCGCCGAGGCACTTCTCATGCCTGCTGCTCCATTGCCGAAACCGCACGATGGCTTCGACACTTTGCCCCCCTCGTTATCCACAAATCGAATTGACAAGGCAGCAAAGTTATGACATATTTGTTTTCGGAAACGTTTCCTATTCTATTTCTCTGATTACATTTTCTTATGAGAAACCACCAAGGAGATGGCAGATATGAAAGCACTCAGATGGCATGGCCTAAAAGACTTGCGCTTGGAAACGATTTCAGAACCTCAAGCGCTTACAGGAAAAGTAAAAATCCGCGTAGAATGGTGCGGCATTTGCGGCAGCGACCTGCACGAATACGTAGCGGGCCCGATCTTCATTCCCGAGGGCACTGCTCACCCACTGACGAACGAAAAAGCTCCGATCGTGATGGGGCATGAATTTTCCGGACAGGTCGTGGAGATTGGTGAGGGCGTCACTTCCATTCAGGTAGGCGACCGCGTCGTCGTTGAGCCTGTTTTTGCGTGCGGGACATGCCCGGCTTGCCAGCAAGGCAAATACAATCTGTGCGAAAAAATGGGCTTCCTCGGTTTGGCTGGCGGTGGCGGAGGCTTCTCCGAATACGTGGCTTGCGACGAACACATGGTCCATAAAATTCCGGACAGCGTCTCCTATGAGCAAGGCGCTCTCGTTGAACCATCCGCTGTTGCCCTTTACGCAGTGCGCTCCAGCCAGCTGAAAGTCGGCGATAAAGCTGTCGTCTTCGGTACCGGTCCGATTGGCCTTTTGGTCATTGAAGCGTTGAAGGCTTCCGGCGCTTCCGAAATTTATGCAGTCGAGCTGTCTCCAGAGCGCAAGCAAAAAGCGGAAGAGCTCGGTGCGATCGTCATCGATCCGAAAGAGTACGACGTCGTTTCCGAGATTCACAAACGGACAGGCGGCGGTGCCGATATCGCTTTTGAAGTAACAGGCGTGCCACCGGTGCTCACGCAAGCGATCGAGTCTACGAAAATTGCCGGTCAAATCATGATTGTCAGCATCTTCGAAAGAGAAGCGCCAATCAAACCGAACCATATCGTCATGAAGGAGCGCAGCATGACGGGGATCATCGGCTACCGCAATGTCTTCCCTGCCGTCATCAAGCTGATGGAAAAAGGGTTCTTCCCTGCCGAGAAGCTGGTTACCCAGCGCATCAAGCTCGACGATGTCGTGGAAAAAGGCTTTGAAGCCCTGCTGAAAGAAAAAAATCAGGTAAAAATTCTCGTAACTCCGAAAGCGTAGCTTCCCATCGCTTTGCATAGCACAGACTCCCAACGCATCCGCTCTGCCCTTTGACGCAGCGGGTGCGTTTCTTCCTTTTCAGCCTGAATGGGGGACAAAATGAAAAAGCAGCCTCGGTCTTGATCCCGAAGCTGCTTTCCTTATGCAATGCCTACTTTGAACCGCTTGTTTAAATCAAGGCCAAAGAAACGTATTTCACTTCCAAATACTCTTCGATCCCGTGATGACCGCCCTCACGTCCGAGGCCGCTTTCTTTCATCCCACCGAACGGCGCTTGTGCCACTGATGGCCCACCGTCGTTGACACCCACGATGCCGTACTCGAGATTTTCAGAGAAGTAGAAGGCTTTGGTCAAGGACTGGGTAAAGACGTATGCTGCCAGGCCAAATGGCGTATTGTTGGCGCGCTCCACCACTTCCTGATCGTCTGTATACGTGCTGACAGGTGCGATCGGTCCGAAGGTTTCTTCCTGCATGCAAACCATTTCATCGGTCACATCAGAGAGAACCACTGGCTTCATGAAGTAGCCTGTGCTTCCTTCCAATACCGGGCTGCCATGCAGCGTAGCACCTTTTGCCAGGGCGTCGTCGATCTGATGCTGTACCTTGCTTACAGCACGATCGTCGATGAGTGGACCGATCTCGACGCCTGCTTCTGTCCCGTTTCCGACGCGAAGCTCTGCTACGACTTTGGTAAAAGCGTCAAGGAACGCATCCTTCACGTTTTCATGCACGTAGATACGATTTGCGCAAATGCAGGTTTGACCCGCGTTGCGGAATTTGGAGAGCATCAAGCCTTTCACCGCTTCTCCGATGTTGGCGTCCTCTGTGATGATGAACGGTGCCAATCCGCCGAGCTCCAGGGAGACCTTTTTCACATTGTCTGCCGCTTTGCGCATCAGCATTTTGCCTACTGGCGTCGATCCGGTAAAGGTAATTTTCTTCACACGGGAATCTGCCATCCACACGTCGACCAGCTCTCCTGCGTTGGAGGTCGTCAGGATGTTGATGACACCCGCTGGAATACCTGCTTGATGAGCGCACTCTGCGAGTAAAAGCGCCGTAAGCGGTGTTTGCTCAGCTGGCTTGGAAACCGTTGTGCAGCCTGCTGCCAGAGCTGGCGCGATTTTGCGTGCGATCATCGCCGCTGGGAAGTTCCACGGCGTCACGGCCGCTACGACACCCACTGGCTGTTTTTGCACCAGAATCCGCTTGGAGCCGGAAGAAGCGGGAATGGTTTCTCCGTAGATCCGCTTTGCTTCCTCCGCGTACCATTTGATATAGCTGTTGGCATATTGCACTTCGCCTCTCGCTTCGGCAAGCGGTTTGCCTTGTTCCAGCGTCATGACCAATGCGATCTCATCCAGACGGGATTCGATCACTTGATGCCAGCGCTCCAAAAGAGCTGCCCGCTCATACGCTGTCGTTTTCGACCATGTCTTGAACGCTTCCTGTGCCGCATCGACGGCTTGCTTGGCTTCGTCTGCACCTGCATCCGGTACGCTGCCGACTTCCGCAAGCGTAGCCGGGTTGAGTACTGGGATCGTTTTGGACAGCTTGACCCATTCTCCGTTCACATACATGCCCATGTTCATTTCTGATTGTTTCAAGATGCTTTCTCCTCCTTCAAGCTGACTTTTTCGCCTTCATTTGCTGCAAACAGCTTTTCTTTTTCTCCACGCAACCAATCTTTACCGTAAAGCAGGACGCAAAGCAAGATCCCCGCTGCAAATGCCATAGAAGCGCCTTTGATAACGAGCACAGCACCGACGACACCTGCGATTCCGAGGTCACGCTGACTGCGCGCCTGCATGACGCCAATGCGTACGCTTACATACCCTTGAACCAGCAGAGTCAATGCAACAGCGACACCCAAAATCGGCTGTACCAGACTTACGATGGGGAGCAGCAGCAGACCCGTATTGGTCCCCCAACGGAAGGAACCCGCTCCCCCAAAGAAGGAGTTCATTGCCTTTTTCCCTTTTTTGAAACGCTCTACCACAACTACCTGCATCGCTGCCCACAGTGGACCGCACATCGTGATGTCAGGGCCGATGAAGCTCATGATGAAGTTTCGTCCACCAAAGATCATGTGCGCACGGTCCGCATTGTAATCGACTTTCTCATCGGCACGTACGGCATCGGATTCCGATAAAAGCGCTTTCGTTTTCAGCACGTCGCCAAAGACTACGAGATACGTAGCAAATACGGCTGGAATCGCCGTCAAGAAGTACGACCAGTTCGGAAATCCTAATCCAAAAATCGTGTATTGCGACCACAGTGCAGCAAAGTCAGGTTTACTGAAGCCCCATTGAATATCGGGCCATTTCGCTTCACCAAAAAGGGGAGCCACGAATACCGCCAGCAGAATCGCAGGCAGGATTCCCAGGTTACCGATGAGGGCCCAGCCCTTGCCTTTTACTTTCAGAGCTTCAAAATGTTTGGAAAAGACCAGATAAAAGCAAAAACCGATACAAATGGCAATGGTATACGGGAATACATCAAACTTCCCGCCTTTTTCAAAAATAGACGTAATCGCGCCGATCCCCGCCCCGAGGATGATCCCCGACTTGATCGCATTTGGTACAAAGTTCACGACTTTTTTCGCTAGACCAGTTGCCCCAAGGAGAATCGATAATATCCCGAGTGACATCTGGAAGGCGATGAGAGCATAAATGCGCTCTGGACCTTCCGGGAACTGCTCGACGAACAGGACGATCAGCGGAATGGCCGGGGTGATCCAGCCTGGAATGACCGGGTCCCCGAGCAGATGGTGCAGCAAGTACATGAAACCATTTAAAATAACGATGGCCAAGCCGACTTCAAACGGCATGCCCAGATGATCCGCCAAAAGCGTGATCGCACCCAGGTCTACCGCGCACATGAACAGCCCTTGCACATAGTCAGGCCATTCAAACCGGTAGTGAAGAAACGGCAAACGAAGCTTAAACGGACCAGCCGGGATGTAAGGCGCCTCAGCGCCTTCTTTTCTTTGCTTCCATTTCATGGAACTTCCTCCTCTTAGTATGCTGCTCGATAGATGTCTTCCATATCTTTTTTCCGCAAGGTCCGAGGATTGTTTTTCAGGAGGCGAGTCTGTTTCATCGCTTCTTCCGCCATTTCTACCACGGCTGATTCCGGAATATTGAATTCGCGCAAAGACTGCGGGATTTCTACGTAACGGCACAGACGAGTCATCGCTTCAATCGCCGCTTCTGCCGCTTGATCCGCATTTAAACCCTCTACGTTTTCACCCAGCGCTACGGCTACATCACGCAGCTTTTCCAGGCACGCAATCTTGTTCCACTTCATGACATAAGGCAAAAGCAGCGAGTTACTCACGCCATGCGCCATATGATAACGTCCACCGAGTGGGTAAGCCAGCGCATGAACAGCACCTACGCCTGCGTTTCCGAAAGCTAGGCCAGCCATCAGGGAAGCCGTGATCATCGCTTCACGAGACTCGATATTGTCCGGGCACGCATATGCTTTTGGCAGGTGAACCGCGATCAGTTTCATCGCACCGATAGCCAGGGCATCCGTAACAGGAGACGCAAATTTGGAAATGTACGCTTCTACCGCATGAACCAGGGCATCCACACCGCTCGCAGCGGTAACGCTTGGAGGGCAGGTCAACGTCATGATCGGAGAGACAATCGCCACGTCCGGCAGCAGGTAAGGGCTTACAATCCCTTTCTTCACTTGTTCTTTCGTGTCGGACAAAATCGAGATGTTGGTCACTTCAGAGCCCGTCCCTGCAGTTGTTGGAATTGCTACGAGTGGCAGACCAGGCTTTTTGACCAGATTGGTACCGAAATACAATTCGATGCTGCCTTCATTCGTTGACATTACCGAAGAAGCTTTTGCGATATCGATCGCGCTGCCGCCGCCTACGGCAATCAAGCCATCGTAATGGCCTTCCCGAATCATTTGAACACATTGGTCCACGATTTCAATTTCTGGCTCTGGATTTACGTCAGAGAAAATGCCGGCCTTCATCGGAAGAAGCTCTTCCACCTGTGCAACCACGCCTGCTTGGATCAAAATTTTGTCTGTTACAATCAGAGGTCGTTGCACACCCAGTCGAGCGATTTCTTCGGGAAGCTGTTGCAGGGAATCCCGTCCTGTTACCAATTTGTTCGCTGCTACAAATGTTGAGATATTCATGCTGTTCTCTCCTTTCGTCTATGCAGCTATCTATACGCAACTTCCATGCCAACCAGAAAAAATCGTGAACATTTGATGGCTTTTCTGAAAGCGCTACAATAAAAAACGGCGTCCTGTATGGGTTGGTACTACTGGCTTCTAGCCATTTTCTGACAAAATGAACTCGTTCTCAAAAACAGTCACCATCACAAAAAATGAGTAGAAAACGAATCAAAGTCACCTACCTTGATTCGTTTTCTACTCGCAAGTGGAGTTTCTTCATTTTTTGGACGATGGCACTTTGACTGATTCCCAAAGCTTCCGCTGCCGCTCTCGTCGTCCCATGAGCGTAAATCGCATTCGTAATCATGGTCCGCTCCAGCCTAGCGACAGCTTCCTTGAGGGAAGCAGGCTCGGAAGTCGGAAATACCTGCTGCAGAAAGGACGGCAAGTCACCGACATCAATCGAATCATGATAGGTCGTAACGACGAGCCGCTCAACCAGATTCGCCAGCTCCCGGATATTGCCCGGCCATTGGTAGTTGGTCAGCCATTCGTAGCACTCCAGTGTCATCGTCTTGTTTTCCTGATATTTTTCGTTGAATTTGCCCAGGTACGTCTCAAGCAGCGGAACGATTTCTTCTTTGCGGTTGCGCAGCGGAGGAACTTCAAAGGTGACGATGTTCAGCCGATAATACAAGTCCTCCCGAAACCGCCCTTCCCGTACAAGCGTTGCCAAATCCCGGTGTGTAGCCGTAATGATCCGGACATCGACATGACGCACTTCCGTAGATCCTACCCGCATGAACTGGCTCTCTTCCACGACCTTCAGCAGCTTGACCTGCAGCTCGAGCGGCAGATCGCCGATTTCATCCAGAAACAGCGTTCCCCGGTGTGCACTCTCGAGAATCCCTACTTTCCCACTCTTGAGCGCACCAGTAAATGAGCCCGGCTCATAACCGAACAGCTCCGCTTCGACCAGATGTCCAGGAATCGCCGCACAGTTCAGCTCCATGAATGTCTCCTTGCTGCGCGCGCTTCGGGAGTGGATATACTTGGCGATCATGCTCTTCCCTACCCCGGTCTCGCCCTGCAGCAGCACTTTTGCATCTGTCTTTGCCACTTTTTCTGCCAGCTGAAACAACGATCTTGTGGCTGGCCCTACCACGATATTGCCCTGATCGAGTGCGGGTCGCTCGAGGGCGTCTTCCTTCAGGCTTTGCCTCCATAGCTTCTGGCTGTCCAGCTCGTGCTTGAGACGAATCAGCTCCGTGATGTCCCGCACGCTGCTGATGACGTACAAGATTTCCTTGTTAGGAGCCAGAACCGGCGTAGCGGACACGATGATTTTCCTGCCATTCCGAATGGTTTGGATGAGAGTCACAGGCCGTTTCGTGCGGATCGTTTCCAAAGACGCAGATACAGAAATGATGCCCTGCTTGATCAGCACCTCCATATGCACGCCCTTAACCTCTTCTTCACTGATCCCGGTAATCCGCTGATAGGCTTGATTGATAAACAGTGTGATGCCCACTTCATCCGTGATGTAGACACCATCGTACAACGAATTGAAAATGATGCCGCTTATCGGGCTTTGAAAAAAGGCGTGCAGCTGCGATCGTGAGCTCGTCTGTTGCTCCTGATCGTGCAAGGATACCTCGGGGACCACGAATTCCAAAATCGGCCGAGTCAGCTCCCCTCTCTGCATCGCGAGGGAAATCGACTCCACAGTCAAATAGCCGACGAATTCGTCTTCCTCATTATAGACCTCCTGAACTTCCGCACTGCCGGGAGAAAAATGGGCGACAGCTTCTTCTACCGTCATGGAAGGGCGAAGTGGATGCATGTTCTTCTCTCCTAGTTGTCACGAATGGCCGAATCGCCTCGTTATTTTCATGCTTATTATTTTACACTTATCCCATCTCGTTACCATACCAACGATCTGGTGAAAAGTTTTCGATCTACTGACAGCTTTTGTCAGGTAAGAGCCCCTACAATTAAGCTATCCAAGATTCAGGAGGCGAACACAATGAGCAACCATGTTATCACGATGTACGATTATCACGTATGGGCCAATCAAACCTTGATCAATCGTTTGAAGGAAGTACCCCGCGAACTGTACACCCAGGAAATGAAAAGCGTTTTTCCTACGATCGCAAAGACGCTTGTCCATATTTATCTCGTCGACTCCACATGGATCGAAATTATGAAGGGAGCGGAAATGAAGGATGCAATGGCAGCCAACCTCTCTCAAATGGAGCAGCTGGAAGCGAAAACCCTCGAAGAACTGGAAGTATTCTTTCACGAGGTCGCGCAAAAGTACCGGGGGTTCATCAGCGCCCACGACGATTTGGATCAAACCATTGTCCTCGACAATCCTTACACGAGGGTTCGTGAAACGAGCTACACCGAGATTCTTATGAATATCATCACGCACGCTGCCTATCATCGGGGAAACATTAGCGCCATGCTGCGCCAAGCAGATTATGCCTCTACCATGACCGATTATGCGCTGTACTGGTATGCAAATGAATAAGGATCTCGCAACCGCGGAGAATCGTTGAGAATAAAAAGGACAGCTGCAGCTAGGGACTCCATGAAAGTCCCTGACTGCCTCTGTCCCTATTTTTTAATACTCATCATCTGTCTGCGTGCTCAATGGTTTCGCCTTGCTGATCCCAAACGCATAGAAGCTGATGACGACAATCGCCATAAACACGAGCCCCGCAATGAGGGAGACACGCGTCTCATCATTGATCCACATGCCGACGAGAACCAACAGCAAAAAGACAATCGTCACGTAGTTAGTCACTGGGGCAAAGGGCATTTTGAATGGATGCTTGTCCATTTCTGCTCCCTTGGCTTTCCGAAAATTGATTTGGCTGATCAGGATGACAAACCACGGAACCATACCCGGCAGTACACTTGCGCTGTAGACATACACAAACAGGTTTTCGGGAGCAATGTAGCTCAAGATAACACCAACAAACAACCCGATGAGCACGCCGATGGTTCCCAATAACGGTACGCCATTCACAGACAGCTTCGTAAAAATTTTCGGTGCCTGACCGTTTACACCGAGTGTATAGAGCATTCGACCCGCGCTGTAGATGCCGCTGTTACAGCCGGACATCGCTGCGGTAATCACCACGAAGTTGATGACACCTGCAGCAGCGGTGATCCCGATTTTGGCAAACGTCGCCACGAACGGACTGCCAATCGCCTGCAGCTCGTTCCATGGATACACCGTGACAATGACAAAAATCGCTCCGATATAGAAGATCAAAATACGCCAGATGATGCTTTGGATTGCACTCGTCAGAGTTTTGCGAGGCTCCTTTGCCTCACCTGCAGTAATCCCGATCAGCTCGACACCTTGATAAGCCCCGATCACCAAAGAAAGAGCAAAGAAGAAGCCTGACCAGCCACCCGTAAAGAAGCCTCCGTGTGCCCACAGGTTGGACAATCCAATCGCGTTTCCTCCATTGCCAATTCCAAAGAAGATCAGTCCCAGGCCGATGATAATCATCACGACGATCGTTACAATCTTAATCATGGCAAACCAGAATTCAAACTCTCCAAATGATTTTACCGAGAACAGATTCGCCGCTCCCAGAATCACCATGGCGATAATGCCAGGTATCCACGGCGGAAGATCGGGAAACCAGTACTGCATATAGGTGCCAACTGCAATAATTTCGGACATGCCTACGACCACCCACTGAAACCAGTTGCTCCAAGCCGTGAGATAACCGGCAATGGGATGGATGTACTTGTGACCAAATGTTGCAAAGGAGCCCGTGCTCGGCTCTACGTACAGCATTTCGCCCATGGCTCGCATGATGAGAAAAATAAAGATTCCTACAATTGCATACGCCAGCATGACGGAAGGGCCCGTCCATTTAATGGTGCTTGCAGACCCCATAAACAACCCGACACCAATCGTCCCACCCAGCGCGATCATTTGAATATGTCTGGCTTCCAAACCTCTGTTTAACTCTTTGTTTGCCACTTCCGCTCCTCTTCCTCTCTGCTACTTCTAGCTGTTCATTTCGGAAAGGCAGGAGAACCCATCTCCTGATTGCTTCTTTTTAAGGATTCCTAATTATGGGTACAGTTATGCATCAAGAAGTAAGCCCCTTGGCTGACCAAGAGGCTTTTCCTTTTGCTTTTCCCCTTACACCATAATCTTGCAAATATCGTTTGTAAATTCGACTGGGTCCTGCAGCGGCAAGCCTTCGATGAGCAGCCCCTGGTTGTACAAGAGAGCAGTGTACAGATCCAGCTTTTCCTTGTCGTTTGCCAGCGCAGCCTTCAGCGATTGGAATACATCGTGATTGACGTTGATCTCCAGGACCTTGTCCGCTTTCACATTTGGATTGTTCGGCATAGCGTTCAAGATTTTTTCCATCTCGATGGTAATCTCGCCCTCTGTCGTCAAGCAAACAGGATGGGAGCGCAAACGTTTAGACGCTCGCACGTTGCTGACTTTTCCGGCGAGGAGGTTCTTCATGTAGGCAAACAGCTCTTTGTTTGCTTCGTTTTCCGCATCCGTATTTTTGTCATTGTCGTCTGCTTCGATGCCCAAGTCGCCACTCGATACGGATTTGAACTCTTTATCCTTGTACTTCTGCAGCATCTTGACTGCAAACTCGTCGATATCCTCGGTAAAGTACAGGATTTCGTAGCCTTTTTCCAGGACGAGCTCCGTCTGCGGCAGCTTCTCGATCCGTTCGTTGGACTCCCCGGAAGCGTAGTAGATGTACTTTTGGTCTTCCGGCATTCTGGACACGTATTCATCTAGAGTGACCAGCTTTTTGTCCTTGGAGGAGGTAAACAGGAGCAAGTCCTGCAATACGTCCTTGTTCATGCCAAAGTCGCTGTACACGCCGAATTTGAGCTGTCTGCCAAATGCTTGGTAGAACTGTTCGTACTTCTCGCGCTCGTTTTTCAGCATGGTCTGCAGCAGATTTTTGATCTTGCTCTGGATGTTTTTGGCGATCAGCTTCAGCTGGCGGTCATGCTGGAGCATTTCCCGGGAGATGTTCAGCGACAGACTCTCGGAATCGACCATTCCTTTGACAAAGCTGAAATAGTCTGGGAGCAGATCCCCGCACTTGTTCATGATCAAAACGCCATTGGCATACAGCTCCAGCCCTTTTTCATACTCCTTGGAGTAGAAATCAAACGGGATGTTCTCCGGGATAAAGAGAATGGCCTGATACACGACCGCTCCGTCTGCGCTGACATGCAGATGCTTCAGGGGCTTGTCAAAGCCGTAGCGTTTTTCCTGGTAGAACTGCTCGTAATCGTCGTCGGTCAGCTCGCTTTTGTTTTTCCGCCAGATCGGCACCATACTGTTGATGCGCGTCTCTTCGGTTACCTCTTCGTATTCGCTCTCGCTGCCTTCCACAAGCCTGCTGCTGGACACATCCATTTTGATCGGGTAGCGGATGAAATCGGAGTATTTCTTGATGATCGCTTTGAGACGGTATTCGTCCAAATACTCGTCGTAGTTCTCATCCTCCGTATTTTCCTTGATTTTCAGGATGATGTCCGTACCGACAGCGTCTTTAGCCGCCGGCTCGATCGTGTAGCCATCTGCTCCTGTCGATTCCCATTTGTACGCGGTATCACTGCCAACAGCCCGGCTGATCACGGTGACGACATCCGCCACCATGAAAGCGGAGTAGAAGCCGACCCCGAATTGCCCGATGATCGTGTGACCGTCTTTGGTTTCGTTTTCCTTTTTGAAAGCGAGAGAGCCGCTTTTTGCGATGACCCCAAGGTGACTTTCCAGCTCATCCGCTGTCATCCCGATCCCGGTGTCTCGGATCGTCAGTGTCCGGTTATCCTTGTCGGCGATCACTTTGATGTAGTAGCTGTCTTTGTCAAAGACGAGGCTGTCATCGGTGAGCGCTCTGTAGTACATCTTGTCAATGGCATCGCTGGCATTGGAGATCAGCTCGCGCAAAAAGATCTCCTTTTGGGTGTAAATGGAGTTGATCATCATTTCCAAGAGGCGCTTGGATTCAGCTTGAAACTGCTTCTTTTCCATTCGAATCTCTCCCTTCTGGTGTAGACAGGCTTGAATTTTCGTATGTATGCTCGTTGAAAAAGCAATTAGCACTCTCAGCAACAGAGTGCTACTCACTATTTTTTATAGCAGTCCTGTTTTTTTCTGTCAATACGAGGAAGAGGTTCAGGAGTTGTTGTTTTTGCGGTTTTCATCGCGGATCTGATTGATCATCATTTCGAGTTGATGTACTTTTTCCGATTCATCGATTCCCTTGCTTACTGCCGATTTGATAACGAAATGAAGGACATACAAGCCAAACGCCCAGATCAGAACCTGAAAAAGGATTCCCCCCATACCGCTCCCCCTACTTGATAAGTGTCGGGTTTACCCCCGCAGCTCATCAACAGCACTCAGGTAGTTTTCGTATGTTTGTTGTCCAAAAGCGCACAAATCCCCTTGAAAAAAAGTTTGCCATGTATCCGCAGTGGCTTGATCCAGATCAAATCCCCTGGAGTTCATCACCAGCTGAAGATAGGACAGGAAATAGGCTTTGCCAAGGACACTCCCGCTGCTGATTTTTTTCATGGTTACTTCGCACTCACATCCATATTTGCTACCCATTTATCTGCACTGGACTCGTCGTTGTCAAAAAGCACAACATCCTGCAGCTTGATTTCGCTTACCGTGCTGATCGCTTTGGACATCTCATCGGCGAGCTTTTGCATATCGATATCTTGATTCACTTCCACGTCTAGCACGAGAACCATTTTCTTTTTCATCATTCTTCCATCCTTTTTAAGTACAATTTACAATTTCATTCCCACATCATAGCAAACCCACACGCAACTTAAAATACCCACAAGGCTTGCCATTCAGCCGTTTACTCGTCTTTGGTCTGCTGAGTCGCCTGAAAGACAAATTCTTTGATTAACGGATGCACAATTCCTTGAAAGGCAGAGCGCTCCGGCTGAAACAGCGTGCCTATGAAAAAAGGATGCTGGACGTACTCCATGAGCCGTACCTCTCCTTTGGTATCGACCCCGCCGACACAGAGTCCCGCTTCCACAAGCTTTTCTGTAAACGCGGCATTGACCCCGTAGTTACAGGTTCCGTACTGTTCGGCGATTTCCTGCCTTCCGTATATTCTGGCAGTCCGGGAACCTTCCGTTAGGGTAAAGATGTGGGTTTGCTGACTGACGGAGCATGTGAGTGGCGCGACAATCAAGAGAGACGCAGCTGGATTGTCCTCTGCATGATCAGCTTCTGCCAGACCCAGTACGTTGCGGGCGAATTCAATAACCATGTGCTGAAACCCACCGCAAGTCCCCAGAAAAGGAATCAGGTTCTCCCGTGCATACGAGATCCCCTGAAGGACGCCCTCCTTGCTCTTGTAGGGACTTCCGGGAACCGCCCATAGACCATCAAAACCGGAAAGTATTTCTTCTGGGGGTGCTTGCAAAAGTCTAGGCGTCAAAATCCATTCGACCTCCACTTGTTTTCCCAAGTCTTTTGCAGCCAGCTCGATTGCTCGAGGAATGGCTCCATGCGCGACCACCTCGGGATTGTAATCGCCAATCAATCCGATTCGATACATAGCAAAACCTCCTTCTGGTTCTTCTCTTATTTTTCTATCAGTGGGAATCGATCATTGGTGTATACCCTGTCCGTTCGACGAGCGTCTGTCCCTGGGCAGAGCGGATCCACTCGATAAAGCGGCCGACATGTGGATTGCTGCTGCCGGCTGTCACTGCATAAAATTGTGCGGTGAGCGGATACGTGCCGTCTCGAATAGTCTGCTTCTCCGGCTTTACCCCATCGACCTCTAGCAAGCGAATATTGCCGTTCTGCACCATTTCCGTAGCGAAATACAGAAACGAGTACCCGATCGCATGTTTGTAATTTTTATAATCGGCGGTTTGACTGATGATCCCTCCCATCCCAGAAGCTATATCCTCCTTGGGTGCCGTCATCGGCTGTTTGTTGCCCATGACCTTCAGAAGCATCGTTTGGCTGCCGCTGTTTTCAGGGCGTTGAAACGCCTGGATCGCCCCTGGCTTACCGCCGACCTCGCTCCAATCCGTAACACTCCCAGTGTAAATATCCTGTATTTGCTTGGTCGTCAGCCCCGTTACGGGATTTGCAGTATTGACAAAAAAGACAAAGGCTTCCTTGCCAATCGGGGTCAGTGTCAGCTCTACCCCTTTATTTTTCGCCATCTCCTGCTGCTCTTCAGATGGTCCGGCAGCAAAAATGATGTCGACTGTTCCGTTGATGAGGTTCTCGTATGCCTGTGGAGTCGTACTTGCCATGACTTCGCTCTCGTACAAGTCGTAATTTTTTTCAGGATAGACCGCTTGAACAAAAGCGGAATACAAAGGATACAGAGCTGTGGCGCCATCCAGTCGTGGCAGGTCATCCCGCAAGACAAGCGTCGATGGCATCTCCAGTCTCTTGGCTTTGGTCTGCTCGGCAAAAGGCTTGTATTCTCGCAGATCCACATCCTGATCACTCGTCATGGTAATGCTAGCCTCGTAAGCTTGAAAGCCTTCGCGGCCTGCGACTGACAATACCCCTAGCACAATAAATCCGATAATCACCCTGGATAGCAGACGCCGATTTATCGACGTAAACATATAGACAATGACGAGTGTGATACTTCCGATGGTGATGCCGGCCGTCAGCAGCGTATAAAACGTGAGCCCTCCCAAAAGGGCTGAGAAGAACATCACAATCAGGCCTACCACGGCGATCCCGATGCTCAAGAAGATACAGTCTATGATTCTTGCTACAAGACTTCGCTGCATGATTTCCCCCTTCTTTTTTCTCACGCTCCCTATTATACAAAAATTGGAATCTTTTAGGAAATGGTTGCACAAAAAAAACCGAAAGCTCGGTTTAAGAGCTTTCGGTCTTCCTTTTCAAGATACAGCGGGATCAGCAAGCGATCTTACTGGCCTACCATACCACCGTCTACGGTATACAGGGACGCGGTAACAAAGGAAGTTTCGTCGGAGAGCAAAAAGTTCATCACGGCTGCAACTTCCTGTGGTTCTCCATAGCGGCCCAAAGGAGTAGCTGCTTTGTTCGCTTCTTGGTACTGTTCTGCTGCACCGGAGTTAGCCTCGATTTGGCGCATCATACGGGTGTTGATGGTTCCAGGCAGGACGGCGTTGACGCGAATACCGTAGGAAGCGACTTCATTGGCCGCTACACGGGAATTCGTGTCGTCCAAGTTCAACTCTTGTACAACTGCTTTCAAGGCATCCTCGTTCAGATCGACGAGCACCAGATTGACATTGCGTTCAGCCATGCGACGCGCTAGCTCTTTGCCGATGCCGCCTGCTGCCCCTGTGATAACGGCTGTTTTTGCTGTTGTTTGACTCATCGCGTATTCGCTCCTTTTCTCTTGCTTTTTCTTTCGAGCGATAAATCCAGATTTATTCGTTCCTCTTACAGCTCTAGAATACCTCTCGATCAGCGGAGCCCTCCATAAGCATTCCTTTGCCCACTGTCCACTACCCGACACGAGCCATAGCGTACGTCCAGAATCCTTGTGATTTTGTACATTTCGGAGCGAATTGTTCAATTTCCATGCAAGTTCATTTGCCGTATCTGTTGCGATATAATAGAGGAAACCTATCCCGTAGTGAATTAAAGCATTGAACCCTCATCTCCGAAAACGACAAGAAAAAAAGGTTGCTGGCCTCCCTGAGGGGACCAAGCAACCTTTCTTGTGTGAGAACACGCCGTTTTAGGACTGCTCCACGAGGCTCAAGCTCTCGTTTGCCACATCCAGCAGCACGGCATTGATTCCGTTGAGGAACGCCATCGCACTGGCTTTGATAATGTCGGTGTCCATCGCGCGACCCGAGTATGTTTTGCCTTGGTATTCGATCCGGATATTGACGCGGCCGATCGCTTCCTTTCCGCGGGACATGCTGTTGATCTTGTAGTCCTTCAGCTCTACATCAAGGCCCACCAATGTTTTGATGACGCTGTACAGGGCATCGATCGGACCGTCTCCAACCGCGCTTTCCTTGAAGATTTCCTCCCCGCGCTTCAGCTTGACCGTCGCTGTCGGATACATGTCATTCGTCACGACCTGGAAGGATTCCAATTCGTACAGATGGCTGTTTCGCGTGTCCATCGTGCGGTGATTGGTCACCAGATAGAAGACATCGTGGTCGTATACTTCTTTCTTCGCATCCGCCAGGGTGAGGAATTTCGCAAACAGCTCTTCAAACTCCTCCGCATCATTCGTATCAAAGCCCATTTTTTCCACGGCGTTCTTGAAGGCATGGCGTCCAGAACGGGCAGTCAGAATCAGCTCCATGCTGTCTGCGCCGACTTCCTCCGGCGACATGATTTCGTACACCTGTTTATCCTTGAGCAAACCATCCTGATGGATACCGGATGAGTGTGCAAATGCGTTATCACCCGTGATCGCCTTGTTTACCTGGACATCGAGACCTGTCAAGTAGGTGAGCAAGCGCGAAGTACGCAAAAGCTCTTTCGTCTTGATATTGGTTCCGCTTTGGTAGTAGTTCTCCCGTACCTTCAGTGCCATTACGACTTCTTCCAGCGATGTGTTACCCGCACGCTCACCCAAGCCATTGATGGTACATTCCACTTTATCTGCCCCGTTTTTGATCGCAGCGAGTGTATTCGCGGTCGCCAAGCCGAGGTCGTTGTGGCAATGCACGCTGAGGATGACGTCCGGGTTCAGGTTTTTGAGGCGATCGTTCAGTTTTCGGATCAGCTCGCCAAATTCCTCAGGAACCGCGTAGCCGACCGTGTCCGGTACGTTGATAATCGTAGCCCCTGCCTTCACCACCGCTTCGATCGTTTTCCACAAGTATTCAAATTCAGAGCGCGATGCATCTTCGGTAGAATACTGTACGGCTGGAAGCAATGTTTTCGCATATTTGACCGCATCGACCCCTTGCTGCAAAACAGCGTCCTTCGAGCGATTGAATTTCTTTTCCACGTGAATATCCGATGTGCCGAGTACGATATGAATAAATGGATCTTGAGCAGGCTTGATACTGTTGTAAACAGCGTCGATGTCACCTTTCACTGCGCGCGCCAGTGCCGTAATGGTTACGGCATCTCCTACACTGCGAGCGATCTCCTGTACAGCGAGAAAATCCCCCTCCGAGGAAGCCGGGAATCCCGCTTCGATCATATCCACCTGCAGACGTTTCAGCTGTTGGGCAAACTCCACCTTTTGATGTACGTTCAGCTTGGCACCTGGCACCTGTTCTCCATCACGCAAAGTCGTATCCAGCATAATAATTTTTCTAGTCATCTTTCCATCCTCCTCCAATGTCTCGGTTATCTATATGTTCAAGCGGGATTGGTTAAACCCGGTCTTTAACCAATTAGAAAACTTGCTCCGCCAAGCCTTTTGCGGAGCTTAGTTGCCCTTATACTGGATAAGAATCTTACAATTCTTACTGTACAAAAAAACCCCGCCTCTACGTATAGAGGCGAGGTATATCCCGCGGTACCACTCTACTTCATCTCACTAGGAAATGAACTCAATTCGATGGCTAACACCATCTATCCTAAGTAACGGTGGAAATCCGGCTTACCCTACATTGTCAGGCAGCAGTTCATAGACGAGTTCGAAATGAACGATACTGCCGTTTCGCACCAACCAACGGCTCTCTGAAAGATCGGTTCAGATCTACTATTTCTAATCACAACATTTAATTATTTGATAATTGAAATTATATGACGTGATTTTGGGGCTGTCAACCACCTATTTCCATACGGATAGCTCCCTGCTCCCTTTTCCGTGGTGGACTCATCCTTCGTTCTTGGCAAAAGGCACAAGATTGCGGACCTTTTCATGTCTCAGCCATATTCCGCCCCACATCAGCACCGCCAAGTACACCGGGAATAGAGTGTGCGTAAACAGCGGGGCATCCATCCGAATATGGGTAGCAATAACGCCGCCAAAATAGCCGGTTAACAGGACTGCTCCCAGAAACGTCGTGCGTGGAAATAGATACAAAAGAGTAGAGATCAATCCGAGAACACCGATCACCGCGATATGATGCTCGGCATACCCGAGCTGCAGGGTTCCCTCCACAACAGGGGCAGGCTGAACAAACTTCATGATGCTATCGAACAGCATAAACAGGATTACCAGTCCGGACATGATTCGCGCCGTCCACAGGCGGCCTTTGGAAATCGTCGTGTACAAAAAAGATTCCTCCTTTTTCGCGGGAGTTCCCTTTACTCCCTTCCCATGCCTCTATCGTAATGAAAAATTTGACAGGGCGCTTCTTCTCGATTGCGATATTGTGAATGGAGCGCTCGATCCTCCAATCACCCCTGAGAAAGCGTCTGGCTCCCCGTTTGCACTTTTGCGCTCCCACCTGAAACGGGCACACAGAAAAAACGCAGCTGCGATGGGCTGCGTTTTTCCTTTTCCGCTTGAAACCTCGATTCTATTGATTGCGATTTTTGTAGAGCAGGTAAATAAAGAAGGGTGCCCCGATGCTAGCGGTAAAGACCCCGGCAGGAATATCCTGCGGCTGAAACAACGTGCGCGCAACGGTATCCGCCAGCAGCAGCATCAGACTGCCGATCAATGCCGCTACCGGAATCAGTCCCCCATGTGAAGATCCAACGAGCTTGCGCGCAATATGCGGGGCGATGAGCCCGATAAATCCAATCGCTCCCGCAACCGCAACCGCCGAGCCTGCCAGTGCCACACTGATAAACAGCAGGATGACACGATGAAGCTGCACAGATGCTCCCAGCCCTCTCGCCATGTCGTCCCCCAGCTCCTGAACGTTGACATTGCGAGCATACAGAAGGGCGAGGGGAATAAAAATGAGGACCCACGGGAGCAGCGAGTACACATTTTCCCAGGACGCACCATAAATGCTTCCCGTCATCCAAATATACGCCTTGCTGGCTGCCGTAATCGGACTGAGGACGAGCATCAGCATGGTCAGCGCACTGGTCGTCGCGGCTACGCCGATCCCGATCAAGACGAGTCGTGTCGAGGTGACTCCTTTGTTCCATGCCAAAAAATAAATGAGGGCAGATACCAGTGCCGCTCCGCAAAATGCGGCTAACGGGAGCCATCTCACGCTCACGGCACCGGCCGTGTAAGTAATAAAGGCGACAGCCGCGAACGCCGCTCCTCCTGTAATTCCGATAATATCCGGAGAAGCCAGCGGATTGCGCACCACCCCCTGCAGAAGCGCTCCGGATACGCTTAGCGCAGCTCCTACGAGAACGGCGAGGATCACGCGGGGCATACGCAGGGTTCCGATTACCAGCTTGTTATCCGGGGTGCCTTGTCCTAGCAGCGTTAGAACCACATCGCCGAAAGAAATCGTCTTGCTCCCCGCTTGGATGCTCAAGATCAAACCAGCTACTGTGCAGACAAACAATACAGTCAGGATAATTACGGTCTTCCTATCCACCAGAAAGGAAAAACGCCCGGTTTTGCTGCGCATCGTAAAGAGCCGATTCATTGGGCTGCCCCCTTTGCACGATACTCTTTGCGGGCCGTATAGACAAAAAACGGCGCTCCTACCAACGCGGTCATCACTCCGAGCGGCATTTCCGATGGCATGATCAAAAAACGGGCCGCGATATCTGCGATCAACAGCAAGATACCGCCCAGCACCGCGCTATACGGAATGACCCAGCGATAATCCACTCCGACAAAATACCGGGCAATATGCGGAATGACAAGTCCAACGAATCCGATAGACCCCGCCACGGCAACTGAGCTTCCTGCCAAGAGAATGACCGCTGCGGCAATCGCCATTTTGACGAGAACCGTTTTTTGTCCCAAGCCTTTGGCGACATCCTCGCCCGAAGACAAAATGTTAACCGCCTGCCCGAGTGCCAACGCCAAAATACCTGCCGCCAGCATATACGGCAGTACGGGAAGCAGTCCGTCCAAATCCTTTCCCGCTACCGAGCCCGCAAGCCAAAACAGCACGTTTTGCAAGCCCGATTCATCAAGCACCAGCATGCCTTGCGTGAAGGAAGCAAACAGCGCTGACATGGCCGAGCCCGCCAGCACGATTTTGATCGGCGTCATGCCGTCTCTGCCCAGCGAGCCAAGAAAATAGACAGATAAGGCAGCCACCCCTGCTCCGAAAAAGGCAATCCAGATCAGTTGATCCATCGAAGAGACGGGCAAGAAGGCCAAGGCCAGAACCACAAAAAACACCGCCCCGGAATTGATTCCAAAGATACTGGGTGACGCGAGCGGATTGCGCGTCAGAGCTTGCATCAGTGCACCTGCCACCGCCAAATTCCCACCGATGAGCGTTGCGTAAATGGCGCGGGGGAGCCGAGTCGTCTGGATGATGACGTGTGCGTCCGAGGAACCATCGTAATGAAGAAAGGACGCGATGACCGTCTGGAAGCTGATCGGTGTGGTACCCCAGGCAATGCTGGCGACAAATAACAGCAAAAGGAGCAGGATGCCGATCGCAAGCCCGATTGCTTTGGCAAAGGTCTTGTGTATGTATGAACGCACAAAAATCCTTCCTCGCCTTTTTATTTTTCAGAGCAGAAGAAAACTGTTGAAACCATCGCTGGTCAACAGCCTTCTTCTCGGAGCATTATTTCAATTGGTAAAATTCGTACAGATCATCCACCATGCCGAGCGCAGCCAATGGACCCGAACCGTTATTCCATACTGCTGTATCTACCGCAAAGACGCGGTTTTCTTTTACAGCACGCAGGTTTTTCCACAGCGGATGCTCCGTCCATTCTTTTCTCAAATCCATCCGCCCATCATCGCGGGTCGTACTGGTCTGATCAAACAGAATGTCAGCATCCATTTGCGAAATGTTCTCTTTGGAAGTAAGCTTCACTCCCCACTCTTCCCCTTTTTGGTTCATCGGTCGGGAAATTCCCAGCTCATCCAGGACCAGAGCAGAGAAACCTGTGTAAACGATACGCGCATGATCCGGACGGAAGTCGACGATCCCCACTTGCAGCTTCAGCTTGTCGCCCATTTTCTCTTTGAAATCAGCCACTTTTTTCGACCATTCCTCCAAGAACTTGGCCTCTTCCGCCTTTTTGTTCATCGCCTCTGCTGAGAGGCTCAGCGTATCCTTCCAAATATGCACCTCTTCCGTCATGACGGTTGGCGCAATCGCAGACAGCTGATCATAGATTTTCTCGTGACGAGTCTTGGAAGCGATAATCAAGTCCGGATGAAGGGAAACGATTGCTTCCATGTTCGGCTGGTTTTCATTCCCCAGATTCGTTACGCCGTCCATCTTGTCTTTGATGTAGTTGTACCAAGGCTGCTCAATCCACGATTCAACCGCCCCCACAGGCTTGACGCCCAAGAGCAAAGCCGTGTCCGTCGCGCCTTGGAAAAGGGTAACGACTTTCTGCGGGGTTCCTTTTACTTCGGTCGTACCCATCGCATGCTTAATGACTCTAACATCCTGTTTGTCTGCTTCTTTTGCCGGTTCAGGCGCCGGTGTCGTTTGTGCTTGCGCCGCTGGCTGCGTTTGTGCAGGCTGTGCAGGAGCCGCTTCCTGCTGTTTTCCTCCGCATCCTGCAAGCACAGCTACCGAAAGCAGCATGGCGATCCATAACCAAGACCATTTTTGTAAACGAATCACTTGTAGTTCCTCCCCTTATGACTATCATGATTTTTATTTTTTTATTTCTCCGCGCTGGCAAGAAGCTTGGGCACTACCAGCAAGCGCATCCACAGCTGGTTGGCGATCAGCAAGAGCGTCTGCCCGATAAAAATGAGAGACAATCCGAAATGCGTCGCAATCGCCCCCATCAGAAACGTCCCTGCGATCCCACCCAAAAACACCGCGCAGTTGTGGTAGCTGTATGTCCTGCTCTCCATCCCTTTTGGAGCAAACTGACGAATCAGGACGTGCAAGGAAGGCATCATGCCGCCGAGACAAGCTCCTGTACAAAAGCGCAGGGCAATGAATGGCCACAGCTGTTGGACAAACGCCTGCGGGATCGAGAATGTGATCGTGCCGAGAACTGCCAGATTAAACACGCGTTCCGAGCCAAACCTGTCTCCCCACTTCCCCAGCTGGGGGGCCGAAAGCATGTTGGCAATGCCCATTACGGCTGTAGCCACTCCCGCCAAAATGACCACATTGGCCTGGTGAGGTACCAGCTGCTGCACGTACAGCGGAATGAGCGGCAGGGTCCCTACCATCGCAGCTCGAACTAGAGCGGCGGAGACAAATAGGGCACCGATCGGCTTTCTCGCCACAATTTGCCGGAAATCTTGTACAAAATCTGTTTTTTCCTCACTCCGTTCCTTCTTCTCAAAGCTCTCTGTTATCCAAAAAATGACAATAATAGCAGCAAGCAAGATACAGAGGCCGGTGGAGCAAAAAACAGCGCGAAAACCGAATTGTACAGCAAGCAGACTCCCCAGCAGCGGACCGCAGATGGTTCCACCTACCGCACTCGCATGCAAAATACCGAGGGCATATCCGCTCCGCTCCGGTGGGGTGTTCGTAGCCGTAAAGGCGATGGCCGCCGGACTAAAGCCTGTCATCATACCGTTGATCAGCCGCAGGATCAAGAGCTGCAGCGGACTTGTCACAAACCCCATCAGTGTGATGGTAACCGCCATCCCGAGTCCGGAGCGAACGAGCATGGATTTGCGGCCATAGCGGTCAGCGAGCTTTCCCCAAATCGGCGAAAACAGAAAGGCTGTGACGAGATTCGCGGCGTAAATCAACCCGGTCCAGGACAGCACTTCCTTTGGATCCGATAGACCCATCTGCTGCAAATAAAGAGGTAGAAAAGGCGTGACACAGCTCAGGGACGCCATGGTCAAAAATTGTCCGGAGCACAATATGTACAGATTCCGCTTCCATTTTTCCACGTGGATGACACAATCCTTTCCCTATGTCATCGCCTGTTCGCTCTCGGGCAAGCATCGCAATAATCTTCTTCTTTCGCGACCTGATAATAGTAGCAGCATGTTTTTCGGATGCGCGCTGGTCGATTGGAAGCATGGACAGCTGGCTCTTCCCCGTAAAACGGAGCAAATGGATGGCTGTCTTCTCCAAAGAGAGCGGGTGGTGCCAGCTTTACCAGATACGAGAAGTCATCCCGTATGCGCTCGATGATCTCGCCCGTTGCCTCTTTTTCCATCCGCTTTTCGTATAACGAAAACAGTCGCACCGCTGCGTTTTCCCACAAAATCGTCCGAGGGATTCTCGC
This sequence comes from Brevibacillus nitrificans, assembly GCF_003710965.1. Lineage (NCBI taxonomy): Bacteria > Bacillati > Bacillota > Bacilli > Caryophanales > Paenibacillaceae > Brevibacillus > Brevibacillus nitrificans. The sequence goes on along the minus strand of NZ_RHHU01000010.1, from coordinate 385,801 downwards.
CAGCTTGGAAAGATTTCGCCAGACTGGGGCTATGTTTTCGGCAAACAGACCCGCCAGGACGCGATCACGCCATTCGTTTCGACACCCGTCTTTCGGGGAGCTAACCGCCAAAGTCCTCATGCCCATATGAGACAGCCACGGATCGCTCGACTGCTCGGATAAGACGAGACTGTAATTCCCGATGGATGCATCCAGCCCTTTGTTGTACATGGTCATCGCGTACAGCGTCGGGGCGACGGTCAGAAACGCATATCGCTTCGCAAGCAAAGAGGCGGTCACCTTTCTAGAAGGCGACGCCATGAACGCCGTCATTTGATCCAAATAGCCTGCGCACTTCTCCTCATCCAGCAAATGAGCAGCCGGATGGGTTGGCGTGAGCTGTAGAGAGGATGCCTCGTTCATGCGAAAATGCTTCTTCAAATACTCCCATTCGTCTGCTTCAAGCAGATCGTTTTTCATGACAAGCTCTCCCTTTTCGGGGACATGGATTCGGCTTCCTTTTACAGCAACGCTTCTGCGATCTGATCCACTACCCGGTTAATGGCAATTGGACCATAGTAACCGATCCACATCGTGGTATTGAACGTGCTCACCTGATTGGCTTTCACCACGCGAAGCCCTTTCCAGATTGCTGACTTCTGGTATTCACGAGTCAGCTCCTCGTTTGAATCGTCCTTCAGAACGAAGAGGTGATCGGCATTCAGCTCTGTCATCGCATCAAGCCCGATAAACGAACTTGTCCTCTTGCTGTCGATTGCCATAGACGGCGCTGCCATTCCGAGATCGCGATACAAGATTTTGGCTGTTCGATGCGCGGTTGTATGCAGTCTGATCATATTGTCCCTGGGGCGAATCAAAGAGACGGTCTTTCCATTCATCTTGGCAGCTAGCGCATCTTTCAAAGAGACGATCTTCTGATTGTAATCATCGATGACTTTCTGCGCTTCTTTCTCTTTTCCAAGCATTTTTCCCAGGACAGGAAGCGAGACTCGCCAATCTTCATTTCTATCCAGCATCACGGTTGGTGCGATGGCGGCAAGCTCGTCGTATACATGCTCATGGATCTGCGTGCAAATGATCAACTCAGGTGATATCTCTGCGATTGCGGCCAGATCAGGCTCATCCTTTGTCCCTAAACGCTTGATTTCTCCAAGCTGCCGCGCCAGATTTTCCGGCAACAAAATCGACGTATCACTCGTACCGAAAACACTGCCGATCGGCAAATGTCCCAACGAATACAATTGATCAATATACTGATAATCCAATACGACTATCTTTTCAGGTGTATGAGCGAGGTCTAGTTCACCTTTGCGATGACTGATTGTTCGGAGTGTAGCTTCTGTCACTCCCCCCTTGGATTGGACCAATCTATGAGCTTCCCTGGTGCCAGGCGACGAGGCTGCGCTTTGATACTGATAATGAATCGCATTCTCGTCAGTAACACTATACATGGGCGTTTTTTGGGACACAATGTACGATGGCGACAAGCCGGATGGATTATAACGACAAACAGCCTGTTCTCTGAACTGTGAGGGGGAAAGCCCGCTGTACTTTTTGAACATCCGGCTGAAGTAATAGCTGTCTGAATAGCCCACTGCCTCCGCGATTTGAATCAAGGGCGCCTGCATCCGCGTAAGCAAATCTTTTGCCCTCTCCAATCGCAGCCGAAGCAAGTACTCCATGGGACCGATTTGCAGCTCTGCTTTGAACAAGCGCTGCAGCTGCCGCGCATTGCAGCCTAGCTGATTTGCCAGTAGATCCAAGGAAATCTTCTGGGCATAATTCTCTTCCATGAATTGGACTGCTTGTTCAAGCAATCTTTGCGAGGTTGTCGTTTCTTTATGTACAGAAAGCTGCTGAAGCGTTTCATAGATAAACTGATGAAACAGCGACTTGGCATGCAGCTTGTCGAGAGCGCTATTTGTAAGCCACTGCTGGTACAGCTTTTCTACTGTAGCCAAGAGAGTAAACGGGGCATGCGGGGCAAATCCAAACGTACTTTGAAAGGGATCACTCGCTCTCTGCATCCGAAGCAGCTCTTCCCTGCATGGCATCGTCAGGCTCGCCTTGTAGAGGATCATATAATACTCGAGCGGTTCGCTTACCTCCACCACGGTAAAGGACGTCCCCTTCCCTGCATGACAAACGGGGGAGAGATCAGTCCCGTAAGCAGTTTGATCCAGCCACAGCTGCGCCCGGCCCCTGACTGTACATAGAAATGTGCTGGCCGCAAGCTTCGACGGGGGAAGAACCTCTCCCGGCGCGAGGATACTGCGGCGAACGTCCACTACCTTGAGAGCCGCGTGATTCCACAGCATCAATTGATCCTGAAAGGACAACTCCCATCCCTCCTACTACGTGCTTCATTGTGCGAATTGGTTGTGATTATTATATATGATAATGATTATCATTAACAACAAAAACATACTGCAAAACGGCATGCATCTTGATCGTTTTCATCCAGTTTCTGTAAGTCGAGATCATGAAGGAAGGCGGCTCGCTCCTCCCCTCGATGCTCGCCGAGCGCATCGAAGACAGCATGCATGCTCTCGATGAAACAGAGCAGCGCCACTTGCTATCCTTATTAAACAAACTCCGGCGGGGGTAGAGCTCTCTCGTTATGTCCATTTCGTTAAGCCCTTGACTATATGCCAGTGAAAAGAGGCGAACAGATCGATGTCGATTGCCATTACAGGTGCAAACGGAAAGCTTGGAACGCACTCATCCTCTCCCACCTCCTCGACCACATTCCTGCCCGGGATATCATTGCCTGCGTACGAAATCCACAAGCCATGCATGCGTATCAAGCACGGGGAGTAGACATCCGTTTCTGCGATTATGACCAAGCCTCCTCCCTTGCCCATGCTTTTCAAGGCGTGTCACAGTCCCTCCTGATCTCCAGCCCGATCCTCGATAATGCTGCACGCTTGCAGCAGCATTCCCAAGTGATCGCGGCGGCAAAGCAAGCATCCATCTCACACATTTTGTATACGGGCTTTGCGTTTCCCACTCCTGGCGCAAGCGCCCTGGCGGATCTTCATCTGGCTACCGAGCAAGCCATTCTCGACACCGGCATTCCTTTCACATTTTTGCGAAACGCCTTGTACATCGACTTTGCCGGCTCTCTTCCGCTCCATTCCGCCGTGGCAAATGGCTGCCCCACCGTCCCTCCTGGCGATTGGCGCTTCCATGCGGTCTCTCGCGCTGATCTGGCCAAAGGGATTGCTGCTGTTCTCGCAGAACCAAAGTAGCATCTCAACAAAACCTACGAGCTCACCGCCTCCCATCCGTGGACATTTCATGACCTGACAGCTGCTATGTCCGAGTTGAGCGGAAAGCCGCTTGTGCTGCAGGAGAATCCCGAGATGAAAAGCTGGCTGTACGGATTTTTGCGGCAGATCAACACGTCCAGCGTCTCCCGTGACCTGGAGCAGTTGCTGGGGCATCCAACCACAGTCCTCAAAGAGAGCATTCGTCCCTTTCTCTAGGCGATTGGACGAAAAAAAACGCAACCTCCACGGGCTGCGTTTTTTCGTATCATTTGCTTTCGACAAATGTGATTTTTCTCATAATATACTTGCGAATTAGCTTTGGAAACATGTATGCGCACGGAAAGGCGAACATGAACGCCGCCGGCCAAGCCTTCAGCCATTTGCCCAACAACTCCGCGTTAAAGCCGAAATTGATCAGCATCATAAAAAAAGAAATAATGCAGGACATCCCCAGCGCCATAAAAAAGGTAAACAGAATTGCTTCGTATTTTTTCTTGATTTTCAATGGTATCTCCCTTTTATCTCTGTATTTTTCTATTGCGTAAGTAAGTATTTCGATGAAATTTACGTGATGAGAGCCGTTTCTCTACCCGCTTCTTTAAAATACCTAACTATCATATCGAAATTTAAATTCCCCATCAAGGAGTTCGTGAATGGCCAAATGCTTCCACCGCCATGACCCGTTAACCTGGGTAAGCCAAGTAAGGAGAAGCTTCTTCTGCATAAGAAAACCTCTATCGAGGCAAAGTCAAGAAGGAGCGACCGCGTTTTAGCGGAAAGTTTTACCGAAGGAATGCCAGAAGCGGACGCTGAGGCACTTCGTCATGCGCTCCGGAATTCATAAGCCTAAAGCTTATAAATTCCTATACGTTGAAAAAACACGCCTGTGTGGGGCGTGTTTCTCATTGTTCGGGTAAAAGCATGACGCTTAAACCAGTGTTTTCAGAGCTTCAGCCTGGAAGGGGATCAGCTCATCCAGTCGATTGTCCCGGATCTTTGCCGCCCAAGCAGGATCAGCCAAAAGCGCGCGTCCAACTGCAACCAGATCAAACTCGCCTTTTTCCAATCGTTCGAGCAAGCCATCGATGTCCGCAACATCTGCGCCTTTTCCTTCTCTAAAGAACTGCATGAACTCTTCATTTAGGCCGACCGAGCCCACGGTAATGACGGGTTTGCCTGTCAGCTTTTTCGTCCAGCCCGCGAAATTCAGGTCGGAGCCTTCGAATTCCGGCTCCCAGAAACGGCGGGTTGAGCAATGGAAAATGTCGACGCCTGCCTCTACGAGCGGCTTCAGCAGCTGCTCCAGCTCCTGTGGCGTTTTCGCCAGCTTCGCATCGTATTGCGCGGATTTCCACTGCGACAGCCGCAGGACAATCGGAAAATCGGGTCCTACCGCGGCGCGGCATGCAGCCACGATTTCCGCTGCAAAACGGGTCCGCTCTACGAGGCCTCCACCATAACGGTCCGTGCGTTGGTTCGTCCGCTCCCAGAGAAACTGGTCGATCAAGTAGCCGTGTGCCCCATGAAGCTCGACGCCGTCAAAGCCCAGCTTCTTGGCATCAGCTGCCGCTTGGGCAAATGCCGCAATGACTTGCTTGATTTCCTCTTCTGTCATGGGCTCCTCGACTTTTTTCCCCTCAAGTGTCAAACCGGACGGACCAATAGAATGAGCTTCCGGGTGAGGAAGGGAGTTCGGCTTGCGCGTCATACCGACATGCCAAATTTGTGGAATGATTTTCCCACCGGCAGCATGGACCTCCTCTACGACCTTTGCCCAGCCTTGCAAAGCTGCTTCCCCATGGAAATTCGGCACATTCGGATTGTCCGTCGCCGCTGGATGGTTGATGAGCGTGCCTTCCGTTACGATCAAGCCTACGCCATTCTCCGCGCGTCTGCGGTAGTAAGCGGCCACATTCTCACCAGGCACACCATTGGGAGAAAAGGCTCGGGTCATCGGAGCCATTACAATGCGGTTCGCAAGCTTCAGGCCTCCAAGCTCAATCGGTTGAAACAATATGTCCAAGGCAGTAGTCATGGGCTTTTCCCTCCAAAATGGTCTTTTATAATGAAGCGGAATACGAAACAAACAGAGTCACATGGAAGATTCACCAAGGAGAGCAGTGACAAGTCTATTTCAGCAATTGGAGAAAGGTGGACACAGAATCCTCCACGAAGGCTCTTTCCGGCTTTGACTTCAGCGTCACCAAAAGTCCTGCCATGTACACAACGAGTGATCGCGATACTGCCGCCGCGTCCAGTTTCTCGGCAAGCTCCCCCGTCTCCATTCCTCTCTCGATTGCCTGTTGAAATAGTTCTTGCAGCTGCGTTTGATTGTGCCTGGTAATACGAGCAAACTCGGGATCATGCGGTGCGAGCTCAACCATCGTATTGATCGAGAAGCAACCACGATTGGGCTTGGCATCATAGGCGGCAGCAATGATGTCTGTAAAGCAAGAACGTATGGCTTCTCGAATCGTCGTCTCCTTCTGAAGCTTTGCTTGATAATAGGCCATGGTGGCTTCGGAATACTTTGCCAGGCAGGCTAGAAAGAGAGACTGCTTATCGCCAAACGTCGCATACAAACTCGTCCGCTGGATACCCATTCGTGCAGTGAGGTCGCTGAGCGAGGTGGCCTCATAGCCTTTTTCCCAAAACACCTGCATGGCAGCATCTAATGCGGCTCGCTCATCGAACTCCTTGTTTCGTGCCATGAATGCTCTTTCGTCTCCTTTTTGTACTGATCGGTACGGAATTATCTTACTGTTCACCATTCGCTGCTGTCAACCAATCGCTGCACTTTGCCGCACATCACAGAAAAGCAGCTGCCTTTTATCATTTACGGCAGGTATTGATTGCTATTCACATTGTTTTTCCTTTCAACCGAAACTGCGCCTATCTTTCTATCGTACACTCTAGTAAAATATACAGAAATTTACATGATGAGAGAGGTGTAAGCACCATGGAATTGATTTCGATCGTCCCCTACCGACCGGAGCTGGCAGCAGCCGTGGCCGACATGTGGAACGCAAGCCGGGACAGCTGGGGTGGCGGCAATTCGATCTCTACCGCTGAGCAGATTCAACAGGAAGAAGCAAGCTCCGATGCCCTGTTTGTCTACCTGGCAATGGAAGGGGAAAGGGTCGTAGGCTATTGCAGCCTGGGAGAATATCGCGAAGATACTGGTGCCCTATACATCCCCCTCCTCAATGTACGCCCGGACTATCATGGAAAAAAGGTCGGCCGCATGCTGCTTGCCCGCGCATTGGAGAAAACCATTGAGCTCAGATGGCCGCGACTGGACCTCTATACGTGGGCGGGGAACACCAAAGCCGTCCCTTTATACAAGAAATTCGGTTTCTTCTGGGAAGACCGGGATGACTCGACTCATCTGATGAATATGATCCCCACTGTACTGCATACCGAGGCGCTCGCTCCGTATTTTGAGCATCTCGACTGGTATCAGGATTCCACCCGAGAGATCGTGGTCGAGCCGGATGGACGGAAGGAAAATGGCTTCGACTACTTCACCTACTCCTGGGCAAAGGGAGACACGAGCTTGCGGGTGGAATTTGAACGGCTTGGCCGTGGCATGCGCCTCATTGAAACCGAGGATTATCTTTTGTCAGCTGAGGTAGAGAAGCTGGAGCTCGTTTTTGGCAGAGCGTATCAGATTCATTACCGCATCGTGAATAAATCAGGCAAGCCGCTCCAGCTTTCCTTGCAGGGAGAATCCAACGAGTCGATCCGCTTTGATTACCAGCAGGAGCTTATCGTAACAGGAGAGACGGCTTTGTCGGCAAGCTTTCTCGTCCATCCAATCACCGAAGAGCAAAGCGTCTGGCGCACACACCCACGGGTCAGCACAAACCTGAAGATCAACGGAAAATCAGCTGTATTCCACGTAGGGATTGTCCCCAAGTTTCCCGCATCTCTCACCTTGCAGCTGCCTGGTCTCGCCTATCCGGGTAGGTCTGTGCAGTTTTATTTGGATGTAGAGAACAATTTTGCGGAAGAGGCTGTGTTTGCTTTTGAACTGCCTTCCCGCTCCTTTCTCTCCATCTCGGATCAGCCGCGTACACTACGCCTTCACGGCAAAGAACGCACCTCCGTTCCTCTTGCCGCAGACCTGCATGATTACGGGTTTTACGGGGGAGACGTACAGATCAACGCACAACTATCAGACGGCACCTCTGTCTCGTTTTCCAAAAAGATCGGCGTTGCCTTTGCCGGGCCGGGTGCTTTGTTGTCTGGCGAAACGGAGCAAACCTGGCAGGTCCATCATGGCTATCATTCCATGTATTTCAGCAAGGACGACAACGAGATTACGATCTTCAGCGGTACGGGAGGGGAGCCGACAACTCTCCTACATCCGAAAGTCGGCAAACCGTATTCCAGCGAGTTTTCGAAAAAACGAGCGGAGCAGATCACCTGCATCCAAGAAAAGGGCGGTATCGGGATTCGTGCTGAATATCAGCCAGGAGCATACCCGCACATTCTCCTGATCGGAAAGACTCTCCTTTTCGGAGATGGCACGGTCGAGCACGGGTTTGAAGTAGAAAATCGGTCAGCCGATCAAATGTCCCCCGAGCTTTGGCTGAATCAAGAGATCTCTCATGATTTAGTGCGCCCCATCTTTCCCTATCAAGGCCGTTATGTCGAAATCTCATCCTCCTATGGCAGTGGCTTGGATTACTGGGATGGAGAGCTGATCAGCGAGAATTGGCTGTTTTCACGGGACGAGACTGCACCATGGGGGATGACTTGGCCTAAAGAGTACCGCGCCGACTTACAAGGCTGGTATATTTCCGTTGAAAAGGAGGTTGGACCTGTAGCGCCGCTCGGTAAAAAAGCGTACGGGCCACTTCATTTCACACATGGCAGCTTTCCCGATTGGAAGGAATTCCGCGCATTTGCCCGAAAAGAAGCTCTGCCCCAAGACGTCTCCTTGACGCCTCATTTGGAGCTGGTTGCCAACGATTACAATCCGTTTATCCATGACGAAGAAATACGCGTCCAAGTAAACGAATACAAGCAGCAGTATTTGGATGGCAAATTGGAAGTATCCTTTGCACATGAAGCTTGTGCTGGTCAAACCCGGCATTTAACGGAGGAAGAGGAAGTAACGGAAAGCAGCTTTTCTCTCGCCACTCCTGATCAGAGCTATGCGCTCGTACAGGTGGATGCCCGATTTGCTACGCATGAGTCTCCACTGCGAAGCGCCATATTTCCAGTCGGGCGTGGTGAAGTAATCCGGGAGAAGGTCGTGGATCAAGGACAAGAGACGTTCCTCGCCGACAACGGACTGTTGCAGCTGAAAGCAGCACCCGCTTTTTATCCGGCGCTCTACTCTCTCGTCATCAATGGGCAGGAATGGCTGGCCAGCTCCTTCCCCGAGCGCCAGCCCAAATCCTGGTGGAACCCGTGGACAGGAGGAATCCGCACAGAGATTGAAGGCTTGAGTGCCTTTTCTCTCGTAAAGGAGGAGCACACCGCCGCCTTCGTCGAACTGACCGATAATCAGCAAAACAGGTGGCAGGGAATCAAGCTGAGCTACACAGTGAACAAACAAGAGAAGCTGCGCAATATGACGTGCCACCAGTACTTCTTGCTGCTTCCCGGGGTCCCGCTTCTCTGCCATACCGTAGAAATCGAACAGAAAACCGGTACCTATTTTGCATCGAAGGGCTGGACGACGGATATTTTCCTGCAGCCGGGAGACGAAGACGCGCCCGTTTGGCTGAAGACGACTGGAGCAGATGGCGTGCAACTCACCTATCAGCTGGCACAGGGCGAGCTGGCTGTAAACGAAGCCTCTGATTATACCGTGGGCAGCGCCTCCCGCAAAGATATCATGCAGATCGTCACGGATTTGGACCACGCCGATTTGAGTGCCTACGCCAACAAAGAGGTGGCTGTCGCCTCGGTTGTACGCGAGCTTGATCTGCCGAACAATACCACAGCCTTTACGCCGCCCGTCTTTTTCCTGTTCGCGGACAAAGAGCTTCCTTCCTCGTCTTTGGATGCTTTGCGAGCGATTCGATTTACGCGCCAAGGGAGGATATCGGATGAAAATCATTGATGCCCATATGCATTTATCCCAGATTGAAGAGTTCAAACGCACTGCGGCTGAGAAGTCGTTCGTCGATTACTCCGTCGCAGGCATCCTGCAGGAGTACGCGGAAAATGGCGTCGTGCTCGGGATCGGCATGGGCCTGACGGAGACGCAGCCGGACGGATTTCCCGATGCAATTTCGGTCACGCCAATGGGACTGGATCTCACGGAGGAGCTTCCCCCTCAGCTCGTTTATTGCCTGGGGATCAATCCGTTCACACTGGATCAGGCGGCAGTGGCGCGACTGGATGAGGACTTGAAGAAGCCAAACGCAGTCGGATTGAAGATCTATTTGGGCTACTATCCCTTCTACGCCTACGACAGCGTCTACGATCCGGTCTACGAGCTGGCTGCCAAGCACCAGGTTCCGGTCGTCTTTCACACGGGCGACACCTACTCGGAGCGCGGACTTTTGAAATACTCCCATCCGCTCACCCTGGACGAGGTAGCGGTGAAGCATCGGGAGGTCAACTTCATGATGGCTCACTTCGGAGATCCCTGGGTGCTGGATGGGGCGGAGGTCGTTTACAAAAACCGCAACATGTTTGCCGATCTATCTGGCCTCATGGTCGGGGACGCAGCCAATTGCCAGCGGCTGAAGGACTCCCCGCTGTTCTTCGCACATCTGCGTCACGCCATCACCTACTGCGATCACTATGAAAAGTTTTTGTTTGGAACGGACTGGCCGCTTGCGCCCATCAAGCCTTACATCCAATTCGTGCAGGAGCTGATCCCCGCAGAATATCATGAGGATGTGTTTTACAAAACGGCTTTGAAGGTGTTTCCAAAGATACGGTCGTTGGTCGAGGACGAGGTCGAGTAGGCTCAGACTCCCTATCCGATCGACAGCAAAAAACCCCTTTGGTCTCCCAAGGGGGTTCTTGCTGTCTCTTCACTGGTCTACAGTATTTTCACCAAGCTGTAGTTTTTCTTACCTTTGCGGATGATGATAAAACGTCCACCAATTGCCAGATCCGGTGTAACTTCGAGAGCCAGGTCGCTAAGCTTCTCACCGTTCATGGAAATCGCGCCATTGTTGATGTCCTCACGCGCCTGGCGCTTGGAGGGCTCAATGCCTAGATCGACGAGCCAGTCGACGATGTTTTTCGCTTCCTTCGTCGCTTCAAAGGTCGGCATTTCCTTAAAGCCTTGCTCAATCTCGTCAGCTGTCAACGATTTGATATCGCCCGTAAACAGCGCTGCGGTAATCCGTTTTGCCTGCTCCAGCATTTCTTCGCCGTGGACAAATCGGGTCATTTCTTCTGCCAGCGTTTTTTGCGCCTCGCGCTTGTGCGGCTCAGTCTGCACTTTTTCCGCCAGCTCCTCGATTTGCTCTTTGGAGAGGAATGTAAAGTACTTCAAGTATTTCACGACATCGCGGTCATCGGTGTTCGCCCAGAACTGGTAGAATTCGAATGGCGTTGTCTTGTTCGGATCCAGCCAGATCGCGCCACCAGCTGTTTTCCCGAATTTCGTACCGTCGGATTTCAGCATCAGCGGAATGGTCAGTCCGAATGCTTTGGATTCGTGTCCTTCTTTTTTGCGGATCAATTCCAAACCGCTTGTGATGTTGCCCCATTGGTCCGAACCGCCCACTTGCAGCTGTACATCCTCATGTTTGTACAGGTGCAGGTAGTCGAGGGACTGCAGGATTTGGTAGGAGAATTCGGTAAAGGAAATCCCGCTCTCCAGCCGGCTCGCCACCACGTCCTTTGCCAGCATCGAGTTGATGCTGAAGTTCTTCCCGTAATCCCGCAAAAACTCAATCACATTGATTTTATGCGTCCAGTCGTAGTTGTTGACCAGGCGGATCTGGTTGTCGCCTTCTGTCACGAACAGCTTTTTCATCTGGGCAGTCAGCGCATCTACGTTTGCTTGGATTTGCTCCAAGGTTTGCAAGGAACGCTCGGATTGACGTCCGCTTGGGTCTCCGATCGTACCTGTAGCGCCCCCAATCAAAATGACGGGACGGTGACCCGCAAGCTGGAAGCGTTTCAGCACCATAAAAGGAATCAAGTGCCCGATATGCATACTGTCTCCAGTCGGGTCTACCCCACAGTACACGGAGATCGATTTTTGGTTGGTCAATTCGCGAAGACCTTCTTCATCCGTCTGTTGGTTGATAGCTTCGCGCCATGCGAGTTCGTCGATAATGTTCACTGCTAAGCACTCCTTCATTTTCATAGATACTTAAAAACCGAGTTAGATTGCGAGAAATGAGAAAACTTGGCTTCGCCTAGCTTTGTGGCGGAGCTTTAGGTGCACTGATACTGGCTAAGAATCTTATAAATTCTTCCTGTATAAAAAAATCGCCCCTAGTCATGAAGACATAGGGACGATTGATTAACCGTGGTACCACCCAGATTGCACGAATGGATTTTGCGCACATCGCGCTCCACTCCTGCCGCTCTCGGCGAGTTATCGTTCGCCATTCCGCTCAGCATTACCCGAGATACTCCAGAGTTGTAATTCGCAGGCTTCGTGTGTACCGGATTCCATCACCCCCGGCTTTCTGAAACAGGGACCAAGCTGCTACTAGGCTCTTTCAACGTATATCGCATATAAGATTACAGACAGTATAGTGAATTCCTGATGTGGTGTCAACTGGTGGGGGAAGACACATCCAATACTCATTTGCCTCTCGTTCGGAACTCCCACATAAGTGCGATAATATATAGTCCCATGAGAATCACGGACGTTGCCATGAAACCCTCAAAATATTGAAAGAATTTTTCCTGTGACCACTGCTCTTCTCCAACAATAAAGGCAGCCAATGTATTCGAGACGGCAATGCCATCCTGTAATCCAGGTAGTAAGCTTTGCACGTAATTCACTCCAAGACACGCGGTAGCAAGCACACAAAATAGGAGACTCAATAAGACAAGCCTTGAGAAAGGGCGGGTAACCCCACATTTTTTAAATAAAACAAGCACAAGAAGCAAGGCAATGCATACGGTCAGGAGAAATCCCACCAATTGTGCCACTTCCTTTTTCAAAAGGTTTGCTTACTTTGGAAGAAGACCTGCCTTTCTTCCTTGCCTTCCCCTTTGCAAATTTACCCATTCGCGGTGACCGATATGTACTTCTGATCGATCTCGTCCGCGAGCCACACCATCTCGTTTCCATGATAGAACTTTACGCCGTCCTCATAGGCCCGCTTTGCATCGATTGTCAAAATGGCAGGACCCGTCCTTGATCTCATGACGTTTTTTATCTGATCGCTCAATCATCGTATGAAAATCCTGCTCGGAAATGTGGCGCCAGACAGGCTGTTCTTGCAAGGAGGAAATCAATTGCTCGATCTCGACCCATCCGTACTCATCCAGCTCCAGCTCGTATTCATGCGGCGCATGTCGCAGAGCGTATGACATTTCCTTGCTTAGTCTTTGATAATCCACCTTGGAAGCTCTCCTTTCTCTGCCTAACTACAAAGTTTTTCACCAAGCGCCCCAGCTGCTTCTGTTCGCGAGGCTCTGCCGCTTTTAACACTTTCTCGGCAATCTTCCTATCGTGAAAAAGAACGGCTTTCCCGTACATCATCGCTTGCTCTGCACAATTGAAGGTGATTCCAGCTTCTATACTTCCTTCGTTGTTTGTTGGCTGTTTTTGGAATGATATTACTATACACGCTTCGCCTTGGGAACCCTATGGAGAAGATTCCCAAACAAATATAGTTATGCACCCTCGTACATAAGTAGCACATACCATATTTATTAATTGGTTGATTATGAGTATGATAAGAGAAAAAAAGAAAGAGGCAATCATATGGGTTCCTTATCTTCGAGAAACACATCACAAACCAAAACCTTGGTTATCAACGCCCTTTTCATCGCTTTAACTCTCGTATTTACCATGTTCATCAACCTGCGGCTCCCGATCATGGGGAACGGTGGCCTCATTCACCTCGGCAACGTGCCTCTATTTATTGCCGCCTTTGTTTTTGGCAAAAGGACCGGAGCCATCGCAGGCGCTTTCGGGATGGGTCTTTTTGACCTGATCTCGGGATGGACGACGTGGGCACCGTTTACCTTTGTCATCGTAGGTGCGATGGGCTATGTAGCTGGCCTCCTGGCAGAAAAGACACCAGGCAATAGAATCTGGGTCTATTCTCTGGCTATTCTCGTTGCGCTGGTCATCAAAATCGTGGGCTATTATTTTGCCGAAGTTATCCTGTACGCCAACTGGATTCAGCCATTCGGCTCGATCCCTGGCAATCTGCTTCAAGTCGTTGTTGCTGGAATTATCGTCTTGCCGCTTGTAGGGCGATTGAAAAAAATAGCAGGGTAACCACCCAACCAACTGAACCAAAAACCGCTCAAGTGATCCTTCCTTCACCTGAGCGGTTTTTTTATCGAGCAACCTGCTACTCCTTATTGATCAACGTGCTTCCAAGCCTTCTGCGAGCACATTCGTAGGTTATCCTTTGTTTGGTGTATACGATTTCTGTTTTTGCTCAACTTTTCACCTCGTCTTCGAATCTCTTCACCGTCGAGATACTCAACAACATAGGCCAGAACCAACACACAGGCAAACAGCCACCATAAATCAGGGGACAGGCTGCATCATATACAGACGAGTGACCCATCTCCGATCAAACGCAAGGATCTGTACTTTGGTTTTTTAACCGTATATATATTGGCAAGAAGGCCTAGCCCGAGTACGAAAAATCATCCCTTAAACAAAAAAACCCTTGTTTCCACAAGGGTGCAGCGATGCGATGTATGGTCAAATGGCCGGTCTTATTTGCCAGAGTTGCGGAATTGCTTTGGTGTGCATCCCACCCCTTTAAAAAATGCCCGTTGAAATTGGCTGACGCTGGAGAACCCGAGGCCAAAGCTGATCTGGGTAACCGAGTCGCCAGTGCCTTTTAGGAGCCGCTTCGCCTCCTCTATTCGCAGCAGGAGCACGTATTGATACGGTGTGACACCCATCGCGACTTTAAAGGATCGGATGAAATGATAGCGGCTTTGCAAAGCCATGGAAGCAAGATCATCCACGCGAATTTCATTTCGAAAGCTCGCATGCATATATTCTAAAACCTTGCCCAAATGCGGATCGGAATGCAAGGTGTGAGCTTTTCCAGCTGGATCAAACACGCTTTTATGATTGCCAATCAACGTGCCACGCAAGTAATAAAGCACCTGTGATTCTACTTCTTCCTGCGCAAGCCGATCTACCCCATCGTATGCAAGAAGCGTGTTGGTCCACTTGCGAAACTTCTCACGCATGAAGCCTGGGTCGAACTTTTGCCGCACATCAAATTCAAAATTCTCTTGTCCGGTAAGCTCCTTCCAGCTATCTTGATTGACCTTGAAAATGAGCACTCCCGCCTGCGGGCCCATCTCAAAATAATGCCGTTCCCTTGGATGCTGAACCAGTCCGCCACCATTTCCCAAGCTGTAAGGGCGATTTCCCAACATGAAGTCGCAATGCCCAAACAACGGAATGGTGATTTGAAACTCGTTTTCATGGACATGGGACTGATTGGAAAATGTTCCTTCTATTTGCCAAAGCTCCAGCTGCGGCGTCGTGATTTGAATAATCATAATCGTCTCACCCTTTTTCATTATAGCAATCATTGCTCGATTTCGTAGCAATAATCGCGACGACGCCTCCTTTCCTCTCCAGTAAGATAGGAGAAAAATAAAGGAGATGAAGAAATGACTCAACCCGCAATAGCCAGACAAGCCGTAAACACGATGCTTTTGGGCGTTAGTTTGGCACATTTGCTCAATGATGCGATGCAGAGTATCGTGCCCGCTGCCTTTCCCATTTTCCAAAAATCGATGCAGCTCAGCTATACCCAAATTGGGTGGGTCGCCTTTACGCTTAACCTGACTGCATCGGTGCTGCAACCTTTCATCGGTTCTTATACGGACCGCAGACCCTTGCCTTTTTTGCTTCCACTGGGCATGGTATTCACGTTGCTTGGGATGATTGGACTTGCTTTCTCACCTGGACTCGGGATGCTGATTGTTTCTGCTGCATTCATCGGAGTCGGCTCATCCGTCCTTCACCCAGAGTCCTCCCGGGTTGCCCATCTTGCTGCTGGCAGTGGCAAAGGGCTCGCTCAATCGATTTTTCAGGTAGGCGGCAATACCGGCCAGGCTTTAGCACCTCTCCTGGTGGCCTATGTCATTTCCCCGCAGGGTCAGTTCGGTTTTCTATGGTTTACATTATTGGCCGTCGTCGGTATCGTCGTCCAGCGCTATGTCAGCAAATGGTATGGGAATCAGGTTCTTTTGCGCACCAGGCAGGATCAACGCTTTACAGGGGATGGCGGCGATGCTCGGCACAGGAACAAGGGATTCGTAGCCTTCGTGCTGGGAATATTGATCATGCTGCTCTTTTCCAAGTTTGTTTATCTGGCGAGCATGACCGGGTTCTACTCCTTTTATTACATGGAACGCTATCACTTGCCGATGGAAAACGCCCAGGTCTCCCTGTTTGCCTTGCAATTCTCGGGAATGGTCGGAACCTTGCTCGGTGGCCCTTTAGCAGACCGTTTCGGCAGGAAAAAGATCATCTGGTTTTCCATTCTAGGAACCGCCCCTTTTTCCTTATGGCTGCCCTATGTCGGCCCTGCCGCTTCTGTCGTGCTCTGCTTGGCGATTGGCGCTATTCTCATGTCCGGCTTTTCCGTCATCATCGTATACGCACAGGAAATGCTTCCGGGGAAAGTGGGGACCATCGCGGGTTTGTTTTTCGGGCTTTCGTTTGGCATGGGGGGTCTCGGCTCAGTAGTATTGGGCTGGTTAATTGACCAGACTGACGTGTTCTTTGTCATTCAACTCTGTGCGTATCTGCCTTTGCTCGGCATGCTTGCTCTATTGCTGCCCAAAGATTCCAAAGTGATGGGGCAGTAAGTACATAGAAAGACCTCACCGTTTTCGGCGATGAGGTCTTCCCTGTTTTTCTGGACGATGACGATCAGGCCTGTTTCTCCTGCTCCTTGAGCTGCCGGATTCCTTGGCGAATCTGCTGTGGCTCTGTGTCCTGAAGCGTATATACGACCGGTGCTGATGGGATATCAAACTTTATGTGAGAGTGGGGAATATCTGTCAGCAAAGTCCCTATCGGAAGCCCTTGCTGATTTCGGACAACATTCCAAAATACGCGCGATCTGTTCTCTTCTGAGCCCCACTTTTCCAGTGAGTTTCGAAAAATCAAACGCTTCGCAATGACAAAATCATCCTCCTTCACGTTCTCTGATACGACGAATCCGGCTGCCTCCAGCTGCTCAAACACCACAGGCATCAGCTGATCCAAAAAAAGCCCGTAAGCTGCATCCTCGATCTCACGAAAAGCGGCAGTCAATGACTCATGCATCGATTCGTACACACCCCTCCATGCAGATGCCAAATATCGGTTGCCCTCCGCACCGATTTCTTCGATTGTCATGTCACCTCGGAAAGTGGGAATGGATTTATTCATGTCCTTGCTCCTCCCTTTACTCAGATTGCTTTCATTGTATTACATGCAAGCAAATTGCAAGGTTTGGCAAAATAGCAAAGAGGATACCGCTCTAATTTACAGAAAACCTTATATACCCATTCAATGTTTGGATATTGGCAGACGCAATCAAGGAGGAATGACATGCCGACCATGCGCCCCAAAAAAATGGCGGAAATGTTTCTCATGAGCGCCAGCACGTTGCGGAATTATGAAGCCAAGGGCATCATTCCGCCTGCAAAGCGCTCTGCGAACGGCTACCGGATTTATACAAGCGAGCATGCAGCCTATTTGGCTTGCATCCAAGCGATGTCTCCTGCGTTTGGGATGGAGACGACCCGTGAAGTATTGAGCTGTCTACGCGAAAACCGTGTAACAGAAGCATTGTGGATCGTGAAGAAAAAAGACGCTTCCTTGTATGAAGAGAAGATCAGGCTGCAGACGTTGATCCAGGATATTCATCTGTATGCCCGCAGCAATCAGGCACCCCTCACTGACGATTGGTTTTCCATCGACGAAGTCTTCCAAAAGACAGGAGCCCCCAAGTCCGCCATCCGCTACTGGGAGCAAGCAGGTCTACTTACTCCTAAGCGGGACCCCGCAAACGATTATCGCCGATACTGCTCCGCACATGTTTTTGCCATTAGACTGCTCCAGGTATTGCAAAACTGCACGTATTCCGAAGACACAGTGAAGCTCAGGAGATCCATTGCAGAGACAGATCATATGGATATTCAGCAGATTCGCAAGCTAGCCGAAGATACCTTGACTTACCTCGATAAAATCAATGGGTCTCAGCTGCGTGGTCTCTATTATCTGTATAAATTGATGCACCTCTCAAAAGCGGATCAGCTGGAAGAAAGCAAACCATGGGAAGACAAGCTAGATACGGATTTCTAGTAGATTCTCGAGCGAAAAAACAAAAAACGCTTGGAAATCCAAGCGTTTTGCACGATAACCTACGTCCGGCGCATATAAGCACGTACCGTCAGCGGCGCGAAGATCGCCACGATAACAGCGGCGCTCACGATGGAAATGATAAACTCGAAGCCAATCGTTCCGTTATTGGCCAGCTCCCGGACGGCGCTGACGAGATGGGAAATCGGGTTGATATTGACAAACCATTGGAGCCAGGTCGGCATGGTTTCCACGGGTACGAAAGCGTTGGAAAGAAACGTGAGCGGAAACAGGACGATCATGGAGATCCCTTGTACGCTCGCGGCCGTTCGGGCAATGACACCGAAAAAGGCAAAAATCCAGCTGACAGCCCATGAGCAGGCAATGACGAGGATCGCAGCGATGGCAACAGACCCCAGACCACCGACTGGCTGGTATCCCATAATGTACCCCATAACAAAGGTCAGCACGGTAGCAATGGTGTAGCGCACAGTATCTGCGAGCAAGGCACCGGCTAAAGGCGCGATACGAGCGATCGGCAGTGATTTGAATCGGTCAAATACGCCTTTATCCATGTCTTCTCGCAGCTGCACGCCCGTGACAACAGAAGTCCCGATAACCGTTTGCACGAGGATTCCCGGAATGATAATCGGCAAGTAATTTTCCACATTGCCTGAGATGGCCCCCCCAAAAATATAGGTGAACATCAACGTGAACAAAATCGGTTGAAGCGTAACGTCAAATAATTGCTCAGGTGTGCGGCGAATCTTCAGCAGACCGCGGTAGGCCATCGTCAATGAGTTGCGAAGCGTTTGACCAAAGCTGGTATGATTTTTTAATGGACGACTCGTCTCTCGCCCTAAAGATGTGCTTTTCATGCTCTGACTTCCTCCATTCTCTCCTGTTGGCCTTGAGCTTTCGTTTCATTCGCAGCAGCCCCATGTCCCGTAATCGTGAGGAATACTTCGTCCAAGGTCGGCTTTTGGACGCTGATTTCAGCGAGTTGAATTCCTCTCGTGCGAAGAGCAATCAGCAAATCCGTTACTTGATCGGCATCCGCCATGGGTGCCGTGATTTTGGCTGCTTCTGCGGTAACACTGGAACGAACCTGGAGGACCTGCTCCACGATTTCCTGGGCACCCGCAATGTCTTTTGCATCATGCACGCGCAGATGCAGGGCCGATGTCCCGACAGATGCTTTCAGTTCATCCACTGTACCTTCTGCCACGACATGCCCCCGGTCAATCACGGCGATGCGGTCGGCCAACTGGTCTGCTTCATCGAGGTATTGCGTGGTGAGCAGCACGGTCGATCCGGTGACCACCAGGCGACGAATTGTATCCCACATTTGCGAACGCGTACGCGGGTCCAGACCTGTCGTTGGCTCGTCGAGGAAAATAAGAGGGGGCTGGGCAATCAGACTGGCTGCCAAATCCAACCGCCTGCGCATCCCCCCGGAAAAATGCTTGAGCGGACGCTTCGCCGCTTCCGTCAATCCGAATTCCTCCAGCAGATCCTCTGCCTTTTTCCGTGCCTCCGATCGTCCCAGCCCGAGCAAGCGGGAAAAAATAATGAGGTTTTCCGTAGCGCTGAGCGATTCATCTACCGAGGCGTACTGCCCCGTCACCCCAATCAGCTGGCGCACAATATGCGATTCTTTCACGACATCGTGCCCAAAAATGCGCGCCTGCCCGGCATCCGGCCGAAGCAAGGTCGCTAGCATGCGAATCGTCGTCGTTTTTCCTGCCCCATTCGGCCCGAGCACACCGTAGATCGAACCCGCCCGCACGTTCAAATCCACTCCGTCTACCGCGCGATTTTCGCCAAACGTTTTTACCAGCCCTCGAGCCTCGACCGCCCATTCCGTGTTGTACGCATTACTCATTCCGGCATCTCCTTACCCCATGTTTTATTTGATACGGATACAATAGCGTGCGAATTTAAACGGAATGTAAACGGGGTGGCAACTTTTCCTTTGCAAAGGAGAAAGGGCTGTTTTATCTTGGGCGTTACAGGCTGATCCTCTTTTCGGCAACAAAAAAACGGCATTTCTGCCGTTTCCATAATTCCTTTATGGTGGAGCCTAGCGGAATCGAACATCTGACCTTTATACTGCCAATGTAGCACTCTCCCACAAGGTTTGTTTCACTGCCCATCAATCCGAAACAAGCTAAACGCCACATAATGGACGAGACACCTGAAACACCCTTTTATTGTAGTGAGAAAGTTATGCAAGCCACATGTTTACCCCGCCAACAAGACTGCTGCTAAAAAGACGACCTGAAGGACTGTACGAAGAGGAAGCTTAGGTACAGGTCTCCCCCCAATCGTTACATGTTCTCTGGCCGCACGCACATTGGCTGGGAACATCGCTACCAGCAGCACTGCCAAGCCTGTGGAAGTCGCCTGAGAGGTGGCAGGGAACAGAATGCCGATGGCTCCGGCAATTTCCAGCAGCCCGGTAGCTGTCACGATCAAACCCGGCTTCGGAAAAATAGGAGGAACCATGCGGATTAGGTCAGGGCGCTTTGCCCCCCAGTGGGCAGAAGCGGTAAGCAGCAGCATAACGGCTACCGCCCCCTGAAGCGAGGTGTGCCACCCTTCGAAATAGGTCAAGCCGATTAACCCGAGAATTTTGAACAGCAGAAAAGCTCCGACAAGCACGTAAAAAGGCACCATTTTGATCTCTCCCTTTAGGAATTTTCTTTTTAAGGAACGTGACGAGCGTCAGACCCTTATTCAATTCGCTGTTGTCCTCAGCCTTTCAGAAGCCTTTCACTGCCAAGAGGTATACGATCAACCATCACAATGAGCGGTAGCCGTAGAGGTGATGCGAAGACTGGCCCCAGAACCGAGAAGTATCACGATACTCCTCAGCGATTTTGCCGCTGTTGATGCAGCGCGGCACCTGTATCGATTCATTTTGAGCTGCAGCAGAATGAGTACAGCTAACCAGGCTAGTTTTATCTTTATGTCAGGCATTTGGGTCTATATGGCAATTATAAATACCGACCGTCGGTTTGTAAATGGATGATTTTTTTTGGGGGGGAGATATTTATCCCTGTGCTTTTCTTCTCGCTTTAAAATTGAAGTGTTTTAAGTTAAGTAGAGATGCTCATAGAACGTTTGAAGCACAACAAAAAAACGGCATCTCTGCCGTTTTTCCTTCGTTTCATATGGTGGAGCATAGCGGGATCGAACCGCTGACCTCTACACTGCCAGTGTGGAGGAGGGGTATGAGGGATAGAAGAAAAACCTCTTGAACACATGTGTGACAAGGCTTTGCAGAGATTTATCACGTTTTTATTCGAGATATCCGAGAAGCTAAAAAATATAAAAGTGTGACCAGTAATGTGACCATTTCAAGTTTAATGCAAAACCATCCGTTAAGTGTGATTATCTCTGTTTAATTATTGATCCCCCAAAATCAAAATACCAGTCATATCAAGTGTAAAGATATTCTTTTTGTTTTCTGTTCTGAATTAACACACTCATTTAACCCGAATGAGGATTAAATTGCTTGCAGCATTCTTCTTATGCTGCATGCTATAGATTCAGCCATTACGGGAGGGACAGCATTGCCAATCTGTGTGAATATAGCTGTTCTGGGTCCTTCAAAATAAAAGTTGTCAGGAAAAGATTGTATTCTCGCTGCCTCCCTCACAGAAAGAGAGCGGAGTTGATTTATATCTGGATGGATATAATAATGACCATCCTTTGCTATATGCGCAACTACAGTGTGAGTGTATGCGAGATCTGCACTTACCACTTTAAACCGATCTAGAAAAGAAGTAAGATTTTGATGAGTACGTAATTCCTCTGGTAGCTCATCGTATTTGAGTCGCTTTTTTTCATTTTTCCAGAGTTCAATTGCTATCTTATATATTTCTCTGTCCCTTTCATTATGGACACGACAAATATGCTGAGTTAGAATATCTTCTTCTGTTCGAATACCGTAATTTTTAAGATAACTCGATGGTTTTTGTTTGTAAAATCCAATGTTTAATTTTTCTCCAGGTTCCAACTCTGGTAAGTCTGATAATACGTCATTTACTTTATAAGAGTGATTGACCAGGTTGAATTTAGGATATGAAAGATTAAGGCCTTTCTTCCATCCAATCAAAATAACCCGCTTTCTTTGTTGTAATACTCCAAAAGATGAAGCGTCCAATGTACGGGCCTCTATATTGTAACCAGCGTCATTCATATACCTTTTCACATCATCAAATAACTTCCCCTTGCCCGCAGTTAAAATTCCTGGTACATTTTCAAATACGAATATTTTCGGCTTGAACTGTACTAAGAATTTAATGTATTGTTTATACAAATAATTTCGTGGATCGTGTTCTTTGCCGTAAGGATCCCTCGCTCGTCCAACTAAAGAGTATGCTTGACAGGGAGGACCTCCAACAATTACATCAATATTTGTAACACCTTTCGCAGACATAATCGACTCGATTTTGGTAAATATTGAATCAATTGTAAAATCGGAAATTTCCTCATTAATAACTGAATCAAGCAAATCGCTAGGAATATTAGACAAGAAGTCTTCCCTCGAACATTTAGCAGAAATATAATCAAAATAAATATCTTTCGACCTGTTTTGTTCAAGAAAATGATATGCTGCTCTTGTTCGCAAAGTTTGAGAAGCATACCGATCATACTCAACATGGGCCACAGGTAAAAAACCGTTTCTGATAAACCCCTCTGAAAGCCCACCTGCTCCAGCAAACAAATCTATGTAATTCATTATTCTCCCTCCCATGGAACATGGGATCTAAAAGCAAAAGCACCCATAGTTTCTCATTTTATAATAGAATAAGTTATTTTACCACTAAAACCTTAATATTAAATCCTTTTGTTACACAAATCCCAAACATCTTGAGCATGTAGTATTTAAGATTTAAAGTCTCTCTATGGTGGATCTTTGTGATATTGTAGACAAATGAGAATAACTATAACCCACCTTGAATTTAGTTACCACTATAAGAAAAGCATTTTTGATAGTTATTTTTAACTTTCATCAAATCCAGCAAAATAACCAATATCAGCGTTTTCATGTGTTCCAGATAATAGAGCTCTGTCTAATTTTTTGTTTGACTCCTCACATGAGGTCTCCGGTAATAGAGCACAACTATGACATGCCGCTAAGTTACACGAATCTGGACCTTGTCCAGCACTCTCCATACATACGGGATCTGAAGAACACCATTTAGCATTGTGCAAGGCATTTATAAGAATATTTTCAAGATTTCCAGGCAATCCTTGGCGGACCAATCCTCCCAGTGAGCCCTCAGAATCTCCAGAGGCAGTATAAATTAATACTCCATGCATAGGATTTTCCTTATATTCATTTTCACAATAAATACGTTCACGTAGCGCTGAGCTTCCATATCCACATTCAAAACTGAACTGATTAATCAGAATATGTGCGAAAGTATGAAGAAGAATAAATTTAGGAGAAATCACTTCCTCCTCCCAACCATTTTTCCTTCTGGCAGCGTTATAATTATCAGCAAGCTTCTGAGCTCTTTCATGAACACTTCTTTTTTCCAACCAAGAATTTAACACTTGTGAATCGAACTCAAAAAAGAGTCCTTCACCTCTTACAACGATAGCAGGAAGCCAATCAATACTCTCTTGAAGGTGTAATGCTTCTTTTTTTTCGTACAGTGGTCTGCCATCTTCCGGGGTCCATCTAGAAAAACCCACCATAGCCCTAGTTTCTCTAAGCTTGTGAAGCAAGGAGATACTTTTAAAATACCTCGTTATGACGTTCCCATACTCGCTACTATTTTTATTAGTTACTGAAAAGTCCTGATTGTCTCCCCCTGCTCCAGACAAGATAGCGTCGTATTCTAACTTACGATACATCTCTTCCGAATCTGAATCATCATTTGCTAGATTTGTTTCGGAATCCCTACTCAATTTTTTTTCCGCAGCGGTCATCAGTTTGTTACAATCAACATTTCTCATTTCAGCAACCATTTCGAACACCGCTTTATTCAACTGACCATCCACCCTGTGGCTTGTTAGCTTATCCCAGTACGTTTCCAAAATCTCCACAACTTTTCTATCCGTTGATTGCTCCCATTGAGGTAAATAAATCGAACTTCTAGTATCAGGAAAATAAACATTCGAAGCCCCTTTTTGAACTACACGAAGTTCAATACCACATTCTTTTGACCCCTTCTCACCTTCACCCAGCCAAGGTCTATGCCCGCTACATAGTTTGATTTTCGACAGAGCTCCTTCATTAAACGCACCAAATAAGGACCTCTTAGCTGTACAACTACAATGTATCAATATACCGGACAAGCTACTGTTACTTCTTCCCGCACGTAATCTGAGATTACAATAAGAGTCGTGATCCCTATCTGTGTGGACCCACTCCATGAATGGAAAATCCTCTATATGCCCCATTTCACAAATTGCTATAAAACGCACTGGGATCAAATACGGACGTTTCCTTTCTGGCAAATTGTGACATGACATCCCATCAGAAAATGATGGTCCTTTACATTTCTGCTGAGATCCAAACAGAGACAACTTTTCCATGGATCCACACCTAGGACAATAGTGCCATCTAGGAAATCTAACACAAGGAATTTTCAAGTTGGGGTTTTTAACCCCTGCTCCAGGTTGTCTATATTCTGGTGGAATCCTGAAATGACTCACGCCAAGTCTTCTTTCCAGTCGTTCCTCTCTGATGATAAATTCTTCACTCCCATTATTTGCGCTTTGATAAATTCTATCCCAAGCATCAAGCCCACAAACCATTAGTGATTCGTCTCCGGGAAAGTTAATCATCTGTCCAACTCCCCATGGAGAAATTAGCTGGGTTCTCCGAATAGTTCTTTTTTGCATGGTCAATTCCCCCCATTTTGTAAATACTCTTTAATTACCTGCGCCTCACAGCTTGAATCCACACTTCTCATAGAAGTTGGGGTCGGCCATGATTTTTCATCCCACTCTTCTAGAGGTGTGTTACCAGCAGGATACATTAATGGAAGTTCTGAAGTAGGAGGAGCAAAATCGCCATATTTTGGCGGCAAATATCTTGACCATTCGTCAATTCTTTCGTCTAATAACTTTTCCGTATTAATTACTTCATCCGGATCAATTTCCGAAACACGATTCATAATTATAGTTTTTATTTCTTCCCACAAAATATCGCTTGGAAAAGGCTGTGGGTACTTTACATTGAAATTGTATTTCGAGTACCTTACGAATCCAACCAGCAGTGCATGTAAAGCTCTTTCCCGTACCGGCGCTGAAAATGGAGTCACGCTTGTTGGTTCTACCTGGCTGTATATTGTTGAGTGATAAGAGTAAAAATGTTCAAAATGAGAACGGTCCCTAGGCTTTGTAGTATTATATATTATGAACACAAGCCCTGGAGCATTTTTTGAACGTCCAACCCTGCTTGTTGCCTGAATGTATTCAGAAGTTGTTTTAGGTTGTCCAGTAACCGTCATCAAGCCAAGTCTAGGAACGTCCAATCCAACAGATATCATATTTGTAGCCAAACAAATATCAACTGGATATGGATGTTTCCCAGTAACGGGATAATCAATCTCAAGGGCCTGCAAAGACTGCGGGATTTCATTGTTTGGTATCCTACTAGTTAACTCGATTGCCCGATTAATAAAGCGTCGCGGATCATGTTCTCCACTTTTATGTATACCTTTGCGCATCCAAACTGCATTCAAATATTCACGAATATCTGCTCTTATCAGTGTAGCTGCATGCCCGAGTTCTCGCAGGCTATTAAAATAACTTACAATACTCCAATATGGATTTCTTTCTATTTCATCTGATGCCGGTACAGACTTAACTCCTTGTAACAACGATGAAATAACTCTGATCTGTGTAGTGGCATGCGATGGTAAAGCTGATGCATGTACCCCTACGTAAATTCTACCTAAGGACTTTTTGTCTTCATAAGCAAAAAATGACTCACCAGCATCAATACACTGAGGAGGAAACTGAAATACATTCTCTTTTCCACAGTTATAAAGCGCATGTGCCTGCTCTTTCGCCCTGCTTATGGTTGCGGTCGATGCAACAATTTTGGCTCCAATTCCGGTCTCAGTATTTCTGCAAAGCTCTGAAATAAGTGTCTCATATAGCCCAACCATAGAGCCTAATGGACCGGAGATCAGATGAAGTTCATCTTGTATTATGAGTTCCGGTGGAGATACTCTAGGCCTCTCCCCCTTGTCTCTATACCCAAACAATGCCCTTGCCTCAGGTTTCCACGGAAGCATGGCAAATTTATCCACAGTCCCAATGACTAGCGTAGGTGGCACATCGTAAATATCCTCATCAATCACTTGAAGGGGAAGATCAAAATTATTTTTCGAAAAATCGCACTCATTGTTGTGACACTGAAATTTAACTGTTGACGGTGTTGGAACTTTTCTGTATCCTCTGATCAGAGTAACTTTACCTGCCGTCACTGGCCCCATCTGGGCACCGCACCACGGGCATTTCAACATGACAAAAGGGTTTTCTTCCTCCTTTCTGTTGCTATTATTTAATTGATTAAAAGCTTTAACTGCATCAGTGCGTTTGTTCGGCGTTAGACTTTCTCCTACCCATAGTCCGATTGTTATTCTTTTTTTTCCTAATTTATCCTCATTCTCTTTACGAATCATTTCACACGCACAAATCAATGACGCTGCCCTTTGAAATTGTTGGGCCGTTAATAATCTTAAAGTATATCGCATCAAAACTGTGGTGCCATCATCATCTTTATCCTTTAATCGTTTCATAAAAATAGTAAAGGCAGTCAGTCCGAGGTATGCCTCAGTTTTTCCACCTCCGGTGGGGAACCAAATAATATCTACTGTATTCCTTTCCTTGTCCTCTGGAGTAGAAATTGATTTTAAGTTCATCAGAATAAAGGCAATTTGAAACGGCCTCCAGTTCCCATATTTTTCTTCCGGCCAATCCGGCCAAGTCTCTCGATGATGTAGATCAGGATAAATAATCTTATCCAGAAAAACAGTCCCATTCCCTTCGTCTTTCCATTCTCGGAGTTTTATCCCATATCTTAACTGTTGCATTAGCATCGCTCTGTTCATTAGTAAAAAAGCTTTCTTAACATAAAAATTGTGTTCAATCAACTCAACACCTTCACGCATACGGTCAAGACATTTCCGACATGCTGCAATATGCCTTTCAGCAGTTTCCTTAAATTCACTATTCAATTCTTTGTCAGCAAATTCTTTCTGCTTATCAATCCATTGACTATATCTATCACAAAGTAATGCCAATTCCCTAGTAACAGATTCTGATGGACTGTAGTCACTCATTGAAAACATACTTAAATCTACATCAGGAATTGATACCGGCACAATTGGCTTCAATTCATACATCGGCATTGCTTCAGCCCTTATTATGCATGCTCTTTTTACTTCCTGTTTTTCTTCTTTTTCTTCCCATGATGGAGCACACCCGTGCCCCACTGCATACGTCTTATGGTTTCTATATAACAAACGCATGGATTTTTCATCTTCGGCATCTGATCCAGAAACTCTTTCAGGATAAGGCAGAAAACACGCTGATCCATCCTTACTTCTAACCGAAAACTCTGATTGAAAGAAACAATTCTCATTTTCTATACGACCATTTGTTGAAGATAAACGGTTGATTAAAGTAAAAGTAAGGAGTTGTGCATTTTCTTTCCTATTATACTGGGAAGTACGGTTTTTTATATGCAAATTAAGCCCTGTCGGAATTCCATCTTTCAACAATGGAATTTCAACCTGTCCTTCATGCAACTTATGCTGTGTAATTGGAACCGTCACATTCAGGGCTTCTCTGAAATATGCTTTTTTTAAAATTGAGGTTCCTTCGTTATCCTGAACTGTATAGTCCCCCTGTTTATATCTGCCTGCTGACACTTCAACAAGCAGTCCTCTTTCTGGAAATTCCAAAAAACAACTTACCCCCATTGCAGAAGGCATTTTAGAATTCGCAAGATTTAATGCATCGTCAGTCGAGTCGGAACTATCTTCCATACTGTTAAAACTTGCCCGCTCTCCTTCTATTTCAAGATCAGGCATATCATTGTTATTAATAGATTCTGTCAGATCATTCATAACTTTCTCTTCTGTAGGATTGTTTGCATCCCTTTGTTCATTTATTGATTCTAGAGGAAACAGAATTCCAGCTCCATACCTTAGCCGAGGTGGCTCACCAATAAGAATCTCTTCTCCGTTTTCCTGTATATGAGGCGAAACAGGATCGGGTCCAATAAGCTCTTTTTTTAATAGATCAATTATGGCACCTCTCATAATACAAAACTCCTTTTGATTAAACTTTTGTAATCTGTCTCTACCCGCTTATCGAGCATCATAAATAATCCCGATTTACCGCGTGACATTCCAACATATAGAAGGGATTTAAACTCATCATCATTTAGGCGATTGATTCCAGTGAGAAGAATATAATGATTTTCCCTTCCTTTAAAACCCTGTATGGTTGAGAAGGTAATTCCTTCTACAGAACTTTTCCTTACCGAATGTTTTGTAAGATCCACTATTTCAAAGGTAGATTTATTAATCCTAGACACACAGGAATTTTGAAATTTAAATGGTGATAGAATAGTGATATGCCGGTTAGGAATTTTCTTCACTTTCAACTCCCGAAGAATATTTTCCACCTTTGTTGCTTCATCGTCGATATCCTTAAAGAAAAAATACTCCACTGGGAGACCATCTATCTTCCCCGGTAAAAATGGCGGTTTTTCAAAACCTGAGATAATAGCTGTTTGCTCCCCTATTATTCTTGTATTTCTACAATTAACGGTTAATCGAAACTTGACAGAAGATGCTCTTGATTCAATCATTTGTTTCATATCATCAGCTGAAATCTCTGAATAAATAGCCTGTCTTTCAAAATCACAGTATATCTCCCAGTTCCCTCCAGCCAGGCCACCTCTTAGCAATGCGTCGAAAATATCGAGATATTCTGGCCTGATAAGATCCTGCCCTTCATCAATAATAATTTTATCAAATTGCTCGATTGTACCGTTGTCGATCGCCTCCAAAGCCATTAAAGGAAGCTCATTCTTAAAATACCCTTCCGTTTTATTTTTACTTAGCAGCCCATACTCAGGTGAAGACACAGCTATTTTCTCCAAAAACCGATGAAATGATGTCACAATCAAAGAGCTACCGCTCTCGGATGACGGAAACTGTTCAGACAACCAATCCCCAAGTAAAGTATTAAAGCATACCAGCAATACCCGCTTCTTTTCATAAAGACTTCTACGTGCCGATTCCATAGCAATCATCGTTTTCCCTGTTCCAGCCGCTCCAAGAAACAAACAGCGCGGATTGTCATTCAATTGATCAAGGCAATGAAACTGTTCTTCTGTGTATTTCATAATTTGCTCTTCAATATCTTCAAGTAACTGAAGTGGAGTAACCACTCTTTCAAAGTCACCTCTCAGGAAAGAAGCAAGTTGATGTATATCCTGCATTGTAGGAAGTGACTGAGCAGTATCAAACCAGGCTTGCCCCTGCATTTTTCTTACTGTATTTCTTGATAATTGATCTATGAATCCACTGATAGGCATACGCCTTGAATCTCGGTCAAATATCTGCCAACTTTCCTGATCCGTCCCTTCTACTTGAAAACGGATATGTGGGAACATCACTCCATAACCGTAAAGGAGTTTTCCTAGACGGCTTTCTGCTCCAAATTTTTTTTTGATTGCAGCAAGTAAGCTGAACATCCCTTCTTGAGCTTGTTCGAAAGGCCCTCTATTTTTTTGTGTAGTTTGTCCATATCTATTTGTGAAATGCCATATGCCTTCTTTTCTTACAATACTCCCTGACTTTACTTCAAGACAGAAGATTCCCAATCCAGGAGCAAGTACTAGAAAGTCAATCTCTCCGTACAATCTTTTTGCATGTTTTGTTAAAGCCAATGAATGGAGAACTATCCAATCAACAGTTCTCGGATCATGTTTGAACAAATCAAAAATTTGGCGTTCCCCGCTACTCTTAATATCCTCAGATATGTACGATGGTATCATTCTTGCCATATGATACCCTCCTTCCTAAGAAGCCTATTTGTCCAATTTATGCCAATATTAAGCCATTCCCCGCGAATTTCTTCCACCTCTAGAATTTGAATTTGACCAAGTCCTTCCAAATTAAACACTATGCTTTTTTCTGCTTTCGAGCTATTCTTGCCTATTCGCCCCTTGACCTCAGTTAGCATACTTTTTTGTAAATAGCTTGCAGCTTGTAAATGTGCACTTCTCAACTGCGATATGGATTCTGAAATTAATGGAAGTTCAGCCGCCAATTGTTCATCTTCCGTAGCTTTTGCAATCACAGCGAGATCAGAGTAATTTCCCGGCCCAATTATACCTTCGTTAAATAACCAATTCCGAACGGTAGCTATATGGCGTATACATCCATGCATGCGTAGAAGCTGAAAGAGCTTATTTAGATCGTGACCAGCTTCTTCGTATTTTGTTATAAGTGCATCCCGCCAACTGGCGGCTCTTGCACGGTGATAATATAGCCCATTTTTTTTCAGTGCCATATCAGCAATATCTCGAATGATATCATTATCAGAGTCCCAAAAAAGCACATAATCACCCTCGTTTAATTCATCAACCGTTTTTTTGGGAATCTCGCGTTGTTCTGTATTCCTTATTAGTAAATCCGTAACAACATGGAGACCGTAAGACGCTGTGTAAAATGAAAATTGTTCCTCCGTGAAACAAACCAGCTTGGCTTGGACTGCCTCTGTCTTACCTCCACTTGCTACTAAGTACGGTGAATAAGACAGATTATTTATCCGCAATTCAAAATCGTCAAGTTCATTAAATTCCTCCATAGTGGCATTGTGAGACTCGATTTTCGTTTCTTTAATTGCTTTGATTGTGGCCTGAGGGAAATCAGTATACCGGATCGTACAATTTTCTTCCCTACTCCATCTTTGTTTCGCATGGTCAAACCACTTCATTTCATATGGGTAGAGCAGCAAGGTTATTTTCGAACTAAAATACGATCGGATAATTTTAGTCATCTTCTCATAACCTAGCCACCCACACACTATTATCTCTGTGGGTGAATAAGATAAATCCGACTCAGCTATTTCCGACACAGTATAAAAACTGATGTTCGCTCCATTTTTATGAGTTATCGAATCTCCCCAAAATTCACGACACTTATCAGATTCGTTCTTTCTATGTACAACTAGCGCAATATTTTCCCAATCATCCGAATCCTGGAGCCGCTCTTTTAATATTGCAATCTTATGCTTCTTTTTATTGAATTTGTTTATATCAATCTTGCGTAACAAGTCTAGCAAACTGGAGAAAAGCACCCTCAGTTCTTCAGGAATCCAAATTCCAGCCTGTATTAGTTGCTGATCAAGAATATTGAGTTCACCTAGAAGTTCCTTCATCCTCGCATCAGTTGGAACTCTTATCATTCGGGAAAATTCAAGAACATTGAAAATTATTTTATTCAGTATATCGTTTATTTGAGCATTGTTTCTGTCGATAACTCTTTCAATTTCCTGAATATAATCCATTGCCTGTTTAACCAATGGAAATTCACATTTCTGCACGTTAATCTCCATTTCAGAAAAGTTATTAATGGCTCTTTGAATTTGATAGTAAACCGAATTTTTACTTACAGTAGAAGTACTATCGGATAAATTTATGTTTGACTTGTTCAAGTGCAAGAATCGAAAATTACGGAATTCAAGTTGCTCAATCATTTCAATCTCTGAATGATCAAGGACGACGATTGCTGGAATGTTATTCGCCAATATTTCATCATCAACAACTTGGAGATTATTAACAAATCCGGACAATCCGTCAAAAATAACTGCTCCTGTTTTTCCTGGGTAGTTTCCCAAATAATAAGATGATCTGAAAAAATCCGAAGCGATCAATGCCACAGGACTAGTTTCCAACTGATATGATGAAAGCGTCGTTACTTCCCCATCTGAAGTCACTTTCCCCCAGTGAAATATCTCCAAGGCTTTTGTATGATTTATCAACATTTTGTTAATTTGCTTTTCTGTTTCACTTACTTTTGAAATAAGCATTACATTTTGAACTGGTCTAATTATATTATTCCCGTTAACATTCAGTAGAGTATTGAGAATATTCGAATTGCCTGCAGAAAAACAAGCGTTTGAGAGTTCCCCTAATTTACACAGTTGCTTTTCACTATGGACAATTTCTAACATTTTAACAGCTTTGAATGGAATCATCGATTTGCCATCTTTGCAATTAACAATAATTTGGTCAGTGGAAGTATTTTTGCCAGCATACTCAACAAGGCAACCATTCAATAAAATCTGTTGTTTCATTTTTATGGAAATATTGTCAAGTGTAACAACCTCATGTTTATCTTTCAATAACCCAAGCCCACTTAATACAGCAATTAGAACAGGACTTTGAAACCTTCTTGGAAACACTATAGCCAGTCTATTGTTAGCTTTTCCAGTTAAAGCATCAAGCGAGAAGCTCGCACTCATTCTAATGAATGGATGAAGATTAATTTCAACAGGGGTATTCTCGTAAGAGATAACAATATCATTTAAGAAATCATAGGGTTCATTCGCCGTATCCATCAGCATCGATTTGTCCAAAGCTCCTCCCCTATTAGAATACGTTTGACGTTTGGATTCTATATAAATAAGCCTAAGTACTTATTGATTTTTCTACAACAAACCATTCACTCCTCTTTGTAATTTTGAATTTTTTTAAGACATCAGCCATTTTGACTAAAGAATGAGGAAGTGCTTTTAGATTCAATTATCTATTCATTATTTCTAAATTACATTCTTGAAATCCATGTTGCTATAATATTCGTTGGAAATTCATTAATCTGTGTTTCAAACTCAGAAACAGGTTAATCGATTATTCCCCTTTTTGTGCAGCCCAATCCAGCGCTTTTATCGCTTGTGTATGTTAATTGTGGCGAGTATATGTCATATAGTTACTCTTTTAATACTCTTCAATAAACTCTTCCAATTGAGGAAAGGTTGGTTGTATTGCATGCAGTTTAATAAAATGCTGCTTTTCCGGTTCACTTAAATAAAGCAATGCCATTTATTTCGCTCGCTTTAATTTTGGTGAGAGCGCAATTAAAAAACAATTCTTACCAAATTCGACAACCCCCTACTTTTTTCCTCCATTCTGAATTCGTATACAACTATAGTCATATCGTATAGACTCCCTAAAAAAATATATATTATATCTCGGAACCTATACATGATAGGTAGTTCTTGCTCGCAAGAGCTCCATCATGCTATAAGCCGAACACGTTTAACGTGTTCGGCTCTTTTCGTTTCCAACTTACCCGAAACTAGGAGGAATGTACTATGCACGAATATCACAATCAAGAATTAAAAAGGCTGATTTCCGAATGCCTTAGAGAACGACCAGACAGCTATGTAATCCAAGAACTATTCCAACAATTTCCGACATCAACAGAGCTAATGGACGTGACAGAACAAGAGCTAACTACCATTAATGGTATTGGAAGAGGCAAAGCCAGACAAATTATCGCTCTTCTAAAACTAGCGAAGGTCCTTACCGTTCCTTCCCAAGATCAATACGCCATTCGAACCCCAAAGGATGTATTTGATCTACTTGAACCTGAAGTAAGGTATCAAGCCAAGGAACATTTTATCTGCTTATTTCTAAATACAAAGAATAGAGTCATATGCAAGGAGATTATTTCTATTGGCTCCCTCAATGCTGCAATCGTCCATCCAAGAGAAGTATTCCGCGCTGCAATCAAGCGTTGCAGCGCTTCTCTCATATGTGCCCATAATCATCCCAGCGGAGATTCGACTCCATCTACGGAGGACTTGATTTTGACAAAACGCCTTCGGGAAGCTGGCGAAATCATTGGAATAGAAGTACTGGATCACGTCATTATTGGCGGCAACCGGTTCTATAGTCTGAAAGAAAACGGGCATCTCTAATCCCATTGCGCCCTACCGCCTTTATCCGCTATAACAGTACACTCCGCATCAATTCGAGACTATAGACACTGGCATCCTCACTATATCCTATTGAGAGCATTTTGAAGAAAGTCTATCGTTTTACTAGGGGTGAGAGACATGGAAAACATGGAAGCTATTGGGGAAAGCATTCGACTCCATCGGCTGAAGAACGGGATGAGTCAAGAGCAGCTTGCTTTGAATGCGGGAATAAATACGTCTTATATCGGTCAAATCGAGCGTGGAGAAAAGAACCCTACAATTAAGGTACTCGAAAAGATTTCATCCGCTCTTGGAATTTCTCTCCTCGCTCTTATATCCTCATACGAATCAACGAGAGGAGGGATGAACCAAGATTGCCGGGATCATCAACCACTGGTTTTTCTTACCCCTGACCACATCAAGCAATGCCTCCTGGAAGTGCTCAGAGATAATACGAACATCGTCATTACTCATCAGGGAAACAGTTTGAAAGCATATACGAATGCTGATATAGAAAAGGGGAATTTTCACACATGTCCAAGCAAGAAATCAGTCAATCAATTGGAAAACCAAGAAAAAAACCGCTCCTAAAACGTTGGTGGTTCTGGCTTTTGTCAGTACTTGCTCTCTTTTTGTTTGTTGGAATTTTATCATCTGGTGGCGAATCTACGGCCTACGAGTTAACCAAAATGACTACAATGAGCAAGCAACAGATTATCGAGAAGTTCGGAAATCCCTCTGAAATTGTTCGTGAGGATGCAGACGGCTACAGCTTTGGATATGATGCGGGATTTATGGTGAGCGGGGTCGAAAAAGGAGCATTAGAAATTTCCATACAGAAAGACATGATTAAATCCCCCACAACAGATACCTTTAAAATCTTTGATGTCACGATCGGTTCTTCCTATGACGAAAATATAACCCGACTAGGTAAGCCAAATTTGAGCACTGTCAAAGATGGAAAGAAAAATGCCATGTATTTAACTAATGAAGACTTCCTTCTACTGTTTTCCACTGATATCAACTCTGATCAAATATCCACCATCGATTTCGTAGCCTATAATGGAAGTGTTCAGTCCCAGAGTCTCGACCTTTCCAAGATGCTAGGGTTAACAGCCTCAGAAGAAGAAATAAAGAAATTATTCGAGGTTAAAGACAAAAGCACGTCTCAGGGTGAAACACTGTACGCCTTGGAAGGTTCTGAACTGGTTATCGACAATCATAATAACGTTGTAAAGCAAATCATCATCCCTACAAAAAGCATTTATAACCTTCAAGGGATTCGGACTAACGACAGCTTGGACAAGGCAACTCAAGTACTTGGAAAACCCCTACATACAAACGAAGGTGTCAAGAATACAACCCTATATAGTTACAACTTTGCTGGTAGCCAGAGCCCGACAATTGTAAATCTGACAGTCAATAATGCTGACAATAAAATCGTGTATATGGAAATCATGTTCAAGTAATGTCAGCGTACAAATTGTTGGAAGTTATACATTCCTATTTCTAAAGGAGGTTTTCATATGTTTTGGGGAACGAATAAGAACATAGCACCTTCATACGGTTCTGTGGTGTATACTGAATTAGGCTTTGGTACTGCGGAACATTCTGGTATTTTCGTTGGTCAGAATTCTATCATTCATCTGAATGGTCAAGGACTCATCGAAAGAGTCTCATTAGAAGAATTCACAAATCATATCACTACGTTCAATCATGAAATCTATGTCCCTTGTTATTCTAATAGAGATTGGTCTATCGGATTCCCTATGGCTGGAGCCCGAGCAACGGACCATCTGGAATCGATTAGAAACTACAATGTTCTGTTGGATAATTGCCATCAATTTTGTGCGGGTTGTTTAACAGGTGATTTTGATAATGCCAATAACTTTTTGTGGATGTTGAAAGACTTAGTACGCAAAGAGCATGGGGAATCGGTTACTTGGCGAAAATGGGATTGGAAAAAAGTATCGTAGAAAGGGAACATAGTAATATTACATCAACAAGAAATCATTGAAGCTTGTAATGACTTGAACACTGGAAGGGGCTATTCACCCCTTCCTCTTTTTTTACACCATAAACAGGGATGGTAAGTAATCAATCCCCCACGAAATCGGTATAGTGACGGGATTGATCCCTAATTCATGTAACCTCTTGATTCGCTTATCAAATTCCTTCTTATCGGATACCGTTTCTTTTACTTTCCAAATACCTCTTTTCTCATTAACTAGATCAAGTGTTGACAATAATGCTTGTCTCGTTAAGGCATTCATTCTTTTGCTTTGGATGATTTCCCTTGCTTTTGATAAGGTATAGTAGTCCCCAAAGCCAATAGTCTTTTTAAAATAATAGTGGAGTAGATTTTTCGCTATGTCATCTCGTAGAAATTGTGAAAAACCTTGTTTATTAAGACCGTTGTCTTTTATTATCCTGTAAACTTTGTTGTAACGGCATTGAACCTCAAAGCGAATGGTATACTTTGCATTTTTATCGTTGCATGGCAACCCATTCTCCTTTAGCTGCTCTCCTTTATCATAGCAATTAATGGTCAAATTCACATGATCAACCTTTGATTGCGACCTGGATGTTTTAAAGATGTAGAAACTATGCTCAGGAGATACATATCGCCTATTTGATTTATGATACCTCATGAATTGCTGGAAACCGTCAGGGATATCGGCCCGTTTGATGAGTTTCATGTACTGCTTGATGTGTTCTGTACAAAAGTTCAAGGCAAAGTCGATCCTTTTGTAACTGTATGAATCCAATAGATGCAGCCGAAATTTGATTTCTTTATTTCTCCGCTTCTTTTCGAACTTATTTTTGATCGGAACAAAAGCCCGCTTAAAAGCTGTATAAATGTCTTTACAATGTTTCATCGACACCAATTTAAGGTATTCATTTTGAAACAACAGCCTCATAGGATTCATGATGATTTCCAAAGCGCTATAACCGATACCTTCGGTGTTTTCTGAATGCCGCATTATTAGGTGCAATCCATTCTCTTGAAGTAGATTGCAATGATAGGAACCATCCTTTTCCTTATAAAACTTTGAGTGGTTGGATTTTGATAGTTGTTTTAGCGTTTCAAATAATGCTGAATAATAGCGAGAGTCCAGCTTGCAAAACATTTGAACGGTATGCTGCATAACAAATCCTCCAAATTCAATCTTGATTTTTAGAGCTTTGTTATGCGCATTTTTGTTTTTCATATAGTCATCTCTACTCGTTGAAAACCTGTATCATAAGAGCAATGAAAATAAGAGTAAAAACAAAAAGGTAATATATATTTATATAAATAAAAAGCATAAAGACAAATCTACCACTGTCTTTATGCCATACTGTTGATTAAATCACTTAGTTCTTCAATGAGCTTAGGTATTCTTCTGCTTTCCTTCGATCCATTCTGAAAACAACACATGATTTTCGCGTTCCTGCAGCTCTATTCCCTGTATAATCATCTTTTTCAGTAGTTCCTATCTTTACTGT
This sequence comes from Brevibacillus nitrificans, assembly GCF_003710965.1. Taxonomy (NCBI): domain Bacteria; kingdom Bacillati; phylum Bacillota; class Bacilli; order Caryophanales; family Paenibacillaceae; genus Brevibacillus; species Brevibacillus nitrificans. The sequence continues at coordinate 348,595 of NZ_RHHU01000010.1, read as the reverse complement.
ACTATTCTTAGGATCATCATTTTTAGGGAGAATTACGGATATCTCTTTAGAGCGCAGCTTGTTATAAATACTTGTCTTATATTTGATAATCGCCGATTTCTGCTCATCTTCATGCAATTCCTGAAAACCGTTAACTGTTGACAGCAAAATCATACGGAAAACGGAGTTATTAATCCAGATAATAGATTCAACCTTTTTATCCATCCATGCGTTGATATCCGGGCTGTCACTTTTATTCTCGTAACTCGGTAATTCAACTGGCAACAATTCAAACAGTTTTTCAAGAAAAATAATATGCTCTTCTTTCATCGCTTCACTATTCTTCTCGTCTGCGGGTTGCTGTTCTACCACCGAGACTGCATTTTTAGTTATACATTCTTGCTGAAAAAGTTGCACCGCTTCATCCACATATGCCTGTGCTTCTTCATTGTATACCTCATGATTGAACACGAGAAGCTCATTTTTCACTGGATTAAGTAAAAAATCGAGTCCAATAAGAAGGCACGAATACATATGTAATTTATCTTCTTCTTGTGGGATATCGTCTTTTTCAATCAGCTTGCGAAAGTGTTTATAGCGCTTACGTAGATACTTTTCGACTTTCTTTTTATTAGAAGTTTCTTCGTGTTGAAATATCCTTCTGAAGAACCCAGTGGCATGAAAAATAGCTGATGATAGAATATCAGAATTTTGCCGCTGCTGTTCTACATGTACGGAACTGATTTCCACATCGCTTATGTCAAGGTTTAGTACAAATTCTTTATCTAGTCGTTTTTCATTTAAGATTAACTGTAGGTTCTCGACAGCGGAGTCTTGCATACTCCGAAGTGACCTCTCGATAAGTTTTGGGCGGGTATCTGTGTTTATTATCAGAATGCCATCCCTGATTTTAGCGGACTTCTTCTCAATCATCTTCCTGTCCATGTCCGAATTAATGTGGTACTTGGAATTCAGGCTGAAGATATTCATCTTTCTCTCATACAAATTACAAAACAGGTTGGCAAAACCTTGGCGATCAAGCGATTTGTTATTACCTGATAGACAGATCATAAACTTTGGAAACTCATCTGAACTATAGTTCATTAAGCTGGTAATTAGAGATAGAAAAGTGTAGGACAATAGTGGTAATGTAATTCTCTTGTCCGTAATGTCCAGCATACTCCACGTTTTCTGGAATGCCTCCTGATGGGTTAGATGTCTAGTTGGATTCATTTTATACTTTGAGTTTAATGACTTACTGTAGAGCAAGTCACACTCATCACTAGGAGAAACAGGAACGTAGAACCAGTCACGTCCTCCCTCGACCCATCCGCTTTGATTTGTATAAACTATATGTGGTCTCTTTTCTAATTGACCGGAAATCTTGTTACACACAGATATATAAGAAGGGTACATCTTGCGAATATTATCACTAATTAACTTATCTCCGAAGAACTCTTGTGCCTTTGACCAACTTCCGACCTTTTCATATTGCTCACTTGCAATATCAAATACGTGGCATTTTATTCCACGCCTTCCTTCCTTAACAAAGCACATTCTAATCCCCAAATCTCGCTTATTAGAGCCATCATCCAAATAGAGTTTATCGATTGGGAAGAAGAAATATTTATTCAAAAAAGGATCGGCGTTCAGCGCGGACGCGGATAGATCATCATATGGATCACCATAGATAACAGTAAAATCATCATCTACAAAGATATCAATGTTGTTATCCTCAAAAGCTTGGTTAAAAGTCGCTCTCATTTTCTCAATATCTTGAATATCAAAGAAAGAGTCACTACTTATATGAAAAGAGTCAGTATACAACTTCATACTTTTAGACATTTTTCATTCTCCATCTGTAATCATTTGGACTTTTAGGTAGCAAGGAAGCAAGGTAGTTAGGTAGAAACCCCATCTTTGTAGCCTTTCTATAGTTGTGCAATTTGTTGATTCTGTATGAGGCATTCTTTGGCAGCAACTATTTGAACACTGTTAAGACTCGAGTAAAAAATGATATGTCATACCTTGTAGTCTTATTTTACCATAACCTTTTGATTACGTGACGTTCATCTTCGCTATAGCCTGGTTTTCACTGCCCTAAGAAATCAGCATTGAACGTTATATAAATCGAACGAACGACAATCAATTAAAAACAACTTGCACTGAACAATATGATAATTGAACTTGTTGAAATGGCAAGTTTCTATCTTTCAACTAACACGTGACCTGGAAAGAAAGGATGAGACTATGTTTGCACAGTATGATGACATCATGTCAGTGGAAGATGTAATGGATGCCCTTAATATTGGCCGCTCCAAAGTATACGAACTGCTGAAGAACGGACAAATAAAATCTATCAAAATGAAAGGCTATCGGATACCAAAAGCAGCCGTCATTGATTTTATTCTCACACAGACAAAAATGAAACTGGAGCGTTACAGAGAATTAGCTGATTAAGTTTCACTTAGATGAGCTGTAACTACTAGTTAATAATCATTTATTGAGTAACAGCTTTGTAAATCGACAGGGGCCAAATGCTCCTGCTTATTTTTGTTTTCCTAAATGACTAACCAAGTGGAGGTTATGCGTAAATGAAAGTTAACAAAGACTCAAAGACAGGTACATACTGGTTTGTTGTCAGCGCTGGGAAGGATGAACTCGGCAAGAGAAGACAAATCAAGCGCCGTGGATTTCGTACAGAAAAAGAAGCTTTGAGAGAAATGAGCAAAATTATGCAACAGGTAGATGAGAATACCTATGTCAAAAATACCAAGCTGGGATACAGTGAGTTTATAGAAGGTGAGTGGCTGGATAGCAAAGCCTTAAAGCTAAAATCTGTTACACTTGCTACCTACAGACACAACGTTCAGAAGCATATCGTCGCATATTTTAAAAAGGTAGAAATCGGGAAAATCACACCGCAGATAATCGAAAAATTCTACGCTCATTTGGTAAAAGAAAAAGGATTATCAGAAACTACCATTTTGGATATCCATAAGATCGTCAAGAGCTCTTTGAAGATGGCTGTTAAGCGAAAGTATATATCTTACAGCCCAGCAGCAGATGTGGAAACTCCCAAGGTCCCTCGGAAGGAAATGCTGGTGTGGAATTTAGAAGAAACCACCCGTTTCCTCAAAGAGACTGAAGGTAGCAATTTATACATGGCGTATCTTCTTGCACTGACAACTGGAATGAGGCAAGGGGAAATACTCGGCCTCAGATGGAAGGATATAGATTTCGAAAATGGAACTCTTCAAGTTCGGCAAACATTGAGTCATGACGGAAAATATTTCTCCGAAGAAACCAAAACTAAGTCAAGCACTCGAACCATTACACTTACTGAAAAAACAATCGAGGAACTCAAAGCCCATAAGAAAAAGGTAGCAAAAGAAAAGCTTGCTGCCGGATCAAGCTACCAAGATTACAACCTTGTGGTTTGTACTAAGACGGGAAACCCGATCAATCCCCGAAACTTGCTCCGTGACTTTTATAAGCTAATGAAAAAGGCAAACGTGCCTAAGATAAAATTCCACGGGCTCCGTCATACTGTTGCAACATTGATGCTCACACAAGGAATAAACCCAAAAATTGTAAAAGAAATCCTTGGACATAGCGATATCAGGGTCACCCTAGATACCTATTCCCATGTTTTACCGACCGTTCATAAAGAGACCGCTAAACAATTTGGCAATTTGTTGTTTGGATAATGACATGAAAACTCGCTCAGTCACATGATTATGGACTGAGCGAGTTTTTTTATGATCGAAAATTATATATCTCTGATCGGTCGATAGATACCCTAATAATGAGCAAAAAAGCCTGAAAAAAATACGCAGTGTGACCAACTGTGTGACCACAGCCCAATACAAAAGAATCATTTTCTTATCAGAAATACAAAAAACGCTCGGAAATCCAAGCGTCTCAACGTTTTTTTATGGTGGAGCATAGCGGGATCGAACCGCTGACCTCTACACTGCCAGTGTAGCGCTCTCCCAGCTGAGCTAATGCCCCATATGTATATTCCCAGCGATTACCGCTCGCTTTTGTGAATTTAGTATAGCATATACTTTCGTACGCTGCAAGCGAAAAAATGGCTCACTTCCCCCGTTTATCCCCCTTTCTCCAAAATAAAGTTCTATAAATACAATTCCGAGTTTTCAGGTTTGAAGTCATCTATATAGCGGGTATGGATAGTAGGAAAAGACAACATAGACATGCTTGTAAGGGGAGCCGATCAGATGAAAACACCCAGACTTACCGTCAAGAGTAAATTGATCACCGCATTTGCCGCAATTCTCATCCTTCCGCTACTTACCCTTGGTTGGCTCTCCTACCAGAGTGCCAAAGAACAGCTGGAGACTGAGCTTTTGACCACTGCCTCGGAAAATGTGCGCCTGGTGGACGAGCTGCTGACACAGACGCTGGATTCCCAGTCTCTCGATGTGGAGCTCATCTCCTCTGAATTGGGCCAAGCCGATTTGCTGGAGTCTACTCGCTCGATTACTCGTAAAAAGCTGCAGACCTTCCATGCTCTGCATCCGGAGATCGGGGAGGTGTATATCGGGGACCAGACGGGTGGCATGCTGACGTCTACAGATACCAAGCTCCCGTCCGATTTTGATCCTCGCAAACGCCCTTGGTACCAGGCAGCCATGCAGCAGCTGCAAACGACGATCATCACGGATCCGTACATCGATGCTGGTACAGGAAACGTCGTGATTGGCCTGGCTCGAACGCTGCCAGATGGCTCGGGCGTGCTCGGTATCGACATCCAGCTGTCTGCACTCGACGAGACGGTCAAGCAAGCGAAAATCGGGGAAAAGGGCTACCTTTCGATCTTTGACAAGAACCAGCAATACTTGATCCATCCCACCGGTAAAGCCGGCACGCCAGCTGCGACCTCCTGGATCGGTTCCCTCTACGGTGAAAAAGCAGGCATCTTCTCCTTCTCAGATGCAAACCAGGCAGCGAAAGCCGTTCACCTCACCAATGAAAAAACAGGCTGGAAGCTCATGGCTGTCATGTACGAGTCAGAAGCTGTCCAAGCTGCCAGCCCTATCTTTTACAAGACCTTGCTCGTTATTATCGTCGCACTGGCGATCGGCAGCCTGGCCGTATACCTCATCCTGAAATCCATGCTTCGCCCTCTGCGCAAGCTGACCGAGGCCGCACAGAAAATGAGTGAAGGCGACGTTACTCAGCAGGTGCAGGTAAGCAGCGACGACGAGCTCGGGACTTTGGCGAAAAGCTTCAACCATATGGCACAATCGCTGCGCTCGCTCCTTCATGCGGTCAACGATAATGTCCAGCAGCTCGCCGCTTCCGCAGAGCAGCTCTCTGCCAGTGCAGACCAGACCAGCAAAGCGACCGAGCAGATTGCCGTTACCATGCAGGAGATGGCTGTCGGCACGGAGCAGCAGGTCTCCTATACCAAGGAAAGCACGGAAGCCGTCGACCAAATGTCTTTGGGGATTACCCAGATTGCCGACTACTCCCAAAAGGTCTCGGAGGCTGCCCGTCAAACGGCCGATCTCGCCTCGGCGGGGAACGGCTCTATCCAGTCTGCTGTGCACCAGATGAATGCTTCGAGCCAGTCCATTCACGATCTGGCTGAAGTGGTAGAGCGGCTCGGTGTACGCTCCCAGGAGATCGGGAACATCGTGGAGGTCATCACCGCCATCTCCAATCAGACCAATTTGCTGGCTCTCAACGCTGCGATTGAAGCAGCACGCGCGGGTGAAGCAGGAAGGGGCTTTGCTGTGGTAGCTGACGAGGTCAGGAAGCTCGCGGAGCAGTCCTCCCTCTCCGCCAAGCAAATCACCACATTGATTGCTTCTATCCAATCGGAGACAGAGCACGCCGTCATCGTCATGGACAAGAGCAAGCGCGAAGTGACAGACGGGATTGAGAAAGTGTACGAAGCAGGCCACTCCTTCGAAAAAATTCAATCAGCCATCGAAGAAGTCGCGGAAAAGATCGGACAGGTCTCCGGCGCCACCCAAGACATATCCGCTCGTACGCATCTCGTCGTAACGCTGATGAACCATATTTCCCAAGTGACATTGTCTGCATCTGACGGTACACAAAACGTGTCTGCCGCAGCCGAAGAACAGCTGGCATCGATGCAGGAGATTGCCACCTCGTCTGTGTCACTGGAACGAATGGCTGAAGAGCTGCAAAGCCAGATCGGACATTTCAAAATCTGATCGCTGCTTTCTTCGACTAGCCAAGCTTATCTGGAGCCTTCCGACAGTTACGATGAGTAAAAGAAAAGCCAGCCAAGCATGAACTTCAGCTCCAACTGTTAGGTATTGTCTAACAATTGGACTTCTGTTCCTACGCTTGACTGGCTTCTTCGTCCACTATGTGCGAATCTAGCTCGCCTATGACTACCTGACTGTTACGACAATCGGTGTTTTCTTTCCACCATAGGTGACGTAGATCGTAGCTTTACCGGAGCCTGTCGCCTTGATGATTCCATCCTTTACGTCTGCCACGAGCAGGCGCGAGGTGGTCCACAGGGCAGGCTTGGTTACGTTTTGCTCAGAGCCGTCCATATAAGTCGCTGTCGCTGTTACCTGCTTGGTCTCGCCTTTGGCCATGACCAGCTGAACGACATCTGTTTTCAAGTATTTCAGCGTGTCTACATCCACGGGGATCGATACGCTCTTGTCATTGTATTTCCCCGTAATGGTCGCTTTCCCGAAAGCACGGCCTGTGATCAAGCCTTTGGATACATCCGCTACCTTGTAGTTGCTCGTTTTCCAATCCGCCAGCGAAGTGACATTCAGAGTGCGTCCGTCCGCGAAGGTAGCGGTCAAGGTAATTTGCGACGTGGTGGTGGATTTGATCGAAGCGTAGCGTTTGTCCGCTTCCAGCTTGGTGACGATCCCTACTTCTACTGGGATCGTGATGGACTTTCCGCCGTATTTGGCGGTGATGGTTGCGCGTCCGTTCGACAAGCCCGTTACACGTCCATTGGCTACGTCCGCGACCTTGATAGCGGAAGATGCCCATTCTGCGTCTGTCGTCACATTGCTGGTATTTCCAGCAGAGTCCGTCGCTGTCAGCTTGATTTCAGCCGATTCGTTCAGGGTGAGAATCAACAGGCGTGGGTCAACCGACAAGGTCGTTGCCTGATCGACTTCCACGGCAATACTTACGGATTTTCCGTCAAACGTAGCGGTAATCGTGGTTTTCCCAGGGCCTTTTGCGGTAATTTTCCCTTGGGTCACTTCCGCAACCGCTGCAGATGCTGATGTCCATGCCGCTTGCTCATTGACGTTTTTCGAAGTGCCATCGGCATAGGCGGCCGTGACATTTACTGTTTCGCTCTTGCCGTTGCCCATGACCAGCTTTTGCTTGTCCACCGTCAAGGTCTGCAGCACACCGACAGAAACCGGAATGGTCACGGTACGGTTGCCGTAGGTGGCCGTAACGGATGCTGCCCCTGTCGCGATCCCTGTGATCAAGCCTTGACGAACACTTGCTACCGCTGGGGCATTGGATGCCCACGTTACTTTTTGCGTGACGTTCTCATTCGTTCCGTTCGGGTAATTCGCAGTGATTGTAACCTGCTTCGCCCCGCCTACTGGAATAGCGACGTTCGTCACGTCGGCTGTCAGGCTTTGCGGTACATCTACGTCGACCACCAGAGTAGCCGTCTTCTCCCCGTATTTCGCGGTAATGGTCGCGGAGCCCGCTTTGTAAGCAGAGATCGTTCCACCTTTTGCAAAGACGATATCTTCATTGTCGGACGTCCAGGTTACTTTGTCGGTAATATCCTCGGCAGCACTCGCTCCCGCAAAAGATGCGTTTACTTTCACAGTTTCATTCGTACCACTTTTCATAACCAAGTACGATGGCACGATGTCGAGTGCGCGCGGCACTTCTACGTCTACCTGAATTTGAACGGTTTTGCCTCCGTAGCTCGCCGTAATGACAGCTTCCCCGGATGCGACTGCATGAATCTTGCCGTTGCTGTAGTAGGCGACCTCTTCCTTGCTGGAGGTCCACTCAGCCTTGCTCCCTACATCTACAGGCGTACCTGCGCTATTCGCATAGGTTGCTGTCAGCTTGATGTCTTCCGATGATTCCCCTACATGCAAAAAGATGCTTTGCTTGTTTACTTCCAGCTTTTGAGTCGTGTCGACATCCACTGTGATGGTAGCTGTCTTCGTTCCGTATTTGGCTGTTATGGTCGCTTTCCCCGCACCATAGGCCGTGATTTTCCCTTTCAGCGCATCGGCTACTGCCGGATTGTCCGAGGACCATTCTGCTTTTGCCGCTACGTCAGGTGCATCGCTGCCATCTGGGTAAATGGCACGCAGCGTGATCTGCTCGGAGCCTCCCAGAAGAAGCGATACCTGGTTTTTATTCGGCTCCAGTCTGTGAGCGATCTCTACGTTGACCGGGATCGCAGTCGACTGGCTGCCGAACTTCGCTGTAATAATCCCCGTACCGGAGCTCAAGCCTTTCACTTGCCCGTTAATAACCGTTGCAATGGTTGTATTGTCAATGGACCAATCAGCCTTGGTCGTCACATCCTCAGATGCGCCATCGCTGTAGAGCGCCGTGAGCTTCAGCTGTGGAGCCGGATCCTCATCGATCTGCACGTTCAGCGTTTGCTTGTCCAGCGTCAGTGCCTTTACCTTTTTCGTGACGGTAACGGCAACCAGGACGCTTTTTCCCATGTATGTAGCTGTCACTGTCGTACTACCAACGGCTTTTGCCGTAATTCGGCCCGCGTAAGCTGCCGCAATATCTGGACTTTGACTTGTCCAATCTGTCGTGATCGTGACTTCCTCGGTCTTTCCGCTCACATAAACAGCCGTAGCCGTCAATGCAGTAGAATCTCCCATTTCCAATGTCACTTCATTTTTCGATAGGACCAATCTGCTGATTTCGTCCGCAGCGTATCCAATTCCAGCGTTTCCAGCCCCGCACAAGAGCAAGATAGCCAGTAACAAGAGCGTCGTTTTTTTCCAGAACATTGCTAGCCTCCCCCGCAAGTATGAAATCTGCTTCTCGTAAAACCCATGCCTCGATTACTATATCGGCTTCTGCGAAAAATAATTTACTAATTATTTGTGTCTGTCATGTGTCAAACCTTGTAACCCTGCTCCGGTTTTACCGTCTTATTCCTTAGGAGAAGCGAGCAAATGGCTCATCGGGAACTCCACACAAAAGCTTTACCAGGAGGAAAAAAATCGTGAAGACACGCAAAAAACCAGGCTGGATGCGAAGGCTCCTCTTTTGCCTAAGCATACTGATCGGAATCGGAGGAATCTGGTCTGGCTATGTCATCTATCAAATCAAAGCGACGATGCAGGAAGCCGTACCGCATAAGGCAGATGTGGGAATCGTATTGGGTGCCGCCGTGTGGGGAGACGGTCCAAGCCCAGGTCTGCGAGAAAGGCTGGAGAAAGCCGTTTGGCTGTACCAGAAGGGGTACGTTTCCACGCTACTCGTCACGGGAGGCTTGGGGGAAGGGAAGCGCCGGACAGAGGCAGCCGTCATGCAAGAGTACTTGATCGAGCACGGGGTACCGGCAGAGCACATCCTCTTGGAATCAAAATCCACGTCTACATACGAAAACCTGCTGTATGGTCAGCAGGTTCTGGCTACTCATCCTATCAAAAACACGTTGATCATCAGTCACGACTATCATTTGTATAGAGCGATGACGATGGCAAAATCCCTTGGATACAACACCGCTTCACCTGTCGGGGTACATTCGCAGGTCCTCGTCACACCGTACCACGAAGCGCGAGAAGTGCTCGCCATTACGTACTGGCACCTCTCGCGCCTCTTCTCCTCAACCCTCTAGGCGCTGGTTCTTGCGTAAAATCTCGTGAACATCTACGAAGTGACGGATGCGCTCCATGATACGAGCTGCCTTGGTCCGTTCGATCCGGTTGCCGTTGGAAATCGACAGATGCTCCTCCAGCTCCTCGAGCGAATAATTGGAGGTGAACAAAGTCGGCAAATGATTGTTTGCCCGCTGGTTCAAGATCACACCCAAAATTTCGTCGCGCACCCACGGCGTAAGATTTTCCGCACCGATATCATCCAGGATCAGTACAGGCACTTCTTTTAACAGCTCCAGCTTGCCCACGTAAGACTGATCCGAGATGGAATCCTTCATTTCGCGAATGAAATCGGGAACATAGACAAGCAAGGAAGCGATATGGTTCTCCGACAGCTGACGTGCGATGGCCCCCATCAGATAGCTTTTTCCTACACCAAAAGAACCGTGCAGATACAAGCCTTTCGCTCGTTCTCCTGTTCCCACCTGGTTGCAGAACTGGATCGCTGCCGCCACTGCCGACCGATTCCCAGCATCATGCTCCAGTTTGTCAAAGCTCGCAGACATCGTTTCCTCTGACACGTAGTAGCTGCGCATCATCCGTCTGCGCTTGAGATCTTCCTCATGGGTGAGCTGCTTTTTACAGGGAGCAATCGCGCTAACGATCGTGGTACTCATCAGATCAAGCTGCGTCCGGTGACCTTTGACCAGGTTCGGACATTCCGTCAATCCCGGGCAGCGCTCGCACCAGTACTGCTCTTTCACAGCCGTGTACACGTTGGAGAGCGAACGCAGGTAATCGTCACGAGTCAACTCGGGATGCTCTTGGGCAAAAGTTTGCAAATACGCACTGGAGCGAAACATTTTGTCGAGCTGTTCATCGGGAGTCAAGAGCTGACGAGGCGTGCGCTTTGCCAGCTCCTTCATAAATTGACCTACAGATTCCATCTAGCGATCACTCTCCTTTCTGACTTTTGCGCATGGATTCCAGCAATTTGCTAAGCTCAGGGTCATCCGAAATCAGCTTTCCTTTGGCTGCTGGCTGACCACTCTTCTCCTGCTCTCTTTGCCATTCTACAGATGCCGGCAGCTTGTCCTGCAAAACGGCTTTTCCATTTCGCCGCACCGCACCTGTATCTTTTCTGGGAGCTTTCGCCTTTTCCACAGACTGCGCTCTTTGATCGGCGCGTTCCACGATTTGCTTGACCGCTTCGTCTACCGTAGCAATCCGCTTCGCCTTCCAGCTGTCCCGGATCGTCTCCATGTACGCCTTTGGCAGTTCCATCTGCATGCTAGCCAGTGTGTGTACCAATAGGGCATTCACGACTTCCGGCTGCATTCCGTCCGTAAAAACGAGCGACTCCGCGCGATCCAGAAAGACTTTGCTCACTCTGCCGCCAACGACTCGCTCCAAGAGTCCCAGCGGCGACAGCACCCGACAGGCACGCACGAACGCTTCACTGCCCGGCTCTGGCAGCTGACCAGGTCCCCAGTCATCCTCGCCTGCGCCTGCACGGTCTGCTGGAGCAGCTCGATACAGCTTGTCCTCCGAATAGCGCTGGATCAAACGCTTGCGCAGCACTTCCGTATCCAGACTGCGATCCGGCTTGTACAGTGTCCAGTCGCGCAGCTCCTGTCCCATGCCCCAGCTGTCCATCTGATAGAAGTGGCAAAGCAAGTACAAAAACTCCATGCTCGAACCGCTCAAAACTTTGGATGCATCTGCATTGTCTGGCAAATACAGGCGCAGCGACGATACACTGAGCGGATGCTGAACCTGTGCTTCAAAACCAGACTTCATCGCAGCAGGCGGGAAGTCCGACTCCATTTTCGTCAAAAACTGCTCCCGCTCCGAACCTTTTTTCACTTCCAGCTCAGAGGGCTTCAACGATTGAAATACTTCATGGAAATCCTTGGTTACATTTTCCACGATGGTATATTCCTGATCCAGCTGTGTCGCAACGGCATCGGCGTATTGCTCCCGCAGCTGCTGGAAGCGGATATTTTCAATTTTATTTAACAGCATGAGAGAAAGGACGTAATCCCCAAAAAACTCGCCAGGTGTCAGCGGCGGCTTTACCAGGTAATCGTAGTAGTAGTCGCGCTGCAGGTTTTCTCTCCGGCGCACCTCCAAGAGTCCCATGGCTTCCAAACGCTCGCGCGCATCCAGCAGCCGGTCCAGGGAGAGAGACGTGGAAAGCATCAAGCTGCGATGTGTCCCTTCGGTTGAAGCGCCGCTCACTTCCTGCACGCCATGGACGAGCAGCTGGTAGAGCGTATACGACTCGACACCAATGATCGGCAAATACAGCTGCGTGACATAGCCCATTTCGGCAAAACTGAGCGGTCTCGCCACCCTCGCCAAAAAACGATCCTTTGGCAACAATTCGTTCCAAACTAAACGACGCATGGGCTCTTCCCTTCCTGACTATTTTCGTTTCCCTATTATAGCATGGCTCCTCCTACTACGTGCTGAAATCCAATGGAAAGCCAAAAACACCCTAGCAAAATAACCGCGAGGGCGTGGTATGAACAGTTGTTTCCCGATGTCTTCTTATTCCTTTGTAAAAGGAGTCTGACTGTTTCGCGCTTGAGAAAGCAGCTCCTCCAGCTCCTTCATGAAGACACTGATGTCCTTGAACTGACGGTAGACGGAAGCAAAGCGCACGTAAGCAACCTCGTCAACGTGGTACAAACGCTCCATGACTTTCTCCCCAACATCGTTACTGGGGACTTCTGCCTGCCCGCAGCTGCGCAGCTCCCTTTCGATGTCGTTCACTACATTTTCCAGCACTTCGAGTGAAACCGGACGCTTCTCGCAGGCGCGCACCAAACCGCGCAAAACCTTCTCGCGACTGAATTCCTCACGTGTGCCGTCTTTTTTGACAATCAGCAAGGGAGTTTCCTCCACCATTTCAAAGGTCGTGAAGCGGCGCTCGCACTGCTCACATTCCCGACGGCGGCGGATGGACTTGTTATTATTGAATGGACGCGAATCTAGGACTCTAGTCCCATTATATTCACAGAATGGACAACGCATCGCAACGATCAACTCCAGTACGGACAATCCTTGATTACAGTGTCCCTCAATTTCCCTGCAGAAGTCAAGTCAATCCTTGTACCTATTTAAAGCATAAGTCGAATGGAGTACAATATGGGTATTGTTGGAGGGATTGGAATGAGGTTAGTATCTTTAAGACAGGTTCGACCAGGGATGAAATTGGGTCGCACCATTTTCACAGAAGATGGAAAAGTGTTGTTAGGTACGGGTATGGTCTTGACCGAACGTCTCATTGCGGGTCTGACAAGATCCAAAATTGACGCTGTCTATATAGATGATCCTCGCACAGCAGACATTGAGGTGGAAGAAGTTATCCGTCCACAGACACGGCAAATCGCTGTGGAAGCCATCGAGAAAACGTTCAAACAGATTACCAACTCAAACAAGCTCGCCCGAAAAATATCCTTAAAAGAAATGGGATTGCATTTTCAGCGTGCGTTCAGCTCGATCCTCGATGACCTCTTGCTCAACAAGCAAATGATCGGACACCTGACCAACATTTCTTCGCATTCTCCGTCAATGTACCATCACGCCGTCAATGTGGCCGTGCTCTCAACTGCTGTAGGCATGTCTCTCGGCTACAACCGGCAGCGTCTGCTGGATCTGGGGGTCGGCGCCATGCTTCACGACGTCGGCAAGCTGAACCTGCCAGAGGAGATGCTGGCCAAGGAAGAGCAATGGACAGCGGAAGAAAAAGAGATTGCGAAAGAGCATACCCGCCACGGATTTAATCTGCTGAGAAAACAGCATGACATATCCCTCTTGTCTGCCCATGTCTGTCTCCAGCACCACGAGAGACTGAACGGCAGCGGCTACCCTCAGGGGCTCCAAGGGAAGCAGATTCACGAGTACGCCCAAATCGTTGGCATTGCAGACGTATTCGATTCTCTGACCTCCCCTCGACCTTGGCGCAAGCGGTACATGCCGCAGGACGCGCTGGAGTATTTGCTCGGTTCTGGCGGTCATCTGTTCGAGCACCATCTCGTCAATGCCTTTATCAAGCATATCGCGGTCTTCCCCATCGGGAGCAGCGTCGTGCTGAGTACGGGCGAGGTAGGCGTCGTCAGCCGCGTGGATCCGGATTATTCCCACCGTCCAACTGTTCGCATCATCAAGGACGGAAGAGGAAACGATGTGCTCCCTCCCTATGATCTCGATCTCAAGGCGAATCTACAGCTGTTTGTTGTTGGGTTCGAAGATGATGATTTATTCCGCATGAGCGATGTATCAGAGACAAACCCGACCTGATGACCTTCCCTGATGGAAAAACCCCTTTGGCATCGTTTGCGCAAAGGGGTTTGCTATTTCTTTGATTAGTTAACGCCAGCAGCAGCAGCTTCTTTGCTGGCAACTTGATTGTGCATTTCGGACACGTGACGCACCAGGTCTACAACGCGGCAGGAGTAGCCCCACTCGTTGTCGTACCAGGAGATGACCTTCACTTGGTTGGTACCCATTACCATCGTGGACAGTCCGTCTACGATAGAGGAGTTATCGTTGCCATTGAAGTCGCTGGAAACAAGCGGCTCGTCGCAGAATTCCAGATAGCCTTTCATGTCGCCTTCAGCTGCCTCGCGCAGAACGCGGTTTACTTCTTCTAGGGTAACCGGTTTTTTCGTATTGATAACCAAATCCACTACGGAAACATTTGGAGTCGGTACACGCAGAGCAAAGCCGTTCAGCTTGCCGTTGAGCTCTGGCAGTACTTTTCCTACCGCACGAGCAGCACCTGTCGTAGTCGGGATGATGGATTCACCGGCAGCACGAGCACGACGCAGGTCTTTATGCGGGTTATCGATGTTGACTTGGTCGTTTGTGATCGAGTGAATGGTAGTCATCAGGCCTTGCTCGATACCGAATGCATCGTTCAGCACTTTTGCCACGGGAGCCAGGCAGTTGGTCGTGCAAGAAGCGTTGGAGACGATATGATGATTCGCATGGTCGTAGATCGAATCGTTCACGCCCATCACGATTGTCGCATCTTCCTCTTTCGCAGGAGCAGTGATGACTACTTTTTTCGCGCCGCTTTGCAGGTGCTTGCCAGCGCCTTCGCGGTCCTTGAACTTGCCTGTTGCTTCTACGACGATTTCTACACCCAGTTCGCCCCAAGGCAGCTTGAGCGGGTCGCGGTCGGAAAGGACAACGGTTGCTTTCCCATCGACCAGGATCTTGTTGTCTTGTACTTCCACTTTATTCTGCAGACGTCCATGAATGGTGTCGTATTTCAACAAATGCGCGAGCGTCTCTGGAGGATAGCTGGCGTTGATCGCGACGATTTCGATGTTGGGGTCCTGAATAGCGCGGCGGAATACCATGCGCCCAATACGGCCGAAACCATTAATACCAATTTTGATTGTCATATATAGAAACCCCTTTCGCAATTGAGTTACGCTTATCTGATACTTTTATTATAATAAGTATGACACAATTATCAATGTGTTTTACTGAAAAATAAATATTTGGACGATTTCCCCCTCCTATTTTTTTGACAGGCTTTCTTTTATCGTGCCCTCCCCAAGACAAAAGCCGCCTCCTTTTTGAAAGGAAGCGGCTCTCACTGCAAATCTTTCCCGTATACTTTTTTATATCGGTCGTGATAGTAAAGAACACGCTGCACATACTGTCTCGTCTCTCCGAACGGGATGTCCTCGATGTGCTCCCGCTGACCGCTCCACTGCTCGTTTGACAGCCATCCACTGACCTTCCCCGGGCCTGCATTGTAGGCAGCGATGACTTTGACCAAGTCTCCCTCATACCGCTCCAACAGGAAATTTAAATACCAGGTACCGATGTGAATGTTCATGACCGGATCGTACAAGTACTGGTTGTCCTTTGGCTGAAAGCCCGCTTGCTGGACAATCCATGCTGCCGTATCGGGCATGATTTGCATCAGGCCCACCGCTCCTTTTTTCGATACACGGTCCGTCTTGAAGCTGCTCTCCGAACGGATCACAGCCAGTATGAGATAGGGGTCCACGTTGTACTTGTTTGATGCTGTAACGATCTCCTGCTGGAACTTGATTGGATACATCCACTTCCAGACCAAAGGAGTATTGAGCAGCAGGAAGACGCTCATCAAAATGAGCAAAATCAACGCTGCCCGCCGTCCTGGCTTCATGACTTCAACTCCGCTCGAATCACAGCAAGCATTTGCTCAACCTGTTTGACTGTTTCTTCTCTCGACGCCGAGTTGTCGATCAAAAAATCTGCCTCCGATTTTTTCTGATCAATCGGAAACTGCGCCCGCAGCCGTTTTTGCGCCTGCTCCTCTTCCAGCTCATCCCTCTCGATCATTCGGGCGAGCTGCATGTCGGCAGGTGCATACACGACCGCAATTTTCTCCACCATGTGCTGCAGTTTGCTCTCAAACAAGAGAGGGATGTCCATAAATACAATATCAGCCCCGCCCGCTTCAGCCGCTTCGGCTTCTTCGCGCATGACGCGACGCACCTCGGGATGGACGATTGCGTTCAGCTTTTGGCGCTCTGTCTCATCCGAAAATACAACCTCACCGAGCTTTTTTCGATCAATCTGTCCATCTTCGAGCAAAATCTCCCGGCCAAAATGACGGACGATCGCTTCGTAGGCTGGCTTGCCTGGCTCTACAACCTCTCTAGCAATCTGGTCCGCGTCAATGACAGGAATGCCACGCTCGCGCAGCATACCCGTTACCGTGCTTTTTCCCGTGGCGATTCCACCAGTCAATCCTAATATCATGCACATCCTCCTCTCCGAGAAAAACGTCATTTACTGTTTCTGGCAAACAGGACAAATATGCGTGCCCCTGCCTCCAACGACAAATCTGACAATCGGCGTACCGCATTGGACACAGGGCTCATCCTTGCGTCCGTACACTTTGAGAGACTGCTGGAACATCCCCATCTCCCCCTGACCATTGACATAGGACTTGATGGAGCTTCCGCCCTGTTCTACAGCCTCAGAGAGCGTGGCAACAATGCTTTCTTGCAGGCGAATGACCTGTTTTTTGGTCAGCTTGCCCGCTGGGGTTTCGGGATGAATACCAGCTAGAAAGAGTGACTCGTCCACATAAATATTCCCCAGCCCCACAATACATTCCTGATTCAGCAGCAGCGGCTTGATTTTTGTCGACCGCCCATTCAGGAGCTTGCTGAAGGCCGCCGCCGTAAAGCCCTCGTCCAGCGGCTCTACTCCCAGCTTAGCCAATGGACCCGCGGTTGTTTCCGTTCCAAGCGCAAATAGATCCATCGTCCCAAATTGGCGTACATCCCGATAGCGCAGCTCCGTGCCATCCGTAAAGTGAAAAACGACATGGGTATGTTTTTCCACCGGCTCCTCTGCTTGATACAGACCGTAACGCCCTTCCATTCGCAGATGGGAGATGAGCACATCCCGGTCCAAAACAAATTGGATGAATTTCGCTCGGCGCTTGATCGCATGAATGGTTTGACCGGCCACCTGCGACTTGAATTCTTCCACATCATCTGGCGTCCGTATGATTCTGCCCAAATGTACACTGACCCGCTCAATGGTCTTGCCCACTACCAACCCGGTCAGCGTACGGACAACCGTTTCTACCTCTGGTAATTCTGGCATAAGGCTTCCTCCTCTCGCTGTATCTCTCTTGGTTGCAAGAACAATTACTTGGCTTCGTACCAGGTGTGCCCGAAGTTGACATCCACCTTGAGGGGAACATCCAGCTTCAATGCGCTCTCCATGACTTCTGGCACAAGCTGCTTCATGATCTCCAGCTCATCCTGCGGAACTTCAAACACCAATTCATCGTGTACCTGCAAAAGCATCCGGCTCTTGAGGCCTTTTTCCTGCAAGCTGTCCTGCATGCGAATCATCGCCAGCTTGATGACATCTGCTGCCGTTCCCTGAATCGGTGTGTTCATCGCTGTCCGCTCGGCAAAAGAACGCAGATTGAAATTGCTGCTGCGGATGTCAGGCAGGTAGCGGCGGCGGTTCAAAAGCGTCGTGACAAAGCCATCCTGCTTGGCCTGCTTGACGATTTCCTCCATCCAGTGCTTGACGCCGGAAAAGACGGAGAAATAGCGTTCGATAAAATCCCCGGCTTCCTTGCGGGTAATATTCAAGTTTTGCGAAAGTCCGTAGTCGCTGATGCCGTATACGATTCCAAAGTTGACCGCTTTCGCTTGGCGGCGCATCAAGGATGTGACCTCGCTCTCTTCCACCCCAAATACGTCCATGGCGGTACGCGTATGAATATCCATGCCTTTTTGGAACGCATCGATCAAGTTCTCATCTCCGGATATATGCGCCAAAATGCGCAGCTCGATCTGAGAGTAGTCTGCAGCGAGCATGTACCAGCCCTCTTCGGAAGGGATAAAGGCTTCGCGAATCTTGCGCCCCTCTTCCATGCGAATCGGGATGTTCTGCAGGTTTGGCTCTGTACTGGACAGGCGGCCCGTTGCTGTCGTCGCCTGATTGTACAGCGTGTGCACCTTGCTGGACTTGCTGTGAATTTCTTTGGTCAAGCCTTCGATATAGGTAGAACGCAGCTTGCCCAGCTGACGGAAGGTCAAGATCGCATCGATGATCGGGTGGTACGGTGCCAGCTTTTCCAATACATCGGCGCTCGTCGAGGGACCGGTTTTGGTCTTTTTGAGAACGGGCAGATCCAACACGTCAAACAGGATTTCCCCCAGCTGCTTCGGTGAATTGATGTTGAAGGTCTGTCCAGCCAGCTCGTAAATCTGCTTGGTCAGCCCCTCCAGCTTGGCGTCCAGATCTACGCCCATTTGCTCCAGACGGTCCCGATTGACTTTGATGCCTTGCTTTTCCATGAGGGCAAGCACCATGCTGAGCGGCGCTTCCAGGTCATTTAACAGCTCGTTCATTTTGTTTTCTGCCAGCTGCTCACGCAAGACCGGCACGCTTTGCCAGATGGCCGCTGCCTTGTGCGCGACATGCTCACTGATGACGTCCTCTTCCGGCAAGAGACGCTTAGCCCCTTTTCCATAGACCTCGTCATCCGGCCGTACCCGCACCTGCGCGTACTGGGAAGCGATCGAATCCAGCGTCGGGTTGCTCTCTGTCGCATTGAGCAGATAGGATGCCAAATAGACGTCAAAGCCGATCCCCTTGATATCCTGATCGTGCCAAGCGAGCCCTACTGTGTCGCGCTTTCCATCAAACGTCCATTTTTCTTTTGTGCTGTCCTCGAGCCATTGGCTAAATGCCTTCCATTCCTTTGCCTGATCCCAAGGAACATACAGATTGACGTCATCTGCCGCCAGCCCAAAACCAATGATCGGGGCATGATGGTAGTTGTCTCCATCCATCTCCACGTAGACCGCCATAGGAGAGGTAAGCTTTTCCGCAAACTTCGCTGCCGATTCTTCCGTAACGACTTCAAAATGGAAAGGAGCAGCGTTCGCGGCTTGACCCTCGCCCTCTACAGGTGCATCTACCTTGATTTTGGACAGGAGCGACTTGAATTCCATCCGTTTAAAAAACTCGCTCAACGCCGTGCCATCATATCCGTCGTACCCAGTCTCCTGCACGTCCAGCTCGACAGGCGCTTCACGCAAAATCGTAGCCAATTCCTTGCTCATCTTGGCCTTGTCTACATTTTCACGCAAGTTTTCCTGCAGCTTTTTGCCCGAGACGCGATCGACGTTCGCCAAGACTTCCTCGACTGAGCCGTACTCGTGCAAAAGCTTCAGCGCCGTCTTTTCCCCCACTCCTGGAACCCCGGGAATGTTGTCTGACGTATCACCCATCAGCCCTTTTAAGTCGATGATTTGCAAAGGCGCAAGACCGTACTTGTCCTGAATCTCCTGAGGCGTGTACAGCTCGATCTCACTGACACCTTTGCGTGTCAACGCCACAGAAACATGCTCCGATACCAGCTGAAGCATGTCCTTGTCTCCGGTAATGACCGTCGTTTTCCAGGCTTGTTCATCTGCCCTTTTCGTCAAGGTGCCGATGATATCGTCTGCTTCATAGCCTTCCAGCTCAAAACGTTGAATCGAGAAAGCATCCAGCAGCTCGCGAATCAATGGAAACTGCTCAGATAGCTCGGGCGGCGTTTTTGCACGCCCTCCTTTATAATCGGCATATTCGCTGTGGCGGAACACGACTTTGCCTGCATCAAACGCAACCATGATGTGAGTCGGTTTCATTTCCTCTATAACCTTCAGCAGCATCGTCGTAAATCCTAACACCGCATTGGTATGCAGCCCTGTCGATGTAGACAAGAGCGGTAACGCATAAAACGCACGATTGGCGATACTGTTTCCGTCAATCAATACAAAATGGCTCAAGCAATCCGACCCCTCTCGTCACAAAACTACTATCTTTAATCGTAACATAGGGTGGACATGGAAGCCAAGCCTAGGGAAGTTCTCGGGTAAAGGTTGCCTAGCTTGAACAGACTAATGAAAAAACAGAAGGAAGGCGATCCCATGTATGTAATGAAAAGGAGGGTTTGCATCTCTCTTTTGAGCGCCATTTTTCTCTTTCTCGGCACCAACGCATGGACGTATGCCGCCAAAACCCCTGAACCGATCTCATCCAAAAAGGTCGTCGCCTTTGTCATCGATGATTTCGGCAATAACATGGCGGGGACAGAAGAGATGCTGGCGCTTCCTGTTCCTCTGACTGTAGCAGTCATGCCGTTCATGCCTAGCACCAAGCAGGATGCCGAGCTTGCTCATCAAAAGGGACATGATGTTTTCGTACATATGCCGATGGAGCCGAACAAAGGAAAGAAATCGTGGCTAGGCCCAGGCGCCATTACAGCTGACCTATCCGATGAAGAGATCAAGAGCAGAGTACAAAAAGCCATCGATGACGTTCCCCATGCGATCGGGATGAACAACCATATGGGCTCCAAGATCACGGCAAATGAGCACATCATGCGCATCATCATGGGTGTCATCAAGGAGCGCGGTCTCATCTACCTGGACAGCAAGACGACGGACAAAAGCGTCGCAATCAAGCTGGCCAAAGAAATGGGAGTCCCGTATGCAGAAAACCAGATCTTCCTCGATGATGTCTACTCCGTCCCTCACATCACGCAGCAGATGGAAAAAATCTGCAAACGGATGACTACCATGCCGATGACCGTCGCGATCGGGCATGTCGGACCGCCTGGAAAGAAAACAGCCTCCGTTCTGCGCCAGTATATCCCGCGCTTGCAGAAGGAGGCCGAGTTTATTACGATTTCCAAGCTAGTTCGTCAATCGCTCCATTAGCCCCTTCCAAAAGCTTTCCTCGATCCTCCCCTCCATTCTCAGATTGCCTGTTAAAATGGCGTATTCGCTCACGGCTGTCTTGATCGCCTGAGCGATTTTTTCTTGCCCTTTGGGGCTGGTCAGCATTTCGCGATCAGCGCCATTACTGATGAACCCCATCTCTACGATGACAGTCGGACAGTAGCTGTGCCGCAAAACGTAATACGTTCCTCCCTTCACTGGCTTCTCGTGGGTACCTGTCAGCTTGTTCAAGGAGTCCTGAATCAGCTGCGCCAGCATGTAGCTTTGTTCATTGCTCTGGTACAGAACGACCGGGCCTCGGCGCCGCTTGTCCTTGGACCAGTTCACGTGCAGGCTGAGCATCATCTGCGGAACGAGCTCTTTCGCCAGGTTTTTGCGCTGCGCAAGATCACGAAGATGTCGGGAGCGCGAATTCAGCCAACGATTGTCATCACTAAGCGCTACGTCTTCCTGACGGTTCAACGCCACGCGATACCCTGCGTTCGTCAGCTCTTGATACAGCTGCTTGGCAATTGCCAAATTGATGTCCTTTTCATGCAAGTCTCCAAATGACGTGCCAGAATCCACACCTCCATGACCTACATCGATCAACACCTGAATGGGTGTTAGTGGAATGGCATTGCTGCGAACGGGAAAACAGGCGGTAACCAAAATCAGGGCTGCGAATATCAGGATGCTTTTTTTCATGCTTGTAGGATTTCCCGTTTAAAAGTAAACCTTTCAGCCAGCTGGGTAAGCATAACATTGTGAATTTTTCAGCCTGACGTTACAATAGAAAACATCGTGATTCTCCTCATATAAGAAGGTGCACTAATGGAACCATCCTCGGAAAAACCAGTATTTCCCCCTTATCTCGCTCTATTCTTGGGGGTTGTCGCTGTATCTACCTCGGCGATTTTTGTCAAACTGTCTCATGCCCCTGCTCCGATCATCGCCACGTATCGGCTGGTGTTCTCCGTCTTGCTGACGCTGCCTTTTCTGCTGTGGAACCGCGGAGCAATGGCGGAAATCGGGAAGCTTAGCCGTAACGTATGGCTTCTCTGTATTTTGTCCGGAGCGTTTTTAGCGAGCCACTTCCTGCTCTGGTTTGAATCGTTAAATTACACCTCGGTAGCCAGCTCTACGGTTCTGGTTACGCTCCAGCCCTTGTTTGCCTTTATCGGAGGTTATTTCTTCTTCGGCGAACGTGTCCGGCTGCTCGCGCTCTCGGGCGGGCTGTTGGCGATTGTGGGCAGCTTCGTCATCGGCTGGGGGGATTTTCGTGTAGGGGGAATGGCCCTGTGGGGGGATTTTCTCGCCTTGCTCGGCGCTGTAACCGTGACAGGCTACTGGCTCGTTGGTCAGTATGTCCGCCAGCACATGTCTTCTTTTGCCTACACTTTGGTCGTGTATTCAGCGACCAGCGTCATTCTCGTTGCTTACGATTTGGTTCTGGGCTATCCACTGGCTGGATATCCGGCTGCTGACTGGGGCTGGTTCTTCTGTCTGGCTCTGTTCCCGACCTTGCTCGGCCACTCCATTTTCAACTGGATCATCAAGTGGCTGAACACCACTACGATCTCCATGGGAATCCTGGGAGAACCAATCGGCACTGCGATTCTGGCATACTTTATTTTGGGTGAAGTCGTGACTCCTCCTCAATGGATCGGTGGTCTGATCATTATTGCCGGTATCTATCTGTTCATTCGCTACAATCAACCCGCCAAAGGAGTGAGCTCTGTTGAACAATCAACCACAACGCCGGAAAAGCTTGCGTGAATGGATAAAGGGACTGAGTGTCTGGTCCAAAATCGGGTGGACGATCCTGCTTGGCTACATCGTTGGGCGAATCGTGTACTGGATTGCGAAAGCCATTACTTCTTAGCATGCTTGAATGAAAAATCAAGAGCCTTTCGTTTGTTCCTTTTTGGGACGCGAAAGGCTTTTTTTGCTGGTTGTCTCAGTGGCTGTAGTGGAGGGGAGGAAAAGAGGGAAAACGTTCTGTTAGTAGGGGCCACTTGCGCTGGGGTCATCCCTGTACGGCTTCATTGCAAAAGCAGAACCCCGCGTCCAAAGTGGTATGTCACGGATGCTTGTTCAGAGGTGGACGCTAACGGCAGGTTCCGCTTTTTTCATTGCGCCTCGGCTGTGTCCCTAATGCCTTCGCTTTTTTCCCTCTTTTCCTCGGCCAGCTAGCCTGTTGTTCGGTTCATGTAAAGCGTGTCCAAGAAGAAGCGCTGGAGCTGCTGCACTGTCTCAAGAAAGGACCAAAGCCAAAAGCCCTCACATTAACCATCAATCAATCTCACAGCCCACTTCATTGATATTGCTCTAATATGATTCACACAAACAAAAAATCAGCCTGCTGAGCATCCTCAACAGGCTGATCTTATCCGCAGCTTTTTTAGGCAGCAGGTTTTTCTTGTTTGGGCGCTTCTGGGCTCTTCTTCTCTGGCTTCTTGTGCAAGAAGTACAACAGGAAGATAGAGAGCGCGATGGGGATGGTGGAGACGAGGAAGGTATCCCCGATTCCCTCTACCAAGGCTTCTTTGGCCATCATCCCGTAGAGAATCGTACTGGCTCCCCCTTGGGCACTGGCTGCGTCTACACCGACCTGCGTATACAGCCCTGAGAGACCCCCGATCAGCTGCGTCGCAACGTCTGTGTTCATGTTGTCAGAGATCGACGCCATGTGGAACGTTTGACGCGCCTGCATGATCACGGTCAGAATCGCAATGGCAAAGGAGCTCATAACCTGTCTGAGTACGTTGGAAAGTGGAGACGCATCACCGACGCGGGTACGTGGTACTGCGTTCATCCCGACCGTCGACAAGGTCATCATACACAAGCCGATCCCCAGACCACGAATGGTCAAAATCATGTTCATCCATTCATGCATACTGTCCGATGCCAGCTTGTGAAGCTCGAATGTCGTTACCGTCATGATCGACAAACCGACGAGACCGATTGGGCCTACTCCGTATTTGTCCATCAGCTTCCCACTGATCGGCATCATGACTGCCATCGCAATCGACTGAGGCATCAGCAGGATCCCTGACTCCATTGCCGTCATTCCCTGAACGTTTTGCAGAAAGATCGGCATCAGGAAGACCCCGCCCATCATCCCCATCATAACGAAACCGGAAGTCAAGATACTGATCGTAAACACCGGAATCTTGAGGAGCCGCAGATCAAGCAGTGGCTGCTCTTTCCCCAGCTCTACCCAAATGAACAAAGCCAGACTCATAATCGCAACGAAGAACAGACCCACGATGAAAAACGACGTCCATCCTTCCGCTTGCCCTTTACTGAACGCGAGCAGCAAGGTCCCGAAGCCGAGAATGGCCAAAAAGGCACCCAGATAGTCAAACTTGAGATCCGGTTTCTTAGGCGTTTCTTTCAACAAGACACTACTCATAATGACCGCAAAAATCCCGAACGGCACACCTACCAAAAACAAAAACTGCCAGCTTAAAAACTCAATCAAGTAACCACCCAGCGTCGGCCCGAGAGCAGGCGCTGTCATCGAGGCAATCCCGAAAATCCCTAAAGCCATCCCGATCTTTTCGCGTGGTACGATCATGTAGATCATGGACATCCCCAGCGGCATGATCATACCGCCGCTGACACCCTGGATTACACGAAACGCAATCAGCGAAGAGTCGCTCCATGCCAGTGCACAGAGCACCGATGAGATAGTAAAGAACGTAAGTGATAAAACGAAGACCCTTTTTGCTCCAAACTTCGCGGACAAAGAGCCACTCATCGGGATCATGACAGCGTTCGCCAGCATGTATCCCGTGAGTACCCACTGCATGGTTTCGGTCGTCGAACCGAAGATGTTCACCATGGTAGGGAGAGCAACGTTAATCAGACTGTTGTTCAGGATCGCGACGAAGGTTCCGGAGAGGATAGCGAGAAGGGACAACCACATTCCGCCGCTTCCGCCTTTTTCCTCTTTCTGTGCCACCGCTTCCGCCATGTCCTCACCCCCGTTAGTTTGCGATCACCTTAGTGCCCTCAGCCAATTTGTCGGTCGGATTCAGCACCACTTGATCGTTGTCATTCACACCTGCCGCAACGGTTGCCCAATCGCCATTTGTACCGCTCACCGTTACTTCTACTTGGTGAACTACATCCTTATCCACGGTGTAGATGTATTGCTTGCCGTCTTTTTGCAGGACAGCTGTCGAAGGTACTTTTGTTCCTTGCTCAGCCTGACCTTGCAGCATGACTTCTGCGACCATACCAGCACGCAGCTGACCGTCTTGGTTTGGCACGCGTACTTTTACAGGGAAGGAGCTGCTGTTGGCATCAGAGATCGGAGACACGAATTCCACGTTTCCTTTCAACACTTTGCCACCCAAGCTGCTGACTTTTACATCGACAGTCGAGCCTACTTTTACGTTGTTGATCTGTTCTTGTGGAACGCTTGCTTCTACTTTAACCTCATCCATTTTCACCAATACCAGAAGAGGAGAGCCTGCTGCGGCCATCTCGCCTGGATCCACGTTGCGTTTTGCTACGATACCTGTAATAGGTGCACGGACGATCGTGTTGTCATAGTTGGTTTTTGCCAGCTCCAGGCTGGAGTTCAAACGGCTAACTTCTGCTTGCAGGGCTGCAACGGTATCAGAGGTAGGGCCTGCTTTCGCCAGATCGTACTGTGCTTGCATTTGGTCCAGCGTGGTGCGTGCTTTCTCCAAATCCAGTGTTGTTTTCTCCAGTTCGGCCGCCGACAATGCGCCGGAGTCAAAAAGAGCTTTCATACGGTTGTACGTGCTCTCTGCTACCTTCAAGCTCGCTTTTGCTTGCTCGACAGTACTTGCGAGCTGCTGCAGCTGCTCGTTGCGGGCACCTGCTTTGGTATCGCGCAGTTTTGCTTGCGCTCCGGCAATCGCTGCTTGCGCTTGAACGATTTGCTGCTGATATTCCGATGCTTCCAAGGTCACCAGGACGTCCCCTTGTTTGACCACGGAGCCTTCATTTGCATTGACTGCTGCTGCTTTACCGGAAACCTTGGAAACCACTTGGATTTCTTCTGCAGCTGTGATTTTACCGCTGGCAATGACACCAGTTTGGGTAGAGGTGACTTTCCATGTTTTTACGACCCGCACACTTTCATCTGTCGTTCCAGATGAAGCCTCGCTACAGCCAGCTGTGATCAGCGAAACGGCTGTCAGCACGGCGCCGATTGTTTTCCAATGCTTGTTTTTCATATCCTTACATCTCCTTCACATGCACTTTGATCTCGACGTTCAGACCTGCTGCCAGATGCAAGCCAGCAGTGTCATCAATGGCAATCTTGATTGGGATACGCTGGGTGACTTTCGTGAAGTTACCGCTTGTATTGGTCGCAGGCAACAAGGAGAAAGTAGA
Source organism: Brevibacillus nitrificans (assembly GCF_003710965.1). Lineage (NCBI taxonomy): Bacteria > Bacillati > Bacillota > Bacilli > Caryophanales > Paenibacillaceae > Brevibacillus > Brevibacillus nitrificans. Next base: position 322,161 of record NZ_RHHU01000010.1, on the reverse strand, counting down.
GTTAGTCGCTTTCCCGATTTCCATCAGATGTCCACTCAGTTGCTTTCCTGGGTAAGCATCGACGGTAAAGTCAACCTTTTGGCCCAATTTCAAACGCGCGATCTCAGTTTCTTCCAGGTTTGCGGAGATGTACAATTTGTTCTCATCGATAACGAGAGCAACGGAAGTACCTGTGGATACAACCTCACCCTCTTTTGCTTGTGTCTTAATCACTGTTCCTGTAATAGGCGCACGCAGCACGCTGTTTTCCAACAGGTTCGTTGCAATGTTCGTAGTATCTTGTTGGCCGACGATTTGATCGGCTACTACAGTATCGCCTTCTTTTACAGCGAGTCCGGTCAGCTTGCCTGTCATTTTTGGCATGACACGATAAATATCTCCTGTAATACGAGCGTCTTGTGTGGTCACATAATGTGCGCCTTGATACCAGTAGTAGTAACCGATGCCGCCACCACCCACCACGATCAGGAGCAAAATGACATACAATACCAGTTTTCGCTTCATGGTTTCTCCTCAGCTTTCTATCTCTTCTAGTTTGGTAACCAACGCTTCTAAAGAGTTAATAATGTTATTGAGTTCTTCATCGGAAAAGCTGTTAAAATGCTGCTTGTAAATTTCACCGGATAAAAGATCAACCTTTTCGAACAGTTCTGTTATCTTCTCCGTTTTCCGAATCCAGACAACCCTGCGGTCATTCTCATCCCGGACCCGTTCCACCAATTGCTCTCTCTCTAGGCGATCAATGATTCCAGAAACAGTGCTATACGAAAGGTCAACGGCTTTACTGATCTGCCCGATTGTTCTTGGTTCTATCGAGATTTGCCGAATAACAACGAGTTGTGGTACAGTTAGCCCGTATTTGCACAGCTCTTTCGTCGCCATTGTGCCGAAAGTTTTATTTAAACGTTTCAGCAAGTCCCGGATATGCAATGGTCTATTCATGATGCACTCCTTTCCTACATAATGTTTCGTACACGAAATTTTATCACACGAAACACTATACGACTTTTTTGGTTCCGTGGCAACTATTTCTTTTGTTTAAATTTTATCTAAGTAATAAAATCTCACTTCGCTCTTCCGCCAAAAGTCGCGTCCTTGCTCCATTGGAAACGCTTTTAGCCTTATGGAGGGGAAAGTGCAATGAAAACGCAAAAACAGCACCTTACTCAGGTGCTGTCGGTTCATTCATGATGGGTGGGGTCTGCAGTGGTGGTGCTGCCGGTCCTTCCTCCGGAGTCTTGCGGCTTACACTCGGTACGTGACGCGGTTCGTACTCGATCTCTGGAAAGGAATGCACAGAGACATACATACTCCCGCCATACGCCTTCGCCCGGATTAAGACGGGATAGGCGTATTTGTTTTGAAAGACGAAATCAGGACCATACCAGCTAACGGTAGCATCCCGTCCTGGCCGCACATAAGCGACGTGCCGGCTATGGGAATAGCGCTGGACGATTTGCAAGCCAGCCTTGTCCACCGCATTAAAAAGCGTGGAGGAAACCTGGCAGATGCCTCCACCGATTCCTTCCGACAGCTCTCCCCTGACGATGACAGGGGCTTGGAGATAGCCTTTTGCTTTCGTACGCTTGCCGACCACCTTGTTAAAGGAAAAGATCTCGCCAGGCAAGACCACCGTGTTGTTGATTGCCTGTGAGGCTAGCGCGATATTATGTGAACGGTTTCGGTTGCCCGAATTAAAGTAGGTCGTATACTGTCCAATCACTTTTTTGCGCACCTGTGTCATCAGGGCTTGATCTACCTTGGGGTAAATCTCCTGGTAGGTAGCTTTGAGCGTTCCTGAGCCTGTTCCGTAATAATATTCATAGAATTGCTGTAGAAAGTCCGTCTCATTCAGCTTTCGTCCCTTTTTGTCCGGAACGACAGCGCCACTTTCGTTGATCGTCGCATTGATTGGCTCGACGTACACTTTCTTTCCCAACCGTTCGATCGTCATCCTCAGATGATTTTCATCAACGGTAGACACGCCCTCCCATGGCACGGTGTAGTCGGATCGATCCAGCATCGCGACCGTCTCCCCTTCCATCTCTACTTGCAAAAAAGGAATGGGATCGAGGGGATTGACCAGCATCAGCAAAGCCAGAGTCCAAGCATAACCCATCCGGCTGCTCACCTCCTATGTGTAGTATGAGCAGCCTTTCGGGTTTCATGCGATTATTTGGTTGGGGGGCTCACTGCTCGTCAAAGACTCACATTCTCGCCAGTCGACTCATGATGGCCTGGGCTACTGCTTTTAGCCGTTGCTGATCGGTTGCTTCGATGTAGATGGCGTTCAATTGATCGCGCAGCTCCTTCGCCACAGCAAGTGCAGCTGTCCCTTCTTTCATTTTTTGCGTGTACCGGGCTTTGATGTCGAACAGTTCATCTGCGTACTTCTCGTCTATTCCGGGGGTAATCGCTCGCTCGTACATGTCTACAACTTCATCGGATGGCTTGCTCGGGAAGTATTCATGTGGGGCCGTACTGTCGAAGAGCGCCACGCTCTTTTCCGGCAAAATCACCATGTCCAAGCTGTGCGGATCCAGACCACAGTGGTACACTTCTACGTCCAGGCCTTGCTTCTGCGCTTCAGCGACCAGCTTTTTCAGCATGGTTGATTTTCCTGAGCCGGGGCGGCCTTTAATGAAGTATCGTTTATCCAGATGATCTGTCAGCTTCATGATGTGATCGACTGGTCCCTGCGGCGTGGCTGCACCCAGATACATTCGTCTGACATGGGCGGTCTTGTTCAGAGGCTCTCCGGTAAAAAGCAAGCCCTTCAGTTCCTCCGTAACCTGATCGGCTTTTCCGCGATCCAGGTTTTCAATGTAGGGAGCCTCCCATTCGTCGTGGATTCGCAGCGCCTCCCCATAGGCCGCATACGCCTCCTGGCTTTTTTTGTCGATGCCATCGAACCACCCTGCGATCTGAACCGCGTAGGGAGTCAGCAGGTCCACGTTCAATGCGGTCTGCAGGTTTACATGAATCTCAATGACTCCCGGCGCCTGCGGCCGATATAGCCTCGGATAGCTGCTATCCATGATGGCGACCTTCCAGTCGTGCAAGATGACGCCATCGTATTTTCCATTTTCAAAAGGGGAATGAATCCACTCCACCTGCTCTATTTTTCTGCCCATCTCTTTGCCGATGCTCTCGATGATGGGAGACGTAATGCCCTCAACGACCCCAGACAGGTAGTAAATCCGTCCGATGCCCTCCAATACCGAATCGTAAAACGTCCGGTACCCTCGCGCTGTGTTTCCTGCAGCATAAATATGTCGCTCTCTCTTTGTCAAAGCCATTCCCTCCTGTACTTCCTGATGCAAGTGAAATCCCTGTATTGTATGCATCAAGACACCATTAGGCATCTGCCTCCTTCCGTCAACGTTAGAAAACTTGGCTCAGGCAAGCCTTTTGGAGGAGCCTTCGTTGCGCAAACAAAAAAGCCGATGCAAGCGAGGCTCGCAACGACTTGTTTCATCCATGACTCTCTTTATTGTTTATTTGTTCAAATCCGTCATTTTGCCCGTGGACATGTAAATAATCCACTCGCATATATTCGTCACGTGATCGGCAATCCGCTCCAAATATTGGGCAACCAGAAGCAGATGTGTCCCTTGGGAGATCGCCGTACCATTTTTGGTCATGACTTCCATCAGGTCGCGGAAGATCGTCGAAAACAACTTGTCGACGATATCATCGCGTGCTGCGATTTCTTCTGCCGCGTCTTTGTTGCGTGCGATATACGCATTCAAGCAATCACGTACCATCGCTTTGACGTGATCCGCCATCAATGGAATATCGATGAGCGGCTTGACGTACGGCTCTGCCATGAGTCGTCGTGTCGTCTTGGAGATCGAAACTGCGTGATCGCCCATCCGCTCCAGATCCGTCACCAGCTTGAGCATCGTCCCCAAACGGCGCAAATCGCTCCCCACCGGCTGCTGCAGAGCGATCAGCCGAAAGCATTCGCTTTGGATTTCCTGCTCCAGCTCGTTGATCACGTGGTCGTTGCCAATGACCTGTTCGGCCAATTGTACATCCCGTTCGACCAGGCTTTTGATCGATTTATGAATCGCTTCTTCTACCAGCGTTCCCATCGTCATCAGCTTGCGGTGCAGGACGTCTTGCTGCTCTTCAAAAGCATGTCGTGACATATCCTCGTCCCCCTTTATTTGCTTATCGCACATCCATTTCGCATGTGTTTTTATCTGTCACGACAAATAGTACAAGGGGATTGTATAGAGTCGGTGAAGGCAATATGATCTTTGTGTAAAGGTTTTACAAAAACGGCAGTGTGACCGTAAATGTCGTTCCCTGCCCTTCCCTGCTTTGCACACTGATCTGCCCATGCAAATTCTCTACGAGGTGTTTGACGATCGCAAGACCCAGCCCTGTTCCTCCAGAGTCGCGGCTGCGCGCTTTGTCTACCCGATAAAACCGTTCAAAAATACGTGGAATGTCCTTTTCTGGAATCCCGATGCCCGTATCGGATACCTCGATCAAGACTCGCTGTGCATTTTGTTCCGTATGGATGGTGATGGCCCCTCCCTCGGGGGTGTAGGCGACCGCATTCGAAAGCAGGTTGAGTACGATCTGCTGCAGACAATCCCGATCGGTCATGAGCAAAATCTCAGGCGTCTGATTCGGCAATGCGATCGACAGCTGCTTACGCTGTGCCTGATCATTCATGATCGCGACAGCTGACGTGATGAGCTCCTGCAGATGAACCTGATTCATTTGCAGCGGCAAACGTTTTTGCTCAATCTTGGACAGATCCAAAATATCCCGGATCATCCGGTAGAGCCGTTCACTTTCATCGGAAATAATCTGCAGGAAGTTGCGGCAGGTCTCTTCATCCTGCATCGCTCCCTCGAGGAGAGTCTCCGTAAAGCCTTTGATGGAGGTAATGGGCGTGCGCAGCTCATGGGAAACATTGGCGACGAAGTCACTGCGCATTTTCTCCAGCCGGCGAATTTCTGTAATGTCATGGAGCACCACGACTACTCCTCGCGCTTCCCCTTTGAAGTTGATGTAGGGGGCGAAGTTGACATCCAGCACACGCTCCTGCGGGTAGTAAATGTGTACTTCTTCTCGGAACTTTTCGCTGTTGTCCAGACAGCGGTCGATATATTTGCTAAGCCCAAAGCTTTTACCAGCCTCGATGTGCAGCTTACCCACGATTTCGTGACCCGCCGTCCCGAGCAGCCTCTCTACGGCCGGATTGACCAGCATGATCCGCCGCTGTTCGGAAATGAAGATAACCCCGCTCGTCATGTTCGTCAGTACCCCAGACAGACGCTGCTGATTTTCCGAAATCTCGTACATCTGCTGTTCCAGACTGGAGGCCATGAAATTGATGGCACCGGCTAACTGACCAATCTCATCCTTTGCCTTGATTCTGACGCGGCTCTCGTATTGACGCTGCGTAATATTGCGGGCTACCCGGGTAATTTCCTCAATCGGTCGAATAATAGAAAAAGAAATGCGAGAAACGACAATCGATCCCACCACAAGCGTAACCAAAAGCCCTGTAAGCAAGCTGTACCACATGTTGTGGATGGTATCCGTAATATCCTTCATGGACATGGCGGAGCGAACCGCACCCACGATCTGCGTGTCTTGGATAATGGGAACAGCTACATACATCATGTCGTGACCAAGTGTTTCACTGTAACGTCGCGAAATGCCCGTCTCACCCTTTAAGGCAGCGAGAAACTCTGGCCTGTCATGATGATTTTCCATCTCCTCGGCATAAGTGGAATTGTCGTACAGCACATTTCCCTTGGTGTCGATCAGTGTAAGCCTCACTTCATCGGTAGGGGCCACCTGCAGAATGCGCTCCTCCAGTGTCGCTTTGTCAGAAAGAACATCTGGAAATTGAACCGCCTGGGCGATCAGCTTTGACTCCCGTGACAGCAGCTCATTTAAGGATTGCAGGTAAGAGTTCTCCAAAACCTTCGCAAAATACATCCCCATCAGCAGCAGGACCAGCGATATCAAGCCGAGTATGGTCAAGGTTAGTTTGATTCGAAAACGAGTCAAAAGTATTGCCTCCCGTTACCCTTCCAATTTATAGCCCAGTCCCCGAACTGTTTTGATGTAGCGCGGATTCTTCGTGTCGTCCTCCAGCTTTTCACGCAAATGGCTGACGTGCACGTCTACAATACGGGAGTCGCCGATAAAGTCGTAGTTCCAGACGGCATTGAGCAGCTGATCCCGGGTCAATACACGTCCATGGTGGCTGGCCAAATAATGAAGGAGCTCAAATTCCTTTGGCGTCAGCTCGACTTTGTCGTCTTTGCGAAACACTTCGTATTTTTCCGGATAGATGCGAATATCCCCGAACTGCAGGACGATATCTTCTTGGGTAACGGACACTTCGGGAGTCGCCTGAATCCGACGGAGAATCGCCTTCACCCGTGCAACGACCTCACGCGGACTGAAAGGCTTTGTCAGGTAATCATCTGCCCCCAGCTCGAGTCCCAAAATTTTGTCCAGCTCATCATCTTTCGCTGTCAGCATCAAGATCGGCGTGTTTACCCGATCTTGGCGCAAGGTTTTGCACACGTCCATGCCATCCATTTTGGGCAGCATCAAATCAAGAATAATGAAGTCAGGCTGCTCGCTTTTCACCATGTCCAAAGCCTGTTTTCCGTCAAAAGCGGTTACCACCTGAAATCCGGACTTCTCCAAGTTGAATTGCAACAGCTTCACGATGGAAGCTTCGTCATCCACTACTAATACTTTAATCATGTAAAATTCCCCCTAGAGTGGTACCTTGGTGCTGGCATTGCGGAAGCGTATGATATCGTTTTTCTTCTCTCTACCTTCTCAGTCTGCCAAATCGGGGTTACGAAAGACAAGTTATTTTTTTGTAAAGGCACCTTAACAATCCATTTACGTTATGTCGAAAAACGGGGCTTTCGCTTTTCGGCAAATGCAAGACAGCCCTCTGGAAAATCGACGGGATCCACAAAGCTCCATGGCTCCTCCTGCTTCCACTGGCTCAGCTGAGCCGCTTTCTTGACCGCTCGCAGAACGGCGCCGGACTGCTCCATGATCGTACCCGCGAGGCTTAATACTGCTTTGTCCAAGTCCTCAGAAGGGAGCAGCTGGTTCAGCAGACCGATTCGCAACGCTTCCTGTGCCTCTATTACCTTTCCTGTATAGATCAGTTCAGTAGCGCGGCTGGGTCCAATCAGCCTGATGATTCTCCGCAGAAAGGACGGGCCAATGGTTATACCCAGCTTGCCTACCGGTATGCCCATTTTGGCATTCGCCGTCCCTACGCGCATGTCACAAGCCAGTGAGAGGATAAAGCCTGCCCCCATCGCTGGGCCATCCACCACTGCCACGACCGGCATGGGCACATTTTCAAAAACACGGATGGCTTCTTCCATCTGTTGAAAGGTCTGCTCTGCCTCTTCAATCGACATCTCACAAAACTCTTTGATATCTGCCCCCGCCGTAAATTGGCCCGGTGTGCCGCGCAGCAGGATCACTTTTGCTTTTGACGATTGGCCCGCCAGTCGCCCCAGCCGAGCCAGCTCCCCCCACATATTTGCGGTCAGCGCATTGCGAGCAGCCGGTCGATTGATGGTGATGATGGCTATCTTTGACGTCTCCTGCAGGGTTATTTTCCCATCGGGTACGCGTTTGATGTGGACTCTCATGACAGGCAATCCCCTCTCCCTGTTCAGATTTTCACGTCATTGTAGTTTATTATTCCTCCGGGCGTATTAGAAAACTTGGCTCCGCCAAGATTTATGGCGGAGCCTTGGCTACAAATTTTTATATACTCTTTCCTGTATAAAAAGACGCCTTCCAGATGAAAGGCGCCTTTTGTATAGCGTTTGTGATCCTTATTTCAAAACAGCCAGTACGTTGCGTACGGAGTCAGCAGACTTATCGAGAGCTACTTTCTCCTCAGCAGTGAGTTCCAGCTCAAAGATTTTCTCGATACCTTTTGCACCGAGCAGAGTCGGTACGCCCAGGTACAGATCTTGGTAGCCGTATTCGCCTTGCAGCAGTGCGATGGAAGGCAGAATGCGCTTCTTGTCCTTCAAGATTGCTTCCGCCATTTGAACCAGGGAAGCGGCTGGAGCGTAGTACGCCGAACCGTTGCCCAGCAGGTTGACGATTTCGCCCCCGCCAGTGCGTGTACGCTGTACGATTGCATCCAGACGATCTTTCGGAATCAAGGTTTCCAGTGGAATACCACCCGCGTAGGAGTAGCGTACCAGCGGAACCATGTCGTCGCCGTGACCACCCAATACAAAGCCCGTCACGTCTTCTACGGATACGTTCAGTTCCATCGCCACAAAGGTACGGAAGCGAGCGGTATCGAGTACGCCGGATTGACCAATGACGCGCTCTTTCGGGAAGCCGGACGTGGTGTAGAATGTGTAGGTCATCGCGTCGACCGGATTGGATAGAACGATAACAATGGAGGCAGGAGCATGCGTTTTTACCTGCTCCGCTACGGATTTCATGATGCCAGCGTTTGTGTTTACGAGATCATCGCGGGACATACCAGGCTTGCGTGCGATCCCAGCTGTGATGATAACCAGATCAGCATCCTTGATGTCTGCATAGTCAGCCGTACCTGTAATGGTTGCATCAAAGCCGAGTACCGGAGCAGATTCCATCATGTCCAGTGCTTTACCCTTTGTCGGGTTTTCCAATTGAGGAATGTCAACCAGAACGACGTCACCCAGTTCTTTTTGAGCCAGGATGAATGCTGTAGTTGCACCTGTAAAGCCGCTACCAATCACCGCAATTTTTTTGCGTTGGAAAGCCATGAATAATCCCCTCCAAATGTGTGGTTTCTTATCCAATCAAGTACAACTTCTATCTTACATGTTTTTGATCAAAGCGTCAGCAAACTCGGAGCATTTCAGCTCAGTTGCGCCATCCATCAGACGTGCGAAATCATAGGTTACAGTTTTCGCAGAGATGGTTTTTTCCATGGAGTTGATGAGCAGGTCAGCTGCTTCGTTCCAACCCAGGTGACGGAGCATCATTTCTCCGGACAGGATCACGGAGGATGGGTTTACTTTGTCCAATCCAGCGTATTTAGGAGCTGTACCATGCGTTGCTTCGAAGATCGCATGACCAGTCAGGTAGTTGATGTTAGCACCTGGAGCGATACCGATACCGCCTACTTGAGCAGCCAGAGCGTCAGATACGTAGTCACCGTTCAGGTTCAGGGTAGCTACTACATCGTACTCAGCTGGACGAGTCAGGATTTGTTGCAGGAACGCGTCAGCAATCACGTCTTTTACGATGATTTTGCCAGCTGCTTCTGCTTCTTTTTGTGCTTTGTCAGCGTCGCCGCCTTCAGCTTTGATGCGATCGTATTGTGCCCAAGTGAACACTTTGTCGCCGAATTCTGCTTCAGCCACTGCATAACCCCAGCTTTTGAACGCGCCTTCGGTGAACTTCATGATGTTACCTTTGTGTACCAGGGTAACGGATTTGCGTTTGTTGTCGATTGCGTAGTTGATCGCTGCACGAACCAGACGCTCTGTACCGTCTTTGGAAACAGGCTTGATACCGATACCAGAAGTTTCTGGGAAGCGGATTTTCTTCACGCCCATTTCTTTTTGCAGGAACTCGATCACTTTTTTCACTTCTGGAGTACCTTCAGCCCACTCTACGCCAGCGTAGATGTCTTCGGTATTCTCGCGGAAGATGACCATGTCAGTCAGTTCCGGGTGTTTTACAGGAGATGGAACGCCATCGAAGTATTGAACAGGACGTACGCAAGCATACAGATCCAGCTCTTGACGCAGCGCTACGTTGATGGAGCGGATACCGCCGCCAACTGGAGTCGTCAAAGGACCTTTGATTGCGATCAGGTATTCACGAACAGCTGTGAGGGTATCTTCTGGCAGCCATTCGTTGTATTGGTTGAAGGATTTTTCACCAGCGAATACTTCGAACCAAGCGATTTTCTTTTCGCCTTTGTATGCTTTTTCTACAGCTGCATCCAGAACGCGTACAGAAGCATTCCAGATGTCAGGACCGGTACCATCGCCTTCGATGAAAGGAATGATTGGATTGTTAGGTACTACCAGTTTGCCGTTATCAACAGTGATTTTTTCGCCGGCAGTTGGTTGCGTCAGGTTTTTAAACACAGGAACCCCTCCAGAGTTGAAATAGTTGTAATAGGAATATTTCCAGACGTAGGGAGAACTACCACGATTGGTGGTAGTTCTCCAGCAGGAACAGGACAGATCCCTGTTCCTCACGCTCGGAAAAGCAATGAATGTAAGCTGCGCTAAATGATGGGTTTAGCGGCGGTCGATCGGCACATAGTGCTGATTCACAGGACCCGTGTAATCCGCGCGTGGGCGAATCAAACGGTTGTTTTCATACTGCTCCATGATGTGTGCAGTCCAACCGGACATACGGCTGATTGCAAAGATCGGTGTGAACAGATCGATTTCCAGACCCAGAGAAATGTAAACAGATGCGGAGTAGAAATCTACGTTTGGCTTCAGGCCTTTTTCGCCAGTTACCATATCGTCGATTTTTACAGACATCTCATACAGCTCAGGACGTCCGATTTGGGTAGTCAGTGCTTTGGACATTTGTTTCAGCCACTTCGCACGTGGGTCACCGTCTTTGTATACACGGTGTCCGAAGCCCATGATTTTTTCTTTGTTGTCCAGCTTGCTGCGTACATAGCCTTCTACTTTGTCCATGCTGCCGATTTCTGTCAGCATTTTTGCTACTGCTTCATTCGCACCACCGTGCAGAGGGCCTTTCAGTGTGCCGATTGCAGACACGATGCCGGAGTAGATATCCGTCAGAGTGGCAACGGTTACACGCGCTGCGAAAGTGGATGCGTTCAGCTCATGGTCAGCATGCAGGATCAAAGCTACATCCAGCGCTTTTACAGCTGTTTCTGTAGGCTCTTCCCCTTTGAGCATGTACAGGAAGTTTTGCGCGATGGTGTACTCAACTTTTGGAGCAACTGGCTCAAGGCCATTGCGCAGGCGTGCATAGGCTGCGATCAGGGTAGGAGTTTGAGCCATCAAGCGGATTGCTTTTCTGTAGTTGGCTTCAGTAGACATGTCCTGCGCTTCTGTATCGTAGAGCGCTAGCGAAGAGACAGCTGTGCGCAAAGCAGCCATTGGGTGAATGCCTTCTGGGTAGTTGCGGATGCTCTCGATCACTTCCGCAGGTACTGCGGCAGACTCGCCCAATTGCTTTTTCAAAGTTTCCAGCTGATCACGCTTCGGTAACGCTCCATGCCAGAGTAAGTATACAACCTCTTCAAAAGTTGCATGTTCTGCTAGCTCATCGATGTTGATCCCGCCGTAGCAGAGAACTCCATCTACGATCGAACAGATTGATGATTCGGCTGCAACGATGCCTTCCAGTCCACGGGTTGCTGTCATAGAACTCCCTCTCCTTTTCCACTTAAGTAATAATGCCTGACCAGTCGTCGCTTGTCCCGCTGACTGGAACACGCAGTGACGTAAAGCTATATGAATTTTGCAGGCAGCGGTTTCTTTCATCCACCACTCTTGTATAGAATGTCATCCACGCAGTCAGAAGTCCGTGCATGGAGAGAGAAAAGAATCCACTCAAGTCGACCCAATTATAAAAGATTATTGCAGTTTTGTGAATAAGGTTGGCGAAAAAATGTTTCAAAGGGTGAAACCCGGTTTTGTTTTTTCGTTAACTTGCTCGACCTATCAGCATATTGCATAATAGTTACATAAGTATTCGCCCTCACGAATGGGTCAGAAAGGAGAACACTTTGAATCAGCAAAACTGGGTGGAGAGATTGTTCCAAATCATTCGGTTTTTATGGGTTTGCGTGCTTGTCTATCTGGTAATCTGGGTCTTCCAGTTTGCAACACCCTTACTTTACCCATTTCTAATTGCTTTAGTCATTGCGCTCCTGATCAACCGGCCTGTTACGTTCATGACGAGGAAGTTCAAAATCCCTCGTTGGCTGTCCGTGACGATCTCGCTTCTGCTCCTCATGCTTCTGGCCGTAGGTGTGGTTACTCTGGTCGTGACAGAGACAGTCGTAGAAATTGGTGAGCTTGCGAAACGTCTTCCTGGTTTTGCGGCTGAGCTGTCTGATTATCTGCAGCGAACGATTTCCCAGGAGTTTCTCATGGGGCTATACAATCAAATCCAATGGATCTACACGCAGCTTGATCCTGACTTCAAGTTAAAAGTGGATGCTACGATCGGCAGCGGGATCTCGACAATCACACACACCGGGCAAGATCTGATTGTGACGTTCCTGAATGGTCTTAAAAATTTCCTCGTTTCCTTGCCGAACATGGCAACCGTATCCGTCATTTCCCTGATGGGTGCCTTCTTTATCTCCAAAGACTTTCATTTGTGGGAAGCACGCTTTCGCCGCATTTTGCCGAAAGGATTCAACAGCCGGATCGATCAAATCTTTCGAGATTTACGCAATGCGTTGGTCGGCTTTTTGAAGGCACAGCTGACACTCATCTCCCTGACAGCCGCCATCGTTATCATCGGGCTCTTAATCATGCGTGTGGAATACGCCATTACGATCGGACTGATTACCGGGCTCGTGGATTTGCTGCCTTATCTGGGTACCGGGACGGTTTTCGTTCCATGGATTATTTACCTGTTCTTCAAAGGCAACTACACACTCGTGATCGGTCTGTCGATCCTGTACGCCGTCGTCCTGATCTTCCGCCAAATCATCGAGCCGAAAGTCGTTGCTGAAAATGTGGGTCTCGATCCGCTGCTGACGCTGGTTGCCCTGTTTGTCGGTCTGCAGCTCTTCGGATTTTTGGGACTTATCATCGGACCCGTCGCGCTCGTGATGATCAACGCCTTGGTCAAAGCGAATGTCTTTTCGGACGTATGGGGATACATCAAGGGCAAGCATACATAAGCAACGAAAAACCGCTCCGGGCATGACGCCTGCGAGCGGTTTTCTCACTTCCTATCTTTATCTGCGAAACAAAAGCTGGATTTTCCCAGTGGAAATCATGGACCACAGCCATTTTTTCAAGAAGTGCCGGATTATCAGACGCGTGTACGGGAGCAGCAGGATCACTCCCACAACGTCAGAAAAGAACCCAGGTGATATCAACAGGATACCGCCTGTCAGCACAAGAGCGCCATCCAGGAGCGTCTCCGTGGGCATCTGCCCCCGCGAAAGCTCAAACTGGAGAGTGCGAATGACCGCAATCCCCTGCTGCTTGGCGAGCCATGCCCCGACGACGCCGGTCAGGATCACCAGAGCGACGGTGTTCCAGCCGCCAATCACATTCCCTATGGAAATCAGCCCCCACAGCTCGATTGCCGGAATCACAATGAACAGAACCACAAGAATACGGAACATGATGCCCACCACCCCTTTCTGCTGAATAGCTTGGACAGTCTGGATAGCGCGCAGCCTACCCGACAGTCACACCAGCATGCTGATTCGCGAGCCATTCGTATAAATCTGGCTCCGTACGCGACAATCGAATCGGCTTAAACTCAGCATTCGTAAAGACATGCAGGGTCCTGCCTGTCACCAGTACTTCCAAATCATCCACCCTCACGATCTCATAGGAAAAAGTAAGGCGAACCGGACTGATCTCAGACACATGCGTGCGCACTTCGACCTCATCGTCATACTTTGCCGGTCTTTTATAGGAGATGTCAGCGTCGGTCAGCGGCAATAGGATGCCTTTCTCCTCCAGCTCACGGTAGGTCACGTCCGCATGGCGAATGAATTCGGTACGTCCGACCTCAAACCAGTTTAAATAATTCGTATGGTAAACCACACCCATTCGATCCGTTTCGCCGTAGCGGACACGCAAGCGATGGGAATGAACTACGGGATTCACTTTCAATCGCCCCCTTCTCTTCCCCCTTATTGTACCATAGACAAGCGGTTCTTTTGACTCACTACGTATGTCCATTTTGCCGTTTCGTCCATACTGGTACGTATGACTGCTATTTCCCAAAAGAAGGCGGGGTGGGCTCATGTGGGGAGTTTTTGGGATTTTGTTGGTCGGCGTCTTCCTTGCTTGTCTGGAAGTGCCCTCCCTCAGACGTCCTGGCTACCGCAAAGATTTGATCGTCTTTTCCGTCCTGCTTATTTTCGGTATCAGCCTCGCCTGCGCCAAAGTGCTCAATGCCCCTATCCCGAATCCTGGTGATTGGATCGCCGCCCTCTTTCGCCCACTGAGCGATGCTTTTTCCCCACTACTACACTAGGAGGAAGTCCGTTTGCCGACTACTGTCAAGATCACGGTCCGTCAAATGATGATCATCATCATCATGTTCACGATCGGAACGACGATTCTCGTGGCTCCCTCCACGTTGGCACAGGCTGCGGGACAGGACGCCTGGATCAGCGCTTCCTTCGGTGTCCTGGTCGGTTTGGGCATTGGCTGGCTGTACGCCTCCATCGGAATGCTTTACCCGGGACACAATTTGCTAGAGATCCACGAGCTCATATTAGGAAAATGGCTGGGAAAGCTTGTATCGCTTCTGGTTGTCCTGACGATGCTCCTCTTTTGCTCGCAGGTTCTCTATTACATTGGCAACTTTCTTGCTACGCAATTTTTTCCGAATACCCCTATCCAGTTTCTGATTCTCTTGTTCTTGATTATTCCTGTTGTATCCCTGCGCTTGGGGATCGAACCTTTTGCCCGTGCCGCTGAAATCTTATTCCCCTGGTTTCTCTTTTTGTTCTTCTTTCTCGTGCTATTCATCCTGCCTAAGGCGGAAATCACCAACATCCAGCCTGTTTTGGAGGCAAGCCCCAAAGATTTAGTAAAAGGTGTTCTCTGGTTCATCAGTATCACCTATTTGACAGCACCTGCCCTGTTGATGTTTTTCCCGATTTGCATAAACGACACGTCTACCTTCAAAAGGGGATTTATCCTAAGCAACCTGATCGGTGGATTCATGCTTGTGTTGATCATCCTGCTGAGTGTTCTCGTACTTAATCCGAATATTACCGTTTTGTACAACTACCCTAGCTTCATTCTCGGGCGCCAAATCAATATCGGTGACTTTTTTCAACGAATGGAAGCTATCGTTGCCATTATCTGGTTTCTCACGATCTTCGTGAAGCTGACGATGTACTGCTTCTCTGCTATCACAGGTTTGGCCCAGCTGCTCAAGCTGCGATCCTACCGCTCGATCATCTTGCCCACAGGTGTGCTGATCGCCACAGGGGCGCTGATTGTGTATCCCAACAACGCTTACATGCAGAGGTGGGATATGGACACCTGGATTCCTTACAGCTTGCTGCTGGGCATCCTCTACCCACTCCTTCTGTATATCATCGGGAGCATACGAAAAAAACAGGGACGGACCAAAATCTAGTCCTTCCCTGTTTTCCTTTTCCTCATATAGCTAGCAGTTTAACGAATAGGGCAAGCGCCACCCTCGCAAGATTCAGCAGTCGACAGGTCGGCATCTCCACCGGTTTCGAATTGCTGCAAAATCGCTGGGTCAAACGGCTTCATCGTTTGCTTCAAAGCCTCGTATTCAGCCTGTGTGCACTCCTCGTAAGGAGCGAGCTGGTAGTTTCCTCCATCCAGCTGCAAGAAGGAAACCCCCACGAAGTTGTCCCAGTTGCCGTAAACGATCTCTTCCACTTCGCTCCACTCTTCTTTGCGAACCGTGATGGTGTTGGAAGAATTGTGCTCGGTGTATTCCTTTTGGAAACGGAAGTAGGTATCGAACTGGCGTTTTGCGCTCACTTCGTTCTTCGTTTCCTTCGCACCGGAAGCAACCGGGAAGTCGATAACCAGCGTGCGGGCATTTGCCATGCGCTCTTCATGCGTGTCACCCGGCGTACCAACCTCTGGATTCACTGTCCAGCCAAGCGCTTGCACGGCTTTTGCCAGCGGATCTTCCGCATTGATACGGATGCGGCGGATGTAGTAAGGCGAGTGAGACCAGTGCAGACCGCTGGAGACGCCGCCTGCTACCTGCGAAAGCGTACCCTCTGGCTTTACTGTCGTTACCAGCAGTGGCGAGTTCACGCGCAGCTCATATGCATAACGGTTGGCTTCATCACGTGCAGCGTCTCCCAAGAGGCGGAGCAGCTCCAGCTCTTGCTCTTCGGTATAGCCCAAGGAAGCCAGGGCGTCTTTTACACCAGTCAGCGAGGTACCGAGCAAGCGGTCACGCTGCTGTACCGTATCCCAGTGCGGCAGCTCCAGTGTCACCAGTGTCATGCGCAGTCCGGCACGCGCCGATTTGCGTTGAGCCTCCAAAAGGCCGTCCAGATCCAAATATTTGGAGCCATCCGGGCTGGTCTTCACGAACTCAGCCAGATTGACGGTGGTCAGGTTGCAGACACCATACGAATCCAGCAAAATTTCCGCGCAAGGGTTCAGGCCTTCTGCGTTAGGACGGCGGCGATTGGCTTCTTCCAGATTGACGAAGCCAGGCTCTCCTTCCAGCTGCATCAGGGTGAATACGAGATGCAAAAACTCGCGGGTCGGTTGCTTGGTGAAAGCGATCGAGTTGTTCGACATACGGCGATGGTCCAGTCCATGACGACCGTCCCCAACTTTCTGGATGCTGTCAAACCATACAGGCTTGTGCTCGCCCAGCAGTTCCCCCACCCGGCGATGGTGTGCCAGCTGATCTTCTGTCCAGAAGCCGTTGATCCCGTATTTCGCCATCATGCACTCATAATCGTCATGGTCAAACAGGAAGATCTCCGCTGTACGGCGCACTCCGCCAACCACAACGTTTGCTCCAATCAGATTGCCGATGTCCAGGATGTGGATCGGGCGAATTTTGCCGTAGCCCTTTTCATCGCTGCCGATCGGTGCCAGATGTTGATCGATCTGGTTTTTCAGAACTTTATCGATGCCCTCAAACATTTCGCGAAGCGGCTCATGTCCACTCGCGGTCCCGCCAAAGCGCTGCAGACGCTCTCCTTTTGGACGGACGCTGTTGTAGGAGATTTTCACGGTATGAATATGCTCATAGGTCTTGTCAGTCAAGATTTGCAGGTACAAGCGAAGCGATTCTACCCAGCCTTCTTTGCTGTCACCCACATAAATTTTGGCAAAGCCGTTTTCCAGTACGTTCAGCTCAGAGCGCTCCAGACGTTGGTGCTTCGGCAGAGGCTTGTACTCAGAAGACAAGAGAGACACATTTGTGCGGATCGGCGTCAGTCCCTCTGCCATCTCCTTCGTGCACTTGAAGCCTACTCCAGTGCCTACCAGCAGCAGATAGAACAAGTCTCCGAGGTCATCCCAGGACTTGATGTTCAGGAAGGAGCAGTTGAAGTTGGCTAGTGGATACAGGTCTGCCACGCCATTCTCTGCGCCTCCAACCCACAGTGTACGACCGGAAAGAAACTGGCGAAGGTTGAACATGTTGTCAAACAAGCCTTCCGCTTCTTTTTCCATCAGGCGCGAATCTGGGCGCAAGCCGATTTTGTTCAGATGTTGATAGGCGAGCTTGATATTGTAATCCACCGAGCGACGGCAGGTTTCCTTCCAGGTTTCCCGTCTTCCTTTTTCCGGTATAAAGCGAGAATAAGTACGGTAATAAACAAACTGCCCAAGCGGACTCATATGTTCAGGAAAATCTGGATATTGTTGCAAGAAATCATCCGTCAGAAAACGGGTTCTGGTAATCAGCTCAGTGGCCAGCATATCGGTTCCTCCTCTAAATGGTTCCTCTCTAGTTAACTATCTTTATCTAAAAAACTCAATAGTTTTACCTACATATAGTACGAAATAATTTTCGACAACACTAGATATAGTATTCCCGATAAAAAAACACTTGACACAGATTTCCCAGCGATGACGGGAGTATCTCCCTTTGCAGCCCCTATATGTATCGGTTTTCCTAGCTGTGACAAATATGATTCTTTTACCCCAAAAATAGGGAGACCCTTGTCGAACCGTTCAAAATCTGCATCTCGTGAACGCTCCTTTAAGAGGCAACCAAACGATTTTACCAGATTGCCCCCGGCTTTTCATTACCTAAAACCAACCGTTATCTGGTAAATACCAGCAAATCAGGCGCTCGTTTTCCTCGCAAAGCGCATGACAAAGAGGGTGACGAATAGTCACCCTCGAATCGGCTAAGCAACAAAATGATTCTTATTACCTAAAACTAAAGTACGCGTGCATGCCCAGAATAAATATGTCCTCGCTCGGAGTCAACGGTCACGACTTGACCTTCCTTCAGGATCTCCGTAGCAAATGGCACCCCAACAATGACCGGAACGCCCACGTTGAGTCCTACGATCGCCGCATGAGATGTCAAACCGCCCTCTTCCGTAATGACAGCGGCCGCCTTTTTGAAGGCATCAATCATGTCAGAATCCGTCCCGATGGTCACCAGAATGGAGCCTTCCTCCGTTTTTGCCAAAGCTTCCTCTGCCGAACGAGCCAGCACGATTTTCCCTGTCACGACTTTGCGCCCAATTCCTTGGCCCTTGGCTACGACATCGCCAATGACGTGGATCTTCATCAGATTCGTAGTACCTACTTCACGAACCGGTACACCCGCAGTAATGACCACGAGATCGCCATGGCGTACAAAGCCTGCTTCCAGCGCTTCCTGTACAGACATGTCCAGCATTTCGTCTGTCGTATTCGCCATTTCACCCAGGACAGGATATACCCCGTTGATCAGCGACATGCGCCGAATCACGCTGGCATGCGGAGTCACCGCGACAATCGGTGCCTTTGGACGGAATTTGGCTACCATGCGCGCTGTATGACCGCTCTCTGTAGCCGTAATAATCGCAGCAGCATTCAGGTCCAGTGCTGCATTGGAAACCGCCTGACTGATGGCGTCCGTGATCGTGACTTGCTTCAGCTGTGCTTGTGCGTACAGGATCTCCCGATAGTTGAGCTCCTGCTCAGCGCGCACAGCGATACGGTCCATCGTTTCCACCGATTCTACCGGATATTTCCCCGCAGCCGTTTCCCCGGACAGCATGATGCAATCTGTTCCATCAAAGATCGCATTCGCTACGTCACTCGCTTCCGCACGAGTCGGGCGCGGGT
This sequence comes from Brevibacillus nitrificans, assembly GCF_003710965.1. Lineage (NCBI taxonomy): Bacteria > Bacillati > Bacillota > Bacilli > Caryophanales > Paenibacillaceae > Brevibacillus > Brevibacillus nitrificans. The sequence continues at coordinate 303,151 of NZ_RHHU01000010.1, read as the reverse complement.
TGCGCTGCATCGAATCGAGCATTTGTGTCGCCGTGATGACCGGCTTTGCCAGCTCGTTACATTTTTTGATCAGCTTCTTCTGTACCATTGGCACTTCCTCAGCCGGAATCTCTACCCCGAGATCCCCGCGCGCAACCATGATTCCGTCTGTGACGACGAGAATTTCATCTACATTGTCTACGCCTTCCTGGTTCTCGATCTTGGCGATGATATCGATTTTGGCGTTGTGGCGTTCCAGGATCGCGCGGATCTCCAGGATGTCAGATGCTTTACGCACGAAGGAAGCCGCGATAAAGTCCACCTGCTGGGCAATCCCAAACTCGATGTCCTGTGCGTCCTTTTCCGTAATTCCCGGCAGATTGATTTTCACACCTGGAACGTTTACGCCCTTCTTGCTTTTCAGCGTGCCGCCGTTCTTGATGATGCACACGATGTCTGTGCCTTTTACTTCTTTTACAGTCAGCCCGATCAGACCATCATCAATCAGGATCGTATCGCCTGGGTTGACATCCTCCGGCAGCTCGCCATACGTGATGGACACGCGCTCAGCCGTTCCCGCTACCTCTTCCGTTGTGAGAATTATGGTATTTCCTTCGACTAGCTCCACTGCATCAACAGCCAATGTACCCGTACGAATCTCTGGTCCTTTCGTATCGAGCAGGATCGCAATCGGCTTGCCTGTTTCCTCAGCTGCCTTGCGAATATTTACGATCCGTGCCGCGTGTTCTTCATGAGAGCCATGTGAGAAATTGAGCCGAGCTACGTTCATCCCGGCATGGATCAGCTTTTTCAACGTCTCGACCGACTCGCTCGCCGGACCAATGGTACATACAATTTTCGCTTTTCTCAACATAGGATTCTGCCTCCTCTTTTACCTAAAACCTGTCCTGTGCTAAATGGACAGCGTACGTGCCAGCTGATAAACGGATAAGTCCAGTTGGTGCTTCTTCGCCAATGCTTCATGGAAATCGACATCGACAATTTGATTGTTTTGGATTCCTACCATGCGGTCCCGTTTGCCTTCCAAGAGCAAGTCAACTGCTGCCGCTCCCATACGGCTTCCCAGCATGCGATCTGTCGCCGTCGGAGAACCGCCGCGTTGGATATGCCCAAGTACCGTTACGCGAGTCTCCCAGCCGGTTGCCTTGGTGATGGCATCCGCATAGGAGGAAGCACTTCCGACACCTTCTGCTACGATGATGATGGAATGCTTCTTGCCGCGCCTTTGACCAGCATGGAGACGCTCCAGAATGTCCTCCATATCCTGCGCTTCCTCCGGGATGATAATGGACTCAGCTCCTGCAGCAAGCCCTGCCCACAGAGCCAAATCTCCGGCATCGCGACCCATGACCTCAATGATATAGGTGCGCTCATGCGAGGTAGCCGTATCGCGGATTTTATCGATCGCTTCCACAATCGTATTCAATGCGGTATCAAATCCGATGGTAAAGTCCGTGCACGGAATGTCGTTGTCAATCGTCCCTGGAACGCCAATCGTCGGAAAGCCTTTTTCCGTCAGCTTTTGTGCCCCGCGAAACGATCCGTCTCCTCCGATGACAATCAAGCCTTCGATCCCAAACTTGCGCAGCTGCTCTACAGCCCTCTGCTGTCCAGCCTCTGTCTTGAATTCCTCGCTGCGTGCCGAATATAGAATCGTTCCGCCCCGTTGAATAATATCCCCAACGGAACCGAGCGACATCTCTTGAATATCCCCACTCATCAGTCCCTCATATCCATGGTACACGCCGTACATTTGTACCCCGTGATAAGCAGCTCGTCGAACAGCCGCCCGTACAGCAGCGTTCATTCCCGGAGCATCGCCACCGCTGGTCAGAACCGCAAGCTTTTGCATGGAATCCACCTCTCCAATCGTGTCATCTTTAGCATGTCATGAAACGGCAACAGTATGTACCATATAGGGTATGAATCACACTGTATCATTTCACTTCTCATATCTGTTATACTAAGAAAAAGATATGTGTCATACTTTTCAAAAGATCTGATGATTTCTTGATTCGACTACGATTGTAGCAGATTTCCCTTGCAGAAAAAAGCCAAAAAACGCCCCCTGCAATCACAGGGAGGCGTATTCACCAATCTGTTTAAACTTTTCGTAACGATCCTGTATTAGTTCATCCGGAGTCATTTTACCGAGCTGTTCCAGTTGGTCTACGATCGTGGCTTTGACCAGACTCGCCTGCTGAATCAAATCGCGATGCGCTCCTCCAAACGGTTCTTCGATGATGCCATCGATCACACCCAGCTCAAGCAAATCAGGCGCCGTAATTTTCATCGTCTCAGCTGCACGCATGCCCAAGCTGGAATCTCTCCACAAAATGGCAGCGGCACTCTCCGGAGCAATCACGGAGTAATAGGAATTCTCGAGCATAAAAATACGGTTGCCCACACTGATCGCGAGCGCTCCGCCACTACCGCCTTCCCCGATGACAATGCAAATAATCGGTACGCGGAAAGTAGCCATTTCACGCAGGTTGCGAGCAATCGCTTCACTTTGGCCGCGCTCTTCAGCAGCCTTGCCGGGATAGGCACCCGACGTATTGATAAAGCAGATGATCGGGCGACCGAATTTGTCCGCCTGCTCCATGATACGGAGCGCTTTGCGGTAGCCTTCCGGATGCGCCATCCCAAAATTCCGCTTGATGTTATCCTTGGTATCTTTCCCTTTTTGATGCCCGACGATGGTTACTGGGCGTCCATCCAGCTTGGCGATCCCGCCTACAATGGAATGGTCATCCCCGTATAACCGGTCTCCATGCACTTCGATAAAATCAGTAAAAAGTAACTGTATGTAGTCCAGTGTTGTCGGACGCTCCGGATGGCGAGCCAGTTGTACACGCTGCCACGGTGTCAGGTTTCCATAGATTTGCTGAGCAAGATCTTTTGACTTTTGCTCCAGTCGCTTGATTTCATCCGAGAAATCAATGCCTTTTTCCTCGGTAAAGCGACGCAGCTCCTTGATCTTGTCCTGTAATTCGACTAATGGCTTTTCAAAAGGGAGTTCTCCTGCCATGCTTCCACTCCTTCCCGCGACGTGTGCATCTCTACCAGTTTGGCTAGTGTAGCACGCATATCTTTGCGGTGCACCACCATATCGAGCTGACCGTTCTTCAACAAGAATTCCGCTGTTTGGAAGTCTTTCGGCAACTCCTGGCGAATCGTTTGCTCAATGACACGACGTCCGGCAAAGCCGATCATAGCTCCTGGTTCGGCGATATTGTAATCTCCCAATGAAGAAAAGCTTGCAGACACGCCGCCATACGTTGGATTTGTCATAACCGATACGAACAGCAGACGCTCCCGATCGAGTCTGGACAAAGCCGCACTTGTTTTTGCCATTTGCATGAGGCTGAGTACGCCCTCTTGCATACGCGCACCGCCTGAAGCAGAGAACAAGATGAACGGCAAACGACGAGCGATTGCTTGTTCGATCGCTCTAGTAATCTTTTCACCTACGACAGAGCCCATACTCGCCATACGGAAGCGGGAATCCATTACCCCAATCACAATCCGGTTGCCGCCAAGCACACCTTCACCGGTAATGATCGCTTCATTCAGGTTCGTATTTACCTTGTCCTGCTCAAGTTTTTCCAAATACCCTGGGAAACCGAGGGGATTGGCTGTAGTCAAATTCGCATCGAATTCCTCTGTCAGTGCGCCTTCATCCAAGAGAGACGCCAGACGCTCAGGTGCAGACATGGAATAATGGTATTGGCACCCTTTACAGACGCGCAAATTTTTCTCCAGATCCTTGGAATAGTGAATCGTCCCGCAGTGAGGACATTTATTCATCAATCCTTCAGGGACTTCCTTTTCTCTCGTTCCCGCTTCCTTAGAAGGGTCGGTGGAAGCTGGGACACGTGCGAGTGTCTCCGAAGGGACTGTAGCAAACTTGCGCTTTTTCCCAAAAAGATCTTTTAGCACTGGTACACCCCACCTTTCTCTTCAGTGAAGGATCGTGGCGAGTACTTCCTGGACTTCTTGCAGCTCGCCCTCCGGCACCAAAATCTCGTATTGCTTCGAGACTTTTGCCTCGCGAACCTTTACCAGGAATCCTTCATCTGTCAAACGTTGTTGAATCCGTTCTGCGATTCTTGCGCTAGGAGCGATGTAGATGACAGTCCACACGCTGGCTTCCTCCTTCATCGTCCAATACAGGTCTGCATCATCATATCACAGCCTTTGCGCCTGTCGCAAATGGGGGAAAATCATAGCTTGCTGTTCTCCAAATGATGCCTCATTTTTTCAACGGCCGCTGTCGCATCGCCTGCGCGGATCGCTTCCATAATCTCGCGATGCTCCGCAACAGCCATCTTTGCCCTGCCCTCGCGTGACAATGACTCGATGCGAACACTGTTGCTGTATTCGACAAGAGGTGCCCAGATCCGATGCAGGATCGAATTGCGGCTGGAGCGGCAAATAACGCGATGGAACAGGTAGTCTTCTTCCGTGGGTACTTCCCCCCGCTCGACCCGTTCCTCGGCAATCGCCAAAATGCGTTCCATCTCTTCAAAGTGCTTGTCAGTCGCTCGTCTGCAGGCGAGCCGCACCGCGTCCAACTCCAGGATTCGGCGCATCTCGATCAGATCCTTCTTTGTCTTGGCATCCCGCAGGATGAAAAATCCGAGGATGTCGATCAGCCGATTGTGCCGGTAACTCTTTAAGAATGTGCCTTCCCCTCTGCGAGTCTCGATCAATCCGAGAAGCTCCAAAGCTCGGAGCGCTTCACGGACAGAGGAACGACCTGCACCCAGCTGCTCCGACAGTTCCCGCTCGGACGGAAGCTTGTCGCCGGGACGCAGATTTCTCTCTTGAACGATCTCATGAATCTGCAGGAGAATCCCTTCGTATACCTTTCTCTCTTGGGATGAGTCGAGCACCATTCGTCCTCCTTACGTTACACTTACTGTGAAGTGAAGCACCCTCCGGCGGCGCCTGGAAACACGGTGTCTCGGAGGGTGATCTTTACACGATTCCTATACTTGCTGGTAGGAGATCGCTGCCAGGCTCATGGTTTTTTGTTTCACATCTTCTGGATCGACAGTGATGCGAGCTACGCCGCTTTCCATTGCCGCTTTTGCTACTGCTGCAGCTACATTTGGAGCCACGCGAGCATCAAATGGAGCCGGGATTACTTTATCGGCAGACAGCTCTTCTGGCGTGATCAAATCTGCGATTGCGTACACAGCTGCCAGCTTCATTTCTTCGTTGATGTTGGTAGCACGAGTATCCAAAGCACCGCGGAAGATTCCTGGGAAGGCCAGTACGTTGTTTACTTGGTTCGGGAAGTCGGAGCGTCCGGTACCCACTACTTTTGCACCTGCCGCTTTTGCTACATCCGGCATAATTTCCGGAACCGGGTTTGCCATCGCGAAGATGATTGCGTCGCGGTTCATGGAGCTTACCATCTCAGCGGTTACAGCGCCCGCTACGGAAACCCCGATGAATACGTCGGCACCTTTCATCGCATCTTCCAGGTTGCCTTGGATCTTGTCGTGGTTCGTGATTTTTGCCATTTCCTCTTTTACCGGGTTCATCCCGAACGGACGGCCTTCATATACGATCCCTTTGGTGTCGCACATGATTACGTCTTTCACACCCATGGAAACGAGGAGCTTGATGATGGCGATACCTGCTGCACCAGCACCGTTTGCTACGACGCGGATGTCTTCGAGCTTTTTGTCCACCACGCGCAGGGCGTTGATCAGACCTGCAGCGGTTACGATCGCTGTACCGTGTTGGTCATCGTGGAATACGGGAATGTTGGTTTCACGCTTCAGGCGCTCTTCTACTTCAAAGCACGCTGGAGCCGCGATGTCTTCCAGGTTTACGCCGCCAAAGGTAGGCTCGAGCAGCTTCACGGTTTCTACGATTTTGTCTACGTCTGTGGTATTCAGGCAGATTGGGAAAGCATCCACACCTGCAAAGGATTTGAACAGAACGGCTTTCCCTTCCATAACCGGCATAGCAGCTTCTGGACCGATATTGCCGAGGCCGAGTACAGCAGTCCCGTCGCTTACTACCGCTACGAGGTTGCCTTTCATCGTATATTCATACACTTTTGACTTGTCGTCAAAAATATCTTTGCATGGTTCGGCAACCCCTGGAGAATAAGCAAGGCTCAAGTCACGTGCATTGCGAACTGGCACTTTTGTGACAGCCTCCAATTTACCTTGATGTTTTCTGTGAAGTTCTAATGCTTCCTCTCGCAGATTAGACACTCATAACCACTCCATTCACGTTTATCTTTTTCTAGTACTGCTTCTAAAACCGCCTGTTGCTTTCCAATAATCGTCCAGTGGTCTGACCACTTTTCAAGTTATGTTCTCAATATATAGCAAACCCGTTCTTCTGTAAACCTGCCGAAAACGGCGAAAAAGGGAGGACATTCTTCATCCTCCCCCCATTATGGGCATTTTTTTCGAGATTACGCTGTCACGTCCCACAATTTCTCGCGCTAGCTCCAAAAATGACTCGTCCAGCTCGACAGCAATCGTCTCTGGTAAGCGAATTGTCTGTCTTTTTCCCTCGTAGAACAAAATGACAGGAATCGTTCCTTTTTTTTCGACAAACAGCTGTTGAAGCTGCTGTAGCGTCGAATCTCGCTCCTGCGCCTCTGAAATTTTGACAAAAAGCACAGTCTCCTCTGTCGGCTTCGGAATGGCATCGGCTGACCAGAAGCGGGATGCCAGAAGCTTGACCAGGTCATCCTGATGATCGATGCGCCCCTCGACTATCACCATGCTCTCTTTGGTCAAAAGCTCGGCATGCTTGGCAAACACCTGCGGAAACACGACTACTTCGACCAGTGCCGTTTTGTCCTCGATGGTGATGAAAGCCATCGGGTCTCCTTTTTTCGTCTGGATGCGCCGCTCCTCCGTAATCATCCCGAATACCTTCACCGTTTTTTCCCGGGGCAGCTCCCCCAGTGCGGAGATCGCCGTCACCTCCGAGCGAGAGGCCAGATGCGCGTACTGATCCAGAGGATGTCCGGAGATGTAAACACCGAGCAGCTCACGTTCTTCCTTTAGCTGCTGGGCGCGCGAGAATGGCGGAACCTCCGGGTATTCCGAAAGCTCCCGCACCGGGGCAGCGTCTTCCCCTGCGAAAAGGTTCATCTGGTCGGCATCCCGCTCCACGCGTTTGCCATTTGCTTTGCCCACTGCTTCATCGAGCAGAACCAGAAGCTGACTGCGGTGTCCTGGCAGCGAATCCAATGCGCCGCAAAGTGTCAACGACTCCACGACTCGCCTGTTCACGAGTCTGCCGTCTACACGCGCGCAAAAATCAAACACATCGCGATAGGGTCTGCCCTGCCTCTCCTTCACGATCGATTCGATCGCACTGTACCCGACATTTTTGACAGCTGCCAGCCCAAAGCGGATGGCATCCTGCTCGACAGTAAAATGCGCCTCGCTGCGATTGACGTCAGGTGTGAGTACTTGCAAATGGAGACGACGGGCTTCCTCCGTATACTCTGCGATGCGCGTCTGGCTGCCGATGGACAGAGACAGGAGCGCCGCCATAAAGGCCAGCGGATAATTGGCTTTCAAATACGCCATCTGATACGCGATGATGGCATAGGCGACCGAGTGAGCCTTGTTGAAGCCGTAATCGGCAAAGCGCACAATCAGGTCGTAGATTTCGTTGCCCAGCTCATCTCCATAGCCTTGCTTGACGCAGCCCGCGACGAATTTCTCCCGCTGCTCGGCTAAAAGATCCCGTTTCTTTTTCCCTACGGCCCGGCGCAAAATGTCCGCTTCCCCCAGACTGAAGCCCGCGAGCGTGGAGGAAATCTGCATGATCTGCTCCTGATAGATCATAAAGCCATGCGTCTCACGCAAGATCGGCTCGAGTACAGGATGAGCGTAGTGGACCTTGGTCTGGCCGTGCTTCGCCGCGATGTACTGCGGGATGATCTCCATCGGTCCCGGACGATACAGGGCCAGCACAGCGATAATGTCGTCCAAGCTCGTCGGCTTCAAATCGCGCAGCACGTTGCGCATACCAGAGGACTCCAGCTGAAAGACACCCGTCGTCTCCCCACGCGTCAGCATGCGATAGGTCTCGGGATCATCGGTCGGGATGGTCTCGAGATCGACGTGGATGCCTTGCTGCGCAAGATTGCGCAAGGTTTCCGAAATGATCGTCAGGTTGCGCAAGCCGAGGAAGTCCATTTTCAATAGCCCGACCTCTTCTAAAATCTCCATCGGGTACTGCGTGAGCGCCAGACCTTCGTTGCCCGTCTGCAAAGGCACGTATTCCGTCAGCGATTCACGGGAAATGACCACTCCCGCAGCATGCGTGGAGGCATGCCGCGGCAGCCCCTCTACTCCCCGCGCCGTCTCAATCAGCTGAGCCGCCTGCTTGTTCTCCGCACACACCTTGGCGATGTCCGGATTGATTTGCATGGCACGCTCGATCGTCATGCCTGGCGACTGCGGAATCATTTTCGCCATCCGGTCAATCAGCCCGAGCGACAAGCCTAAAGCACGCCCTACATCCCGAACCGCCGCACGCGCCGCCATCGTCCCAAAGGTAATGATTTGGGCAACCCGGTCATGGCCGTATTTTTTCGCCACGTAATGAATGACCTCGTCCCTGCGCTCCACAGCGAAATCGATATCAATATCCGGCATCGTGACCCGCTCTGGATTGAGGAACCGCTCAAACAGCAGGTTGTAGCGCAGCGGGTCAACATTGGTGATCTTAAGCGCATAGGCAACCAGGCTGCCCGCTGCCGACCCCCTGCCCGGACCGGTAGAGATTCCGTGCTGATGAGCGTAGCGCATGAAGTCCCAGACGATTAAAAAGTAATCGGTAAAGCCTGTCCCCGTAATAATGGCCAGCTCGTGGTCCAGACGCTCGCGAATTTGCGGCGTCAGCTCTTTGTAGCGCTCGCGGCAGCCCTGCTCGCAAAGCTCACGCAAGAAAGTCGTCGAATCCTGCCCCTCTGGCAAAGGGAATTTCGGCAAAATATGCTCGCCAAACGACAGCGTTACCTGGCAGCGCTCGGCGATCCTAGCGGTGTTTTGCAGAGCCTGCGTGGCAAAGGCAAAAGACTCTGCCAGCTCCTGCCCGCTTTTCAGATAGTACTGATCCGTTTCGTAGCGAAAACGGTTTTCTTCCGTAACCGTCTTCCCTTCTCCGATCGCGAGCAAAATGTCGTGGATAGCGTGGTCTTCTTTGTGGATGTAGTGAACGTTGTTGGTGACGACCAGTGGAATGCCGGTTTCTTCGCTCAGCCGGACAAGGCGCGCATTCACCCTTTTCTCCGGTTCCAGCCCGTGGTCCACCATTTCCAGATAGTAGTGGTCAGGTCCATATGTCTGGCGATACCACAGTGCCGCTTCCTTCGCTCCTGCAGCATCTCCTGCCAGCAAGAGACGAGCTACCTCTCCCTCGCGGCTGGCTCCAAGTGCAATCAGCCCTTCCGTGTGACGGGCAAGGGCTTCTTTATTCAGTCTCGGAAGAATGTAATTTCCTTCTGTCTGTGCGATAGTCGCCAGCTTGAGTAGATTCCTGTAGCCCTGATCATTTTCCGCCAGCAGGATCAGGTGGCTGGGAGCAGGTGCGTTGCGTACGCGATCTGACAGATTCCCCTCGATTACGTACACCTCCATACCGATGATCGGCTTGATCCCGGCTTCCAGGCAGGCTTTATAAAAAGGAATGGCTCCGTACAGATTGGCATGATCCGTAATGGCGAGCGCGTGCATCCCCAGTTCCTTTGCACGTGCTACCAGCGGTTCAATCCGTGCCGCACCGTCCAGCAAGCTGTATTCCGTGTGGACGTGCAGATGGACAAAGGTGTTCATCTTTGTTCCTTCCTCTCTCAATTCCGCTTCCGAATCGTTGTCTATTCCTCGCTTCGCCTTCCATTATACCCAAAAGCGAACAGGCTGTGGGAAAATAAGAACAAATGTTCCTTGTGTATTTGCCACACTTCCTTTCTTTTGGTAGGATAATACCAGATTGGTAGAGAGGATGTATGCAGGATATGTGGTCCGCCTTTTATTTGACTGGCGTGCTAGCTTCGCTTGTCGCCAGCGTTTATTTCAGCATTCATGCCCGCAGACAGGGTACTCATCCGCTTGCTTCCCGCATGATATTGGGAAAAATGAATATCGCCCTGGGGCTTTTGGTTACTTTGTTTGGGATCAATCAGTTTACCTTTGAAGAGCTGGATACGATCCGCATCGTGGTCGCTCTCGTGATGCTTGTCGTGGGAGTGATCAATCTTTATTTGGGGACGCGCAATTATTTCCGTTTTAAGACGCTTTGGCTCGCTGAAATGAAAAAAGGCGTATAGGGCTGCTGTCAGCACCTAGCGAATGGGAAGAGAGCTGGAAACATCTTTCCTCCGTTTCCAGCCGTTTCGTGTAGCAGACTGTTTTTCGGTACGCTATAATGACCCTTGTGTGATATCTTATTGCTTCAGACAACCCGAGTGCAGTGCCGACGGTTGTCCTTTTTTATATTCTCCCTGTCGGCTCGCTTACGGCTTCGCCCACAGCTCCTCCGGGTTCAGCTCGTAGATTCCGTTTTCCCGATACATATATTGATTCATGACAAATTCGCGCCGAATCGTGGCAAAATCCTCATGGAACGTCTTGATATACTCGTTGATTTCCTTTTCCTGATACTTTCTTCCTCTCTCCAGGCCGCGGACCATGTGCTCGAAAACAAACAGCTTTTTTTTGCGCTGGGCCGGGATTTGCTTCAGCTTTCCATCCGAGGTAATAAAGCTTCGAATCACCTGCAGTGCCTCTTGTGCCATGCTCTCCCTCCTCTGCTCTGCTGCCGAAATATCATCCTGCAACTCATCGACACTCTCGTCCTTTGCCTTTGCCAGCAGATCCAGAATAGCCTGCGACTGTCGCTTCATATTGGCTTCATGCAGATAAAAATAAATGGTGTTCTTGTCCCTTCTCTCGTACACCGCTCCGGCCTCACGCAGTTTTGCCATATGGTGGGTAATCGTCGGGGCAGTCACGCCCATTTTTCCTGCCAATGCCTGGCCATGCAGCGGTCCGTTCGCCAAGACGGCGAGGATGCGAATGCGCGTCGGATCGGCCAGCGCTTTATGAAAGGTCACCAGCTTATCTAATTGCATTTGTTATCACCTTTTTTCATTTTTCCCCAGCCATCATACTGGACTGTGATTTCAAGTGAGTCTTTGTAATCACTAACTAATTAGACATATATTTAATTAGATGGTACTCATTTTCTCCCTTCTTGTCAATGAACTGGAAAACTGAAACAATCGTGCAAGCTACTCCGTATTACGGGTTGTCATTTATTTTTTGAAGAGAGGTATGCCCATGAATTCATTGGAACAACAGCTGCACAAATACGCGGAGCTGGTCCTGAAAGTCGGGGTAAACCTGCAGCCGGGGCAAGTCCTGTATCTAGGCGCTCCATTGGAATGTGCAGAATTCGCCCGCATTATTGTCCGTAAGGCGTGGTGCCAACGACAGCGGGGTGCACGAAGATTTCATGGTCGGATCGGATCAGCTCGATATCGACGGCGAGCTGGCAGATGGTACACGGGAGCCGTTGTTTCGCCAAGGAAACTGGATATTCTCTACTTAAAGCAAAAAGCCATCCAGACGAGTTTTCTTCGTCAGATGGCTTTTTCGTATTATCTCTCAATGATTTGCGCAGTCACCATTGCCTGGCCCACTAGCTGATCCCCTTGGTAGACCATTACTTCTACTTTCCCAAAGCGACGGCTGATGTCGAGCAGACGAGGCTGCACTTCGATCTGGCTCTCCATTTGCACGGGCTTCAGGAAATAGACCATTACGTTTTCGGGAACCATATCGCCTCGGCGGTGCTGACGCAAAAGATTACAGGCCGCCTCCACCATTACCGTCGTCATGATTCCGCTCGCGATCGTCCCGAGATGGTTGGTCATCTGCGGGCTGACCTCTCCCAAATAAAGAAGCTCATCTGATTTTCGCTCTTCCCGGAAATGGGACATGATCAGATTCGGGAACGTCTCGCTCATCTGCGGCTGCTTGGCAGTGTACTGCAAAGCTTTTAGCACGTCATTTCGGCTGAGGACCCCGACCAGCTTGCGGTGATTGTCTACGACAGGCAAAAGCTCGATTCCTTCCCACACCATCATGTGCGCAGAGGAAGCTACTGATACGCGTGGAGACGTCGTGATCGGGTTTTTGGTCATCACTTTATCGATCGTCGCGGTTTCTTCATGTCCGATGATATCTTTGGACGTCACAATCCCGATCAGGCGCATTTGCTCATCCACGACCGGAAAACGGGTATCCTGGTAAAGCTCCGTGTACTGATGCCATTTTGCCACAGGATCGGAAGGCAAAAGGACGGGTGTTTCCGCCAGTGGCTTGAGCACATCCTCAACCATGACGATCTCCTTTTTGATCAGACGGTCGTAAATGGCCCGGTTGATCATCGAAGCTACCGTAAACGTATCGTAGCTGGAGGAAATGATCGGCAGCGCGAGACGATCAGCCAATTGCTTGATTTCCTCGCTCGTGTCGAAGCCCCCGGTAATCAATACCGCTGCCCCTTGCTGCAGCGCAATTTTATGCGCCTGATAGCGATTCCCTACAATCAACAGGCTGCCTGCATCGATATAGCGCATCATCGCTTCGAGCTGCATCGCACCGATGACGAATTTATTCAGCGTCTTGTGCAAGCCTTCTCGCCCGCCCAAAACATGCCCGTCTACAATATTGACTACCTCTGCAAAGGTCAGCCGCTCTATGTTTTCCTTCTGTTTTTTCTCAATTCGCACCGTTCCGACGCGCTCAATGGTACTGACGTATCCCTGGGTCTCTGCTTCCTTGATGGCCCGGTATGCCGTACCCTCACTTACGTCCAGGTCTTTGGCAATCTGTCGTACCGAAATCTTTGAGCCGATCGGAAGGCGATCAATATATTGCAAAATTTGTTCGTGTTTCGTTGTCAAGTCGCGTATCCCCCTTCCTAATCTCCCACCCGTTCCATCTCTGGCTCCTTGGAACAATATACCCGAAGGAGAGGCAAAAAAAAAGGGTAGCTTTTTCAAGCTACCAAATCAGAAAGTATATCATTAAGGGGGTTTTCATCGTATGTTTATCTTATCCTTCTTATATTACAGGAATATTACAGGCGGTTTACAGTTTCTTTTCAGTTTTGCTAACCCAGCCAAATCGCTAGGAAGCTTTGAATCAAACCAATGATACCGCCCAAGATAAAGCCCAGAATGGTAATCATGCGGAACTCTTTTCCTGAGATACCTACTACCATCTCCTCGATCCTCTCAATCGGGAAGCCTTCTACCTGGCGCGTCACGATCTCTCGAATCGCCAGTCTCTGGAAGATTCGCTCCACATTCTTTTCCAAAGAATCTACCATCCACCGCGCCATGCGTGGAACGAGTGAAGTGGTTACCGCCTCTTGAATGGGGGAAGTTAAACGCGACACGGGCTCGTCGACAATACGCAAGCTCTGCTCCTCCAGCTTTGCAAACACAGCACGGGACCAATCCTCGACCTGCTGCGTTCCAATCCACTTCACGATTTCACCCACGTTTTTATCCAGCAGCTTGTCCGCTTCGCCACCGAGCATCTCACGCAATTTCTGGGATAGCTCCGGACGCGCTAACAGATCGTCGAGATGCGGCAGCAGTTTGCCCAAAATCTTGTCGTCTCCGAGGAACATCCCAACCAGGCCGCCGAACATCCCCCCACCGCCGCCAAGCAGCCCACGAATCATCGACTGCAGCGATTGCTGGCCTTCTGGAGAGTGCAAAAATTCACGGAATCTTTGGAGCAAAAGCTGGCTTACTGAATCCAGCGCGCTTTCCAGCCGTTCTTTGCCTGCTGCTGGGATTAGCTCCCGCAATGTTTTTTCTTCATACTGATAGAGCTTACGATTGACGAAGGACTGCCAATGCAAAAGCACCGGCTGGCGAACGGATTCGCTCCACGCGCCATCCTCCTGGAACAATTGCGGAGCGGCCGCTTGCAGAAACTGACGCAGGCTTTGCTCGTCCTGCATCCAATTTTGCGCCACCCGATTGAGCCAGTCCGCCAGCTGATTCTCAAGCCCGCTCTGGGTAAGGGCACGCCTGACCCCTTCCATCGTCAGCAAGTGCTCTTCTACTAATCTGCCCATTTGTATGGCGATGTCGTCTCGCCGACTCGGGATTAAACCCGGAGTAAAGGGAACGCGCCAACGCCCGATATACCAAGGCTTCAGCGGTCGGAAAAGCATTCGGATCGCCAGTTCATTCGTCACTCCACCAATGACGGAACCGACTCCAACGTTTATCAATATCATCCAAAAGTTCATAAACACTAACAACCTCTCTTCTCTGCAAGGAACCAAACCATTTCCCTACTCATACCATAGACTAACTTCATGCCTGATGGGAAGGGGATAACCATGTCTTACGTTCCAACCATCGTTCAAGCATACGAGCCAAAGTCGGAAGTAGACCTTTACCTGCCCCAGGCGCACATGCGCAAATGGAATCTCTCTTCGCCCACCCTCACCGTCCAATTCGGAAGTAAACAAGTTCGTGCCCGCGTAAGCAGTATGGATCGTACTAACCGTACGTTGATACGCCCTTCCATTGCCCAATCGCTCCATCTGCCTACGGGAATTCCCCTGCTTGCCCGATACCAAGCGAACCAGCAGTCCCTTGTATTCGGCCCTTATGTGGGTGTTCTTGTCTCGACCTACAACGCGCAATTCCCTCAGTCCCCTTTTGGACCCCTGACTCCGTTCTTCAATGAAGTAGCGGATATTTGCCGAAAACGCGGTGGCGTCATCTGCGCGTTTCGCTTGCAGGATGTCAACTGGGATGCGGGAATTGTCCGTGGTCTCACGAGAGTTGGCAGCGTCTGGCGACAAAGAGTTTTGCCGCTTCCCCAATGCATCTACAACCGTCTCGTTTCCAGGCAACGGGAACGAAGCGAACAGATGACCAATTGGGTGCAGCGATGTAAGGACGCTAACATCCCGTTCTTTAATGAGCAATTCCTAAATAAGTGGCACGTGCATTCCGCTTTAGAAAACCAGGAAGCTGCCGCCGATCATCTCCCCAGTATGGTCCGCTATCAGAGCCTAGATGATGTAAAGAATATGCTGTCCGCGCATCGCGTGGTTTACGCAAAACCGGCGAACGGCAGCATGGGTCGGGGAATCATCCGGCTGCGCCGAACAGATCAAGGCTATCAGCTCGCCAAACCAGGAGGACTCACCAAGACCTTCTCCAGTATACAAGGGCTGAACCAGTATCTCTCCAAACAGACAAAAGGCAAACCGTACTTGCTACAGCAAGGTTTACCACTGATTGGCATCCAAAATCGGCCAACTGATTTTCGCGTGTTGGTCCAAAAAGATCGAAAAGGGGAATGGGCGGTCACCTCAATGGTGGCGCGTTTGGGGCAAAATCGGATCGTCTCCAACATTTCTCGAGGCGGCTCCATGCTGCCTCCCCAACAGGCTCTGCGCCTTTGCGGTCCATGGGTAAGCGGGAATCGCCCCACACCGCAGACACTCAGAGCTGTCGCTTTAAAGCTGTCCGTGCTGCTAGAAGAAGCACTTCCAGGGAATTACGCGGAATTTGGGGTCGATCTCGGTGTAGATGTCCGGGGGCATGTGTGGCTGTTGGAAGTTAACAGCAAACCATCCAAGACGGCCAACACCGTACCCCTTCCAGAAGGTGAGGAAGAACCTCCCCGCCGCGCAAGGCCATCGGTTGTGCGGATGCTTGAATATGCCGCATATGTAAGTGGTTTTCCCCGGGCAGCTAAACCAAAGCCAAAACCAGCAGCCAAGAAAATCAGGCGAAGGTGACCTTCATGAGAGCAAACCAGAGAACCTTAGGCATCATGACTCGCTGCCAAGGCTCCCACTTTATTGACAAAGGCTATTACAAAAAGCTGACGCTCTTCGGACGCAAGCAAGGCATCCGTGTCTTTGTGTTTTCCCCGCGCCGGGTAAACTTTTCCTCCCGAACGGTAGCGGGCTTTGAATACAGAAACGGCGCCTGGCAATCGGACACATTCCCATTGCCAGCGTTCGTTTACGACCGATGCTTTGTCGGCCCAGCTTATGGCAACTATAAACCATTTGTGGAAAAGTTGCAAAACGATCGCAACATTACATTTTTGGGGCACGGCCTGTCCGGTAAATGGCAGGTGCATCAAATGCTCATCCACTCGAAACAGCTCTCTCCTCTGCTGCCTCCCACCGAGCTTTTCACGCACTCCGCTCTACAGGAAACACTGGATCAATACGGATCCGCCATCCTCAAGCCAATGGCGGGAACCCATGGGATCGGTGTCGTACGCGTCAAGAGGCGCAAGGGAGATTTTGAAGTATCAGGGAGAAGCAAAGAGAACCAGCCTTTCCGCCGCATCCTCCAGGGAGAGGCCGGCCTCAAACGCTTTGTCTCTACCTTTACAAATGGACGCAAGTTTCTCGTACAGCCTTACCTCGAGCTGCATACACCCGATGGCTCACCATTCGACGTCCGTGTGCTGGTGCAAAAAAACGGGGAAGGAGAGTGGGAAACCACCGGCCGTGCTGTGCGGATCGGCGATAAACGAAGCATTACCTCCAACCTGCACGGTGGGGGCAAGGCCGTCCCGCTCGCCCCCTTCCTCTCTCGCCATTACAAGCCAGCGCTGCAGACGCGGATCATGCAAACCATCGATCAGGTGGCCATTGAGCTCCCCCGTTTTTTAGAGCAGTCCCACGGCAGACTGGTAGAGCTCGGGATCGATGTCGGGATTGATACAGCAGGCAACGTCTGGATCATCGAAGTGAACAGCAGACCTGGCCGGACTGTATTCACCATGATCAACGATCCTGCTGCCCAATTCCATTCCATCACCCAGCCTGTTCGTTATGCTCACTATCTCATGAAAGAGCGTGTAGGAGGTTACTAAGCATGGAAACAACCCGAGTGCGACTCCGCTTCCTTCCTCATCCCCATGTCTACGGGATCATCCTGCCGATCAATCTCATGCAACAGCTGCAGCTGAGACCCCGCCAACGAATTACGATCACGCTGGGTAAAAAGGAAGCAGTCGCCGTTGTCCTGAATGACAAGCGAAATCCCGATAGCAACGTCGTGAAAATCACCAGCCTGCTGCAAGAGGAGCTGAGCATTCCCCACGGCGGCTTAATCAATCTGAAGCGCGAAGGAGAAACGCTCCGGATCGGACCTGCGATCGGCATCGTCACCACAGGCGTTCGCAGAGATCCCCGAAATCCGATTGGACCTAGGACCTCGTTCTTCCAAAAGCTCTTGCAGGCACAGGAAGGCAAAGGCGTGTTTTACTATATTTTTTCTCCCCACGATGTTGACTGGAGCAAAAACGAAGTCGTTGCCTGGTTTTTACGCAAAGGCAAGAACGGCAGCTACGTCTGGCGAAAAATGAAGACTGCCATGCCTGATGTCATCTATGACCGCGTTCCCTCTCGTTCTGCCGAAAAACACGAGGCCGTACGTGATTTCAAATACAAGCTGGCAAACTACCCGAACACCCCGATGTTCAATCAGGGCTTTTTCAACAAATGGGGCGTTCACCAGCTTTTGTACCCCAATCCAGAAGTCAACGAACACATTCCAGAAACCTATACATCCCCATCCCTGCAAACGGTTCGCAATCTGATCAAAAAATACCCGATCGTCTATCTGAAGCCGAAAAACGGTAGTCTTGGATACGGAATCGTCAAGGTCGTGCGAAGTGGCGGCGGATACGATGTGTCTTACCACAACGGCTCTGGCAACGTCAAACGGCATTTCACCAAGCTGTCGGCTTTGTATCAACATGTTTTTCGCAGCCGTCGTGTCAGCTCCTACCTCGCACAGCAAGGGATCTCCCTGATGACGTACCAGGGGCGCCCTTTTGACTTCCGTGTTCATCTTCATAAAAACCAGCTGAATCAATGGGTCGTTTCCTGCACAGCCGCCAAGGTCGCAGGCTCTGGAAGCGTCACTACCCATGTGCGCACAGGAGGTACCGTCATTCCTGGAGATGAATTGCTCCAGCATCTCTTTGGCAGACAAAAAGCGATGATGGTGGAGCGTATATCGGATGCCTCTATCCGCCTCGCCACAGCCATTGAAATGGCGAAGGGCATTGATCTGGGCGAGCTCGGACTCGATATGGGTATCGATACGCATGGTCATGTCTGGATGTTCGAAGCCAACTCCAAGCCAGGGCGTTCTATCTTTAAACACGCAAGGCTCAAGCAAGCGGACTATGAATCTCGCAAGCTCCTCGTCGACTACAGTTGTTATCTTGCGAATTTTTAATCCATGCGAACACGACCGTTTTTTCAGGAAGGAGGAACACCCATGCCTAAACTGAGCTCCGGGTGGTTAACCATCCTCCCAAGCGGCAAATGGTTTCTGCAACTTCCACGGCAAGCCCTAGCCAATCGCCCCAAAAAGCCGTTAATCGCCAGTCTCGGACCATTCGCTCACCAGAAACGGCTGCATACGGGTCTGCCCAATCAACAGCCTGGCCGCATCCGCACACGGATCAACTGGAAGATGGTCAATAACTCCGTGCGACTCGGGCCATTGATCGGTATTCTGACTGTCGGCGATGGGGCAGCATTCTTGGGAAATCGGGATAACTTCAAAGACATTGCCCTCTCCGGTAAAAAATGGGGAGCACTTGTTTTCGTATTTACGCCGCAAGGGATCAACTGGGAAAAAAAGAAGGTCCGCGGTTATCTGTATAACGAGCGACAAAACCTCTGGCAGGAACTGATTCTCCCGTTCCCGCATGTCGTCTACAACCGCATACCCACCAGGAAAGCGGAACAGCGGCCGGAAGTACGCAAGACCCTTTCCCGGATCAACGACTTGCCAAATGTCACCCTGTTCAATCGCTGTTTTTTTGATAAACAGGAGCTTTTTCAAATGCTTGCCTATTACCCAAGCGTCCATTCCTATTTGCCAGAGACGAAAAAACTCGATAATCTCGCTCGCTTCCGCACTTTTTGCACCGAGCATCGCTTCGTCTACTTAAAGCCGGTGCGCGGGAAAGCCGGAGAAGGAATCATGCGGATCGAGTACAAGAATGACATGTGGCGACTGGAGCGCTTAAAGGATCAAAAAGCGATCATCCGCCGATTTAGGAATTTGGAGGATCTCTGGAAGCACGTCAAAGGTCATACCCGGGAAAAGCGGTATATCATGCAGCAAGGAATCAAGCGTGCCAGGTATATGGGCAAACCTTTTGACGTACGGGTTCTCGTCCAAAAGGATGGAAAAGGAGAATGGGGCGTCACAGGGGTGGGCATCCGAAGATCCGGATCCCAAAGCATTACCACCCATGTCCCTCGTGGAGGTTCCATTCACTCCCTGTCCAGTGTGCTGCAAGCACTCTTCTCGACCGATCCGGAGAAAATGGAGTCGACGATCCACCATACCGCATTGACGATCGCGCAAGCACTAAACGAGGAGATTAAGGATTTGGCGGAAATGTCCATGGATTTGGGGCTGACAGAGGACGGGAAGCTCTGGTTTTTTGAGGCAAATGCGAAACCCGAGAAATTCGACGAACCTACGATCCGCCGCATGTCACTATCCAATCTCATCCATTACGCACAGTATGTATCCCGCCTGCCAAGCGGGCGAGGAGTAGTAGCGGGGTAACGAACATGAAGCTGAAATACATTATCATGCCGCCACAGGCATTGGCCGAATCCCAGACGACATTGGTCCGATTTACCCGCCAGGAAGGGGACCGCCGGATTACCAAGCACGCCATCAACTGGCTCACACAGCTCACTCCCAAACGGATGGCGGAGCAAGGGACTACCTTGGCTCTCGCAATGAATGGCAAACGGGTTGTCGGATTGTTCGCTGTCTCTCGCTGCGGTCTCGGCCAGTCTTTTCTGGTCGTCGACAAGCGATATCGCAACCGAGGAATCGGGAAGGCGCTCACGGCTCATCTCTGTCAAAAGCTGCCGAAGCTCTATGTGCGAGTCGCTCTCGACAACGAAGCCAGTCTCGCCTTATTTCGCGGGATGGGGTTCGAGCCGGTCAAAGCAAGCATCGGTCCTACGGGAAAGCCAACGCTGTGGCTTGCCTTCGGGCATTGGAATCCGAACGATTTGCAGGAGCATGCCGGTTGATTCATCCGGCATGTTTTTCATGCTTTCCCACTCCAAAAATTGAATTTTCTTGTTTTACCACTTCATGCATGAGTTGGCCATCCATGGAAATGATATGGTTCAGGAGGTGGTCTTCTCATGACCTACAACAACAATATCATGCACTCACAACAACTACATATTCCAGGAGCAATGGGCCAAGCTAGCGCCATGTTCCAGCCTGGCTACGCCAACACCAACACGCAGGAAGTCCAATACTGGAATCAGGGTGGTCAAACTTCGCATGCCCAAATTCCTTCCTACGGCATGTCCTATGGCGGCGGATTGGGTGGCACGCAAGCGATGTTCCAGCCTGGCTATGCAGGCACCAACACGCAAGAAGTTCGTCCGTTTAACCAAGGCTACTCCACCCCTAGCCAGCAAGGTTACCAACAAACGCAAATGAACAGCTACCAGCAAGCGCAGCCAATCAACTATCTCCATCCAAACCAAGGAACAAACTACGTGCAGGCGCAATCCACTTATCAGCCTGCGTTTGGTGCTGCTACGAACTCCATCTTTTCACCAGGCTTTGCCGGCACGAACGTCCAAGAAGTGCAACAACGCAACAACACGGGCTATGCGGGCATTTCCAACTATCAAGGCCAGGCTAACTACACCAACCACACTGGATATTCTGCCCAAACAGGAGGCGGCATTTTCTCTCCTGGCTTTGCAGGAACCAACGTCCAAGAGGTTCGTCAGCTCAACCATGGCGGCACCGCAACCTCCGGGCTCATGAATGCCGGATACAGCGCTGGATACAGCCAACAACCACAGCAACAAATGAGCCAGCAGCCTTACCAAAACTATGGCAATGCGATGGGGATCGGTTCCCAATCCATCTTCTCCCCTGGCTTCTCTGGCACAAACGTTCAGGAGGTTCGCAGCCTGAACAACGGCGGTCAAGCAACTGCGCATACGGGCTCTATTTTCCCGGGAAGCTTCTAGGGAAATCCACTTAAAAACGGGGCTGCGCGGGTCAATAGCGCAGTTTTAGAAACTTGGCTCTGCCAAGCTTTGTGGCTCAGTACAAAAAAGGTGTGGCTGTCTTTTCCGACAGCCACACCTTTTCCTATTTTCGCGCCTGCAAAATCGCCTCGTACAAGGCATGCAAAGCTTCCAAGCTCCGTTCATCTACAGTAAAGGAGATTCCTTCAAACCAGTAGGCATCCTCCTTCACGCACGTCCATTCCGGTCCGCTGTGCATCAGCTGCGCTTCGATACACACCGCTGTCTGATCCAGCTGGGATCGAACGCTTACATGCCTTTCCAACTCGGTACGAAAGCGCGCAAGCACCGCCGCCTGCCTCTCGTCCTGCTTAGCCAGGCGGAACAGCGCCATTTCGATTTGCAGCCAGCAGGTCACATAAAAGTGAAACTCGAGAAACAACGTATGCATGGCCGCTCGAAGCTGGGCGTCATCGCCGCCTGCTTGCAGACGCTCCCATGCAGTACGCACCTCGCTTTTTTTCTCCTGGATCAAATCGTAATGACTGACAGCACCCCGATAAAACTTGCGCACGATGTTGTACAGCATCTCTGGTGTGCGCGGTGGAAGTGAGCTGTGACGGTTGGATACATCCCGCATGGCTTCTGTCGCCTCTTTCTCTGCACTCATTTTTCTTTATTGTACATGAAATCGACTCACCGTTGCGCTATGCGTGAATCAGTCTTTGCCGTTTTTCCAATACTCATAGGCATGCACAGCTTGACCCAGGTAAGAGGAGTAGCCTCCCAGAAGCTGCGCCACTAGCTGCAGCTGCTGGTTCATCTCCCCCATGCCTTCTTCAAAGAAGGTGACAAACTCTCCTTCGTGACTCTCTTTTGTCTCTACGGCTACGACCAGCTTCTTTCCTTTGCTCTCGGCGTACTTCATCTGGCTTTCCACCAAATTCACGATTTGCTCTGCCTTGTCGCGAAAGGCCATCAAAGTCGTATGATCCAGCTGATCGATCATCCAGTGGGAGAAAGGGACATCCGGATTTCCCGGTACAGCGGTATTGTCCAGCCACGCAGCCAAATCGACGCTGGTCTCCAGACCGTCTTTCTTTGCCTCGGCCACAAAGGACTCGATATTCCCCATCCATTGACGCAGAACTTCTTCTTTGTTTTCTTGCCAGCGCGGCAGCACGTACGGCTCGATGTCCAGATGCACCCCGCGAAGCTGTTCATCCGAATCCGCCTGCGCGTTGTACGCTTTCACCCAGTTGACCAGCTTCAGGATCTTGCTTCTATTCTCCTTTAGCGCCCAAATAGGGTGTCCTCCTAAAGCGTGCACTTCGATTCCAGCTGCGGTTGCCTTCTTGAGAAACCTCTGATACATAGCCGGTGGCTGCTGCATGTCGATTCGGATATACAGCAGGTTGATCTCATTCGCTTCGGCAAAGGCGAGGATCTCGTCCTCCTCTGATTTCAAGGTCTCTGCCCGCCAGATGTAGGTTCCCCGATACTGGCTCGGAGCTGGTGGTGGAGCCGAAATCGTTCCGCTGGCTTCCTGCCAGTACCGATAATCGTGAATGGCTGTGCCGCTGTAAGACGGATGCTCACCCAGCCTGTCCGGAAGCTGATCCAGCATCCGATTCATTTCGCCAGCACCCTCTTGTGCGAAAGAAGCGTGGTCATCCTCGATTTCCTTCATATTGACGGCGATGAGAACTCTTCGTTCCAGCTTGTCTGCCTGCTCCATTTCCTCGTCTACCAAGGATAAAAGCCCATTTGGCCCGTCGAGCTTGTCCCGATAGGCCATGATGCTAATCGTATCGAATCGGGAAATCATCCATTCGGAGAGAGGCAGATCGGGATTGTCAGGCGTGGGGATGTCATCCAGCCAAAAAGGAATCGCCACACTTGCCTCCAAATTCCCGATCTCGTTCAACTCAGCTGCAAATACCTTCACGTTTGATTGCCATTCCCGGATCACACGCTCCTGCTCCGTCTCCCATTGCGGCAGCAAATACGGCTCGATATCCAGCTGAATCCCCTTTACTCGCTCTGCTTGGGCCACAGATTCATTGTACTGCTTCACCCAATTCACAATCTTCAGCATTCTCTTCTGGTTGCTGACCAGTGCCCAAGCTGGGTGTCCCGCGACCGCATGGACCTCTACACCCTTCGCGGAAGCATCCCGGATAAAGGAGCGGTAGTAGTCATAAGGCTTGTTCATATCGATGCGCAAATAGATCAAGGTAATGTCGTTCTCTTCGCAAAAGGTCAGGACCTGCTGCTTGTTCTCTCCGACCGTCTCGGACTGCCAGATCCACGTGGCTTTACTCTTTTTTTCCGCAGGGGAAAATCCGTATAGAAAGCCGAGCGTAAGGCAGAGAACGCTCAGATAGATGCGCGCGGCTTTCAATCGTCATTCCTCCTCTCGTCTGCTCGCATGAAGCCAGCTCTCGTAATCGTGGATCGCGCTGCCAGCAAAGGAAGGATTCTTTTCCAGCTCCTCTTGCAGAATCGCCAGCTGCTTCTCCATCTCTACCGTGCCATCTGCATGAAAGCTGGTATTTGCACCTTCCTTGGATTCCAAAATGTTGACACCCACCACGACTGAGCCGCTTTTTCGAGAGTTGGCATCCGCCACAACCCTGTGAACGATGTCAATAATGCCATTCGGCCCCATGGCGTGATTTCGGTAGGCCATCAGTGTAATACTGTCCAGTCTTTCCACCATCCAGTTGCTGACCTTTTCCTTTTCTCCCGGAACCATCACAGAATCGATCCAAAAGGGAAGATCCGCACCGACCAATAAATCCGAGTCTTTCTTCGTCTCGGCGACCAAGTAGACAACGTTTTTCATCCATTGCTCAACGACAGCATCCTGGTCCTTTTTCCAATCCGCTAGCAGATACGGCTCGATGTCCACGTGAATGCCCTGAAATCGTTCATCCGGCTTGGCGGAATGGTTGAAGGCTTTCACCCAGGACACGAGATCGCCGATGCTGCCGCGACTAGCGGTCAATGCCCAATTCGGATCGCCGCCCAAGGCTTCCACCTGAATGGAGGCCTTTTTCGCCGTGCGAATGAAATCACGGTAAACCTGTGGGGAAACCGTAGTCGGCTCGATGTGCACATAAATCAGATTAATCTCGTTTTGCTTGGCGAAAGCGACAATCTCTTCGGTATGCGCAGGCAATATCCGGGCATTCCAAATCCAGGTCGCTTTCGTATAGGCAGGTTCAGGACGTAAATGCAGCATACTCCCAGCGACGACTGAGACACATAGGACAATCAACAGCCATACCCAATTGCGATGTATGGCTGTCCTTGCCCAACGCAGAATCAGCATCTTCCTCCTGTCATCTGCGCTATCGGTGCTTGACTGTCGTCGCTTTTCTGCCATTCCTGAACCTCGCCGCCTACAAAAGCATACGGACCGACGATCGTATTCATCGGAACCTTGCTGCCTACTACGGTAGAGGAACTCACCTGCACGCGGCTGGAAATCACACTGTCCAAGATATGGGCGTTTGGACCGATCGCGCATCCATCTGCAATCCGCGTGCGTCCACTCAGGTAAGACCCCGGGTAAATGACGGTATCCAGCCCGATCACCACATCTGCCTCAATATACGTCGCTGCCGGATCAATGATCGTCACCCCATTCTTCATGTGGCGCTCGTTGATTCGCTTACGCAGCTTGCTCTCCATCTGAGACAGCTGGATGCGGTCGTTAACGCCTGCCCCTTCATCCGGATCGGCAGCGGCATATGCTCCGATCAGGCAGCCTTGCTCCTGCAGGATCGCCAGAACATCCGGCAAATAGTATTCTCCTTGCGCATTATCGTTGGATACTTGCGGAATGGTCTCAAACAGCTTGCGATTGTCGAAGCAAAAGATGCCTGTGCTGATTTCGCACACCTTTTTTTGGCCCAAGGTAGCATCTTTTTCTTCCACAATCCGTCGGACATTTCCGCTCTCGTCCCGGATGATCCGGCCGTAGCCAGTCGGGTCATCCACGATGGCGGTCAGCACCGTTGCAGCCGCTCCCCTCTCCTGATGATAGGAGAGGAGCTGATTCAATGTCTCTTTTTGTACGAGTGGCGTATCCCCATTCAGTACGATCGTCATGCCGTCCTGATTTTCCAAAACCTCCCGGCACATCCACACCGCATGCGCCGTTCCCAGCTGCTCTTGCTGATGGGCGTACTGGACGCGGTCGCCGAGCTGATGCATCACGGCTTCTGCCCCGTGACCGATCACGACGACCGGCTTGTGGAAAGCTAGGTCTTCTACTGCTGCGACAACGTGCTCGATCATCGGCTTGCCGCACACGGGGTGCATGACCTTGTACAAGCTTGACTTCATACGCGTTCCTTTTCCTGCTGCGAGTACGATTGCATGTATGTTCATCCGATTCCCTCCGTTCCGTCCAGCTCGCCTTTTCGATAAGGGCGAAGCTGAACGTCATGCTCGAAGTAAGGCTTTAATTCGTAGGTTAAATTGTCAATCATCATTCCCAGGTTGATGTCTTTCCTCTGCACGCCCAGCTGATAGGCCTGGAGCATGATCTCCAGCAAAACTTCCTGATTCAACGTCCGATTCGAGGTGCTCATTTGCCAGATCCTCCTTTTCGTCCTTCATTGAGAGTAAGGACGAGAGTGGCTATTCGACTGTTACACTTTTGGCCAAGTTTCGTGGACGGTCCACGTCATTTCCCAGAGCAACCGAGGTGTAGTACGAGATGAGCTGCAACGGAATCACACTCAGGACCGGGGTAAGCAGCGATTCCGTCGAAGGGATCAGGCACACATCATCCACCGATCGATGCAGCTCCACGTTGTCTTCGAGTGCGATTCCAAGCACATTTGCTCCACGCGCCTTCACTTCCGTAATATTGCTGACCATTTTCTCGTGAAGCTCCGCTTGCGTAGACAACGCAATCACTCGTGTCCCCTCTTGGATCAGGGCGAGTGTTCCGTGCTTCAGCTCTCCGGCTGCGTACGCTTCCGAGTGAATGTAGGAAATTTCTTTCAGCTTCAACGAGCCTTCCAGAGAGACCGCATAGTCCAAGCCACGGCCGATGAAGAACAGATGACCCTCGTCCTTGATCGAGTGAGCGAACGAGTGGATGCCCTCTGCGTTTGCCAGCACCTGCTCCACCTGATCCGGCAGCTTTAGCAAAGCGCTGATCAAAGTCTGTCTCTCCTGTGCAGGCAGCGTCTCTTTTTCCTGCGCCAAATAGAGCCCGAGTAGATAAAAAGCGATCAGCTGCGAGGTATACGCTTTTGTCGATGCTACGGCGATTTCCGGACCGGCATTCGTCGTGATCAAATGGTCGGCTTCCCGTGCAATGGAGCTGCCTACGACATTGGTAATCGCCAGAATGCTCGAGCCGTGGCGTTTCGCTTCCCGCAACGCCGCGAGTGTATCCGCCGTCTCTCCCGACTGGCTGACGACGATCGTGAGGCTCTTGCCTTTGAAAAGAGGACGTCTGTAGCGAAACTCGGATGCTACATCTACCTCTACCGGAATTTGCGCCAAGCTCTCGATGACATGCTTGCCGATCATTCCCGCATGATAGGCTGTGCCGCAAGCTACTATGTAAACCTTCTCGATCTCTTTGATTCCTTCCGTGGACAATCCCAGATCCGGGAACAAAATGCGTTGGCCCCCCTGGTCGATGCGTCCTGTCATCGTATTGCGCAAAGCGCGAGGCTGCTCATGGATTTCTTTGAGCATGTAGTGCTCGTAGCCATCCTTTTCCGCCTGCTCTTTGTCCCACTCGATCCGCATCAGGTCACGCTCGATCCATTCCTTTGTATCCAAACTCATGACTTGGACCGAATCCTTGGTCAAGATAGCCAGATCGCCATCCTCGAGGACGTAGACATCGCGTGTATGCTCCAGAACGGCAGGAATATCCGATCCGATGAAGTTTTCGCCCTTTCCTACCCCGATAATCAACGGGCTCGCGAGCCGTACCGCAATCAGCTTGTCCGGCTCATATTCCGTCATGACGCCCAGTGCGTACGCGCCGCGAATCTTTGCTGCCACCTTTTGTACAGTGGAAACGATATCTCCGTCGTAAGCCTCGGCGAGCAGATGGACGATGACCTCGGTATCCGTCTGCGAGGTAAAGACGACGCCTCGCTCTTCCAGCTCCTGCTTGAGATCCAAGTAGTTTTCGATGATGCCGTTATGCACGATCGCAAATTTTCCGGACTGGTCAAAATGCGGGTGCGAGTTCTCATCAGACGGACGGCCATGTGTCGCCCAGCGTGTATGTCCGATCCCGATCGCTCCCTGGAGAGCGGATTTCCCGGCTTGCTCCTCCAGCACATCGATGCGTCCTTTGGCTTTGCAAATCGAAATATTCTCCCCGTCGCACACGGCTATTCCTGCTGAGTCATAGCCGCGGTACTCCAGTTTTTTCAGTCCATTGATCAAGATGGATTGTGCTTCTCTGTTGCCGATATATCCCATAATTCCACACATGTTACGCAATCCTCCCTTTCCCAAGCTTCCTAGTGAAAAGCTTCCATGCTTTACGCGAGCATGCTGACGACTTCTTTTTCCTGACGGATCGCAACTGGATTGCCCAGCTTGTAGATGTTCGGGTTGGTGATTCCGTCAAAGGCATTGCGGGTATCAATGATCGCCACTCCCAAATCAGCGAGCGCCTGATAGTCAAAAGAGCGATGGTTCGTGACCAAAACCATGCAGTCGTACTTCTTGAAGGCTTCCGGATCGTTCTCGATGGACTGGACGACTCGCCCTTCCTTGTCTCGGAAGCTTTGGGCATACGGGTCAAAATAATCGACCTTCGCCCCGTTTTTCGCGAAGAGCTCATAGATCTCCAATCCCGGTGACTCGCGCAGATCGTCAATGTCTGGCTTGTACGCCATACCCAGAATCAGAATGCGAGAGCTGTTGATTGCTTTCGCGTAAATATTGAGTACCTGACCCGTCTTGTTCAGGACATAGTCCGGCATATTGTCATTAATCGACTGTGCGATTTCAATAAACTGGCTGTGGAAACGGAAGCCTTTTGCTTTCCAGGACAGATACATCGGGTCGAGCGGGATGCAGTGTCCCCCGATTCCCGGACCCGGGTAGAACGGCATAAAGCCAAATGGCTTCGTGGATGCCGCTTTGATCACTTCCCATACGTTGATCCCCATTTTGTCGCACATCATCGCCATTTCGTTCATGAATGCGATGTTGACGCTGCGGAACGTATTTTCCAAGAGCTTGGACATTTCCGCCACTTTCGGGGAGGAAACCGGTACGACCGTTTTGACGAGGTTGCCGTACAGCATCATACCCAGCTCGATGCATTTCGGAGTGGTTCCCCCGATAATTTTGGGTGTATTGTGTGTCGTGAACGAGCGGTTGCCCGGATCGACGCGCTCTGGCGAGTAGCAGAGGAAGAAGTCTACCCCTGCCTCGTAGCCGAGCTTTTCAAACTCCTGCTGGATCAATTCCTCTGTCGTCCCCGGATAAGTGGTGCTCTCGAGTGTGATCAGCAGGCCCTGTCTCATATACGTCTTGATCTGGTCGACGACATGGATGATATACGAAGTGTCCGGGTCCTGATTGGGACTGAGCGGAGTCGGCACGCAAATGCTGACGGCATCCAGGTCAGCCAGAACACTGTAGTCCGTCGTAGGAAGGAATCTCCCCTGTGCCATGCACTCCTGCAGCGTTTCATTGGAGATATCCTGAACATGCGAGATTCCTGCCTTCAGATTCTCTACCTTTCTCGCGTCAAGATCGATCCCTGTTACGGGATAGCCGCTTTTGAGCGTTTCGATAGCCAAAGGCAGTCCCACGTAGCCCAATCCGATAATCCCTACTTGTGCGGTTTTCATTTGAATCTTTTGTTTCAGTTCCTCGTATCTTCCCATTGTTGTCCCACTCCTTCTCTCTTTAGGAAATCAGTCGTTTTACGCGCGCCTCCAGCTCCACGGGGGAAAAAGGCTTCGTAATATAATCAGAGGCGCCCAGTGCAAACGATTTTTGAACATCCTCTTCCAGACGTTTGTCTGTCAAAATCACGATTTTACTTTCGCGGTCACTCTCCGCATGCTTGATGCGCTCCATCAGCTGATAGCCGCTCATCACAGGCAGATTCAGATCGGTGATGACCAGATCCGGCATGCTTTCCTCGTACTTCTGCATGCCTTCCACCCCATCGCTCGCGACGATGACCTGGTAGCCTTTGCGCTTCAGATAGATGGTCAAAAAGTCGTTCACCGTTTGATCCGGGTTGACCAAGAGAATACTCGTCGGATCTTTTTCACTGCCTCCCGATACAGGGTCAAAAATGTGGATCTCACCCTGGCTCTTTTGCTGCTCGAGGTTCTGCAGCATTTTCAAGAGCATCTGTGGAGTCGTGCGGGCGTTTTCGGGAAAGCTCGCAATCGCCACGCTGCCTGCCAGCAGCTGCTTCTCCCGTAAATAGTCTTTGACCCGCAAAGCGTGAAAATGGGTGGTTCCCAGCTTTTGCTCTTCCAGCAACACACCGAGTATATTTTTTGTCCTGTCATAGTTGTAATGGGCCACAGCTGCAGGAGGTTCCTGCTCAAAATGGTTTTTCAGACCTGCCAGATCATCCTTCGAGAGATTGCTGCAAGCCACGAAAATAATCCCAGACGATGTCTGTTTCGCTTCCATTTCACTCAACAGCTGAAAAAAAGCGGGTACGAGATTACTCATCCTCTTGCCTCCAAGCTCGAGATATTTTTGTTGCCCTCCGCCTGCCAGCTCTTGCGCGTCATCGTTCCCCACGAATTGTTGTTTCGCAGAAATTCGATGTGGCCCAAAAATCTCCAGATGACGCCCACCTGGCGATAACCGAAGAACATCAAGATGGTATAGAAAAGCATTTTGACGATATCCCGAATTCGTGGATAGCGGCGAAACGCGATTTCTTCAAGGAGCAGCGCACCGACTCCCAACAGTACGCCGTAGATGACATTCAGCAGTCCATACAGCACCAGAACGTTTGCATTCGTCATGTCCAGGAGCGTGTAACCGATCAGAGCCAGCAGCCCTGTGATGCGGAAGTACGGATTGAGCGTCTCAAACAGGATATTGAAAGGCAAAGTAAGCATCCCGAATAACTTGTATTTCGGACGCAAAACCATGTGTTGTCCGTACTCGATCATGTTTTTCAGATTGCCGCGCCCCCATCTGCGACGTTGACTTCCCAAGATTCGGAACGAGTCCGGGGCTTGTGTCCAGCAGACCGCATCCGGGCAGAAGGCGACGCGATAAGGGAGTTTGTTTTCCAGCATGTATTTATGCAGCTTGATGATGATGTTCATGTCTTCACCCGGATAGCCTTCACGATAGCCGCCGACTTTGATGACGTAATCTTTGCGGAAGACGCCAAAGGCCCCTGACACGATAATCAAGCCGTTGATCGCACTCCAACCGATCCGTCCTCCGAGAAACGCTTTGAGATATTCGACTGACTGCATCATCGGCAAAAACTTGTCGGGCAAACGGATGTCGCTGACTACGCCGTCTTCGATTTTGCAGCCATTGGCGATCCGGATATCGCCGCCAATCGCGACCGTCTCTTCCGGATTTTCCATGTAGACCTTGGCGATCCGAATCAACGCATCCTTTTCCAGCAAGGAATCGGCATCGATCGAAGCGATCAGCGGATAGTGAGAAAGGTTGATCCCTGCGTTCAGCGAGTCTGCCTTTCCCCCGTTTTCCTTGTCGATCAAATAAAGATTGGGATAAGCCGGGTTGTGGTAAATCCCTCGGATGTTCGACG
This sequence comes from Brevibacillus nitrificans, assembly GCF_003710965.1. Lineage (NCBI taxonomy): Bacteria > Bacillati > Bacillota > Bacilli > Caryophanales > Paenibacillaceae > Brevibacillus > Brevibacillus nitrificans. The sequence continues at coordinate 272,241 of NZ_RHHU01000010.1, read as the reverse complement.
TTTGCAGCAGTGGCTGTATCGGCATATGCGCCGATGCTTCCAGCTTGAACTCACGAGTCAGCACCTGCAGCGTATCGTCTTTCGAGCCGTCATTGACGACGATCACCTCGTAACGCGGGTAGTTGAGTGCCAGCAGCGACCGAACATTTTCAATGATCGTCAGCTCCTCATTGTACGCCGGTACGAGAATCGAAATCGGTGGAACATGCTCCGAGCCTGACAGCTTCTGAAACCTAGAATAGACGGAGCTTTTCAAGATCCCGAGGATGTTCTTGAAGGAGAACATCATGATGATGAAGTACAGCGAGTTAATCGCAATTACATAGTAGACGGCGAACATGCCGTAGTAGAGCAAAAAATCCCGCATAGCTTCCTCCCCTCCTGCTTATCTTTGCATCGCCTGCACGGGCGAGATCGTTTTTCGTCTCGAGCTCTGATAGAGATGCAGCTTTAGATTGTATTGCAGCTGTTTTTCCTGATCGGCAAGCTCCAGCTGCATTTTCGCTTTTTCCAGCTCCTCCAAGGCAACTTGATGGGCGATTTCCAGATGACTCCCAAAGCGGCCCTCCTGCAGAATCTCGCAAAGAGCCTGAAAGCCTGCGACTTGGAGCTGTGCCAAGGAGTAGGCACTGTGATGGCTGACCCACCAGTTGGAATCACCTACTGCCTTTTTCAGCAAAGGAATATGGGCGGATAGCCCGTGTGCACCGATGGCTTTTGCTGCCGCTGCGCGAATCTCCCAATCCCGGTGCGTCAAAAACTCTCGCACGCGCTTTTCTGTCAGTAGGCGGGAATCCTTGCACAGCAGCTTGACTGCTTTGATCCGCACCTCTTTTTCCTGGGCATGTACGAGCTTGTGCAAATAAGGCTCCACATCGGATGGATTGTGCACCGAAAGGCCGATCAGCCCGATCTCGATCAGATCAGCATCTGTCTCCTGCAGCAGGGCGATAAACAGCTTCCCTGTATCCAGCTCGGATTCACTCAGGATATCGACGATCAGCTGATGGCAGTTTTTTCGATGCTTCACAAGCTGCCGGACCATGTCCCCCAAATCGTTTTGGCTACGCGCGCACTTGGCGACCGCTCGCGCCACAATAAACAGGCTGGGATCGTACTCGAGCTTTTCCAAAAGCTGCAGCAAGCCAGGTACAGCCCGCTGGGAGCGCATGACTCCCAGATTGTAGGCCGCATCCACTCGCGTCCACTTCCACGTCCCATCCAGACGCTTCAAATCAAGCTCTACCAGACCCATATCCTCGCAAAGCGCTGCGAGCTTTTGGCGATGCACGCCCGTGAAGGACTCCATCAGCTCAAACAGCTTCTTCTGGATGATTCGCTTCTCTTTCTGCTCCAATTTGCCATAGGGTGTATGCAGGCGCTCTTCCTCTTCTCCATGAGCCTGCAGGTAGACAAAGTAATCCTCATATTCTGCCAAAATGCGCTTGGTTCGTTTCTCTGCCGCTATATTGCGCAGCTTCAGTCCGAACAGAACGATCAAACCTAGCGTGGTTACGCCACACAGCACGTACAGAAATACGTATGCCGTCGCGAATGGTGTTTGCACCTCTTTCACACTCCTCTATCACTTTTGCAAGATGGACGGCTTGATTTCGCGATAAGCTTTTTGCAGGATCGAGTAGCTCTGTTTCTTACGTTCGTGATAGCGTACTTGCTCCCATGTCGGCCACGAATAGAGAGGAAGCTCGGTGACGCGAAACGGAGTCGGCGACTCTGGCAGACTCGTCGTCTGCAGCTTCTCGCGATTGACAATCCACGGCAAGACACGAATCCCTTTCGTCGTCACTGTTTTGAACGTCTTTCCTTCTCCCTGATAGCTCATGACCGTAAGCGAGCTCGGATCCGTAAAACCGAGGAGCATCCACGGCACGCGCATCTCCACGACCTTGCCTTTTGCTTGCCACGCTGCCAACGAGTTGTAATTGGGATCTTCGGAATTGGACGTCCCTCGCAGCAGCTTCCCTGCGTCTACTTCTTCCATCGGGTAGTATTTTTTGCTGTCTGGCGGCTCCATCGCAAGTCCCACCGCCAGCTTCCACGGTTTGAACACCCCGGAGTCATCTCGCTGCTCCTCTTCTTTGAGAGGAAGCATTCCGTACGCTTTTCCGTAAAGCCGCGTGTGGAAATCGTAGTTGGAGGCGATCCGTGCCTCGCTCTCGTCGTCCTTTCCCAAGCGGATGAGCGTCTCCAGCCCTTCATCGAGCTTGGTCCCGCCGAGCTCCGGTGCGTGGCGATTTCCGCCTGGCGTCGTGTCTACCCCGAAGTAGAGCTGTTCCTTTTGCGAGTCAAACGAATGATCTAGCTGCGCCATCAGATAGACGTAGCCTTCGTCGTGCGCCATCCATATTTCCTCAAAACCTGGAAGGGAGAGGTTGAGCTTCTGCTTTTCCTCTGGCTGCAGCTTGTCCCAGTCCGATCGATCCCCATCGATGTTCAGCACACCGTCCTTGTTCGGGTACATTCCCAAAATCCCAAACAGCGATTCGTTCGTCAGCACGTTGATCCAAAAGGAACGGCGATCCTCTGGCAGCTCATAGCGCATCGTATTCCAGGTCTTTTTAAACCACTCGTCCTGCCATGCAAAAACGATCCCTCCTGCATAGCCTTCCTCGCCGATTTCCTTCATCAAGGCTGCATTTATCTCGCCTTGCTCCTTTTCGGTATGACCCCCTTGATCTCGCCCGAGGTTGCCCAAATGTGCGATTCCCCAGGAGGCAGGAACACCGAACTCCGTCACCAGAATGGGCAGATCTTTGTGATAGACTTTCAATTGGCGCAAATAAGCTTTGTAGGTATCGATCTCTCCTGCCTCGTTCTTCACCTGCTGCAGCGCCGTATCGTGTCTGAACAAGTCTGGATAGTACGGATAAACGTGATAGGAAGCGAAGTAGCCCGCCTCCCACGAAGCCGCCTTTACGTGCGTAGGGTCTACACTGACCAGGTCTTCCTGGTAGAGCGGCTCTCCCGGATGAGACAGCGGATCGGTTGTTACCCAATTCGTGAAGGTCATCGGGTGCTGCCAGCCTTGCTTGCTCTCCTCTTTTGCAACCGTATCTACCATCTCGGCCAACCATGCTTCAAATGCAGTAGACTGCTCCGTCGTTCGGAAATAGGCACCTTGATAGGATGCTGACTTGGCATGGAGCTTGTTCGTATTCTGCACCATCACGGGATCCCATTCCGTTCCTGTGTGCCAGCCGATGAGATACGGCCCCGCATTTGCCGTGTATTTCCCGCTTGCCTTCCCTTGTTTTTCGGGCAGTGTAATGTCTCCGTATACCGCCCCTACTGCATCCTGAATCTCGTGGCGAAACTCCTCCCGAATCTCAGGCAGGTAGGCGTCCTTTTTTTCAATGAGCATTTCCTCTGGGCTCCAAATCCCTTGCATCAAATAGAGAGGCTCTCCCTCCTTTTGGCGATTGTAGGAAACCAGAGCTTCATAGAAAGCAGGAGGATGAATTGTATACACCCGGATGACGTTGGCTCCCATCTCGTCAATCATGGCGAACCAGCGCAGGTAATCTTCTTTTGTAATTGGCAGCTCACCGGGATAATGACCGGGTAACGATGCCCCTAAATTCACCCCTTTTACAAAAAACGGCTGCCATTTTTGATCTTGATAAACTTCAATCTGGTCTCCCGTGGTGCGGAATTTCATATGGAACCCGCTTGCTGACTCCATACTCTCGACGCGGCTGCTATCCCAATACCACCAGAGATAGCTTATGCCTGCCACCATCAAGACGGTGAGACTCACCCATTTCACGCGACTTTTCTTTTGTTTCACACCCGTCAACCTCCGATTCATCGCCTAGCGCTTCTGATCAAATCAGCGGGCCTACCGACATAGTCATTGTAAACATAGGGACAAAAGCCTTCCCATAGACTGAAATCACTATTATGCTTTTGTAAAACTTGTAATCAAAATGTAATAATCCATCGCAATAACCCAAATTGTCCTACGTTTTTTGGAGGTAAGTCCTGCAACCTCCCCTGCCATCCGTACCAGAACTTTTTGTAATTAGGTACATATGCTCGATCCTTTTTTTTCCTGATCCCAAGGAAAAATGGTAGGTTGCTACCAACTAAAAAAATGGTTGTAAAGATTTCATGACCCCCTCTGTACGCTCTGTATGAACCTTTTTATCCGAACGCAAAAAATCCGCTGCCTTTTCTGGCAACGGATTCTCCTTCTTATGTGAGATTTACTTGTACGTCCTACCTAATTTGAAAACCTTCCCAGCATACGACCAGTTCGCAAGGCGCATCTCCCCCTATGCAAAGCTGGCAGGATCTGTGATTTTCGTCTAGGAACCGATGGCAAATACGGATGTGCAGTTCTTTCCTCTGCGCTTGGAGCGGTATAAAGCCTCGTCGGCAGCTCGCTTCAAGCCGTCAGCCGTGTTTGCATCAGCCGGAAAACGGGCGATTCCCACACTCACGCCAATCGGAATAATGCCGTCCTCCAGCACGAGTGGATGCGCGTGCAGATAATCTCGAATCGCCTGTACCTTTTCCTCTGCCTCTTTCAGGGTAGCTCCTGGCGAGAGAAGCATAAACTCATCGCCCGCATAGCGGTAGGCGGAGTCCCTGCTGCCCAGGTTCACCTTCATTGCCTCCGCGATACGCCTGATCAGCTCGTCTCCGGAATGATGGCCGTACTGATCGTTTACCGATTTCAGGTTATCGGAATCAAGCATGATCAATGCAACAGAGGAATCGTCCTCGCCAAGCAGCTTTTCCAGCTCATTGTGAAAAGCTCGGTAATTACAGATCCCCGTCAGCTCATCCATGAACGACATCTGATACACGCGCTCGTACAATCTCGCTGTCTCGATCGCACTGGCTACCTGGAAGCCAATGATTTTGAGCAGCTCCTCATGCTCCTTTTTGTACGCGAACTCCCGATAGGACTGCGCGGAAATGACACCCTTCACCTGATTCCCCAGCATGAGAGGAACAAAAATACACGTGCTGGTGTCAATTTCCGGGCTGCCCCAGCGAATCATCTCCGGTTCGCTCGGCTCCTCTGCCCTGGATCGGATGTGAATGGTCTGCCTCGTATCGATGACATGAGAGATCATTCCTTGTCCGTACGGAACGGTGATCGGCCCGTAGTTTATCCCGCTGTCGATGCTGATCGGTATGCGAATCTCGCTGTCTCCCTCATCAAAAAAGGCGATGAAAAAAGCGTCCGCCCGCATGACTCTGGAGACCAGCTCAAATGCTTTCCATAAAATCTTGTTCTCTTCAAATGTTTTCGCAAAGATGTGGCCGAGATCGTGCAAGATTTTCATGTGCTCCGATATCCACAGCATCTCGGTCACTCTACTTTGCAATTCTTTGATCTGCTTCATGACTGTACCGTGAAGACGGCTATCCTCTTCTGAGAGAAACGCTTCCAGCTCGCTGGCGACCGCTTCGATCTCCCGGCAATCCACTTCTTCGATACGGCTCAGCCATTCGCTATAACGTTCCAACAACTGCCGTGCATATGCTTCTCTTACAGCGAAGTCGTCATGCATGTACACCCCTCCGGCTTGGGTAGCTTACATTTTTTTCTCATGATATCGCTCGACAGCAGCACGGATCGCTTGCAAAACAGCCCCCTGACCTGGTGCCAGAAATCGCTCCTGCACGACTTGCGTTATTTCCTGCATGCCTCCTGCTACTGATTTTCCTAGCAGCAGCGCAACGAGAAACTCGCTTGTCTTGTCCATGACAAATGTAAAGCTAGCATCGCAAATCACATCATGATCCGCGTCAATAATGAGTACACAGCCTATCATGGTGGAAACTTCATAGAGGGAGGTTCCTTTTGGAATTTGGGCAAAGCCCGCTGTCAGAACTGTCTTTTTCCCAGCATGATCAGCCATTTGTGGCTCCTCCCTCCCCATCTCTCATCCCCTGTTCTGCTTATCCGTGAACAGGCAAGGACACTTCAACCGTAGTCCCTTGTCCGAGAACACTCGTCAGCCGCAGGGTCCCCCTGTGGTTTTCAATAATTCTGCGGCTGACCATCAAGCCGAGGCCCGTACCCGATTCCTTGGTGGTAAAAAAGGCCTCGCCCAGCCTCGCCAGCTGATGAGAGGGAATCCCTACTCCGTTGTCCTCGAAGCGGATCACGGCTCGGGTGTCCTCGCAGCGCAGGCGCACGACAATCTCTCCGCCTCCCTGCATCGCTTCTATCCCATTTTTCAGAAAGTTGATAAAGGCCTGCTTGAGATGATTCTCATCACAGCGAATCATCGGCATTTCCGTCTCAAAGATCACTTGAATCATTACTTTTCGCAAAATCGCTTCTGTCTCCAGCAACGCCACCACATGACTGACCAGGTTAGATAAATCACGAGTCTCGAATGCAGCTTCGTGCGGCTTTGCCAAAACCAACAATTCATTGACGATCAATTCAATCCGAGCAAGCTCAGAGCTCATGATGGAAAAATATTCAGCCTTTCTCATTCCATCTTTCTGCATCAATTGAACGAATCCTTTTAAGGATGTTAAAGGATTGCGTATTTCATGTGCAATCCCCGCAGCCAGCTGGCCTACTAAAGCAAGCTTTTCCGAGTTTTGCAAAAATTCTTGCGCTCTTTTCCGCTCGGTAATATCGCGGATTAACAAATAACAAGACGGCTTCCCCGATATGACTGCGTACGTCCCGAGCACCTCCGCATCGATCATGATCCCATCCATGCGAATCAACTCTATCTCGAGAGGATGAACCGTCTCCCCACGCTCGGTCCGCTTTATCATATCATCTACAACCGGGATGTCATGCGGGTGAAACAGCGAGAAAAAGGGCGTCTGCAGCAGCCTGTTCAAATGCGGAGCACCTACCAGCTTCACCCCGACCTGATTGGCATACTGCAAGCTGCCCGAGCGATAAATAAACACGCCCTCCTTGGATAAATCCGCAGATGCACACGACTCGCTGTCATTCCTCGTGCCCATGATCTCCTGGACAATCGCAAAATACCCGACAACTTCGCCATCTGTTTGGAACGAATCAAAAGTGATGCGCACATGAACCGCATAATCAGCCTGATGCGCCAAATACGTACAAAATGGCCGCGGCTTTCCCTCCATGGCAAACTGGATCTGTAATCTCACCATTTCCCTTTCTTCGGGGATCGCTAAACTCCAAAAGGGCTTGCGTTCCCATTGCCCTGGATCATATCCTGTCAAAGACTTACAAGCAGGGTTGCCGGTAAAAACCATGCCTGTCCGATCTAATAGAAAGGCTGCCTGGCCCAATTGGTCAAAGAAGGAGCGATAGAAAAGACCGCTCCTGATGCCGCTCTCCAACAAGTCTCTCATCGTTTCCCTCCTCCTGGGACAAGAAAACGGCTACCCCAATGTAAAGGAAATAGCCTTACCCGCTCTCAATCCAGCTTTCATACCCAATATTACCCTATTCCCTGTGCTGTTTCCATCCCTTCCCATCGGAAAATATGCTGGAATCATTTTCGATAGACATAGAAAATGCCAGATTTCCAGATCAGACCGTCCAGGAAACGTCCTATTAAATAGGAAGAGAGTTCTTCTGAACGGCGAGAAGCAGCGTTATCGCTCCCAAAACGCAAAGAATCGGCTCAGCAAAAAAAGAGAGCGGCCACACCAAATTCAAATCCCATCCCTGTCATAGGCTGTGGCCTCTTCTATTTTTCCTGCGCCGATGCTCAAAGTGATGAATGAAGAAACCGAACACAAGTATCATGGCATTCGCTAACCTCTGCGGCGATGACAGGATCAGGCGGATCCTTGCTCGCCTAACACATCCTCGATGGCGGGACGAACCTTGCTGCCTGCCCGCTGCAGTCTTTCCGCTGCCTCCGCGCGAGGCAAGCCTGATTTTTGCATCACGATTGCCAGCTTGACGTCCCCCATTGCCTCTGTAATCAGGCGCTCTGCTTCTGGATAGTCGACCCCTGTGACCTGCATGACAATATGTTTGGCTCTTTCCTTTAGCTTGTGATTGGTCGCCTGCACATTGACCATCCAGTTGCCGTATACCTTGCCTACACGGACCATGCTTGCGGTCGTCAGCATATTCAGAACCATCTTGGTGGCACTGCCCGCTTTGAGTCGGGTCGATCCGGTCACGACCTCGGGACCTACTGACAGATTGATGCAAACATCCGCCTCCTGATTAATATCGGAATCGGGATTGCACGAGAGAGAAATCGTGACAGCAGATCGTGCCCTCGCCTCGGCCAAAGCGCCGATGACATATGGGGTTCGACCGCTCGCTGCTATGCCGACAACAACGTCGCCTGCCTGCACACCTCTCTCCCGAATGTCCTCCTGGCCGAGTGCAAGCGAGTCCTCCGCCCCTTCTACTGCGATCGTGAGCGCTGCGGGACCTCCTGCGATAATTCCCTGTATGAGAGCAGGATCTGTGCCAAAGGTTGGCGGGCATTCCGCTGCATCCAGCACACCGAGTCGGCCACTCGTGCCGGCTCCGATGTAAAACAGGCGCCCGCCGTTGTTCAACGCCTCGGCAATCAGCTCCACCGCTTGCGCTACTTCCGGCAGCACTTGCTGTACAGCCTGCGCCACTTTTTGATCCTCTTGATTCATCAATGTCACGATTTCGAGCGCGGACATCTGATCCAACTGCTCACTTGCAGCATTTCGCATTTCTGTCTGGAGTTGGTGCAAGTTTTCTCCCACTGCCTTCACTCCTCTTCTGATACCCTTCCACTCAGCTGCAGCTGGTGTTGGATGTCTGCATGTATGCTCCATCCTGCCCTCTTCATGGCAGCGACCAGAGCACCTACTACTGGCGGCACATTTGAAATTCGGGCTTCAAAGGTCACTTTTTGGAGCAGCTCTTCGCGCAGTCGCGTATTCGCCGTGAGCAGCCCTCCTGCGAGCACGACAGGCAACAGGCTCTCTACTTTGCTTTGGCAGGCGGAGGCGAGCTGTAACAAATCATCGGCTGCCAAAGAGATCAGCTCGCAAGCAATCGGATCGCCAAGTCTCGCCGCTTTTTCCACCAGCGTGCTGGTATCCGCCAGTTCCTTTCGGGGATTGCTCCCTCCGTAAATGCAGGCAATCAGCTCCTCGGGACGGCTCACTTGGTAATGCTCGAGATAGAGCTTAGTGAGAAGCGTCCCTGCTCCACGGCCATCCGACGCCCGCATCACGGCAGTTGCTGCCCTGCGTCCCAAGTCAAAGCCGCTCCCCTCATCTCCGACCAGATAACCCCAGCCACCTGTGCGATACCTCTTGCCTTGCTCCGTAACCGCATAGGCGATCGACCCCGTGCCTGCGATCAGCACGATCCCCGGCTCCCCCCAGGTTCCCGCGTAAAGAGCAGCTACTGCATCGTTGTCGAGCAGCAGTCTCTCCCTCCACTCGGCTCCAAATTCCGCCTGCAGCCGCTTCGTGATTTCTGGACGGTCCGCTCCTGCAAGTCCGAGATAGACCGCTGCTACCTCTTCTTTTTTCACCCCTGCGCCATTCATGACCTCGCTTATAAGCTGGCGAATCGTAGACGCTACATCCTCAAAGGAGCGAGAGAGCGGATTGCTCGCTTCGCCGTCAACGATTGCCTTGATTTCCCCTTTGTCATTGCAAATAGCGGCTCTCGTCTTGGTCCCGCCGCCATCAAGCGCGATAAACCACTGCGATTGCTTATTTGACTGCACCAGCTGTCAACCCCTCCATGAACTGCTTGGACGCCATGAGGAACACGCCGATCATCGGCAACGCAGACAGCGTGAGACCCGCAAACAGCAGGCTCCAGTCCGTTTCATACTCGCCAAACAACACCATCATGCCAACCGGAATCGTTTTTAAGGTATCTTCCTGGATGAATATCAAGGGAAAGAAAAAGTCGTTCCAGGCGTGGATGAAGTTGATGATGACAACCGTTGCCAGCGCAGGACGTATCAGCGGCAAAAGCACCCGCCAAAAGACTTGAAAGTTGTTGCAGCCATCGATTCGCGCCGCCTCCTCCAGCTCTACAGGCAGCGTCCGGAAAAAACCGGTCAAAATGAAAACCGCCACTGGAATCCCGCTCGCCGTGTAAATGAGGATGAGCGACCAGAGGGAATTGAGCAAGTTCAAGCTTTTCATCAATAGAAACAACGGCACAATCCCCAGCTTGACCGGAATCATCAGTCCCAGGAGAAACACGAAGTAGAGCGCGGCTGTCCACTTGAAGGAGAAGCGCGCCAGGTAAAAAGCAGCCATGGCGGAAAAGATCGTGATCAACAGGACAGACATCAGGCTGACGAAGATGCTGTTCCACAGAAAGTCAGCAAAAGGAACGACTTCCCACAGCTTTTGGTACGTCTCAAAGCTGAATGCTTTCGGCAGCGACAACGGACTTGTAAATATTTCCATATTCGTTTTGAACGAGGAGGCAACCATCAAGACGATCGGATATAGTGCTACCAACATAAACAGATACGCGACCACGTATTGCACGGCTTTGCCACCCATGCTCGTTTTCAAATGGATCTCCCCCTTTCTCGCCAAGCAGTACGTCTCAATGCTGGACCTCACGCTTGCGCATCAGGTAGACGGAGATCGCCGACACCGATGCTACGATAATGAACAGTACGACAGCCAGCGCCGAGCCAAGACCGAGGGCGGTTTCCCCTGCACCACCACTGCCTCCGAACGCCATGCGGTAAAAATAGACAGCCAGTGTGTCCGTGGAATAATATGGTTCCCCCATGGATCCTTGCATCGCGTATACCAGTTCGAAGGCTTCGAAGGCCTGAATAAACGTAAAGACAGTCATAATGGTGATCGAAGGCATGCACAGCGGCAGAATGATCCTCCAGAGCATCGTCAAGCCTCTTGCACCATCCAGCCTCGCTGCCTCGATCAGCTCCTCCGGAATAGATTGCAGCCCCGCCAAAAAGATCAGCATGGCAAAACCGACACCGAACCAGCAGTTGACGAGAATGATGGCCATCAGAGCCGTATCCGGGTCTCCCAGCCACGGCTTCGCCCAGTCCGCGAGCCCGACGCTCGTCAGCACGCTGTTTAACGCACCGTAGTTCGGATTAAAGATCAGCTTCCACAAAAATCCGATGACGATCACAGACAACAGGCGCGGCATGAAGTAGGCGATCTTTAAAAATCCTGCACCGCGAATTTTCCGGTAAATAAAGAAGGCTAGCATAAAGCCAATCCCGTTTTGTACCACCATCTCCACCACGAAATACAGGACGTTATGGCTCAATGCATTCCAGAACATTTCATTGAAGGGCTCCACCGTGAACAAGGTTACAAAGTTTTTTAGACCAATGAACGCACCGCGCTTGATCCCTTGCCAGTCGTATAGGCTGTAAACAAAGGCAGAAAAAATCGGGTAAACCAGAAAAACGAGATAAATGGCCAGAGCCGGAAGCGGAAACAGGTGGATCAACCAGCTTCTTCGTCTCTTTGGCCGGATGGATTGACTGTCTGTAGCGATGGTACCCACCCCTTTCTGTAGAGACGGAGGGAAAAGCCAGCTCTCCCCTCCGCATCCTACTCAAGCACCCTTATTTTTTAAACGGTTCAAACCACGTTGCGGCCGATTTCTGTACTTCATCCACGACCTGCTCCGGTGTCAATTTGTTCAGGTACATCCCCTGAAGGGCATTCTCCAGCGTTTTCTTGGTTGTCGGATTGCCTTCCGAGAAATGAACGATCATCAAGTAAGGAGTCGCGTTTGTTTGCGTCAGCTCTGTCAGTCGGTTTACGAGTGGATCCTCTGCGGATACTCCCGGAATCGGGCTGATCATCTTGAACTGGTTCGCATACAATTCACCAAACTTTTTGGTAGTCATAAACTCCATGAATTTCAACGCTTCCGCCTTGTGCTTCGACTTTGCGTTCACCGCGTAAGAGCCATCTACCCATGTCGTGATGACCTGTTTGCCATCATCTGTAGGCATTGGGAAAAAGTCCAGCTGCAAGTCCGGATTCAGCTTCTTGATCCCTTCCATTTCAAAGCTTCCGTTGATAAACATGGCAGCTTTGCCAGTGGCAAACAAAGTCCGCATATCATTTAGCTCAAGCCCAACAAAATTTTCCGGGAAATAAGGAATCAGTTCCTGCATGCGTTGAATAGACTTGAGGAATTCTGGGCTCTTCAGGTCGCTTTCGCCCTTTAACAATTTATCCATGTAGCCATTTGTAAAGCTCGCGGGTGCAATGACACCGTGGCTCAGGGAAAGCAGCCAGCCTTCTTTTGCCCCAAAGGAGATGGGGATGATGCCTTTTTCTTTCAGAGCTTTTGAGGCAGCAATCAGCTCATCCCAGCTCTTCGGCACACTCACACCGTTGTCGTCAAAGATTTTTTTGTTGTAGAAGAACTGTGTAGTACTGAGCGTCAGCGGAACTCCGTATACTTTTCCATCTTTGCCTGTCGCACCCGCTAGTACCTCTTTTGGGATGTTGCTGATGCCTGGAAGGTTGTCGAGCGGCTCCAAATATCCGGCTGTAGCCAAGGCAGCACCTGTCGCATACGGGCGGAGCTGCAGGATGTCAGGACCGCTGTCGCTTTGCAGGGCCGTGTTTAAAATCGTGTTGTACTCCGTTGCCTTGAAAGGCTTGAAATCGATCTTGATATTCGGATTCTCTGCCTCAAATGCAGCAATGAGCTTGGCATAGCCCTCCGTGTCCTCCACGCGCCAGCTGTGCATGGACAATGTAACCTGCTGGCCTCCCCCTGCTTGATTCCCTCCTGAGTTGTTTCCTGGATCACTTGATGGCTTCGCCTCGTTTCCTCCGCCACCACTGCAGCCTGTCAGTGCCAGGGCAGCTGCGAGCACGACAGATGCTGCTGTGTGTAACCGAAATCGCTTCATACCTAACCCTCCCCCATTTTTCTCATGCCTTGTTGTGACTCATGCTCTATCAAGTCAAGCCCGCTTTAGGTGGGCTGTGACTGCATCGTGAATCATTGGCCGCAGCCGCCGCAATTGATGATCGCGCCCTAGATGTACTGCGTTTGTAAGAAAAATGACGGCCCACTCGTGTACAGGGTCGATCCAGATGCTCGTTCCTGTAAATCCGGTGTGACCGTAGCTGTCCGGATGAAAGGTAGAACCACAGCTGAGTGGAAGGCTGGGATCGTTGGACTGCCAGCCGTACCCTCTGCGCTCTGTCCCAACAGGTGTCTGGCAGCGAATAGCAGCCTCTCGCCACTCTTTGCTGATGATGGCGCGAGCTTCGTCCATCCAGCTTTGTGCGTACCGAACCAAATCGTCTGCGGTCGCAAACAGCCCAGCATGTCCGGCAATTCCGCCCATCACGAAGGCCTTCTCGTCGTGAACCTCTCCGACGATGTACGCCCCCGTGAGTGAATCAAATTCTGTATTGGCAATATTTTTTATAGATCGATTATTCGGACAATAAAGAGTGTGATTCATCCCAAGCGGCGCGAAGACGCGCTGGGTCACAAACTGATCAAGCCGCTCGCCCGTTACCTTTTCAATCAAAAGGCCGAGCCAGATCATCCCCAAATCACTGTAGATGACCTTTTTTCCGGGTTCTTGGAGAAGCTGTTGCTGATACAGCAGGTCTGGCAGCAGAATTTGGCTTTTGCGTGTACGCTCCTCGAGGTCGGCAGGAAGACCGGACGTATGGGTAAGCAGCTGAGCGATAGTGATTTCCTTTTTGTCACGGGGGCAATCGGGAAAGAAATATCCGATCGGGTCCTCCAATCGGATCTTCTCTTCTTGCAGCAAGAGCAAGAGGGCTGGCAGCGTCGCCGTTACCTTCGTCAGGGAAGCCAGATCGTACAGCGTGTCTCTTGTGACTGGCTGGCTTTTATCCACACTGGTAGTGCCTACATCGCAGGAGAAGGCTAGCTCACTCCCCTGCAAGACGCGCAGGGCTGCTCCTGGAAGCCACCCTTTGTCCACCCACTCCTGCAGCAATTCCTTCACATCGTCCATAGCCTCTTCCCCCTCAATTGGATGAGCGTTTTGTCCGACTCACAGCTACGCGCGTTTTCTCCAACAGCGGAATGACGTCCTCCTGCTTGCGGCTGACCATGGCGATAAACAAAATGTCGATTACATTCAGCTGAGCAATCCGCGACGCCATTGCGCCGCTGCGCACGCTTTTCTCGACCGAGCTGGTAAATAGCCGAATACTTGCCAAATCCGCCACAGGCGATGAGCCGAACTTCGTCAGACTGATGATCGTCGCCCCCTGTTGCTTTGCCTCCGTCAGTGATTGGATAATATCCTCCGTTTGGCCGGAGTAGGAAATGCCGAATGCCACGTCCTGCTCCGTCAAATTGACGGCAGAAGTCAATTGGGCATGAAAATCGGAATAGGCTTCGCACCACAGATTGATGCGGGAAAGCTTTTGTTTGATATCGTCAGCGATTACCGCAGATGCCCCTACACCGTACACGTCAATCTTGCGCGCCCGGGATAAAGCGTCAGCCGCCCGCATGACTTCTTCACTGGACAGAACAGACAGGGTATCCTGGATCGATTGGATATTATTCCAGCTCACGGCCTGCATGATGGAATCGACCGAGCCCTCCATCATGATTTCCTGGTAGCTGCCGACTGCGGATGTCTGCTTGTTCAAATCACCTGCAATACGCAGCTTGAGCTCCTGGTAGCCTTTCATATTCAAGGATCGAGCCAGTCGAATGATGGTCGCTTCAGATACGCCGCTCAGCTCCGCCAGCTTTTGCACAGACAGTTTTACTACGTCTTCTGGATGAGCCAGAATGAACTGAGCCACTTTTCTCTCAGATGGCTTCAACTCGTCCAATATCGCTTGTAGACTGACAAGACCCCCATTTAGCATAAATGACACCGCTTTCTCCAGATCTTACCTCTCATTTTATGAAGCAATATTTCTTTAGTCAACCATTATCTAATAAACAATATTTCAAAAGCAGGAAAATAATGACTTCTCTGTCGATTCTCCCTCTTGACCTTTCCGTCGCGTGAAGCTTTACGCTCAGTAACAGAACGTGAATGAAGGAGGATTTTTCATATGAATCGCAGGAAACGTTTCGTCATCAAAGGGTGCCAGATCCTCACAATGGTTCAGGGAGACAAGCCATTCGTTGGAGACTTGCTCATCGAAGACGGGTACATCACCCGCATCGCAGCATCCATCGATGAACAGGCGGATCATGTCATCGACGGGATTGGCAAGGTCGCGATGCCCGGGCTGATCAACGCCCACAACCATGCCGGGATGTCCTTGCTGCGCGGCTTTTCTGATGACTTGAAGCTGATGGATTGGCTGGATAAAAAAATGCTTCCCGCCGAAGCTCGGATGACCAAGGAAGACATCTATTGGGGAACCATGCTCAGTGCGGCGGAAATGATCGCTTCCGGCACAACTGCCTTTGCTGATATGTACGTACAGATGGATGCTGTCGCACAGGCTGTCGTGGACAGCGGTATGCGTGCTGCGCTGACTCGCGGGCTTGTTTTTCTGGAGGATGACGGTGGACAGCGTATGAAAGAAGCCCTCGATCTCATTGAAAGCTGGACAGGCGCTGGCGACGGACGCATTACGACCATGCTCGGCCCGCATGCTCCCTACACCTGCCCCCCTCAGCCTTTGAAAGAAGTGATCGATCTGGCGCGCAGCCGGAAGATCCCGATCCACATTCATCTGGCAGAGACGGTCGAGGAGGTGGAAAAAATCCGTGAACGGTATCAAAAGACGCCAACGGAATACTTGCATGAGCTGGGTCTTTTCGCAGGCAATCACGTCCTGCTCGCCCACGGTGTTCACCTCACACACGCGGACATAAAGCTCTTGTGCGGCATGAGCGGCGGGGTGTCGCATAACCCCGTCAGCAATCTCAAGCTGGCTTGCGGCGTCGCTCCCATCCGCGAGATGATCGAGCAGGGAATTACGGTCGGTATAGGGACAGATGGAGCTGGAAGCGCAACGACGCTCGACATGTTTGCCGAAATCAAGGCTGCCGCGTGGATGCAAAAGCTGGACGCCGGTGATCCAACCGTCCTGCCCGCTGAGCAAGCCTTGCGCATGGCGACGATCGAAAGCGCCAAACTGCTCAGGATCGACTCGGAGATAGGTACATTGGAGGTCGGAAAACGCGCTGATCTCATTCTCATCGACCTGAACAAACCGCATTTGCAGCCTGTGCACGACCTCTACTCCCTGATCGCCTACAGCGCCACCGGAGCCGATGTCGACACGACCATCGTCAACGGTCAGATCCTCATGCAAGGCCGCCAGCTTCTCAGCCTGTCCTGGGAGGAAACCCGCCTGGAGGCAGCAAAGCGGGCGAAACGTTTAGTGGCGGGTTTATAGATCAGATGCCCTAGGAGAACCCTTTGGCGAGCTCATGCTTATCCGTATTAGAAAACTTGGCTCCGCCAAGCTTTGCGGTGGAGGCTTAGTACCCAAAGGGCACAAGTCTCGCTAACTCTCTTCGTTCGAAGTCTCACTATGTTGCACTTATACTGGCTAAGAATCTTATCCATTCTTACTGTACAAAAGAAGCCGCCTTCCTCTCGCAAAGGAAGACGGCTTTTCACGCTCGCGTGCCTTACGACAAACGCAACGATTCTCCTGGCTTCAATGCTTTCCCGCGAATATCCTTCTCCGCCAGCTCCGCTACAAACGCTTCGCCGTCTTGCTTGATCGGCGGGAAGGTATCGTAGTGAATCGGAATCACATAATCTGCTTTCACCCACTCTGCAGCTGTCAGTGCATCTTCTGGACCCATCGTGAAGTGGTCGCCGATCGGCAGAAAGGCAAGATCGATATCGTGGCGATCACCAATCAGCTTCATATCGCCGAAGAGACCTGTATCCCCTGCATGGTAGACCGTTTTGCCACCGATTTCGATGACAAAGCCACCTGGCATTCCCATGTACACGATCTGCTTTTGATCGTCCAAAATAACCCCTGAGCTGTGGAAGGCTTGGGTCATTTTTACTTTGCCAAACGGAAGCGCAACGGATCCCCCGAGGTTCATCCCGATCGTTTTGGCGCCTTGCCAAGCCAAGTAGGTCGCCAGCTCATGCGTCGCCACGATCGTCGCATCATTGGCCTTCGCCAGCTCGACCGCATCCAGAATATGATCCTGGTGACCGTGAGTCAGCAAAATATACTGCACCTGGATGTCTTCCAGCTTTGTTGTCGCCTGACCATTTCCCGTAATGAACGGATCGATCATGATGGAGTGTCCTTCTGCAGTCAATTGAACGGAAGAATGTCCGTGAAACCTTACATCTAACATCGTTTCCCCTACCTTCTTCGTAGTCTTTCAATCTCCCTACTATGTTACCACGAAGGGGCTGGGGAATAAAATCCACTGCACAGGCGCAAATGTGCCGCCATCTCGCTATCCCTTGGCAAAGGCTTTGTATTAGAAAACTTGGCTCCGCCAAGCTTTGTGGCGGAGCCTTAGCTGCACATATACTGGCTAAGAATCCTATAAATTCTTCCTGTACGAAAAAAGCTGCCGATTGCTCGACAGCCCGAGGGACCATGCAGGCTTTGTCAGCATGCGTGGCCTACTCTCTTAGCAGTTAGGGTCGTGTTCGGTTACCGCAATAATTTTGGAATCGCGAATAATGGTCCGGCGATTATTGTCATGCTCGCGGAGGATCAATGTCGTCGATTTCACTTCAACCAGTCGTCCAAAAAAATTGCCGCGTACCGTTTCTACTTTTACATTTTTTCCTTGAAGCTTCTTCACCTGGTCTTTAAATGCCATGGTCAATCCCTCCTTCTACAGCATCCTATGTACATTTGGCGCAGCCCTACTAGAGCAAAAGCGGATAAGGAGTGAAAATGTACTTGTACCCCTACATCATCTGTCCCGATCCCACGACTTTCATCGACAGGCCGCCACCATTTGTACGAACACTGCAGGAATTTGTCGCACGATTCGTTACAGGAAAACCACCATCTATCCAGAAACCGTATGGAGGATGGAAGGAAGAAAGACTGGAGGGATGAACGATGGGAAACGTCATTGAGCTTGTGGCACGAGAACGCACGTACAGCGGCAGAGAGGTTGCCGAAATGCTGGGGATTGGTGCAAGCACGCTGCGAAAGTGGAGCATGCTGCTTGAACAGCATGGCTACTGGTTTTTGCGAGACAGCCAAAACCGGCGGGAGTACAGACAGATGGACGTTGCCGTACTGCAGCGCTTTTACCGCTTGACCAAGGATCAGCTCTTCCCTCAGGAGCAAGCGGCCCTCATGGTCGTCAATCATGTAGTGGATTCTCCGGCGCTCGCACATCAAGAGACCGCTGTTACACTCGCTCCTGCGTTGAGTGTTCCTGCCTCCGTTCCCGCTCCTGTTCAAACCAGCCACTTGGAGGAAAAGCTGCATGCCCTTGCCGCTCACGTCCAGCAGCAGAACGCAGCCCATCACGCTTTGGTAGAGCGTGTAGAAAAGCAGGAGGCCTATATCCGCTCCAGCCTGAAGGAACGGGATCGACGTCTGCTGAAAGCGATGAACGATATCATGGACGCCAAGGTACAGCTCGCCAAAATGAAGGACGAGCAGCGCAAAACCTCGATCTGGCACAAGCTGTTTCGCATGCAATAGCCATCGGACAAGAAAAAACCTCCCGTCGCAAAGGACAGGAGGCTGATCATAACTGTTGCTGCGTGTTTATTCGGCTTCCATCACGATTTTTCTCGCAGCATGGACGAACATTTTTACGCCTACCGCAAGCGCATCCTCGTCGATCGTAAAACGTGGATGGTGGTGTGGATAGGTGATACCTTTCTCCTTGTTGCCCGCTCCTACGTAGAAGAAGCAGCCCGGAGCTTTTTGCTGGAAGGCCGAGAAGTCTTCCCCGCCCATGGTCGGGCGCATATGATCCACCCACTCAGCTCCCAGAGCTTCTATCACGACGTCTTCCATCAGCTGGGTTACTTCGGCATCATTGATGACGGGACGATAGCCAAATTCATAGGTGAATTCATAGGTTGCACCATGCGCCTCGGTAATCCCTTTGATTACACGCTCCATGAGCTTTGGCACGGTCTCGCGCAATTCCTTGTCAAAGCTGCGCACCGTTCCACAAATTTCTACAGCTCCCGGAATGACGTTGTGCGTCGTACCGCCCACGAACTTGGTCACAGAGAGCACCAGATTGTCCAGTGGGTCGGTAGTACGGGAGACGATATGCTGCAGGTTGGTTACGACTTGCGATGCAATCGCGATGCTGTCGATGGTTTGATGCGGAAGTGCTGCGTGTCCGCCTTTGCCAAACACGTTGATCCAGAACGTATCAGGGGCTGCCATCATCGGTCCAGGGCAGATCCCGATGGTTCCGTACTCCATCGTCGACCACAGATGGGTACCGATCACCAGGTCAACGCCGTCCATGACACCTGCTTGCACCATCTCTTCAGCGCCGCCCGGATAGATTTCCTCTGCGTGCTGAAAGAAAAAGCGCACTTCCCCTTTGATTTTGTCCTGCATGCCAGACAGGATCTTGGCCGTTCCGAGCAGCATGGAGGTATGCCCGTCATGGCCGCACGCATGCATGACACCCGGGTTTGTGGAGATGAAATCGAACGTGTTTTCCTCCGTAATCGCAAGCGCGTCAATATCCGCGCGCATCGCCAGCACCTTGCCCGGCTGGGAGCCGATCAGACGTGCCATGACACTGTTTTTGGTCGGACGTGAGAGCTCCAGATTGTCAAAGGTCGACAAGGTATCATAGATGAACTGCGCCGTCTTCTCTTCATGAAAGGACAGTTCTGGATGCTGGTGCAAATAACGCCGCCATTCAATTACTTGTTGCTTGACCTGCTCTACCGCTTGGTTTAGCTCTGCTGCTACTGTCATTTCCTTCTCCTCCTCCAATTGCCCCTCGTTTATCGCTTATTTCCCACTCGCCAAAGTAAGCACGGTACGATACAGGACTTGTGCCCCGTTCCCACAATCTTCTTTGCTCGTATACTCCGCCGGATTGTGACTGATGCCATCCTTGGATCGGGCGAAGATCATCCCCACGGGACACAGCTCGGTAAGCTGCATGCAATCGTGTCCAGCCCCGCTTGGAAGGGTAATCGTCTCGAGTCCCTCCGCCTCACACGCAGCCTGGATCGCCGCCCGAATTTCCTCTGAGCACACAGCTGGATTGATCCGCTGCAGCAATTCTACTTGCAGCTTGACACCACGTTTGGCACAGATCGCTTCTGCTTCGGCCATGATCGCTTGCTCCACCTGATCACGCACCTGAATATCCACATCCCGCAAGTCCAGCGTAAATTCTACGCGCCCCGGAATGATATTGACGCCTCCCGGGAAAACCTGCAGCTTTCCGACTGTTCCGACACTGATTTCCTGACGAGCTGCCTGGCGCTCGATGACCAGCATCACTTCTGCTGCTGCTGCCAGCGGGTCTTTTCTCATGTTCATCGGCGTGGCACCTGCGTGACCGGCCTCGCCCTCCAGAACAAACTTCAGCCAGAGCGGACCTGCTACCCCACTGACGATGCCGACAGACAGATCGCGGCTTTCCAGTACTTTGCCTTGCTCGATGTGCAGCTCTACATACGCCTTCACGCTGCCAGGCTCTCTCGCTGCCTTGCCGACCTGAGCAGGGTCAAGACCAACGTTTGCCATCGCCTCGGCAATCGAAATCCCTGCCTCGTCCCGACTGACCAGCTCGTCCTCTTTCAGAAGGCCCGCAATCCCGCGGCTGCCGATCATTCCGTAGCCAAAGCGGGTACCTTCTTCATCTGTAAAAGCAATCACTTCGATGGGATGCTCGGTCTCGACGCCCTGCTCATTCATGGTTTGCAGCGCTTCGACACCGGAGAGCACGCCGAGCGGTCCATCGAAGTTTCCTCCGCTCGGTACCGAGTCCAGGTGAGAACCGACCAATACCACAGGTGCATTTGGATTTGTTCCCTCTTTGCGGCCGATCAGATTGCCTACCTCATCTTCTCTCACGGAGAGTCCCGCTTCTTTCATGAATCCTGTAACCAGGTCTTTGGCTGCACGCTCTTCCGGTGAAAAAGACAGCCGCGTGATTCCTCCCACTTCCTGAGTACCAATGGAACTCAGCTGCATCAATCGGTCCCACAAACGATCCGCATTGATCAAGATGAAGCACCTCCTCTAACGTCTATTCTTAATAACGGTTGATTTTCGGTTATGTCCTTTAATTGTATAGTAGTCTGTCTATTTTGAAAAGAAAAACCCGAGTGGCGGATTCGGATATTTTCTAGAAAGCTACCACGTAATCCGGTAAACTTTGCGAGGACGTCCCCGCGGATTCGGGCTTTCTTCTCCAACCACCTGTGCGAGCCCTTTGGATTCCAGCTCCATGAGGATTCGGCGAGCGCTGCGCGGCAAGATTTGCATAGACTGCGCGAGCTCATGGGCATTGATCTCCATGGTTTTTCGCTTGCGGAGAATCGAGTCCAGCTTGGATAAGGTGAGCACGCTGAGTGACGTTTGTTCGCCGAGCTTCCGCAGCCGTGCAGAAACACTGCTGTAGGACAGCTGCTCGCTGCTTCCCAATGGGCCAACAATGCTCTTGTCGTCAAAAAACACCATCCAGTTGGCAGACCCTCTCTCTTTGGCATGGAGCAAGGCCGTTCCTGCATGGATTTCCGCTTCGTTGGCCGTCTTGCCAATCCCGATCCCGCATGTGACCGCGTCCGCCTCGATTCCAAAGCCTTCCTCCAGATCCGGCATCGTCGTAAAGCCAGTCGTCGCGTTCTGCAAAATGCCTCGGGTCGTAAAGATGGCATAGCGTCCCGGTCCCGCTGTTTTTAAAGAGCCATGCAAATGCTTGGCGTAGCGCAGCAGCTTTTCCATCGTCTTGATTTCTGCATTTTGCCAGTCGTCTGTCGCAAACGTACCACCTGCCAGCTCGCGGAACGGGTCGATCTCCATCATCTGCACCGCGATCTGTGTGTCTTTGAAGTGCAGCATTTCATTGGTTCTCAGCAGCATGTGGATCACTGCCTGTACACCTGAACGAGTCGGAAGGACACGCTGCACGGGTACCCCCCTTTCCCGTAGCTCCAAATCAGCCGTACGCAAGCAGGTCACCGCCGCACGGGTCTTGCCTTCCTTCCACAGCTGTTCATGGTAGTCGGCGAGCTCGCCTGCCGTAATCACGCCATCGTAATGCTTGAGCCAGCGATGCCCGCCCTCGATCCCTGCTTCCTGCAGAAACAGATCCAGTTCATCGACAGAAAACGTGTCGAAGCTGACATCCTGAACTCGGATATTTTGTTGATGAGACAAATAAAGCAGTGTCCGGTACAGGCTTGCCCCCATATGCGGGACATACGCCATGGGGACCTTCACCTTTCCCCATGCTTTCACCAAGCTGTACGGTACTTTACCGGAAAACAGCCACATATCCGCATCGTGAATGTGCGGCTCTAGTAAATCAACGATTTCTTCTTCCTTCCAATAGACGATTTTCAGACATTCCAGTTCCGAAAATTCTCGTGTGACAGACTCGATAATCTCCAAGGAATCGTCCGCGCCCAAGACCCCTAGACGTAGCTTCAAGGCGTGCCCTTCTTTCCTTCGATGTTTCTTTTACGATAGCAGATATGCCAGGCTGTGAAAACAGACTGCCTTCTTCGTGGTTTGCCGCATCAAACTTACTTTTCTTGGGTATCCTGTTCAAGTACCCCTTGCTTTTTTCAAAATCACTCGGTAAAATGATTGCTCAAAGGGTAACATTTGATGGCAATGAGGAAGAAGAGTAGGCATTTGATGAGACTTCAGAGAGCTGATGGTTGGTGCGAATCAGTGTCAAGTGGATGTTGAATGGGCTTCCGAGCTCCAGACCGAACCCGCTTTTTTGCAGGCGACAGTAGGCTCTGGCGTAATCGTCCGTACGTTATCATCGGACACCGTATCATAGGTACGGGTTAAGAGATTTTGCGCATGTCTTTTGGTGTGCGTGAAATAACAAGGGTGGCACCACGGTTCATTCGTCCCTGTCCAGGGCGGATGGACCTTTTTGTATTGATTTGAGCTTTTTTCCAAACGACTACGGGAAACAAGAAAGGAGCTTCACCACTATGAAAACCATTTTCTCCGGCATTCAGCCCAGCGGTATTCTGACCTTGGGCAACTACCTGGGCGCCATGAAGCATTTCGTACCCCTCCAGGAAGAATTCAACTGCTTCTACTGCATCGTGGACCAGCATGCGATCACGGTACCGCAAGACCCTGCCGTGCTGCGGGAAAACATCCGTCGTCTGGCTGCGCTGTATCTGGCTGTCGGCCTCGATCCTGAAAAGGTGACCCTGTTCATCCAATCCGAAGTGCCTGCTCATGCCAAGCTGGGCTGGATCATGCTCTGCACCTCCTACCTCGGCGAGCTGGAGCGCATGACCCAGTTCAAAGACAAATCCGACGGGCGCGGTGAGTCCATTCCTGGCGGTCTCCTGGCTTATCCGCCACTGATGGCAGCAGACATCCTTTTGTACGACACCGACTACGTGCCTGTTGGCGAAGACCAAAAGCAGCATCTGGAGCTGACCCGCGACCTGGCGACCCGCTTCAACAACCGCTACAGCGAAGTCTTCAAGATCCCCGAAATTCGCTTGCCGGAAACAGGCGCACGCATCATGTCCCTGCAAGACGGCACGAAGAAAATGAGCAAATCCGACTCCAACGTTGGCGGATTCATCTCCATGCTGGATGACCCGGATACCATCACGAAAAAGATCAAGCGCGCGCAGACCGACTCTGACAGCGCGGTACGCTACGACAAAGCCGAAAAGCCTGCCGTATCAAACCTGATGACCATCTACTCGCTTTGCTCTGGCAAGTCGCTGGAAGAGATCGCGTCGATGTACGAAGGAAAAGGCTACGGTGCCTTCAAAGGCGATCTGGCTGAAGTCGTGGTAGAAACCCTGCGTCCGATCCAGGAACGCTACAATCAGCTGATCCAGACCTCCGAGCTGGACGATATCCTCACAAAAGGGGCCGAAAAGGCGAGCGAAACAGCAAACAAAGTGCTTCATCGCGTGGAAAAAGCAATGGGGATGGCACGCCTCGGATAATCGGGGAGAAAACGAAAAAGACGGGCAGAGACATCTCTGAAGCCCGTCTTTTCGCGATTCGGTCAGTCTTTACTTCGTTGTTTCCGAAACCGTCATCTGTCCCGGCTCGGTTACTTTTCTCGTAGCGAGGCTCGCCACCAGCATCACGATAATATTGACCACCAGGGCGAATACCCCGTTGTTCAAATCCTGAATCCATTGCGGCATTCCTGCGAACAGCATCGCCATCGTCGTTTTGGTAAAGGTCATGTAGACCACGATCCCTACGCCAAAGAAGATCCCCAGAAACGCTCCCTGCTTGGTAATGACATTGCGTTTCATCAAGCTGCAATACAGAGCGGGTGCGAGCTGTGTCACGAGCGAGAAGGACGTGAGGTACAGCGTTGCCAGTGTGTTGTTTTCACCGAGAGCCATTCCTCCACATACGAGAGACAGGAGAACGACAAACACTTTGGCTACCTTGGCCGAGTTCTTTTCCTCTGCCTGCGGTCGAATGTAACCGTATACATTCTTCGTTAGCATGGTTGCCGTCGACATCAGCATCATGGAGCCGGGTACCAGCGTGGACAACAGACCTGTCGCACCGATGATACCGACAAACCAAGGATCAAAGGTCTTCATCGACAGCTTCAGCAGGGCATAGTCCCCATCTGCCCCCACCAATCCCGGCACTTCCACAATCGCGGTGAATCCGACGAAGTAAACGAACAGGATCATCAGGGCATACAACGGAAGCAGAATCGCATTGGTTCGGAAGGTTCGAGCACTTTTGGCGGCAAAGATCGTCGGTGCATTGTGCGGCCACATGAAATAGCCAAACGCACTGATCGCGACAGTCGAGATGAACCAGCTGAGGCTCATGCCTTTATCAGGAAAGGTTAGAATGCCTTCCTTTGCTGTATTCACGGCTTCAAACATCTGTTGAAAGCCGCCGTGGTAATGAACAGGCAAATAGATGCCAAGGAACAGGATCACGAAGAAGATGAGAAAATCTTTGACGGTAGATGTCCAAGCCGATCCGTGAATACCGGAAATCATCACGTACACGACCAGCGCTACCATCCCGATCAGAATCGCGACACTAGGAGATATCGCTCCATAGGACGTGGCGGATACGAGAATCCCCATCGATTTAAACAAGAGGACAATATACGGAACCAGCGCTACAACCCCGACGATCGTTACGAACACGCCCAAAATCGGGCTGTCGTATTTCGAGGCGAAGAACTCCGATTGGGACACCAGATTATGCTTTTTGGCATATTTCCAGATCGGAGGCAAGAGCCAGTAGGAGGTCATCGCACCCAGGGTCGTAAAGGCGATCAGATAAAAGCCGACTGCCCCTTTCGAGTAAGCAAGACCGCTGGTACCGAGCAAGGTAAAAACCGAGTAGGTTTCACCCGCAAGCAGCAGGAAGACAAACAAGCTCCCGAAGCCACGGCCACCAATCGCCCACTGCTCCATCCCCATGTCCTTCCCTCTGCGCGCCATGATGCCAAGAAGCAAGCTCACCAGCAACGCACCGAAGATGATCAGCATCGCACTATTCATTCGGCTTCCTCCTCTTGCTTATTGATCGGGTCCAGCTTATAGATGATGCCCATGATAACCGCTGTCATAACGGTCCAGAAAAAGAACCAAAACATCAAGAATGGAAGTCCGAATACGTATGGCTCCACTTTATTGACAAAACCAGTGCCCACGAGAATAGCCAGAAACGGCAGCACTCCGAGCAGATAGTATGCTTTCATGCAGTAAGCCCCCTTTTTCGTTGCGGGTATCTGGAGTGAGCGGCCGTACCACCGATCTTTGACAAGGAGTGGTACGACCTTCCCTCTACACGAGCTTATTGATATTTCTCGATCAACAGCTGCAGTGTTTCTAGCATGACATTGGCGCCTGCCTCGATATCCTCCCACGAGGTGTACTCCTCTGGATGGTGGCTCACACCGTCTTTGCTAGGAACAAAGACCATCCCGACATCGGTAAGCGCTGTCATCGAATTGGCGTCGTGATTGGCGCCGCTAAACATGTATTGGTACGACTCGCCGCGCTTCTGGCTGGCTTCGTCGATACACGCCTGCATGGAGTTCGGCAGCGATTGCGGATGCTTTTCTACCGCGATCTCGATCTGCGCCTCGATTTGATCGTTGGCCCATGCTCGAATCTGCGCTTCGATGCCTTTCATCTCTTCCCAGCGGCTGCCGCGGATTTCGATCATCAGGTCGGCTTGCCCGGGCACGACATTCGCCAGATTCGGTGAAAGAGAAATCTCCCCTACCGTCGCGACGATATCGCTATTGGCAGCGACAGCCAGACGGTTGACCTCCTGGATCAAGCTAGCGGCATCCACGAGTGCGTCTTTACGCAAATGCATCGGTGTTGTACCCGAATGGCTGGCTCTCCCCATCACTTTTACGGATAGTCTCAGGATTCCCGCAATGGCAGTCACGATGCCGATTTTCTTTTCATTCGTTTCCAGCAGGGCGCCTTGTTCGATGTGCAGCTCCACGTAGCAATGATAGTCATCTCGGCTTCGTTTTACCGCCTGCACATCCTCCCAGGAAAAGCCCACCTGTGAGAGCTTCTGCTCAAAATCCTCCGAGCGCTTCACCAAGCCTGCTACTGCCCGGCTTCCGAAGGTTCCTCCGAGAAGGTTGGCTTCTTCCCCGACGAAGGCGATGAGCTCCAAAGGAACTTTTGGCTCACATCCACTCTCGCGCATCGTCTCCAGGCATTCCAGCCCAACGATGACGCCTAGCGCTCCGTCGTACAAACCGCCTTCAGGCACGGTATCCAGGTGAGAGCCGAATGAAATCGCCGGTTTTCCTGAATCCCCCCATCTGCCAAAGACATTCCCCACTCGGTCTTGTGTGACAGTAAGTGATTGATCAGTCAGTTTCTCTTTTAACCAATCGAGCGCCTTCTTCTCTTCGGCGGAGTACGCCAGTCGCGTATAGCCTTTTTCGCCTGCATTCGCGATGGCGCCAACTGCGAGCAAATTGTGTTTTAAGCGCTCCAGATTAATCTTCATCGCTTTCATTGTGATCCAGCTCCCCTCTTTCCCGTCGATGCGGCAAGTCGCTCGAGCCACTCACCAAAATCGTTCACATCCGGCAAAGCTAGAGCTTGATCGATGATTTCGTTCGTTTGATCGCCGCTGCAGACGCACACAGCCAGCATGCTGGCAAATTTGCCGAGCAGCTCTTCTCGTGGAAACGGCTGATCGTAGTTGCCGGAGGCCGCATCGACAAACGTGCTATACGTGACTCCCTGATGGTCGGTGACCGTGACGCGGGCAGCCCGCTTGTTTGGCAGCATCGCCGTCATTTCGGGGTCTTCGGTTACCTCGATCCGCTGCGCCAATTCCCGCACAGACCTATCGGAGAAAATCTCTCCCGCGAACGAATCGTAGAGAGAATGCCCATGCAGGATCGCCGATAGCAGGAACGGAATGGAGAACTTCGCGGACAAAGCGTTCACCGGGTTCGGATCGTTCAAGCGTGCTGCCAAGCTATAGGTCTCCACTTTTGCCGAAGCGATCTGCGAAGCATCCAGCCTCTCTTCCTTTTGCAGAGCGAGCAGAGCATCGATCGCAGAATGCGAGAAGCGGCAGGACGGGTACAGCTTGAAGTAGTTTTTGTCCAAAAGGGGCGGTGCCCACAGATCCGACTCGAACAGCTCGTAGCGGATTCCTTTGGACAGGATCGTTCCCCACAGATGATCGACGACGTGCTCACTGCTGCAAAAGCCCGCCTCTTGGAACGTCCATGCCTGCAGGGCGAGAAAGCTCCCGACACCGGTATACAGATTGCGGACGGTCATTCCGGTGACAGCTGCTTCCCACGAAGTAGCGATCGGCAGGGAAGCAGCCAGAAGTGCAGCCTCTACGATTGCCTGTTTGTCCTTTTTCATCAGCAAGCCAGCCGCAACTGCGCCCCCGACATTTCCCCAAGTACCGTGCGGATGCATGTCGTCGTTCATGTTGCTGGCATAAGCCAAACGAGAAGCGACTTCGTAGCCGATGACAAAGGCACGTAGGATTTCCATCCCTGTCGCTTTCTGTTCCCACGCCGTGATGAGAATGGGTGCCAGCATGTGAGCGGCGGGATGTCCTTTGGCAAACTGGTTGCCCTCATCGAGCTCGTTGCTCACAATCGCCGTGCCGTACAGCATCGCCGCATGTTCCTTCGTCGTGTACAGCCCTGTACCCAGCACCGGAATCGAATGCTTCTCATCCTTTTGCGGCACACCTGCTCGCGCAAGATACCCCTGCAGCTCTGGCGCGGTGAATCCGAAGCAGGAGGAAAACATCGTATCTGCTACCATCCAGGTCGCCCGCTCTCTCGTCGCTTGCGGGATGTCTTCGATCCGTTTGTCCAGAAGCTCGCCTAGCTTGTGCGTGAATCGGCTGATCATAGGCCGCGTTTCCCCCCTACAGGCGCCCCTTTATAGGCAGACCCTGGGACAAAGGAGCCAAAGCCCGGCTCAACCGTTACTTGCTCGCCATCGTATACCGTCGTTCCGCGGACGATCGTTTGAATGACTTTGCCTTTTACCTCTTTTCCGTGGAAAGGAGAGATTTTGGAGTGGGAGCGGAATTGGTTTTCATCTACTGTCCAAATCGCTTCCGGATCGATCACGGCGAAATCCGCGTCGAAGCCTACTGCGATTTTCCCTTTGCCCGGAATTCCGAATACTTCGGCAGGGTGCTGGGACATCACTTTCGCGAACTGTACTGGTGTCATGGTGCCTTTGGCTACCGTGCTGTCAAACATGAGCGGTGTCATGATCTCTACACCCGGCATGCCAGAGGATGCTTTGAAAATGTTGTCTTTACCCGGATCTTTATGCTCTGCTCCCCACGGTGCGTGGTCAGAGGAGATCAGCTCGATATCGCCTGCCTCCAGATGCTGCCACAGTCCTGCTACTTCTTCCGGATGGCGCAGCGGCGGATTGTTTTTCGCTTTTGGCCCAAACTCATCCAGAGCGTTTACATCCAGCAGCAGGTACGGGTAGCAGGTCTCGCAGGTCACTTTTACGCCTTGAGCTTTAAACTGCTTGATCAAATCGATGGTACGCGGATGGCTCACATGGACGATGTGCAGCTTGACGCCTGTCCAGTACGCGAATTCCATCAGCTTGAGCACAGCACTCGTTTCCGTCAGTGGCGGGCGCGTCTCGTTGTGCGCCTTTGGATATACCTTGTTCGCCTGTTTGTATTCATCGATCATATCTACGATAATCTCGTCGTTTTCCGAGTGGAACGCTGCCCGCAAGCCTGTCTGTTCGATCAGCTGCATCGCCTTGAGGATCTCTGGGTCAGGAATGCGCGGGAAGCGGTAGGCATCCGTCTCGAAGGTCGACATTTTAAAGGCAACCGCTCCTGCTTCTGCAAGCGGCACGATCTGTTCGGTACCGCCTGTTTTGGAGATGGTTCCCCACAAGCAGATGTCGACAA
Organism: Brevibacillus nitrificans; assembly: GCF_003710965.1. Classification (NCBI taxonomy): domain Bacteria; kingdom Bacillati; phylum Bacillota; class Bacilli; order Caryophanales; family Paenibacillaceae; genus Brevibacillus; species Brevibacillus nitrificans. The sequence continues at coordinate 242,760 of NZ_RHHU01000010.1, read as the reverse complement.
CGGCTTCTTTTTCGAGCTGTTGTACCTTTTTTTCAAAGATTTCTACATTGGAAATGGGATTCGGCAGGTCGTAGGGCATGTCTAAAAAAGTCGTGATGCCTCCTGCTGCCGCGGACATGCTTGTCGGAATGAAGCCCTCTTTCGGATTACTGAAACAGTGAACGTGCACATCGATGGCACCTGGGAACACATAAGCGTTTTCAAAATCGAGTACCTTGTCTCCCTGAAGCTGCTCTCCCGCAGGCTGGATGGTCGCGATCTTGCCATCCTTTACCCCGATCTGTCCCGAAATCACGCGGTCTTCGCCAACAATCTTGCCTCGTACTACCAAATCGTACTTTTCCATTCTGTCTCCCACCTATCTTTACAGATAGCGCTGGATCGACTCCACAGCTGCTTTCAGCATGGCAACCAGTTCTTTTCCGTCCTTCTCGAGCATTCGGTCACGCGGTCCCGCGATGCTCAGCGATGCGGCTACTTGCTGATTGGAATCTAGGATGGGTACACCGTAGGACACGACTCCTTCATCGATCTCGCCGTCCGAGAAGGCATAGCCCTTGGCTCGTATATCAACGAGATCTGCTCGCAAGGCAGCCAGATCCGTAATCGTCTGATCGGTGTGCTTACGGACATGTCCCGCTGCGAACAAGCCTTCGAGGACTTCGTCTCCCAAATAAGCCAGCAGCGCTTTGGAGGAGGCGCCGCCGTACAGTGGAACGATTTGTCCTTGCTCCGAGGAAACCTTGATCGGCTGATGCGAAGGGACGGCCTCGAGACAAACTGCCTGCAGATTGGAGTGGACCAAAAGAATCGACGTCTCTCCTGTATCTTTCGTCAGCGATCTCATGACGGGCTGGGCAATTGCGGATATATTCATGTCCAAACGAACGATTTTTGCCAGTTTCAAAAAGCGGTAACCCAAGCTGTAGTGGCCATTGGCCGATTCCATGACGTAGCCTTTTTCTTTCAGCAGCCGCAAATGACGGTAAACAGAGCTCTGGGGTTGTCCCAATTTGTCAGCGATCTGCGGAACGCTCAACGCTCTTGTATCAAAATCGAATAAATCCAAAATGTCTAATGTCTTTTCAGCGCTCATCGGTATGTGGTTCCTTCTTTCTTCTAGTGATCTCCCTCCTAACAGATTAGCACATGAGCGGATCATGTACCATTATCAATATTTGATAATTGATTATCAGTTATTAAATTTTATGTATTTACTATAGCGTACAGGGAATCTAAAACACAACTCATTTTTTCATTTGCCAGACAATAAAGAGCAAAAAAAAAAGCCGCCATCCTTGTCGGATGGGGCTTTACGCTGCTTTTTTGTTTTCCCCTCGGAGCGGGATTCTCCATTTTACGATGGCCGCCCCCAGCATGAGGACTAGACCTGAAAAGACAAACACATAGGACACGGAGAAATGACCAGCGATAAAACCGCCGATCAAAGGCCCTGTCAAGTTCCCGAGGAATTGAAAGCTTGAATTCAAACCATAGGACCTTCCCGAAATGAAGTCAGGCGAACGCTTTTTGATCAGTGTCTGAATCGAGGGAAGCATCCCCCCGAGCAGCAGCCCTTGGCAGAATCTCCAGGCATACAGCGGATAAATGGAATGCGTCCAGACCTGTTGAAAAATGACTAACCCTGTACAAAACATGATAATGGGGAGAATCTTGCTCTGCCCAAACCTGTCCCCCAGCCTCCCCAGTATAGGGGAACCGATGATGTTGGCGATGCCTGTAACAGAGGTGACCAAGCCTGCGAGAAACGCCAGATTGTTCACATCCCCTACAATCGATCGCACAAAGATGGACATCATGGAGCTGGTGCTCATTGTCGCTGTCTGGATGGCAAAGGTCGCGAAAAACAGGATCGTCAGATTGGGATTGGCCAATACTTCGCGAAACGTGCCTGTTTTTCGTACTTCCCCTGCTGCGACCTCTACCCGATCAGGAGGGAGCAGCCACTGCACCAGAAGCACAGTTATGATCATCAAGCCCCCCGTGACAGCAAAGACGGTATGATAGCCGAACCAGTCGGACAGAGCCCCCCCAAACAGCGGTCCGATGATCCCGCCGCTCATTCCGCCCGTATAAAGAAAACCGATTGCCTTTCCGAGCTCCTCCCTCGGTGTCGTCTTGGATAAGTAAGAGTAAGATACCGTGATAAAGCCGGAGAAAAATCCGAATACAAAGCGCAAAACCAGCAAATACAGCGGAGTCGTGGTGAAAAACATCAGGATGTTGACGATCCCCATCCCAATCCCTGCTCTTACCAGATTTGTCTTTTGACCGTATTTGTCCGCTACAGCCCCCCATACCGGTGCCATAATCGCCGCAGACAAAAAAGTGGCCGAGAAAATCATCCCGGTCCACATACTGACTTCCTTCCCATGAGGGACTCCCATATCCATCAGGAACAGCGGGAGAAAGGGCATAATCATACTCATCGAGCCTGAAATGATAAAGTTGCAGATCCAGAGGATTCTCGCATTTCTTCTCCAACTCATGGCGCATCCTCCCTTTATTGTTAGAATATACCGAAAATTACATCGTTCTTGTTCTGCTCATCCATTCCCGATGCTTGCTCATAGGGACCCGTAGCGGAGGCAGCTCCACGTGCAGCATTATATACCTAAGTAATTAAACTGTCCAGTTAGGTCCACCATAGATCGATCCGGTATATGAATATCATTTGTTAAAAAAGCACGCTTGCCTGCGAGGAGGAGACCAGCGTGCCTTTTTCTCCCAAACGGAGCTGCTCTTACTCCTCGGGTACTTTCATATTGCGCGCGATATACAGGATTGGCGTCGATGCCGCAGATACGAGGAATTTGATCAAATACGTAGTCAACAGGATCTCCCACCATACATCCATCGGGTACACGCCCCAAAAAGCGATGGTGCAAAAAATGATGGAGTCAAGCAGCTGACTGACCAGCGTGCTGCCGTTATTCCGAATCCAAAGCTGATTGCGTCCGGGACACTTTCGTTTCAGCCAGGAGTAAATTTTCACATCCACGAACTGACTGATAAAATACGCGCACAGACTTCCCAAAGCTACTTGCGGCATGAGCCCGAATATCGTTTTCAAGGCTGGCTGGGAAATATCCGATGCTTGCGGCTCGAACAGCAGAACAAGCTGCATGATGATCGTCGTCGCAATCAAGGTAAAAAATCCAAACCAGACGACTTTCTTGGCGGCCTTCTCGCCGTATTTTTCATTCAAAAGATCGCTTGTCAAATAGATCGACGCATAAATCGTGTTTCCCAGCGTCATCACCAGTCCGAACATCTCGATCGTTTTGACAACTTGAATATTGGCTAGCACAGTAGCCATTCCAAGCCACGCATACAACCCCATTCTCCCGAACAGGCGGTAGCAGAGCAGAAAGAGCCCGTAGTTTACCAGGGCAAATCCCACTCCCAACAGCACATTAAACATAGATAATGCCTCCTAGTTTTGATAACGCGGGAGTTTACGAACCGCGGCCCTTTTTGGGCATTTCATCATTGTACTTTTTTTCATATGCCTTGGCAATCCTGATCCTTCATCGATCCAGAAAACAAAAAAACAAAAAAAGCCCGTAACAGCTATTTGCCGTTACGGACGACTCCATCATTTATTTTTCGCGTACAGCCAGTTGTAATAACTGGCATGCTTCATCTCATCGGTCATGATTTCGAAAATGGTATCACGATATTGAACGGGAATGTATTTGTAAATCACTCGATATTTCTCAAACGCCTTCAACTCACCCATCAGTGCTTGCTCAATCCCATCCAGATAGCTTGCTGGCTTCTGAAAGGTTTCACCCTCTTCACTCACCCGCGGACGCTGGCCCGTCAGTTGCGTGTAAATTTGCCGGAAGTAACTATTGTGCTTTCGCTCGTCATTTCGGATCCCTGTAATGACCTGCTTTTCTTGTTCGGTAGGAGCAACGCTGAGCAAATAGTCGTAAAAAAGCTCGTCATGTCGTTCACCAGCAATCGCTTCTTGGATAAGTCGAAGAACGGTTTGCATCCGTTCCTGTTCTTGGCCGTGGTCATCGTGCTGCATGAACGGTTGGTAGGAAGCGTAGGCATAAGGGCCGTACCAATAGCCATTCATCGGAGAACACCCTTTCTTTTTTAACAAGTTATTCGCCTATGATTGAATGGGAGCCTGACCCGTTCCTGTCCCTTTTTACCAGATGCTTCATCTTGATGCAAACTTAGCCAATCTTTCCACTTTTTCAAAGTCTTCGTGGTACTCAAAAAAGCCGATGCGATTCCCCCAGGGATCGGCGAAGGTGGCCCCCTCTCCATATCGGCGACACGGAGCTGTATGGTCATCTCGTAGATCCTCAAGTGAACGCCTCCTCTCTTTCTTAACCAATTCGTTACAAATGAGCCGATTCCTTGAATAATAGAAAAACCTCGCCGGTGCATAACCGTGGCGAGGGCTTCAACTGTTTTCCGCATGTATTTTATAGCACAAGCTCGTACGATTCGTGACGTTAAACTTGCGGTAAATGCTTTGCAGATGCTTTTTCACTGTATTGATACTGACAAACAGCCGCGCAGCGATCGCTTCGTTTCCATAGCCTTTCTGCACGAGCGCAAGCACTTCCTGCTCCTTGGCGGTCAACTCCCTCTCCTGTCCGGATTTGGCGGAAGCCCCCGGTTTGGAAAGCATGAGGGGAGCCATGCTTCGGCTCAGGAAACGGGCGATAAGCTCGAGGCACATCCGCTCTCGTTCTTGAAACGGGCTTTCTTTTTGCGAACGGACAAACGCGATACTGCCGAGCATCTGCCCATCGTTTATCAGGTAGGCCACCATCTGATGATAATAGTTGTGGCGAGACATAAACTCATGATAGTATTCGCTTTCCTTGTACTCATTTTCAGACAGCACGTCATGAATGCGCAGAACATGGTGATCACCTAAGCGTTGAACAACCTTGTGCGGCATCAGTATATCGTGCTGGTAGCAGGAGGAAAGGTAGCTGTCCATGGCGTTGTCATCGATATTGTGCATGACGGGCCGGATGAGCTCGTCATGCTCATTGACCATCCAAAAGTTTGCCCTGTACAAGCCAAAGCGTCTTTCAAAGGACTGCAGAGCTCGATGGCGGAAATCTTCGACAGAGCCAGCCATATCGTCCATGAAAGCAAGCACATTTTGGTAATCCCTGTTTGAGAACGCTTCCATAAAGAATCACTCCCAGCCACAAATCTTCCCTGTCCCTGTATTATAGCAAATTTTCTTCGAACAAAAGATTACCCGATCGGGTAATTGTTCGAAGCAAACCCGTTTTTCCATAATGGAGGTAAGCCTATCGACGAGGAGTGACACTATGAGCTATTTAAATCTGGCACTGGTTCAAATCGCTTCCCCTAGCACAAACCCTGATCTGGAGGCACGAAAACGAGAAAATTACGAGAAGCTTGCCTATTATGTCGATACGATTGCCGGGATGAATCCGGCGGTTGATCTGATCGCTTTTCCCGAATTGTACCTAAACGGTCTAGACCCGGTGAACTGGCTGCAGATGGCAGAGACCATCCCCGGACCACTGACAGATTTGCTTTGTGAAAAAGCCAAGCAGCATAAAAAATGGCTCGCCCCCGGCTCTTTGCAGGAACGCGCTGAGAATAGTGATGAAGCCTACAATACCGCCATTTTGATTTCTCCCGAGGGAGAGATCGTCATGAAGTACAGAAAAGTGTTTATTCCTTATCCGCTCGAGCAATCAAAGCCCGGGAGCGATTTTCCTGTCTACGAGATTCCCAATATCGGCAAGGTCGGCTTCATGATCTGTGCAGATGGTCACTATCCCGAGGCTGCGCGCAATCTCGCGCTGAAGGGCGCGGAGGTAATTATCAAGCCAACCCTGCAAGGGGATTGGATCGGGGGAACGAGAAACAACCTTCCGATCGCTATCACCCGTGCCATCGAAAATCAGTGCTTTGTCGTCAGCATCAATCATCCGAACCCAATCGGAATGGGCCACTCGGTAGCCGTAGACCCTGAGGGCAGAATTATCGAGGAGCTCGGCGACTCCGAGTCCTTCACGATCGTTTATCTGAATCTGGATGAAGTGCGCCGTGTCCGGGAAAACGGATCGCTCGGCATGTTCGGCTTCCTGAAAATGCTCAAGGGCTTTAAGGAATCCGGCATTGAGGTGGATGAATGCTATGCCGCCGACCTTACAAAGGCAGCTGTCTATCAGACTTTGCAAAAGCCATACCCGAAAACACCTGCTGACATCGAGAAGTATCGAGGCAGCGAAGAAAAAGTGCAGCCTGTACGCAGCTAGTTCTCCCAAAAGAAACCACTGGTGAAAGAAATCACCAGTGGTTTTTCTACGTCAGGACGGGCAATACCAGATTGAGCAGGAACAGCCCGGAAATGACGTACATGAGAGCAGGTACCTCTCTTCTTTTGCCCAAAGCCAGCTTCAAGAGCGGGTACGCGACAAACCCAAAGGCGATACCGTCCACAATGCTGTAAGACAACGGGATGATCGCAATGATCAAAAAGGCGGGGAAGCCCTCTGAGAAGTCCTTCAGATTGATGTTTTGCACGTTTTGCAGCATCAATGCACCGATGATGATCAGGACCGGAGCGATGGCGCCATCCGGGATCATTTTCACCAACGGAATGAGTCCCAGTGAGCCCAGCAGAAGCGTGCCTGTCACGAGCGAGGTGAGCCCTGTCCGTCCGCCTGCAGCGATCCCGGCAGCACTCTCGACTGTCGCTACGGTTGGGCTGCTTCCCAGCATTCCCGACAACGCCGCAGATACAGCATTTGCCTGAAGCGCCCTGCGAAACTTCTGTGGCTGTCCCGCCATCGCCGTATGTCCATGGATCAACCCGATATTTTCAAAGACGATGACCATCGCCAGCGAAAACGTCGCGATCCAAAATGGCAGCGTCCAAATTCCGCCAAAAGAGAAGCCGGAAAAGACATTTGCGTATTCGGCAAAGGAAAACGAGCTGCCACCGCCTGGCGTAACGATCCCAAACAAAAAGCCAAGCCCGGTACCTGCCGCAATTCCGATCAGGAAGTTACCTGGCACGTTGCGTACAAACAAAATCAAGGTAATGACCAGAGTCGCCAGTGTTACAATCACATGCGGACTGGACAACTCCCCCAATGCCACAAAGGTGGACGGGTTCGTCACAATCAAGCCACCCTTTTGCAGACCGATAAAGGTGAGAAACAGGCCAATCCCGACTGTAATGGCCTCTTTGAGGGAAGCTGGAATGGCGCGGGAGAGTACAGTCGCAGCCCGGGTGAATGCAATCACGGCAAACAAAATTCCCGAAACAAAAACCGCAGCCAAAGCTTCCTGCCAGGAGAGCCCCATCGTATGGCACAGCGTATATGTGAACAACGCATTGATCCCCATCCCAGGAACCAGTATAATCGGCGCATTCGCCCAAAAGGCCATCAGCAGCGCCCCGGCAAAGGCAGTGAAAACGGTAGCGAGTATGCCTGCCTCCATAGGAATCCCCGCATCCTGCAAGATCGAAGCGTTTACGGCAACAATGTAGACAATAGTGACAAAGCTGATAAAGCCAGCCATTAATTCTCGTCTGATCGTCGTGTCGCAAGCGCGCAGGTGAAAAATATTCTCCATCCACGTACGCACAAATCGTCCCTTCTTTCCGTTGTATCTTTTCTTAGAAAACTTGGCTACGCCAAGTCTATTGGCGTAGCCTTAGTTGCGCTTATACTGGATAAGAATCTTATAAATTCTTACTGTACAAGTCATGTGATGCAGATTATGCTATCATAGCGAGATCAATATGAAAAATATCCAGTAACTCTGTTTTCCATATCAAAATCATATAGTAATGTACTTGGTTGAAAGAAGGGACACCTATGGATATACGTCAGCTGCGCTACTTTATTGCCATCGCGGAGGAAGGACAGATTACGGGTGCTGCCAAGCGCCTCAAAATGGCTCAACCGCCTTTAAGCCAGCAGCTCAAGCAAATGGAGGAGGAACTGGGTGTCATACTGGTGGAACGCTCCGGAAAGCGCATGGAGCTCACGGAAGCTGGCCATATTCTTTACCGGCAAGCGCTCAGCATCGTTCATCAGATGGAAGAAGCGCTCTTTGAAGTAAAAGAAACAGGCGAAGGAATTCGAGGGAGCCTGTCCATTGGTGTCAGCGCTTTATCCGCCTACTTCCTCCCCGAGCAAATCCGCCTGTTTCAACAACGATATCCACGCATTACCTACAAAGTCTGGAAGGGCGACACCCAGCTGCTCAATCAATGGCTGGAGCGTCGGACGATCGAAGTCGCCATCGTGCGCTTGCCTCATTCCCTGACGAACTGCACCACGATTCCGTTGGAAGAGGAATCGTTCGTGCTGATTGTGCCAGCGGATACCCCGCACGCCTCCCTCCAGCAGATCCACATGCGGGATCTCGCCGAGGTCCCGCTCATCATGCCGAGCATCCCTGGTCTCGGGATTTACGATCTGATTGTGAAGGAATTTTCCCGGCTTGGCGTCGAGCCGCATGTCATCTGCGAGTGCCCTGACATTTCTCTCATCGTCAGCATGGTCGCGGCCAAGGTCGGTGCCTCTATCGTCCCTCGTTCGGCATGGGAGACGCACCGCAGCGAGCAAATCCACGCCATCGAGATCGTCGGAACCTCCATCACATCGTCTGCCGCTGTGGTCTGGCAAACCGGACGACATCTGTCCAAGGCGGCCAAGCGCTTTATTGAGATGTTTTCGTAACAAATACGCGATTTGCCTGTGCCTGCTCGATCATGCGCATCGCTTCTGCGACTTCTCGATCCCCTTCACTGCCTGTTTCCAAGCGGGAGATGATGGCCAATCGATCCTGCTGGCTGCGGTTCTGGCTCAGCTTGTATTTCGCCTCCATGCGCTCGACCTTGATTTCAAAACAAGTGATCCCCTTGAGCAAACCATCCATGAGCTTTTCCGGCACGGCATCCCATTTAACCGGTGCTGCTTGCCCTTGCTCATACTTGATCAGCAGCGCTTGCATCATCTCGGTGATCTTCGCCTGTTCGCGAACGATCCGTGCATGTCCGTAGGCGTGTACCGCCATATAGTTCCAGGTCGGCACGTTTGGCTGGCTGTACCAAGAGGAAGATATGTACGCATGCGCTCCCTGAAAAACAGCCAGGACCGAAGCTTCCGCCTGCTCAAGCATGTCGCCAATGGAGTTGTTGCGCGCAATATGTCCTGTCAGGTACAGCTCCTCGCCCCGTTGCTCTACCTCCAGAGGAATATGGGTTGCTTCCGGCTCTCCGCCTCCTGCCGAAATCAGCAGGGAGAACGGATGCTGCTGCATGAAAGCAACCATCTCATCTCGCTGTGTTACTTCAAAATGTGCTGGTGTATACATCCTAGCGTTCACTCCCTTTTTCCCCATCGTAGCATGCAGACAGCTTTCTGCTAGGGGCAATTTCGTTGGAATGGGCAAGGTCAATTCATGATTTTCGAAGGAGGCATGTGCGTCATGGATCTTGTTTTTCGCACTCACGAAGGCGTTTTCAATTATCGGGTAGCTGCCGTATGGATCCGCAATGGACGAGTCCTGTTGCATCGTCTGCACGCGGAGCAAACCTGGTCTCTTCCCGGTGGCAGAGTCGCGATGGGCGAGGATTCTCGCCAAAGCCTTTCCCGGGAGCTGCTGGAAGAGCTGGGGATCAAGGTCAAGGTCGGCGATCTCCTGTGGTCGGTAGAAAACTTCTTTACCTACGCCGAACAACCGTACCATGAATTCGGTCTATACTACCTGATCGACTCGGAGGATACACCGATTCCCGATACGGACGCTGCCTTTTATGGAGCAGAAGGCCCGCGCCTGATTTTCCAGTGGACTCCACTATCCCAGCTTCCCCAGACAAGCCTGTACCCTGCGTTTCTACGGACAGCGCTCACAGACCTTCCCGCCCATCCACGGCATCTCGTTGTGCGAGAGCCTTAGCCGAGGACTAGAAAAGCTTGGGCAGCACTCCCTCTTTGACAGTGGGTATTTCCGAGCATACAAAAAGCCGGGTTCCCTTCCCTTGGGAATCACCGGCACTCTTGACTTGTCCCTCTCCCTACCCTACATGGGAGTAGCGGGAGAGAAACTGCTGCAAACGCTCTGATTTTGGCTGTTCAAACAGCTGTTTGGGCGGACCGGACTCCACGATATACCCGCCGTCCATAAAGATCACCGTGTCGCCGACTTCTTTGGCAAAGCCCATCTCATGCGTGACGATAATCATCGTCATGCCTTCCTCCGCGAGCTGCTTCATGACCGCCAGCACCTCACCGACGAGCTCGGGGTCCAGCGCGGAGGTAGGTTCATCGAACAGGATCACCTTTGGCTGCATCGCCAGAGCACGAGCGATGGCGACCCGCTGCTTCTGCCCGCCAGACAGCTCATGTGGATACTGGTTCTCTTTTCCTTCCAGCCCTACCTTTTTGAACAGCTCCATCGCGCGCTGCGTCGCCTGATCCTTTTTCATTTTCCGAACAATCGTGGGACCCTCGATGACGTTCCCGAGAGCGGTCTTGTGTTCGAACAGGTTGAAGTTTTGAAAGACCATGCTGGCATCCGCACGCAGCGAGCAAATATCCGCGTCGTTCTTGTGCTTCTTGCTTTTCCGGTCGAAGTGAATCTGCTTGTTGTCGATGATGACATCGCCTTCATCGGGCATCTCGAGAAAATTGATCATCCGCAGCAAGGTACTCTTTCCGCTGCCGCTCGGCCCGATGATGACCACAACCTCTCCTTTTTTGACGTCAAAGGAGATATTTTTCAAAACTTCCGTCTCGTGAAACGATTTCTTAATTCCTTTTACTTGAATCATTGCTCATCCTCTTTTCCAGGTAACTCACGAAACGCGCCAGTGGGTAGTGCAGGAGCCAGTAGATCACCGCGATTAGGGTGAATATTTCCACATTTCGGAACGTACTGACTGCAATGTTTTCACCCGTGTGCATCAGCTCATTGACGGTAATAACCCCTGCGAGGGAAGAGTTTTTCAGCAGCAGGATCGCCGTGTTTCCGATGGCAGGCAAGACATTTTTGATCGCCTGCGGGAGGATGATGCGCCGCATGGCAGTCGAGTAGTTCATCCCGATGGCGTACGCTGCTTCCAGTTGCCCCGCGCCAATCGACTTGATCCCTGCCCGATAGATTTCCGCCAGATACGCTCCTTCATACAAGGACAATCCGATGAGAGCTGCCCAAAACGGAGAAAGATCCAGCCCAAACTCCGGGAAAATAAAATAGATGTACATCAGCTGAACGAGCAGCGGTGTTCCTCGGATGATGCTGATATAGACACTAGCCAGCTTTTGAAGCATGGCATTGCGAGAGATACGGGCAAAAGCTGTGAACAACCCGATCATCAAGGATACGATCAGTGAGAAGAACGTTAATTCCAGTGTTACCAGCGTACCTTTTACAAATAATGGCCAATATTCCAGTATCGTCGTCATGATTTGCCTTCCCCGCTATTCTAGAGGTCCCATTTTCGAATAATGGAATCGATTTCCCCGTTTTCTTGGAGTTTTTTGATGACCTTGTTCACTTCTTGGGTAAGTGAATCTGCACCTTTTGGAAGTCCTAAACCAACTTCACCGATCCATTGCGATTGATAGCCTTCCACCAGCTTGATCTTCAGCTGCGGATTTTGCTTGATCAAATAGAGGATGATCGGCTTGTCCTGAAAGAAGGCGTCAATCCGTCCGTTTTCAAGCTCTGTCACCATGTCCTGTGTAGACTTGTACGTGACAACTTCGACTCCCTCCATCTTTTTCAGGTTATTGTAATAGAGGCCACCCGCAGATGCCGCTACTTTTTTGCCTTTTAAGTCTTCCAGCGTTTTGATCGTGGTGTTGTCAGACTTGACGACAAAGCCTTCGCTGATTTTGTAGACCACATCCGTGAAATTCATGACCTGCTTCTTTTCCTCGGTAATGACGCAGCCGCACGAGATCATATCGATCTTCCCGGCTTCAAGAGCGGGGATAATATTCGCGTAAAGCATGCCCTCTGTCTTGGTTTTCAGGCCCATTTCCTCTACGACTCTTTTAGCAATGTCATACATCAAGCCATCGTTTTCATTTTTGGAAGTGAGGAAAGAAAAAGGAGGTCCGGTCGTCGTGCCACCAATGACAACAGTTCCTTTATCTTTCCATTTTTGTAAGGAATCGTCCCCGGAAGTAGAAGAAGAGGCTGGTGTGCTGCTTCCGGATTGGGAGCAAGCACTCAGGAGGAGCATGACACTTACGACGAAAGCTAACGCGGTCATCCATTTTTTCATGAATCGGTACCCCTTTCTCTTTATAAACAGACTGGTATTGCCCCAAGATAAAATGAAAGTGAACTGGCCATTACTTTAGGGATAACAGATTCCCTTCTCATGATAGCACCTTAGCGTGCGGAAGTAATTCACCTCCCATAAAAATTGTCGCATTTTGAGTAAAATTTTGAATTATTGAATTACAACTTGTTGAATTGCAATTCATATGCCAAATCAGCATAACGGTATCAGCGCTGCAAGTCCCTCCGCTTTTTCACCTCTCCCCCCGCTCGTTACCCTATTAACCACCCGAAATTTAACCCAAAAACGGGTAATTTATCGAGTGCTATCCTGCTGCTCCTTTGGCTGCTCCCTCTTCCTGCATCCGTCGACTCAGGCTCGGAACGTACAGCCACAGAAAGAGGGAACGCGACAGATTAAACAACAGATACGCAGCCCATACCCCGTGATTGCCGAATAGAGGCGTCAGCACTCCCAGCATCCCCAAGTACAAGAGAAAAGAGGCTAGCATCGCATTGCGAATTTGACGGACTTCGGTCGAACCGATGAAAATGCCCTCAAGCTGCAGCCCCCAAAAGCTTGCGATCGGATAGAGGATCATCCACAGCAGAAAATGGGTGGCGTATTCCTGTACAGCCCTGATCGACGTAAAGACGGCAAGCAGTGAATTTCCTGCGAGCCCGATTCCCAGAGCCAAAGCGATCGCTGTCCCCATCCCCCACCATGCTGTCAGTGAATACGCCCGCCTATAGAGGGCTGGATCTTTTTTTCCTACCGCTCTCCCTACAAAAATGCTGGAGGCATCTGCAAAGCCGCTAAATAAATACGCCATGATGAAATGAAGCTGGAGCAGAATCGCATTGGCAGCCAGAGTCAGCTCGCCCAAAGCCGCCCCCTTTGCCGTCATGATCGTAAAGACAGACAGCAGGCAGATCGTACGAATGAACAAGTCCTGATTCACCTTGAGCATTTTCAGCAGCGGCTTCGTTTCCAAGATGGCCGCCATATTTTTCCTGCTCAGCACCAGCTGCCGCATACGAAAGACGATCACAGCTCCGATCGTGAACGTACACAGCTCCGAGAAAAGCGCTGCCGTCGCTGTACCTGCGACGTTCCAGCCCAAGCCGATCACGAAGAAAACGGATAGAGCGATATTGAGGCCGTTCATGAACATCAGCAGCAGAAAAGCATAACGAATTTTCCCCATGCCCATGAGCCAGCCGTTGATTACCGAAAGCATCAGGGCAAAGGGCGCCCCCCATATTCGGATCGAAAAATAGCTGGAAGCATACTTGCTGACCCCCTCCCCCGGACTGATGAGAAAAAGGGCGGATTGGAGAATGGGATGTTGGGCGATCACGAACAGCCCACCGAAAAACAGCGCGATCGCCAGCGGCCGAAGAAATGCCAGCGTCATTTCGTGCTGACTGTTTACCCCTTGTGCCTGCGCCGTAAAGCCAATCGTACCTACCCGCAGAAAACCGAGTGGCCAGTACAAATTGTTAAAAATGAGAGAGCCCACCGCCACTGCCCCGATGAAGGCCGGATCAGGCAGAGTACCGACGACAGCGGTATCGACGGCGCCAATGACCGGTGCCGATATCCCCGCCAAAAGGACGGGGACCGCGACCGCCAGAAATTGTCGCTGCGTAATCGGCGTGATCATACAGCCTCGATCAGAGCAATTACCGCATCCAAGGAAAAGATTTCTTCCTCGGAGACGTAGTGGATCATAATCATGCCTGTTGCAGGTGCCTCTACATCGAGGGTAATTTTCTCCGTTTCGATCTCGGCGATGGCCTCTCCTTCCGCTACGAAAGAGCCCACTTCCTTTAGCCATCTGACCAGAACCCCGCTCTTCACACTGGACCCGAGCTTGGGCACTTTCACTGCGATTGGCATGTTTCTGCACCGCCTTATCGTTATACTTTCAACCTTTTCCAAGCCAGCCAGCTCCAGTGACTCGATCGTATAAGAAAACCTCTATCGCGGCCTGTTCAAGGAGGAGCGACCGCGTTTTGGCGGAAAGTTTTACCGAAGGAATGCCAGAAGCGGACGCTGAGGCACTTCGTCATGCGCTCCAGAATTCATAAGCATTACGCTTATAAATTCTTATACGTTGAAAAAGGCATAATCTGCGAGGAGATTATGCTAGGTTGTGTGTTGCGATCGAACTAGCGTAGCTCTTCCAGCTGTTGAATGTACGCTTTTGGAAAGCCAAATTCGCGTGCGCCTTTAATCATGTGATCCATGTACTCCGTGCTAGGCGAGGATTTGCTCGTAGGATTTTTGATGGAGTGGGAAACCGTCTGATAGGTCTTTCCGTTCTCACCGTTCACTTCGATATATTTTTTGGTGTAGGAGCCAAACTCCACACGAGTCAGCCGATCGATCAGAGCTACATCGTCCTCAGATACCTCGTAAAGGACACCGTAGAGCAGGTTGCCAGGGGCGCTTTCCAGATGGCATCCCCCATTTTTAATCACATCAGAGCCATCTTCATGAAAGGAAGTAAAGGCTACCTTGTAATCGGCCAGCGTGACCTTTGTTTCAAACTTTGCATGGGGCACATAGCGTTTTACCAAGTCAGAATCCAGCCACTCGCAATACAGAAACAGATACATAGCAAATCTCCTTTGAAAATGAAATGGTAGGGGGAGAAGAGGTCCTCCCCCGAGATGCACACGGTGAAACTAGCGCGTCGCAGCCGACTTTCCTGGAATCGCCGAAGGGTTCGGACGATCTGCACGCGGGCATGGCGCCGCATCGTCATAGATTTTCTGAACCTGCTGAATGTACGCTTCTGGCAGATTCCAGTTTTTCAGACCAGCAGGGATGTGCTCCCAGTAGAAGTTTGGTGGACGCATCGCGATACCTGGCGTGATCAGACGATAGGTCCAGCAATCGTATGCTTTGCCGTCTTCCCCATGCACGGTCAGCGAGCAGCGCTCAAAATCGTCGTAATCCTCTTCGTAATGCTTCGGATCGTGCGAAAAAATGACTCCGTGTGCCTGATGACCATAAGCGGTTCCCGTGTCGTCCAAATGGCACCAGCCACGGTCTTCCCGCTCCCCTGCCGCATGAAAGCGGATCAGATGGTTTTGCGCATACCCTTTTGCCACAAACTCAGCATTTGGCATGTAGCGGCGCAGCTCAGGATCGTTCAGCCAGGTGCAATAAGCGAAGTAATACATGTTTCATGACCTCCTCAAAGTAAGTTGAGATAGCTTTGTGATCTCGCTTTTCCTTTAGTGCAACACCCGTGCCAACGAAAAAAAGGACAGAATCTTCTAGGATTCGTCCTTTTTCTATGCGGAGCACCCATTCCTTCACCAATTTTATTACCGAAAAACGGGTAAATCCTACTCTGTCTTCGATGAGCTATGCGCGAATCGAATCGATAAACGGCCGCAGATTGTAACGGTCAATCTTGTTATTCAACGTTTGTTGGGGGATATCCAGATCGCGGGCTGCTTTGGAGATGTTGGCTCCGGTCTCGATCAACGCTTCCTTGATGATCTTGATCTCCAATTCGACGATCTCTTCCTTCAAACGGACTCTTCCATTCTTTTTGGTCACCGGAGAAGGAGATGAGATGTCCTTTTGCTTTAATGCCAGGTAGGGGGAAAGCTCTGTCTCATCAAAGCGGATCACTTTGCCGTTGGTGACGTTGAACAAACGCTCCACGATGTTTTTCAGCTCGCGGATGTTCCCGGGCCAGTCGTAGCCCATGAAGAAGTCCATCGTCTTCTCATCAACACCGATGACCTGCTTGTTAAACTTTTTGTTGTACTCCTGGATGAAGCTTTGGACGAGATAGGGGATATCCTCTCGCCGCTCTCGGAGTGGGGGAATCTCCAGATAAAGCACGTTCAGACGATAGTACAAATCTTCCCGAATGTCGCCATTTTCCAGCAGAATTTCAGGCTTGACGTTGGTAGACGAGATCAGCTTGATGTTGATCGGAATCTCGCTTTTTCCTCCGACGCGTCGCACCTCGCCTTCTTGGATAACCCGCAGGATTTTCGCCTGCAAATTTTTGGGCATGGAGTTGATCTCGTCCAGAAAAAGGACACCGCCATTTGCCAATTCAAACAAGCCTTGGCGGTCTTCTGCGCCTGTGAAGCTGCCTTTCACCGTTCCAAACAGCAGGCTCTCCAATAGGGATTCAGGAATAGCTGCGCAGTTCTGGGCGATAAACGGAGCGTTTTTGGAGTTGCTGCCGAGCGAAAAGATGGACTGGGCCAGCAGTTCCTTTCCGGTACCTGTTTCCCCGTAGATGAATACGTTCGAAGGGCTGTTGGCAGTAATGACGGCTCGCTCCTTCAGCTTTTTCATGCTGCTGCTCTGGCCGATCATCGAGTCGATCGTGTAGAACCTGTTGTCCTCTGCCTTTTGCTTGATGAAAATATCGTTTTTCTTTTGAATCAACTGATTCTTGATCAAATCCTCAGAAAGCTTGCTGATCCCGGAGATGTCCTCTGCTACCTCGTACACACCGATTACCTTTCCGTCTTCCTTGATCGGATAGGTCGAGGTGAGCGACATTTTCCTCTCGCCTCTGCTCGTGATATAGGTACAAATATTTCCGATCACCGGATTCCCCGTCTCAAATACTTTTACGATCGTGCTGTTCTCCTTTTTCAGCTGCGGGAACACCGTAAAAATGGTCTGATTCAACACACTTTCTTTGTTATAGCCAAACTTTTGCGGTCCGTTGACATAGATGATTTCCATGTCCTCGTTCACGACGAAGATTTCCTCCTTGATCGTGGAGAGGATTTGATGCAGGAATTTCTTCTCGTGCAATAAGGCATTTACGCTCATCAGTAATCACCCTACTATTTCTCAAAGTAGTTACCTTTATGAATAATAGAAATAGTATATCTGAAAAATAAGACTCTTTTAAAGAGTCTTTCTTTTCCGAAAGAGGGAAGAACCGAAAATGCAAGATATAGTATAATATGTAAAAAATATTACAAAGGGTTTGATAAGGATGCTTCCCCTGCAAAAAATCCAGGTCGAAAATAAAACGTATTGGCAATTGGCTGCTATCGTTTTATATCTTATTGGTGCGCTGGTCGTCTGGAATACGGTGCAGAATCAAAACAGGCAGTTCCATGAAGATGTTTGGTCACAGCGTTCTCTGTTCACAGGGTATATGTATCAGATCGAGTTCGACAAAGTGATCGATGGACAAAAAGGGGATCTGTACCTATTCAGCACCCCCTCCGGACAGCTTGAGAGAATGCAATACGATCAAAATGAGCAGCATGTGTTGTTCAGAATTGAGCGAGAAATTCATTCCATGGCAAACGAAGAGGATGACATTGTTTTTTCTGTCATCATGCTTTCGTACGTATGGCTCTGCTGGTTGGTCCTGCGCAAGTACCTAATGAATACCAACATCCTTCTCCTTCCTGTCCTTGCTTCCTACTATTTTGGCATATCGATCTGGCATGATTGGCAATCTCTTCAGGATCGCGCAGAGGATGTCGCGAGATGGATAAGCAGGCTGTAGCATTACTTGATGGACAAAAGGGCAAAAAGCTCTCCGGCAAAAAATGGAGAGCTTGCGTTTTTTCCTATGATTTTCTCGAGACGAGAATCCTCGCGGCATGACGATGCGGGATTCCGCTCGATTGGCAGTCAAAAATCATTTCTTCCGTGAGTACGGTTTCCCAGCCCGTATAATAGCCTAGCAGCTCGTCCCTCTCGTAGAGATATTCATTTTCTCCCCAGTCCGGAGCGATCTCCACCTCGGGATGCCGGGTGAAGGCAAACAGCACATGCAAACCGCCAGGCGCGGTGCACTCCTGCCACTGCTTGAATTGTTTTGCCCGATTTTCGGGATGAATATATTGCAAGGCTCCTATCGAATAAAGCAGGTCAACAGGCTCCGTAAGAAGAAATTGATTGATATCCCCTTCCACCGTATGGAGCGTCGTTCCCATTTCCTTTGCCAGTTGTTTGGCTTTTTCCAGACCGGCAGGAGCAAAATCCATAGCCGTTACCGCAAAGCCTTGCTTGGCCAAAAATACGCTGTCTCTTCCCTCTCCTGCACCCAGGTCTACGGCTCGTTTGCCTGGAACAGGTTCATGCTGGTAATAATTCAGGACGCTTTTGGCCAACTGATTCGGTTCTTTTCCCCAATAGTACTCTTCCTGTAAATAGAGCGTCTGCAATTGTTCCTTGTCCAAAGGTATTCCCCCCACGTTTTTTCTTTTTCATCGTAGGGCTTCACGCGGCGTTAAGGTCAATCCTTTTTGAAAAAAAATCAAAAACCCTCTTGCACCTTACGCGACGTCAGGTTTTAAGCTAAAGTCACCGGTAAGCAGCTAGCGCCTAGAAAGGAGTGGATTATGCAACAGCATTGGAAAGTCGGGGATCTTGCCAGTTTGACTGGACTTACTGTACGCACCCTGCGTTATTACGACCAGATCGGCTTGTTTTCACCGTCCGGGCATTCCCCCACTGGTCATCGCATGTATAATGAGGCGGATATCCAGCGGCTGCAGAAGATCCTGTCTCTCAAAGATTTGGGATTATCTCTGGAAGAAATAAAAAGAGTCCTGGAAGGTCAGACGTATAGCTCTGCGGAAATCGTTGCGATCCAAATCGAGCGCGTCCGAAAGCATTTGAAAATCCAGCAAAAGCTTCTGGCTGAGCTGGAGCGTGTAGCCGAAAAAATGAACCAGCAGGAGCCGCTTTCCATTGACGCCTTTCTTTCCCTTCTGGAATCGATGAAGCAAAGCCAAGAAAAGTACATCATCGACCATCGGTTAAACTGGGAAAGCCATTTGGATTTGCTCGGCGAATTTCTGAACGATAAATAATAGGGATGCCTTTTCCTACAGGGAGGTTTTTTGGATGAGCCAACGCTTTACCACTCACTCTACCTTCAAAATTGAGCGGATGTACCGCGCTAGCTTGGAGCGTGTCTTTGCGGCGTGGTCGGAGCAAAACGCCAAAGCTCGCTGGTTTCAGCCAGCTGAGGAGTTCGACTTCCGCGTCGGCGGCCGAGAAGTTAGTCGCGGGGGTCCCCCCGGTGGACCTGTCTTCACCTTCGAGGCTCTCTACCAAGAAATCGTGCCGAATGAACGCCTCGTCTACACATACAGCCTGGACCAGGAGGATATCCGGATATCCGTCTCCATCGCGACTGTCGAATTTCTGCCTACCGATGAAGGCGTGAAGCTGGTTTTCACCGAACAAGGAGTGTTTTTCGATGGGCACGACACTCCAGCGCAGCGTGAACAGGGCACGCATGAAATGCTGGATCTTCTCGGTCTCTCTCTCGGAGAAAGCCATCCCGACCGCTTCGAGCTGCTGTCTCGCCGGACACTGCCTGCCCCTCGCAGCCTCGTCTACCGGGCTTGGACAGAGCCTGCGCTGCTCGCCCAGTGGTGGGGCCCAAACGGGTTCACAAACACCTTTCATACGTTTGATGCCAGCCCAGGAGGCATCTGGGAATTCACCATGCACGGTCCAGAGGGGGCCAACTTCCCAAATCGAAACGTGTTTCACGAAGTCAGCGAAGATCGTATCGTACTTCGTCACGAATCCAGACCCCACTTTATTCTGACCGCCACATTTGCTGACGTCAGTGGCGGGACCGAGATTACTTTCCGTCAAACCTTCGAAACTGCCGAGGACTACAACAATCTCAAGCCCATTTGCGAGGAAGCGAACGAGCAAAATTTAGACAGGCTCCGTGCAGTTTTGAAAGGACTGTCTTCCGCTGAATGATAGTCGCGTGGGGATGTGTATGAAGCAAAAAGGGTCCAGACCTGGATAAACACCAGGCGGACCCTTTTTCACGCTTTTAAAAAGGCAGCTTGATTTTACTCACCATGCGTTTGCTCCGACTGTACCTCGATGCCATGTCGGCGAAACAGTGCTGCTGTCAAACCTGTCCCCGTCACCTTTTTGCCAGAAAACGTCCCATCGTATACGAACGTGCTGCCACAGGATGGACTGTTTTCTTTCAAAATCGCAGACGTGGCTCCCACGGTTTGGGCCAGCTTCAAAGCTTGGCGTGCCCCAGCGAGAAATTCTTCCGTTACGTCATTCCCTTTTTGATCGACGATGCGTGCTTTACCGTCCAATACATCAAAGCCGTCTCCTCCCACGATCTCGGCTGGCGGACGAGGGGTAGGCAATCCTCCCAGCTGCTCTGGGCATACCGGGATGACCTTGCCTTCTCGCAGCAGCTGCTCCAGCTCCTGGTCGCGGCAAGACTTTTGATCGTAACGGCACTCACAGCCGATCAAGCAGGCACTGATCATTTTCATGGTCTCCCCGCACTCTCCTTTACAGCTTGCGAAGTTTTACACTCTGCACCATATGATCCTGCCCCTTATCGAGAATCAGCTGCGCGCGGACACGGGTTGGCAAAATATTTTGGCGGAGGTTGGCTCCGTTGATTTCTTGCCAGATGCCTGTCGCGACTTCTGTTGCTTCTTCATCAGAGAGGCTCGCATAGCGGCGGAAGTAGGAGGATGGATTGGAAAATGCCGTCTGCCGCAGCAACTTGAAGCGCTCGACGTACCAATGGCGGATATCTTTTTCATCGGCATGAACGTAAATCGTAAAGTCAAAGAAATCGGAAACGATCACTTCCGAGATGCGCTGATCTTTATCCGTATCTCTTGGCGGCTGCAGCACGTTCAGCCCTTCGACGATTAGGATGTCGGGCTGGCGAACCATTTGCCATTCGTCAGGGACAATATCGTAAACCAAATGAGAATAGACAGGTGCTTTTACTTCTGGAATCCCTGACTTCACATCGGACAGAAAACGAATGAACTTGCGCAAGTCATAGCTTTCGGGGAAGCCTTTGCGTTTCATGATCCCCCGCTCTTCCAGCACACGGTTTGGATACAAAAAACCGTCTGTAGTCACGAGATCCACCTTGGGATGGTTTGGCCAGCGGGACAGCAGTGTTTGCAGAATCCGCGCAGTCGTGCTTTTGCCTACAGCCACGCTGCCGGCAATCCCGATAATAAACGGGACTTTCCCGTCTTGATTCCCAAGAAACATATGGGTCGCCTGATACAGCTCCTGAGTGGCACCTACATGCAAATTGAGCAGGCGTGAAAGAGGCAGGTAAATCTCCGCTACTTCTGTCATGGAAATATTCTCGTTCACGCCCTGCAAACAGGCTAGTTCCTCGTCAGATATGGTAAGCGGCGTGGAAGCCCGCAGAGCTCTCCACTGCTCGCGGTTAAACGTTACGTATGGTGATGCCATGGGAACGTACATCCTTTCCTGCATGAAAGTGCTTTCTTTTTATCATCACACAGCTAGTTTACACCAGCAGGCGACTCTTGGGAACAAGGGGGTTGTCCTCATTCCCGCAGAAAAGCATTTTCACGATCGAGAAAACCTTGGATGGAGGCTCATACTGGGAAGAGCGAACTCGTCTGATGCCATGATCTTCCTCTCTTGAGCATATGGAAAAAGACAAGCCAATACCAGCACTACCTGGCATCAGCTCGCCTTTTTGTCCCTCACGATTATTTGCCTAAAAACGATTTCAGCATCCAGACGTGTTTTTCCAGCGTCTCGGTCATGCCTAAAAACATGTCGCCAGTGGCTTCGTCATCAGCCGCCTCTGCAGCTGTGATTCCTTCTTTCAGTTCGCTGACCATGGTCGTAAAGTCGCTCACGACGGCTTGCACCATTTGGTCGGCAGACTCTCCACCAGCTGCTTCCTTGATGGATGCGTTCTCCATACAGGATTTCATCGTCGACACAGGCTTACCTCCGACAGCCAAAAGGCGCTCTGCCAGATCATCCACGTACTGGGCTGCTTCGTTGTAAAGCTCCTCGAACTTGGCATGCAGGGTGAAAAAATTCGGGCCTTGCACGTACCAGTGAAAGTGATGGAGCTTTATATACATCACCGACCAGTTGGCCACCTGTTTGTTCAATACCTCAGTCACAGGACGGGTCATCGTCATGCTCAAAGAGACGCACCTTCTTTCCATGGGAATTAGGTAGATCGTCTGTATTGTGCCGCCGTCCACCCTCAGATATACTCGTTATCCTCTGGGAGCCGTTTACTTTTCCGTCTGCAGACGCTTTGCGCGCTCCTGCAAAAAGGTCATGGCATTGAAGGCTTGCATCGCTGCTCCGACAGCCAGGCTATTTTCATCCAGATCGAAGCGCGGGTGGTGAACAGGGTAAACGCAATCCTTTTCCTCATTGCGTACGCCCAAATGGTAAAAGGCACTCGGAACATGCTCCGCAAAGAAAGCGAAGTCCTCTACCCCCATCATCGGAAAATCGTTTACGCGAACGTTTTCTGCCCCTAGCAGCGCTTCCCCGCAGCGTTTCACCTGATCCACCATTTCACTGTCATTGATCAGAGAGGTGTACCCTTCCTCGAAGAAAACCTCTGCCTCGCCCCCCAGGCTGCGTGCTGTCAAATCGGCTACCTCGCACACACGTTCTTTTACAAAAGCCCGGACACTCTTATCCAGAGTGCGGATCGTTCCCGTCAGCTTCACTTCCTGCGCCAAAATATTCGATGCCGTGCCGCCGGAGATGACGCCCAAGGTAATCACCGCTGCCTCCCGCGGATCTACGTTGCGGCTGACGATGGTCTGCAGAGCTGTGATCACATGAGCTGCAATCACGATGGCATCCTTCCCTTTATGCGGATAGGCTCCATGTCCGTTCTCTCCACGCACCGTAATATGCAGATCGTCCGAGGCGGCATTCATCTGCCCGTACTTCACGGCGATTTTGCCCACCGGCAGATCAGCTGAGACGTGCAGGCCAAAAGCAGCCTCGACCCGCGGATTTTCCAGCACGCCCTCACGAATCATCGGCAAAGCTCCGCCTACCGTTTCCTCAGCCGGCTGGAAGAACAGCTTGACGACTCCTGCCAGCTCCTGCCTGGAATCGTTCAGAATCCGCGCCGCTCCCAAAAGGCAGGTCATGTGAGCGTCGTGTCCGCAGGCGTGCATTTTTCCTTGAACCTTCGAGCGGTA
The DNA here is from genome assembly GCF_003710965.1 of Brevibacillus nitrificans. Classification (NCBI taxonomy): domain Bacteria; kingdom Bacillati; phylum Bacillota; class Bacilli; order Caryophanales; family Paenibacillaceae; genus Brevibacillus; species Brevibacillus nitrificans. The sequence goes on along the minus strand of NZ_RHHU01000010.1, from coordinate 219,459 downwards.
GGACGTCTCGTTGCGTTCATCAATCGGCAGGGCATCCATATCCCCGCGAAGCGCGACAACCGCGCCAGGCGTGGCCCCCTCGATCAGCCCGACGACTCCCGTGCCAGCGGACTTGTAATAAGGAATCCCCATTTCCTCCAGGTAACGAATGATCTGCTCCTGTGTGCGGAACTCCTCCATGCCAAATTCGGGGTACTGGTGAAAATCGCGGCGAACCTCTGTCAGCCACGGCAAAATCTCCTGCGCCTGTCGCCAAATGCGAGCGGTTTGTTCTGTACTCATACCGTCACACTCTCCTCGATCGTCAATTCGCAGCCCGTTGCATCCAGACTCGCTTCCACCCCGAAAGGCAGAGCCATATTGGTCGTTCCGTGTCCGATCTGCACATTCCAGAGCGTAGGTTTTCCATACGGCACGACGATGTTTTGAAAGACATCCAGAACGCTGAAGCCTTCCCGTTTTTTCGGCAAGCAATCGGTCCATGTCCCGATGATCACGCCTGCACAATCGTCGAACAAGCCGCCAAGCGCCAGCTGCGTCAACATGCGATCGATTCGGTACGGCTCCTCGTCGATATCTTCGAGGAACAGCAGCTTTCCTTTGGTATCCACTTGGTAGGGAGTGCCCATCAATGCAGCGACCAATGCCAGATTTCCGCCCACGACCTGACCGCTTGCCTGACCTTCTACCAGACACGAGATCTCTTCCCCTGGTGGATTGACGATTTTCCCCAATGGCTCTGGACGTGTCATCGCGCGCAGCAAGTATTGCTTGGTCCAGTCGTTCAGACCGTGTGCAATGTCAGAGGTCGCCATCGGGCCGTGCAGCGTTGCCAAACTCGCATGCTGCCCAAACGCCGAATGCAGGGCGGTAATATCGCTATAGCCGATGAACAGCTTCGGGTTTTGCGCGATTAAATCGTAATCGAGGTAGTTCAGGATTTGAGGAGCCCCATATCCGCCACGCATGCACATGATTCCGTCTACTTCCTCATCCGCAAACATCGCATTCAGCTCAAACGCACGCTGCTGGGGTGTTCCTGCGAGATAGCCTCCATACGTTTCCCGGCATGTACCGGAGACTTTCACCTTGAAGCCGAAGTCCTCCAAGGCTGCTATCGATTTGACGAGCACTTCTTCTGTCGCCGGACTCGAAGTGGCAACTACCCCAATCGTGTCACCTGCACGCAACGCTTTTCCTTTGTTCATCCCGCATTTCTCCTCTTCGTCCATATATGCCCATTTGAAGTCGATTTTGCCGAGTGGATGGATCCGCACACCTTTGACCTTGTCGCTCTGCACCCAGGTGTTTACGTCGCTGAAAATGCCTGTTACCGGCATTTCCTCCATCAACAACGCTTCGGCTTCCAACAGGATTTGGGCTCGTTTTTCTGTATCTGGCTCTGCGTATGCCTTTTGTATCAGCCCGGAATAGGCGGGGCTGTGCCAGCGCGTAATGTTGGTTGCGCTGTACTTATCTTTGAACTTCTGCAAAAAGTTGATCGGGTCGTTGTAATCCGCTGCCCAGCCAGACCGGGTGATCGCAAACTTGCCTTGCTCCTGATCGTCCAGATACACCTTGGTCTCTTTGTTCAGCAGCTTAACCTCCACACCCAGGACGTTTTTCCACTTTGCCTGCAGCGTTTCTGCAATGGCCTTGTTTCGATCGGACGTATTGTAGAGATAGGTGATCGGCGGGAGCTTCGTGATGCCAAGCTCCCGCATTCCTTCGGCCAACAGCCTTTTCGCCTCTTCGGGTTGATTGTCTGCAAAAAAACCGTCTGGCTTCAGACTGGCAGTGTACGCGGTAATGCCCATCAACGGCTTTTGGCCTGCCTGACCGATATACTCAGCAATCTCTTGCCGGTTGATGGCATAGGCAAAGGCTTTCCGTATTTTCGCATTCGTAAATGGCGGACGCTCGGCATTGAAGCGCAGGTAGTAGGAACTGGCCTTTGCCTGGCTCCTCAGCTTGCCTTCCCGCTTGAGAGGTTCGACAGCATCGACAGGCAGTGCGCTGATCGGACCTCCCGCCCAGTCGAGATCGCCATTTTCGAACATGGCCAGCTCTGTGCTGGGATCCGCAATCATGGAGAACTCGATTCGCGCAAGCTTCACGACATCCTTTTCCCAATAGGAGTCGCTCTTTGCCAGGACGATTTTATTCTTATGCTCCCACGCTGCAAGCCTGAACGGTCCATTGCTGACCAGCGTCTTCGGGTCGTTCGCCCACTTTTCATTGGCCAGCACCGTCTCTTGGTGGATCGCCGGAAGAAAAGCAGCTGTGGTCGGAAAAAACGGGGAAGGATGCTCGAGCCTGACCTGCAGTGTCTTGTCATCGAGTGCCTTGACCCCTACCTCCTCCGCTTTTGCCTTCCCCATCGTAAACGCCTGCCCATTTTTCAGGACGTAGTACCGGTAGGAAGCTGGCGATCCTGTCTTCGGGTCCAGTGCATGCTTCCAGGCAAATTCAAAATCGTGAGCCGTGACTCTATCGCCGTTCGTCCATCTAGCCTCTCTGAGCGTAAAGGTGTAGGTCAGCTTATCAGCAGAAACCTCCATGCCTGAGGCTAGCGATAAGATCGGCTCTCCTTTGTCGTTCAATCGTGTCAGTCCGTCAAAAATAGCGTAGATAATCGCTCCCGAGGTAGAATCCTCGGCAAAGGTGGGATCGAGCGCAGCTGGCTCCTCCGCGTTCATACGCAGCACTTGCGGCACGCTTTTCTCAGGTTCCCTCTGCTCTGCAGCTGGCGAATGAGAGAAGGGGGATGCCGCAGCGAGTACTGCTCCATCACCTGCCATGCTCGCGATCAGCAAGGTCGCCATGATGCTTGCAGAACGAATCAAGGTAAATAGAAACGACAAGTCATCCCTCTTTTCCATGATTACTGTTTCAATTTTGCAAAAACGATGCCAATCCGAATTCCTTTTGATTCGTGATCAGCCTATTCAACGGAGAATACATATTCTCACAAACGCTCATCCAGCTTGTCGTTTCTCACTATTCTACGCTGAATACGACTATTCACGAGAGAATACCCATTTACGCAGCTTTCGACTGGCAGAAGGCTGGCTGATTCCGAGCGCTTCCGCTACCTTTATCGACGTCTTATGGATGTCAAAAGCGCGCTGCATCAGCTGCTTCTCCACCTCCTCCATCGCTTCCTGCATTTGCATGACCCGCTCCACCTTTATTCCCTGACTCGCACTCGCCTCCTGAGCATGGATGTATCGCGGAATCTGGGCCGGGGTGATCACCTCTTCATGCGAAGTCACAACCAGTCTCTCCACCACATTTTCCAGCTCGCGAACATTTCCGGGCCAGTCGTAGTCCTCAAGGATGCGGTAGCACTGGTCGCTGAGCTGCCGATCCAGGCTGTACTTTTCGGAAAAGACGCCGAGAAAGTAATGAACGAGCACGGGAATTTCTTCTCTTCGTTCTCGCAGCGGCGGGATCTCCAGCGGCACGACGTGAATCCGGTAGTACAGATCCTCGCGAAACTTGCCGTCCCTCACCATCTGCCGCAGGTTTTTATTCGTTGCCGTGATCAGCTTGACGTCCACTTTCCTCGGTACAGAGCTGCCTATCGGGGTGATCATTTTCTCTTGCAGTACCGTCAGCAGCTTCACTTGCAAATTGAGCGGAAGTTCACCAATCTCGTCCAAAAATAGGGTGCCCCCGTTCGCCTTTTCAATCAATCCGGATTTGCCGTCTTTATCCGCGCCTGTAAACGCCCCTTTTGCGTAGCCGAACAGCTCCGATTCCAGCAGCGTCTCCGGAATAGCACCACAGTTGATATGCACAAAAGGCTTGTGGGTGCGGGGACTGCACTCATGAATGTATTTCGCGAGTACGCCTTTGCCGACGCCGGACTCTCCCAGCAGGATCATGGAGGACTCCACCTGCGCTAGCTTTTCCGCCATGGCGGCAACCTGCTGCATGGAAGGGCTGCGGTAGATCAGAGCGGTATTTCCCTTTTGCCGCCCTCTCTCCTTGGTGATTTCACTTTGGTAAAGTGTCCCAATGTATTTGATTTCATTCAGCCCTTGTTCCAGCTTGTCCTGATCCGTGATGTCCACGTACGTATGCACGACCCCGCTTAAGCTGCCCTCCTGATCCCAGATCGGGGTTCCCTCCACGAAGAGCTTGCGGTTGCGGAGAGTAGTCTGAATCGTTTGCACCTTTTTCCTGTCCCGAATCACACGCATGGTAATCGTGGGTAATAAGAGACCTTTGTGAAAAAAATCCTCGATGGGCTTGCCGAGCATATCCTGTGGGTCGATGCCGAAGTACTCTGCATATCCGCTCGAGCAGTAGAGCGTCTTGCCTTGCGCGTCCGTGACATGGACCATGTCGAACAACGAACCCAGGACGGCCTCATGATCGATCATCTGGCTGCCCCCTCCCGTTATGATTTGTGCACCCGCATGTAGCGATTGGTCGGTCTGCCGATTCCACCGTAGCTGACGTCCAGTCGTACCTGTCCGACCTTCACCAGATAGTCCAGATAGCGTCTGGCTGTTACCCGTGCGATCCCGACGCGCTCAGCTACCTCTTCAGCGGAGAGAGACTGGCTTTCCTCGGCCAATTGACGTGCTATTTGATCCAGTGTAACAGCGTGCAATCCCTTGGGCAATGCCTCTGTTTCCCGAGCTGCATCGCCAGCTCGACCGGCCGGCTCAGACGTTTTGCGAAACAGGAGACGATCCACCTCCTCCTGCGAGGCAAAGCCGCCTTGTCCCAGCTGTAGACGGTACTGCCGGTACGATTCGAGAGACTGCCGAATCCGCTCGAACTGGAAGGGCTTGATGATGTAATCCACCGCTCCATTTCGCAGCATCGCCTGGATGGTCGGCTTGTCCTTTGCTGCGGTGATGACGATGACATCAACGGCCTCGTTATTGACACGCAGCTGTGCCAGTGCTTTTAACCCGTCCTGGACAGGCATGAACACATCCATGACAACCAGATCGGGCGACAGCTCCCCAACCAGCCTCACTCCCTCTGCGCCATTTCCGGCGACGCCCACTACCTGATAGCCTGCGACACGCTCGATGAACTGCGTGTTGATTTCCTGCACCATCGGATCATCCTCGATGACGACTACCCGTATCACTTCCTCTTTCACTGCTCGTCCACCTCCTTCATGGGAAACGTAATGAGAAAGCTGGCCCCTTCTCCTGGCCGAGACTGGCAGGACAGCTCCCCTCTTCCTTTTTTCACTTGCTGATGCACCAGATACAGGCCCAGTCCCCGATGCTGCCTTTCCTTGGTCGAATACCCGCGCTCCAGCATGCGAGACAGTGTCTCTTCGTCCATACCGTCTCCATTGTCCTCTACCAATAGGGAGCAGATCTCGCTGTCCTGCTCGATGCTGATGGTGATTTCCTTGTCGGGGCGATCGCTCTTTTCCAAGGAGTCAAAGGCATTTTCGATGAGGTTCCCCAGAATGAGCACAAAGCTGTGATGATCCATATAGGGAGGAAATTGCTCCAAATGGCTGAACCGGTCAATCGTGACACGGATGCCCAGCTCTCTGCCCCGGCTCACTTTGCCGAGCAAGAGGCCGGATACATTCTCGTCCGCAATCTGGCTGCTTAAAAAGGAGGTCAGCTCCTCCTGCTGATCGTGGACTTCAAACAGATAAGCAAGCGCCTTGTCGTACTCCTGGAGCTGGAGCAAGCCTGCGATCGTGTGCAGCTTGTTCATATGCTCGTGGTTTTGGACGCGCAGGGCTCCCACGAACTCCTTGACCCCTGTCAGCTCCTCTGCCATCCGGGCCACCTCTGTGCGATCCTGGAAAATCGCCAATGCACCTACGACCTTGTCTTCCACCCGGATCAGAAAACGATTGGACCACAGCAGGGTGTTGCCTACGTGGATTTCCGTATTCGTGAAGTTCGTTTGCAGCTCCAGCACCTCTGGCAGTCTCGTATCATGCAAAACGGAACGAATCGGCTTGCCCAGCACCTCGATGTCGTTATCGATACCGAAGATCTGCTTGGCGCGATCGTTGAATATCGTAATCCGCTCGTGGTTGTCAATCGCGATGACCCCCTCATGCATCGCATGAAAGGTCGCTGTCCGCTCGACCAGGATACGGGCAATTTCGTCCGGCTCCAGATCAAACATCTGCTTCTTCATATGACGGGCCAGCCGATACGAACCCCACACTCCAAATACCAAGGAAAGAAAAAACGTCATGACGATATTCGCACGCTCGCCCTGCATGATTTCCCATACTCCTGGCATGACACGGCCGACGAGAACCACGCCTACCTGCTGATGCTGATCGTCCATGATCGGCACATACGCCCGCAGCGCCACCCCCATCTCGCCCCTCACCTTTTGCAAGTACGAGTGCTCGGCATACGCTGCTTCTACGGCAGGGTCTTGAAACACCGTACCAATGCGCTCGTCCAGCGGATCTGAGTAGCGGACACGATCCTTGTTCAGCACCACGATATAGGTGACGTCATTGACGATACGCAGCCTGCGTGCAGTCGGGCTGATCGTCCTCCAGCCATCCGCCTCCTGAATGCTTTTCTGGACATTGGGAATCTCCGCTACCGTACGTGCGGTCGTCATCAAGCGCTGCCCCAGCTGAGTCTCTGTCAGGCGAATCACTCCACCGATCAGAATCAGGCCGCCGATCAGCAAAGAAAACAGAACGATCCCAATCGAGAGCAGCATAATCTTCCATTTAATGCTCAAGCGTTTGAACAAAAAGTCTCTTCCTTCCGAAATGATTGCTTGCTACCCTATATTTTGGTACAGTACTCCCAGCAAATCAACTCATGCTAAGTGGGTGGCTTCTATGAAATCTTTTGCGAGTATCGCCCTGTTTGTCCTCCTCGGTCTGATCAGCGCCGTCGTCATCGGGTTTGGTCAGGATCTCTCTTTTGCAAAATGGAGCTATGACGAGGAGCAGGAGAAGCTCTCGGAGCGCATTATTATAAAATTTAGTCACGTCGTCGCCGAAAACACGCCGAAGGGACTGGCGGTCGACCGCTTTGCCCAGCTGGTGAAAGCGAAGACAAAAGGCCGCGTCGAGGTACAGGTCTTTCCCAACAGTACGCTGCATTCTGAAAAAACGGAAATTCCCGCCTTGGTCAAAGGAGAAATCCAGATGATTGCTCCCGCCTTCTCGCATTTATCCGGTACGATTCCACAGTGGGCGGTTCTCGAGCTGCCTTATGTCTTCCGCGATCAAAAGGATGTCGATGAAGCCTTTCGCGGAGAGATCGGCCGGATGCTGTTCTCTACCCTGAACCAGTCCAACATGAAAGGCATGGCTTTCTGGGCGAATGGCTTCAAGCAGATCACGGCCAATCGCCCAATGATCACGCCGGACGACTTTTACTCGCAGCGGATCCGGATCATCCCCAGCGAAGTGCTGGATGCCCAGTTCCGTACGCTCCATGCCATTCCGATCGGCTCTTCCTTTAACGATCTGTACAGCATGCTCGCCAGCGGAAAAGTCGACGGGGAGGAAAATACGATTTCCAACGTCTATACCAAACGGCTCTACCAGGTCCAGAGTCATATGACCGTCAGCAACCACAACTATTTAGGCTACGCCGTGATCATGAACCAGTCTTTCTGGAACAAGCTTCCCCCGGATATTCAAAAGGCGATTGAAGAGGCGTTGGCAGAAGCGACGCGTTTTAACAATGAACTGTCCGTATCCATGAATGAGAGCCAGTTTGAAAAGCTCAAAGAAATGAGGGTGATGGAAATTCACGAACAGACGGAGGAAGAGCGTGCCATGTGGCGTCAAGCTCTCCAGCCTGTCTACGATCAGTTCGCCCCCTCCATCGGCAAGCCGCTTATGGATCAAATCAAAGAGCTTCACAAGCTTCCCAGGTGAATCGGATCGCCTATATAATGGAATCAGATCAGAATGAACGTAAAAAGAGAGGCAGACCGATTACGAGTCAGGTCTACCGACTGAGGCGGGAGAGATGAAACCATGTTTGAGCTTTTGAAAGAAGTAGGACGGGGCAAGCGGGGGGCAAAGGATTTGTCCTACGAACAAGCAGCGCAGGCAGCCAGCATGTTCCGGGATGGGACGGCCACCCCTGCCCAAATAGGTGCCTTTTTGATGGCCGAGCGGATTAAAATGGAGTCCCCAGACGAAATCACGGCATTCATCGATGTTTATCGCGAGACGATTACCCCCCTCTCCTTTCCGGGGAGCATCGACTGCGCCGGCCCTTACGATGGGCGACGGACTTCCTTTTTTGCCACATTCCCTACTGCTTTTGTGCTCAGTGCCTGCGGGTTGCCTGTCACATTGCACAGCAGCCGCTCCCTGCCGCCAAAATGGGGGATGACGCTGTCCGATATTCTGTCGGCGAACGGAATCGCTGCGGAGCAAGAGCGAGCGGCGAGCGAACGATTTTTGCAGGCAGCTGCGCAATCTGGAGTCATGTACGTCCAGACAGAAGGCAGCTGCGCAGCATTGCGCGACATAAGGCCGCTTCGTCTGGAAATCGGCATCCGCACGATGTTCAACACGGTAGAAAAACTGCTTCGCTTCACAGACGCGCCCTACATGGCAGTCGGTGTCTATCATGGAACGGTATTTGAAAAGGTTGCCGCCCTGCTTTTGCGTCTGGGTGTAGAAAGAGGCATCGTGGTCCAGGGAATGGAAGGCTCCGAAGATGTGACGGTCGCCAAGCCGACCCGCACGCTGATCGTAGAAAACGGCGATTTCTCCCCCGCTACGATCGACCCCGACTCATTGGGACTGATGGCTGACGTACCGGAAACGGAATGGACAGCCGAGCTGCACTGGCAAACGGCAGAAGCCGTTCTGCGCGGCGAGTCCCATCTGGCTTATCGAAACATGGTACTGCTCAACAGCGGCCTGAGACTGTGGGTCACGAAGCATGCAGAGTCGCTCGAGGAAGGCATCTCCAAAGCCCGGACAGCGCTCGAGGAAGGGCTCGCTCTGGACAAGTACCGCCAGTGGCTATCCTGCGTCAAGTAACTTCCGCTGCTCCCTTGCAAGATGGAAGCTAATCCGAAGACACACAAAAGGCCCGCTCCTTGTCAGCAACGCTGTCAGGGGCTGGCCTTTTTAGGCAGCAGATTTTGGCAGGATCAAGGTAAAGGTAGAGCCAGCACTCGTACTCTCCTTGAGCAACAAGTCCCCACCAAGCGCTTTGGCAATCATCCGCGAAAAGGAGAGGCCAAGTCCCAGCCCCCGCACCTTGTCTTTCTTGTTGCTTCCACGGAAGAATCGCTCAAAAATCAGTGCTTGCTCCTCTTTGGGAATTCCTTGTCCGTTATCTTTTACATCGATCCGCATGTCTGCGTTCGTCTCGTACAGCTCCAGCTCGATTTTGCCGCCTTCCCCGATGGCCTGGCGCGCATTGTTTAGCAGATTGATCAGGATCTGCTGGACACGCCCCGGATCTACAAAGACTGTGACCTGTTTTTCCGGTATGTTCGTATAAAGAGAAACTCCATCCGGGTCCTGCACGATTTTCCATTGGGAGGCAATTTCTCTGATGAGCTTGTTCAGATTTTGCTCTTCCTGCGCCACGGCGATAGCTCCTACCGCAAACGAGTTGAAATCGAGCAAATCCTCCACCATCTTTTGCAGGCGCCTCGTCTCCTTCAGGCAAATCTCCAGGAACTCTTTTTCTTCCTCACCCGTGACCACTTCATCGTTGATCGCCTGCACCAGCCCGCTAATGGATGTGACCGGCGTCTTCAGCTCGTGCGTTACGCCCGCCAAGAGCTCTGTCCGCATACTTTCCAGCTGCCGCAGACGATCTGCCATCTCTTTAAAGGTGTAGACGAGCTCGTGAATTTCCCGTTCCTTGATCGCCTTGTTGACCGGCACATCGTAATTGCCCTCCACGATCTGCCTGGCAGCCATTACTACATTCTGAATCGGTTCTGATAGTCGCCGGGAGTGAAAGTAGATGACCGCCCAGCCCAGGATGCCCAGACTCACTAGCATGATCACCAGATATTGGAGCTGTTCCTTGCTCACTTTGATATCCGCCTCGGGGAAGAGCAAGATAACTTTCCCGATTATTTTGTCATTATATTCCAAATCCTTTTTCACCACGTACAGAATGTCGCCATTTGGCTGCTTCACTTTTTCGGATCGATCGGCGCTGGAGAGCATCCTGTCGAGACCTTGCTGAAGCAAAGGAGGCAGTTGATCCGGACGGCTGTAGATCAAGTCTCCTTGCTCATTTCGAATGAACAGCAAGAGATTGCGGTCTACACCCATGAACTTGCGTCGATTGTCCAATACCTGATGCAGCGTCGCGCCCACGAGCAAATGACCGTCATCATCCACGACACGGTCTGCTACTTCCTCGGCAAATAGCCGTGTGACCTCCAGCTGCTTTTCTGTCGCCGCGTATTTGATCCAGTAGCCGGAGACGATCCCGACGATGACCAGCCCGCAAATCAATGTAATCAGGTAGCGCACCGTCCAATAACGCAGGAGGGATACTGGCTCACTGTTTTTGTTTTTGGTAAACACAGAACTGATACCCCACCCCTCGCAGCGTCTTGATCTCCCCTTCAAAGGAAGGCCAGTTTTCCAACGTTTTGCGAATTCGCTTGATTGCCAAATCTACTGCGCGATCGCTCCCGCCATAATCCATTCCCCACACCTGATCGATCAGCTGATCCCGCGTAAAGGTCTGATTCGGATTCTGTGCCAGAAACAGCAGCAGCGACAGGTCCCGCGGATGAAACACCACTTCCAGTCCATGCAGCGTTACGTTGTGGGACTGAAAGTTGATTTTCAAACTGCCATAGATGCGCGTCTCCTGGTCCTTTATCAGAATGGCTGATCGCCGCAGCACAGCATTGACACGCGCCACAACCTCTTCCGCCACGAAAGGTTTTGTGATGTAATCGTCCGCCCCTTCATTTAACCCCATCAGCTTTTGATCGGTTTGTCCGAGGGCGGTGATCATAATGACCGGACAGGCACTTTTCTCCCGTATGTACTGCAGGATTTCCCACCCGTTGCGCTCGGGCAGCATGACATCTAGCAGAACCAGATCCGGCTTCTTTTCATCGAACAACTGCGTAGCCTCAAGTCCATCGACCGCCTGCCATACCTGATAGCCCGCCTTTTGCAAATAGGCTTTCAGCACTCTCGAAATTACGAGCTCGTCCTCTACCAATAGTATGTTTTTCATGGTAGTCGTTCCTGACTGATCGACATATCATCATTCCCCATTCGCGATCACCTTTTGATTCGCCCTTCTCTCTTTCTATACTATCAGTTTACCTCTTTCTTTTTATATGTGGATTTGCTCTTTTTGGAAATAGGAAAAAAGCCTTGCTTTCCCTGTTGGGGTGCAAGGCTTTTTTAAGTGTAGTATCAATTAAATTTCATCGCCATCCAGGTAGATTGCTTCATCATCAGAATCTCCCTCGAAGTCGTAGAGCTCTTCGTCATCGTCGCTTTCATCGTAGATAGTACCTGTTACATCTACGTTGTCATCGTACTCGTCCCAGATGTATTCAACAACTTCTTGGACCAGATCTTCCAGAGCGTCTGTATCGATTTCGTCACCAGTGGAATCCTCGTAGTTTTCTCCATCTACGTAGATCTCTACTTCTACTTCGTCTTCGTCGCCATCGATCTCGATGCTGATCGAGCCGAGGTCATCATCGTAATCTTCGAACTCATCGTTCAGCTCATCTTCCAGATCGGAAAGATCGTCATCGATGTCGCTATCATCGTCGTCTTCATAATCAGCCAGATCGTCTTCCAGGCCATCGATTTCGTCATTCAGATCGTCGATTTGTGATTTCAGTCTTTCGATCTCCGCATCTTTTTGAGCCAGCATCGATTCATACCCAGGGTCTGCTTGGTCTTTTACGTTGATCGTGTAGTTCGTGCCATCCCACGTGATGTCTTTGTTGAATACGCCTGCCATCATGCGCAGAGGGATGTAAGTGGTTCCGTTTACGATGAATGGCTCGATCGTAGTGGAAACTTGGCTGCCGTTATACAGGACTTTGATGTTGTTGTAGTTCGCTGTCAGGTTCTTCTTTGCTACTTGTGCGTCGGAGCTAGCAGGAAACAGTCCCGCTGTCAGAATCAAAGCAGAAGCAACCGCCAGATACTGTTTTTTAATCATGGTAGATCCTCCATTCTCCCGGGTGTAAATACGTAACGTACGTTCTATGTACAAGTACTACTTTACCTGCGATTCATGTCGAGAGTATGTCAATGCCGACATTTTCGCTTGGCAATTTTCGGTACATGCTTACGTCCCTCTGGCAAGACCAAAAAGACCAAAACAACCAATATGACCGTATTCTATGAAACCGCTTCCCCATTCTATAAAATGCGAACTAAGACTATTGAAGACGCTTTCATCACAGACGAGAAAGGACGGGGCCACATGCGGATCAATTTAAAAAATCTGACTGTGCAAGTTGTTATCGCCATTATTCTTGGAATCATCGTCGGTCATTTTGCTCCCAAATTCGGGGCGGAGCTCAAAGTATTGGCGGACGTGTTTGTCAAACTCATTAAAATGGTTATTCCTCCGATCGTCTTCTTCACCGTTGTTAACGGAATCGCCAGTATGGGTGACATGAAGAAGGTCGGCAAGATCGGTGGCAAAGCGCTGATCTATTTTGAAATCGTTACCACGATTGCTCTGGCGATCGGCCTGCTCGTAGTGAACCTGATCAAACCAGGAGCTGGCTTTGACAAAACCGGCTTGACGAGCGGGGACGTCTCCCAGTACACAAAAGCTGCTGCGGATAGCAATCACGGCTTTATCGACTTTTTTGTAGCCATCATTCCGGAAAACATCGTCGGAGCCATGGCCAAAGGCGAGCTGCTGCCGATTTTGTTCTTCGCCGTGCTCTTCGGTCTCTCGCTGGCCGCCATGGGTCAAGCCTCCCAGCCTGTCATCAAGCTGTTCGACAAGCTGACTCACGGGTTCTTCGGAGTCGTCAACATGATTATGAAGGTCTCTCCGATCGCCGCTTTCGGTGCCATGTCCTACACGATCGGCAAGTTTGGGATCGGCTCGCTTACTAGGCTCGGACTCTTGATGACCGCTGTGTACATCACGATGTTCCTGTTTATTATCCTGATTCTTGGCGGTATTGCCCGCTACTATAAATTCAGCATCTTCTCCTTTATCTCGTACATTCGCGAGGAAATCCTGCTCGTGCTCGGAACTTCCTCCTCGGAGTCCGCTCTGCCGCGCATGATGGCTCGCCTGGAGAAATACGGCTGCTCCAAATCGGTCGTAGGTCTGGTTGTTCCGACAGGCTATTCATTTAACCTCGACGGCACCTCAATCTATCTGTCGATGGCTGCCATGTTCATCGCACAAGCCTATGGAGTAGATCTGAGCATTTGGCAGCAAATCACGCTGCTCGGCATTTTGATGATTACCTCCAAAGGAGCGGCAGGTGTGACAGGCTCCGGGTTTATCACGCTGGCTGCCACCTTGGCCGCCTTCCCGATGATCCCGGTAGAAGGAATCGCACTGCTCCTCGGAGTCGACCGCTTCATGTCCGAAGCACGCGCGATCACCAACCTGATTGGAAATGGCGTAGCGACTGTCGTAATCGCGAAGCACGAAAATGAATTCCATCCCGAAAAGGCAGCCTCGGATTCCGAGCCTGTCACGGCCTAACGAAGAAAAACCCCCTAGTCGCATAGCGGTGAGGATCGACTCCTCTGCCGTTTGCGATCAGGGGGTTTTCTATTCCTACCTTCCCACTATCGTCAAATCAAGCCCAGCAGCTCTTGCGTACTCGAGCGGCAGCTCTACGCGGGCCGTCTTCAACGGGTCAACTACCTGGCAAACACGCAAATCTCCGGCGGCAGACAGCAAGAAGGTCGCTTCCGCTTTTGGCAGATCCAGTTCGTCATGCAGAAAACGAACCATGTTGACCACTGCACGATCAGCTGCTTTGTCCAGTTCCTTTTCCGAAGCAATCGTCATCAGATGCTCCTCGTTGATCGCCATGGGTAACGGCCAGCTCTTTCCCTTTATGACGTCCAGCTTCACGGTCACTTCTCCCGCGATCTCCACGCCACAAACAGCCACTTCTCCGTCCGCCATCGCTGCGTGCAGATCGCCTAGTGCAAACAGAGCCCCCGGCACATTTACCGGCAAAAGCAGCGTAGTTCCTTCCCGCATTTGTTTGCAGTCCATGTTACCTCCATGGTCTCCTGGTGTCCCGCAAGAAATGCCTTCCTTTGCCGGAGCCGTTCCAATCACACCAATCATCGGGTTAAGCGGCACCTGCAGCTTGTCCGTCAGAATGGCTTTTCCATCCTCGATGGGAATCATCCTGATGACGTTTTCTTGCAGCTCGAAGCCCATCACACCTAAATTCGGCCCCGTAACCATGACACCTCGGTTGTTAATCTCAATTTTCTGAATATGTACAGCAAGAATATCTCCTGGCTCTGCCCCTTCGATAAAGACTGGGCCGGATGCAGGATTGATCCGATTCCAATCCAGCTCACCAAAGGCTGTGTCGGCTGACTGGATCTGATCCTCAAAGCAGTCGCAGGTTTCAAATGTGACCACACTGCCACTCTCGACACGAAGAGTTGGCGAGTGATCAGGAGACATCGTATAAATCAGATCCTTTTTTTCTACCTTGTACATCGTGCTTCATCCTCCCGCGAATCTTTTTGATCTTTTCCCAAAATCAAACTGCTCACCATGAAGTTCGTCGTTGTCTTCCTCTAGTAACAATATCATGAAAATAAAAGCGAAGCACAAGGGTTCTGCGCGAGTTTTGTAAATAGTATGTCACTTTTAGATTAATGTGTTGTTTTATTTCTGAATTTTAATTATATTAGTATAACATAATAAATTCTGTTCCTTCACGATCGAGGGGGGTATTCACCTTGGAACATCTGAAAACGACACTCAAGCAGTTCTCCTTTCCCTTTCTGCTCCAGCAGATTTTGAACGCTTCGCTCATTTTTCTCGCCGTCATCCTTATTTATTTGCTTGGCAAGGAACTGATTTACTTTGCCCAAATGACGTTCCTGCACGAGACGTCCCTCGGTGAATTCCTTGAAAAGATCCTGATCTTTTTTCTTTACTTTGAGTTCATCTCCATGATCGTGAAGTACTTCCGGGAGAACTATCACTTCCCCATGCGCTACTTTCTGTACATCGGCATTACCGCTATGATCCGGCTCATTATCGTCGACCATCACAATCCCGTACATACCTTGTTGTATGCGGGTGTGATCCTCACCTTGATGATCTGCTACTACATCATCAACAAAACCCCTGTCGAGCGTCCCGGGCGATAGGCAAAAAACCGGCAGTCCCGTCTATAGATAACGGGGTTGCCGGTTTTGTCGTTTAATCCTGTGGCCACGTATTGCGTATTTCCTGCTCAAACACACGCAGCTGCTCCATCCGCTTTTGCAGCTGCTCCACTTCCTGCTCCCAGTTAGCCCTCTGCATCTGGCTGATGCTCTCTGCCTTCTTCTCCAGTTCTTTGACCTCGACTCGAAGCGCGATCACAATATCCAGAATCCCCTCCATGTCCATCTCCCGCATTTCCTGAATAAAGCGCCATTCAGCCTCTGTAAGCCGGTACTGCTTGTTTGCCATTTGTGAACACCCACCCTAAAACATGTGTCATTTTATTATATAAATGTTTCATTTTGAAGCTTTTTTGTCGTCATTAGTATATAATTATATTGTAATATGTTTGTCGACAAGTAAATCGCGGAAAAGGGGGACATTACTAAAATATCACTGGAATGGCGATCATTCCAAATCTTATTTGCTTGTAGACAGTAGATGGCCAAAGGAGGTTGCGCATGTTTTCAATCAGAGAGTCAGATTTGCCGGGTATCGGGCGGAAATACCAAGTAGAAACAAGAGGTGGCGACAAGCTCGTCATTATCATTCACGATGACGGACGCCGAGAGCTTTTTCACTTTGACAAGGACGATCCGGATGAGACTATTTCCATGGTGACCCTCGACGACGATGAAGCGAGGCAAATCGCGGCCATAGTAGGCGGTCTGACGTATAAGCCGTCTGCGCTGGAAACCGTTGAAGTCGCTCTGGATAAACTCGTCATCGAATGGTACAAACTAGAACCCGGAGCGCGTTGCATGGGAAAAACGATCGGCGAAATGAACATCCGTCAGGAAACGGGTGCCACCATCATCGCGATTATCGAAAAAGACCACCGTCAAACCATCAATCCAGGTCCAGAGTATGTTCTCCAGGCAGGGGCCACCTTGGTCGTAGCTGGCGAGCGGAAGCAGGTGAAAGCGCTAAAATCTACATTTAGCACAGGGGGTGAGTGATTTGGAGCACATTGTCTTTGAAGTCGGTCTCGCTCTCGCTTTAATTGCGTTGGCCGGCTTCCTCTCCGTCAAATTAAAATTCTCCATTGTTCCTTTTTACATTCTCGTGGGAATGGTCGTGGGCCCGCACGCTCCCGACATCGGCTTGTTTGACCTACGTTTTATTCAAAGCGCACCACTCATTGAATTCATGGGCCGTGTCGGTGTACTCTTCCTGTTGTTTTATCTGGGACTTGAGTTTTCTGTAGGCCGTTTGATCAAAGCCGGCCGTTCCATCGCAGTCGGCGGTACCATCTACATCGTCATCAACTTTACCCTGGGCCTTTTGTTTGGTTGGGTCGCAGGCTTCCCTTTGAAAGAAATCCTCATTATCGCTGGAATCACTACGATCTCCTCCAGCGCCATCGTGGCGAAAGTCCTGGTGGATCTCAAACGTACAGCAAATCGCGAAACAGAGATGATCTTGGGGATCATCATGTTCGAAGACATATTTTTGGCCGTGTACATCTCCATCGTGTCCGGTCTCGTCTTGAGCGGAGCCACCTCTCTCATGGGTGTTCTCAGTTCCGCCCTGATTGCCCTCGGTTATATGCTGCTCCTCATCATCGTGGGGCGCAAGCTCGTTCCCTTCCTCAATCGTGCCTTGAATATCAAATCAAATGAAGTGTTTATGATCACTGTTTTTGCCGCTCTGTTCCTGATTGCGGGCTTTTCCGAGACCATCCATGTGGCGGAAGCGATCGGTGCCTTGTTGGTCGGCCTCATCCTGGCAGAAACGCAGCACATGAAACGTATCGAGCATATGATTTTGCCTTTCCGTGACTTCTTCGGAGCGATGTTCTTCTTCAGCTTCGGTCTGACCATCGATCCGCTGTCACTAGGAGGCGCTGTGTGGCTCTCGATCGGTGCCGTCATTGTCACCATCATCGGGAATGTCGCAGCAGGTATGCTCGCCGGGAAAAGTGCTGGTTTGAACGCCAAGGCTTCTACCAACATCGGACTTACCATCGTCTCTCGCGGTGAATTTTCTATCATCATGGCCAATCTGGGAAAAGCCGGGGCACTCATGGAAATTCTCCAGCCGTTTGCAGCGCTTTACGTGCTCATTCTCGCGATTCTAGGTCCGCTATTGACCAAGGAGTCCAAGAAAATTTACGGTTTGCTTAGCAAGATTCTTCCCGTAGACAAAGCCGTTCCAGCCAAACAGACAGATAACAATCCAAATACCTGATCTGCGCGTGAACCGCGCAAAGAACCGACAGCTCCCTTCTGGCTGTCGGTTCCTTTTTCACCGGGCACTCACTTTGCCGCTTCGATCACGCGAATCAAGGTTTGTTCGATTTCCTCGGCTTTTTCACTCAACTCAGAGCTGTTGAGAAACCCGAGCAGGGCAGTAGGTCTGGGCAACCCAATGCGCACGTGGCTTTGGTCGGCATAGACCACGATCTTGCACGGCAGAAAGTATCCGACCAGCTCGTTGTGGCCGAGGACCTTGGCTGCTTCATGCGGATTGCAAACCTCCAGTATGTGAAAAGGTCTCGTGTAATCCTCGATCCCTTTCTCTCTCAGCTTTTGCGTCAAATCCAGCTGCCACAAGATGCTGAAATGTTCCGCTTTCAGCTGTGCATCCAATGCTCCGATAACGTCCTCAACCGACTTGTTGGAAGTAACCGTGTAATGAAATTCCATGTTCCTCATCCCCTCCCTGGTAGTATGCGGGGAAAAACAAGGCTTTATGCTGGCGTACATGCGGCTGCAGCGTGTGCCTACTCGAGGGACGAGATCATTTTCTCCATCTTTTCCTGATCCATCGGCCCAATGAATTTCTCCCGGATGACACCTCTGGAATCGATGATGTAGCTCGTCGGTATCGATATCGCCTGAAACTGGCTTCCTACCTCTTTGTCGACGTCCAAAAGAACAGGGAAGGTCATGCCGTACGTTTTGACAAAAGCGGCTACGTTCTCTACGCTGGTTTCCGTTGCTGTCAGATTGACCCCGAGGATGGCGACGCCGTTGTCTTTATTAGCTTCGTAAAAGGCCTGCATGTCTGGTATTTCCGCCCGGCACGGCGGGCACCAGGTGGCCCACAGATTGACAATCACCTTTTTCCCGCGCAAATCGGACAGTCTGATCGCTTCCCCTTCTGCTGTCATCAGAGAAAAATCAGGAGCCAGATTCCCGCGCTGGGTACCGACTGTTTGCGAGGTCTCTTGTTCAGGAGCAGCCTCTTGTGTAAACCACCCCCAGCCTAGCAAAGCTGCGAGTGCGATCAGAGCAAACCCGCTATTCCTTTTCATGCGTTGCACCTCCTGTTTGTCGCGCTCGACTGACCAAAAACCAGGCTAGCACTGCGAATAAATAGTAGAGCCACTGTGTTTTCGACAGTCCTGCAAACAGAAGGGAACGCTGCTGAGAAAAGAAGCCCACGTATACCTGACTGATTCCAAACCACATCAACAGACTCAGCCAGGGTACTGCACTCGTGAGTGTCTCCCATTTGCGGATGACGAGCAGCAAAAAGACGACGCCAATCGCCGCTTGCTGGACATCGTACCACCCGTTCTGGCCGTCCACAGCCCATGAAAGTAAAAAAAATGCTGCCCAGGTCGTCCACCCGCTCAGCGCAAGAGACGCAGCGAATGCCGGTGCAGGTATCCCTCTTTTGCGTACGGTCACTACCAAATAGACGATGACAGCCAGCAAAGCCAGCCAAAATCCCCGGTCTCCCCCTGAGAAGTAGAGGATCGATGCGGGCTGTGCCATCGCTTTTGATGGGTAGAGAAGGATGTAACTGAATTTCCAGACCACAAACCCTAAGAGGATACTGCTGCTCATCACTTCCCAGATGGTCTTTTTGAAGACTCTCTCCTCTCGCAGACGCAAGTGAACGGCAGCAAATGCCAACAGGATCGAGATCGCGATGATCAGCATGCTCATTTTGACCAAGAACGGTCCGAGCTGTATGACGTCAGGTAAGTTCATATGGTGGTTCCTCCTCCATTGCCCTTCCATTGAACAGCAAGCTTAGCTCATCCTAGCATAATTCTCCAGCCCTCAGCACCTACCTTCTGCGAGGATACAGGAAGCTGGCGCTTGCGTCTGTGGGCAAAGTCGAGACAGAGTACAGCACTCCCTGACTCAGCTTCGTCTACGAAGTGAAGTGCTGCCCGGATTGTTTTGTGCTATTTTAGATAGAAAATGCCAATGATGGGGGAGCTTGTTTATGACTGCGCTGCTGACTCTCTTGAAAAGCAAAGACGTCTCTTTTGAAATGATTACTCACCCTCAAACCATCCGCTCGGCTCAGGAAGGCGCCGATTATTTTGGTATCGAGATCGGGCAAACCGCCCCCCATCTGGTGCTGGAAACGGAAAACGGCTACGTCTCGGCCATCCTGTCGGGAGACCGCGGGCGTCTGGATTTCCAGGCAGTCGCAGCGATCCTCGGCTGTCAGGAAGTGAAGCTCGCCTCTCCTAAAAAAGTGGAGGAAATCACGGGCTTTCGCATTGGCACGGTTCCCTTGGTAGGTCTTTCTCTTCCTTGCCTATTTGATCGCAGTCTCTTTCGCTATCCGGTGGTTTACGGAGGAACTGGCGAAGCTCAATCGACATTAAAGATCGCGCCTGCTGCTGTGGAAGCATGCAATCAAGTAGTCGGTTACCTGGATTGATGAATGCGGGGCAAAAGAAAAAACGCAGCTGCAGCGGCTGCGTTTTCGTGATTTCGGCGATTTGATCATGCTTTGCCGAGGAATCCTTCTTTAAAGATTTTCAGCAAGTACTCGAGTGTAGTAGGATCGCTGTATGTGGATGCCTCTGTGTCGATTTCAATGATGTGCTTTTGGCTGACGGCAGGGATGTTCTTCCACGTATCCGACTTGAGGAAAGCATTCTCTTCACCCGTTGGTTTGCTCAAGATGATGTAATCTCCAGCAAATTGAGGGATCACTTCCACTGACATCATGTAATACCCGGGGCCAAGCGCTTCCTTTTTCACTGCGTCCGGCATGTTCAAGCCCATCGCCTGATACAATACCTCTGTTCCCCGCGCCCAGTTGTTTCCAAATACATAAAAGCTCTTCGCATCGTACTCAAAGACCGAGACAGTCGCTTTTTCACCGATCTTGGCTTTGATCTCTTCACCTGTTTCCTTGGCGCGCTTCGTAAAATCATCGATCCAGGCCTTGGCTTCTGCTTCCTTGTTCAATACTTTCCCGATCTCCAGCTGCTGAGCCAAATAATCGAGCTTGCCCCATGTGTACACAATCGTCGGCGCAATTTTGCTCATCTTATCCAAATTTTTCATGGTGGAGCCAGCGATGATGAGGTCGGGCTTCAACTCGATGATTTTCTCCAGGTCTTCATCGGATACAGTTTCTACCTCGGTCAATTTGTCCTTGAAAAGAGGATTCTTCTTGGTCCACTCATCTACCCCTACCAGCTTGCCGTCGAGAGACAGAATGTTCGGAGCGTTGGTCAGGCCGATAATACGCTGTGGATCGGCCGGTATCTCAATAGGGCCATTTTCCGACTGATAGGTCATGGTTCCCGTTTTCGTTTCGGTTTTCGTTTCATTGCCTGCAGCAGCATTCTCCTGTGGGGCAGGTGCTTCTTTTCCGCATGCACTCAACACCATCGTCAGGATGAGCAGTACAGGTAGTAGCATTTTTCTCATGGTTGACTTCCCCTTTTATGTAAATGATAGTGCCTTTTCTTCAACGCGCTTCTTCCCTACGATGTGCCTCCCTTATGTATGGAAAAGTCCATTGTCTACACTTATTCTCGATATTGATAATCATTATCAAAAATGAGCATACCAAACGGCTTTCTGCCTGTCAATTGTTTCGTTCATTGGCTTTGCGCCCAGCAATGATCCGAAGCTCTTGCCCTGGAAATCACCCTCCCCCTATTCACTGAGATCATGGGAAAGAGTATGCAGCATCTTTTGCAACGAAAATAAACTTCTGCCCCTACACAAAAAGGCTGCCGGATCGCTCCAGCAGCCTCTGATGCACATGATATCGAATAGGGGGTTATCCATTTGCGCTAATGAATATCTTTCTTCTTAAAACGTCCACCATGCACAGAGGATACATCTGTTGCGATCGTAAAGGCTTGCGGGTCCAATTCGCGGATGATATCTTTCAGCTTGGTTTCCTCTAATCGGGTAAAAACACATAAAATGACGCGTTTATCTTCCCCGCTGTAAGAACCTTCACCGTGTAAATAAGTGACCCCGCGACCCAGGCGCTCTGTGATAGCATCTGCAATCTCAGTCGTATTGTCACTTATGATGTACACGGATTTCATATCGTCCAAGCCTTTTACGACAATATCAATCGTTTTAAAGGCAACATAATAAGTGATCATCGAGAATAACGCATTTTCCAAAGAGAACACGAAGGCTGCGATCGCGAAAATAATCACGTTCACAAACATGATGATCTCGCCAACAGAGAACGGCAGACGCTTCTCCACCAAAATCGCCAGCGTTTCTGTTCCATCCAAGACCCCGCCATTGCGGATCGTCAAGCCTACACCTATTCCTAAAATGACGCCACCGAAAACTACGGCCAGCAATTCATTTTCGACTGCCGGTTTGACATGGTGCATAAAGGAAGTAGCAACGGAAAGCGCTACGATACCATACAACATGCTGATCGCAAAGGTTTTTCCGATTTGCTTATATCCCAGGAAAAAGAAGGGCAAGTTTAAAATAACCAAGAACAAGCTCAGATTGATCGTCGTGACATGGCTCAAGATCATGGACAAGCCTGTGACCCCGCCGTCAATGATATTGTTCGGGATGAGCACAGCTTCCAGGCCGTACGCCATAATGACGGCACCAATGGTAATAAAGATCGCCCTTTTAATAATATTTCGGATGGTTAATCGTCTATGATTCGCCTTCTTTTTTTCTTCCGATGTGTTCATTCATTTCTCCTCCTGTTTTTCAGTCTCTCTATCCTCGATCTATTTTACCACATTCAAACCATGGATATATTTCCCAGTACCTAACGCATGTGAATCTATGCCCATTCTCTTCTACGCTTGTCGCGTTTTTACAAGACTTGCTACTGTATTTCCTATATGATGGAAAATGATTACAAAAACTGTCTGGCTAATGGAAAGGGAGGTCTACTTGTGGAACTCACGTATGTCACTTATATTGGCGCTAAACCGGAGGAAGTATGGAATGCCCTCCTATCGCCAGAAGGAACCAAAGCGATCTTTTTCGGATCTGTCTTGCAATCTACCTTTGAGATTGGCGCTCCCTATGCGTATGTAGGTCCTGGAGCAGACGGCGAAGAGACGGTTCACGTCTACGGCAACATTCTTGCCTTTGAACCCTACCGTTTTATGAGCTATACCGAGCATCCTGGTCCTTCTTACAATGAGAGACATGCCGAGCTTGAAACGAGGATCTCTTTGACCCTCGAAACGGTAGGCAGCTGCACGCGTCTCACTCTGGTGAACGATCAGTGGCCGGCTGATCATCCTTCCTACGAGCGGACAAAGGACAGCTGGCATTACATCATCAGCAGCATCAAAACCTATGTAGAAACCGGAAAGGCCCTCGATTTTGGCTGGTAATCATCAAATCTACGTCGCCCTGCTGCGAGGAATCAACGTAGGCGGCAAAAACAAGATAAAGATGGCAGAGCTGCGGTCAGCGCTTGAAAATATCGGTCTACGCCGTGTCAAAACGTACATCCAGAGCGGGAATGTTCTCTTTGAATCCTCCGATGCGGAAGCCACGGTCCGGCAGCGCATCGAGCAGGAAATTGCAGCGGTGTTTGGAATGACGCTGCCTGAGCCGCCTCTCCCCTTTGGCATCGAGAAGCTGGCGACAGCCAACAACGAGGATGATGCGTACGAAATAGTCGGACGAGATGTATATCTCTTGTTCCGTCGCAGTGTCCGCGACGCCAAGCTCTCTGTCAATCTGCAAAAGCTCGGCAAACCTGTCACGGTACGCAACTGGAATACGCTGAGCAAGCTCGTGGAAATGGCTAAGGAGCTGCGTGAATAACGAAAAAGGAGGCGGCCTGCGCATGATGCAAGGCTGCCTCCTTTTTCGCACGCTATACCTTTTTCACAAACTCCGATTTCAGCTTCATCGCGCCGAAGCCATCGATTTTGCAATCAATGTCATGGTCGCCCTCCACCAAACGGATGTTTTTCACGCGCGTTCCTATTTTCAAAACGGAGGAGCTTCCCTTTACCTTCAGGTCCTTGATGACCGTCACGGTGTCCCCGTCGTTTAGGACATTCCCATTCGCATCTTTCACGATCTTCTTTTCTTCCGTGCTATCGGCACCTGCTTCTTTGGACCATTCATGGCTGCATTCCGGGCAGACCAGATTGGCTCCATCCTCGTACGTGTATTCGGAGTTGCATTTTGGACAGTTTGGCAAAGTTGACATGAATTCACATTCTCCCTTGGTCTTTTCAATTATGGTAGGGCATTTGCGCAAATATAGCAAATGACATTAGAAAACTTGGCTCCGCCGAGCTTTGTGGCGGAGCCTTAGTGGCACTTATCCTGGCTAAGAATCTTATAAATTCTTACTGTAAAACAAAGACGCCTGATAGCTAGACGCCCGTTCCCTCCTGCTAGCAGCGAAGTTTTGCCGATGCTTCAACGGCTCCCTTTATGACGGGCAGACGAATTTCCAGCGTCGTTCCTTTGTTCCACTCGCTCTCAATATGGACTTCCCCGGAATGGTTTTCGATGATTTTTTTACTCACCATAAAGCCTAGACCGGTCCCTTTTTCTTTTGTGGTGTGGAACGGCTGTCCCATTTTGCTGAGGAATTCTTTCGGTATTCCTGTTCCTTCGTCGATGAAGCGCACCATGATTTTCTCATCGTCTGTTTGCTTGATTTGAATGATGAGCTTCCCGCCCTTTTGCATCGCTTCAATCGCATTTTTCATAAAGTTGATAAAGACCTGTTTCATTTGATTCTCATCACAGTAGGCGACGGGTACCCCTTGTTGAAATTCCGTCACGATCTCTACGTTGTTCATGATTGCCTGGGTGTGCAAAAGAGTGATCGTCTGCATCATGATTAACCGAATATCTCTCGGCTCCACCTTGCTTGGATGCGGCTTTGCAAGAACGAGAAGCTCTGTAAGGATTTGTTCAATCCGTTCACATTCCGATGACATGATGTTGAAATATTCCTCTTTGTCTCCAAAGCCCGACTTCATCAAATAAATGAAGCCTTTGATAACCGTGATGGGATTTCTGATTTCATGGGCGATTCCGGCTGCCAATTGACCCGCCACCGTTAATTTTTCTGAATTTTGCAGCATGAATTGAGATTTTTTCCACTCCGTAATATCCCTGAGAATGACGGACCAGCCATCCATCTTGCCCTCTGCATCATACACGGGGAATTTGGAGAACGCGACATCCAGTATCGCGCCATCTTTCCGGTAACGAACGGTCTCCAATCCTAAAATCGGTGTCTGCTGATCCTTCTCTACTGCCCGTCTCTCTTCTGCAAGGATCTCAGGAGGAATAAAAGGCAAATCATACAAATGGACGCCGAGGATCTCCTCTTTTGTCCAGCCAAACGTGTTTTCAAAAGCGATATTGACTTGTACCACTTCTTTGTCCAGATTGAAAATCAAAATGCTGTCCACATTGTTTTCCATGAAGGACTCGAGCTGCTTCGTTTTGGCCTTCAAGGTTTCCTCGGCTATTTTTCTGGACGAGATATCCCGGCAAATTCCTGTAAGCCCAATTACATTGCCATCGAAGTCAAGAATGGGAGAGAGAGTGGCACTGACATGGATCAGACTGCCATCTCTTCGCTCCCGTATCGTTTCTAATCCCATAAATGAAGTACCTGTCTTGACTCGTTCATGCAGCTTTTGAATGCTGTCTTTTAGAAAATCGGGGATGATGGGCAGCTTCTTGCCGATCACGCTGTCGGCAGACCAGCCAAACATCGTTTCAAAGGCAGGATTTATTTCCAGCACCCTCTCTTCCAGATCGATGACCCATATCGCATCTGCGTTATTGCGGACGAAGGATTCCAGTCTTTCTTTTGTCTTCCGCAGCTCGTCCTGCTCCAAATACCGATCCGTAATATCCTTCGCGACTCCATAGACCCCGACGACTTCATCATTGACGATGATCGGCATATTGGTCACATCCACATACACAAAAGAGCCGTTTTTATGGACCGCTTTCGTTTGGTATCTTTGTGTGATTCCGCTTGCCGCTTTTTGGTAGTACGCAATGGTTTGCTCCACGTCTTCTGCAGATACAAACGGGATAAACGATTGCTGTAAAAATTCCTCTTCACTGTACCCTAGAAGCTGTTTCATGGCAGGATTGACCGTCAAATACTTCCCTTCCAGATCAAAGGAAAAAACAGCATCCGGGTTTTGTTCAAACAGCGACTTGTAGTGCTGCTCTTTATGGCAAAGCACGATTCTTTGATGCGTAATGTCTTGGAAGAACACGCTAAGTCCCGTTACGGACGGATACACCCTCACATCAAACCACTTTTTCAGCGGAGGGAAAAATGCATCGAACATGACCGAGGTTTGTTCGCGAATGGCTCGATGATACTGATCATAAAATGCTAACTCTACGGCCTCCGGGAACTCCTCCCATATATTCCTGCCTACCAGATCATCCCGATCGCGAAAGAGTAAACGAGTAGCTTCTGAGTTCACGTATGTAAAACTCCATTTTTCGTCTACTGCAAAAAAACCATCCGTAATTCTATCTAATATTTCATAGGCATTATCGATAGGATTACTCATTGGCATCCTCTCTTTACATGGTTATATGATTAGAATGATCATTTTCAATTTTTTATGAAAACCACCTTATTATAACATGATTTTCCATGATGTTATACGAAAAGGGCCTGCACAAGCTTGTGCAGACCTGCATGAAAAGCCCTGTTTATTTGGCAGAAACTACTTTCTCTTGTAAAGCGTCGTATGCCTCTCGCTCCATCCCGATATACGCCGGCCCAAAGATGGACAGCCCTTTTTCGGTTTCCCAAGCAGCCGGTGCGGGGAACGTCACAACGTCTACGATCATTCCTGCCTGACAAGACGGATTGAGGATGGGCTCCCCTGTTGTGTGATCGAGGATGGTCAGCAGCTCTGGAATGATCGAGAGAATTTCCTCGCCTCGCCTTGCGATCATAAATTCATTTCGGAACCAGACCGTTAGCGGCTCACTGCCGTCCTTTTCGATCGGCGCAATCGTGACCTCGCCCTCGATGAAGCCTCCGACATCCTCCCACGTCGCTTCGCTTATGACCCCGTGAAAGAGGTGGGATCCGTTCCCTGCCGCTGCGATTGCGTAGGCAGGAATACTCCCCACTGCCCTCGACAGCCTCCGCGCTCTTCCTACCTTTTCTGCCTGTGATAAAGTTCCGGGGATGACAGACTCTCTCAGTCTTTTCCCTTCTACAGGATGGTCGCATACACCAGCCAAATTTCCAGATGTGGCAGCAAAAGCGCGGGCAATCTGTTCTGCTCGGTCATGATTGACGGCGTGCTGGACGATCAAGGTGTCCCCAAAACGATTGGCAAGGGCAAAAGGAGAAATCGATACATCGTAAATATGGAACGTGGTGTGAGCAAGATCAGGTACTGCCCGTCCCGCCGGATCTGCATCAATCAACGGAACACCCAAATGAATCGCCGTCTCGATCGCGCAGGCTGTATTTCCACCGAGCTCCGTCGCGATCACTGCCTTGAGCTCTTTTCCTAAATAGTCCTGCAACGCTCTCGCCGCGAGTGTAGCTACTTCATCGGGAAGAACCGGCAATCCCTCCAAGCGTTTTCTCACTTCCTCAGGTGGAGGAGCTACAGAGCCCACATAATAAGGGGACGCAACCAACCAGTCGTCCTCGACTTGATCCAGTGAAATAATCGAAACGGCTTTCCCGTTCGCATACAGCTTGCGGACCAGCTCCAGTCCCTCTGAGAGGCTCCCTCCTCCCCCCGTTCCAAAAATGCACGCTCCATAAAGCAAATCTTCTACTTCCTGCAAGGTTAACTTTCGCAAAGGCTAGTGCTCCCTTCTCCTGATTCTAGCTGTCCGAACCTACGCTTATTCCAAGATGTGACCTTCCGTTTCGGGTATGAACAGAATGATCAGAAGTGTAATCACCATGAACACCTGAATGAAGGATACAGTCGTGTTGAAAGCCCATCCCCAGCCAATGACCATCCCGATCAAGGATGGCGCCAAAGTATTCGCCCAGCGCTGCGCTCCAGCACCGAAGCTGTAGCCCGGGACTCGTCCACTCGTCGGATAGATTTCACCAAACCATGTATTCCAGACTCCCCACGCTCCCAAGCTGAAAAAGGCGAGAGCGAAGTTGTAGATATAAAGCTGAACCATGTCACCTGCATAGGCGAAGCCAAAGCCGCTTGCTACGGCCAGCGCAACGAAAGCCACCATGACCTTTTTCCGGCCGTATTTGGATGTCAGCCACGCTGCTACCATGTAGCTTGGGATCTGGAAGAGCGTCGACAAAGCGAGGAACGTCAAGCTCTGTGACATCGACAAGCCCTTTTGCGCCAGCAGCGTTGGAATCCATGTATAAAGTCCCCAATACCCGAACGCAAAGGCAAAGTTAACGACGGTCTGAAAAGCGGTCAGCTTGCGAAAACGTTTGGAGAAAATCGTAAAGTAGTTCCCTTTTTCAATCGGCTCCACCCACAGCTGCTCGTGCTCACCCACAACCATTTTGCCTTGGCTGAGGTAGCGGATCGCTTCTTTGGCTTCCGCTTGTCTTCCTTTGCTAGCAAGCCAGTAAGGAGATTCCGGAATCTTGCGCAGCATAAACGCCCACAAGCCTACAAAAGAGCTCAGGATGATGACGCCACGCCAGCCCCACAGCAGTCCGCCTCCTTGCATAAATAAGGCAGTCACTCCCAGAGCCAGCAGCATTCCGAGCGGCCAGCCTGCCGATAGATAGACGACGCCCTTTCCCCTCTGCTTGACTGGGAGCATTTCTTCAAAATAGGGATAGCCGGAGATCATGACTCCCCCCAGTGCGATCCCTGCCACGAGCCGAACGGTATACAGCATCAGAAAGCTGGTGGAGAATGGTGTCAGCAAAGAAATGACACTAAAGCTGATCAAACTGTACATGAGTGTCTTTCTTCGCCCGACCCTGTCCGCTACGATCGCCCAGATATACGTTCCCGGGATCATTCCCAGATAGATAGACCCGATCAATGAGCCTTCCTGCAGCGGCGTCAACTGGAAGTCTGCGGCGATAGAGCTGCTCAGAAAGATAATCAGCATCATCTCCCACGCTTCAATCACGGAAACGATAAACAAGACAAACCCTACAAATAAGTGCATCTTCGTAAACGGCATTCGCTCGAACAATTCGCCTACTTTTACCAGGTGCTTCTTTTCCTTGGAGACTTCCATACGCTTCGCTCCCCTTTTTGTAAAAACGCCTTGACGTTTTTGCTAAACGACCTTTTTGCTTTGGCTCCCGTTCATGTTCCTTTTAATATTCACCAAAAATTCCGCATATTTCACAGAAGCATCCGGTAATGGTCGCGTCCTATCCTCGTTCCCATCCATTGCGTCCTCCAGAGAGGGTTCATTGGTCTGCTTTTGGTCGCAGACATGTGCGAGAGAATCCCCCACAGCATGTCTGCCTACAGCTAAGTGTACGAAATCTTACTGCCGAAACTGTGCTCGCTCGCTTGTTTCCCCGCGCAGCTCATACGTCGCTGGGTCGATCAGGACACCGTACTTCATCTTCGCCTGCTCTACTGACACATAGCCATTCTTCGCATCCTGTGCCACTTGCTCCGCAGGGCGATGGAAAGGATGACCATAGCCGCCGCCCGTTCCGGTGACCAGCTTCACGACATCGCCTTTATTCAACGGATAGCGTGCAAAGATCCCAAACGGTCCATCGATTTCCCCATTGGCTTTCTCCACATAAAACTCGTTGGGAGAGCCCGAATCCCCGCCATGGAATCCCCACGGCAAGAACTTGTTGCGCCCAAAAGTCACTGTCACCGCTTGCTGATCTGTCATGGCCCGATAGGAGCGCACCACACCTGATCCACCGATGAACTCACCTGCTCCCGCGCCGTCGCAACGCAAGCTGTACTCATCGACCATGACACCGTACCGTGCCTCCGCAATCTCAACGGGCATATTGTAGGTCTCCCCATCCCCGATGCAGAACTGTCCACGGACGCCATCCTGACCCTCCCCTGCTCCCCATCCGCCTACAGAAGGCTCGACGATCAGGAAAGGCTCGTCCGTTACATGATGCTTACCGGACAAAGTGACCGCGCAAACGGAAAGGAAATGGCCTGCTGTCAATCGCTTCGGCAGGATCGGTGCCAGAGCTTTCCATACGAGATCTCCCCCGGCCGATCCACTTTCCCAATACACAGAGACAGGAGCCGGCCGCTCAGCGGAGAAGATCGTACCCGGATCGGCAATAATCTCCAGCGGTCGGAATACCCCATCGTTAATGTCGTGAGAAGGATTGGTGATCGCCAAGTAAATCGTGCGCACATCGGATACCAGTGTCGTGTAGGAGCAGTTTACTGGTCCCAGCACTTGCGGATGGCTTCCTCTGAAGTCGCAAATGAACTGATCGTCTGTGATCGTGACTTTCACCTGAATGCGAAACGGTCCATTTCCCATTCCGTCCGAGTCGATGTAGTCTACGGCTTCATAAACCCCATTTTGCAAAGAGACCAGCTCCTTGCGCGCGAGCTGCTCGCCATGATCGAGCAAATTCTCGATGGAAGCGGTAACCACGTCTTTTCCGTGTTTTTCACACAGCTCCTGGAATCGTCTTTCCCCGGTGCGTAGTGCCGCTACCTGTGCCCACATATCGCCCAGCGAAAGATCGGGAAAACGCACGTTGGCTTGAATGATGTCCACCAAAGCTTGGTTGACGACTCCTTTATCAAACAGCTTGACGCAAGGAAATTGCAGACCTTCCTGAAAAATGTCCGTCGAGTCGTTCGTAAAGGACCCCGGATCTTTTCCACCTACTTCGGTCCAGTGCGCTTTGTTCGCAGAAAAGGCTACGATTTCGCCTTCGTAGTAAATCGGCATGACCAGACCTACGTCAGACAGATGAGAGCCTCCACCACTGTACGGATCGTTGATAATGATGATGTCGCCAGGAGACAGATTCTTGCCTTCCGCAAACTTCTTCACGGTATCCCGCACCATAAAGCTCAGATTGCCGATAAAGCCTGCTACCCCGTGCCCTTGTGTCAGCAGCTGCCCCTGTGCATCCGTCAATCCGCACGCGTAGTCCAAAACTTCATAGATGATCGGGCTCATGGATGTGCGACCCAAGGTGTAAAACATCTCATCCCCGATGGCGATCAAGGAGTCTTTGACGATCTCGAGGCTAAACGGGTCTACTTTATTTATGCGCATCTAGTTCACCCCCGTGAGAATAATCAGGTTGCCGTACTCATCTACCGTAAGCGACTGCCCCGGGTGCATGACCGTTGACGAGGAACGCTCCTCTACGATCGCAGGTCCCTCGAAGCTGGCCCCGGGCGACAGCTTATGACGGTCGTAGACGTGGGTGGTGACCCAGCCTTTGCCCTCGAAATAGACGGGACGTGATTCAATGATAGCTTCAGATAAAGGAATATCCGTTATCTCCAGCTTTTTAAGTGTTGGCTTCTGCACTTTGCCAAAAGCCGTTACATGGAGGGACACGATTTCTGTCTCTGTCTGCTCGAGGCGGAACGTGTACGTTTTTTCATGGAGCTGATGGAATCTTTCCACGATCTCGGCGAAAGTTTCTGCCTGCCACTCACCATTTGGCACCTGAACTTTGACCGTATGCTCCTGCCCCACATAGCGCATGTCAGCAAAGCGCGCGTAGAGTACCGCAGCCCGGTCGAGTCCGTCTGCTTCGTACTGCTGCCATGCTTCCTGCTCCAGCGCATCCCACGCCTGGTTGATTTCCGTGATGTCCGCCTGCCCCAGACGCTTGATATACGTCTGAATGTAATCGCGCCGCAAGTCGGTCATCAGCATGCCCCAAGCCGAGAAAACAGATGATGCTGTCGGTACCACTACCTTTTTGACACCCAGCTCTTTTGCCAGAATCGGCGCGTGCATGGGTCCTCCGCCTCCGAATGCGACGAGGGTAAAGTCACGCGGGTCGTAGCCTTTGCGGACAGAGACGAGCTTCAGTGCATTGAGCATATTGGAGTCAGCGATTCGAATCATCCCGAGAGCCGCTTCCTCTACCGACATGTCAAAATGGCTGGCAACCGTCTCGTGAATCGCTTGCTTCACCTTTTCCAGATCGACGTTGTAGCCGAAGTTCCTCGCTGCCAACCGACCTGCTACGAGATTCGCATCGGTCGTAGTCGGCTTCGTCCCCCCCATGCCGTAAGCGACAGGCCCAGGGAGCGCTCCCGCAGACTCGGGTCCCACTTTCAGCGAGCCCGCATCATCGATCCAGGCGATAGATCCGCCTCCGTTTCCGATTTCCACGATATCGACGACAGGCACCTTGATCGGATAGCCGGCACTTCGCTCCGAGCGCTCGATGTAGTAGTCCGTAGATACCTTCACTTCTCCTTTGTCGATAAGCGAGCACTTCGCTGTGGTGCCACCGATATCAAAAGCGATCAGGTTTGTCTCCCCGATCAGCTCGCCGAGTACCGCAGCCCCGTACACACCGGCTACCGGACCGGACTCTACCATGTTGATCGGAGTTTCCTTTGCCTGGGCAAACGTGGTCGTTCCCCCGTTTGACTGCATGATGTAGTTGTAGCTGTCTACCCCATTTTCTTTGAGCTTTCCTTGCAGCTTGTTGATATAAGAAGCTGCTGTCGGCTTCACGTAAGAGTTCAGTACCGTAGTATTGGTGCGCTCGTACTCTCGCCATTCCTTCGTGACTTCATGGGATGCAGTCACGTGGACTTCCGGCCAAAGCTCTTTGATCAAAGCAACAGTAAGCTGCTCGTGAACCGGATTCACATAAGCGTGCAAATAAGCGATTGCAACCGCTTTCACTTCTTCCTGTTGAAAGTAGGAGACGATCCTTTTGACCTGTTCGCGATCCAGAGGACGAATGATTTCACCCTGGTAATTCAGACGCTCCTCCACTTCCAGCCGCAAATGGCGGGGAACGAACGGCTCAGGCTTGTGGTACCGCACGTTGAAAAGATCCGGGCGATTCCCACGGGCGATCTCGAGCACATCTCGGAAGCCCTTTGTGGTGATCAGACCCGTCTTGATTCCCTTACGTTCCGTCAGCGCATTGATGATGACGGTAGAGCCGTGAATGAACGTATGGATCGCTTCTTTTTCGATGCCGCTTACCTCGATCACATCCATGACCCCTTGTTCAAAGTTCGGCGGTGTCGTAGGACTTTTCGCGACGCCGATATCCCCTTGCTCGTCCACGTAGACCAAATCGGTAAATGTGCCGCCAATATCTGTTGCCACTCTCATGGAGATCCCCCTTTTTGCAAAAGCGTGTAATGGCTGTCTATCAAAAAATGACTGGCGTGAGTACGCAGAGCAGCTGTGTTTCTTCCTGAAGCGGGTTCTCGTACTCGTGCTCGATATGCGATGGGAAGTGAATGGAATCTCCCTCTCGCACGAAGTACTCCTCTCCCGCAATCTCAAATAGGACAGCCCCTTTGAGGACAAAGTAAAATTCCTCCCCGGGGTGGCTAAAGGTCTGTTCTTTTTTCTGATTCGGGGCCAGCTTGACGATCATGGGCTCCAGCGAGCGTTTGGGGAACTCTCCCCCCAGTCGAATAAAAGAGGTAGCAGAGCTCTCCACGCGAAATGGCTTCTGTTCCTCTGTCTTCACATGGTAGTTGGCGTGCATCTGTTCTTCAAAAAAGAACGTCATAGTGACACCAAACGCATCCGCAATCTTTTTTAGCGAAGTAATCGCGACAGAAGAAGCGCCCCGCTCGATCTGGGATAAAAAGCTGACAGACAGATTCGTTTTTTCGCTTAAATCCTTCAAGGTCAGCCCTTGTTCGATCCGTAAATCCTTAATCTTTTTGTGAATATCATCCATGCTTTTTCACCTGCTCATCATCTATTACGGAATTGCAGTATTCGAATGACAATTCCATATATTCTTCATTTATTCTGATATTACTATAATCAATTACCGTTTTACAATAATTAATTCTTTTATTACTTCATTTATTTACACATATACGAGAATGAATACATTCATAGCGGAAAGAAGACCTCACGGCTCAAATCGACTTGTTCGTCGATATGCTGCTCAAGCGCGCAGAGGAGAACAAGCAAAAATAACGGCAAAAAAGCCAGCCAAACATGTACATGTTTGGACTGGCTTTTGTATGATGCGAGGACAAGACGCGTCAGTCCTGCCCGACTATGATTTTCCTGGACTGGCAAAAGCGGAGAACACACCCAAAGAAATATAAATCCAGCCTGTGATCCGATTTTGCAGCCTGGTCCCCACCTTGCTCCCCGTCATCCGCTTACGAATATGCGCGGCAAGAAGGGCATAGCTGCCATCGCTGAGAAAGGCCAAGACAAGAAAGAGAATCCCCAACCCGATAAACTGTGCAGGGACGGAGCCTGCTGCAGGTGAGATAAACTGCGGAAAGAATGCGAGAAAAAACAATGCCGTCTTCGGATTCATGATTTCTACTAGCGCTGACTGGTAGAGAATCTTCTGCAGATTGACAGCAGGTGCTTCTTCCTCTGTTTCAGCTGCCTCAGCTTCATTTCGAGAGAACAAAGTCTTGCATCCTAAATAGATCAGGTAAGCTGCCCCTACATATTTCACGATGGTAAATGCAGTCGCCGATGTCATGAGAATCGCTGAAACTCCCAGCGCCCCTGCCACCACGTGAACGGCTCCACCAAGCGATACTCCCAGCACGGATATGACTCCCGCTCTTTTTCCCTGGTTGATACTTCTCGCCATAATGTAGAATACAGCTGGTCCCGGTATGATTAGCATAGCTAGCGCCGCGACTACAAACAGCCAAATCGTTGTCCACTCCACCAAGCATGCCTCCTTTTCTAGAAATACCTTAAAAGAAGATTGCTCTCACCAAAAGGGGCAGTTTTCAATGGTTGCTGCAGGTCAGTGTGCTTGTATCTCGCGACGATATCTGACTAAAGCAAAAGCTGACAAACTCCCATACCTTATAGAAGCTGCTGCTTCGCTTGGTAAAGGAGAGTGGGTCAAACAGTGGGAAAAGGCAAGAAAAAAATCATTGTTGGGATTGCTTTCAACTCGAAAAAGCTAACGTACAACCGCAAAAAGAGATTCTCAAAGCGTTGGATCAAGAGTCGCATGAAGATCTTTATGAAGTATACGAGAAGGAGCCTGCAAAGACAGACGAATCAAGGCTTTGACGCTCTCATAGAGTACGAAGACCGTTCCCGAAAACACATCAAGAAGCAGCTGCGAAAATACAAAAAGCTCCCGAGAAATATCAGGTTCATCCCGAAAAGCATGTATCAGAGAAGCATCAAGAAGCGTCTGAAGGGCTATCGTTATTTATACCTCGTCCGCCTGGATTCGGATGACCTGTACCGTAGAAGCTACATCCAGCAGCTCAGGAATCATCGCAGAAGAAAAGGCGTCAAAGCAATCATTAACCAGAATGGCTATATGTACGACTCGAAAAAGAAGCGAATTGCCCCGATGTATGCCAAGTCCCCTGCCTTTTATACGCTGATCTATAAAGCCAAACGCTATCTGCGCGGCAAACGGTATAAACTTCGCGGAGGGCATCCGGCTGTCATTCGCCTGCGCCATGACAAGCTGCGTCTGCGAAACTATGTGCATATCATCCACTCCGGCAATACGACTAGCAAATTTCGCTCAAAGCGCAATAAGATAATCGATAAACGTCGTGTGGTCAAAGATCGCCGCAGAGTCAGGAGTATCCTTTCTTCTTTCATGTAAAAGAAGCTGCCTAGTGAGCTAGGCGGCTTTTTCTCACTCCCGCTCGGATTGACTTTGCGAGATTCGGATCTCGACACGTGTGCCCACATTCGGCTTGCTAGTGATTTCCAGCTTGCCGCCCATATTCTGAAGCCGCCTTTCTATATTGCGGAGCCCGACACCCTTGCGCTTCATTTGCTGGGTCTTTGCACCAGCCGAAAACCCAGGTCCGTTGTCTTCTACCCGAATCACCGTATCGTTATTTTCAGCGTAGACAGCAAGCTTTACTGTTCCACCTGACAGTCTGGTCGTCACGCCATGACGAATGGCATTCTCCACGATCGGCTGTATCGTCATTGGGGGGATATTGCCTAACAGATCTTCCTCCACTTTATAGATCATATCCAATCGTTCTCCAAAGCGTATCTGCTCAATGCGAAGATAGGCTTCTACCAGCTCCAGCTCTCGTTGAATGGGGATCAACTTTTCATGCTGCTCGAAATCAAAGCTATGCCGCAGATACGTACTAAAATCAAGCAGCAAATCTTGCGCCTTTTTCATATCGTCTTGGCTAACTGTCAGTATGGCCGTTAAAGCATTGAACAAGAAATGAGGCTTGATTTGGGAACGTAAGAACGCCATCTCTGCTTCGATCGAGTCACTGACAGAGCGTTTCATCTGTAAAAGCGTCTTTACTCTGGCTCGCAGCTCCAGCGCCTCGACGGGCTTGGTGATATAGTCGTTCGCTCCTGCGGCAAAGCCTGCCAGCAAATCTTCCTTTTGGCCGCGCGCTGTCACCATCAGTACAGGCAGCTCAGAAGCTGAGTACTTTTCCCGCAGCCTCTGACAGACTTCGTACCCTGACATTTTCGGCAGCATCACATCGAGAATAACCAGGTCCCAATGCCGCTGCTTCTCCAATGCCTCCAGCGCCTCATGCCCGTCAGAAACGGCTACAATCCGGTACGGCTCTGTCGCGAGCAGCCTCATCATCACGTATTGATTGGTCGGTTCATCATCCACCAGCAAAATGGTGGCTTCCTTTTTCTCTTTTGCTGATGCCTGCGTAAATGGCAAAAGGGCAGGAGGGAGATCCTCGGAAGCAGCAGCTGCCAAACGCGCAACGGAATGCATCATGGCTGACTCGATATTACTTGGGTGGATGGTATCTCCACTCCTGCTTGCTGCAGGCATGGTAAAGGAAAAGCTGGTTCCTTGACCGACTGCAGAGGTGACAGAGATCTCGCCTCCGTGCCGTTCCACGAGCATTTTGCATATGTAAAGACCGAGTCCTGCTCCCTCCTGACTCGTTCTACGATCTCCCTGCTCAAATCTATCAAAGATTTTTTCCTGTCGATCCTCCGCGATTCCGATCCCTGTATCGGTAATCCGAATCTCCACCATCTTTCCCATTTGCTCCGCTTCGACGGTGATGGTTCCAGCCGGTGTAAACTTAATGGCATTGTACAGCAAGTTAAAGATAATTTGCTGGAATCGCTGCTCGTCCGCTTCTATCCAGTGCAGCTGCTTCGGCACTCGATTCACGAGTCGTACCGATTTTTCATCCGTCAAATAGCGCATGACATCTAGCGCAACCGCCGTCACGTCGTGCACATCCAGGCTAGACAGCCTCAGCTCCATTCCCGCCTGCAGATGGGAGATATCCAGAAGATCGTCCAGCAGATAGGTGAGCCGCCTTCCGATCCCCACGGCCAGCTCCAGCTCCGCTTTTTGCCGGTCAGTCAGCTCACCAGCCCCTCCATCCACAACAGCTTGCAAAATGCTTAACGTAGCATGAAGGGGGGTACGCAGCTCATGCGATGTATTGGCAAGAAACTGGTCCTTCGTCTTGTCCAGAACCAGCAATCGTTCGGTCAATTGCTCTGCTTTTTGCAAAGCTGTAAAGTACCCGCGCGTACTTAGCATCGCCAGCGATAGTGCGAATCCGATGATCTCCAGCGGAATCCAGCCGTCATCCTGCGTCCAGCCAAGTGCCCGCAGGTTTTCAAAGACTCCGTAGAAGAGCAGACTCAACGTGCTGATCACCACCCATTGCACACTGGATGGATTGTGCCACACTCTGCGAAGCATGCGAAGGAAATGATACATGACCGTCATCCAGCAGATGAAAATAAAAACACTTTGCAGAAAAGTAAATTGTTTGGCTTCCAGCAGCAGGACCAAGATCGCAGAGAGACTGATGAGCGTCAGCAGCACTCTGCTGATCGTATCCTTCACTTTTGGCAGCACGATCTGTTTCATGAACAGCGAGTAGGTAAAAGCAAGTGCCAGCATGGAAAGAAACTGGATGCGTGTCGCCCAATCATAGGACAAGTCAAACCAGTCCAGAGCCACGCGCTCACGGCCGGTAACAAGATACAAAGCCGCAAAAAGATTCGACAAGGAGAAGTAAATGAACTCCCGGAATCGACGATTGTACGCATACAAAAGCAGGAAATACAGGCTAAATAAAAGAAGGACGCTTCCTGCCGTCGTATCAAAATATTCGGAACTGCGCTTGCTCGCCAAAGTTTCTTGTATAGGGCCAAGCATAATCGTACCAAATACGCCGCCACCTGCTGCAAAATCAAAATTGGCTACCTGCAGGACGAGATCGACCTGGTTTCCCGTTACGTTTGCAAACGACAAATACGGGACGTTTTTTGCGATCACTTCTTCTGGATGAGGCGATGGCTGGCCCTGCTGCCCTACGACCTGCCCGTTGATGAGCAGACGATGGGAGGAACGTATATTGGAAACCCGAATTCCCCAGATGCTCTGTTTCGCTTCGGGCAGCAGTACCTTTAGATGATACGTGCCGTAGCCGAGGGACGTCTTCTTTTTGTCGGACACGTACTTGTCCCACTCCCCGGGAACCTGGACGATAAGCGGCGGAGTCCCATCCATCGGCAGCTGCTCGCTTGTGACCAGCTCTCCCCGGTAGAACTCCCATTCTCCGTTCAGTTGGATACTGCCATTCCCGGCGAAGTCCCAGCTGCTTGCGTCCAGGACGCCTTGCTTGGCAAATGGCATCACAGCCGGTTGGTACCAAAAGCCCCATGCTAGCCGAATCCCCATGAGCAGGAAAAACAGGGTGAAGATCATCAGCAGTTTACCTTTATTGGCCATTCTTTCCCCCTCTTTCCTGATGGTCCACTCCACATTTTGCCAGATGAGAGGTCGATGTTGTCAAGGACAAATAAAAAAGACCTCGCCCAAGCGAGGTTTTCAGCCTTAACCCAAGAGGGTCATTTCTCTATGATGAATATCCAGCACTTCCATTCTCACCGTTCCGCCAAGATGATAGGAGACAAGTTCTGACAGCTCGTTCAGCGCCGTATGAAACTCATCGCTTCTGGATTCATCTATCCATTCCATACAAAGGAACGCATTTCTCGTATTTTCTGTCAGCATCGTTCTCTCGGCTTCTCGCCAATTCCAGCATCTACAGATGGCGCCTGCATCATCCTTGTAGACGATTTCTCCCTCGTACGGCGAAGCATTCTCATCGCTTCCCAATGGAACAAACGGTTCGCTGCCATTTGCCTGGGTAAGCCGAATATCGCCTACAAAAGTATCCAGATCTTCGCCACCACACGGAAGCCCATAACGCAATGAAATGGAATTATAGATGTCTACCAGCGGATTTATGGTTCCGATGTGATTGCCATTTTTCACCCTTTTTAATAAAGCTTCAATGGAGCATCTTGCTCCTTTCTTTGTCTTGAATTTCTGGTAAGCTTCCCGCCAAACGGATATGACTGGATTGCTGCTGAACTCTTCCAAACGGAGAAATTGATCGGCATCTGCCTCAGCCTCCCTCAGCAGCTTCTCGTAGAGTTCTACATCTCTAATAGAATTATCCATTCCTCGGCTAATCACCACTCCGATTTTGGCATGCGGAAACAGCGACCAAAACTCATCTTCCACGATGAATCTAGACATGAGATACTCATTCCTTTCCTTTTCCGTTTTGAAAAAAGAACGATTGCTAGATTGCAAATAGACAATTCCAGGCTTAGCGCGAGCAAGAAAAAGCTCTCACCCTAAGTATGAGAGCTTTCTCTTATTATTCTCCAGATTCCTGTCCTTGCAGCAATCGTTCTGCTTCCCGATCTCTGCGCTCAAGCTCGCCGCTCCTCGTCCAGTCCAAAAAACGCTCGTCAAGCAGCTCTGCGAGAATGGCACGCTTCTGGCTCTCGGACAAATGCAGGCGAAGAACGCGCTGCCGCATTTCTCCGAGAAACTGCGTGTAGTCGCCGTACTCCGGTCCAAACCATTCCTCTACCTGCGTACGCAGCTTTTTCGCCAAACCGGGGTTATTGCCTCCCGTGGAGATGGCGATCTGCATGTCGCCTCGCTCCACCACTGCCGGCACAGTGAAGGTGCACAGATCTGGCCGATCGACGATGTTGATCCACTGCTGAGGCCGACATGCCTGGTAGACCGCTAGATTAACGTCTGGCTGGTTCGTAGCCGCTATGATCAGCACCGCTTTCTCTGTGTCCGTGGGTTCAAAGATGCGACGCTCCCAAGCAATTTTGCCTTGCTGTGACCACGTGTCGACCTGAGCCGTACACGAAGGGGCGACGACGTACACATCCGCGTCCGCATCGAGCAGACCGCGGATTTTCCGCTCCGCCACCAGCCCGCCGCCTACGACCAGACAACGCTTCTTTTGCAGATTGACCATCATCGGGTAATAGCGCACCAGGCTTTGCGCCCCTTTCGATTTAGCCTATAAGGTGTTCATTCGTTTCTGCTCGTGCTGTCTCGAACCAGTTGATCTTGTCCCGCAATTGTACCACGTTTCCTACCAAGATAATCGCCGGGTTGGTGATCTCACGGTGTCCAGCCAAGCGCTCCTCGATGTCAGCGAGTGTACCTGTCAGCGTCACCTGCTGGGGAAGCGTCCCCCACGAGATGATCGCGACAGGCGTCTGTGGATCTCGCCCATGCTTGATCAGCTGTGTGCGGATCAACGGCAGGTTGGCGACACCCATATAAAAGGCGACCGTATCGATGCCGGTAGCAAGCGCACGCCATTTCTCTGTCGCCAGCTCCGGTTTGTCTTCGCGCAAATGTCCTGTGACGACAGCAAACGACGATCCGTGCTCGCGATGCGTCACGGGAATCCCGGCATAGGCAGGGGCCGCTATGCCAGCAGTTACACCTGGCACGATCTCAAAAGGAATGCCACGCTCTGCCAAATGCTCCGCTTCCTCACCCACACGCCCAAACACACAGGGGTCTCCCCCTTTGAGCCGCACGACCACGTTTCCTTCCAGTGCCTTTTCCGCCAGCAGCTCGTTAATTCGCTCCTGCTGCAGCGTATGGTTATCTGGCAGCTTGCCGCAGTAAATGCGCTCGGCTGCAGCTGGCGCGTGCTCCAGCAGCGCTGGATTCGCCAGACGGTCGTATACGACTACATCCGCCTGCTGCAAGCTCTCCAGCCCTTTTAGAGTAATCAGCTTGGGATCTCCCGGGCCTGCTCCGACCAAATAAACTTTGCCCGTCCCGTTCATCGGTCACTTACCCCTGCCGAGGCAAAGGTCGCCATTTCACTTACCATCCGAGCAGCCGCTTCGACAATCGGGAATGCCAGCGCTGCACCGCTGCCCTCACCCAAGCGCAGGTTCAGGTCGAGCAGAGGCTCCTTGCCTAATGTCTTCAGTACAAAGGCGTGCCCCGGCTCCTGCGAGCGGTGTCCGCCGATCAAATAATCCGCCGCTCCCGGCTGCAGACGGACTGCCAGGAGTGCCGCTACGGTGGCGATAAATCCATCCAGCAGGATCGGTACGCGACGGGAAGCCGCTCCGAGGATGGCACCTGCCATCGCCCCGATTTCCATCCCGCCTACCTTTGCCAGCACATCGATTGGATCATGGGCGTCTGGTCGATGCAGCGCGAGCGCTTCTCTCACCACTGCTTTTTTTCGCTGCCAGCCCTCATCCGTCAGGCCGGTTCCGCGTCCCACGATCTCATCCGGGTCGGCTCCCGTCAAAGCGGACAGGATCGCACTGCTCGCGGTCGTATTGCCGATGCCTACTTCCCCGACGATCAGCACTTTCGCTCCCTCTTCCACAATCTCGTGGGCCGTGTCCATGCCGATCTGGATGGCACTCTCCGCTTCCTCGCGAGTCATAGCGGCTTCCCGCAGAATATTGCCCGACGCAGCCTTGATGCGCTTTTTGGTGATGCCAGGTGCATCGACTTCCACCGCTACCCCTACGTCTACGAATTTCTGCAAGGCGCCGATCTGACGGGCAAACACGTTGATCCCTGCTCCACCCCTCGTCAGGTTCAGCAGCATTTGGGCGGTTACTTCCTGCGGATAAGCGGACACGCCTTCTGTCGCAACGCCGTGATCTGCAGCAAAGACGATGACTCCTGGTGGGGTCACGGCTGGGAATGCTTTTCCTGTCATTGCAGCCAGCTCGACTGCCAGCGTCTCCAAACGTCCCAGGCTGCCAAGCGGTTTGGTCAGTTGATCAATATGCTGTCTGGCTTGTGCGGCCGCTTCTTCGTTTCTTGGCTCAATCTCGATAAGCTGTTTCGTGGAATCTCTCATCCTGCATACACCTCTTTTTCCTGATAAAGCCTCATTTGCTCTTCGATAGCCTCTATGTTGACATGCTTGCGGACGGTATCGGCCAACAGATCGTAGCCTTGCTCCCGCAGCGCCACAAAGGACGGGCGATCCATGATCGGGGAAAGTCCTTTCTGTTCTCGAATGGCATTAAGCAGCCGTGTCCGGAATTCATCGTTGTGGAATAATCCGTGGAAATACGTCCCGATGAGCTTCCTCTCCTGCGTGCAATAGCCGTCAGTGCGATCCGCAAGCTGAATGAACGGTGCGTCGTTCTCTGTGTAGACCGATTGCCCCATGTGAATCTCGTAGCCTTCCAATTCTAGCATGTGGCCAGCAAAACAGGCAGTACCGCGAGAGAGTACAGTCGTCTTGCGCGGCTCCATCGTCGTTACCATCGGGATCAGGCCAAGCCCTGCCATTTCGCGCAGCGGCGACTCCACCCCTTCTGGATCATGAATGGACTGGCCGAGCATTTGATAGCCGCCGCAAAGACCAACTACATACGTCTTTTCTCCGCTATGCAGCTCGCGGATGCGGTCTGCCAAACCTGTTTCATGCAAAAACTGCAAATCCTCCAGCGTGTTTTTGCTGCCCGGCAGGACGATCAGATCAGGGTCACCGAGCTCTTCCAGACGGCTGACAAAACGCATGCGGCAATCCGGCTCCACAAAAAACGGATCGATGTCCGTAAAGTTGGAAATGCGCGGGTACCGTATGACCGCGATATCAATATCTCTCGGAGTCTCTCGCTGACCCTGATAGCGATGCAGGATGAGCGAATCCTCCGCATCGATCCACAAATCTGGGATAAAGGGAACGACACCGAGCACAGGCTTGCCTGTATACTCCTCAAACCAATCCAGGCCCGACTGCAAAAGCGTTAGGTCTCCGCGAAAACGGTTGATGACGACTCCGATCACCCGCTCCCGGTCCTGTGGCTCAAGCAGCTGAAGCGTCCCCACCAGACTGGCAAAGACGCCGCCCCGCTCGATATCCGCTACCAGAATAACAGGTGCATTCGTCAGACGGGCCACCCGCATGTTGACCAGCTCCCGGTCGTTCAGATTGATTTCCGCCGGACTGCCCGCTCCCTCGATCACGACCCGTTCGTAGTTCTCGGCGAGCCGAGTATAAGACTCTTGGATGATCCGCAAGCCTTGGTCGTAAAAATCGGTCCGATACGCCATCGCTTTCATGTTTCCGTACGGCTCCCCGTTGACCACGATCTGCGACTCAGAGTCACGCGTCGGCTTGATCAGGATGGGGTTCATATCTGTCGTGGCGAGCACTCCTGCCGCTTCTGCCTGCACGCCCTGCGCCCTTCCGATTTCCTTGCCGTCGATCGTCACGTAGGAGTTGAGTGCCATGTTTTGCGATTTGAAAGGAGCTGTCTTGTGACCTGCCTGGGCGAATATTCGGCAAAAGGCAGTCGCGATGGCGCTTTTCCCCGCATCCGAGCTGGTCCCTTGAATCATCAACGGAAGCGCTTTAGGCACGCGCGCCCACCTCCAGGCAGCGTTCGAGCCAGCGTGTAACCAGCTCTGGATTCGAGCCAAAGTGCAGATGCGTATAGCCTGCAACCAGATTCCCTGCTACGAAGCCCTCTGGCTTGGTCCCGCGAAGGCCCTTCGTCTCGTAGGCATGCGGCAGCTCGGCATCCGTAGCGTACGTGGAGTAGTGGAATTCATGTCCTTTAGCCTGCTGCCCGGTACCCAGGAGGAAGTTTCCTTCTTTTCCACGCACCTCGCGATAGCCCAGTGCAGCCAGTTTCTTTTGCATCGTCACTTTACCTGGGATCAGTCCGACCATCGGATAGCTCTCTCCATCCGTCGTTACGATGGCTTCCGTCAAAAACATGAACCCGCCGCACTCAGCCAGCGTCGGCAGACCGCCGCCAATGGCTGTACGGAACGATTCCAGTACCGTTTGATTTTGGGAAAGCTCGGAGGCAAACTCCTCCGGGAAGCCGCCCCCTATGTACAATCCGTTCGCCTCAGGTGGCACTGTCTCCCCAGCTAGCGGTGAAAAGAAGCGCAGCTTGGCACCGTACGCTTCCAGCAGCTCCAGGTTTTCCGGATAGTAAAAATGAAAGGCCGAGTCCTTGGCCACGGCGATCATGACACGCTTTTCTTCCGGCAACTGCGTAGCTATTGGTGCAAACAGCTTCGGCTCTGCCTGCAGCTCCTCCGCTTTCGCGAGCTCCCAGATCAGCTCCAGGTCTACTGTTTCCCCAATCAGATCCGCCAGCTTCTCGAACAAAAAAGACAGCTCTCCACGCTCTACAGAAGGAACGAGGCCAAGATGCCGCTCTGGAATCTCCAGCTCGTTCTCTCGCTTCAGGTAGCCGACCACCGGAATTCCGCACTCCTGCTCGATGGCTGCCTTGACGATTTTGTGATGGCCTTCGCTTCCGACCTTGTTTGCGATGACGCCGACGATTCGCGCCGCAGGATTCAAGAGCTGAAAGCCTTTGACGATGGCTGCTGCACTGCGCGCCATGCTCTGGCAGTTGACCACGAGCAAGACAGGTGAGCCCGTCAAAATGCTGATCTCCGCCGTGCTTCCCTTGTCGCTGGTCGCTTCCTTTCCATCGTACATTCCCATGACGCCCTCGATGATGGAAATGTCCGAGCCCGCCGACCCGCGAACGAAAATCTCCTTGACCGTGTCATGGGAGAGCATGAAGCTGTCCAAATTGCGAGAGGCACGCCCCGTAACCGCCGTGTGGTAGGTCGGATCGATGTAGTCAGGACCGCACTTGAAGCCCTGCACGATGTGTCCTTTGCGTTTCAATGCCGCCATCAGCCCGATGGTCACGGTCGTTTTTCCCGCTCCGCTGCCGGTTCCGGCGATAACGATGCGACGACTTTCGCTCATGCGCGTCCCTCCCTCTGATACGGCATCAAGCCGACGGAAATGGTCGTATTCCCTGATTTTTTCTTGGTCAGCACCAGCTCGCCTACGCCTGCATACAGCTTGGCAGCCGGTTCGCTCACGCCATAGGCTCCGGTGAATTTATAGACTGTCTCCGACGGGTCC
This sequence comes from Brevibacillus nitrificans, assembly GCF_003710965.1. Classification (NCBI taxonomy): domain Bacteria; kingdom Bacillati; phylum Bacillota; class Bacilli; order Caryophanales; family Paenibacillaceae; genus Brevibacillus; species Brevibacillus nitrificans. The sequence goes on along the minus strand of NZ_RHHU01000010.1, from coordinate 174,576 downwards.
TCGATCTGCACCTGATTCAGCTGCTCAGGTGAGTACCAGACAAAGGGCCAGCCGTATTTTTCGCAGACGGCGATCAGACCAGCCTCGTCCTTCTTCAGCTCGATAGTGGCGAGCGCCTTTACGCTTTTGATCGAGAATTGCAATTCATCCAGCGTCTCCTTGATCACGGCTTCGATCTCTTCTGCCGATGTCCCGCGATTGCAGCCCATGCCGAGCACGATCACCTTTGGGCGGTACACTACGCCGTTGTTCAGGATGGATTGCTCGTCTGGCTTGAGCAGCCTGTGCGTAACAACCAGCGCCGCTTGTGGCTCGACTGCCTGTGCTTCTGCGATGGTCCTGTATTCTTGAATCGAAGGCGGCATAGGAGTATCGTGCATCCACCAGTCAGACTCCCCGGACTCATTGACGACTGCCACCCGTTCTTCGTTCACCACGGATGCACTGACTGGTGTGAGCTTTTCAGCCGAATCCCACTCCCAGCCAAAACGACGGCCGAACAAATCGACCGGTATCGTCTTCTGTACATCAGAAGCCGTCGTAATGATCGGGCGTGCTCCCATCACAGCAGCTACCTCGCGTGCCAGCTCGTTTGCCCCGCCGAGATGACCGGACAGGACGCTGATGACGTTTTCGCCGCGATCATCGACGACGACGACGCCCGGATCTTTCTTTTTGTCCTCCAAGAGCGGTGCGATCATGCGCACAACTGCTCCTAGCGAGATAATGATAATGAGTCCTTTATAGGCAGGCCAAAGTGCAGGAAACAGCATCCGCACGCTGTTCGTGAACAGCTGGATTCCGCGAGATTCTTCATCTCCGCGAGCAAACTTGCTCATGTAGTACAGGTCCGTCCCCGGGAACTTCTGCGCCAGATCGCGTGCCATCTCGACCCCATGCTTGGTAATCGCCACGATCGCGTAATCCCCGCGTTGCTGGATGACCGGGATTTCTCCCTCTTTCAGTTCAATGACCATTACTCTTTCACACCTTTTCTGTACCCGTGCGTGAAGGTTTTGTCATAAAGCTTCGAGCGGTACTGCTCGTTTTTCTCGTGGATATGGGGATCAAGTGCCCAACCCGCCAGGATCATGGCATGCTTGCGGATTCCGTTTTTGCCCATGTCTTCGTCGAGGTTTTTCAGCGTCGTACGCAGGATGAACTGATCCGGCCAGCTTGCGCGCTGTACCACTGCGACAGGTGTGTCCTCGCTCCAGCCCGCCTCAACCAGCTCACGCACGACCTTTTTGGTCAGGGTAGCGCTCAAATACAGAGCCAAGGTGCTATGATGCTCCGCGAGTGCACGCAGCTTTTCCCTCTCTGGCACAGGCGTACGCCCTTCTGCACGAGTCAGAATCAAGGTCTGTGTCAGCTCGGGAATGGTCAGCTCTGCACCTACTGCAGCCGCTGCTGCGAAAACAGAGCTCACGCCAGGGACGATCTCCACTTCCACACCCGCTGCTTTCAAGAGCGCGATCTGCTCCATAATCGCTCCGTACACGGACGGATCGCCAGTCTGCAAACGCACGACCGTTTTGCCCTGGCTCACGCGATCTACCATCAGCTCTACCATTTCTTCCAAAGCCATCCCAGAGCTTTGCAGCACCTCCGCATCCGGATTGCCCAAGGCTACCAAATCCTCGTTTACGAGAGAGTCCGTGTAGAGAATCACGTCTGCCTTTTGCAAGAGCTTCAAGCCTTTTACCGTAATGAGATCGGGATCGCCCGGGCCTGCGCCTACGATGTACAGCTTCATGATTTTTTCACCACCATCAAGGTAAGATAGCTGAGCTCTGCGCGCTCCAGCTCCCGCACATCTGTCCACACCATTTCCTCTGAAGAGGTCACTTTCGTAGCAACAGCCGCTTTGTCCACCAGATTCATTTCTTTCAGAAGTCCGATGATCATCGGCAAGACTTTCGCCACCTTCAGGAAGATGACGCAATCGTGTGTCGCAATCGCCTGGCGCATCGCTTCCTTGTCTTCTGTAGCCGGGATGATCCCGATCTGCTCGTCGCCGTCTGCGAGCGGCAGATTAAAGCGGGAAGCCGCTCCCAAAAACGAGGAAACGCCTGGAACCGTCACAATCGGTACCTCGGGGTGCTCATCCTGCATCACGCGCATCATATGAATAAAGGTGCTGTAGAACATCGGATCGCCCTCTGTGACGAACGCCACGTCCTTGCCCTCGGAGAGACGCTCCCAGACCAGCTCCACCGTGTTGTTCCATTCGCGCTCCAAAATTTCCGGATCACGGGTCATCGGGAATACGAGCCCGAGCATTTCCTTATTGCCGGCAGCAGGCTGCACATACATCTCTGCGATTTGATGCGCGTAGCTCTTGCTGCCCATTCGCTTTTTCGGATAGGCGATAACCGGCGTTTGCTGCAGCAGACGAAACGCCTTTACTGTAATCAGCTCCGGATCGCCGGGACCTACTCCCAGTCCGTACAAGGTACCGATCTTGGTCACTTGCTGTCTCCCCCTTTTTCTTCCTCGACCTTTTTGGCCCATGCTGTGATGATGTAGATCGGATTTAGTGCTTCAAATCGAGTCAGAGACAAGATCGGCTTGCTGCGCGACAGCTGTGCGAGCGTTACAGATGTCTCAAATCCCTCTGCTGCAAAAGCCTGTGTCGCCTCATACAGCGTTTCGATGGTAGCGGCATTCACTACGATCCGGCCATTTGGACGCAGACGTGTGCAGCAGATGTTCAAAAGCTCGCGAAGCTCTCCCCCGCTGCCTCCGATGAAGACAGCATCCGGGTCCGGAAACGTGTCCAAACCGTGTGGTGCCCGGGCATTCACTACTGTCAAATCCGTGCGAAACTTGGCCATATTCTGGCGGCAGTTTTCCAGATCGTCTGCGTTTTTCTCGACACCGTATACTTCTCCATCCCGTGCGATACGCGCTGCCTCAATCGCTACCGAGCCTGTGCAGGTACCGATGTCCCAGACAATGCTTTTGGCATGCAGCTGCAGCTGCGCGATGCTCAGGATGCGCACTTCTTTTTTTGTAATGAGACCTTTGTCCGGCTTGCGCTGAGAGAACTCCTCGTCCGCGATGCCAAAAGGCCAAACCGGACTTTCCCGACGTTTTTTCAGGATGACGACATTCAGATCGGAAAAGACGCCGTCGGCCATTTCATCCAGCGTGTACCAGCCCGTTTTTTCCTCGTCGCTCCCCAGATTTTCTGCTACAAATGCGTCGTACTCCGTCATCCCAAACGACAGCAGATAGCCTGCAATCGCTGCCGGACTGTTTTGGGCGTCCGTCAACAGGGCCACCTTTTCCTTGCCGTCTATGCGCTGCGCCAGTCCCTTGATGCTGCGACCGTGTACACTCATCAGTGCCGCATCCTGCCACGCTTCTCCCATTTTGGCAAAGGCTAGCTGAATCGAGCTGTGATGGGGATAAATCTCCACGTTCAGCTTTTTGGCGAGCAGACTGCCAATTCCGTAGAACAGCGGGTCGCCCGATGCGAGAATCACGGTCTTTCTCGTCTCGCTGCGCAGCTCTTCTATCAGCGCCGTAAGACCACCTTTTAGCACACGTTTTTCGCCCGCGTACTCAGGGAAAAACGACAGATGTCTCTCGCCGCCTACTAATAGTTCACTTTCTTCTATCCTTGAACGGTACAACGGCAGCAGGCTTTGCTGTCCGTCATCCCCGATCCCGATCACTTTCATGGTCTGTGTCATCGATCGTCACCTTTCCCAACAGGGACCCTTTCATCGTAATGATCACGGTCTCCACCTCGATCCCGCCACCTACTTCCTGCAGGGCGGCACGGCAGCATTTTTCGCACATGATTTCAAAGAAGGCAGGCGTGTCAGCCATCAAATCGCCTACCTGTGCAGCTGTGTTCGCCCCGCGAATCTGGGTGAGCAGCTCTTCGGATGCTCCTGCTTGCTCCGCCATCTGGGCGAGATGTCCAAAATCAATGGGCGCGCTTTTGGAATGCACCATCATGACTCCCTGCGCGACCTTGGAGAACTTGCCCATCATCCCGACGAGCGTCACCTTCTTCATCTTCTTGCGCTTGCATTGCTGCAGGGAAAAACCGACGAAATCGCCCATCTCTACAAAGGCCTCCTCCGATAGCTGCGGGTACATCTCGATCCCGTAGCTTTCGGTTTTGCCTCCTGTAGAAAGGACGATATGCTCGCAGCCCGCTTCCTTGGCGACATTGACTGCTTGTGCCACACTCGCCTTGTAGGCAGAAGTGGAAAACGGCACCACGATTCCGCGCGTCCCCAAAATGGAGATGCCGCCGAGTATACCGAGTCTTCCGTTCAACGTTTTCTTTGCAATCTCTTCGCCAGCTGGCACCGAGATCACAATCTTGATTCCCCGATCGATTTCAAACTGATCGAGGACCTCCTGCGCGGCTTCGCGGATCATTTTTCGCGGAACGGGATTGATCGCCGCTTCGCCGATAGGGACAGGGAGCCCTGGCTTGGTCACCCGTCCTACACCAACTCCTCCGTCCAAAACGATCCCTGGCTCATCCAGCCACTCCACCGTACTGATGATCAAGGCACCGTGCGTCGCATCCGGGTCGTCACCGCCATCCTTGACGGTAGACGCAGTCGCCATAGCCTCGGTGAACTCGCAGCTCTCCATCTGGAAAGTCACGGTTTCACCGATCGGCAGACGAATCGTTGCTTCCCGCTGCGGTTCTTGGGTGATCAGCGCGAGCAAAGCAGCCTTCGTCGTCGCCGTTGCGCAGGATCCTGTTGTATAACCGTGGCGAAGGGGTTTTGCCTCTTTGTCATCCGTCGCTGCTTTTGCCGCCATGGTTTTAGTCCAACCGTTCCGCCATGATGGAAATGGCATTCAGTGCCGCAACCGTTACCGTACTGCCGCCTTTGCGTCCGATATTCGTAATGAACGGAATGTCCAGCTTCGCCAGCTCTTCCTTGGACTCAGCAGCGGATACAAAGCCAACTGGCATCCCGATGACGAGACCTGGTTTTGCTTCGCCTTCTTTCACCAAGCGAATCAGCTCGAGCAGAGCGGTAGGCGCATTTCCGATGCAGTAGATGCCGCCGTCCGCTTCCTTGATCGCTTTGCGCATGGAGATAATCGCACGCGTGGTGTTCAGGCGCTTTGCTTCCTCCATGACATCGCGGTCGGAGATGTATACGTTTACCTCGCCGCCATATTTTTCGATGCGGTTTTTGCTGATGCCAACCTGCACCATCTGCACGTCAGCTACGACCTTTTTCCCGCTGCGGATGGCTGCAATCCCTGCCTGAATGGCATCCTTGTGGAATACGAGGCTGCGTCCGAGATCGAAGTCTGCGGATGCGTGGATGACACGCTGTACGACAGGGAATTGCTCCTCCGTAAATGGATGCTCTCCCAGCTCATCCGCGATGATTTGGAAGCTCAGGTCTTCGATTTCTTGCGGCTGTACAGTCATTGGTTTGAAGTCGGTACGAAAATCCATGATTACTTTCCTCCCGTTACTAGTTTCAGTTGGCCAAGCACATTTTCGTAATCAGAGAACTTGGTGCCATAGTCGATCTGCGGGCGGCCGATGACGATCGTTTCGATCCCCATTTCGAGCGCAGCCTCCACCTTTTCATCAAAGGCGCCTACCTTGCCGCTCTCTTTGGTAATCATCAGCGTCACGCCGTAATGATCGTAGAGCGCTTTGTTCAGTTCTTTGGAAAAAGGACCTTGCATCGCGACGATGTTTTTCTGCTCGAGGCCCAGCTCTTCGCATTTTTGCATGTTGTCGATGCGCGGCAGCATTCTCGCTACCAACGTCGTTTCTGGCAGTCCTAGCAATCTGTCCGTAAAGGTCTTCAGCGTCTTGCTTCCAGTCGTCAGCATGATGACTCCGCGTTTGTCAGCAGCCAGCTCAGCCGCCTGCACGTAATCATCGACCATGATCAGCTTTTCACTGCCCGGTGCAGAAAGGCTTTCCCGCTCATAGCGAATGTAAGGAACCTCAGCCGCCTTCGCACCTGCCATCGCATTTTTGGATGCTTCCTCTGCAAATGGATGACTGGCATCGACGACTGCCTGCACGCCTTTTTCGGCGATCAGTGCCTGGATATCCTCTGCGGTCAATCGGCCTACCTGAACGGGGACCCCCGCTTCCTCCATGCTTTTGGCGGCGTTGTCCGTCACCACTGTCGTGAGCAGTGGGTAACCGGCTTGTTGAATCAAGATTGCCAGCTCCCGCGCATCGCTCGTTCCAGCCAATACGAGAATCATGTGGCGTACCTCCTACTTGGTCACGTGGTCGTGGTCGTGCTTATGATCGTGGTGGTGATCGTGTTCATGGTCATGGTCATGATCGTGGTCGTGATCATGGTGGTGATGCCCATGATGATGATGGTGATGATGTCCGTGTTCGTCATCGTGGTGATGATGGTGATGATCGATGTGCTCCATCGCTGCCAGTCGGTACTGACAGGTGTCGCAGTTCAGCTTGACTTCGCCGTGCAAGGCTTCCTCCACGCGGTCTTTCAGTACCTCTTTCAGCAGGGGATGGAATCCGAAATACTCCGCCATGGTGAACTGTGCGTCTGGATATTTCCCACGAAACTGCTCCAGCTGATCGCTCATCCGCTTGATCAATACCCCAGTGAACAGGAAGTACGGCAGCACCACCACATGGCGTGCCCCCAGCTTCAGGCAGCGCTCGATTCCTTCGTCATACAGCGGATAGGTCACACCCATGAACGCGGTTTCGACCCATTTCGCTTTGTAGCGCTCCCAGAACAGTCGGGACATTTTGTAAATATCGCTGTTGGCATCTGCATCGCTGCTGCCGCGTCCAATGACGAGAACAGCCAGGTCTTCATGCTCTTCGCCAGAGGCAAAGCCAGCATCGTTCATCCGGGTCGTCAGAATGTTGATGACTTCATCGTGAATGCCGATCGGGCGTCCGTAGATGAACTGGACGTGCGGATGCAGCTCCTTCGCCTCGTCGATCGCCGCAGGAATGTGGATTTTCGCATGTCCGGCCGAGAACAGAATGATCGGGATGACGGCTACGCGTGTCGCTCCGCGTTTGACGCAGGTGTTCAGCCCTTGGAGCATGTCCGGGCGTTCGAACTCCAGGAAACAAGTTTCAATGATCGGTACATCCAGCTCGGGTGCGAGCGAATTTACAAACTGCCTAATCTCTTCATTCCCGTCTGGGTCTTTGCTTCCGTGTCCGACAAATAATACTGCGTCCATGTAATCTCCTCCTGAAATCTGTATGGTTGTATCGTGAAAAGGTCAGCGCTGCTAGTCGCCGCAAGCCGCGTTTTCAATCTCTGCTTTCGCCGGTTCGCGCCAGGCGTAGCCTTCCAGCTCGCCTACCCGTTGGAAAAACTTGTGGAAGCGCTCGTTCGGGAAGGCTTCCTGTTTGAAACGAGTCACGATGCGCTCCACCACGGAGACGATCTCTTCCTTCGGGATGCCCTCTGCGACCGGGATACCGGAATGCGCGTTGCGTCCGACTGTTTTCGCTCCGAGGAACAGATCGAACTTGCCTTTGCGAAACACGATTCCGATATCTTCCTTGACTGCGCCGTAGCAGGCCATCCCGCAGCCGTTAAAGCCGATTTTCAGCTCCTTGGGCATTTCCTTGCCGCCCAGCTTTTGATGCAGCTCTTCTGCGAACGGAATACCGTCCTTTTTCTCGCCATCGCAAAAATCACAAGCTTTCACCGATACGACGTCACCAATCGGGCAAAGAATCAGTCCGAGCTGGCGGAGCTTTGTCGTGATGCTGTCCGGATTGGCAGTCGGGACCCGCAGGATCATCTGATGATGCGGCGTGTACTCCAGTTCGCCTCTTTCCCCGGCTACCTCGGCGAGTGCCATCATCTGCTGCGGCGTCATCTTTTTATTGGCAACACCCGGGCTAACCGCACACTCGAAAATCATTTCCGGCACAAAGGAGGATGCGGTACGCGCAGCTGGACTCACGCTCTGTGGCGCGACGATTCCTTTGGCTTCATTGGCAATGGTCAGTGCCTGCATCGCCCAATCCAGCGGCGTTTGCTTAGGCTCTGTCGCAGGCGGTGCCTCCAAAACAGCTGTCGCCGTCGTAGTCGAGAACTCAGCTAGGCTGGATGCGCCTGGCCCTTCCAATGGTGGGGAGAGCGTCACCGACTCACTGCCCTTCTCTTCGCGGGCGGATGGAGCAGATGCGATCGAGACTTGCGCTTCTGGCCTCATCTCGGCTTCTTCCGCCGCCTCCAGCGACCACGGCTCATTTTCTACACGCAAACGCTGATGCGGCTTTAGCGGCTGTTCATCTGCAGACAAGGTGTATTTGCGCTGGTAGCCGCGCGGGGTAATCATCTTTCCATCGTAGACGAACGTCGAGGTGTTACCGATAATCACGGTCGTCAGCATGCCGATATCGTGCTCGAGCATCTGCGCGAGCGTAGTCACTACGACATGCTCCCGTTCGCGAAACGCACTTTTGACGATCCCGACAGGCGTGTCCGGCGAGCGGTATTGGAGCAAAATGCGCTGCGCTTCTACAATCTGGCGCGTACGGCGACCACTGCGCGGATTGTACAGCGCGATGACGAAGTCTGCCATCCCTGCCGCATCGATTCGGCGGGCGATCAGCTCCCACGGCGTCAAATGGTCACTGAGACTGATCGTGCAGGCGTCGTGCATGATGGGTGCGCCCAAAATCGCCCCACAGGAGTTGATCGCTGAGATTCCCGGTACGATCTCGATTGGGACTCCAGTCGCTTCCGTCCAGCCCTTTTCCACCAGGACTTCGTAAACCAGACCTGCCATGCCGTATACACCGGCGTCGCCACTGGAGATCACAGCTACCTTTTTGCCCTCCTCCTCCGCTTGTCGCACAGCCTCACGAGCACGTGTCACCTCTTCTGTCATCCCGGTGCTGACCACTTCCTGATCCGTCAAAAGCTCACGAATCAAATCCACATACGTCGAGTAGCCAATGATGACATCCGACTCCTGAATCGCTTCCCGCGCCCGTTTGGTGATATGCTCAAAACTTCCCGGGCCAAACCCGATCACAAACAACTTGCCGCTCATACGGCCCCTCCTCTCCACTGGCGATGCCAGCGCTCCTTTTTCGTACTTTCTATCCCTGTTTCCATGTGTCGGGCACGTTACCTCAGCATGAAAGCTAACGCCATGCAAATGAGCAGACATAGCAAGGAAACCAGGTACATTAAACGAACGGTCGATTGAATATCTCCTGAACGCAAGGGTCTTAGCGGATCACCCATCCTCGCTCGATCGGACGGGACTCCCTGATAATAGTTCAGACCGCCCAGCTGCACCCCCAGAGCCCCTGCCGCGCCTGCTTCCGGCAAGCCGCTGTTTGGGCTTGGATGCAAATGCGCGTCACGACGAATCATTTCCCAGCACTGCCGATAGTCCAGATTCGCCAGTTGACTTGCCAACACCAGGAGAATGGCCGTGAGCCGAGCAGGAATGTAGTTCAGTACGTCATCAAAGCGGGCAGACGCCCAACCAAGATTCAGATACTTTTCATTCTTGTAGCCCACCATCGAATCCAGCGTATTGGCTGCCCGGTACGCCATCGCCAGGGGTGCCCCTCCAATGGCTGCGTATATCAGGGGAGAAACGATCGCATCCACGATGTTTTCCGCCACCGTCTCCACTGCTCCCCGGCAAATTTCCGATTCGTCCAAATGTTCGGTATCGCGACCCACTACCATCGAGAGCGAGCGCCTCGCCTGTGCAAAATCCCCAGCCAGCAAATGCTTCGCAATGTCCAATCCCGCATCTGCCAAGCCTTTTGTTGCGATCGTCGTCGAAATGAGCCAAGCACTTACGCACCAGCCAAGCAGGGGATGGATCCATGCGGCAACCCAGACGATCAGCCACACTGCTGCATAGCTGCCTGTGACAATCAGCAGCGGAAACAAGAGCCCCGCCCATTTCAAATGCTCTTCCTTTTTGACTCGTGCGCGGATGACTGCCTCCAGCCGTGCGATCCACCAGCCAATGATGACAACGGGATGCGTCAAGCCGCGCGGATCGCCTACTACCCGATCAATCAGGTAGGCTGCACCCAATATCAAAGCCTCGTTCATCTTGATCCTCTCTCGTTTCTAAGAGATTGCTTTACAAAGCATTGGCCGTTCCATTCCACGAGCATGGCTTCGCCGTTTTTCAAGCCTTCTGTCTGCCAGTAGCGACTCGGATTCTGCATGAGCCACGCTGCCTGAAACCAGCGGATGACACCGCCGTGTGTGACCAATACCTTTGTCGCTCCCTGCTTTTGTGCGAGTGCTTCACGAAGCATTCCTCGCAGCCACCCGTCGACCCGCTCCCCCAGCTGCAGCAAGCTTTCGCCGTCTGGCGGGCTGTACGCAAAAGGATCGTCGTACCACTGTGTTGCCCGCTCTTTGTCTCTTTGCATCAGTTCCTCGTATGTAAGCAGCTCCCATTGGCCAAAGGACAGCTCTCGCAGCGCAGGGACCGTTACGATCGGCACGCCCCAGCGAGACGCAAGGGGCTTCGCCGTCTGCACGCAGCGCTGCAAATCACTGGAATAGAGCTGAACAGAACCGTACTCCTCCCGCGCCAGTCTCTGTGCGAGTTCCTCTGCTTCACGCAGCCCTTGCTCGTTCAAAGAAACATCACTGTGGCCCAAATACCGCTTTTGCCGATTCATTTCTGTCTCTGTGTGGCGTATCCAGAGCCATTTCATCCCCACCAGCTCCCTGCCAATACGAGCAGCATGACTGCCTCGCTGCTCTCGATCACAGCCCCGTAGCAGTCGCCGTTCAGGCCTCCAAGCTTGCCTGCCACCGTACGCGATAACCACAGGGCAAACAGCAGCGATACCGCGATGGCTGTCACCGCTGCCCATCCGCCGAGAAACCATCCTGCTGCGAGCAAGAAGAGATAGCTGAGCCAGATGGCAAATGAAGACAGGCCTTCGCTGATGCCCTTGCCAATCCCTTTCTCAGCGGATAGATACGGCCAAAAGCGGATCGACAGCAGCACATGCGTCCTCGCCGCGAATGGCACAAGGACGAGCAGCGCCCATTTGGCAGAAGCCATTTCAGCCAGGGAAGCCGTTTTGAGCAGCAGCAGCAGAATCGCTGCCAGCACGCCCATCGCACCTACACGGCTGTCTTTCATTATGGCGAGAATTTGCTCTCGCGGTCGGCTGCTGCCCAGACCATCCGCCAAGTCCATCCACCCATCCAGATGAAGTCCTCCGGTGATGTACACCCAGACTGCAAGCGTCAATACGGCCGCAAGCAATGGGCTGAAGAGATACAACGCTGCTTGATGTATCGCACACAGGATGAGCCCGATCACGATCCCTACAACGGGATACCCATTGACACTCTTCTTCCAAGCCGTATCCGAAGGCTTCAGCCACGGGACGGGAATTCTCGTAAAAAACGCAATCGCATGCCACAACGCATTCATCCTTTTATCCTCCACGGAATCCCGGACAACACTGCGTAGACAGCATCCGCCTGCCTTGCCGTCATTTGATTGACGTCTCCCAGCACATCGGCGAACCAGCGCCCCAGTCGGCTCAAGGCTACTCCACCGAGTCCGACCTCGCTGGTAACGGCGATGACCGTCTGCTTTTGACGAGCGTCCTCTATCGTCTCCAGCCATTCCTGCGCGTCACGAAGCACTTCCCGCGTAATGGCCTCGCTTCGCAGCTCCTGCTCGGGTACGCACATCAACCGATTGCTCACCCAGGTCGACAGGCAATCGATGAGCACCACCTCATAGCCGGCAGCTGGAGCAATAGACGCGGTCAAACGCCCTCCTACCTCTACACAGCCCCAGCTTGCGGGGCGACGCGCCTGATGCCGCGCGATTCTCGCTGTCATTTCTTCATCCCAGGCTTCACCCGTTGCTACATAGAGGACAGATTCGCTCGTCTTTTCTGCCAGTTCCTCTGCAAATCGGCTCTTTCCAGAACGCACTCCACCTGTTACGAGGATGAGGCTCATCGCTCCCACCTCCCACCGCACCAGATGTCGCGCAGGGCTGACACGAGCTGTTCGTTTTCCTCTCGACCACGAACAGCCAAGCGCACATCATGTGCAGTCAAGCCGGGATACATGGCACAGCTGCGGATCAGGATTCCTTTTTTGCCGAGCAGCTCTTGCAATTGCTCCGCTGTCTTCTCTTTGGGAGAGCGAACCAGCAGGAAGTTGGCTTCTCCAGCCCATACCTTCCACCCCAGCTCTTCCCGAATGAAGCTGGTGAGGTAAGCTCGCTCCCCGGCAATCAGCTCTCGCGTCTTTTTCTCGTACTCCTGCTCTTGCAGACACAACTCGCCCGCCCGCAGCGCCAGGGCATTCACACTCCAGCTCACCTGCTTTTCACGCATGCGACCGATCACATCTGGATGCGCTATGGCATAGCCGAGCCTCAGTCCGGGGATCGCGTACATCTTGGTCATGGAACGCATGAGGATGACGTGTGGAAAGCTTTCCAGCTGGTCCGCCAGCGTATACTGTCTCTCCTCCTCCACGAAGTCGAGAAACGCTTCGTCCACGACCAGCCACGTCTTCGTCTGCTCCGCCCAGTCCGCCATTTTCACCAGCTCATCCGGCTGGTACAAAATGCCCGTCGGATTGTTCGGAGATCCGACGAAAACCAGATCCGCCGCTTCGAACAATCGGTACACCTCGCCCATCTCGGGCTTATAGCCGTTTTCTTCCACGCCGTAGCAGCCGACGACTTTTGCACCAAACTGGGTGGCCAGCTGCGCGTATTCGGAAAAGCACGGATAGACCACTCCGACCGTCTGCGGTTGAAGCCCTAGTATTGCCAGTGCCATAGCTTCCGCTGCTCCATTCGCTGGCAAGAGCCACTCTTTTGGCAAGCCCAGACGTGTAGCCAAAGCGGCCCGGAATACTCGATGCCCAGGGTCTGGATACTGCGTGACATCGGCTATGGAAGCCACCAGCATTCGTTTGACACTCTCCGGCATCCCGAGCGGATTGATATTCGCGCTGTAATCGAGAAAGTCCCCCGGAGACACTCCAAATCGCTCTGAAGCTGTCAGCAGGTTCCCGCCATGCCCAAACGTTTCTATGACGTTCATCAGAATTCCACTCCAAGGACGGCAGGAATTCCTTCGTCGTAATAGTGCTTGATCGGCTTCATCTCTGTGACCAGATCGGCCATGTCCATGATCTCCTGCTTGGCGCTGCGTCCGGTAATTACGAGGTGAATGTGCTTCGGTCTGCTTTTGATCGTCTCTAGGACGTCTTCCAGCGGCAGTACGTCATCAATCGGGAAGCGGTCGATCGCCAGCGCATTGTTCAGCTCATCGAAAATCACGACATCGTAGCCCCCGTGAAGGAGCTGCTCTTTTGCATAGCCCCACGCAGCTTGCAGCGCCTCGCGATGCTCTTCTGGCGTCTTCGTCCAGGTAAAGCCAATCCCTTTTTGCACGATGTCGATGCCAATCTTGTCAAACACGAGCTTTTCGCCATAGGTACGATCCGGTGATTTGATGAATTGCACCATCAGCACTTTTTTCCCACGTCCGGTCGCACGTACAGCCAGCCCGAGCGCCGCCGTCGTCTTCCCTTTTCCGTCTCCTGTATAGACCAGCAGCAAGCCTCGTTTTGCGTCTTGTTTACTCATGGAAAATCCTCCTGAAAATCAAATAAAAAACGCTTTGTTCTCCTTCATGCAAAAAAAGGAAAACAAAGCGCGGATGGCAAGCAAGCAACGATCCTCACCTCTTCCTTTGACCCGAAGGAAATCAGTGTAAACACAAAAACAGGCAGGTCTCCTGGCTCGAGGATCATCGCTTTCCTTCTCCTTCCCGCTCCCTATTGGGCAGTGGATGGCAGACGCCGTGAAGAAAAGCTCCTCTCTTACAGTGGCGGGACCGCGTTGGCATTTCACCAAACTTCCCTTTTAACCTTGCTCCTGCAAAAGGATTTCGCAGAAACAAGGACCTGTTTGTACTAACGTATTCAGTTGTCATTCACTCCTATGACAAACACTTGTTTTAATAATAGCAAATGCCTGTCGGGATTCAAGCAAAAGCTGGCAAAAAGGTGTTTTCCCCCTCTAGTAAAAAGAACTTCTCTAAAATCCTTTTACAAAATTTAGCAATCTACTACAGCAATGATTAGGATATATTTTCCATACAAGGAGTGAGAGAGTTGTCATCTACAGCTAGGTTATCGTCTCCCATCCGCTTGTTTTTGATGGGAGTTGTCTTGATCGCATTGTTGCTTGTCCACCTTCCCGTACAGGCTGCAGAAAAAAGGATAGAGGTTCCGGTGAAGCTAACCGTTGCTCCAGGAAATTACGAGCTTGGGGATGAAATTACCTTGGAAGCTGTAACTGAGAGGATGGGAGATTCTTATGAGGTGAAAACAGGAGATAAGCTGGGAGAGCTTCATGTGGAGACCACCCTCGAGGAGGGGAAATATATTTCGAGAATGTCATTTCTGGCCGAATACATCGGCGAGAAGACTTTTGACTACTCCATTTCTATGTACGGTGATGGGCAGGAATGGGTGGGACATGCCTCCGTTTCGATTCGGGTGAAAGATAACACGCCTCCGATGCTTCCTTCTGTGGATTCAAAGTTGCTGAAAACCCCAAAATCACCGTCACTCTCTCCCCCAATACCGCTTACATGAAAGCCGGGGAGGATATCTATCTTTCTGCCGCCTACATGGTCCAAAAGAGTCCAGCGTTTTCCGATCAGCTCATCACCTGGAATCAGCCTGGCCTTGATAAAATCTTTGGAACTTACGATGAAGAGCTCGGCGGATACCGATACCTCTATCGCTTCCATCCAGAGAAAAAAGGTACCTACAATCTCGAGGTGACCTTCCAAATGGAAAGCGATGGGGTGAAAAGAGAAGGCAAAGCGAAAACAAAAATATACGTTCGGTAAGGAAAAACGGGTACTCTGCAAGTCATTCTCTGGCTTGCAGGAGGTACCCGTCTTTTATTTGCTGCAAAGAGGACTCCCCTCCCTTTTCTCCTTTTCTTGGATATTTTGGCAACTCTCTTAACAAACTAATCTTAATAAGGAGAAAGTTGGAAGGGAGTGAGCGAGTAACCGATGCTTGATGCCGTCCTGCAGAAATTGTCTTTGTCGATGGATGTAGCCGTTTACCCTGTCGTCTCCTCGCCTTACAAAATATCGCTTGTCTATGTGTCGAGCATTGTGGACAAAAACCAGCTGCTCCAGTTTGTCATCCGACCTCTAACTGAGCATATGCCATGCGTGACAGATGATCCTGCCGAGAGCTTCCGATGGTGCAACGAATATTTGCCTGTTGCTGAAAAACAGCAGGCCTCATCCGTACAAGCGTGTGTGGAAGGTATTTTAGCGGGAAAATGTCTGATCGCCATCGACGGATTGTCTGCTGGCCTCCTACTCGATACAGCCAAATTTCCAACTCGCGCCATATCCGAGCCGACTGCGGAGACTTCGATACGAGGTCCCCAAGAAGGGTTTACGGAAGAGCTGGAGATCAATATCTCTTTAATCCGCAAGCGCCTGCGTGACCCCAGGCTCCATTTTGAAAAAATCATCATTGGCCATACCACAAAGACGAATATCAGCGTCGTCTACCTGTCTTCTCTCGCGGCAGATGAGACCGTGAACAAGATATGTTCACGTCTGCGTTCCATACAAACAGACAGCGTCCTGGAGAGCGCTTACCTCGAAGAATGGCTGCAAGAAACCATTTGGTCCCCTTTCCCAACGCTCTTGAACACAGAGCGCCCTGACGTAGTGACTGCCCACCTGTTAGAAGGAAAAGTAGCCATTTTGACAGAGGGTACACCTACCGCCATATTGGCTCCCATGACTTTTTTCCAAATGTTCGTCACCCCCGAGGACTATTATCAGCGGTCGGAGTTTGCCACCTTGCTGCGCTGGCTGCGGATTCTGGCGTTTCTTTTGGCTGTGTTCACGCCTGGTCTGTATATTTCCATCGTTTCCTTCAACCAGGAGCTGCTCCCCACACCGCTTTTGATCAGCCTTGCCGCCCAAAGAGAAGGAGTACCTTTTCCCGCTTTTCTCGAGACTCTCCTGATGATGGCTATTTTCGAGGTACTACGCGAAGCTGGACTGCGGATGCCGCGAATCGCAGGGCAAGCGATCTCCATCGTCGGTGCCCTGGTAGTGGGAGAAGCAGCTGTCGCGGCAGGACTGGTCTCGACAGGCGTGGTCATCGTCGTCTCTGTGACCGCCATCGCCAATTTCGTCGCTCCCAATTACAGCTTTGGCATCTCCCAGCGAATCATCCAGTTCCTTTTTCTATTCCTGGCAGGCTTCATCGGGCTCTTTGGCCTTTTGTGCGGCTTCCTGCTCCTGTTGATCCACCTCGTTTCCTTGGACTCATTTGGTACCGCCTATTTCGCCCCTCTTGCTCCGACAGTCCTATCTGACTGGAAAGACACGCTGGTCCGTGCCCCCAGAAAGTGGATGCATACGATGCCGAGAATCTTTCGCCCCAAGCGGAAAGTGAGGTGAATGACTGATGCCCCCTGCCAAATGGAAGCTGCCCGTTGTCGTGATCCTAGCCTCCTTTCTCCTCGCTGGATGCTGGGATATGAAAGAAATCAATCAGCTGGCGATCGTCAATCTGATTGGGGTAGACCATCACAAGAATACTGACAAGCAGGAGCTGTACTATCAAGTGATCAACCCAAAAGGGATCGCGACACAGGCAGGAGCTCCCGAGAAAGCGACGGTTTACACATACCGATTCATCGGAAGACTGGGCGATCAATTTGAAGATATTTCTCCCGACGTCATCCCCCGCCAGCTTTTTACGCAGCATTACCAGGCGATCGTCGTCTCCGAGCGGTATGCAAAAAGCGGTCTGCGAGAGTTGCTGAATTTTAAGGAAGGCCATCCTGAGCGCGGCACGAACGTCTATCTTCTCGTATCCGATGCGCCTATTGACCGGATCATGGATTCCTTTATTCCACTCGAACCGCTCCCTGGCCGTTCCATGCGATCCATCATTGAAAATCAGTCGGAAATGACCGGAAGAATCAGTACCCACACGAGAATGAAAGACCTGATCGAAAATATGGAGACGGGCCAAATCAGTGTCTTTCCGATCATCACCTACATCGGGGAAAAATCATCAGAGAACTCCAACCGACTCGAACATATTCAGGGCACCAATGGCAATATCGCTCTGCTCGGAGGAGCTCTGTTTATCCATGACCGCATGGTTGGAAAGCTAACCAAGGATGAAATGAAATGGTACAACCTCCTGAATAGAAAGCACGAGCGCTTCCTGGAAACCCTGGCCATAAACGGCGAGTCCGTGCAAGTAAGGACGTTAAATACACGACTCATGAAAAAACTGGAGCTTCACGGTGAAGAGCCGATCCTGCATATCCAGCTCTTTGCCAACACTAATCTCATCTTCAATGACCAAAAAGTCCCTACCTCCACTACCCTCTTCAACCAGATTGAAGCCGAATTCAATCAGAGAATCCAAAAAGAGTCGCAGCGATTCATTGAGGACTCTCGCAAAAAAGGCTGGGACGTCCTGGGGATCCAATATCTGCTTCACTTAAAAAAAGGGGCCCAATGGAAGCGGCTTGCCGAAGATAAAGACCGCTGGAAAAAAGTCAAGGTCGTCATCTCTTCCCACAACAAAATTGAGACGATCGGGAGCCTAATCAGCCCGTACAAAGGGGAGTAATCATGGAAAGCAAGAGCATTACAGCATGGCAGATGTTTCTCTTGGTTTTTAGCTACACATTGGGTACGGCCATTTTTCTAAGACCGGGAGAACTCATTTTCACAACCAAGCAAGATGCATGGCTGGTCCCGCTATGGTGCGGCCTGCTCGCGACGGTTCTCGCCATTTTCTGGCTGCTGCTAGCTCGGAAGTTTCATGGTCAAAGCATCGTACAAATCTGCGTGACGGTACTTGGGAAAAAAGCAGGGACGCTTTTTGGACTCCTGTATGCCTGGTATTTCATCCATTTATCCAGCTGGGTGGTCCGAAATTTGGGTGATTTCATGTCAGCCACGATCATGCCGCGAACACCGATCACTTCCTTTCACCTCTTGTTTTTGCTCGTCTGCACCTACGCCGTCATCCAAGGAATCCGCACCATCGGCAGGGTCTCGGAATTTTTGACACCCTTGATCTTTTTGACTTTTTCCCTCGTCTGGATTACGAGAGGCGGAGATTGGAACTTTGAGAGATTTTTACCGGTTTTCGAGCTGGATCTGTGGAAGTCGATTGTTGAAAATCGGCAAATGCTTGCTTTTCCGTTCATGGAAACGAGTGCCTTTTTGATGATCTTCCCACTCGTCCACGACGGCAAATATGTGAAGCCGTTTCTAAAGGGCATCGTTTTATCGTCCTTGACGCTTTCACTCGTGACCTTCCTTACGATTGGCATTCTAGGTGTCGTCCGCGCATCGCATTTGACCTATCCCCTGTTTACGATCGCGAAGGAAATCGATTTCGGCAACTTTATCCAGCACGTTGAGGCGACCACAACCATGTTTTGGATCTTTGCCATCTTTGTCAAATTAACCGTCTCGTTTTACTGCGCTACGCTGGCGCTATGCCAGCTATTCCACATCCAAAAGCGGGGGGTTGTCGCCTTTCCTCTCATCTGGCTGATTGCAGGCATTGCCCTCTCTGATCATGCAAACGTCGTGGAGATGATGGATTGGGATCACAAGTATGACTTCGCTTATCAGCTCCTTTACAGTCTGTTCATCCCACTCCTGCTCATCGCCGTCAGCTGGATGCGTAGAAATCATGTACGTCATGGGAGTGAGGAGTCCGTATGACCATGCTTGTCCTGATCTATGCAGCGGTGACCTTCCTGCCGATGCACGTCTTCGCTCGAAAGGGCTACGAGAAAAAGGAGATCATCCTCTTTTTTATCCTCTCCACCCTGAGCTTGTTCGTATGGCTGAGCATTCTGCTCAAGCATCCGTTCAGTCCAGATACCATTGCTGCTTGGACCATCGATCGTTTTCTTGAACTACTGCCCTAAGAGATCTTCCTTGGAAAAACAAAGAGCAACCCTATAGACTCTTCGATCCGCTGCGAATAATGGTATGATCAGTAGATAGTGGCTATGATTCTCGCGGAGGTGGAAAGTGAACAATCAGCATGTTCACACGAGCGCAATGTGAAAATATCCTGTTTCCCATTGCGGGACGAACGCGATCAAGTCAGTGGATGGGCCTCGATCATTCGCGATTTTACGGAAGAAAAACAGGCACAGGAGCTTCTGCTTCGAACCGAAAAGCTGTCTGTCGTGAGAGAGCTTGCGGCCGGTATCGCCCATGAAATCCGCAATCCTTTGACTTCTGTTAAAGGTTTTTTGCAATTGCTAAAATCCCAAGCCTTGGAAAACGGTATATACTACGACATCATGCTGTCGGAAATGGACCGCATCGATTTGATCCTCGGTGAGATGCTCATGCTCGCCAAGCCGCAAATAGCCCATTTTTAGCGAAAAAATGTCTGTTCGCTGCTGGGAGAAGTGGTAACGCTTTTAGAGGCACAAGCAAATATGTGTAACGTACAAATCGTGATGAAGTCCGCTGCGGATGACATCTATGTAACCTGTGAGGAAAATCAGCTGAAGCAAGTGTGCATCAACTTTATCAAGAATGCCATTGAAGCCATGCCAGATGGCGGGGAGCTGACAATTCAGCTGGAGGTGGAAAAGGAGACCGTCTCCATTCGCTTTATTGATCAAGGAGTTGGAATTCCCAAAGATGTCCTGGAGAAATTGGGACAACCTTTTTTCACAACCAAAGAAAAAGGAACCGAAAACCACGATGGAACCGTTCACGTATCCAGCGAGGAACAGAAGGGAACAACCATTGAGATTCGATTATCCGGGCTGTAAAGAATCATCAGGATTTACGAATGCTTTTTTATAAAGTGAAGCAAAGTTTGACCAAGTGCAGTTAAGATAACTCCTCTCCCGTCACACTTGGGACAAGCTGCCTTTTCCTCGTTCAAAATTACATATTTTTCTCCATTGCAATGCGGGCAGGGCAGTTCTAGATCATCGGTTGATATCGTGACTGACACTTTTCTCACCTTCCTTTTTTGGTGTGCGCGTTCTACTGGATCTGCGAGCATCCAACACTTCCATACTTAGGTTACCATACCAAAAGATTAGAGGGTCCTTCAACTCATTTGGCGGCGGTTCAGACGATACTTTTTCGTCTTGAACCGCCGCTCTTTTCAGGCTGGAGGGCTCCGCAAACTCGCTGGCGATACCTCTTCTTCTCCCTTTCCATCCGATAATTGCAGAAAATTAAATATAATTGCAGTTTACTAAAAACAGATTTTCCGCTACCATATTTCCTAAAGTCATCCAATCCTACCAAACATCAACCTACCAAGGAGGTGAACGATATGAACTATCCTCTGATCCCAGCAAAACACGATGATCGAACGGCCTACACGCCTCCAGTAGTAGAATGCGGCGAAGCGATGGTCCCTCTCTCTACTATCTCTCCTAGAATCACGGTCTACCCTGCCTACTATCACCTCGGCTATGCAGGCACTCAGACAGAAGCTTACCTGCGCAAAGGAGTCGCTGACAGGCTGATCCTGGCCGCTGACCGGCTTCCCGATGACTTGCGGCTGGTTGTGCTCGACGGCTGGCGCTCGCATGAAGTACAAGCGTCCCTGTACGAAGGTTTTCGCCAGGACCTGATCGCACAGGGCTGGACGGACGAAGAGGAGATCACAAAAGAGCTGAGCAAATTCGTGGCAAAGCCTACCACCGATATCTTGATTCCCTCTCCCCATCTCACGGGAGGAGCCGTTGATCTGACGATAGCAGGACCTGATGGCTGGCTTGACATGGGGACAGACTTTGACGATTTTACCGAGAAGGCGTTGACTCGCCACTTCGAAGAGCTTTCCGAGCCTAGCGAAAAGGACATCGAGATTCGAAACAACCGACGTCTCCTCTATCACATCATGATCGATGCCGGCTTCACCAACTATTCCAACGAATGGTGGCATTACGAGTACGGCACCCGCTCCTGGGCACGTCAGACGAATGGGCAGCCATTCTACGGCGGGATTTTGGAAATGAACGAAAAAAATGTTGAATAACGTCAATATTTGCAATATATTAAAAATTAATTAAATATACTATAGTACTTGGGGGTCGAATTCATTGAAGCGTCGATGGTCATCTCTCTTCACTTCTTCCCTGCTCGTCCTCTCCCTGATGGTTTCTGCGTGTTCAAGCACGCCAGCGAGCCAATCCCAAGGAGAAGCCAAGCCAGCGGAAAGCAAGCCTGCCGAGGCCGCGAAGCCAGCATCTACTACGCCTGCTGACACGCTCTTCGTCGGGATCACATCCGATCAAGGCACACTGGACCCAGCAGTCACATTCGACAACAGCGCTTGGAAAATCACCTATCCTACCTACCAGCGCCTGGTCGAATACGACGGTGGTACGACGGAAGTGAAGCCAGGTCTGGCAAAAGAATGGAAAGTGAGCGAAGACGGTCTTACCTGGACATTCACACTCGCAGAAGGCAACAAGTTCTCCGACGGTACGCCTGTCACAGCTGAAGCAGTCAAATTCACCTTTGATCGCACACTGAAAATCAAAAAAGGTCCTGCAGATGTCTACAGCGTCATTAAAGAAATAAAAGTAGACTCCCCGACCAGCGTCACCTTCGTACTCTCGAAAAATTTCCCGCCGTTCCTCTCCACCTTGGCAGCCAACTATGGCGGCATCGTCAATCCAAAGGTCATGGAAAAGGAACAAAACGGCGATCTCGGCCAAAACTTCCTCGCAAACAACACCATGGGCAGCGGTCCCTATCAGCTTTCCGAATGGAGAAAAGGCGAATACCTCAAGCTAACTCTCAATCCAAACTCCTCTGTGAAGCCTGCACTCCAAAACATCTTCTTTAAAATCATCCCAGATGCTACAGCACAACGCTTGCAGCTCGAGCAAGGCGAGATCGACATCGCCGAAGGTATTCCAAACGAACAGCTCAAAGCTCTCAAAGACCTGCCAAACGTCGAAGTCCTGCAGCAGCCTAGCCTGTTTGTCGATTACATCTACGTCAACTCCAGCAAAGGCAACCCGGCCCTGCAAAATCCAAAAGTACGTCAAGCGCTCAGCTACGCAATCGATTACGATGCACTGACAGAATCCGTACAGGAAGGCTATGCTACGCAAATGCGCGGTCCGATTCCAAAAGGTCTGTGGGGCTATGACGAGTCCGCACCGCAATACAAGCGCGATGTGGAAAAGGCAAAAGCACTCCTGGCAGAAGCAGGAGCTGCCAACCTGACGATCGACCTCTTGTACTCGGACAACAAAGCCTGGTGGGAAACAGAAGCACTCGCTCTGCAAGCCTTCTTCTCTGACATTGGCGTAAAGCTGAATCTGAAGAAAATCGCGTATGCCACTTCCCGCGAAATGATCGACAAAGGCGAGTTTGACCTCGCGATGGGTGTATGGAGCCCTGACTTCGGTGATCCGTACATGTTCATGAACTACTGGTTTGACTCCGTAAACTTCGGTCTCGCTGGAAACCGCGCTTTCTATAAAAATGACAAAGTGGACGAGCTGGTACGCAAAGCCGCTTCTATCAATGACAAAGCCGAGCGCGAAAAGCTGTACAAGGAAGCTCAATTGATCACGATCGACGAAGCTCCTTACCTCTATCTGTACCAGAAGGATTTCTTGCTCCCTGTCAGCAAGTCCGTAAAAGGCTTTGTTTACAACCCGATGCTAGAGGGGATTTACAACCTCGCCGAAATGTCCAAATAAAGCCGTTTGAAGGAGTGTCTTCCTCATGAGACAAATCATCACCAAACGCCTGTCCATGCTCGTGCTGGTTCTTTTGGGTGTGACGCTGATCACGTTCTTTCTCTCCCATGTCATCCCCGGAGATCCTGCTCGAATGATGGTAGGGCAACGCGCCAGTGAGGAAACACTGCAGGAAGTCCGCCGTCAATTGGGCCTAGACCAGCCGGTCTGGGTCCAATATTTTACGTATATGAAAGGACTTCTCGCAGGTGACTTTGGCAGCTCGATCCGTACACAGCAGCCCGTTGTCGACGATCTGATCAAATTTTTCCCTGCCACGCTGGAGCTAGCCTTGACCGCATTTATCATCGCGATTGTCATCGGGATTCCCATCGGCATCCTGTCCGCCGTCAAAAAGGATACAAGCTGGGATCACGCCGGGCGCTTTTTTTCTATCGCCGGTATCTCGACTCCCGTCTTCTGGAGCGGACTGATCGGGATTTTGGTTTTTTACAAGTTTTTTGACCTGCTGCCCTCGAGCGGCCGCATCGATTTGACAGTAACACCGCCGCCTACCATCACAGGATTGTACCTGTTCGACAGCCTCATCACAGGCAATTGGACAGCTTTTGGCAACAGTCTTTGGCATCTCGCTCTGCCTGCTTGCACACTCGCTTTTGCCCAGCTCGCGATCGTTACCCGCCAGGTACGCGCCAGCATGCTGGAGGTTCTCGGCCAAGAATACATTCGCACTGCCCTTGCCAACGGTATTCACGGGCCTGTCCTGCTTTTCCGCTACGCCCTGCGCAATGCGCTGATTCCTACGATAACCGTCGTTGGACTATCCTTTGGTTCCCTTTTAGGCGGAGCCGTTGTCACGGAAACGATCTTCAGCTGGCCCGGCATGGGAAAATACGTCGTCGAATCCATCGCGTTCCTCGACTTTCCGGCGATCATGGGCTTTACGTTTGTCATTTCGTTCGGGTACGTGATCATCAACCTGCTCGTCGACCTCACCTATTACGCACTCGATCCACAAATTAAGGAATAGAAAGGGGGATTTCCGATGTCTGGCATGACTGCGAATACAGAAAGCATCTCGAAAGTGGCAACCACGAAACCGGTCAACCCCTTTTGGTATAAAATCCGCAGAAATCCGCTGACGCTGTTTGGCTTGTTTCTGCTGCTACTCATCCTGCTCGCATCGATCTTCGCACCCTTGATCAGCTCGTATGATCCGACCAAAATCAACATCACCCAGCGCTTCGCTCCCCCAAGCGGGGATCACTGGTTTGGCACCGATGAAGTCGGGAGGGACATTTTCACCCGCATCCTGTACGGAGCGCGCCTTTCCCTCGGCGTTGGTGTCGCCGTCGTATTCGGTGCAGGTCTGATCGGTACCGTGATCGGAGCGATCTCCGGCTATTTCGGAGGAAAGCTGGATCAGATCATCATGCGTCTCATGGATATCGTGCTGGCGTTTCCTTCTCTCGTCCTGGCCATGGCCGTTGCTGCCACGCTGGGTCCCAATCTGCAAAACGCCATGCTCGCGATTGCCATCATCAAAATTCCAGTTTACGTCCGTCTGGCGCGTGCCGAAACGCTCGCCTTGCGGGAAAAGCTGTTTGTCAAAGCAGCTGTCACATTTGGCATCAAGCCTTGGCGCATTATTGCCCGTCATATCATTCCGAACGCACTCTCCCCTGTCGTCATCCAGGTCACCCTGGACATCGGCGACGCCATCCTGCTGGTCGCAACTTTAGGCTTCCTCGGATTGGGCGCACAGCCGCCAACACCTGAGTGGGGCGCGATGATCAGTATCGGCTGGAAGTACTTGTTGGACTACTGGTGGTACCCCACATTTCCTGGGCTTGCGCTATTCTTGGCTTCCTGCGGTTTTAATCTGATCGGCGACGGAATCCGAGATATTCTCGATCCAAAAGCCAACCGGTGAATGAAGGGAGAAATGGCACATGCTGCTGGAAATCAAAGAACTGACTGTTGAGTTTACCTCCATGCAAGACAAGATCAAAGCGTTAAAAAATGTCTCGATCTCCATCAACCAAGGAGAGATCGTCGGCATCGTCGGAGAGTCTGGATCGGGAAAATCCGTTACCGCTCTGACCATTTTAGGCCTGCTGGAGAAGAATGCGTCTATCCCGGCAGGTTCGATTACCTACAAAGGACGAAATATCCTCACTCTCGATAAAAAGGAATTGCAGGCTTTGCGCGGAAAAGAGATCGGTATGGTCTTTCAAGAGCCGATGACCGCTCTGCATCCTACCATGCGCATCGGGGATCAGCTCGCAGAGGTCATTCATCGCCATCGCAGGATCTCCTACCGCGAGGCCTACCAGCAGGCGGTCATCAGCCTGGCAGAGGTACAAATCAACGACCCAGAGCTCGTCGCCCGCAAATATCCGTTTGAACTGAGCGGCGGGATGAGGCAGCGCGTGGTCATCGCTCTCGCTATGTCAGCTCCGCCCGATCTGCTGATAGCAGACGAACCGACTACCGCTCTGGACGTGACCATCCAGCACGAAATCCTCAAGCTCATGCAGGATCTCGCCGCCAAGCGCGGGACCTCTATCATGCTGATTACGCACGATCTGGGTGTCGTCGCCGAGGTATGCCAACGCGTCGTGGTCATGTACGCGGGTGAGGTCGTCGAAACAGGAACGACAGAGGAAGTGCTGCATAGACCGAATCATCCTTACACGAAGGCGCTGATTGGTGCCCTCCCCGATCTCGCAGTGCCAGGACAGGCGCTTTCCGCCATTCCAGGTGAGTCCCCCGATCTGCGCAATCGCCCGCGTGGATGCGTCTTTGCTTCGCGCTGTGCAGATTCGCTTCCGATTTGCGTAGAGGAACCTCCTGTGCTGGAGCAAGCGTACAGCGGAGTTCATACCCATCAAGTCGCATGCTGGAGGAGGGAAGCCGAATGAATCCGTTGCTGCAAGTAGCAGGTATCGGCAAAGAGTACCGAAAAGGCAGTCAAAGCTTTCACGCTGTCTCTGGTGTCGATTTTTCCATTGCAAGAGGCGAAACTTTCGGTCTGATTGGTGAGTCTGGCTCTGGAAAAAGTACGATCGGGAAAATGATTACGGGTTTGGAGCATCCGACAAGCGGCTCACTCCTGTATGACGGCACTCCACTTTGGACGGACAACAAATTCAATCGACTGAAGCCGGGCGAAATGCAGATCGTCTTTCAGGATCCGCAATCCTCGCTCGACCCTCGCATGCGGGTGCAATCGATCATTATGGAGCCGCTGCAGGCCCTGCCGGCTGTGGAGAGAAAAGCCAAGGGAACGACGGAAAAGCTTCACGCCCTCATCACACGTGTCGGGCTGAAAGTCGAGCATCTGAACCGCTTTCCGCATGAATTCAGCGGTGGGCAGCGCCAACGGATTGCGATTGCCCGTGCCTTGATCACGGATCCGGCCTTTGTCGTACTCGATGAGCCTACTTCTGCCTTGGACGTGTCCGTGCAGGCTCATGTGCTGAATCTCCTGCAAGAGCTGAAGCGTGAGCGCAATCTTACCTATTTGTTCATTTCCCATAACATGTCTGTCATCCGCTATATGTGCGATCGCATGGCCGTCATGCAAAAGGGTCGCATCGTGGAAACGGGAACGGTCGCCGACATTTTCAACAGCCCCAAGGACGCATACACCCAAACCTTGCTGTCCTCCCTACCTAGTCTCCATGCAAAGAAGGTTGATAATGAATGTTCAACGGAGCAGAGCTTAGAGAAATCCGCAAACAAAAGCAGCTGACCCTGCAAAATCTCGCCGATAAGACTGGACTGAGCATGAGCTTGTTGTCACAGATCGAACGCGGACTGGTAGACCCCACCGTGGGCACCTTCTGGAAAATCTGTTCCGCATTGGAAGTGCCGATCAACCATTTCTTCCGTGTAAAAGATGATCATGAGCCTGTCATCCGCAAAGGGCTGCACAAGATTATCCAGCTGAAAAATACGATGACGAAATACCACGTGCTCACCCCTCTACAGGAAGGCAAAATCGAATTTCTGCTGATTGAAATCGAGCCAGGAGAAACGCTCGAGCAGGAGCAAATCTCCCATTCTGGAGAAGAGTGCGGCTATATTTTGCAAGGCGAGCTGAAAGTGCTGCTGGCTGATCGGGAATACCACCTGTACGAAGGCGACAGCATCGGCTTCAATAGTACCTCGCCCCACCGCTTTATCAATCCAGGCAAGTCTGTCTCCCTAGCAGTCTGGGCGAGAGCGACGTAGCCATAGTGAAAAGAGGAGTTTTCCCCTGCTTCAGCGGTGGAGGACTCCTCTTATTTTTAATTATTATAATTTGATATTGAATATAATCTATTATCGTGTTACTTTATTACCAGGATTTACATGCCTACGATCTACAGAAACGAGGAGAGACCTACATGACAGCACGCATCGGACTTCCTGCACCTGATTTCACCATGGACACGGTTACGTTTGAAAATGGCTTCCCCATCCCCAAGAGCCTGGTCGATTACCGCGGCAAATGGCTCATGCTGTTCTTCTATCCTTTTGACTTTTCCAAAGTGTGCCCGACCGAGCTTCTCAGCCTGAATCGCAGAATCAAAGAATTTTCGGATCTGAATGTCGAGGTACTGGGCATCAGCGGCGATAGCATTCACACCCATAAAGCTTGGATGCGCGCAAGCGACGGGATCGGCCCGCTGTCTTTCCCTCTCGCATCTGACTATAGCAAAGAAACGACCCTGAACTACGGCGTGCTCGATGAAGCGACGAAGGCACCGCTGCGCGCAACGTTCATCATTGACCCCGAAGGTATCGTGCAGTATTCTGTCATCTCCAATTCAAAGGTGGGCCGCAGTGTAGACGAGACGCTTCGGGTCATCTCCGCGCTGCAGTCTGGTGGACTATGCCCGATGGACTGGAATCCCGGACAAAAAACGATTTCCTAGTCGACGTTATTATCCCTCCACACCAAAAACCGCACGGCCCCGGAGGCTCGTGCGGTTTTCTTATGCGAAAAGCAGCTTTAGTCGTACCGTTCGTCTTCCATTCTCTCCTGTCCTTCTACGATCAGCTCCAGCTCCGTTTCAAAATTCAACTGAAGCTCGACAGGCAGAAGCTCCATGCTGGTTGCCATTTCTGGCAGGAGCAGTGCGTCCTCCAGATTCTTTGGCTTTTGTTCCAGCTCTTTGTACCACTGACGTACCGCCTCGATCCACTTGTAAAAGGAAGCCTCGAACTGCTCGGCATCATCTGCAGCGTCATCTTCGTGGCTCTTCTTCATCTTTTCCCAGTTGTCGAGTACCGTCCGCAAAGCTTTTTCCAATGTTGCATGCATCATGACCGTTCCTCACTGGCAGCTTACAGGACAGCTGCTTTTCCTCCATCAATGTTAACCGATGTCCCGGTGACATAAGAAGCAGCATCTGATACCAGGAACGTGATTACCTTTGCCGCCTCTTCCGTTTGGCCAATTCGTCCGAGTGGAATCGCATGGCGAGGGTCTTTTGCAAACTCATCCCACGTAAGCTCTGGTGCCGATGCTTGCCAGAAACGCTCGATCTGGTCGCTGCGAATCAAACCGATGCACACCGCGTTGACCCGGATGTTGTCTGGTGCGAGGTCCTTGCTCATCGCTTTGGTCAAAGCCAGACCAGCAGCCCGACTCACAGAGGTTGGCATCGAGGAAGCGGACGGTGTTTTGCCGCCGACTGCCGTCACATTCAAGATCGCTCCGCCCCCGTTTTGACGCATGTACGGAACAGCTGCCCGCGAAAAATGAACCGCTCCAAACAGCTTCAGATCCAGGTCGGCTTCCCACATGTCCTCGGACACTTCCTCAAATGGACGCGCAGCAGACGTGCCTGCATTGTTGACCAAAATATCCACGCTGCCAAAGCGCTCTACCGTCTTCTCCACAGCCAAGCGAACATCTTGCTTTGCGGACACATCAGCGGCAATGACCAACGGCTCCTGCCCCGTCTGTGCCGCAATCTGTTCCGCTGCCTTTTGCAGTGCCTCCAAACCCCGGGCAACAAGCGCTACATTCGCGCCTTCTGCTGCCAATGCCATGGCGGTTGCAAATCCGATCCCTTTACTGCCTCCCGTAACAATCGCTGTTTTTCCTTGCAAACCCAGATTCATCGCCTGATACCTCCTGCTCCATACCGATAGGGTGATAGGGACGTCTACATTCTTTGCATCTTTTTCCCATCCATTATACCGTCCCCCTGTCCTTTCAAACAGACGCTTCTTCCTTGGAAGTGCAGCCACGGTTTCGGCACTCGGCAGGAGTTAGTATCAGCGATCGATATAGATCGGCAGGCTAGTCAGTGTAGAGCCATGGGAAACGAGATGATCCCAAGGGCGGTACCCCTCTGCGAGACGAATATTGGCAAACGCCTTCATAAAAGATGTCATCGCGTACTGCGTTTCCAATCTCGCCAAAGGAGCGCCCAAACAGAAGTGCTGCCCGTTGCCAAAGGAAAGGTGCTCCTTGCTGTTCTGCCGGTGAATATCAAAAGTCTCTCCGCCTACAAACTGGCGCTCGTCGCGGTTTGCAGAAGACATCCAGGCAATCACGATCTCGCCACGCTTCATGGGTACGCCGAGAACGTCGGTATCCTCCTTCACGGCACGATCCAGGCTCGCGATAAAATGATAGCGCAGCACTTCTTCACAAGCCTGCGGAATCAGCTCCGGCTGTTTGCGCAGCTGTGGGTACACCCCTTCCTTGGCAAAATAATAGAAGCACTGCGTCAGCCAGGTTGTCGTCGTCTCGTTGCCTGCTCCCAATAGCCCGATTCCGGAGCCGACGACTTCCTCATCCGTCAGCTTTGTCCCCTCGTACTCCGCCTGTGTCAGATCGGACAGGATATCGTCTTGCGGCTGGCTGCGCTTTTGCTTGACCAACGGCAGCAGGTACGCGCCAAACTCCTTCATGACTTTTGCTTTTTGCTTGGTTGTCTCCTCGATTTCCTCCTGATGGTGCGGCAGGAACAAAATATCGGACCATTCCTTGATCTGCTCCCAATCCGAGTTCGGCACCCCTAGCAAATCGGCGATGATGGTTACGGGGAGACGAACGGCAAATCGCTCGTAAATATCTACAGGCTTGGACAAATCCTCAGCCGAAATTCCTTGAATCAAGAAGTCCACAACCGCTTGAATACGAGGCTTCCAGGCATCGAGGCTGCGCGGAGTAAAAGCGCTTGCGAGCAGTCCGCGGCGCTTTCTATGCTCGGGCGGATCAACCGAGGTCAGATTGATGCTGCTCTCCAGCTGTATCGGAATCGTACTCCGCTCCCGCTCACTGGTAAACGTTTTGTAATCGGAAAGAACCCGCTTGACGTCCTCATAACGAAAGACATTCCACACCCGCTGCTGCTCATCGAAGAAAATCGGGTTATGCTCCCTCATCTCCCTGTACCACGGGAACGGATTCCACCTCTCCTCATTCGTCTCAAGCTTGGATATGCCACTCAAAAAAATGATCTCTTTGCCATTCATACTGCCCCCTCCTCACCGTCCAGAAAAATGTAGTTCCACTGCCACACTTTGGCGTACCTATTTTGTCCTGCCGTCCTATCCCTTACCCGCGCAGATCCGGATGACCAGCAAGAACCCGTTTTCTTGTCAGGCCGTCCATAGTAAACTAACGATAAATAACATGCACGGCTCTTGGCTTGGCAAGTAGGATAAGGTGATAGAACGGTGAGTAAAAACAAAACGATTCAACGAACACGCATGTGGAAATATTTTGTGGAGGCTACGGCGGATATCATTCTGGAGGAAGGCGTACCCAACGTCACGATCCGTAAAATTGCCGATCGGGCCGGCTATAACAGCGCGACGATCTACAACTATTTTAGCGAGCTTTCCCATCTCGTATTTTTTGCCGCCATGAAGTTTCTCAAGCCCTACACGGAAGCAGTTGTTCAGACCTATCAGGACCCACAGCTTTCGGCACAGGAGCGCTACCTGCGCGTATGGGAAATCTTTTGCCAGCATTCCTTTCAAAATCCGCAAATTTTTCATGCGATCTTCATCGCGGACCTGGGGAGTCAGCCCGAGGAGCTGCTCTCGCACTATTACAGCGTCTATCCGGCTGATCTGATTGCGATCCCGGAAGAGCTGCAGCCTATGCTGGGCACGTACAACATCAACAGGCGCGGACTTATCAGTCTGGAGCTTCTCGTCAAGGAAGGCTTTTTGCTCCAGCAAAAAATCGAGGCTGTCAACGAGCTAACCCTCTTGATCTGGCAAGGCATGTTTACCGCTTTCCTGAACAATCGCAGCAGCTACGCGCCAGAGAAAGCCGCACGGCATGCGGTGCGCTACATTCGGGAAATCGTGCTGAATGCCAACCAACTGAATCTTGAGGACGAAGCGAGGACAGGAAATACGTCCCCTTTTGCCCCCTCTCTATGAACGAAACAGAAAAGCCAGCGAAAGCCCTCTTATAGGGACCACCGCTGGCTTTTTTTCATGTTTTCTCGCTCAAGGGCGCAGGCGCTTCACCCAAAATCCGCCTCGTAACTGCTTCGGTTCCAGGGAGATAACAAACGCTTTCGGCGCAATTTCATAAATATGATTCCACAATTTCTTTTCATTCGTGCGCTTGGTCAGGACCTGCATCATCAGCCGCTGGCCATCGCGTCCTTCGGCTACCCAAGAGGTCACGCCGAATCCGCATTGACGCAGCTTGTCCGGCAGCTCCAGATCGACCGAATCGACAACCACTTGCAAGGTGACGTAGCCGAGAGCCAAAAACTCCTCAATCTTGCTCCCAACAAACACACCCAATCCCCAGCCAATGCAATAGGCCGCCAGATTGACGGGATTGTCCAGGTTGTCCAGAACCAGACCCAGCCCTTTCAAGTAAACGAAAACCTCGACCATGGCGACGATTGATGCCAAAAAACGATACCCTTTGATCACCATCAGTAGCCGCAGCGTAAAGAATGACACGTACAAAATGTTGATGCCAATGATGATCAAAACAAACTCCCAACCCATTGCGCTCCTACCCCCACCCGAACCGGGCAATCCTGTATTTTCGTAATCGTGATTATAATATAATCCATACGAAATACAAAATCCAGATGGAAAATTTGCACACAATAGCGATTGGGACAACCTCACACAAAGCATCGCGCTATCGCATTTTTTCCTTTGTGGCTCTCGTTCAGCTCATCCGTTGCCAGCTTTTCATCGGTCTGCGTCAGAGTAATGATCTGCGGAAGAACGAGAAAATACCGGTTCTCCATCAAGGTTTCAAGAAAGTACTTGTTCTCCTGGTCCCACGAAAGAATACCTGAGATAATTCTGGTCTCCACATGCATCCTCCCTCTCTCATTTCAACTGCGGCTTGATTATATAGCAAAGACGGGTATGTTTACCCGCCTTCGTTGTCGTGTTCGATCCTGTTGTCTACGCTTTACGGCTGTTCCCGCTTGAGACGTGCGTCCAGTACAAAATTGCCAAATGGCAGCAGTGACGCGATAAACGCACCAGCCACTTTCAAAATGGACCATCTTTTTTGGAAGGTCACATGTGCAAGTGCAAGTAGATAGAGTACGAAGAACAAGCCATGCAGCGATCCGGCCACTTTTACGGCAACGGGCACATCCAGCCAATACTTCAGAGGCATTGCGATCCCGAGCAACACCAAATACGAGATTCCTTCCACAATACCGATTACACGAAAACGTCCGAGAGCCGTATTCATCATGAGCGGGTACCATCCTTGAATGTAAT
The DNA here is from genome assembly GCF_003710965.1 of Brevibacillus nitrificans. Classification (NCBI taxonomy): domain Bacteria; kingdom Bacillati; phylum Bacillota; class Bacilli; order Caryophanales; family Paenibacillaceae; genus Brevibacillus; species Brevibacillus nitrificans. The sequence goes on along the minus strand of NZ_RHHU01000010.1, from coordinate 142,062 downwards.
TACCATCATTATAAACGAAAAACTATCGAAAGAATGGTAATTGTCCAATGTTCATAATAATTTCAAAATCGGTCGCCCATCCCATTTTCCTCCAGCGAATCCAGCACTTATGCCCCGCCTCTCCCCGGATTTGGTTGCTTGTGCCCTGTGACATTCACCTGCACGCGCTCATTGCCCATCAGGATGATAAAGATGACGGCCAATCCCGCAGGAACCAACGCCCACAGAAACGTATGCGCGATAGACGAGGCGAGGAAATCCGTGATCTGATCCAGGATGGGGGAAGGTATCGCTGCCCGCGTTTCTGGTGTCAGGATCGCTCGCGGATCGCCTACGATTCCCTCTGGAAGACCGGATTGACCTGCAAACGCGTTTTTCATATCGCTCTCGAACAGGTTGCGCTGCACAATCCCAAAAATCGTAATTCCAAGCGTCATACCCAAGGAACGGAAAAACGAGCCTGTCGAGCTGGCCGATCCTCGCTGCCGCATATCAAACCCGTGAATGACCGCCATTCCCAGTACCGAGAAAGAAAAGCCTACTCCAAAACCAGTCAGTATCATGTAAATCGTGACAAGCCATCTCGGCACTTCCGGATTCAGCGTGCTTAACAGGAAAATACCAGGCACAAAAAAGACGGCGGATATCAGCATGATGCGGCGAAAGCTTATTTTCGTAGTGAGCATCCCGCCAAGCTGGCTGCCTATGACGGAGCCTACCATCATCGGTGTTAACAGCAAACCGGAATTGGTAGCCGATCCCCCGTACACCCCCTGAATATAAATGGGAAGATAGACCGTCGAGATAATAAAAGCAGCGCCATACAAGAGGGCAACGGCATTGCTGGCCGCAAACAAACGGCGCTTGAACATCGCAAACGACAGGATCGGCTCTGCCGCTTTCGTCTCGATCCATAGAAACAGGAGAAACAGAATCAGGAAGCACGTGAGCAAGCCCAGGATTTGCACCGACCCCCACGCGTATTGATTGCCGCCTAGCTCCAGGGAAAACATCAGGCTGACGACAGCTCCCACGAGGGTGATTGCGCCCCACCAGTCGATGCTTTGCTTTCGATGCTCCAGCGATTCCTTGTAATACACCGAAATGAAATAGAGGGAGAGCGCCCCAATCGGCACATTGATATAGAAGATCCAATGCCAGCCGATGTACTCGGTGATGTACGCGCCAAGCAACGGCCCAAACACACTGGACGTACCGAATACGGCACCGAAAAGACCCGTCATTTTCCCCCGTTTTTCTGGCGGGAACACATCAAAAATAATGGTGAAAGCGATCGGCATCAGCGCGCCGCCGCCAATTCCCTGGATCGCGCGGTAAATACTCAGCTCGACTATGCTGTTCGCTGTACCACACAAAATCGACCCTAGCAGGAATACGATCAACCCGAACACATAAAACCGTTTTCGACCATACATATCGGACAGCTTCCCGAAAATCGGCATCCCTGCCATCGTTGCCACCATGTACGCCGAGGTTACCCAGACGAACTTGTCTAGTCCGCCTAGCTCCCCTACAATCGTTCCCATCGCCGTTGCTACGATTGTATTATCCATTGATGCCATCAACAGGCCCAGCAAAAGACCTGCGAGGACAAAATTCACTTTGCTTTCCTTGGTGATCAACCAATCCCCTCCTTCCTTGCGGTACTTCCGGTTGCTCTTCCAAATGTATCCGCTTTTCCTTGCCTTTATAATGGTTCTACACGAAAAAAAATGCTCCTGCGCAAAGGAGCATGGAAACCATCTCATTCATTTTTCTGATACTAGGGCAGCCAGCTGTACATGTAGTTCGGATCTTCATAGGAATGGGCCTGCTTGACGACTCGCAGCGGACGGAAGGTATCGATCATGACAGCCAGTTCCTTTGTTTCCTTTTTGCCGATGCTGCCTTCCATTTTTCCTGGATGCGGACCATGAGGCAGCCCGCTTGGATGCAAAGTGATCGAGCCCTCGGAAATTCCTTTGCGGCTCATGAATTCGCCAGCAACGTAGTACAGGACCTCATCGCTTTCTACGTTGCTGTGCACGTAGGGAGCCGGGACTGCCAGCGGATGATAGTCGTACAGACGAGGAACAAAGGAGCAAACCACGTAGTTGTGCGCCTCAAAGGTTTGGTGCACCGTCGGCGGCTGATGGACGCGACCTGTAATCGGCTCAAAGTCGTGAATGCTGAAAGCATAGGGATACAAATAGCCATCCCACCCGACCGCGTCCAATGGATGAAAATCATAGAGGTACGATGTCAGCATCCCCTGCGCGCGTACGCGAACCTCGAATTCTCCCTGTTCATCCTTTGCCTCCAGTCTTTCGGGCACTCGAAAATCCCGCTCGCAAAACGGCGAATGCTCCAGCAGCTGTCCATGCGCATTGCGGTATCGTTTCGGCGGAACGATTTCCGAATTAGATTCGACCACCAGAAAGCGAGCCTCGCCCGTTTCCAGAACAACACGATAGGTCGTGCCAATCGGAATGATCAGGTAATCGCCCGGATAGAAGGAAAGCTCTCCGAAGATGCTCTCGATTTTCCCTTCTCCCTCGTGGACAAAGATCAGCTCGTCGCCTTCCCCGTTCCGGTAAAAATAAGGCATGCTCTGCGTCGGACGTGCCACTCCGATCGTCAGATCCTCATTTCCCAAAAACATGACTCTCGCTTCCATGAAGTCCCCGCCTGCTTCCACGCTTGCCGTCCCAAAATGGCGGTGCTTGAGGGCATCCTTTTCTTCCCATTCATAGTGAATGTCTTTGATTTTCTTTACGGCTTTCACCTGCGTAGGCGGGTTGATATGGTAGATCAACGATTGAATCCCGGAAAATCCCTTGGTCCCCATCAGCTGCTCGTAGTAGAGTCCGCCGTCCTCTTTTCGAAACTGCGTATGACGCTTCGGGGGTACGTTTCCCAGCTTTATATAGTGCGGCATCCATGCTCCTCCGTTTCCTATCCTTTATCACGTCTGACTGTCAGCTCGATTTTCCTGCTGGAAGAACGCGCCCCGTCACTTCACCAAATCCGATCCGATAGCCTTCCCCCTGACACCATCCGGTGATCGTCAGACGATCCCCATCCTCCAGCCAGACTCGCTGTTCGCCGTTTTCCATCTCAAGCGGTTCTGTTCCGCGCCAGGAGAGCTCGAGCAAGCTGCCCCGCATCTCTTTTTCCGGTCCGCTGATCGTTCCTGAAGCTAACAAATCACCAGGTCTCAGGTTGCAACCTCCCACGGTATGATGAGCGATCTGCTGTGCCATGCTCCAGTAGAGATAGCGGAAGTTGCTGGTGGCAATCCGCTGTGGCTTCCCCATACTCGCTCCTTGCAACGACACCTCGAGGTGAATGTCAAACGAGCCTGCGCCAGTGGACCGCAAATAGGGCAGTGGCTGCGGCTCCTGTTCGGGTCCTGCCATGCGGAAAGGCTCCAAAGCCTCAAATGGGATGACCCATGGCGAGATCGACGTCGCGAAGTTTTTCGCAATAAACGGCCCGAGCGGCTGGTACTCCCACGTCTGAATATCGCGGGCGCTCCAGTCGTTCACCAGCACAAGCCCGAAAATATGCTCCTCCGCCTCTTCCACCGGTATTGGTTCTCCCAGCGGATTGCCCGGACCGATCAGCCAGCCCATCTCCAGCTCGAAATCTAGCTGCTTGCAGGGACCGTAGACGGGTGCTTCTGCTGCCGGCGGCTTCATCTGGCCCTGTGGCCTGCGCACGTCCGTCCCGCTGAGAACAACAGAGCTTGCCCGGCCATGATAGCCGACGGGAAGATGCGTCCAGTTGGGCATGAGGGCATTGTCTTTTCCGCGGAACATGATCCCGACATTCGTCGCATGCTCCTTGGATGCATAAAAATCGGTGTAATCGCCGATCTGTGCTGGCATGAGCAGCTCGACGTCCGTCATCCGGTGAAAAGCCTTGTCCCGAAGCACGGCATCGTCGCGCAGGGTCGCTTCATCTGCACTGAGCAGCTGCTGGATTTTCGCCCTCACTTCCTTCCATACCTTGCGCCCGAGAGCCATATAGGCGTTCAAGGAGGGCTGGTCAAATACGTTTTTGCCAGCCACACCAGTCGTCTGGAAGTGCCCACATTTGTCGAGAACCGAAAGATCCAGGACGAATTCTCCGATGGCAACACCGATACGTGCCGTTCGGTCTGATCGTGGACGAAATACGCCGTATGGCAAATTCTGAATGGGAAAAGGAGATTCTGCTCCAACCTCGATAAAGGAACGCATCATGGTCATTTCTCCTCCTGAAAGGTAAAGTGCAAACCTCGCAAATCGTCCCGAGGCTCGTCAAAGCTGCAGCTGCCATACGAGCACAGGGCTACTTCTCGCAAACGCCTAATGTCTGCGGCAGAGATGGAAAGCTCTCGCCAAGTCAGCCCATCCGACTGAAACGAGAAGTGCTCGGCTTGCTCATCCCCGAGTATTTCCTGAACGGTCTGTGCATCCAGCTGATGGACGCAGGCTAGCAAGCCTGCTGTAAAAACGTTGAGAAAGCCATGCATCCGGGTTTGAACCTCCTGGCGGTACATGCGGATGGGATGGTGCAGCCCTGCCGTAAATTTGAGGGCAATCCCGCGGTCCCGACAACCGATGAGAACGGCTGCCACCTGCTCCACTGTTGGGAACGCTTCTGCCGTCACTCCTCCGGCACGCAGCTTCAGGCCCAGCTTCATGTCCCCTTGTGCGTTGATCGCGGCGATGGCATCGAGAGCTTCCATCAAACGAGCTTCCCGCTCTGGATGAAAGGGTTCCGCGAGCTCGCAAAAAACGCGCAGGTCTCGCTTTTTCGCCTCCTCCGCAATGAATGCTAGCAGGCTGCCGCCTTCCCAAGCAGGAGGAAGGGGCTGCTCCCAGACCCCGACCTTTCCCGACTCTGCGAATTCAGCGTGAAAGGAAGCCACCTGGTTCAGGTCTTCCAGCAAGTACTTCCTACAGCTTTCCTCATCTGCACTTTTCCGTCCCAGTGCAGCGATCTTCAAAGGCTGCTCTTTGGAAAACAGCGTCTTGTACGGAGCCAAATCCATCAAGGCCGAAGCCGGAATGACGAAGTGCCCCAGCATCCAGGCGTCAGGATCTGCCTGATAAGAAGCGTAATGACGCACCGATGTCTCCAGCGGCAGACTAGCTGGAGGAAACAATCCAGCGTAGTCAATCAGATGGGTCAGAAAAGCTTGTATGCTCCCCACTTCCAACTTCCCCTCCCGAGATACTTACATATTTCCACGCCGTTCTTGTTCGCGCTCGATCGACTCGAACAAAGCTTTGAAATTACCATCGCCGAATCCTACTGCCCCTTTGCGCTGAATGATCTCGATGAACAGCGTCGGACGGTCCACGATCGGCTTCGTGAAAATTTGCAGCAGATAGCCTTCATCGTCGCGGTCTACCAGGATATTCAGCTCCTGCAGCTTTTGCAGATCCTCGTCAATATCCCCTACACGGCTGGCCAGCTCTTCGTAATAGGTGGAAGGGGTCGACAGGAATTCAATGCCATTTGCTTTCAGCGCAGCTACTGTTTTGATAATGTCATTAGTCAGCAAGGCCAGATGCTGTACACCTGCTCCATTGAAGTACTCCAAATATTCCTCGATCTGCGACTTGCGTTTTCCTTCGGCAGGCTCGTTGATCGGAAACTTGATTCGACCCGTACCATTCATCATCACTTTGGACATCAAAGCGGAGTACTCCGTAGAAATATTCTCATCGTCAAAGTGCTTGAGAACCCGGAAACCAAACACGTTTTCATAGTAGGAGACCCACTTCTCCATCTCCTCCACGTTCCCTACGATGTGGTCGATCCCGATCAGACCCGTAGACTCGGCTGCAATCGTTCCCTCGTACGGCTCAAAGCCCGGCAAAAAGGCGCCCGTGTAATCCGTCGTTTCCACCAAGGTATGGATGGTGTCCCCATATGTACCGACAATCGCCTTCTTGACGGTTCCGTTTGCGTCCTTCTCTTCCCACGGCTCGCGAATCGCGATCGCCCCGCGCTCGACAGCTCCCCAGTAGGCCGCCTCCACATCGGACACCTTCAGAGCTATGTCGCTTGCTCCCTCTCCGTGAAGCTTGACGAAATCAGCAATCTCGGTATTCGCCGAAAGCGTCCCCGTCACGACAAAGCGGATCGCTCCCTGCTCGAGAACATAAGAGACTCGGTCCCGGCAATTCGTTTCCAGCCCTCGATAAAAAGTCATTTGAAAACCAAAGGCTTTGCACAAGTAATAAGCAGTCTGTTTGGCATTTCCTACGAACAGCTCAACGTGATGAATGCTTTGTACAGGGAAAATCTCTTCTCTTTGCTCGACTTTTCCAGTTACTTGTTGAACGGACATGAACATTTCCTCCTAGTGGTTTCCGAATTTTCATTTGAGGTGCGACTGAAATGATGAATGATTTTTACAATTCAAAATAGTAGGAGGAAATGATTGTCCGTGCAAGAACACGCGCCAACGCAGACGTGCTTTACCGGACTTGCCATGCGCTACGTTAAAGCGGTTGGGATTTGATGCATGCTCTTGCTGAGATTTCCATACGGCTTATAAAATTCATTCCAGAAGATCCAATACCGTTTTATGCAAAAGGGGCGAGGAATATGGAGCCTATCATCAAATTTTGTCCGTGCAATTTGGAAGGACAGCTGTGCGAGGTAAAGGAAAGGTTGAGGCAGCTGTCCAATGTCACCGTGACGGATGAGCGTTGCCTCAATTACTGTGGTCAGTGTCTGGAGAAGCCTTTTGCCCTGCTCCATAAAAAGAATGTTGTTGGCGATACGGCTGAGGAGCTCTATCGTCTTCTCGTGGAAAGGCTAGCTGTGGCGGAAAAGTCAGGAAGTACGTGACAGGTGGTCGTTTATGCTGTTGGGGAGGAGAGGAAAAGGGAGAAAACGCTCCGTTAGTAGGGCCACTTGCTTGGGGGCGTTCCTGTCCGGCTCCATTTCAAAAGCTTAAGCCCGCGTCCAAAGTGGTCGTTCCATAGATGCCTGTTCAGAGGTGGACGCTAAGAGCAGGTTCCGCTTTTTCCACTTCGCCTGGGCTGTGTCCCTAATGCCCTCGCTTATTTTCCCCTTTTCCTCGGCCAGCTAGATCGTTCGGGCGTCTTTTTTGGGGAATTTTCTTCGGTGTCCCTTCAAGAAATCAGGTGCCCAAAGCCAAGCAACGACGTTAAAGCAGCGTGCTGGAAACCATTTTAATTCTAAAGTGTGTGGGCATCGTATGGGAGTGCATTTTGGAAGCGTAGTATGCTATGAACCGGATTGGAAGATCGAACGCTTCCCCGCATAAAAAAACACCTTTCCTGTTTCCGCCAGAAGGCAGAGCTCCAAAAAAGGTGTCGTTTGGGTTTGTCCGTTTAATTTGTTTTCAAAACATCGTGATCTACATAACGCTCGCCGTTCAGCTCGCTGATGACATTGATCGCCACTTTTGCTCCATCGCCGGAAGTGATGATGGTATGTACGCTCACGCCAGCAACCGTACCTGCAGCCCAGATGCCTGCCACGTTTGTTTTTCCTTGTGCATCTACATCCACGACTGTCTTGATGCGAGGTTCTGTACCCGCTTTGGTAGCCACTCCCGCTTTTTCAGCCAGGTCTACCAGAGCACCAGTAGCCAGGATGACGTGCTTCGCTTCAAAGGAGCCTTTTTCAGCCGTTTCTACAGTCAGACCTTGCTCCCCTTTTACAATGTTCGTTACTTGATCGGTAATCAATTCAGCACCGAATTTGGCTGCATGCTTTTTGCCCGTTTCAATCAGGTCAGGGCCGGAAATTTCCATGATTCCATAATGATTTTCCATCCAAGCACGTTTTGTCATGCTTTTATCACTGTCGATCAACAATGTTTTTTTCCCTGCTTTCGCAGCAAACAAAGCTGCACTACCACCTGCGGGACCCGCACCAATAATCACGATATCGAACAAGACAAGCAACCCCTTTCCAAAATGTGTTTCACAACATAATTATATACTATGTCTAAAAAAAGAAAACCCCTGAAGTGTATCTCCAGTAGGTTCTCCAAAACCGGCACCCTGACTATTCGTTTATTATTACGCACTCCGTTCGCATCATTCTATCCGCTCCGCCAGCAAGGCTAGGGCAAGCTGCTCGATCTCGGCACTGATGGCGCGGTCTGTCTCCAGTGGCGGAACGATCGCGCGTACCCACTCCAGCTGCAGCTTGGTGCGTGGTGCAAGGTCGTCTTCCGCTTGCTGTAGATAGATCGCCTGCGAAGCGCAGATCATCTCGATGGCGATGACGCGGGCAGCATTATGAACGATTTCGCGTGCTTGACGGGCGGCAATGGTCCCCATGCTGACGTGGTCTTCCTGATTGGCCGACGAGGGGATCGAGTCGACGCTCGCAGGATGAGCCAGCACTTTGTTTTCCGAGACAAGTGCAGCGGCGGCGTATTGTGCGACCATCAATCCGCATTCCAGCCCCGGATTTACGGCCAGAAACGGGGAGAGTCCACTCAGTTGCGGATTTACCAGCCTCTCAATCCTCCGCTCGGAGATGTTCGCCCATTCAGCAGCAGCGATTTTCAGATGATCCATCGCCAGCGCGATTGGCTGTCCGTGGAATTGGCCGCCCGATAGGACCCGTCCGTCTGGAAGCACGATCGGATTATCCGTCGTCGCATTCATTTCTATCGTCAGTTTGTCAGCAACATAACCGACTGCTTGCCAAGATGCTCCATGCACTTGAGGAATGCAGCGTAACGAGTAAGCGTCCTGAACGCGAAGCTCGCCCTGTGCAGTCGTTCGTCTACTGCCAGCAAGCCATGTGCGAATACGGGAGGCTACTTGCTCAAGCTCACGATGGGGACGCGTCGCCAGTAGTTCGGCGTCAAATGCATCAGTAATCCCCCTTAGCGATTCAATCGTCAGGCAAGCCGCCATATCGGCAGCATAGCCAAGATTCTCCGCTTCCGTGATGGCGATCACGCCAACGCCAGTCATCGCCTGCGTACCATTGATCAAAGCCAGCCCTTCCTTTGCTTCCAGCCTGACCGCAACTAAACCTGCGCGAGCTAACGCTTCCGCCCCGCTCATCCTTTCTCCCTGATAGACCGCAGAGCCTTCTCCTACCAGTAGCAGCGCCATATGAGCCAACGGTGCCAAATCTCCACTGGCACCAAGTGAGCCTTTGCATGGAATGACAGGATGAACGCCGTGATTGATACAATCGATCAACAGCTGCAGCGTTTGCGGGCGAATGCCGGAGAAACCTTTTGCCAGTGCATTGGCCCGTAGCACCATCATGGCTCGTACGATATTTTCCGGGAGCGGCTCCCCTACCCCTACTGCATCTGCTCGCAGCAAGTTCAATTGCAGCAGCCCTACATCCCGCGCGTTTACGGAAACATCGCTTAGCTTGCCAAATCCGGTGTTCACGCCATAGATCACCTTGCCTGCCGCGATATGCTCCTCAATCAGACTACGGCTTTTCCGTACGCGCTGCCACGCCTCCTCGGAAAGTGCGCAGACCGTCTCTCCTTTGACGATCATCTGGATATCTTCACGCGTCAGCTGGTTGCCATCCAGCTCAACGATCCGGCTGCTTTTGCCAAGTTTGTTCATCTCTTCATCCTCCATCCCTTCGCTGCATCTGATTGGTTCGCCCTTTTTGCTTGTAAGCTATGAAAGCTACACGGCTGCATCGGCTTGCCCTCTTTTACCCAGGTCCAGATGACGCGTCGCCATACTGACTACGAGTGAAACGACCACATTGACGATCAACGCCACAATTCCGATATCTAGATCTTTAACCGCTTGCGGGAAAAAAGGAAAGATCTTGTCCATCGTCATATTCGTGACGGTCACATATCCAACGACGACGACTCCCGCGATGATTCCACAGAACGCTCCTTGAAGCGTCAGCACGTTTTTGCGCTGCAGACTGAAGACTAGTGCCGGGAACAGCTGGGTCACAAAGCCGTATGCCATAATCAGCAGCGTAATAATCGTCTTTCCGCCATGAAAGGTAAAGTAGAGGCAGATGAGAGCAATGACCGGAACGAGCCAACGGGTAATACGCGCAAGCTGGTCATCGGGCGTCTGCGGTTTCCAGACCTTGTAGACGTTTTTGGACAAGAGAGTAGCTGCTGCCATCAAAAGCAGGGAGCTGGGTACGAGCGCCGCCAAAATCCCCGCTGCGCCAATCACACCGACGAACCAGGGATCAAACACATTTTTCGCCATCTTGAACAAGGCGAGATCCATATCTGGGCCCTGCAGCCCCGGTACTTGCAGAATCGCCGCGAAGCCGATAAACAGCACCAGCACCAACACCAGTTGATACAGTGGAGTAAGCGCCGCATTTTTTCGCAAAGCACTCTCCGTTCTTGACGTAAAAATCGCACTGTACATATGCGGCCACATGCTTGCCCCGAAAGCGAACAGGATGCAGGTGGAGATGTACCAGGACACACTCAAACCTTTGTCAGGAACCAGCAAAAAGCCCGGCTTGGCTGCATCGATCGCCTGAAACATCGGCTTTAACCCGCCGTAATAGTGATACGGTAAGTAGAGCGCGACGAACACGATCACGACCAGCATCACAATATCCTTGATGACCGCTGTCCACGCAGAGCCATGAATCCCCGACACCATCACATAAAACGCGACAGACAGCATCCCGATCCAGACGGCTACGGTCGGCGAGATCAATCCGTAGGAGGCCTCCGATACGATGATGCCAAGCCCTTTTAGCTGCAGCACCAAGTATGGAACCATCGAGACTACCCCGACGACAGCGGCAAGCACGCCCAACGCCGGACTGTTGTACTTGCTCTGAAAAAAATCAGACTGGGTCAACAGCCGGTGCTCCTTGCCATAGCGCCAGACGATCGGTGTCACCCAGTACATCACGATGTAGCACAGGGCACTGAACACATAAATCGTTGGCCCACCCAGACCGTAAGCCGCTCCGCTAGCCCCCAGAAACGTGTAGGTAGTAAAATTTTCGCCAGCCATCAGCAAAAAGACGAGAAGTGTTCCGAAGCTTCGTCCGCCGACTGCCCATTGCTCGAAGTTCATCTGCTTGCCTTTACGCGCGCGAAACCCGAGATACAGCGAGAGCAGAAAAAAGAGCAGAATCATCAAAAGAGACATGTTCATCGCCTATTCCTCCTCCTTCTCGACCGTGAGCAGTTTATTGCTGATCAGGAGGCAAACAGAGGTCAAAACCATCCAGAGAACGGCCCAAAACATCACAAAAGGCATGCCCAAGACATAAGGCTCTACACGATTGATTACCACAAGCGAGCCCACAAACGGAAGAACACTCAAGACAAAATGAATTTTTCTCAAGACAATGCCTCCTAACTCCTTTGGGGGTCAGCGTCTGCGATCAGCCAGCAGCTTGCATGCAGCATAGACCGCCACTTTCACTCCGTTTTCCAGCGCGTCTTCGTCAATCGTGAACCGCGGATGATGATGCGCATACGTAATGCCTTTGGCCGGATTGCCAGCACCTGTCACAAAGAAAGCCCCCGGTGTCTTCTGCAAAAAGGCGGAGAAATCTTCACCACCCGTAACCGGTCGAAATTCTTCAAAGCTCTCGTCTCCCAGCACTTCTCGCACACTCTCCTCGATCACACGCGCGACCGCATGATCATTCACCACTGCCCGATATCCGAAGCGATACGTAAAATCATAGGAGGCTCCGTGCGCTGCGCAAATCCCTTTGATCACTTGCTCCATACGAGCAGGCATCGATTCACGCAGCTGACTGTCAAAGCTGCGCACCGTACCGGACAGGGATACGGTGTCGGGAATGACGTTGGTAGCCGTACCTCCGTGGAACTGCGTGACGGACAAAACGAGACTGTCGAGGGGATCGACGTTGCGTGCTACGATATGCTGCAGATTGGCTACGACCTGAGAGCCGATCGCGATACAATCCACTGCATGCTGCGGCATCCCACCGTGTCCGCCTTTGCCGTTGATTGTCAGGTAAAACTCATCCGAGGCAGCCATCATCCGCCCGTAGGTCACACCAACTTTACCGACGGGAAGCTGCGACATCAGATGGTTGCCGATCACGATGTCCACGCCCTCCATCACACCTGCTTGCATCATTTCCTCCGCGCCGCCTGGAAACTGTTCTTCTGCATGCTGAAAGAGAAAGCGTATCTCGCCCGACAGCTCCTCTCGTAGACCTACGAGGATTTTCGCCGCCCCTAAAAGCATCGCCGTATGTCCGTCGTGACCGCATGCATGCATGACACCCCGATTTTGGGAGACAAATGAAAAATCATTTTCCTCCGTGATCGGAAGCGCATCCATATCTGCCCGAATAGCAAGCACAGTTCCCGGCAGCTTGCCAGTCAGCCGTCCGACAACACTCGTTCGTGTCGGTCGGGAAAGCTCGATCTGTCCAAACGACTTCAGGGTGTCATACACGAATTGCGCCGTCTTCTCCTCGTGGTAGGACAGCTCAGGATGCTGGTGTAAATGACGACGCCATAAAATGACCTCTTCCTTGATCTCATCAACCAGTCGCGTAAGTCTCGCAGTGGCAAGCTCCATTCGGAATCCCCTCCTTTTTCCGGCATTATTGGTGGGCCGCACGCCATTCCTCGATCAGTGAAATGACACATTTGCCGGTATTGAACAAATTTTCTATGCTGATATGTTCCTTGAAGGTATGAATATTGCGAAAACCGAGTCCGAGCGTGATGCAGGAAAGACCATTCTCATTCAGTACGTTGGTATCCGCGCCTCCCAGTGTTTTCGTCAGATACGGCTCTACTCCGATTTTTTCAGCAGCGGCCAGTGCCGTGCGTACGTGAAGATCATCTGGAGCTGCCTGGAACCCCAGGTACTTTTTCTCGATGCGCGCAGTTGCTGTGCCCCCGTGCTGCATGGCGGCATCCTCGACAGTCTGGACCATATGCTCTATCTGTCGCTTGAGCCCCTCAGCCGAAAAGCTGCGTACCTCCGCCCCCATTTTGACTTTCCCCGGGATGATGGACGTCAGTTCTCCGCCTTCGATGACGCCGACATTGGCGAGAGTCTGATCGTCAATCTTGCCCAGCCGCATTCGGGTCAACGCCTCGGCTGCAATCAGGAAAGCGCTGATGCCTTCCTCTGGATTCAACCCGATGTGCGAGGACTTCCCTTGTACCTCCCACCAGATTCGGCTGCTGTACGGTCCTTGCAAAATAATCTGGCCCACGTCGCCGCTGCTGTCAAAAATGTAGCCGGCCTCGCTGCGTACAAGCGAGTAGTCGAGATGCGTGGCGCCTACCAGTCCAGGCTGCTCATTGACGGTCAGAATCAGCTCGATTGGGCCGCAGCGTGTTCCCTTTTCCTGTATCACCTCAATCGCTTCCAAATAGGCAGCCAGCGCAGCACGGTCATCCGCTCCCAAAATGGTGGTACCGTCCGAGTAAATCACGCCGTCGCGAATCACAGGCACGAGACCTTTTGTCGGCAGCACCGTATCCATGTGTGTAGAAAAAAACAAGGGTGGAATGTCCGAATCCGTCCCCTCCCACCAGGCGATCAGATTCCCGCAGCTCCCGCCAAACGCGTGGTGCGCCTGGTCGAATTGCAGGGAAAATCCCAGCTTCGTCAAGCGCTGAACAAGGTAGTCGGCGACAGGCTGTTCGTTTCCACTCGGTGCGTTGATGCAGGCGAGCTCCAAAAAGCTGTTCAACAAACGCTCTTCATTAACGGCAATTGCATCCGCAGTACGACCTTGATCCTTCATAGCAAAGGTCCCCTTTCACACGATCTACACCCACACTCTTTCTACCAAGGACCGGTCCACAACGACCTTGCCCCGTTTGACCACTTGATCAATGACGTTGACACCATAACGATAGATGGCGTGCTCGTAGCTAGGAACGTTCCATATTTGCAGATCAGCCAGCTTACCGGCTTCGATGGAGCCCCTGTCATGTGCAAGTCCCAGTGCCTTCGCTCCCCCTATCGTGGCTGCTCGCAGCGCTTCCGCCGGTGACATCCGATACAGACGACACGCCAGCATCATGACGAATTGCATCGACTCTGTCCAGCAGCCCGGACAAAGGTTGGTCGCCAAGGCTAGCGTCATCCCAGCGTCCAGCATCGCTCTGGCATCGAACGGGCGGGCATGCTGGACAGCAAAATCGATCCCTGGCATGATGACGCCCGGTACGTCGGCATCCGCAAGCTTGCGCATCACCGCTTTGGGTGTGTAATTGAGGTGATCCGCCGAAAGCATCCTCATCTCTGCCGCCAGATCTGATCCTCCTACATAGGAGTAGCAATCCGTATGAATTTTCGGCTGCAGGCCCGCTTTTTGCCCGGCCTCCAAAATGCGCGCCGATTCTGCCGCTGTGTAGTGCCCGTCATCGCACCAGACATCGCAAGCCGTAGCAATCCCGAGTCCACTGACCCACGGAATCATCTCCTCGACCAGGATGCTGATATAGACGTCCTTTGGCAGATCAGCCGGCCAGCCGTGAGCGCCGAGGAAGGTGCTGCAAATATCGAGCGGCAGCTCCTTTCCCAGACGGGCATTGACGTTCAGCATCTTAATCTCATCCTTCAGCGTCAGGCCGTACCCACTTTTGATTTCCACGGTGGTCGTTCCTGCGTGCATCATGCGGACCAGTCGCTCTTTTGCAGACAAAAACAGCTCCTCTTCGCTCTCTGCCTGCGTCATGCCCACGGAAACGTGGATACCCGTCTCAATGCCCATTTTCTTGAGCTGCTCCGGATTGTCCACGGTCATCCTAGCAGCGTATTCGGTCACGCGCGAGCCACCGAAAACCGTATGCGTGTGGCAATCGACAAACCCTGGCACTACAACCTTGCCGCTAGCCTCTATCACTTGTGCCTGTCCGCAATCCACAGCCGCAGTCACTTCTTGACGTGAACCGACTGCCACTATGCGCTCTCCTGCCACCGCGATCCAGCCGTTGGTCAGCTTGCCAATGGAATCCATGCCGTCCCCTGTGCAAGTCAGCACTTCTGCTGCCCCCGAAATCACCAGGTCAGCCTTTGGTTTTCCGTTCCTCTCCATACTTTCACCCCCCTGCATTTGTAGGGGGACTTCTTGGCCCCCCTCATTGAAAACATGCTGCTGCGCTTATTCTTCTTACAGGTCTTTAGGACCGAAAGTGGCTTTTGGCGTCCACCAGAGCGGCACTTTGATGCTCTCCTTCGTCAGGCTTCCTTTCCCGTTAGCGACGTCCTTTGCCGTCTGATAGCCTGCCTGCGCGTGACGCACGACACCGATGCCAGAGTCTACCGTCATGCACACAGACAGACGCATATTGGCTTCGTCGGTTCCATCCGCAATCATCGTGACGCCCGTATGGACCGCTTCGCCCATCGAGTAGTTCGCCTGCAGCGCGATCAAGTCACACATGCCGACTGCATTGAGCAGCCCGTTGAGCACCGGCCAGTCGGAGATGAGGTCTCCTCCGTCGAGCATTTTTTCGGATTCAAACGTGGGGTTGACGATCGAGCCAGAGTCCAGATTGTCCCGAGAGAATGCCACCGGACCTGCCAGTTCGCCGCGTCGCACCATTTCGTTTACTTCCAGGGCAAACTCCTTGCGTTGACCGAAGCCGAGGTAGCAAATGCGGGCGGGAAGCCCTTCGATGGGAATATGCTCACGCGCCAGCTTGATCCAGCGGGTGACAAGCAGATCGTCCTTGAATTTGTCTAGCACCATCTCATCGATCTTCGCTAAATCAGACGCTTCTCCAGAGAGGCAGACCCAGCGAAACGGCCCGCGGCCTTCGCAGAACAGCGGGCGGATATACTCAGAGACAAAGCCTGGAATCCTCATCGCTTCGTCCTCTGGCATCCCGGCATCGCGACATTCCTTGCGCAGGCTGGTGCCGTACTCAAACGCATGGACACCCTCATCAAAGAACCTGTTGGTCACACGCAGCTCGCGAATCATCGTCTCCCGCGCCTTTTCCAGGTACAACTCACGGTCTGCTTTGCGCAGCTCTTCTGCTTGCTGCACAGAATAGCCGGATGGCAAATAGGAGATCGGGTCGTGAGCCGGTGTCATCGAGGTAAGGATATCCGGCCGGAAGCCTTTGGCGAAGGCTTCCTCGAACAGATCGGCAGAGTTGCCCACTACCGCGATCCCGATCGCTTGCCCCTCGTTCGCATGCTCGCGCGCCAGCTGGATTGCTTCATCGAGCGAATCGGCAAGCAGGTCGATATAGCCCACCTTCATGCGGCGGCGAATAATCTCTTCGTTGGCATCAACCAGGATGCAGACTCCTCCGTGCATCGTCATCGCTCTCGTTTGATTACCACCCATTCCACCTGCTCCAGCCGTAAGCAGGATTTTTCCGACGAGCGTATCGTTGTAGTGCTTGCGTGCGATTGCAGACAATGTTTCAAATGTTCCTTGGATCACGCCCTGTGTCCCGATGTACTCCCAAGGTGCTGCCGTATACTGGGCAAAGATTGTCAGGTTTTTATCCTGCAGGTCATAGAACGTGTTCCACGATGGGCGCATGATGTTGGTCGTCGCCATGACGACTGTCGGCGCAAATTTATGTGTTTTGAACACTGCTACTGGCATCCCCGATTGGACGACCAGCGTTTCATCGTCCTCCAGCTCTTTCAACGATTGGACGATCGCATGGTAAGACTCCCAGTTCCGTGCGCATTTGCCGATCCCGCCGTAGATGACGAGCTCCTCCGGCTTTTCCGCGTTCTCCATGTTGTTTTCCAGCATGCGCAAAATGGATTCCTGCCGCCAGCCTTTGCATCGCAGAACCGGTCCGCGCTGGGCTTTGACGGAGTAAAGTATTTCTGGCTTTTGCGAAGTGATTTCGGATTGAGACATGTTGAGATCCCCCCTGGTTTTTATTGGCGAAAATCATCGATTCAGAAAATGAGTGGCTGGTCTTGTTCATCCCACAGCTACTCCTCTCTGTCTGCCCTCTCTAAATAGCAAGCCCCGTGCCAAATCAATACGCCAGACCTTAAAGAGCCGTTTTCCTTGCTGCATCAAGGCTTTTCAGGCAAAGGCTTCTCCATCCCCTCCTCCTGTTTTCCTCTCCAACGCAAAAGAAATCTGCCGCCAAATTTATCTGCGGCAGACTTAAAAAGTCGCTTCTGTTCGAAATCCCATCCTTCTGATATGGTAAATTGAGCGAAAGTTCTGAAAGAGGTACATAATGGCAAACAGGAGTGTGATCACCAAATGGTTGAAGCTGCTGCGATTGGAACCCTGCTGACAGAAATCGTGCCGGGTGTTGTCATTCTGGATGAAAATAGCCGTGTCGTCTGGCATGGAGGACGTTTGAACGACTGCTTTCCCTTAAAGAACGGCATGCTCGCTGCGGATATTTTCCCTTTCGCCTTGCCTGCTGCGCAGGATCAAACAACGACCTTTACGACCTCTCAGAGCAGAAAGTTTCTGCTGCGTTGCAAGCCGCTTGATCTCCCCACGACACGTATGACCATTCTCATGCTCGAAGAACTGACGGACCTTTTGGAAAACAAGGACGCGCGGCTCGCTTGCCTCGAGACAATCATCGATTCTCTCGACGAAGGCGTCATCCTGAGCGATTATCGAGGCAAAATGCTTTTGTACAACAAGGCGCAGGAGAAGCTGGAAGGGCTAGTAAGCGACAGGGTCGTAGGTAAATATTTATGGGAGGCCTACAATTACAGCCCCGAGCTGTCCGAGCATCGCCGTGTGTTTGACTCCGGTACTCCGATCATCGCGCAGTATCGGGCGCACGCTACTATTAAAGGCAAGCCGCAATATGTCACCTATAGCACCTATCCGATTGTGAAAGATGGCGAAACGATCGCGGTATTTTCTGTGAGCACCAACGAGACGAAGCTGAAAGATTTGCTGCACGAAACGCTCGAGCTGAAACGGCGCATCTCCGACCCAAGCAGCGCGAGTAAAGAGAGACCTAGCACGGGAGCCATGTATACGTTCTCGGACATTTCCGGGATCAGCCCTGCTTTTCGCAATCTGATTCAGGAGGCGGAGAATATTGCGCTTCACAACACCGACATTCTGATCGTGGGCGAAACAGGGACAGGCAAAGAGCTGTTCGCACAAAGCATCCATAACCTCAGCAAGCGCTCTAAAAGTCCGTTTGTGGCTGTCAATTGCGCAGCCATTCCAGAAAACCTGCTGGAGAGCACCTTGTTTGGCGCGGTAAAAGGAGCGTACACCGGTGCAACGGATCAGACAGGCCTGTTTGAATTCGCCCAGGACGGAACCTTGTTCCTCGACGAAATCAACTCGATGCCGATCGCACTGCAGTCCAAGCTGATGCGTGTGCTGGAGGAGCGCATGATCCGGCGCTTGGGCACGACCACGGTCACACCGATTCGCTGCGCTGTCATCAGTGCGTCGAACGAAGATCCCCAGGAGCTGATCACTGCAGGCAAGATTCGACTCGATCTGTACTACCGAATCGCCCGTTCCTGCCTTTACATTCCACCGTTGCGGGAGCGCAAAGATGACATCGCCTATCTGCTCCGCCATTTTATCGAGCTATATAACAAAACAATGAACAAGAGTATTACAGGCATGACGGATCGTCTCCGGGAGCTGCTCCTGTATTACCGTTGGCCAGGCAATGTGCGCGAGCTGCAACACGTTATCGAAAATCTGGTGATCCGCTCGAATGATAAACAGCAATTGCTCGATCTGAGCCACTTGCCTGCCTACCTGCGCGCAACGCTAAACAGCCAGCGAAGCACCGCACATTCACGCAAAAACGAGACACGCCCTCTGAAAACAGCGGTCTCTTCGGCTGAGCGTGATTATATTCTTAATCTGCTGGAACAGTCGGGCTGGAATATCACCAAGACCGCACAGCAAATGGGGATGACACGTCAAAGCTTGCAGTACCATTTGAAAAAGCTCCACTTACGGAAGGAAGAGCAGAGCTATTGAGCAAAAAAGAGAGCCAACCCACACGTTTAGTTCCGTGTAAGCTGGCTCTCCTATCTAAGCTCGCGACATTTCAGACTGTCATCGCTTCCTTATATTTCTACCAGGTTTTTGTTACCGCCGTTTTCATAGCACACCTCTCCGCCGATGATGGTCCGCTCAATCTGTGTGTTCAAAATCTCGTCGGCTTCGACCTTCATCAGATCCTGCGAATAGACGGTCATGTCGGCAAACTTCCCGCGACTCAGGGTACCTTTGACCGTTTCCTCGTTGGTCGCGAGTGCACCGCCGTATGTGAAAATACGCAGCGCTTCTTCGATCGTCAGATTTTGACCCGGGTTGTAGCCCGCATGCGTATCTTTTGGTGCACGGCGCGTAACCGCAGCGTGAATCCCGAGCAGTGGCTCCAATGGCTCTACTGGTGCATCTGAGCCGCCTGCACACATGATCCCTGCCTCCAGCATGGTCTTCCAAATATACGCTTGATCCGCTCTGTCTTGCCCAATGCGATCAGCTACCCAAGGGAAATCGCCTACCACAAATCTCGGCTGGATATCGGCAATCATCGTGGGACGCTTCAGTCGAGCAAGCTGATCAGGACGCAGGAGAGAGGTGTGAATCATGCGATCCCGCAGTGCAACCGCAGGAAAGCGGTCCAAGGTATCCAGTACGTTGTCCAGCGCGAGATCACCAATGGTATGAACCGCGATGGGCATATTCGCTGCCCGAGCCTCGCGGAAGATCTCATAAAGCCTGGCGTTGTCGTGAATCTCACTGCCTACGTTGCCCGCATCATCTGTGTAAGGCGCGGATAACAATGCCGTTCGGCCCCCAAAGCTGCCGTCCGCAAAGACTTTGACTGCACCGATTTGCAGCGTTTCATTGCCGTACCCAGCGTACATCCCCAGTTCCCGCACGCGCTGAATATGCGGATAGTAGATGAGCAGATTGCAGCGAAGCCTTTCCTGCTCCTGATTTAGCAGCTCATCGTACAGCTGCCATGTTTGGTCGATGCCGCCAAAGGTGCGCAAATCCTCTGTATGTACGCCAGTCAGACCTGTACGGATTGCGTAGCGAATGGCTTCTCGCAGGGAGTCCTTGTACTGCTGATAGGTAGGCTCCGGGATGTGTCGCTCGATAATCTCCGCAGCGGTTTCCAGCAGCATGCCTGTCGGCCGCTTCGTCTGAGGGTCCAAGACGACCGTTCCTCCAGACGGAATATCCATATCAGGAGAATACCCAGCGATCTCAAGCGCTTTGCTGTTCACCATATCGACGTGACCGCACACCCTCGTGAGGATAACTGGCCAGTGCGGAGCTACCCGATCCAGCTCCTCGATGGTCGGCATTCCGCCCTCGGTGAAACGGTTTTCGTCCCAGCCTCTTCCCTGAATCCACCCATTTACAGGTGTTTCGTCAGCCTTTTCTTTAATCGCCTGGAGCAGCTGACCCTTCGTCGTGATCGATCCGAGATCCATCGTCATCATTTTCGTCGCGATGGAAGACAGGTGCAGATGGCTGTCAATGAGACCTGGCGTAACCATGCTTCCTCCCAGATCCTTCACCACCGCGTCTGCTCGCCCCCACTGCAAAAGCATGTCACTCTGGCTTCCCAAATCGATGATTCTTCCATTTCGAACAACAACTGCCTCGACTGTCGGCTGATTCTGGTCAAACGTGTAAAAGCGGCCATGCGTATAGATC
The DNA here is from genome assembly GCF_003710965.1 of Brevibacillus nitrificans. Taxonomy (NCBI): domain Bacteria; kingdom Bacillati; phylum Bacillota; class Bacilli; order Caryophanales; family Paenibacillaceae; genus Brevibacillus; species Brevibacillus nitrificans. Next base: position 121,452 of record NZ_RHHU01000010.1, on the reverse strand, counting down.
GTTGTCATAGATATCCGTCCTCCATCATTTGATAAACATCGCTGTGCGCCGCCACAATATCGTCTCGGGAGCGTCTGCTGATCTGCACGGCTGCCTCCTGTGCTTGTCGAATTGCTTCCTTTTCGTCTACCGTCAGCAGCTTGCGGTCCTCCATGATGATTTTCCCGTCGACGAGGACCGTCTCCACCTCGCTGCCTTTCGCCGAATATACGAGATTGGGTACGATATTGCGGATTGGATCGGTATAAACGGGGCTAAGACTCGGATCCTGTAAATTGATAAGGAGAAGATCGGCTTTTTTCCCTTTTTTCAGGCTGCCGATTTCATGCGCCAGACCGATCGCTTTGGCGGATTCGATCGTTGCCAGTCTCAAGGAAAGCCACGCCGGAAACACCCGGGGGTCGGAGCGTTTCACTTTATTTAGAATAGCAGCGAACTTCATTTCATTGAACATGTTATTGCAGTTGTTTCCCGGTGCTTGATCCGAGCCAAGTGCCGCCTGACCCCCTGCCTCCAAAAAGTCCATGACAGGTGGAACCAGTCCATCGATGATCCCGATGCTGCCTGCGCAGTAGATCATCGATGCACCACGTCTGGCTACGAGCTGCGCCTCTTCCACAGTGGCCTCCGTCAGATGAACCGCCATCAGGCGAGAATCCAGATAGCCGAGCTCATCGAGATACGGGATGGAACGTTTGCCGTACCGCTTGATCATCTGATTGATTTCGCGGTCACCCTGCGCCACGTGCATATGGATGCGCGTATCGTACTTTTCTGCCAATGCTTTGACTTCCAGCAGCAGCTCCGTGCTCATCATGTCTGGTCCCTGCGGCCCAAACAGCACCGTGATCCGCCCGTTTTCCTGCCCATGCCATTCCTCGAACAGCCGGATATTGTCCTGCAGTCTCTGTTCCCCTAGCCCTCTGTCAAAGGGATACAGCTCCCCGACCGGATTTTTCCCGATGTCATTTGGCAGCTCGTTGACCGTTTCCGCTACTCTGGCACGTGCCCCTACTTTGGCGTAATGCTGTACGATCCGGTTCATGCCGTAATCATAGTCGCAAAACGTCGTCGTGCCAGCCTTGATTCCTTCGATGATCGTCACCAGAGAGCCGGCGAGTGACTCTTCCTGGGTCGTATTCTTCTTGAACGGCCACAAGCCTTTCTGCATCCAATGCGACATATCCTGAGCCATTCCTCTGTAAATGGAAATGCCGCTGTGGATGTGCGCGTCAATGAATCCGGGCATGACGAGCTTTCCCTTTGCTTCTATCACTCGATCTGCCTGATAGCCTGCGAGAATTTCCTCTGTTGTTCCTACATCGAGAATCGTGTCGCCTTTTACAGCGACCGCCCCGTTCTCGATCATCCCGACACCCTTGCCCTCCATCGTCATGACATACGCATGAGCAATGATCAAATCCGCTTTCACATCCACGCCTCCTTTTTCTCCGAACGCAGAGAGTCTAATGATTGAGAACCTTGGAAAGGAAATCCTTTGCACGCTCGGTCTTGGGATGGGTAAAAAACTGTTCAGGTGGTGCCACTTCCACGATCGCTCCATCCGCCATGAAGACGATTTGATTGCAAATTTCCCGGGCAAACCCCATCTCGTGCGTCACGACCACCATCGTCATTCCTGTAGCGGCCAAGCTTCTCATCGCATCCAGCACCTCTTTGATCATCTCGGGATCGAGAGCAGACGTCGGTTCGTCAAACAGCATCACTTTTGGATCCATCGCCAACGCCCGCGCGATCGCCACGCGCTGCTGCTGCCCACCTGACAGCTGGCTCGGATACGAACCGAACTTCTCGCCCAAGCCGAGCGAGGTTAGCAGCTTTTTCGCCTTTTCCTCCGCCTGATCCTTGGGAACCTTCTTGACCTGAACCGGAGCGATGGCGACGTTTTCTACAGCAGTCAAATGCGGGTACAAATTGAATGACTGGAAGACAAAGCCAATGTCCGAACGCAGCTGGTTGATATTCGTCTTTTTGTCATGGACTGAAATTCCGTCCACGATGATCTCACCCGTCTGAATCGACTCCAATGCATTTATGCTGCGAATGAGCGTGCTCTTTCCCGCTCCACTCGGCCCGATCAGCGCAAAGACATGTGATTTCTGCACCTCTAAATCGATGTTTTTCAATACCTGCACACTTCCGAAGCTTTTGTTTACGTGTTTAATCTGGATCACTGGCGGGCCTCCTTCTTACGTTGATCGTACGGTTTCCCTATTCGGACACCCGGTATCTCCGCTCAAATGCACGAATGACTTGAGACAGGAAAAAGGTAATGCAGAAGTACATGATGGCGACGAAGCTCCATACTTCCAAGGATCGAAAAGACGTGGAAACGAGATTCTTGGCTACGAGCGTCAAGTCCACTACGGAAATGACAGAGACGAGCGAGGAGTCCTTGATCAGCGTAATGAACTGAGAGGCCATAGGCGGCAAGACTTTGCGCATCGCCTGCGGAAGCACGATAAAGCGCATCGCCTGCACGTAGGACATGCCCGAAGAACGTGCCGCCTCCATTTGACCGCGCGGTACCGCTTGGATACCCGCCCGGACGATTTCGGCAATAAACGCTGCCGAGAAAAGGCCTAATCCCATGACCCCCGCCAGGAATGGTCCCAGCTTCAGCCATTTGCCAAGCACAAAGTAAATCCAGAACAACAAGACAAGCAAGGGTACTCCGCGAACGAATTCCACATAGCTGACAGCCAAAAACGATAAAATACGGTTGCGCGAAATACGGAGCAATCCCAAAAGAATCCCAATCGGAATACTGACAACCAATGCGCATGCGGATAGTTGCAGCGTCAGCCACAATCCATCCATTAATAAACCAATATTTTGAGGAATCACGTCCCAAGCGCTACCCATGTTGAGCAAGCCTCCTTCTGTACAGCCTTATTTGGTAGTAGGAGCGGATAGCTACTGCTGCTGCACCTGATTGATCCAATCGTTGGATTTAAACCATTTTGTCGTCGATGCTTGATCATCCAATCCGTTGCGGTACGATGCCAGGAAGGAGTTTACCCACTGGATTGTCGCTTGATCGTTCAGAGGCAGGGCGATTCCCAGGTTTTCGGAAGACAGGATCTCATATACGCCGCGGACCGAATCGCTGTTCATCATTTCAAAGACGCGAACACCGGGCTCGTCAAAAATCAGGGCATCTGCCTGGCCCTGCTTCACTGCCAAAGCTGCGTTAGTAAAGCCGTCAAAATCCATAACCTGTGCATTCTTAAATAGCTGCTTGGCGAGCAAAGAGCCAGTCGACCCTTGTCCGACGGCAATCTTTTTGCCTGCCTGATCGAGCTCCTGCCAGCTTTTCGTCGTTGTATCCTTCTTTGGCACCATCACGACCTGTCCCGAAGAGTAGTACGGATCGGAGAAGCTGACGGCTAGAGCACGGTCTCCGCGAATCGTCATCCCGGAAATGACCATGTCGATGTCACCTGTCTGCAAAGCAGGAATCAAGCCGCCGAAATCCGTAAAATCTTTAAATTCCACTTCAACCTTTAGCGCGTTTGCAATGGCAGTCCCCAAATCCATGTCATACCCTACGAATTTGCCGTCTTTATCTTTCATTTCGAACGGAAAATAACCACTGGAAGTCCCGATAACAAGCTTTTTCTTATCCAGCACCTTTTGAATCGTGGATGGCCCGCTCACTGTGCCTCCCGCTTCCTGCGAACATCCCGTTACGATTGCGAGCAATAATGCCAACCATAAAAACGCCCATTTCTTCATCTTTTTACCCCCTGGATTTGTTTTTTGTTCCTTTTGTTGTAAATCAATTACAAAAAAGTAGAGCTATTTATATAAGCCAACAGGTGCTGGGTTATATACTGCATCCGAAAATGTTGTGTTTAGACAAGGGTGAGATAGCGAATGAATGAGAAGGGCCGATGGGCGGACGCCGTGCGGTAAGTTGTGAGGTCTGGATGGATGTCTGTCGGAGGTTACTATCGATATATTCATGATATTTTATCTATAGGCGACTAAGCAAGAATACCATTCTGAATATAAAGAATATTGATGAATTGCGCAATTTTCTATAATATTTCCATATCAAGAAATATCTACCGAGGAAGAATCGTTGACTAGGATCGGAAATGAATGCAGGAAAAATCACGGCGGTTTTGGACCTAAAGCTCGATCCAAAACCGCCGTACGACATTTCCGTCTTCTTCTATGAAAGCTGATTCAAATACGCCACCGTTTTTGACAATCGTCTTTTCCGAGCCGATATTCCCTTCGTCACAGGCAACCATGACCCTCTTCAGTCCCAGCTCTTTCGTTTTTTGCAAGGATTGGGCGAGGATCCTTGTCGCGTATCCTTTTCTTCTCTGCGAGGGGACGACTCCGTAGCCAATATGCCCTCCCGTGTTCAAAAGCTTTTCATTCAAGGTATGGCGAATGTTCACCGCCCCTACGACCTGCTCCTGTTCATCTACGAGCCAGTAGGTGGAGTTCGCTACCCAGCCTGGTTGCAGCTTCTCGCCGCTCTTTTCCACTTCCAAATACTGCAGGTACGCTGCAAGATCAGATGGATCTCTGTCGACAACCCAGGGAACGATCGGCTCCTGGGACTCTTTCCATTCCCGATAAAAAGCTAGATACGACTCTCGATATTGCATGGACGGCTCGACAAGATGAGCTTTTCCCATTGGAATCCACTTCCTTCCCGGATAAATTCCGTTTATCTTATCACGCTACAGACAGGCGCTCAAGCGCTTTTTTATTTGGCGAAAAAAAGAAGCGTGACACCGGCAAACTTCTGCCAGCATCACGCCTTGGTGTATCATAACTGTTTTGCTTAATACTTGTTGAACATCATGATCCAGATGGAACCCGCGATGATCGTAAACACGATCACCAGACCCAGAACCAATGTCTGTACGTTGTAGCGTGGCTTTTCGCCTTCGCGAACGTGCATGAAGAAGAACAGCTGAACGATAAATTGCAGGACCGCCATCACCAAGATCCAAATGACTGTGGTGGTCTTGTCGAGCATGTTGTTCATGACCATCACCAGTGGAATAATGGTGAGCACAATCGACAGGATAAACCCGATTACATAGGATTTCAACGATCCGTGATTGTGATGATCTCCATGGTTTTCATGTTGTGACATCCTACATCACCCCCATCAGGTAGACGACTGTGAAGAGGAAGATCCACACAACGTCCAGGAAGTGCCAGTACAAGCTCAGGTTGGTCACTTTGCGGCGTGTTACTGGTGTAATACCGCGGCGCTTCAGCTGAATCATCAGCGCCACCATCCAGAACAAACCAACCGAAACGTGAAGTCCGTGTGTACCGACAAGCGTAAAGAATGCGGACCAGAAAGCACTTGTTGCCATGGTTGCACCCTCATGCATCAGGTGCGTAAACTCGTTGATCTCCAGTACGACGAAGGCCAGACCGAGTACAGCCGTTACTGCCAGCCAGGAAATCATTTCTTTGACTTTGCCTTTATTCATTGCCAGAACTGCCAGACCGCTCGTAAAGCTGCTGGTCAACAGGATAAAGGTCGATGCGATAATCCCTGGAAGTTCAAACAATTCTTTTCCTGTCGGGCCACCCGCGAAGTTATGCATCAATACCGCATAAGTGGCAAACAGGGAACCGAATAAGATACAGTCCGTCACAACGAAGATCCAAAAACCGAGGACCTTTAGTTGTTCATGTTCTTCATGGCCATGTTCATGATCGTGTCCATGAGCGTGGTCGTGTTGAGTCGCCATTAGTAAACCCTCCCCAGTGAAGCCTCCGTGCTGCGCACTTCCTCCACTGGTACGTAATAATCCGTATCATATTGGAAGGAACGTGCCCACATGCACAGCGCCACGCCGATAAATCCAATTACCGCCATCCATACCCAGTGGAACGTAAATCCGAATCCGATCAAGAAGAAGAAGAGGGACATAATAAACGGAATACCCGAGTTTTTCGGCATATGGATTGGCTCCAGATGCGCCGGCTCTTCTTTATACGTGCCATTTGCTTTTGCTTCTTTTGTCAGCCACCAGTCGTCCGCGCCTTTTACCGTAGGAACGACAGCGAAGTTGTAAAACGGTGCTGGAGAAGGAATCGACCATTCCAGCGTACGTGCATTCCACGGGTCACCTGTTGTATCGCGTTCACCGTGCTTGATGCTGTAAGCAATTTGCCATACTTGGAAGATGAAACCGATCCCCATCAGGAACGCCCCGACAGTAGAAATCAGGTTGAGATCTGCCCAGCCGCGATCCCAGCCGTATGTGTAGTAACGGCGAGTCATACCCATGAAGCCCAGTGCGTATTGCGGCATGAAGCACACGTAGAAACCGATATTCCAGAACCAGAAACCCCATCTTCCGAGTTTCTCATCCAGTTTGAAACCGAACAGTTTTGGCCACCAGTAGTAAATACCTGCCAGGTAACCGAACACGACCCCACCGATCAATACTTGGTGGAAGTGGGCAATCAGGAAGTAACTGTTATGGTACTGATAGTCTGCTGGAGCTACCGCCAGCATGACACCCGTCGCACCACCCACGACAAAGCAAGGAATGAAGGCGATGGTCCACAGCATTGGCTGTTTAAAGGATATCCGACCGCGGAACATTGTAAACAGCCAGTTGAATACCTTTACCCCGGTTGGGATTGCAATAACCATTGTCGATATCGCAAAGAACGCGATAACACTAGCACTTGTACCCATTGTGAAGAAGTGGTGAGCCCATGTGAAGAACGATGCGATCGCGATCGCCATCAAAGCCCACACCATGGATTTGTAGCCGAAAATCGTTTTCTTCGAGAACGTCGCTACAACTTCAGAGAAGATACCAAACGCTGGTACTACTACGATGTATACCTCTGGGTGACCCCACATCCAGATGAGGTTGAGGTACATCATCGGATTACCGCCGCCGCCCATAGTAAAGAAGTGAGCACCTGCGAAACGGTCAAGGAACAAGAGAGCAATCGTTACAGTCAAGATTGGGAAAGCAAAAATGATCATGATGCTGCTGGACAGTACAGACCAGCTGAACAATGGCATTTGGGAAAGCTTCATGCCAGGCGCACGCATTTTCAGAATGGTTACGATGAAGTTAATCCCCGTCGCCAAACTACCAATCCCTGAGATCTGAATCCCCCAAATCCAGAAGTTCTGACCTGGACCCGGACTGAAATCATTTTGAGACAATGGCGGATACGACAACCAACCTGCATCAGGAGAGCCCCCGATAACGAACGACAGGTTGAACAGCATCGCACCCAGCATGAACAGCCAGAAGCTGACTGCATTCAAGAACGGATACGCAACATCTCGTGCGCCCAATTGCAGCGGAACGACCATGTTAAACAAACCAAACATCATCGGCATCGCCATGAACAAGATCATGATCGTACCGTGAGTCGTAAAGATGGCATTGTAGTGATCCGAATGCAGGAACTCTACGTTCGGGAATGCCAGCTGCACACGCATCAGCAGGGCGTCAACCCCACCGCGGAACAGCATCAGCAGGGATGCGATCAAATACATGATCCCGATACGTTTATGGTCAACGGTAGTCAGCCATTCAGTCCACAGCCAACCCCATTTTTTATACTTCGTAAGGACAAAGACGATCGCGACCATAGTCAGAGCGATGGAAACGTCTGCACCGTAGATCAGCGGATCACCCGTAACAAAGAACGTGGACGCAAATTCCTTAATGTTCTCCCACACGAGGTATTCCTCCTCCCTTTCGTCTAGTGATTCATCTTGGAATGATCCATTCCTGGCATGTTGGAATGATCCATTCCTGGCATTTGGCTCATATCAGAGCCTTGCTCGGTTTCTTTCGTTGTTGCCGTTTCATCCGGGTGCATGACGTGATTCATATCATGACCGTGGCTGTATTTCTGAACGATTTCTTCAAACAAGCCTTCTGGGAATGCAGAGAACATTTTTTCCTCTTCCATTACACCTGGCTTTTTCAGTTCATCATAATCTGCCTTGGACATGGCAGGCGTGGTACCTTTCACTTGCTGTACCCACTGGTCAAACTCATTTTGCGGCTTGGCAACCACTTTGAATTGCATGTGAGCAAAGCCTTCACCGGAGAAGTTCGCGCTAAAGCCTGCGAATTCACCTGGCTGATCCGCTTGCAGATACAGCTCAGTTGCCATACCGGACATCGCGTAGATCTGACCGCCCAGCTCAGGCACCCAGAAAGAGTTCATCGGTGCTTCAGCCGATACTTGGAAATGAATCGGCACACCGGCCGGGATTTCCAGGTAGTTAACAGTCGCGATGTTTTGGTCAGGATAAGTAAACATCCATTTCCAATCCAGTGCCGTAACCTGAATGGTCATCGGCTTCACTTCTTTATTCGGGTTTTCTTTCAACGCGTATGTGTCACGAACTGTGAAATAACCCAAGATGGCAATGATGACGATCGGAATTCCCCACCAAATCACTTCAAGGGTCGTATTATGGGCCCAAGTCGGTTTGTAAGGTGCCTTGTTCTCCGGTGTATCGCGATATCGATAGACGATAAAAGCGGTAAGCGCGAGAACGGGAACAATTATGATTGCGCACAAAATCACTGAGATGATAATGAGATTGTACTGCGTTTCGGCAACGGGTCCTTTTGGATTCAGGACGAGATAATCACTTCCACATCCCGATAGCAGGACAGTTGCTAGTGCTGCCAAGACCCAAAAATGAAATTGCCTCAGCATTTTTCCTCCACTCATTCTCCTAATCCCTCCCTCTTTCACACAACAACAGAAGCAATGCTTCTTTCTACACTTTTTTAGCACAAGTGAACACTTGTCGTAACCGCACCTACATACTATCAGAGCCAAGATGTTTTTGTACTCGTTTTTTCGCACGTTCAAGATTTCGTAGTTTTTCTGTTACAAAGTGTTCACGAAGCGGTCACTAGTTGATCATAATATTGCTATGAATATCCACTCCTCCCCAAAAATCCCCTTTTCCCCCTCCTTTTTCGGCACGCAAAAAAGCCCAATGAGACCTTGGCATCACTGGGCTAATTCACTGTCAATAAAATTTTACTGAGTAGAAGACAAGCGAAAGTGTCCTTTTTCGGCGACCGTCACATTTGTGAACGCCTAGGTTCACCGCTTGTCACTTTTGCTGTTCCTTTCGAAAAAACAAAAAACCTCTCATTTCATTTATATAGCGAAAATGAGAGGCTTCGTTTCCTATGCTTTTGTGATTGTAACTTTCTCACACTTCTTGTTTCCGGATGTTCATCAGACGAAATACTGTGCTCAGAAGGAAAATGTTCATACCTGCGATCAGGAAGCCGATGGATACCATCAACGGGAAATTCTCCGATCTGAAATCGCTTACATTAAATACAAACAATAAAACTCCAACGATCGTAGCGGTCCAAGCCATCCATTTCAGTGTATCAGCTGCTTTTGTCTCATTATTCATATCACAAGACCCCTGTCTTTTTTGTTTTCGTTTCTCTCTTATGAACACATTGTAACACAAAATTCATTTGTTGTTCATGTTTTGTTCAAATTTTTATTGAAAATTTGTCAAAAGTTTTTTCGCAAAGCTATTGGGGACTGTCTTGTTACATTTTTCCTTTGTGTCACAAATGTGAAGGGCCCTTTATTTCACCATAAATGGACGAATGGCTCTTGTCCCGAAAACGCGTAAGGACGGCCTTACTAGACAGTTTGTCTCTTTCGCGAGTGCGCTATACCGAAAAAGCAGCATGGGATCAAAACAAGAGGCCGTCCACATGACCATATTGTTATATAATATAGGTAAGTAAACGGTTTCATGCTTCCGGATCTGTCATCAAAGGTGGTTTGCCCATGGCTTTCGCTCGCAAAAAAACAAGGGTCAGCCTCTTGACCCAAATGGTCCTGCTCATCTCTATTGTCGTCCTCATCAGCATGGGAATCGGGACCGCTCTCTTTTCCTTCATTTTAGATGACATTCTGGATCGCTACATCGGACAGCAGGCTATGACGGTTGCCAAAATGGCCGCTATGGATGACGACATTATCGCTGCATTTGAGAAAGAAGATCCCTCGCGATGGATCCAGCCCCTCGCGGAAACGATCCGGACCACGACAGGCGCCAGCTATGTGGTCATCGGGAACAAGGAAGGCATCCGCTACTCCCACTACGATCCAGACCAAATCGGATTACCCATGGGAACGAGCAATGATCCTGTCTTTATCGAAAACCGCTCCGTCATCTATCGCGGATCAGGTATTTCCGGCCCTGCGATCAAGGCAAAAACCCCTATTGTCAACAGCAAAGGGGAAACCATCGGCGTCTCATCCGTCGGCTTTATCATGAGTGACGTCGAAAAACGGGTGGCGGAATACAAAGAAAGAGTCGTGGCCTTCTCCATGCTGCTTCTCGTCGTAGGAATCGTTGGCGCGATTATCATCGCCCGGCGCGTGAAGCGATTGATTTTTGGACTGGAGCCGGAAGAGATCTCCTTTTTATTCACGGAAAAAACAGCGATTCTCGAATCCATCCGGGACGCTACGGTCGCTGTCGATATGCAGGGCCGTGTCGTGTCTATGAATAAACGCGCCCGTGCTCTCCTGCAGGAAGATTTGACGCTGGGCAAACCCATCTCCAGCCCGCAAATTCGGGACATCATTCACACCATCAATCGAAATACACAGGATATGAATCAGAAAATCTTGCTGGGACACGAGATCTTTATTACGGATTACTCTCCCATATTGAGCAATAACGAGGTCAGAGGTGTCGTCTTCACTTTCCGTCCGGAGTCCGAAATCGAACAGCTTACGGAGGAAATTACGAAAATCAGCTCGTTCTCCGACAATATGCGTTCGCAAAATCACGAATATTTGAATCGTTTAAACACCATTTACGGGCTGCTCAAGCTCAAGGAATATGACAAAGCTTTGGAGATGATCACGGATGAAGTGAAAGAGAGACAGGATATTCTCGCCTTTCTCATGAGTTCGGTACAGGAGCCGTTCATCGCCGCCTGTCTGCTCGGGAAAATCAACCGCTCCAAAGAACTGAAGGTGTCATTGGAAATCGATCAGGAAAGCCATCTCGGAAATGTTCCCGCGCCGATCGATCCCAAAATCCTTGTCACCATACTCGGCAATGTGATCGACAATGCGATGGAGGCTGCGCTTGCAAAAAACTGCTCCGATGCCATGGTACACGTCTCCTTTACCGATTTGGGACAGGACATTATTTTTGATATCGAGGACAACGGCCCTGGCGTTCCTGCCGATATGGAGTCCCGCATCTTTGAAAGCGGTGTTACTACAAAGCCAGGCGAAAATCGCGGGCTGGGCCTCGCCCTTGTCAAAAATTCGCTCGTACATTTGGGCGGTCATATTGTGATCGAAAAAAGTGATCTGGGAGGGGCTCGCTTCTCCATCGTCGTACCCAAACAGAGAGAGGAATGAAAAAGGGGGTATCTACCATGTCTGATCAACCTATTACCGTCATGATCGTAGAAGATGACGAAGTAGCGGCCAAAATCTATGAGCAATTCACGCTCAAGCTGGAAGGATTCCAGATCATCGCCACGGCCACTACTGGAAAGCAGGCGTTGGACATGCTCCACGTCGTCACTCCTGATATGCTTCTCTTGGACATTTTCTTACCGGATATGAACGGCATCGACCTTTTGCGGGAAGTTCGAAAGCATTTTCGCGGTATTGATGTCATCATGATTACAGCCGCGAATGACGTGGAAACGGTCCGTGAGGCAATACGAGGCGGAGCGTACAGCTATATCATTAAGCCGATTATGATCGATAAATTCATGTCGACTCTGGCGCAGTATGCGAGTACCCGAAGCCAGCTTCAGCAGCATACCACCATGGATCAAATGGCCGTCGACAAGCTGTTTACCAAAGCTTCCATCGCGCCAGCTGCCCGAACAGCCGAGAACGTCACCACGCTCCCGAAAGGAATCGATAAGCTGACGCTCAAGCTCATTCGCGACAAGATGCAGGTGACGGCGCACAGCGTCAATGCGGATGATTTGGCGGCACTCGCTGGCATGAGTCATTCGACTGTGCGTAGATATCTGGAATTTCTGGTTTCTATCAATGAGGTTACCGTGGAGACATTTTACGGAACGGTCGGTCGACCGGAGCGAAAGTATCGTTGGGCAGGTGCGTAGGAGGGGTGTACGGGCAGTCTCCCTTTGTGACTGCCCATACATGAGATTTTTTCTTCGATTTTCTTTCTGTTATCTAGCCTGAAGCTTTCCTTCCTCTTTTCTGGCAGCCGTTTGATTCTGCCGGGCGCCTTTGCCGCGAAAAATCGTGATTATCGCAACCGCCGCGATAATCAACGCCGCCGCGACCCACGACTGGGTAGACAACTGCTCATCCGCCAGCAGCCAGCCTAAAAATACGGCGACGATCGGATTCACAAAAGCATAGGTGGACACAAGCGAAGGCTCTGCGTTTTTAAGCAGCCAAATATACGCCGTATAGGCGAGGATCGAGCCAAATACGATTAAATACCCGAGGGCGACCCAGGAACGAAGGGATATTTGCGTAACGTGCAGCTTCGTCCAGTCGTCGAGAAACAGGGATGCTACGCTAAGCAGAATTCCCCCTACAATCATTTGCAGGGCCGTCGACATCAAAGGAGATGCGGGGAGCTTTGCCGTACGGGAATACAGGGACCCAAACGACCAGCTGATCGAGGCCGCGAGCAGCACGATAATTCCAATGGTATCGGCCCCTTTCCCCTCCGAGCCACCGGGATGGACCACCAAAACCGCAACGCCCGCGAGCCCAACCAGGATTCCTGCCATCACTCCACCCGATGGTTTTTGTCTGCTCCCCCCTGCCCAGTTGAGCACCAGAATCCAAAGCGGGACTGTCGCCACCAGTAAGGAAGCGATGGCAGAGGGCAGTCTTAGCTCCGCCCATGCGACGACGCCATTGCCTCCGAGAAGCAGAAGCGCCCCCACAATACCCGCCCCTTTCCATTCGGCAGCACTTGGCAGCTCGGCTCCCTTCAAACGACTGAACAGGAAGAGAAACACACCAGCCAAAGTGAACCTCACCCCTGCCATAATAAAGGGCGGAATCGATTCAATGGCAATTTTCATGCCGAGATAAGTGCCTCCCCAAAATAAGTAAACGGTCAGCAAAGCGATCGTAATGGCAAAAAGCTTCGTATCCTTTTTTCCTGTCATCGCCTATTTCCACCCTTGCTTTCAAATTTCTTTCCACCCATCCTCATACAAGGTCGACAAGATGAAGGTCGTCGAGGTCTCCAATACTTCATCATGTTTGACCATTTCATCAATCAGATTCGTGAGATCCTCCGGTGCATTCACGCGCACCTTCAGCATCATGCACCACTCCCCTGCAAGTCTCTGGCATTCCACGATCTTGACGTTCGGCACCTGCAGCTCCACGATCTTCCCTGCCAGTTCCTTGAAGTTTTGACATCTCGCTTTCACAAAGATCAGCACCTTGATTTTTTGCTCCAGCAGTCTCCAGTCAATGATGCTGCGATATCCTTTGATCACTCCATTCTTCTCAAGCTTGCTGACCCGCTGATGGACAGCCGGACGAGAAATGTGCAAGATCTTGCTGATTTCCTCATGAGACAGTCTTCCGTTTTCCTCGAGCAGCTCCAAAATCCTCAGATCCACGTCATCCATCGCTGATCCCTCCTGTGGAAATAGTAGCACAATTCCGTCATAAAGAAACCATTCGTAATCGTCAGCCTCAAAACTCAAACGAATCGTAAAAAACAAGCAAGATTTCAAATAAAAACGTCAAATTCTGCATTGAATTTCCGCTTGATGATTACGGATCGTTCGCAGTCATTTGTACAAATAGGACGCCCCTCTACGCAATAGAACAGCGGCTGCCTAAGACCTGGTGACACTGTCTTAGACAACCGCTGTCTTACTCTTTTCCATCCCATTGATAAATGAGCTGCACCACGCCAGAGGAGAACGTTCTGGCTTCAACCTGCTTGAATTTCAACCTCTTTTTGATATCCATAAACAACGGTTTGCCTTCTCCCAAAACAACCGGGTGAACAGACAATCTGAATTCATCTACAAGGCCTAGGCTGATAAAGCTTGAAATGAGGCTCGATCCACCGTACAGCCAAATGTCTTTGCCCGGCTTGTTCTTTATTTTATTGACCTTTTCAAGAATGGGATCGTTTATAAAAATGGCTCTATCCCCAGTCCCTTTTTGCGTCCTGGAAAACACGTATTTCTCCTTGCTATGAACGACTCTCCACATTTCTTTTTCCATATCGGAATGTGTCTGTTCCGGATAATATTGTCCCCATAGCTCATAGCTTTTTCTGCCATAGAAAATCGTATCAATTTGATGCAAGAACGATAGAAACCCCATCTCCTCGTCCATCATGCACCAATCCACTTCTCCATTTTTTCCTTCAATAAAACCATCTAACGTAACGGCTACATCCAAAATGATTTTCCGTGCCATGGTCGATTCCCCTTTTCGTTGAGCTACCACCCATTCTAGCCATCCCAATATGCCAGCTTGTGTCATATTAACAACGGAAAGGGTAACAATCGTCTCCCCATTCCTTCCCGATCCGCTCTGCATAGAAACGGATATTTCACCCAAAATAAAACAGCCTGACCTGATTTATTCCAAACGCACAGAGGAGCAGATGAATTTGAAAAACAAATGGATGCTTGCTTTGCTGTTAGCCTTGGCGCTCGTGTTTAGCATGATGCCAGCGGGTGGATCCGCGCTAGCCAAGGAGGGTGGACAGAAGGATTCGGCCTGTCTTAGTCCCCAAATGGTCCAACTGAAAAGTGATATGCAGAAGGCGTGGATCGACCATACGATCTGGACGAGAAGCTATATTGTCAGCGCCATGTCGAATCGTCCAGATGCGAAGGACGTATTGGATCGGCTTTTGCAGAATCAACAGGACATCGGGAATCTGATCAAGCCTTATTACGGGGAAGAAGCCGGGAATAAGCTGGCTGAGCTTTTGAGAGAGCACATTCAGATCGCAGGGAAAATTGTCGCAGCTGCCAAAACGGGCAATCAGGCGGATCTGAAAAAGCTCGACGCCGATTGGCATAGAAATGCTGACGATATCGCCAAATTTTTAAGCGCAGCGAACCCGAACTGGCCGTTTCAAACCATGCAGGATATGCTTTATGCGCATCTTCAATTGATCACTGAAATTGTCCTTGCCTGTCTCAAAGGGGATTGGAAGGCTGATATTGCGGCAACTGACAAAAACGAGATCCATATGATTCATTTAGCCGACATTCTGACAGAAGGCATTGTCAAACAGTTTCCGGAAAAATTTTAAACGAATCCATAGACACGGCAAAGCGGACTCGCCCGCGGCATCGTTTCTCCACGCTCGTTCAACAAGCAAAAGTCCTTGATCAGAGACGATCAAGGACTTTCTTTTTTGCCGCATACAGCGGAACTTCAG
The DNA here is from genome assembly GCF_003710965.1 of Brevibacillus nitrificans. Taxonomy (NCBI): domain Bacteria; kingdom Bacillati; phylum Bacillota; class Bacilli; order Caryophanales; family Paenibacillaceae; genus Brevibacillus; species Brevibacillus nitrificans. Next base: position 105,992 of record NZ_RHHU01000010.1, on the reverse strand, counting down.
TTCGTTTGATGACGGTTCGATCGCTGGATGATTGACAACGATTCTGGCGTGATGGATTCTGCCTTTACAATAGTTCGATGTACCCTTCCGTTCCATGCACACGAATTCGCTGTCCGTCTTTTATCAGCCTGGTCGCATTCTCCACGCCGACAACTGCGGGCAAGCCATATTCTCGTGCGATCACCGCTCCATGGGTCATCAGCCCACCGACTTCGGTGACGAGACCTTTTATGGATACAAACAATGGTGTCCAGCCGGGATCGGTAAAGGTGGTGACCAATATATCTCCCTCCTCTAGATTAGCGTCTTCCATGCGTAAGATGACACGTGCGCGTCCCTCTATTACTCCGGAAGAAACAGGTAGACCTGCAATCGCTTTGTCCGGGAGATTTTCCCTTTTGTACGCACCTGTAATGATTTCCCCATCAGACGTGATGACACGTGGCGGAGTTAGTATTTCAAAAAACTTGTAATCGTCTTTTCGTTTGCTGATCATCCGATCATCCAGCTCGTTTGTGCGTACCACCTCGTGAAGTTCATCAAAAGAAAGATAGTAGATATCCTCTCTTTCATGAATCACGCCAGCTTTGACCAGCTGTTCCGCTTCCTTTAGCAAAGCCTGCTTATAAACCAAGTAGCGATGAATCATGCCGTATTTGGGATACTCTCTATACCCGATAAAATTCCGGATTCGGTCGATCATTTGTTTGGTTTCTTCCGCTTTTTGCTCCCCATCCGGTAATGTCCTCAATCGCTCTAACCATTCTTGTTCTTTTTCCAACGCTTCCTGTCGCCCTTGCTCAAACTTTTGTTTGCCCGCATTCGGCTCAAAGTTTTTGATGTTGCTTAGAATCAGGGGGACAAGTGTCAGTGGTTTTTCGATCCAACGTGTTCTCGTTATATCGATTTCTCCGGCACAGCGCATTCCGTATTGCTGAAGATAGGAAGAGATCGCGTCTCGAGCTTTCTGTCCACCCTCAAATTCAGCCAGTGCCTCCAAAAAGCGATCGGATTTGCCATGCTGCAAAAAAGCAATGACTTCCGGAAAAGGACGAATCACATCTGCGACATCCATTAACGCCAGACCCATTTCCGAAGTAATATTGTTTGGCACGGATTGAGAAAGCGTATCCGCTGCGTTTTTTTCACCTAACCATTCGTACAGGTTTTCGTTAACCCATGCTGAAGCGTTCATAGCAGTCATAAACACAGCCGTACTTTGGGGATCAAATAAAATCTTCTTTAATTGCTCGATATCTTCTCGGATAAAATCAAGCAAGTCCGGCCCTGATTTCGCTTGGATGCTGCGCTTTAGCTCTTCGATCGAGGCTTGACTGCGCTTCATCAAATCAGCGACGATGGCGGGATCGCTTTCGATTGGTATTTGGGGACCCACAGGCGGCATCCCTTTCTGACTTTTACCAGGCACCGGTGCTTTTTTATCATCTGGCAACGCTTGTATAAAATCTTCTCGCCCGATGATGGTCGTAAGCGCGTCCTTTAAGAGTGGATCGGATTTTCCTAGAGTATCCACCATGACTTGCCTGCTGTCAGGGGAAGCCAGCATATTGGTAATATCGACGAACAATCTTCCCCCAGCTGTTCGCATAGGCGCACGAGTCGTTAACAGGAAAAAAGACAAGCCCAGTGGCTTTATGGGGTCGGTCATCATTTGCTGATGGCCAACAGAAATATAGACGTGATTTTCTTGATCGTTCACCTCGGGGATGGGGTACAACGTCGTGATTGGCCGACTCTGGACGATAGAAAAAGTGTCATCAGCCAAGCACCATTCGATATCTTGCGGGCTGCCAAAAGAAGCTTCAATCTGCCTTCCAATACGAGCCAGCTGTAAAATCTGTTGATCCGATAAAGTTTGCGTCTTTTGCAGAGCTGGATCGATCTCTTGTGTCACTGTCCCGCCTTCTTTTCGCCCGTAGATCGCCAGTTTTTTGGCTGCAATCCTCCGTTCGACGACTTCTCCCTCCAGTACTTTATAGCAATCGGCAGATACCACCCCAGAGACCAATGCTTCTCCAAGTCCAAAGCTGGCATCGATGGATAGCAGCTTCCGGTTGGACGTGATCGGATCAGCGGTAAATAAAATTCCAGATACCTGTGGGAAAACCATTCTTTGTACGATCACGGATAAAGAAACTTGACGGTGGTCAAATCCATTTTGCATCCGGTAAATGACCGCGCGTTCCGTAAACAGGGAAGCCCAGCATTTGCGAATATGCTCCAAAATGGCTTCGACGCCGATGACATTTAAATAGGTGTCTTGTTGACCCGCAAAAGAGGCATACGGCAAATCTTCCGCGGTCGCGCTAGATCGAATGGCATACGCGTGTTCTTCTCCAAGCTGGGTGAGATAATGAGCTACGGCCTCCGCGACATCCGCTGGAATTTCTACTTCCCTAAGGATTTGTCGAATCTTCCGGCTGATTTCATCAATTTGCTCTCGCTCTTCTCCTTTTAGCATCGCTAGTTGATCCAACAAGGCACGGTACGTCTCGTTATGTGCGATGGCCTTTTGAAATCCCACTGTTGTCACGCAAAATCCTTCTGGTACGTGGATTCCTTGCATTTTTGCCAATTCCCCTAAATGCAGCCCTTTTCCGCCAACGAGCAGCAGCTGGTCTTTGTGTATTTCCTGAAAACCGAGAGCCAAAGCACTCATTCCATATCTCCCCTAACCATTCAATTGAGAAAAAGCATTTGACATGAGATTGCCGGCATGATACAATTAAAATGTAAGATGGGATAACTATTGTAAATTTAACAAAACAGTCGTATTTCGATTATAGCATCGTGCCTGTTTTTACGCTATAGAAAAGAACCTGGTAAAGCTGTCCAGGTTCTTTTTTGATTTTCGTTGTCACTCGGCACAGCAAAAAGCCCCCACCGTAGGGCTAACAGGTAGGGACTTCTTGCTTTTTTCATCTTTCTGTTGGCGGCTTTTCAAACAGGGCCATCCATTCATCCACCGAAATGGATACGACCTCCTCGCCTGCCTTTTGCACTGCAAAGTAGGTTTGGACCTCTGCCTTCGCCTCGGTAATATGAGCCGTGACCTGAGCTACCTGTTCTTCTGACTCCGTCGTTCGTCTCACCCACGTCGCATACGGAAAGGTCTTTTTGCGAATACGGGACTGGCCTTCTGCAAGACCTGCCTGCTCGATCCACTCCCGCCATTCCGAGCGAGAATAGCTGCGTACATGACTGGTATCCCGCAGCTTCTCCAGCGTGTTCACAAAACGATCCAGCTCTTCCTCCTCCGGCGCGATGTTGTCAATCAGCACGAACTTGCCACCCGGCCTCAGGACACGTGCGACTTCCTGGACAAATGCCTGGGGATTGGGGAAGTGATGAGCGGCAATTCGGCAGCCGACCGCATCGAAGGTCTCGTCGAGAAACGGGAGTGCCTCTGCGTCCGCTACGACATAAAAGACATTGCTGCAGTGCACTTTTAGATGATTCCGAGCTGCCGCTAGCATTGGCCCGGTCAAATCCGTCGCAAAGACCTGACCTACATGCGGAGCGATTTTCTTGGTGAGATGCCCCCCACCTGTCGCCACGTCGAGAAAGACCCAATCAGACGACGGATTCAGCCAAGGCGCCAGCAGGGAGAGATCGTCTCCCGTCGCGTGTGTCTGGCTGGTCACATACTTTTCGGCATTGGCACCGAACTGCTGTTTGACTTCCTCTTTGATCTTTTTGTCATCTCGCATGCGTTTCACGCTCCTTTACCCTTCTACGTTCACCACTACTTTTTTCCCTCGCATTTTCATGATCAACGGAACCGAGATCCACAGAACCGCGATAATCAGGAAGACCAGAGATACTGGCTTTTCAATAAAGATGGAGAAGTCTCCGTTTGAAGTCGTCAGTGCGCGGCGCAGGTTGTTTTCAATCATTGGCCCAAGTACCAAGCCCAAAACAAGCGGTGCCATTGGGAAATCATTTTTCGCCAGGAAGTACCCGACTACCCCACAGATTAGCAGCAGCACGAGATCAAATACCGAGACACGTACCGCGTACACACCGAAAATGGAGATTGCCACAATCATCGGGATCAAATACTTCGGCGGTGTCTCAATCAGCTTGGCAAAAACTTTGACGAGAGGCATGTTGAGAATCAGCAGCATCAGGTTACCGATAAACATACTCGCGATCAAGCCCCACGCGATGGTCGGATGCTCGTCAAACAGCAGGGGACCTGGCTGCACGTTGTACATGATCAGGGCACCCATCAGCACGGCGGTCGTCCCTGTTCCCGGAATCCCCAAGGTCAAAAGGGGAATCATGGCTCCACCCGAAGCAGCATTGTTGGCTGACTCAGGAGCGGCCACACCCGCGATTGCCCCTTTTCCGAACTTCTCCGGATTTTTACTGATTTTCTTTTCCAGCAGGTATGCGAGGAACGACGCCAGTGTCGCGCCTGATCCAGGAACAATTCCTTTAAAGAAACCAACCAACGAACCGCGGATGATCGGCCCTGCACTTTCTTTCAAATCCTCTTTGGTAGGCAAAATGCGAGAGATTTTGGCGATCTCCCCTTCGTTCGCATCGCGCTCCAGTATCGTTTTGAAAACCTCACCGAGAGCAAATACCCCCACCGCAATGGTCAAAAATTCCAGACCGGAATAAAGCTCGGGCATGTCAAAGGTAAAGCGTGCCACACCAGATACATTGTCCATGCCGATCGTCGCGAGCAAAAGTCCGAATACGGTCATGATCAAGGCTTTGGTGACTGACTTTCCTGCCAATCCGCTCAAGGCGCACAGCCCGAGGATCATCAGGGAAAACTCATCGGCAGGACTGAGCTTGAGCGCGACATTTGATAATGGCTCTGCCAAGAATACCAGACCGACAAGCGAGACAATCCCTGCTACGAACGAACCAATCGCAGCGATCGCCAGGGCGACTCCCGCCCGTCCCTGCTTGGCCATCGGGTATCCGTCCAATACGGTAACAACTGAGGATGACTCACCTGGCGTATTCAACAGAATCGAAGTCGTGGAGCCTCCGTACATCGCCCCGTAATAAACACCCGCCAGCAAAATGATCGCGCTGGTCGCAGCCTCCTCTGGCGGTAGTCCGCCTGTTAGGGACGCCGTTACGGGAATCAGCAGCGCGACGCCGCTAATCGGTCCGATCCCTGGCAACACGCCTACTACCGTCCCGATCAGTACACCGACAAACGCAAAGATGATATTTTGCCATTGCAGGGCTGTAGCAAAGCCATTTAATAAGTAATGAAACGCATCCATTTGTCATCCACCTCCTAAAAGCCTAACCATGCTGGTAAACCGGGCAAGCTGCCATCGAGAACATTGACGTACAAGAAGTAGATACCAAAGGAAAACGCGCCGGAAATAAGCAGTGTCGAGAGCCATTTTCCCTTTGACATGGTCTGGAAGCCAACCAGCAAAAAGAGGAAGGTGCTCACCACATATCCGATTTCCTCCAACAGCAAGACGTATAAAAGTGCCGCAACGAGTATGATGAGAAATCGTTTGTAATCGAGCGCAGGTCCCTGCTTTTTCTCCTCTTGCTTGTATTTGAATGTTTCGTAAAACAAGCGCAGACTCAGCAAAACCAAAAGAGCTCCGAGGCCGAGCGGAAAGATATTCGGCCCGACATTGCTTCCGTACGCACTCGCGGAAATGTTTTGGCTGCCAATCAAAAATGCCGCTCCCAAGACGAGAAACAACAGGCTGGCGTAGCGATCAAATGTTTTGCTCACGTGCTCCTCCCCTTCTCATAAAAATTTAGGAATGGAGGAGGAGAAGAATCGCTTCTTCTCCGTCTCCGCTCTCCCTTTGTTTATTTCGCCATATTGAGCAGGCCCAGGATTTCCTTGAACATTTTTTCTTGTTCGCCCAAATAAGTCTTGAAGTCTGCCCCGTTTTTGTAACCGTCATCCCAGCCGTTTGTTTCCAGCTCCGTTTTCCACTCAGGCGTTTGCGTCATGGCTTTCAGCTTCTCTTCCCAGTACGCTACTGCATCCGGCGTCATATCTTTTGGTCCAAACACGCCGCGCCAGTTGATCAATTCGGTGTCATACCCCGCTTCTTTATAGGTCGGGATGTCCTTGAATGTGCCTTTCAGCCGCTCTGGAGAAGAAACGCCCAAGATTTTTACTTTCCCGGATTTTACGTACTCACCAGCACCCGATACATCGGTAGCGAGTACGTCTGCATTTCCGCCCAAAAGCGCTGCGATCGCCTCTCCACCACCGTCGTAAGAGATGTATTTTACCGATTTCGGATCGATGCCCGCTTTCACCGCCGGCATCAGGAAAGTCAAGTGATCGAGCGAGCCTGGAGCAGAGCCTCCTGCCACGGTTACCTTTGTCGGATCGGCCTTAATCGCATCCATCAGGGATTTCAGATCGTTGAAAGGAGAGCCGGCTGCCACAACGATGGCGCCATAGTCCTTCGTCAGCAGAGCCAACGGTGTCATATCATTGTAGGAATGAGGGCTGTTCCCTTCCTTTTTCAGGTTGTTGATGATAATCGGTGTAGAAGGAAGCAGCAGCTTGTAATTGTTTTTCTTGTCCTGCGTCACGAAGTCTGCCAATCCCACTGCCTGACCGCCACCTGGCTTGTTTTCGACGGTGATCGTCTTCTCTACCAGCTTGCTTGCTGACATGACCTTTGCAACGGATCTCGCTGTTTTATCCAACCCTCCGCCTGCACCCGATGGAGCCGAGATGACAATCGGTTTTTCCGGATAAGTCGAACCGGCCTTTCCGCCACCTGCTGCGGTTTGCCCACCTCCGCCGCCACAGGCTGCCAGGCTCAGTGCCATCGCTGTCGTCAGAAGTACGCCGCTCCACTTCTTCCATTTCTTTGTTTGATTCATCTGTATATCCCCCTTTGTTGATAGCGTTTTCAACTAAGGAGATCATAGCACCCTATGAAAGCGCTTCCTAGTTTGTTCGGATTTTTTGGATAAACCCTATTTTTATGATTATTTTCATATTTTTCACGCGAAACAGACCTGCTTCTCCATCTCGGGAGAACACAGGTCTAGCTGTTGAAAAAGGACTTCATTCTTGCGTCATGCACTCGTTTCTTGAGGCACCCCTCCTTCGCGGCGGCGGCGGTTGATCCATGTACGCACCCCGAAGGAAAACAATGTGAGCACAAACAGCACGCGAAACAGCTGAAAGGCTGTGACCAAGAGCGGGTCTGCCCCAAGGGTCAAGGCAGTCAAACTCATCTCTGCAATTCCGCCTGGCGCAGAAGCCAAAATCATGGTGATTGCCTCCGTCCCCATCCCATACGAGATGCCTACTGCCAGAGCGATTACCATCACGAACAGAAGAACGGAATGCATGAGGCCGAGCAGAAAGAAGCGGCGGCTGCGGGCGATGTCCTCTCGCTTGAAGCCAAGACCGATCCCGACTCCGATCAACACCTGAGCTCCTTTCACCAGAAAACCTGCCAGGGCTGGATGCCCGGTGGCAAGTGGCGTGTTCAGCATCACGACAGTGGTGAGCATCAGCGCTCCGAGCAGAAATGGGGCAGGAAACGAGCAGCGGGAGGCAATCCACGCCCCACCTATTCCCACGACGAGGATCAGCAGCGTCTTTCCGAATCCCAGCACCTGATCAGGCACAGCTGCCTGCATCGCGGCATGATGCGGCAGCCACGTAACGAGGAAAGGGGTGCAAAGCACGATGATGACAGCGCGAATCGAGTGAAAAATGGAGATGATCTGCTGGTTCCCCCCAACCGTCTTACCGATCGTCACCATTTCGGATAAGCCTCCCGGGACGTTGCTGAAAATGGCGGTTATGCCGTCAACCTTGCCCACTTTCCAAAAGATCCAGGCATTGATAAGGCTGATCAAGACAGTCAGGATGGTGGCGATCAGCATCAAACCGATATGACCCGTCATGGCCTCCCAGATTTCGGGTGTCATGCGCAAGCCAAGCGATATGCCGATCACGATCAAGCCTGCTTGGCGAGACCACTTTGGAATCCACAGGTTTCGAACACCGAGAAACGTACCTACAACCGTAGTAATCAAAGCTCCGAGCAACCACGGAAGCGGACTGTGAATCGCAGTAAACAGCAAGCCTCCCAGTGCTCCAAGCAGCAATGTAAACGTTGCGCGCAGCAGCATAGACGTTTCCCCTTTGGCGATCTGACGTGAAGTGCGGTTCTTTGGTGAAGTACCCCTAGTGTAGTTCAGCCGCTCCCGCAAAAAAAATACAAAATGGTTATCGGCAGCGATTCCTTGGGTGAATGATGGCGGGCTGTTGTGGTCTATTCCCATCCGATGATACAAAAAAACCTGCTGCCTCCAGCATGACTTCCATGCGGATGCAGCAGGTCTTCTTTTCTTTTACTGAGGGACTTCTATATCGATCTGTTCCATGAATTGTACAAAAGCTTTGACCATCTGCAGATCTAGCGCGTCCTCATGATAGAACATCCACGTCTTTCGCTTGATCGGATCGCCTGCTGCGCTCGTCAGTCCGATCATGTACAGATCGTCTTTGCCGCTCAGAACTACCCGGGGCAAAATGGCGTAGCCCAGTCCGCTCGCTACCATTTCGCTGCACGTATCCGCCTTGTCGACCTCCATGCCGATCTGCGGCGGCTGGGAAAAATTCTCGGTCCACCAGCCGTCAACCAGTGCTCGCAGCATGGGATCTGTCTCGTAGTCAATTCTCGGCAGATTAGGCAGTTCTTCTATCTGGATCGGTTCCCGGGAGACAACACAGACGGCTTCTTCAAACAGCAGCAGCTTTTTGTCCGTCCAATTGTAATTCCCCCGGACGAAGCCCACGTGGACATCTTGGTTGTACACGCTTTTGTAGACATCTTTACTCCAGCCGGTGATGACTTTGTAATCGATGTTCGGGTATGCTTCTTTAAACCTCTTCAAAATCATCGGGAGCTTGTAGCGCGCGAAGTAATTGGAAACCCCCAGCCTCAGTGTTCCGTTTACCTCGTTCCCCATGTTTAACACGTTTTCCTTGATATTGCGCAGCCGCAGCAGCATCTCATCTGCGCATTTTGCCAGATATTCGCCTTGGGGCGTAAATTGCACCCCTCTGCTCCCACGCTGCACGATCTGCACCCCAAAATCTTTTTCGATCTGGCGCAATCGTTTCGTCAGAGCAGGCTGGGAAATATACAACGCCTCTGCTGTTTTCGTGATATTCTGCTCACGAAACAAGGTTTGCAGGATGTGCCAGTCGCGATATTCCATGTATTACAACGTCTCCGCGTGATCTTGTCCGACCTGATTGGCTTTTTCCTTTTCCGCTTTGCGCTTGAGGTAGTTCCCCACTGCGATGACAACCAATGCCAAGGCAACTGGCAAAATGATGTGCAGGGCAGGCAAGGTCTCTTCGATAAATCCACCGACCAGCTTGTCTCCTACGATCATCTCGCCCGCCGTATATCCGAGCAATGCCGCTCCGAGCAGTACGATAATCGGAAAACGGTTCATCAGCTTCATCAAAAGCTGGCTTCCCCAAATGATCAGCGGAATACTGATGGCCAGACCGATCAGCACCAGCAGCATGTTGCCGTTGGCTGCACCCGCCACCGCGATGACGTTGTCCAGGCTCATGATCAGGTCTGCGAAAATAATGGTTTTCAGCGCTTCCATCATGTTCGCACCACCGCCGATGTGACTGTCCTCATCCTCACCTTTCAGCAGCTTGACTGCAATCCAGATGAGCAAGAGTCCGCCAACCACCTGTACCAGTGGAATTTTCAACAGATAGATAGCGATAAAGGTCAGAATGACACGAAGTCCGATAGCCCCAAAGCTTCCCCAGAAGACTGCCTTCTTTTGCAGCTCCGGGCTCAAGTTTCGACAGGCAAGAGCGATCACAACCGCGTTATCGCCACTCAGTACGATGTTTACAATAATGATTTGCAAAAGACTTAGTAAAAACTCTGTCATGATTGCTCCCTCCTAAAAATGTAACGGTACTGTCAATAATAGACCTTTCTCTATTAATGTGCAGTAGTAATTTAATTACTTGCATAAATTTTATGGGAAGAAGCCCAGATTCGTCTTGGTACCTCAGACGCAAAAAGCACCATAACTTTTTTGCTGCGCCCAGCGTCTAACTAGGAGAAAAGCAGATAGAATACGAGGTGAGATCATGGAGAAATATACAGGAAGCCTGCTGGGACTTGCGATCGGGGATGCTCTCGGAGCCACTGTTGAGTTCTGTAAACCCGGTACGTTTGAACCAGTTCGGGAAATTGTGGGTGGAGGCGTTCACAAGCTTGAGCCGGGAGAGTGGACAGATAATACTTCTATGGCGCTCTGCTTGGCGGAAAGTTTATTGCAGGCAAACGGGTTCGACCCGGCGGATCAAATGAACCGGTATGTCAAATGGTTCCGCGAAGGCTATTTAAGCAGCAAGGACCACTGCTTTGATATCGGCAATGCAACCCGGGATGCCCTCCTCTCCTTTGAAAAAACAGGGCGTCCCTACGCCGGTTCAACGGATCCTTGGTCTGCCGGAAACGGCTCGATCATGAGGCTAGCGCCGGTCCCGCTGTTTTATGCAGAGGACCCTGCTCTCGCCTTGGAAATGTGCGCTCGCAGTTCAGCTACGACCCACGCTGCGAAAAATGCCGTAGACGCCTGTGTCTACTTCGGTGGATTGCTTTTAGGTGCCCTTCGGGGAGAGGAAAAAGAAAGGCTTCTCGCAGATTTTTACTCACCGATCGAGAATGGCTCCTTCTTTGAAGAGATGACACCGGAGCTATCTGCTGTCGCCCGTGGTTCCTATAAACGCAAAGACGCCTCTCTCATAAAAGGGAGTGGCTACGTCGTGGAATCACTCGAAGCTGCATTGTGGGCGTTTCATCACAGCAGCTCTTTTGAGGAGGGGCTCTTGCTCGCCGTAAATCTAGGAGATGATGCCGATACCACGGGTGCTGTTTACGGTCAGTTGGCAGGTGCTTATTATGGCATGGAGGGATTGCCGTCAAGAATGTGCGCGATCATTAAACATCGAAAGCTCATCGAAGCCATTGCCCTAGAGCTATTTCAGAACAGGTATCAGGCATCTTAAATCGCTAAGATGCCTCTCCGGGTCACGAAGCGGAAGACTGTAGTCTCCGCTTTTTACCTACACGGACTTCATATACCGATACATCGCGTAATCTGTGCGTACCTTCCGAATCGCTAACCAGACCGGCAAACCTCGCGCGACCCAGCGCAGTGCGGACAGGATATTTTGTTCGTCTTCGAACTGTTCGACGATGACCACTGTTTTTTCATTGATATACTGCTGAAGCTCGTCCCAGCCCATTTCGGAGTAGGCATCCCGCCCGTACGTTTTCAGGTCCAGAAAGTCCTGGCGCTTCGGTTCTTGGATTTGCATGAGACGTCGGATGGCTCTCGCGCAGTCGGGGTGGATAGGATGATGAGATGACATGCGTTTTTTCCCTTCTTTCCTTTATGACGGTACGATCCTCAAATGAAAGGGTCGCTTTTTTGAAATCGAGAATAAAAAAAAGCAACTGCCCATAAGAACAGTTGCTAATTTCTATCATTAGACTACAGTTTTACAACATTCTCAGCTTGTGGGCCACGTTGACCTTGAGTAATGTTGAATTCAACACGCTGACCTTCATCCAAAGATTTGAAACCATCGCCTGTGATTGCGGAGAAGTGAACGAATACATCGTCTCCACCTTCAACTGAAATGAATCCAAAGCCTTTTTCAGCGTTGAACCATTTAACTGTACCTGTTGTCATCAATAAAAACCTCCAAATTTCAAGTGAGCCATATGTGCCGCATAAGCACTATTACTCTAACAACTACTATAACACATTTCATTTAACTATGATAGAAATATAAAAATATATCGTGCGCAAATCTGTTTCCAATTTTATTTCACTGTTTAGCCTCTTCAAGCGATTCGTAAACGAAAGACGGTTGGGGAGAGAAAAAGAAAAGCTTAGTACCCTATTGGCACTAAGCTTTTCCCCTCTCTAGCCACCAGCAAACAGGCTACTGAACAGTCGTGATGGGTTTATGTTCCACTTTCTTACGGAGCCATGGTCCTTTTCCAGCAAACAGGCATGGGATGTAAATGATGACTCCCACTCCCACCGCGATCCACAGCCAGGAATCCCAGCCGGAAGCAGCCACGACCAGAGGAGCGATCAAGGTAGTCAAAATGCCCATCATTTTGGATACGAGCCCAAACACCGCCCACGCAGAGGATTGCAGGGAAGGGTTGACGTCCTCTGCATTTTCCGAAAACAGGGCACACCATGGACCATAAGCGATACCAATCAGACCACCGAGAATGGAAGTATAGATCATCATGGCACCATCGGACACCTCTTTGCCAAACAGCGAGAGGAAGAACAGCATATAGAGGGCAAACAGAATAGCTCCTGTCAGCGATACGATTTTTCGCAGCTGCAGTCGGTCAGAGACCCAGCCTGCGATAAGCAGTGTCAGCAGGTTAAACAGCCAGAAATACTTGGCGATGGATGCCGCCGCATGTGGTTCATAGCCGAAAGCATCTACCAGCATTTTCGGGCCGAATGATGCGATCGTCAAATAGGTGAGCAAAAAGAAGGAAACACCGATGCTGAGCATCCAGATGTGAGGAATCCCCAAAATATCGCGCATCTTCGGTTTGACGACAGTCTTCTTGTCTTCTGACGCTTTTTTGTTTAGCTCCACCTCATTTTCAATAACATGGGCGCGAAGCTTCGGAGACAAGTCACGAATATTAAACATGATGACGATCGCCGAAACGGTCGCAACGGTTCCTCCTATAATAAACTGCGACTGCCACGACTGATAGATGGGCAGTGTCCATCCTGCCATTGCTGCTGCGAAAAAGTTGGAGCCCACTGGCCCAAACGTCCAAAATCCAAAGGCGAGTGCACGGCCGAGGCGTGGCGAGAAGTCACGCACCAAGCCTGCCGTCGTTCCCAGGGCCAAACCATCGACGAATGCGAGCAAAATACGCAGGAGTAAAAGTCCCGAGAGCGAGCTGACGAGAGCCATGCAAAAGACGCAAACAGCGGTGAGGAACAAGCCCGGAACCAAAAAGCGGACGCGGCCGTATTTGTCTGACAGAGGGGCAACGATCAAGCCCGAGATGGCGGAGGCAATGACGGAAATCGCAGAGACGACACCGTACTGGGCGAGCGTAATGTTCAAATCATTCAACAGGAGCGGCAGCACCGGTGCGATCTGAGCTTCGTAGGATGCGATAAAATTAGCGAGAATAGCGATAAACAATAACCAGATCCTTTTTCCTCCGACTGGATATTCCGTGAGTTCCCGGGACAATAATCCCGTGCTTTTTGGCATTTTTCGTCGCCTCCTTTAGTGGTAAAGCGCTTACAAATCCAAAGAATAAGAGCAAACTCAAACGAAACGCACCGAGTCACTAGCGTTGCATTTGGTAGGTGATGGCGTCCAGCAGACCTTGCCTCAGATCTTGCTGAACGCCGCGAAAGGAATGTTATTGGGAGACGACTCTATCCGTTTGTTTCCACTTCATCAAGGCATCGAGCGCCTCGACTTGCCCGCCATTTACCCAGAGTGGATTGATTTCCAGCTCCTGCAGACTTTGTTTTGCAGAAAAAGCAAGCTGACTCACTTTGTAGATCGCATCCGTTACCTTCTCCAGATCGGCAGCGACTCTGCCGCGCGTTCCTTTCAGCAAAGGAATGCCGCGCAGCTCTTCTAGCATCACTCTGATCTCATCACGCTCAACCGGCAGCACACGCAGGCTGGTGTCCTTGAACACCTCGACGAAAACGCCGCCTATTCCTACCGCCAGTACCAAGCCCCACAGCGGGTCATTGACAATCCCCACCAAAAGCTCCGTTCCCGGCGGCCGCATCGGGCTTATGAGCATCCCTTCGATTCGACTGCCTGGTGCTCGTTTTTGTACGTTCTCTAAGATCTCCTGATAGGCATCCGCTACCTCTGCCGCGGAAGCAAGTCCCAGCTTCACGCCGCCAATATCGCTTTTATGCGCGATATCCTCGGATTGGATTTTCATCGCTACCGGGTAGCCTACCTTTTCAGCTGCCGAGAGGGCTTCCTCCAGCTTCGTCGCGAGCAAGCCAGGAACGACCGGTACGCCGTGCTCCTCCAAAAACTTGCGCGCCTGGTATTCGGACCATTCGCCGCCTGATACATCTACAGCCAACGGGGCCACAGGATGCGCCTTGTTTGCCGCCGCCGCTTTCGTCGCCCGATATTTCTCGTTCCACCAGACCGCTTTCCCTAGTGCGGTAAGTCCGTGCTCCATCCCCCCCACGAAATGGAGACCGTACTTGTCGGCCACCTTCTGTCCGAACGGAGTCATCTCCAGTGAGGTGTTCATCACGAGAATGATTGGACACGCGGCGTTATTCACGATTTTGGACAGCTCTTCGTACTGCTCGTAGACGGGGGCGACGTCCTCCGGCTCTACCCTGGGCGGGTCTACCAATGAGATGATGAAATCCAGCTCAGGGTCCTGCGAGACTGCCGCCAAGGCCCGCCGCATCAAGGTTCTGTCCACAACGACGTATCCCGTCACATCGAGCGGATTGTGCACGGTGGAAAAGCTTGGGACGATCTCCTTGAGCGCTTGCACCGTTTGCGGCGAGAACTCCGGCAGCTCGATCTTCTCATCTGCAGAGCGATCTGACAAAATATCGCAGGCCCCTCCAGAAGGTGTTACGACGCCCATTCTTCGTCCAAACAGCGGCGGTGTGTAACCTAATAGCCCTGCTGTCGTGAGCAGATCCTCCAGAGAGTTGACGCGAATGACGCCGAGCTGACGGAACGCCGCGTCATTGACCGCGTCATCCCCGACCAGTGCACCGGTATGTGCCATCGCGGTATGTGCGCTTTTTTCACTGCGTCCGATCTTCAGCGCAACGACAGGTTTGCCGTACTGCAGCGCTTTTTTGGCTACCCGCGCAAACTCTTCAGGCTGCCGGATCGACTCCAGGAACAGGGCAATGACCTTTGTCGACTCATCCTCGATCAAATAATCGATAATATCCGTCGCCGAAATCATCGTCTCGTTGCCCATCGCTACGAGGAAGCTCAGCCCCACATTGCGTACCTGCGCCAGTGTCATAATCGAGCTGGCCAACGCGCCGCTCTGCAGAACCACACCGACCGGCCCTGCCTTGAGCGGCGGCGTGATCGGCAATCCATACGGCGTCAGGCTCGAGGTAACGTTGACGAACCCGTTGCCGTTTGGTCCCAGAATCAGCTGATCATGCTCTTTGGCAAAGGCGAGCAGCTCCTGCTCCAGCTTTTGTCCCGCTTCCCCCAGCTCACTAAAGCCAGCCGTCAAGAGGACCAGATTGCGGATTTTTTTCTCTGCCGCTTCCTTCATCACCTGCATGATGTGACTGGAAGGGACCATGACGTAAGCCAAATCAATCGAGTCCTCAATATCTAGCAGGGAGTGATACGCTTTTTGCCCGTGCACGACATCCCGATTGGGGTTAACACAGTAGATTTCACCACTAAAATTCATAATCTTCAGATTTTTATAGGTGAAAACCGACCACATGGACTTGTCTGTTGCCCCGATCAGCGCTACATTGCGCGGATGGAAAAACTCCCGCAAACGTTCGGGGGATACGGCTACTTTTGCCTTTCCACTCAATACCGACACCTCCAGTTCAATTCAACCTGCTTTGTAGCTAGACTAGCTTGAAATAAGGCAGAGTGAGATCATCGTCCACTTTCTCGAAGGTGACCGTAACCGGTTTACCGATGGCAATGTCCTCCCGATTTCCGGTGATCCGCGTCATCATTCGCACGCCCTCTGCTAGCTCAACGATCGCCACTACATAGGGAGCCTGATCAGCAAACGGACCAAACGCTCGATGAACAACGGTATAGCTGTAGATTTTTCCCTGTCCGCTCGCCTGTGTCCATGAGATCTGATCGGAAAAGCAGTGTGGACATAAGAGCCGCGGATAAAAAATGTGCTTGCTGCAATCATCGCAATGCTGGATCATGAGCTCGTGGTTGTTCAAGCCATCCCAATACGGCTTGGAATCGCTGTCGACCACCGGCTTTGGAATTTGGCCCGCCATATTAATCCCTCCCCAGAATAACCGTTGATGTGGATGAGAGGACGCCGCCTGTACCGTTGACCAAAGCAAGCTTGGCATCTGGCACCTGACGCTCTCCGCTTTCCCCCCGAAGCTGGCGGGCCGCTTCGATCAGCAAAAAGATCCCGTACATGCCTGGATGGGTATAGGAAAGCCCTCCGCCGTTGGTATTCATCGGGAACGCCCCGCCTGGTGCGGTTCGCTGACCGCTGACAAACGCCCCGCCCTCACCTGGCTTGCAGAAGCCGAGCGCTTCCAAGGTGAGCAGTACGGTGATGGTAAACGAATCGTAAATTTCTGCCACATCGATCTCATCATGCGTCACTCCCGCCATCTCAAAGGCGCGGCGACCGGATTCACGCGCTCCTGTCATCGTCAAATCAGGCATGTTGGCAATGGAATTGTGGGTATGCGTCTCTCCGTGTCCGAGAATCCAGACCGGACGTTTTTTCGCCCGAGCCGCTGCCCGTGCAGACGCCACCACCACAGCCCCGCCGCCATCCGTCACCAGGCAGCAGTCCAGAAGATGCAGCGGCTCTGCAATCATCCGGGATTTCAGAACATCCTCGATCTCGATCGGCTCGCGCATCATCGCTTTTTCATTTTTCATTGCCCATTTGCGCGTAGCTACCGCGATCTCTGCCAGCTGCTCCGATGTCGTCCCGTACTGGTGCATGTGCCGCATGGCCGCCAGCGCATACGCCCCGACTGTCATGGGCAAGCCAAAGGATCGCTCATACTGCTCGGTGAGAGGAGCAAAAGGGACGGCAGCGCCCCGTGCAGGATTGGAGCGCTGGGTGCTGCCATAAGTGATCAGCGCTACATCGAACAGTCCTGCTCGAATCCCTGCCAAAGCATGCCCGACATGCGACTCAAATGAAGACCCGCCTATATTGGTTCCATCCGTAAATTTCGGCTTGATGCCCAAATATTCTCCCAGCATCAAATTGGGCGCCCATGCCCAGTTCCCCGCGGTAAAGAGTGCATCCACATCGTCTTTTGTGAAGCCAGCATCATCCAGCGCCGCTTTTGCCGCTTGTGCCTGCAGCTGCAGCACGTTTTTCCCTGGCACCAAACCTAGATCAGACTCGGCGACCCCCACAATCGCCGCTATACGCTCGGATTTCAAAACCACTCACCCCCACTAAACTGTTTTCTGAACGGTATTGGATTGCTGATGTGCAGACGTTTTCCTCTCCCGACGCGTCCAGAGCAGAAAGGCGCCGACCGTCAGAAGCAGCAGCCCACCGGAGAAGAAGAACGGACTGCTCGCATGCACCGAGAACAGCCATCCGGCAATCAACGGCCCTAGCGTACGTCCCAAGCTGCCTACTGTGTTGTAGGAACCAAAACCGCTGCCCTGCAATGCCGACGAGATTCGCAAGGAAATCCCGGTCGTAATCGAAGGAAAAGCAAGACCACGACAAAGAGAAAGGAGCGCTACTGCGCCAAATGCCCACACCAGCAATTGAGAGAGTCCCAGAAGAAAGAAGCCGACTGCTCCAAAGGAAAAGCCAATCACAATCGTCATCATGTCTCCGTAGCGGGTAAAGATACGGGCAAAGACGGTTGCCTGGGCAATCGCACTCACCCCTGCATTCATCATGAACGCCCAGCCCGCCATCGTCTGCGTCGACTGAAGCGGGCCTGTGATGTAGTAGGAAAGCGTTGAGGATATGCTCGCGTCCGCCAATGCGATGACAAACGATCCGAACAGAAGCGGCGCGATCATCCTGTTTTTCAGCAGTAAGCCTAATCGTTTTACCCCAGCCACCCATGCGTTTTCTTTGTTCACTTCCGGGCGGATCGCTTCCGAAGCCCCTTCCGCAGGCTTGCTCCCTCTCGGCAAAAAGCGCATCGCCAAAAGTCCGTTGAGAATCGAAAGCAATCCGACACTGGCAAAAGGCACCCCAATGCCAAAGATACTGAGAAACGCTCCAACCGGCGGCCCGAAAATAAAACCAATGCCATTGATCGAGCCCATATAGCCCAGTATTCGCGGCCGTTCCTCGGCACTGGTCAGCTCTGTCACCAATGCCATCGAAGACGGTGATACGGCTGATGCCATCATCCCTGCCAGGAACCGCAGGATCAGCAATACCGTAATATTGGGTGCCAGCGCCAAAAGTGCGGAGGACAAACCATAGCCGACGATGCCCATGATCAGGACAGGTCGACGTCCGAGCCTATCGCTTGCCGCGCCCCAGAGAAAGCTGGAGAATAAGGAGGCGACCGAAAAGACGGAGATCGCCAGCCCCATTTCCAGAGGAGTGGCACCCAAGTGTTTTGATAAAAAAGGCAAGGTGGGCAAGATTACCCCAAATCCCAAGCTCGTGAGAAACATGGTTGAGAGCAGGAGCCAAATGGAAGCCTTTCGCGTGAGATCCACCCTCTTTCATGCAAGACAGGAGGGATGGTCAGGCGGTCTGATAGTACGTAAGCGACGCTTCCCCGACTGTTAAGGCTTTTCCCTCTTCCCGTTCAATCCGAACCTCCAGGCCAACGGTACGCTCTGTCTCGTCCTTGGCTACCACCTTTGCATGGCAGGTCAGCACGTCTCCTGGAAATACCATTCCGGCAAAGCGCACCTTCAAGCGGCTCACAAACCCGTGCGTTCCCACGATCCCGGCAGCATGCTCTGCGAGAAAGCCCATGCTCAGCATGCCGTGGGCGATCACGCCAGGAAGGCCTACCTTGCGCGCCGTCTCGTCATCCGTATGAATCGGATTAAAGTCTCCGGAAGCTCCTGCGTATTTCACCAATTGCACTTTATCTATAGCCGTTTGAATCAATGGTTCCAGCTGCTGTCCTACCTCGATTTCGTCCCAGCGAATCGACTGCATGGACCTATCCTCCTTTCCTGACCAGCCTTACAGAATGATCGTGCTTCTTCCCGTGAATACCAGATTCCCATCCAAATCCTCGCCGCGAATTTCCGTTACCAGAAAGGTCATCGCCCCTAGTTTTCCTGCGCGCTCGTACACATCGACTACCTTGCTCGTGCAGCGCAGCGACTCTCCTGCGACGATCGGACGTACATAGCTATACTCCTGCTCGCCATGCAGCACGCGCGCCGCCTTGATTTGAAGATTGGGATTGGGTACACGGAATGTCGTCGGGAATGTCGGAGGTGCGACCAAGCTGGCAAAGCCGTGTTTTTTCGCAAATTCCTCATCCGTATAGAGAGGATTGGGGTCGCCAATCGCATTGGCAAACGTCCGGATTGCCCCTTTTTCGATCTCTACCACTTTCGACTCGCTTGTGCTGCCAATCACACTGCGATCAAGTACCAAAGAAGAGCCCTCCTTTCATAGAATCGATTCGGTTTTACAAGAGCTCGCCCACTTTCACATGGCCTTTGAGCAGGTTGCGGGAGATCGTCCGTTTTTGAATCTCATCCGTTCCTTCAAAAATGCGCCACAAGCGAGCTTCGCGGTACCAGCGCTCGATGGGCAGCTCCTTGGTGTAGCCCATACCGCCGTGAATTTGCAGCACGCGGTCCACGACCTGGTTCGCCATGACCGATCCGAACAGCTTGGCGATGGAGGATTGGTGACGGGCATCCATGCCGTTTTCCACCATCCATGCGGCGCGCAGCACGATCCATTTGGCTGCTTCGATCTCTACAGCAGAATCGGCGATCATCCATTGGATCGCTTGACGCTCCGCGATCGGTTTGCCAAAGGTAACACGCTGCTTGGAATAATCAATCCCCATTTGCAGCAAGCGTTCTGCCGCCCCTACTGCACGTGCTGGAATCGCCCAGCGCCCTTGACCAATCCATTTCATACTCAGGTTGAAGCCTTTGCCCAGCTCGCCCAAAATGTTTTCTTCCGGTACACGGACGTTTTCAAAGACGAGAGAGGCAGGTCCCCATTCGCCCATCGTCGGGATGTTTTCCGAGCGCCAGCCCATGTCACGGTCCACCAGGAAGCAGGTCACTCCGCCATCTGCGCCTTTTTCCTTGTCCGTTACCGCGAATACCATCACGAAGTCCGCTTCATTTCCGTTCGTGATGAATGTCTTTTCCCCATTCAGCACATACTCGTCGCCGTCCTTGACTGCCGTCATGCGAATGCTCCGTGCATCCGACCCCGCTCCTGGCTCTGTGATCGCAAAGCAGGAACGGCGCTCGCCATTAATCAATGGAATCAAATATTTTTTCTTTTGCTCCTCGTTGCAGTGATACAAAATGTTATCCGCACTCCCGCCGAAGTTGAAGGGGACGAAGGTTCGGCCCAGCTCCATGGTAATCAAGGCACTCATGATCGGACCGAGATTGGCTCCGCCGTATTCCTCAGGCGTATTGATTCCCCAGAAGCCCGCTGCTTTCGCTTTTTGCTGCAGCGCTTTCACTTCTTCACGGGAGATCCCTGGCTTGCCTTCCCGTTCGTTGCGCAGCACCTGCTGCTCATAGGGCATGACTTCCTTTTGTACGAAATCCCGTACCGTACGTTGTATCATGCGTTGTTCATCGGTTAATGTGAAATCCATCCTGCATTCCTCCTCTTAATTAGCGGCTGCCGCCGTTGATATAAATGACTTGACCAGACACATAGCTCGCATCGTCACTCACCAGATACGCCACCAGATTTGCTACGTCCTCCGGCTGGCCCACACGCCGCAACGGGATTCGCTGCGAAGCCAGGCGTTGATTTTCTTCAAAATCAGCCCCTACCCGCTCTGCTGTCTGGCGTGTCATGTCCGTCGCAATGAAGCCAGGAGCAACGGCATTGACGTTGATGTTGAATGGGCCAAGCTCGATGGCCAGTGTCTTCGTAAAGCCCTGCAAGCCTGCTTTCGCTGCGGAATAGTTGGCCTGCCCGCGATTGCCCAATGCAGAAGTGCTGCTCGTATTGACGATTTTTCCGTAGCGCTGCTCAACCATGTACTTTTGCGCCGCGCGACTGCACAGAAAGCTCCCCTTTAGATGGACGTTCATGACCGTATCCCAGTCGTCATCGCTCATTTTGAAGAGCAGATTATCCCGCAGCACGCCTGCATTGTTCACCAGGATGTCGAGTCTGCCAAACTTGGCGGCCACTTTGGCAAAGGCTTCATCTACATCTTTCGAGTCTGCCACGTTGCAGCCGATGGCGATCGCTTCACCGCCCGCTTCCTGGATTGACTGCACGGTTTCCAGGCAGGCTTCCTCTTTCAGATCGATTACCCCCACCTTTGCACCGTCTTTCGCCAGTCTTTGTGCCGTCGCCGCTCCAATGCCGCGACCAGCCCCCGTCACCACCGCTACCCTGCCTGTCAACTGCCCCATTCCCAAGCCTCCTTTTCTAAATCGCCCGATAGTGGGCCACCTTGCCAACCATCTGAACGGCAGCTCGAGCCTGCTCCTCCAGCAGGTCCAAATGCCCCTGAATTTCCGATAGCCCTAAAAAGATCGATCTTCCCTGTAAGAATGGAAAAAGTGCGTGGCTCAACTCATAAACCGAATGTGGATTCTCTCTCAAATGCTCGTAGATCCGCTCGCAGCGCTCCATTTGTTCGGTAAAACGCTTGTCAATCACACGCCGATGCCCGCAATAAGCGGTACCATGACCCGGATAAATGGTCCGAAACGACAAATCGTAGGTTTTCCGTAACGACTCGCGCAGCTGGATGAGTGGCTTTTCTCTCTCTTCCTGCTCTTGATCGGGCGGGGTAATGAAAGCGTTTGCGGAAATGTGTTCCAGCAGGTAGTCACCGACGAATGCGTCCCCCGTCCTTTCATTCCACAAACAAATGTCGCTCTGACTATGTCCCGGCACATACAGTACTTTCAGCTCTGTTCCACCGGCCATTACCGTATCGCCATCTTTTACGTACCGAACGTGCCTCCACTCTTTCGGGCGATAGGGCTGCCTGCGCTGAAAAATATCTGCGGCACCACACCGCGCAATGAACGAGTCAAAAAATGATTCCGACTGCTCGTGAACAGCTTTGCCGTAAGCCAGCTGTCTTCTTGCCTGCTCGTGGACGTAAATCGGAATGTCTACGTGCCTCTGGATGTCTGCCACGCCGCCACAGTGATCGTCGTGCATATGGGTCACAATGATTTGCTGCAAGTCGTGAAGGGAAAGCCCATGCTTGGCTAAGCCTGCTTGCAGCTGCTCCAATGACGCTTGCCCAGGTATCCCGCTATCGATCAGGGTAACGGGGTCACCTGCCAGCACGTAAACGTTCACGTCTCCTTCCATGTAGGTCGTTTCGATTTCAATTTGGATCACCTCAGAGATTAGCCGACCCTCCCCTCTCTGTATCTATCTGAATGTTCACACTCTTTATCTTTAGCAACAACCGTGCCAGTGAAGAGCAAGCTGGAATCCCTCCTGCTCTTCCACCCTGTCAGCCTCCGCTGTACCCTGCCAAGTCAAATTTGATTTGCTCCCCGTCTTTTAGGTGCGTTCATCGTAAGCCACAACTGAGTAACTTATTTTTGACTCATTAATTCATTTTTGTTTCACTGCCCGCCTTTGCCGCTCCTACGAAGGCGGGACGCGTAAATTGGTCCACATGCTCCGGATTCAGCTTGTGAGCCATGGCGTACTCCAGAAAGTAATCACCCAACGGCTCTCCCTTGCGAATCATTCGCTTCAAATGCTTGGCGATTCCCATTTGCTCATTACGTACGATAAAGGCTGCTTGCCCATGGTCCTTGCGAAAATAGATCACGTCCTGCAGGATCAGCTCTGCCGGCGAGCAGCCTTTTTTGATCGCCTGCTTGATCCGCTCCTCGCGACGCTCGATAATCTCCAGGTACTGCTCCAGCTTCCTCGGATACTCCTCCCGCAATACCATGCCCTTCTGGTGGGAGGTGAGAAAGTATTTCGCGTCTACCTCCAAGGTCATGCGAGCAGAAGCAATGAACTGATCGATGTCGCTGTCAGGGCCAAAATACCAAGGCCCGAAGCTGGTCAAATCAATATCGCCGATCATCAGAATGCCATGCTCCGGGATATAGGGGCAGCAAAAGCCCTCGCTGTGCCCGGGTGCATGGAGCATGATGACGGTCGTTCCTGACATGCTGATCTCCTGCTCATAAGGATAGATCAGTTGGGGGGTTCCGACTGCTTTTCTGGCATCCGTGCCGCCGCTTGCCCCAGTCTTCCTCATTTCCGCAAACTGCAGGAGCCTTGTGTAGTCATACGGATTGATCAGGATTTGCGTCTGATCAAACAAAGGCGTCCCGCTCGTATGGTCAGGATGAAAGTGTGTCAAAAAGATTTGCCGGATCGACTGCTGCTGCAAATAGGCGAAAACGGAAGGGCCGCCGCCGCAATCGATCAGTGTGCTCTCCCCGCCACTCTTGTCGCGGATCAAAAGAGAGGTGGAGAATGGCGAACGGCTCTGACTCTCTCCGGGGATGATTTCCACGGGACCGATTTTTTCGTAATTCATGACGTTACCCCTGTGTCAGCAGCACGTTTTGAAATTCCGCCGTCAGAAGCGGTACCACCTCGAAGAGATCGCCCACAATCCCGTAGTCCGCCACCTGAAAAATCGGAGCTTCCGGATCTTTGTTGATCGCTACGATGCATTTGGAGTTCGACATTCCCGCCAAATGCTGAATCGCTCCAGAGATGCCGCAAGCAATGTACAGATCAGGGGTCACGACTTTTCCGGTCTGCCCGATCTGCATCGCATAGTGGCAGTATCCGGCATCGCAGGCACCGCGTGATGCGCCGACCGCGCCTCCAAGTACGTCAGCAAGCTCCTTTAATACGGCAAAGCCTTCTGCGCTTTTGACCCCGCGCCCGCCGGAAATGATGATCTTTGCTTCACTCAGATCGACGCCGCCCGCCGTTTTGCGCACAATCTCTTTGACAATCGTTCGGATATCCTTGATCTTTGGCTGGAAGGGAACGATCTGCGTCTGCACCGGGTTCTCCACCGGCTGAAAGTTGTTGGCACGCAAGGTCGCAAAGATGACCCCTTCCTGGAATCCCCGCTTCTGAAATGCTTTTCCCGCGTAGATGGGACGGTCAAAGGCAATGCTCCCCTCTCTGTCTTCCATCGCAGTGCAATCGGTGAGCAGACCTAGCCCCAAACGAGCCGCCACTCGAGGTGCGATCTCTTTTCCGATCGCGGTATGCCCCATCAGGATGACATCGGGAGAAATCGTTTGGACCAGCTGGAGCAGCGTTTGTACATAGGCATCAGGCGTGTAAACAGCGAGGGCATCATCCTCCGCCACATACAGCTTGCTGGGACCGTACTTGCTGATGGCTTCCACATGAGCAGCTCCGCCATTCCCGATGAGAGCGGCGACAACTTCCCCGCCCGCTGCCAGCTTCTGCGCCACCGTCAGCGCTTCAAATGAAACATTTCTCAGCTTTCCATCCTTTGTTTCCGCAAGCACCATGACTTTTTTTCCCATGGGTATTCCTCCTCTATTAGATGACTTTCGCTTCTTTGCGCAGCAGTTGGACCAGCTCGCTCACCTGCTGCCCGAAATCGCCGGCGAGGATCCGCCCCGCCTTTTTTTGCGGTGGATAAAATTGATCGAGCACGACTGTCCGTGCAGCCAGCTCTTCTTTGTTCACTCCCAAATCATCAAAAGTCAGGTACTCCAGCGGCTTTTTCTTCGCTTTCATAATGCCCGGCAAAGAGGGGTAACGCGGCTCGTTTAATCCTTGCTGTGCCGTTACCAGAAGGGGGAGTGGGACCTCGGCAATCTCGACGTCTCCTTCCACGTCGCGCTCGACGGTAGCTGTATCTTTCTCGATCACGAGCTTGGTCACCGCCGAAGCATGCGCGATCCCCAAGGT
Source organism: Brevibacillus nitrificans (assembly GCF_003710965.1). NCBI lineage: Bacteria > Bacillati > Bacillota > Bacilli > Caryophanales > Paenibacillaceae > Brevibacillus > Brevibacillus nitrificans. Next base: position 81,123 of record NZ_RHHU01000010.1, on the reverse strand, counting down.
CTCTGCAACGCGCAGTGCCACCTGGCCTGCTCCCGAATCTACTGCCATATTGCCCCCGATCACCAAGTCAAAGGGGCGTGTCTGAATCGCAGCCGCGAGCAGCTGGGCTATCGTCCATTCGTCACATTCGAGGTCTTCCGGATCAATCCGTACGCCACGGTCAGCTCCCATCGCCAAGGCTGTGCGGATCGCATCCTCTGCCCGCTGCGGACCGACCGTGATCACTGTTACTTCACCGCCGACCTCTTCCCGCAGCTTGACAGCCTCTTCCACCGCGTACTCGTCATACGGGTTGATGATAAACTGCACGCCATCTTCACTGATTCTCCCATTCTGCAGGACGACTTTTTCTTCGGTATCAAATGTTTGCTTGAGCAGTACCAAGATGTTCATTTGTGTCCCTCCCCTTTTTCCAGCCTTTTCGAAATGATGGATACGTAGGTTTCATAAAGCACAAAGCGTGCCAAAAGAAAGAGTGTTCTCCCCGCAGCAGAGACAAAAAAAGACAGCCTCCTGTCCTACGGAGGCTGCCTGCATGCTTCTCGTTTTTTCCTTACAGCTTGTATTTTTTCAGCTTTCTGACGATCGTTGCCTGACTCGTTCCCAGCTCCTCCGCCATCTTGTAGGTGCTATGGAACTTTTGTACAGCGAGCGCTAGAATCTCCCGCTCAGCGATCTCGGCAGCTTCTTTTAGCGTCATCACTCGGTTGAGCTCACTGGTTACGGAATGGCTTCCTGCACATTCACACTCGGCATAGTCTACGGGCAAATCCTCGACCATGATAATGCTTGACGGCACAGTGAGGACCAGACGCTCGACCAGATTCGTCAGCTCGCGGACGTTTCCCGACCATTTGTAATGGTAAAAAAAGCGTTCCAGCTTATCATCGAATCGTTTCTCCGTGCTGTATTTTTGATTCATTTTTTCGAGCACAGAATTGGCGAGCGGCACGATATCTTCCTTTCGCTCTCGCAATGGCGGGATGGAAATAGGCAGCACGTTTAGCCGGAAGTATAGGTCTTCCCGAAACTTGCCCTCTGCCACCATCTGCTTCAAATCGCGGTTCGTCGCTGCTATCAAGCGCACGTCGACTTTTTTGGACTTTGTCGCACCTATGCGCTGAATTTCCCTTTCCTGCAGCACCCGCAGCAGCTTCACCTGAAGAGCGAGAGGCAGCTCACCGACTTCATCCAAAAATAGCATGCCATTGTCCGCCAGCTCAAACATGCCCGGCTTGCCCGTTTTGTTGGCCCCCGTAAAGGCACCTGCCTCGTAGCCAAACAGCTCCGACTCCAGCAAATCGTAAGGGATCGCACCGCAGTTTACTTTGATGAACTCTCCCTTTTGACTGCGCTTGGAGGAGGCGTAGAGATGCCGAGCCAGCACGTCCTTTCCGACACCCGTTTCACCTAAAATGAGAACGGTCGCATCGACATCTGCCACCCGCTCTGCCATATCGTAAATATCAATCATTTGCTTGCTTTCGATGACGACATCCGAGTCGATCAGCTTCAGCTTGCCTTTCAACAGGTCCAGCTCGCGGCGATACTGGCTGTTCAATTCAAAAGCCCGCTGCAGCTCGTTGTAGTAGTGATTGACCTCCGTCAGATCTCTCACGTTCGTGATGATCTTGTCAATTTCCCCGTTTTCTTTCAAAATCGGGATGCCTGTCGCGAATGCCTTCCTCTCCGATAACTGATACACGTAGTCGACTCGCTTTCTCTCCTCCAGCACTTTTAAGGTAATGGAGCGTTTCAGCGTCCCTTCCTTGACCAAGTCAGCGACATTGTGCCCCACAAAGCAGTGCTTGGGATAGCCGGTCATCTTTTCAATCGCGCTGTTGACCTTCAATGTCACACCTTTCTCGTCAGTGATGTATATCCCGTCATTGGAGCTTTCCATCACGGCTTCCAGCTGCGTTTCCAGATTGGCGACCTCTTGGCGCAGCTGCTGTACCGGTGTGGTATCCGCTACGATGTACAAGGTGAACGGCTGCTCTTCTACCAGGATGGAATGGTGCAGCAAAACATAGGGACGGTTATGTAAGGTAACGGAAACAAGAAAGGATTCTTCTGGCTTCCACTGATCAAACACGGTTTTCACATCCGCACCAACCGTATCTCCACCAGCAAGTCTGGCAAAAAGGAAATTGTAATGCTCGATACAGTCCTCTGCATTCGTAATCACCAAAGGAAAGGGTAGATACTCCAACCATTTTTGACAATGCTGCACTTTGGTTCCCTCCTGAGTTTCATGATCGAAAGCGTTTTCAGATCGACAGCTGACGAAAAGTCCACCAAGAAAAAAACACACGAATGAGCAATCCCGTGCGAGCTTCCCTTGCTATTCAGTTTCCCTTAAATTGCCATTGTTTAAATAGTACAACATTTCTGAATACTTGTCTTGATCATTTTTGAATTTTTGATTCAACTTTGAATTACGGTCTTTTCCGTTCGCTTTAAAAATGGTGTCTGAGAGGCTGTGGTGGAGGGGAGGAAAAGGGAGAAAACGCTCCGTTAGTAGGGCCACTTGCTACGGGATCATTCCTGTTCGGCTCCATTTCAAAAGCGGACCCCGCATCCAAAGTGGTCGGCTCCCGGATGCCTGTTCAGAGGTGGACGCGAAAGGCAGGTTCCGCTTTTTCCACTCCGCCTGGGCTGTGTCCCTAATGCCCTCGCTTTTTTCAAACCAAAAACCCCTCACGGACGGTCCATCCCATCCGTGAGAGGCTTGTTAACCTGCGATCAGCGATTTTTCTACGATTTCTGCGATATCCAGCGCTTTTACTTGTTCCTCGGCTTCCTTTGCCTTGATTCCGTCGCCTAGCATGGTCAGGCAGTAGGGGCAATTGCTGCCGATCGTCGTTGGGCCAAGCTGGAGTGCTTGTTCGGTTCGCTCTACGTTGACGCGTTTTCCCTGCGTTTCCTCCATCCACATCATGCCGCCGCCAGCGCCGCAGCACATCGCGTCCTGCCGGCTTCGCTTCATTTCCAGAATCGAGACGCCAGGGACGGACGCCAGGATTTGCCTTGGGATGTCGTAAATGTCGTTGTAGCGGCCAATGTAGCAGGAGTCGTGATAGGCGACGGCTTCTTTCACCTCATTGGTTGGGACGATGCGCCCTTCCTGTATCAGCTTCCAGATCAGCTCGGTATGGTGGTACACCTCTGCTTCCAGACCAAATTCAGGGTACTCATTTTTAAACGTATTGTAGGTGTGCGGGCAGATCGTCACGATCTTCTTCACGTCGTGAGCCTGGAATGTCGCGATGTTTTCCTGACAGAGCTGCTGGAACAAAAATTCATTGCCCATACGCCTTGCCGTATCTCCAGAGTTGCGCTCTTCGTTGCCCAGGATGGCAAATTTGACGCCTGCTACATTCATGATTTTAGCGAAGGCTTGCGCGATCTTCTGGCTTCGGTTGTCAAAGGAGCCCATCGAGCCGACAAAGAAGAGATATTCGAACTCATCTGTTTCCTTCACAGTCGGGATAGAGAGATCCTCCCTTCCCTCCCGCCACTTGATTCTCTCCTTGCGATTGATTCCCCACGGGTTGCTTTGGCGCTCGATGTTTTGGAAATAGCGGGTCGCCTCGTGTGGCATGCTGCCTTCGGTCAGTACGAGAAAGCGGCGCATATCAATGATTTTCTCTACATGCTCATTCGCTACCGGACACTGATCCTCGCAGTTGCGGCAAGTGGTACACGCCCACAGCTCTTCCTCTGTGATCACATCGCCGATCAGCTGCTTCGCCGTATGCTCCGCTGTGACGGCAACCTCATCCATACCCGGACCTGCAAGGACAGCTGCTGCGTTCGGCTGAAAAACAAATCGGGGCATCCATGCGGTGCGAGAGGTGATTGCCGCTCCCTTTTCAGTAAGGTGGTCGCGCATTTTGACGATCAAATCCATGGGAGACAGCGTCTTTCCTGTTCCTGATGCCGGACACATATGGGTGCAGCGTCCGCACTCCACGCAGGCGTACAGATCGATCAGCTGATTTTGCCGGAAATCCTCGATCTTCCCCGCCCCGTACTGCTCCAGCGTTTCATCCTCAAAATCGATGGTGGTTAGTTGCCCGACCGGCTTGGTATCTCGCAGCATCACATTGACTGGAGCGAACAGCAAGTGCGCGTGCTTGGACTGCGGTACATACACCAGAAACGAGAGCAGAGTCAGCAGATGAATCCACCAGAAGAGGTAAAACAACCCTCCCGCAGCCCCTTCGCTCAATCCGGCAAACAAGTATGCGATCACAGAGGAAAACGGCGCAAACCAGCTCGCTTCCTCCCCCACCCAGCGCTGCTCGGCGGCAAGACTCAGCAGAATCGAAGACATGAGTACTGTCAGAAAAATGATCACCAGCCCCGACTTCAGTCCCCGTTTCAGCCGCTTCAACTTTTCCACATACCGGCGATAAAAAGCGTAGATGACGGCAAGCAAAACGAGAACTGTGGTAACCTCCTGCAGCAGGCTGAAATATTTGTGAGCGCCGCCAATCGGATAGGCAAAGCCTTTGACGAACCCTTTGATGATTAACTCGAGTGCTCCCAGCTGCAAAATGATAAAGCCATAAAACATGATGACGTGCATGATTCCGCTTTTCTTGTCTTTTAACAGCTTCTTTTGCCCAAATACGTTCACGAGAACTTCCTGTAATCGCTGCCTCGTATCCTCTTTCAGATTCGATTTGCGGCCCAGTCTGATGAAAACGACTCGACTGTAAACCACTTGGGCAAACATGTACAAGGCAAGTCCCGTTACCACGATAAAAGCGAGTGCGTTCAGCAGATCCAACATCGGCATTCTTCCTTTCCTTGGTTGCTAGCTTTTCCTACTCAAAAAGGAATTGCAACACCCATGCCAATACTTGCAGCAAAAAAAAACCACCAAGCCAAAAAGCCTGGTGGTCCACAAAAGCTGCGTGGAGAAAATCGATCTGCCTGTTATTCGCCTGCTACGTTCCCCATCGTTTGAAGCCTTTTCATCGAGCCATAGCGGCTGAGAATATGGGCGTATTCGGCTTCGTCATAAAAAGTAGTGACGCCGTTCGTAAACTCTTTCGCGACTTCCACCGCGAATTTGACAGCAAGCGCGATATCGGATTCATGACTGGCACCCGTACCGCAGCCTGGAACCGCTGTCTGCGCCGTAATGGCGACCCCGACTACCGGAGCATCGGTAGCAACGGCAGGCTGCAGGATGCTGTTGATGTGGAACAGGTCATTTCCGTATGGCGTAATGTCCTGCATCGTAATTGGGAAAGTGACCGGGAGCTGACCTGTTGTCATTTCCATGATGCGGAGCAAATCCTCGCTGATGCGCAGGATGTAGCCTTCCTTGACTGTCGGGGAGATCGCGATCCCTTTGTGGTTGATGATGCGATTTCCTTTTGTCGTATCGATCGAGAGGATCGCTTCCATCTCTGGAATGACCTCGTAGCGGTTCATGGTCAAAATATCGACAGGCGAACCCATGAAATCGACGGGTTCATGCGGCTGTGTCGGTGCATTCGGGCAAATATGCGTGCTGATGATGACATCCCCTGCGAGGACGTCCCCTTTTGTTTGCATATCCGCCAGCTTCAAAGCAGAAGCAATCGCGGCAATCGCTCCATCCGCATCCGATACCATGCCGATCCGGCTAGGACGTGCTCCGATTCCGCCCAATCTTCCGATGATCCCGAAGGTTGGTGCAGTACCGCCCGTCGATTTTCCGTTTTTACCCGGGATGACGATCTTCACGAAATCGGTGCTGCCTTCTTCTCCTGTAACGGTTTGGACGCTAACCGTCACCTCTTGATAAGGGGCAAAAATCTCCTTGATCGTCTCCCCGCTGACATGCGCACTATCCAGCGCCTCAAAGACGGTGATTGTTTGTTTCCAAGACATGCACGTTACCTCCTTGTTGTCGCTCTCGTTGTTCTTACGCAAAGATGTAGGAAAGAATCTGTTTGTTGACGGCACCTTCGACGGAAGCCATCAGCTCGCGGTTTCGCATCGTCGCACCTAATATCAGATTTTCTTTTGGCACGTGGATGATCGCGAGCTTTTGACCTTTCTCCACCGCGGCGGAGACAACCGGTTTGGCCGTCTCGGCATCCAGCGTCATGATGAGATCCGGGAATGTACCGAGGCGCTCTCCGTTCACTTCGAGCGTCATGTACTCGTTCCAGAACGTCATCTCATGGCCGTTGACCACCACTCGACCCACGTCAAAGCCGCCAGCGGTATTCAAGTCGAATTCATCTACCACCCCTGCTGTGACGACACGTCCGCCGAGCTTCTGGCAAACCGCATCGATGGCGGCTTCCCCTTTTGCCCCGAGCAGTGCTTCCCCTACCTCAATCGCTTGCTGGATCGCTCCAGGCGCACCGTTGGCCCGAGCGTATGCGGCTGTCACCGGATTGCGGGCAACGACAACCAGTCCACCTGCTTCTACGGAAAGCTTGCGAACCAGACCAGCTGCCTGGTGCAAGCGGCCACTTACGCATACCTCGTGATAGCGCTCATCCTTACCACCTACAGCGGCTTGATGGGAAATGAAGCCTTCCAGCTCGTGCAGATTCATCGCACCCATCAGACCGGTAGGATGGGCACGACCATTGCACGGGGAGTCGATCACAGGAAGTCCGGTCACCGCTGCCTGGAACCAGCCGTTTACCGTCGTTCCTGCCCCGTTTTCATTGGTGATGATCCCTTTGATCGGCTGACCGATTGTCTTTTCCAACAGCTGCAGGGCACGAACGTAATGCATCGGTTTGGTGTATTGATCCGTGGCGGCAGGTGCCCCCACCAGTGCAACCGTCGCCAGCAGATCTTCATCGTTCATTTCATCTGCCGTGAACAGCTGCGGTGCTCCTACTTCCAATGCGAGACGTCCTGATTCCAGTCCATCCTCCAGCCATCCGCCTCCGCCTCCGCCAAGTACGCATCCGCCGTATACAGCTGCTTCCATCATGGAAGTCGTTAAGGTCACTTTCGCCATTTCGTTTCTCCTCCATCTCCTGATGCTTTTTATTTTTTGGCAAATTTCACAACAGAACTAAAGAAGCTGTAGATCGCATCCCCGGCGATAAATCCAGCCGCGAGAATGCTGAGCGTGCTTTCTGCTTCTTTGCCTTTCAGCTTCAGCACGATCATGCGAATCAAAATACCGCCCAGTACCGCCCAGCCTGCGTTTGGATTGAGGATCAAAAGGCCAGTTGCAAACATAACCCCAACCTGACGACTGGACCCGCCAACCAGCTGCAGGATCGCGCCAGGAATCGCCCACATCAAGAGCTGCTTCGCTACCTCTGGGGATGTACCCGCTTCAATCGTGCTGGCGTACACTTTATCTACCGGCGGGATGAGCCCTTGGGAGAAAAAGCTGTTGTACGAGAATGCTACAGTGATCAGCGCCACACCAAATGCGATCAGACCCGCGATGTACTGCTGCTTGCGGCCTTCCAGCTCAGCATGTGCATCTGCACCCTGTCCACGCAGGATGTAACCGGTTTTCAGGTCGTAGCCCATGTCTGCAAAAGCAGGACCTGTGGCAGCACTAAAGCCGACCAAAAGCGCCAACGCCACTGGCGGGAATCCGATCATCATCCCGATGATCAGCGTGATCAACGCAATCGCAAACGCTGGGAACCAACCGGAGTGCATCGCGGCGATCCCGACGATCAATTCGTGAACATACGCAGCAAAAGCAGCAAAGAGCAAGAACCCGATCAGCATGCCAAACGACATGTCTGTCATCAAACCGCCCAGCAAAGCGACGATCAAAGCGACAACCAGGTAAGCGATAAATCCGAGTCCCAATGTCCGGGAGGTTTGTTTGTCCCCTACGGTATAGGTCACTTCTTCCACACCAGCAGAGGTTGTAACCGGTTTCTTTTTCCGGAAAATAATAAACGCCACTTGGAACAAGGCAACGATACCAGCCCCGATCATGAAGCCGTGCGGGACGTACATCGTGTTTACATCGACATTGAAAAGCGGTACAGAGTACTGACGGAGCAAAAGCCCGATCCCAAACATCGCGAGCGCCCAGATGTTTCCGATAAACGCTACCCCGAATGCCGACATCGAAATGCCGAAATAAGAACCAAGCAAACCAACGACAGTACCTACTCCCAAAAGCGCCCCGCGTTTTCCACCTTTATCACCGGCGATGATCGCTTCGGCTGTTGCCACACCAGGAGCCCATGTGCCAGATGCCGGGAACACTTTGGAATCAAAGAGCTTGTACAGCAAAGCCGTATCTACAAACATCGCAAGACCTGCCCCGATCAGCATGGGAACGATCAGCTCGGGCTTGCCCATCGCAAACGGAATCCCGATTGGTATCAGCAAGCTGTTTGCCGCACCGAATGTCGCAGACGAGATCGACGTTTGCACCAGGTTTTGCCGGTGGATCGATCTGTATTTTGAAAAGATCTCCATCGGAATCCGGGCGATCAGCATCGCAGCCAGCGCACCAATGATCGAGGTACTTGGCGTTACCCCCAGCGATGTAATCAACTGCATCCCAATAATTGCCCCAAATACGGACAAACCAACGTTCAATAGCAGTGAAAACGGCTCAAAAACAGAGGGATGTTTTTCTCTAGGTGCTTTATCCTTGGCCATGTTCCTACCCCCTTGTAAAATGATCTGTATGATTGCACATATCCCGTTAAACGCTCTTCCTTACTACTGTTTCTTCCTTTTGCAGATGGGATACGTTCGCGCAAAAGGTCTTGAAAGGCTGTGCTGCTGCGAGGGAACCAGTGAAACGATTAACTTGAGATTCTCACTCCTTTCCAATGGATTGTTGTTCATTTGGCTGATCGCCACCAAATAGCGAAAGCCTTCGTTTTTCCTATACTTTCAACCTTTATCAAACTTTCTGAAAGTATAACAAAAATGGGCCGCTTTCCCCTATGGGAAGCGACCCAAAAGATGACCCCCATTTTTGGGCGTCATCACAAAACACTGATTGTACGAATGCTTTTACTTCATCTGATTGGCATGAATATCCTTCGTCTTCCATACCCGCATGGCAACATCTAGGCGAAAGCGCACCTCCGGATCGTTCAGGTCATTCTGGATGATCTCGTTTACCCGATCCAGTCGATACAGGACGGAATTGCGATGGATGAACAGCTCCTCTGCTACCCGCTTTGTATTTCCGCCCAAACGCAGAAACGCATGCAGCGTAGCCAGAAGCTCTGTGCCATACTCCTTGTCATACGCCACAATCGGCTCGATCAGCATCGAAGTCAGAGCGGTCAGCACAGGATGTCCGGCAGCATCCAGGAGCAAATCCTCCACTAGCACCTCGTGAAAGTGAACGATCTTCTGCTTGGGCTGCGTGTGCAAGCTGATCGCCATAGCTTTATGCGCTTCCTGCCGACTCATCGGAACATCGGACAGCAGCTCACGAATCCCACCGATCCCAATCGTCAGCTGCGTACTTGGAGATATCTCCTCTGCCGGGGCCATCAGCTCACGCAGCAGCTGTTCGGCTTCCGCCCGCTGCTTCTCCGCCGAGTCATGAACGGTCGCACACAAAATGATCAGGGAATCACTGATGACAACCGCTTTTCGCGTGTACACGCCAGGCTTGTTTACCCGCTGAACCAGCAGGTTGTTCATCCGGGTCAAGGTCTCATCTCTGCCCTGTTTGTCTGCTGCTGAACGGTTTTGCAGCACCATACAATAGAAAAATTTGCCGAGTGGAATACCGAGCTGCTGGGCACGATAGCGCAGCAGATCCTCTTGATGGGAGGAGCCGGAAAACAGCTCCACCAAAAAAGACTCCTGCTCCCGCTCACGCTGCATCTGCTGCGACTGGCGAATCGTAAACTCGATAGCGAGCACGGTAACCGCGTGATCGAGGCACATCTCTTCGAAGTGCTCCTGCTCCCCGAGCTTACGGGAAATGGCCAAATACCACATAACTCTGCTGCCCACCTGCACCGGCCGCTTTTCTACATAATCTACGCCGCCAAACCGTGTCGTGCTGCTCTCTACTTCGCCTGCCTCGTTTATGACCGCTGCCTCACATCCCAGCAAATGCCCGATCAGAACCACCAGCTCCGTCGTTCGGCGATTCAGCACCAGGTTTGTAAACTGCTGATTGATCTCGCGTACCTCTCGCAGCAAGAACGCCTGCCGTCCGAGAATATGGTCAATCACCGTGTGGGTCATATCGATAAACGTCGTCTCGAGGGGAATGTCAAACAGCGGAATCCCGTACAAATTGCTTTTGTCCAGCGCCTCCTGCGGCACCTCGTGAATGAATCGCTTCGTTTTGATCCCGATCGCCGTACCGCCTGCCCGATGCATTTCGTCCAACAGTCTGCAGAGGAGGGTCGGCTCATGGCGAAACGAGTATCCGGTCGTCAAAATCAGCTCATTGGGCCGCAGAAAGCCCGTCAGCGTCGGCGTTTCCATGCAGTCGATATAATAAATTTCCTTGGAAATGCCGCTCTCGCCAGCCATGATCTTCGCCTCTTTAAACAAAGGCAGCTGAAAGAGACGTTCTACGGTAAAGGGCTTGTTGTTTTCCATGCAATCACCTCGTCGCGCTCCATCCTCTCCGTATGCTACCACATTTGTCCATCGAATAGAAAAAAGACCTGCACGCAGGTCTCTCTCTTTTCTTTCTTCCCTATATAGACGTTGCGGGCACACTGAACTTAATAGGCGATTGCGTGACCGATCAGAACAAACACCGCACCCGTGATGACCCACATCAGCATCAGCGGCCACATGAATCGGAACCATTGCTGATAGGTGATGCCAGACACTGCCAAGCTTCCCATCAAGGCTGAGGATGTCGGCAAAATCATGTTGGTAAAGCCATCTCCCATCTGGAAGGCGAGCACGGAGGTTTGACGCGTCACACCGAGCAGGTCCGCGAGCGGCACCATGATCGGCATCGTCGTTGCAGCTAGTCCCGTACCCGATGTAATAAACACGTTCATCACGGTCTGGAAGAAATACATCCCCAGTACCTGGATCGAGCCATGCAAATGACCAACGGCATCAGACAAGCCAAACACAATCGTATCGATGACATTCCCCTGCTCCAGCACGATCAGGATCGAACGCGCAATCCCGATGATGAATGCCCCGTACGTAATCGCGCTTGCCCCTTTTACGAACTCGCTGGCGATGCGGCTCGGACCAAACTTCGCGCAAAAGCCTGAAACAATCCCCATCGTGAGGAACAGAGCCGAAAGCTCCTCCATCCACCAATCCTTTTTCGATACGCCCCAAATCAACAGCGCAAAGCTGGCGACGATCGTGATCACGGTTAAGATGTGCTTCGCCTCCAGCGCTGGAAGGGAATGCAGATCGAGCTTTTTCTCTGTCGTCGATTCCTCGAGATTGCGAACGATGCTGGCCTGCGGTGTCTTTTTCACTTTGCGTGCGTAGCGAATGATGTACCAGCTCGTGATGGCCAAAAGCGTGAGCAGCAAAATCGCCCGCAGCCACATCCCTGAAAACATCGGAACTTCTGCAATCACCTGTGCCAATCCTACGTTAAACGGATTCAGCAGTCCCGCCGTAAAGCCAACGGATGCGCCTAGTGAAACCATCGCCGTTCCCGTCAAGGCGTCATAACCGAGGGAACGGGCAATCGCGATTCCCAGTGGAACGAACACCATGACCTCGGAGGACATGCCCATCGTAAAGCCGCCGACGGAGAACAGCCCCAAAAATACCGGAATGATCAAGATTCCACGCTTGGAAAACGTCTTGGCGACCCGGCTGGTCACCGCTTCGATGGTGCCCGTTGCCGTGATGACCTGAAAAGCTCCACCAATAATGAAGATAAAGAAAACAATATCACTGGAATCAATGAGTCCTTTTACAATCGCTTTGGGTACCTCGAGCAGACTGACTGGGTCCCCCTCCACTGCATGATAGGAGTTGGGCACAACCAGCGTTTTTCCCGAGGTCGGATCCTTGGCACGCTCGAACTCCCCGGACGGCACCATGTACGTGAGTGCCGCCGCGAGCAGAGTGAGGATGACCAGAAGAACGAAAGTATGGGGCATTTTGATATATTTTCGCCAGGATGACGTTGGCTGGCTGGAATTGGGCATGGCTGGCTGTGGCGAATGTGCGCTCATCCTTATGCCTCCTCTGCTTGTTTATTCTTTTTCCAATTCTCGAACTCTTCACGAACGCTTCGCAAAAGAGCTGGGTCCGTGCAAAGATCATACGTGGTCATAGCTAAGGCTTTGGCCGCTTGGTTCATTCCAACCAAACCTGCCTCCGATGCAGTCGCTACGGTAAACGCCGGTGTGTGCGTACCCGCCTCCGTAATTTTGATGTAAGGATGGATGGTTGCCGTCACTTGGCCGACATTTCCGATATCCGACGAGCCGATCCCGCCTTTTTTCGGAGGATCACTCACTTCGATGCCCATTGCCTCCAAGTTTTCCGCGAATAAACCCGCGAGCGCATGATTGTTGTTGCGTTCGGCGTAGACCAGACCTTCCTTGATTTCAGCTCTCGCCCCTACCGCTTCCGCTGAGTGATGAACCGTCTTGTACACCTTTTCGGTCAGCTCGCGCAGCTCCCGCACATTGGCCGCCCGAAGGATGAATTTGGCTTCGCAGTACTCCGGCACTACATTTGGAGCATCTCCGCCTTTTGTAATAATGCCATGAATTCGCACATCATCCTTGCAAAATTGACGTAGGGAATTAATGGCAACGAAGGTATGAATCAGCGCGTCCAATGCACTGATGCCTTTTTCCGGGGCGGAAGAGGCATGCGCCTGTTTGCCGTAAAAGCTGAAGGTCGCATCTACACAGGCCAAGGCTCCGCGCAGGACCATCGTCTTTTTATGCGGGTGACACATCATGGCCGCATCAACTTCATCAAATAGTCCCTGCTCACACATGATGATTTTGCCTCCGCCGTCTTCCTCGGCAGGTGTCCCCATCACGATAATGCGGCCCGGCAGCTCGGGAAAAGCCTGCTTCAATGCCAATGCCGCTCCGACCGCCGACGTCCCGATCAGATTGTGGCCGCAGGCATGCCCGATTTCTGGAAGCGCATCATACTCTGCCAGCAGCGCAATCGTCGGTCCTCCTGGCTTTCCTTCCCATGTTGCGCGGAAAGCGGTTTCAAGTCCGGCTACGCCTCTTTCTACTTCAAAACCTGCTGCAACCAACGGCTCTGTCAGCCACTGAGATGCTTTATGCTCAAAAAAACTGAGCTCAGGGTTTGCGTGAATCGTCAAGGCGATCTCGCGCAGCTGGGAATCCAGCTCATCGACGGCTTGTACAATCCGTTGCTTGTTCTCCAAAATCTGTCCCATATCCTGATCTTGCCCTCCAATCTCTCTCATAGACATTTCAAAAAATTTAATCACCTTCCGTACGCCCTCATTGTACGACCCAGCTTTCTATAAGTAAAATCTAAAAAACTTTACCCCTAACTATAATTTTCTTTATAACATCTCGAAAAAAAGACAAAAAAAAGAGACCATCATCACTTTGAAAGGATAACGACCTCTTGTGCTTTTGCTGGTTCCATTTTTCTGCTTTCGTTTTGGTCTTGCGCTGTCTCATATCCGCCAAGGCGAAAATGCTCCGGTTCAGCTCCGGGTTGCGTTTGCCTTCGCGCGCCAGCTTTTCCCTCGCTTTTTTGGCACTGCTTTTTGCCATATCAATCACTCCTTTGTATGACTATGATAATCCTGTTCCAGACAGGATGCAACGAATTTGGGGGATTTGCCAGTATCACTTGTCCATTCCTTTTTTCCGCATGCGAATAAGCTGTAGAGAAACGGCAGGTGATTAAGGATGAAAAAAATAACGGTAACCAGGACCGAAAATCAAGTCTATTCCACTCGTGTCCTTCGCTCGGAATTTGATAGCAAGTGGCGCGTCTTCATCACTGGCAGCGGCTACGTGATGTACATCGCGACGGCGAATCGCGCCAAGGTTGTCGTCTTGCTTGCCAACGGGTCCAGCAAGCTTTTGACCTTTCCCAAAGGCGGGAGAGTGTTGGTCGGCGGCGGGGGTACGAGCCACTATAGTAAACCACATGTCGCAACAGATCTGTAGTTGATTCATGGTAAACTTGCTTTTGTTTTCCCCTCCCTCTGGAGCTCTCCAGGGGGATTTTTTATGAAAAGGAAAAGCCCGGATGAAACCGGGCCTTGTCGTATACTCACCGCAGTTCATACTGCTTTAGAAATGCCACAAATCGATGGACGACAGTGAACTGCATGGTTGCCTCGCGATACAGCATCCACGTACGCCGTGTGATCGGCTGTCCGTCCAGCATGGTCAAATCTACGGTGTAAAGCTCTTCATTCGGCCGTATAAAAACACGCGGGATAATCGTATAGCCCAATCCGAATTTCGCCATTTCCTTGCAGGTCTCATAGCTATCCACCTGCATGGTAATGGTCGGAGGCTCTGTATAACGCTCATGCCACCATTGATCGATCGCGTGCTTAAGCGAAAAGGACATTTGGTCCCCCAGCTTCACTGCCAGCTTGGGTGCCCGATAGTTAATCCGAGGCAAGGAAGGCAGCTCGTCCAGATTCAGCTCTTCCGTTGATACGAGGCAAATATTCTCTTCCTGAATCAAATGCTTCTGATCCAGCCATTGAAAATCCCCGCGGATGATGCCTACCTGAATCTCCTCTTGGAGCAGCATGTCATAGATTTCAGAGCTGAAGCCCGTGTCGACATGAATTTGGACCTTGGGATACAGCTCCAGAAACTTTTTGATAATCAAAGGAAGCTCGTACTGTCCAAAGTAGATGGACGCCCCGATCCGCAGCGTTCCCTGTACCTCCTGCTGCATATTCACGATATGATCTCGCGTATCCCGCAGCTCAGCCAGCATTTTCGCTGCATACGTCGCCAAGTATTCGCCTTCTGGTGTGAACCGAATCCCTTTGCCGTGCTTCACTATCAGCGAGACACCGAACCGTTTTTCCAGCTGCTGCAGTCGATAGGTCAGGGCAGGCTGCGTCATGTACATGCGCTCCGCTGCTCTGGTCAAGCTTTTCTCTCTGCTCAAGGCTTGCAGCAAGAGCCAATCCTTTTCATCCATGCGATCCCCTGCCTCACTATCTTCCCTTTATCCGCGCTTCATTTTTGCCAGTCGAATAAATTGCTCGTCTCTTTGCTTCCATTTTTCCTCGACGGACGTATCCGCATACGAGTAAATGCCAGAGCCTGTTTTCGTCCCCAGCTCCCCTTTTTCCACCAGCTCATCGATGAGCTCAGGAGCCTTCTGGGATGCATTCAGCTCAGGAGCCAAATTGTCAATCACGCGCTTCCATGTATCGAGTCCACCGAAATCAGCCGTCTCGATCGGACCGACAAACGCCCAGCGGAATCCGATTCCGTCCTTCATCACCGTATCGATCTCGCGCGCGTCCGCGACTCCTTCTTTCAATAGAGAAAAGGCTTCGCGCATCAGAGCTGCCTGCAGGCGGTTGGCGATAAAGCCGGGAACATCCTTTTTCAGCAACACCGGAGACTTCCCGATTTCCGCCATGAGCTCCATGATCCGTGCTACAACCGCATCCGACGTACTTTCATGCCGGACGATTTCCACGAGGGGAACGAGCTGTGCCGGGTTGAAAAAATGCGTGATGATGATCCGCTGCGGTGTTTTCGCTTTTTCGATCAGTCGCGCAATCGAGAAAGTGGAGGTGTTGGATGCAATGATAGCATCTTCTTTTGCAAATTGCTCCAATTTCTCGAACAAATCCCACTTCATTTCAATGACTTCCGGGATCGCTTCCGTGATGACGTCAGCTTTCGCTACAGCCGTCTGCAAATCCGTGGTCAGTACGATCCGCTCCAGTGCGTCCTTCTTGGCTTGCTCTGCAATGACCTGCTCTTTAACCAGCAAGCTCAGGCTGTTTTCCACACTCCGCTTGGCTTTGATCAAAAATGATTCCTGTAAGTCGTATAGGAAGACGGTGTAACCAGCCAGCGCATATTCCTGTGCGATACCATGTCCCATTACACCCGATCCGATGACTGCTACCTGCTTTGCCATGTGAAATTCCTCCCAAGATGCAAATAGTAAACGCTTTCTTTTCGACGCATACAAAAGAACTGTCCCGTTCCCTTATGCTTTAGACACTGTCCTTTTCACACTACCCCTTTATAGATACAAAAGCGTTACAAAAGCTCTTCTCTTCCTACTGAAATCTGCGTTCACGGCGCTTATATGGACTTGCTAGTAAATTTCTGCTTTTGAGAGGGGGCTGGCAGCTCCTCCCGCTCTCCCTGTTGGGCATCCGCCTTTACACAGAGCAAGACTTTTTCCTGAAATGCCCACAGCATCGCTTATACACGAATATACCACAACTTGTTTTTTGACTTCGAACCGCTTGTTCTTCCACCTGTTTTTGCTAGAAAAATCCGCACTCTCGCTCAATCGTGGTCCAGATCGATGTGACAAACGTACATGACTGGTATGCCCTTGCGTTGAGCAGCAAATCAGGCTGCTGGAATGTCAGTCAATCCGGGCAGCTCCACGCTTGACCCGAGCAAAATATGCCGTAGAGGTTGTCCCCTGCACATTCACGAATGCCGATTGGCAATTCGTGTGGCTGCCTGGATAAGAAAAGCCTGTTCAAGGGGGAGCGACCGCGTTGTCATGTTCTCCGGATTTCGCAATCGTAAACACTTATCCATTCCTATGCGTTAAAAAAGACTTCTTCCCCCGATGCAAGGCTGGGGGAGGAAGTCTTTTTGCTGTTCCTTCTCGACTCACTGATCTTTACAAAAACCGGCGATGCACCTTTTTGCCATCGTACGTAAACAAGACCTGCCGATCCTCGATGACCGTTTCCAAATGCACGTTTTTCCCCCAGAGGGTATAGACGTGCGGCAATGTTTTCTCGACGTACTTCACATCCAGCTCCAGACCCTCAAAGTGATGCTTCAATAACAACTCGCCTGCGCGCAAATAGTCGCCATCGTGCACCATCACGTAAGGGAACCCTCCGTTGACCCGGGTGCCTGCCAGACCGTCTCGCACCTGCTCCCATTGTTTATCCGTTACGATCCAGTCATTCCCCTGCTTGCCGAACATGTACAAATCCAGATCGCTCACCAAATCCTTGGTCATGAAGTTGCTGATGAAGCTGATATCCGACTCCAGCTCGCGCACTTCAAAAATCTTGGAGCGTCCTTCACCTGGCTTGCGGCCAAACCGCTCCTGCTCTTCCTTCGTCGGCTTATCCCAGCGTCTTTCGATATCCTCGAAAATTTTGAGCCCGAGATGGTACGGATTAATGCTCGTTGTCGAAGGCTGAATAACCGAAGAGTGCAGCTTCGCAAAATCGATCGTCTCTGCCTCCGTCAGCTCCATCTCCCGCAAAATGCGCATGTGCCAGAAGGTAGCCCAGCCTTCGTTCATGATCTTCGTCTCCATCTGCGGCCAGAAGTACAGCATTTCATCGCGGACAATGGTCAAGACATCACGCTGCCAATCCTCCAGGACACTGCTGTACTCCATGATGAACAGCAGCAAATCCTTTTCCGGAGACGGTGGGAATTTGCGGACAGGCTTTACCGGTTCGGTCTCCGTCTTCTCTTGCCGGTCCAGACCCCATAGGTCATCGTATGAAGAATGGCGGTCTGCCTTTCCTTTCTTTGCAGACTTTGCAGCCTCCTCCGGCTCGCGTTTCCAGCGCAGCTTGGGTCGCATCAGGCTCGGGTCGATATGCTCCTGAATCGCCAGGCTCGCATCGAGCAGATCCTCCACGGCTTCCTTGCCGTATTCGATTTCGTACTGACGGATGCGCTCCGAGCTGGCAGCCATGCTCTCCACCATGTCTCGGTTCGTGTTGGAGAAGCGCATGTTGTTCTTGAAAAAATCGCAGTGTGCCAAGACGTGCGCTACGATCAGCTTGTTCTGGATCAGCGAGTTGCCATCCAGCAAGAAGGCGTAGCACGGATTGGAGTTGATCACCAGTTCATAGATTTTGCTCAAATTGAGATCGTACGACAGCTTCATGCGATAAAAGGATTTTCCGAAGCTCCAGTGCGAGAACCGCGTCGGCATTCCGTAGGCTCCAAACGTATAAATAATATCCGCCGGGCAGATTTCGTAGCGCATCGGATAAAAATCGAGACCAAACCCCTTGGCAATTTCGGTAATTTCATCAATCGACCGCTCTAGCTCTTTGCGTTCTTCGTTGGTCACAGTCTTTCCCCTCCCATTTGCCAAAGCCTATTTTATATATATGGAGAAAGATGACAAAAGAAGCCAGCATTCGGAGAAAAGAGAGGCTGACTTACACATTTTTATTAGAAAACTTGACTCCGCCAAGCTTTGTAGCGGAGCCTTAGTTGCACTTATACTGGCTAAGAAAAAGGCATCTCCCGCAAAAAGGAGACGCCTCTTGATTTGCATTACGCTGGGACGCCGCGCATTACTTCTGGAACCAATCGCGTACACCTGCATAAATAAGAGCACCCGAAAAGACCAGCATTGCGATCAGGCCAATCCCATCAACCAACGGATTCAGTCCGTTCAGGAAGGTACCATCGAGTGGGGTTTTCAACAAAGCGTAGCCACCAACCAGACCGCCAGCAAGAGAGAGCCATTTGTTCATCTTATCTATTCACCTCCCGAAACAGCGGCGGTTTACGTTGCCACTGCGTATTACACTTTATGTCGGGAGTTGACAAGCGGTCTGTACGGTAGTCCAAAACACTGTTCATCAAATTGCAATTGGGCAATGTGCGTCCCTATACTGTAAAATAGTCACGATGACGATGATAGGACGTGAGGAGTGAAACACGCATGAAACTGTTTCTGTTGCTAGGCAGTATCAGCGGATTTTTGTCTGTTGCCTTTGGTGCCTTTGGAGCCCATGCCCTAAAAGAAAAACTGGACGAGTACTCCCTCGGCATTTTCCATACCGGGGTCACCTACCAAACGACACACGCTCTGGCACTGGTGCTGGTCGCCTTATTGCTCAAATGGTATCCGGGTGCCGCAGGACTTTCTTGGGCAGGCTGGTGCTTCTTCGTAGGAACGATCGTCTTTTCCGGCAGTCTTTACGCCTTGGCGCTGTCGGGTGTCAAAGTCCTGGGAGCGATCACCCCGATTGGCGGTGTTCTGTTTCTCATCGGCTGGGCATTGCTCGCCATCCACGCCTGGAAGGTCGTATCCTAAGCGAAGCGACTTCTTTGCAAAAGCGTCCAACGGCTGCGTCTCGCAGCCGTTCGGGCGTTTTTTGCTTTCCGCACCTCGTTTGGGCGAGCGCCATATGCTGTAGGGTTACTACACCCAAAGGAGAGGAACCGATGGCAAAGTCCTCGTTCAACCAATCCCCCTATTACTACGGCGTGCCAGATGTCTACATGCAAATGGGCTACTATCCCTTTCCTACCCCACCCATTTCAGATCAGACCCCCAAGCAACTTCATGTTCCCTACCCCATGTCGATGGCCGCTCACTGTAAATATTTTCTTGGCCAAACGGAAAAAATAACCGCTGGTGGAGAAATTCAAGGATTTGGGGCCCTGTCCAATCCCTTCCGTTCTGGCGTGATTCTCTTTGTTCATAGCTGGCAGCTGACCAATTACTCCGAGCACCCCGCCGAAGTCCAAATCTGGTTCGGGAAAACCGAGTCCATCACGGGGGCCAAAACCTCCACGGCCGTTAGTGCGAGCTATGCCCAACTCAGCGCCTGTCCACCCCCTCAAGGAAAAATACGGTTCGCTACAGGAGACAGCGTTCTGCCACGCGGGGGAGCAGCAGTC
This sequence comes from Brevibacillus nitrificans, assembly GCF_003710965.1. Taxonomy (NCBI): domain Bacteria; kingdom Bacillati; phylum Bacillota; class Bacilli; order Caryophanales; family Paenibacillaceae; genus Brevibacillus; species Brevibacillus nitrificans. The sequence goes on along the minus strand of NZ_RHHU01000010.1, from coordinate 61,366 downwards.
ACGACCCGGATGGTTCCACCCACGAGCACCATCGAAGCCAAGCTAAACGGACAGTGGATGCTTGGCCCCGGGATGACAATGATGGCCGCAATTCCTGCAGAAGGGAACAGCGCCACCATTCTCTTTTCCACGAGCTGGTGGGAGCAGTCTGTTTATTGAAGGAGGAGCGACCGCGTTTTAGCGGAAAGATTTACCGAAGGAATGCCAGAAGCGGACGCTGAGGCACTTCGTCATGCGCTCCGGAATTGATAAACGTAAACGCTCATCAATTCCTATACGTAAAAAAAGCGGAGTGCCTGCGCACCCCGCTACCGTTGTCGTAAAAGTGATATACATGTTGAAACACCAAGTCCCCTATGCTACAATGGGAATTGGTCTTTTGATGCAGATTTAATATATTGATTATTTTTACCCAATATTATCTTATCACATCACCGGGGTAGTTGTCAAACCCCTCAGACCAAAAATGGGCAAGAAAAGGAGCGGTATCATGAACGAAGCTGACCAAGACAGACAAAAGGAAGAACAGCGGGTCGTGCAGGTCATCTCCGAGATCAATCGACAGATCGACAGCCTGCAGGAGCATGTCACCGAAGTCAGTGCTGACATCGTTGGAATCCGCAAGCATTTTTGGGACGATGTCACTGTCAACTTCGAGGATGCCAGTGAAGCAGCCGAAACCTATGCCAGCATCAAGCAGCAAGCAGAGGTGCTTTCCGAGAGAGAACGTGTCCATCGCCACGCGATACATCAACTGCGTACTCTTCGGAGGCTGGTTCAATCTCCGTATTTCGGCCGAATTGACTTTCGGGAGGAAACCGAGTCTGTGGCAGAACCCGTTTATTTGGGAATTGCCTCCTTACTCGATAAGAACGAGGAGCAGTTTCTGGTCTATGACTGGCGCGCCCCGATCTCAAGTCTCTACTACGACTACGCTCCAGGACCTGCCACATACGAGACCCCGAGCGGCACGGTCACGGGTGAAATTACTTGCAAGCGCCAGTACGTCATCCGCGACGGACAGCTGCTCCATCTGTTTGATACGGGTGTGACCATCGGGGATGAGCTGCTGCAGGAAGTGCTGGGCAAGCAGGCTGACTCGCAAATGAAGAGTATCGTGGCGACGATCCAGCGCGATCAAAACCGCATCATTCGCAACGACAAGAGCCGTCTCGTCATCGTTTCCGGAGCAGCTGGCAGCGGCAAAACGTCGGCCGCCCTTCAGCGGATCGCCTACTTGCTGTACCGTTACCGGAAAACGCTGCGTGCCGAGCAAATCGTATTGTTCTCCCCCAATTCGTTGTTCAACAGCTACGTCTCCACCGTGCTGCCTGAGCTGGGAGAAGAAAACATGCAGCAGACGACCTTTCAAGAATACGCAGAGCATCGTCTCGGCGCGATCTTTCAGCTGGAGCACCCACTCACCCAGATGGAATACGTGTTGACGGCCATGGAAGAGCCCGGCTACCCCGAAAGGATCGCTGGCATCCGGATGAAAACATCTCCGCGATTCATGCAGGTGATCGATGACTACGCGACCGCTCTCAAAGAAAGCGGAATTTTGTTCCGCCCGCTAAAATTTCGCGACCGCACCCTCATCAGCGCCAATCGTATCAGCGATCACTTTTATTCCCTGGATCCCTCGATCTCGATTCCCAATCGGATGACACTGGTAGGCAGATGGCTGCTCGGCGAACTGAAGAAGCACGAGCGCGTAGAACGCAGCAAGCCGTGGGTGGAAGATGAGCTGGAGCTCTTGGACAAAGACGCTTTTGCCGCTGTCTATCAGGAGCTGCGCCGGAAAAACCAGTTCCGGGAAGATACGTTCAACGACTTCGATCGCGAGCAGGAGCTCTTAGCGGCGAAAATCGTAAAAAAACAGTTTCAGCCGCTGCGCACGTGGGTGCGTGAGCTGCAATTCATTGATTCGACAGCAACGTATCGTCAGCTCTTCACGGATTCTCCCCTGACCATGTCCATTTTTGGGGCAGACGAGCGGCCCTCCCAATGGTCCGAAATCTGTGCCCAAACCTTAGCGCGACTGGATCAAAACGAGCTGACCTATGAGGATACGCCGCCGTTTTTGTATTTGCAGGAAAAGCTGGAGGGCTTTCAAACCAACAACATCGTCCGCCATGTATTCATCGACGAAGCCCAGGATTACTCGCCATTCCAATTTGCTCTGCTGCAACGACTGTTCCCTCGCGCCAAAATGACAGTTCTGGGAGACTGGAATCAGGCGATCTACGCCCATGCCTACGAGAGCTCAAGCTTTGAGGCAGTCGCCTCGCTGTATGAGCCGGAGCAGACGGAAACGTTTGTCCTGACCAAAAGCTACCGTTCCACAGAGCCGATTGTCACCTTTACCCGCCAGCTAGTGAAGGACGGGGACCGGATCGAGCCCTTCCGTCGCATCGGGCGAAAGCCAAGCGTGACCGCCGTACAGGATCGTGAAGCACTCGCAGAACAAATCGCCGGGCGAATTGCAGAGCTAAAAGCAGAAGGCCATCAAGCCATTGCGGTCATCACCAAGACAGCGCAAGAGGCTCAGGAGGCTTATGAAAATCTGCGCGACAAGCTGGATATCCGCATGATCGGTACACGCGCGATTTCCTATGAGACCGAGGTCTTGATCATCCCGTCGTACTTGGCAAAAGGGGTGGAGTTTGACGCGGTTCTCCTCTACGATGCTTCAGCAGAGCGTTACAGCCGCGAGAGTGAACGAAAGCTGTTTTATACAGCCTGCACACGTGCTATGCATGAGCTGCATCTGTACAGCATCGGCAATGTGAGTCCTTTTCTCGATTCTGTCTCTGCCGATAGCTACGACTTTCTCTCCTCATGATCCATGGAAAAAGAGACCAGGCAAAACGCATCTCACATGCGTTCAACCCGGTCTCTTTTCTGTTTTTTCACCCCTACGCATACGGTGACCGCGAGCAGGATGAGATTGAATTCGTAGCCGTTCTGCCCGCCGCTACCCAGAAAACCATGCTTCCACTTCACTGTCGCGATCGCACCCGCCATTATGACTGCCAGCCCCCAGGCCGCGACTCGTACTCCTACTCCCAGGATTAGCGCCAGACCTCCGATGACCTCGATAGCCATCACCGGATATGCCAGCCAAGTCGGCAATCCGAGGTCGCCGAACGAAGACATGACCACCGCCATTCCTTTCTGCAGCTTGGAGACTCCGTGCACGAGAAAAATGATGCCTGTCACGATTCGCAGCGCTACAAACGCCTTTTCTTCCGCCATCTTTGTCCCCCTCCTCCCCACTACCATATGCCGGGAGAAGGACAAACATTTCCAATGGCTGCGTGTGCGAATTCGTCGCCTTTACACGCCAATGACGAAGTGAGACGCCCGATCACGCAGCGTTTTCAAGACGCTCATGGCGACAATATACCCGGTTTTCGGATTGCGCGCGGACGGTGTATTTTGAATTTGCAGCTTGATTTGCCCAAACTTTCCTCTGGCTTCAATCTCATGCGTGTTGTGTGTGATATGCGGGTCGACGAACACCTTTACTTTCGTTTGGTCAAATCCGACTCCAGCCAGACTCAGAGCAGCGGACACGTTTACACTCTCGGGAAACAGCCTTGCCGAATCTCTCGCCACTCCTTCAAAAGCGCAGTACGGCTCTGTCAAGTCAGCCAAGGAAACCTGCTGCTCAATCATCGTGCCATACCATGCTTTCGGAGGCTTGCGTGTAACGAGGGTGACTTCCTCCATCGGCCCCAGACTTCCTGCAGCAATCCGGTCCAAACCTCCGATGGCTGCAGACGGAATGATGATCTTGCGTCCGCACTCCGCCGCTTTTTGCATGAGACGTGTATGCAGCTCTTCGTCCGCAAAGGCACCTACGCTGACAATAATCAGATCGGCTCCATGCTCCAGAACCTTTTCCCCATACAGCCTTACCGCTTGATGCCCGGCGCTCTCCACGACAATAGCAAAATCATTTTCAAAAAAGTCCGACTCATTCTCCGTCATCAACGCCGCAATGTCCTCTGGCACCTGATACTTGGATCGATCGCGGACCAGAATGGACGTGACCTGTATCTTTCCCTCTTTGCCCTGCCTGATTGCTTGTACGACATCTTCCCCGATGGTTCCGTAGCCAATAACTCCAATCTGAATCATAAGTCCTCCTGTAAACATGTGATTTCCCTCTATCATAGCAAAAATATTGCATTTGGTATACCATAAACCAAATCTCTGTGATATACTTGTTTTATAACGACGAGGGAGGGAATCTTGTGCCATCTATTACTTTTCATACGTCAGGAAAGACCATCGAAGTGGAGAAAGACGCAAATCTTCTCAGGACTTCCATTCGGTACGAAGGGGCCGTTCCATTCAAATGCGGTGGCGGACTATGCGGAACCTGTCGCGTACAGATCGTGGATGGACAGGAAAACCTCAGCAAGGTCATGAAAAAAGAAATAGACCGCCTCGGCAATGACAAGATCGGGCAAGGCTTCCGGCTGGCGTGCCAAACCTTCGTAACGGGAGATGTGACCGTTTCCTGGGGAGAAGAAGATGTAGAGCGTCTCAACAAAATCGCCCAAAGGCGCATCAACGCCGCTCAATAGCAAAATTTACGAAAAGACATGCATTCGCAGGGAGCGTGAGAAACGTTTCCGGGATGCATTTTTTCGTTTCCTACCCGCTCCCCCACCCTTCGTACAAAGAAAAAAGGAACCGGCTCCTTCGCCCGCTCCTCGCTTTTCCCCGCCCGATTAATGGACCTTCACAATCTTGCTGTCGTCGTCCAAATCCAGCTCGTAAATCTCTTTTTCGATTTCTGTCGTTGTCTCAAACTTCGGGAACACCTTGATCGGAATGCTGTTGTCCGGGAACACTTCCGAAACACCTTGAATCACAATTCTTGTAATTGGGTTTTTAATTTTGCAGATGGAGAATGTCGTCTTTTTCTTGCCGAAGAAATAGTATTCGTATGCAGAGACTACTTCCAGATCCGGATTTTCGGTAACTGTCTTGTACCGTTCGGTTGTAGATACCATAATATATTCGCTCATCTTCAAACCCTCCATTTGTAAGAATGTGATAATAGAAATTTCTAGAGCTCCTACGTTTCCTGACAGATCTCGATGTCTTCGTGAATGTAGAGCTGGCACGCCAATCGATAACCCTGGGTGATTTTTTCCCCGAGCATCTTGTTTTCCTTCCAGTTTGGCTCAGGAAGACTCTCCCCGCCTGCCAATACCTTGACCGTGCATTTCGTACATTTGCCCATACCACATCCATACTTCAGATGAGGGAATTTTTTAATTCCTGCCAAAACGACCAAGTTGCTGTTCGCACCGATTTCTTGTTCATATACTTGACCGTTTTGATGTAATTTTACGTTTGGCATTGAAACACCTCCATCTGCAGTAAGAATGTGGGACGGCCTGCTGCTATTGCTTGTCGAGCGCTTCCAAATATGCTCTTTTGGAGTTCTCCAAATGAATTTTGGTTAAGCTCTCAACCAGCTCTGCTTGACCGTTGTATACCGCCATGGCAATCTCCCGATGCTCCTCCATGGCTTTGCGCTGCCTGCCCGGAAGCTCATAGCCCACATGCACAAACGCTCGGATATAATCGGACAGACCATCCAGCATTTGCGTCAGTCTTGGGCTTTGAGCCGCCCGGAAAATGACGTCGTTGATATCGAAGTGGAAATTTTTATATTCCTGGTTCACTTCCGGCTTGGAAAACTCAGCGTCGATCTCATCGATAATGCGCTTGAGCTCCTCACGAGCCTCTGGCGTTGCCTTTTGGGCTGCCATTTTCATCGCCAAGCTTTCCAGGGAGCCGAGAATTGTGAAAATTTCCACGACTTCCTCCGGAGATAGCTGGGAGACGACGACTCCTTTGCGCGGCAATGTTTTTACGAAGCCTTGGGATTCCAGACGGAACAGTGCTTCACGAATCGGGGTGCGGCTGACATTTAGCTGATCCGCCAGCTCTCTTTCAATAATTCGTTCCCCTGATTTATAGACGCCTTGAACGATAGCCTGCTTGATATAATCGTATACTTTGTCCCGAATCGGGCTTAAATCCTCATCTTTCCAAATTACTGGCGTGTCTGGCATCTGGTATACCTCCGAGAGTTGTTTTCCTTAGTTTAATCGATATGATTATCGATATACAACAACCCTTTCAAAGACACACCCATTGCCCTATTGCAAAAATACGCCTCCGTAAACTAGCGCGCCCGCTACTACGATCCCTGGATGGACTTTCAGCTTTTCCAGTGTGAGGAGGCTGATTGCAGTCAGGGCTGCGGTCTGCCAGATTCCAGTGGCCTCATAAGCGCTCGCGAAGAACTGAAAGGCCAGGATTCCTAGCAAAACGGCTACAATCGGTCGCACGATTTGCGTCATCGCCGATACCTGAGGCGAGTTCTTGAAAAGATGCAGAAATTTATACAGGATGACCATCGCGATCGCAGTCGGGGCAATCGTTGCGATCAGCGCGACAATCGCTCCGGGAATTCCCGCCACCTGATAGCCGATATAGCCAGCCAGCTTGGTAGCAATCGGACTTGGAAGGGCATTGCCTAAAGCAAGCACATCCCCGAATTGTTCCAATGTCATCCAGCCGTAGTGATCGACGACTTCTGCCTGCAGCAGCGGAATAATCGGCGGCCCACCGCCATAGCCCAAGATGTTCGGGATGAAAAAGGCCCAAAATACGTGTAGCAGGATCATGCTGATATACCCCTGTCTGGCGAATCAGCCTGTTTTTTCTTCTGTTTTCTGACCAGATAGGTCGATTCGGTAAAGGCGTATGCAAGTGCGATCCCGATGAGCAGGCCAGGATTTACATTCAACAGCGCCAGCGCTACCAGAGACACGATCGTCCAGGCTATCGTCTTGCTCTTCACCCAGCTCTTCCACGACTTCAGAAAAAACTCGTACGCCATGACTGCCATCATGACTCCGATCACAGGCTGCACACCATGCGTCATGCCTCCAACGATGCCTGAGTCCTTCAGCTTGTAAATGAGTCCCAGCAGCAGTATCATCGCGACGAGCACCGGTATTACCATCGCCACGATCGCTACCGCTGCGCCTGCCGCACCCTTTACCTTATAGCCGATATACCCTGCCATTTTCGTCGCAATCGGTCCCGGCAGAGCATTTCCCATCGCCAACACGTCCGTGAATTCTTCGTCCGTCATCCAGCCGTATTTCTGGACGGCCTCGGCGTGAACGAGGGGGATCATCGTAGGACCTCCACCGTAGCCCAGGATGCCGATTCGGAAAAATCCGAGGAACAGATTCCAGAGCACCATCGCCCCTCTTCACCTCCCTTTTTACATGGCATGATCGGGCTGCCTATATCCTACTTCTTGATGTCTGCTTGCGTCATCACTTCGTACTCAGCACCCAAATACTCCTGCAGAGCTTTCAGCGCTGCCGTGCCTACTGCCGTATCTTGCTCCCCATTTCCTCCGCTGACGCCGACTCCACCGATGACGGCTCCGTTCACGACGATCGGGAAGCCGCCTACGAAAATGGCAAACTTACCTGGCAGCATCACGTGGATACCGAATGCTTCTCCCGTTGTCGTCGCGGGTCCGCCCGGTTGGTTGAACAGATGGGTGGAGCGTTTGTGACCGCTCGCGGTAAATGCTTTGGCAATGGCAATTTCCGGTCCTGTGATGCGTCCTCCGTTCATACGCTCCAGCGCGATCACGTACCCGCCATCGTCCACGATGCAGATCGACTCGAGAGCGTTGACCTCTTCTGCCGCCTTTTTTGCCGCTTCGATCATCACTTTTGCTTCGTCTAGTTCCAGCTTCATAACCGATTTCATCGTTGGCATTGCCTCCTATTCTCTCATCTCTTACATGCCGTGATAGACACTCTTGATCTGCGTGTAGAATTCCAACGCTCCCCTGCCCGATTCGCGGTAGGTTGCCGTGCTGGACATTTTGACGCCGCCAAAAGGCACATGCGGTGCATTACCGGTTGTCGGACGATTGACTTTGACGACACCGGACTGGATGTTGTTTACAAAATGCTGAATCTTCGCTGAATCCTGCGTGCAAATCGCCGCCGACAAGCCGTATTCGACGTCGCTTGCCACCTTCATTGCCTCTTCAAACGAACCGACACGGATGACGGAAATAACAGGTCCGAATATTTCTTCCTGCGCGATTCGCATGGAAGGAGTCACATTCGTGAAAATGGCAGGTCGGACAAAATAGCCCTCCTCATATTCACTGCCTGTCAGCTGCTCTCCACCGTAGGCGAGAGAAGCTCCTTCTGCTTTGCCGATTTCGATATAGGCAAGCACGTTTTTCAGCTGACTGGCATTGGCTAGCGGCCCAATCTCCACGCCCGACGTGCTTCCATTTCCAATATTCAGCTTCTTCGTTTTTTCGATCAGCGCCTGAACGAAACGGTCATGCACGGATTCCATCACGATGACACGACTGGTGCCTGTGCAAGCCTGGCCTGTCAGCTCAAAGCCGCCTTTGATCGCAAGCTCAGCTGCATACTCCGGATCCGCATCCTCCATGACCAGCAGAGGATTTTTCCCTCCGAGCTCGAGCTGTACGCGCGTGGACAAACGTACGGAGCGTTGAATAGCCACACCTGCACTGGTTGAACCCGTAAAGGTAACCGCTTTGACTGCTGGATGCGTGACGAGTGCATTTCCTGTTTGAGAGGCTGAGCCAGTGATGAAATTGATCACACCTGCCGGAAGTCCAGCTTCATGCAGCGCCTGGACAAGTCGCAGGGCAATGAGCGGCGTATCCGAAGCCGGCTTGAAAACTACCGTGTTCCCAGTCACCAGCGCAGGGGCGATTTTCCGAACCGGAATGGAGATCGGGAAGTTCCACGGAGTGATGACAGTGACGACGCCAAGCGGCTCCTTTTTCGTGTAGATGGAGATCGTCGGGTCCTCGGAAGGGAGCGTTTCCCCGGCAATATTCATTCCTTCGAAGGCGTAATAGCGCAAGGTTTGAGCGGATCGCTTCACTTCCATCTTGCTGCTCGCGAGTGTCTTCCCCTCTTCCCTGGTCAACTCCTCCGCGTACTGATCCAGCTTGGCTTCCAGCAAATCTGCTGCCTTGTACAAGATCTCTGCACGTTTCGTAGGGGACACGCTGCGCCAGGTTTGAAAAGCCCGCTCGGCCGCTTCCATCGCCTGATTCACATCTGCTTCGACCGAAGCTTGGAACCGTCCGACGACGTCGCTTTCCTTTGCCGGATTTTTGCTCTCAAAGGTGGCGTTGCTAAGCGAGTCTACCCATTCGCCGTTGATCAGGTTTTTAAAGGTTTGTACGGTGGTTTCAATCGCCATGTCGTTCCCCTTTCATTCCTATCGTTGGGGTTTTATTTAAAGAGATACCCGAGAAGATAGTCGTTCTCGGGTATGTTGGATGCTATGGAAGACAGACTATTCTAAACAAAATTCACGAGAGATAGCCGCGATGTACATTCTGCGCATTTTGGTGGCTTCCTTCACGATTTCGATGCAGCGTTGTTGATCTTCCGGCGTTCTTGCATATTCCAGAACGATTTGATAGCCGCGCTCGCCGTGGATCTCATCGGACACGATGTGCAGATCGAAGAATTCCACTTCTTCGTCCGTAAAGCCGTATTTCTCGCGGAGAACCGGAGTCTGTCTGCGGTAAATCGCAGGTACTTGAGATTCGAGACCAACGACCAGAGCAGCTGTCGCGAACAGGAAGTTTTCTTTGAACGCCATGCGGTAGCACCAGGATTGCAGGCCAATCGTTTCCGGAAGCAGATGATCCATCGATTCTACACGCTCACGAGTCGTTCCGCAGGCTTCCCCAAAGCGGATCAAGAGGTCGGTGTGGCGATCTCCCCCGAGCTCTTCCTCCCACATGTTTTGGAGCAGGAAGTCTCTTGCGTCCTCATGCGGGCAGTTCGCGTAGATGTAAGCGAGGTATTCAGCGAATGGGCCAACGTAAGCGTAGTGCTGTTCCACCCAAGCGGCAAAGTGTTCTTTTTTCAATTCTCCGTTTGCCCACATCGTCGTGAAAGGTGCTTTCGCAACCGCATTCCCTTCAATCGCTTGCTCCAGTGCATAACGGAACTCTTCTTTGTTCATCAAAGCTGGTTTTGTCATTGTTTCTGCCATCTAAAAGCACTCCTCTCAATTTGGAAAAAGTAGGGTGATCAGATTCAGTTGTATTTTGTATATTGTATACCAAACTTCTTATGAACCAATTATTGCGTACCTGGGCTCGTCTGTCAACAAACTTTTTTCAGAATAATTAGTAAGAACATCGACATGACCAGGTAAGCCAGAGTAAAAGGCGCATTCCAGTTGGAAATTCGTATAGAGCTTTGCTTCGTCAAATTGGCCATCATCCCAGCCGTGGCATTGTACGGCCCCATCAGAAAGGCAGTAGCGGCTCCTGTCAGCATCGCAATCGCTGTCAGCTCCGGGGAGATGCCCAAAGCGTGAGGATTGAGCGACTCCGCCGTCAGCGCCAAGCCTACAGCCGGATGCAGCCCGACAAAGGCAAGCCCGAGTGGAATCAGAGGAATCAGCAGCAGAAACAGATCCGCTCCCACCAGATTCTCTCCTGCCATGATCCAGCCATTGAGGACATGCCCTGCCCCGGAGGTCTGGATCGCGGAAATCATGAAGCCCGCGCTCAGGAACACAATGAACTGCTCCTTCATTTTCATCAGCTGTGCAGGGAGCAGCGTCTTGCTTCTCTGCAAAAACAACCCGCCTGTACCGATCATGGCCGACCACAGGAGCGCGAACGGAATGACGGCTACCGATACCAGCAATAAAAAGCTGTAGGACGTATACCTTTCGAGCAAAGCGATCAGACCCGTAAAGAGGAGAATCGCCAGCAGAATATGAACGGGATGGCTTGGCTTGCGTACTTGCTGCTTTTGCTCCTCCACAACTTGTCGCGTTGCCGCCATTTCACGGATCACTACCGAATCCAGCTGCTTTCTTCTTCGTTTGGCGATCCATTGTCCCATGAGCCCATCCAAGAGCAGACCGAATAGACTGAACGGAATCATGATGGGTAAAATCGCACTCCAGCGCACCCCTGTCATCTCCACAATAATCCCTACGATCGGAGCGACCGGCGTCCAAACGATCGGCATGCTGTACCCATGGGTGATCGCCCGGCTGATGAAGCGTTCCTTTTGCTCAATTGGAAATAATTCCAGAGATGGCCGTATGGTTTGATACACCATGGGCAAGGTCGCGATATTCATAAAGGAACTCAAAATATACGAGAGACTGGCGGTCATCGAATACAGCAAGCCAGACCGCTTGATCGTCCGCTGGATCATCTGCTGAATCCTGCTGGCGTAGTTCCCGAGCTCAATCGGCAGCGCAATAAAGGGAATCAGGGCAAAGAGACTCAAGATGTTCAGCATGTTGCCAAAGCCCGTGACGAACTGTGTCCACGCAGCACCACTTGCCAGCAGCAGGCTCCCTCCAATCAGCAGGAACAAGGCACTGAGCCCCTGTACAAAGCGCGGCACAAAGGGAAACACCATCAAGATAATGAGAATGCTCAGTACGGAAATGACCCCATGCAGGAATGGTAAGGGATAGAAGGCGGACAGCAAATAAGCAGCAATGGCAGAAAGAAAGACGTACGGCCTTCCTTTAGATAAGTTCTTTGACAGCATGAGCCAGTCTCTCCAGAGCGGTCTCCACGATTTCCTGCCCGATTTCATAGCTTGCCTTTGTCGCGTCCCCTATGCATCCGTTGCGCGTCATTTCTTCATAATAGTAGAAGCCTTGCAGTGGATTTCCCGGACGCAGTTTCTTCCATCTGCCTTCCTGATAGTCTGCCGCCTCGAGCCGATCCTGCCGGACGATATGCGGGGCCAGATACAAGGCTTCGGATACCTCGCGATCACAGCTGTGGCCATACAGCTTGGACTCCAGACGCCGATCCATGACATCCTTGGCAGAGGCCGTCGTCTTGGCATAGTAGATGCGGACATCTAGCTCCCGGGTCAGCGTCTCCGTAGCCACTCCGAGTGTCGCCTGGTTTCCTCCATGGGCGTTCAAGATCAGAAACTGATCAATACCATGCTGTTTTAACGATTTGATCATATCGCGCAAAATTGCAATCACCGTTGTCGGCTCCAGAGAGATCGTCCCGGGAAAATGAAGGTGGTGGGGTGACACTCCCATGTTGATCGTAGGGGTCAGGAGGGCTTCTGGATACAGCTTCTCCACCAGTCGTTTTCCCATCTCTTCAGCCAAAACGGCATCGCAGCTTTCCGCCATATGTGGCCCGTGCTGTTCATGTGCGCCCAGAGGAATCACCGCTATTTTCACGGTACGCAGCGCTTCTTTCACTTCTGGCCATGTCATTTGTGTTAACAGAAATGCCTTAGTCATCCTCATTCACACATCCTCTCCATAATGGTATATTGTATACCGTAACTATTTATAAAAATGACAAACACTTTTAACTTTTTCTGTATTTCTTGATTCCATCGCCATGGTTTACAATTAAGTAAGGAAGAAAGCAGGTGAATCGCATGCTGCATTATTGCCACTACCTAGATAAAAAATCAGTGGCTTCTTTATCTGACGCCTTAATCCAACATTACGTAAACAATCCCGGGTATACCGAGATCGTGATCGTCTGCATTGGTACCAATCGCTATTCCGGTGATTCCTTAGGACCGATGGTTGGCAGTCAGCTTCTCCAACAGCTGAAGGGACAGCGGCACGTTCATATTTACGGAACGCTGGACAATCCCGTGCACGCCCTCAATATGCAAAAGACGCTTTCCCACATCTCCCAGAAGCATACGCGTGCCTACGTGATCGCCGTTGATGCCTGCCTCGGGCAATTTTACAAAATCGGTACGCTCCAGGTCGTGGAAGAGCCTTTGCAGCCAGGAGTCAGCCTCGATAAGCAGCTGCCTCCCATCGGCCATATTCATCTCAAAGGAATCATTAACAACTACGGACCGCTAAATCACAAAGTGCTGGAGCACACGAGTCTCACCTTTGTGCAGGAAATGTCCGGAGTCGTTACCCGGATCCTGGCAAGAGCCGTCCAAGAAATCCTTCCCAAGCTTGCTTCTGAGCCGCCTCTGGACGATAGCCCTGCAGCTACCAGAGAAAGAGAGCCGCGATTGTGGCAATCGATAATCCCAAGACGACAGGGATAAAGTTTTTCCGTGCCAGATCAATGACGGATACTCCGGCAAAGCCGGCTACTGCAACCAGGGAAGACCATGCGATCAAGGTTCCGCCTCCGGACCAGACCGAGCCCATTTGCCCGATCGCTGCCAGCGTAGAAGGATCGATGCCCACAGTCGGACCCAGTGCACCAGAGAGCGAGCCTGTCAACGGAAGTCCGGAGAATCCCGATCCTTCCAATCCCGCGATGATCCCGATAATCAGGATGCCAAATGAAGTCAGGAACCCGTTTGCCGGAATCGCGTATTGGACGGACATGACCAAATCATACAAAATCGCGGGGGCAGGAACCGACTCACCTAGCGAGAGGATGCTCTTCGAAAAATCTGCATTTCCCAGGAAGAAAAATCCTGCGATTGGAATCACTGGCCCCATGGCTTTAAAGGCAAACACAAAGCCTTCCGTCAGATGGTCACTGATCTTATCCAACGCAGCAATCTTCGAAAATACCGTACAGGACAGAATCAATAGGATCACAGCTACCCCACCGATGAAAGCTGCCCCGTCCCCCCCTTCGAAGCCCCCCATACTCGATCCGAATTTACTCGCTGCCATCACAATCATGACACCCAGCATGGACAGAGGGACCAGAACCGCGAAAATCTTCGACCATTTCAGAATATTTGGCGGGAGGGTTTCTACTGCCGCCGCAGCCTGCGCAAATTCTGGCGTTTCTTCCGCTGATCGAAACTCTACGACTTGGTTTTGTACGAGGGGTGCGTCAGCCCTGCGGATAGCCTTGCGGTGCATGAGGTAGGCGACGGCAATAGACACGCCGCCTGTAATTAGCGACAGTACCATCGCTTTGTCTGCGACCATTCCTGTTTCTACTCCTGCTCCTTTTGCGCTTAGCATCGGAGCTACTTGCATGATGTAGTCGGAGGATAGCGCCATCCCTTGACCCGCCAGTGCGACTGCCATCGCAGCAGCCATCGGAGGGAGACCGACACGAATCGCTGCAGGAAAAAGCAATGCGCCGATAAGCGGCACAGCAGGAGTGGGCCAGAAAAACAAGGAGATCACATACGTAACGATAGCAAGCACAAAAAACGCCACATGTCCGTTGATCATCAGCTTCTGGATCGGGCGAATCATTCTGCGGTCTGCTCCAATATCCCGCAGCGACGCCAATAACGCCACCATGAAGGTAATGATCAAAAAGATTGTAAACAGTTCTTTTGCTGCCGTAAGATTGGCGTTGTACACGGCTTGGAAGCCACTGATCACATCCCCTTTGAAAATCCAGCCTACCAAAAACGTACCGATTAAAGATGGAATGACAACACCGCGCCGGAACAACATGACAATAATGACAGCGACTGTAACAATTGCATACACAACATGTGACATAGTGATCATCTGCATCCCCCCTGCACCATTAGATTAGGTCTGTCCAAAAAAATTGTAGCACAATATGCGCGCGAAAAATAGGTGTTTGGCTTATTGTATACAATTATTTTCTGAAAATATGGTTTATTCGGGATTTCTCAGGTTTTCTCAAGGTTTTATGTAGAAAATCCTTCCAGGAGGGAGGCTGTTTTTGCCGTTCTAGGGCTGTTTTACGAGCGATTCCAGCCCTCTTATCCTTGTTTTTCCATAGAATTGCCGTATATGGTATACAATTTTTTCCTTTCGTAAATGACGCTGCCTAGCTTGTAAAACACCAGGCTGAACAGGGCAATGCCAGCCATAACCAGAAACATCGCAGGTCCTCCGTAAGCGGACAGGATCATTCCCCCTACCCATGGACCGAGGAAGCTCCCCAGCTCACTGAAGCTCTGCGCGCCGTAGTAGGTTCCGCGCATATTGGCCGGACTGATCTGATCGATCTGGGCGTACTCCGCGGGCACGATTAAAATCTCCCCGATCGTAAACACGACCATGGCAGCCACCATGAAGGTCCACCCTGTCAAAAAGGCAAAGCCCATTTCCCCGGCAACCATCAGCAGCGCTCCGCCTGCAATTCTCGCAAACAGCGTATACCTCTCTACCAATCTCGTCAGTGGAATCTGCAGAAGCAATACGGTAAACCCGTTTGCACTCATCATCATGCCAAAAAGAGCTACGCCTTCTACTACATGCTCCCGCAAATATTGCGACAGCGTAACCGACATTTGTCCGTGAACCGTGACCAGCAGAATGCCGCCAAAGACAAAAGCCAATAGAGCCGTATCCCGGCTGAGCACCTTCCACATTTGCCGAAGCCCCGGCTTCTCTTCCGCTGCTTCCCCCTGCCCATCTCCTACCGCGTACCGCTTGCAGGCGACGCCTAATAGAATGGCAAACAGCACATAGGAAAGGGCGGTCATCAGAAAAGCTGTACCGCTGCCGGCAATCCCGAGAAACGCCCCGAGCATCGGTCCAATCGCGACACCCAGGTTATTCGCCAAATATCGGTTGGAAAAGACCCGAAACCTCTGGTCTGCTGGCGTCAAATCCCCCATCATCGCTTTGGACACCGTCCCGTAGAACGATCCCGCCAGCCCTTTTACGAGACTGACCACCAGCAGAGCGAGGGGATGACTGACGACTACGAATGCGGCAAAAGCAGCTGCCATGACCAGCATCGAGAGAATCATCAGCTTCCGTCTGCCAAACAGGTCAGACAAGATCCCCCCGAGAAAACCGCCGACGGTGCCTGCCAGTGGTCCAGCTCCCGCAATCATCCCGATGTACGCGGGTCCAAGCGTCGTCGTTTCACTCAAATAAATCGCTAGAAACGGCATGCTCATCGCCTGGGTGAGACCGACAAACACGGTCCCTGCCATCAGCAGATGAACGACTGGATGATACGCATGCCAATACTTCCGCAGTTGGTTCATTTAGGCTTCGTCCCCTTTTCCCAGAAAAGCATGCAGCAAGCTTGGAAGCTGATCGATAAACGATTCTCGCAGGCTGTAGTAGGAGATCGTCGTGCTTCCGGTGTAATGAGCGCGGATCAGGCCCGCTCTGCGCAAGGCAGTCACATGATGGTGCACCGTGCTTTTCGCAAGCCCTATTTGCTGGGTCAGCTCCGTCAACGTGCTTGGTCTCTCTGCCACGATACGCAAAAGTCCTAGCCGCTTTTCATCCGACAAGCACTGGGTGATCGGCAGTAATTTTTGCAGGACGGCTGTGGAATCGTCTACCGGATACAAGCACGTCGCCATCCCCCGGTAGAAATCCAAGACAGACAGCGGAGCGCAATGGAATTGAGGAATCAAGACCACCTGCTGCAAATCCGCCGTCGGCTCCAGCCAGATGCCGTTCGTTACCTGATCGATCAGCTCCATGGGGGACTTTTGCCCGAGCTGTTCCGTCAGCTGGCGTGTGCTTTCCTCCAGCCTCTCCAAAATGCTAGCCTCTACCTTGGAGAAATAATGCTCGTTCCAGCGCGTGAGCAAATACAAGCTATGGTCCCGGATCTCCCCCAAATTCAAGGGAATCGAATCGACCCACGGTGCCATGCGCTCATAGATTTCTCCTGGAGGCACCTGCGCTAGCCAATCGAGAAATTGCTCGACGGAACCTTTCTGCGGCGACTGTGCGACCAGAAGCACCAAGCGATGCAGCACTTCCCATCGTTCGTCCTCCAGCTCCTTTGCGAAATCAGGCGGCAGCAGCCTTGCCGTTTTTTCCTTCCACTCGCTGTCGAGCTGATAATGCTTTCTCTCCTTTTCCTGCAGATACGCATACAGGCTCACGATACATTCATAGGCCGTTGACCATTCGATTTTTATTGAATACATTTTATCCATTCGATCACCATCGAACATTTTTGTTTTATATTACCATGAGCTTTTCATTTCGTATAGAGACTTTTGCGCAGCGACATTAAAAAACTTGGCTCCGCCAAACCTTTTGGCAGAGCCTTAACTGGCCGAGAATCTTGCAAAATCTTGCCGTACAAAAAAGCCAGCCGAACATCTCTGTGACCGACTGGCCTGTCTTCTTGATCAAAATAGTATTTCCTTTCGCTAATGCAGCAGCTCGATAAAATCCTGCAAGGAATGAGACATCCACTTCTTCGGGCGCATCACGATTTGCAGGTCCAAGCGAATGTCGGGATGCTGAAAGGGAAGGGCCGCCAGCTCTCCGCGTTGAATCTCCTCGTTTGCTGCCATGAGCGGAAGCAGTGCAATACCGGAGCCTGTGATCAGACAGCGCTTGATCGCTTCCGGATTGCCCAGCTCAAGTCCCACGCGGTAAGGTACCTTCTGTTCCTGCAGTACCCGCTCCAGCATGATCCGATAGTTGCAGCTTGCTTCCGTCATGATCCACTCGATGTCGCTCAAATGGTCCAGGGTGATCGTCCCAAAAGCAGCTAACGGATGATCGGGACTCGCCAAGAGCACAAGCGGCTCCTCCCTGATCTTCACCCATTCGAGTGTCGGGTCGGAGGGCTTGCTCTCGAGCAGAAGCCCGATGTCATAATCCCCTTCTCTCACCTTCTCGACGATGGCGGTCTCCCGGTCGGGCTGCAGTCTGATTGTCAATGTCGGATACTTTTGCCGCAGATGCTGGATCATGGCGGGGAGGTAGTAGGAAGCCAGCGAATCGATGGTTCCGATCGTCAGCGTTCCTCCCCCCTGCAAAGTCAGCGTTTCCTTGGATTGCTGATACAAATTCAGCATCTGAACGGCGATTTTCAGCAGCTCTTCCCCCGCGGAGGTAAGGCGCAGGCTTTTTCCGTACCGCTCAAACAGCTTGACGCCGTACGACTGCTCGAGCTTCTGGATTTGCATCGTCACACTGGATTGGGCATAGCCCAGCTCGCCAGCTGCTTTTGTAAAGCTCTGATGATAGGCAACCTCGCGAAATGTCTGAAAATAAGTGAGATCCATATCGTCACCACTTCAAAATTATTGATATTACCTATCACTTATTATAGATAACGCTGATAACGAATGCTATGGTAAAGTACTTACATCAAGAATAACGGGGAGGAACACACATTGTTACAAGCACGCGATTTGCATGGCATTTATGCACCCGTCATCACGCCCTTTTTGCCAAATGAAGAGCTGGATCTGAACTCTTACCGCAAGCATGTTCAGGAGCTTTTACAACATAACATTCAAGGCATCATCGTAAACGGAACGACTGGCGAATCTCCGACCGTATCCTGGGAAGAAGTTGTCCAGCTTTTCCAAGCGACCAAAGAGGTTGTACAAGAAAGCGGCAAGCAGCTTCCTCTTATCATCGGTACGGGTACCAACAGCACGGTTTCGACCGTAAAGCGGACTGAGCTTGCGGGCGAGCTGGGAGCCGATGCCGTCCTCATCGTCACACCGTACTACAACCGCCCACCTCATGCAGGTGTCATCGAACATTATCGTCGGGCATCTCAAGTAGGCGTTCCAGTCATCGCCTACGAAGTCCCTCATCGTACAGGTCTACGCTTGAGTGCGGATACGGTAAAAGCCGTCCTGGATCTAGATGGCGTGATCGGAATCAAAGACAGCACAGGCAATCTCGACCTCCTTCACGAGCTTACCAAAGGAGATACGAAACCAGTCCTGTGCGGGGATGATGTCCTGTTCCTGTCCATGATGCAGCACGGAGCAACAGGTGGTATTCTCGCTTCTTCCATGATTCAAACTGAAAAATTCGTGGAAGTGTATGAGCTTGCCAAGCAAGGTGATTTTGCTCAGGCGCAAACGAAGTTCGATTCCCTCGTACCGATGATTCAAAAGCTTTTCCAAGAGTCGAATCCAGCACCGATCAAGTGGATTTTGACCCAGCAAGGCATTTTGTCTTCGGATACCCTGCGCCTGCCAATGAGCCCAATCAGCCAAGGCTTGCAGCAGGAATTGATCGAGCTGTTCCCTGCATTAGCGCGATAAAGCTGAGTCAAAGCGTGGAATCCCTTAGACATAGGGGGGATCCCACGCTTTTTTGCGCCATCCCAGGCGATGATGCACTACGTTGAGATTGTGGTCCAGCCGGACATCCACCCCAAAGGGCAGCTTGCGGTTGTACCAGAAACGCACATCGCTCCACACGACCTCATAGCCGTCCTGGCACTCTTTCCATGTGACGTGAATGCGCTGGGCAAACCCGAGAAAAGCGCGCACCCCATCGACCCCGACCGTCGCCTGAATAATATCGTTGCGCTGCTGCTTGGGATAAATCTCTTCCAGAAGCACATGGGTATACTCAATCTTTCCTGTGTAGAACCGATCGTCCGTCTCTACGACAAAGCGCCAATGAAAGGGATGGAAGCTGGGAATGACGTGGCAGACTCCCTTTGTATCCAGAGCCGAGGCTACGCGCTTGACTAACCGGGCATGCTGCCAGGCTCGCACCCCAATGTAGAGGAACGTCATGCCATACGCCGCAGGAAAGAGCATCGCGGCATCTCCTCCAAAGCCTAGCCACCAGACAGCTGCAGCCACATGCAGCGCAAACACAAACGGTTCAAAGATTGCCAGCACATCCATGTGAACCCAGCGGCGGTTCAACGGCCGGATGCATTGAACACCATACGCATTGAGCATATCGAGAAAGACATGGAAAACGACTGCGATCCACGTCCAGAAATAAAGTGTGGCGAGCTGTCCCATCACATCGAACCCCCAAGCGAGCGGGACGCTGATGATGAGCGGCCAGAGAAACAGGGCGGGGATGGAATGAGTGATACCCCGATGAAAACGGATGTAGGAGGAAATGCCTCGCAATCTGGCTACCGTATCAAAATCCGGTGCATGCGATCCGACCACAGTGGCGATCATCAGCGCCTGACCCACCGCTGGATCCGTACCGACAAATCCGGTCGCGTGCGCCAGTCCAGCCAATGTAACGCCCAACAGAAGATGGCTTCCTGTATCCATTACGATACCTCCCCAGCATGATGTTCTTCGGTCGTCCATCTTTCATCCACATAAAACCAGTAGAGCCATTCCTCGGGCACCGCTCTCACGGCATCCTCCAAAAAGGTGTAGAGCTGCTCCATCGCTTCTGCGGTTTGGTTTTTTTCATACTGCTCATGCAAGTTGAGAGGAGCGAAAAAGGTGAGCTGGTGTGCAAATCCTTTTTTTCTGCGACAATAAAACGGTATGACTGGAGCATTCCCCTCCAATGCCAGCATAGCTGCTCCACGTGGCAGCGGCGTCTTCCTTCCAAACATGTGCCCGGGTGGAAAATCCGGCCGCGAAAAGTCTCCCAAGAGAAAGACCACCCCATTTTGGGACAAATGCCTCCGCAGCTTCCGCAGCATGACCAAAGGCGGTGTCTCGTCATAGTCCAGCCCCTCGCAGCCGAGCTTCTGGAAAATGAGATACAGCGGCCTCAGCTCGGCGCTTTGTGCGGTCACCACTGCCAAGCTCGGGTAACGCTGGCTTAAATACCAGTAAGCGAAAAAGAAATTTCCGATATGCGGTGCATACACAATCGCTCCCTTGCCTTTCTGCAAGGCGGATTGCAGATGCTCTTCGCCTTCCGGATAAAAGCGTTTGAAGCCTTGCTTGGGCAAGCGGTGGCTGACAAACAGCAATTCATAGAGGGTAAGGCATACCTGGTAAAAATACTGTCTGCGCAGTCTTAGCACAGGTGCTTGTGTGCCTAATACCGCGCTCATATTGTCTTTAACCCGTTGGCTAACAGTCCCGCCAAAACGAGCCAATACATGAGATACTCCGAAAAAGAGAGCCAGCAAAAAGGGAGGGGGAATCCAGGCTAACAGCTTGCCGAGCAAGTGCAGCCGATCTGGTCGTGTCAACCATCCAATCCAACGGTACATGGCGACCACCCTCTCCTTTTTTCTGTTTATTTATCCAGAAACCGACGACGGTACTTTTCCGTGATTTGCTTTTGATCGAGGACGACAAAGTAATCCGTACTTCTCAGAATGGGATCGTACGCAGGCTCCTCCGCAAGCTCGGCGCCCAGCCAAAGGTAGCCTTTCATTAAAGGAGGAAGAAGGCGATACATCTGCTTTTGGCTCTCCTCTGCATCTATCGGCCGCAGTCCCGTTTGCCTCGAGGACGGATGCGGGTGCACGCGATATCGCTCGGTAAGAAAGGCAAAGCGCTTCAGCAAAGCATGAATGCGGCTCAGCTGTTCATGATCTGCTTCGCGAAGGCTCGCGCAGCCAACCAGATAGTCATAGCCATGCAGGTTCACATAGTCCGCGATCCCCTCCCACAGCAATTGAATGACTCTGCCGTTGCGGTAAGCTGGATCTACACAGCTTCTGCCAAGCTCCAGCATGCGTGTACGAGGGAGTGAGGAGTGGCTTAGGTCAAATAACGTTTCCGAGTAAAATCCGCCGTTTGTCCCTGCCTTTTTCCCAGGCAGGAGACGATATGTCCCAACGACTCGTTCCGTACCTACTTCCTTGACGATCAAATGGTCGCACCAGTCGTCAAAACGATCCCGATCCAGCCTTTTCCCAGCATGCCCGTCTGCGAGCCCATTCGCTTCGATAAAGGCGGCGTACCGCAGCTCCCATACTTGCTGGCGTTCCTCGTCGCGATCAGCCAATTTCACTTCCAGAGATGCGTGATGCTGTTCTACACGCTTCGCTGCCTGCTCCATTTGATCTCCCCCTTTGCTTTTGCCGCAAGGTACTGATCCCTTCTCTTTCACTCTACTCGCCGTTGACTTTTATTCGATGAATCGCAGGTAAAGATTTTCTGAAGATTGTGGTAAGCTTCTGAACAACAAAAAAAGGCCGCCACCTGTCCAGATGGCGTACCTGTTCGTATATTTGGTTACTGTCTCTCGACTGTGATTTCCGGTTGAATAAATACTTCAAACAACCGCTCCCAAGGCAGGACAATTTCTACGTCATCGAGACTTGTGAGTTTTCCTGTGAACGTGTGGTTGCCGCGCTTGCCGATGTCGATGGTTTGATCCGCGAAGTAGTTCTCATACCAATCCTCTACCTCGGGTGCGAGCTCCTCCACGACGAAATCGTTCACTTCCTCAAAGTCGTCGCCAAGTCCCCATTCATTTCCACCCAATTCCTTGACCAAAGCCCGGGCATCTGCCATGACTTCGTTCCGGTAGTTGTGATCGTTGACAAACGAGGAGAGCAGCAGATTCACGTGTGCCTCAGCCGCATCCACCGTCAACGGCACGCCGAACTGATTTCCCTTTTCCAAAAAGGCGGTGCGCTGAAGAGCTTGGCCCAAGGCGCTGCCCATGTTGTTCCCCGCTGTGCCCCATCCGGTATAGGAGAGAAGGGCTGGCAGCTTCACATCGTCCTGCAGACGCTCGATGAGATCGGGGTCTGCCTTGTTCGTAATCGTCACATCTGTCACGGCGACTCGCTTCCCGTCCTCGAGGTGGTCGTTGATCGCGTCGACAAAATCATCCAGCGCTTCCCTGCGGTCGGCTTTGCTCTCAACTGGTTCCGATGGCGTATTCACCATCAGGACGAGATCCGCATCATCCGCATCACGTACCGCCTTGCCACCTGCCGCAACGATATGCATGTCCACGCTCTCGTCAAACGTCGTATCTTCAAACGGCGCCGTCCAGTCGCTGCCGTCTATGCCCGAATACTCGACAGCTACTTTGGGATGGATGCCGAGTTGATCGAGTGACAGACGGCTGACGAGCACGGTTCCTACTTCATCGGCTCCAGGAAACACCGCTGTGCGATCCTCGACACCGAGGTCCTCTGCTTTTTCCACCAACGCTTCTCGTTCTGCGCGGTGCAATCCGTGTGGAGCTGCGTCATCCTGAGCAAGCACGAGGTAATCGATGGTTCCGTCCTTGACCCAATCGATGAGCAAGGAATTGATTTTGTGATTGCGTTCACGGGCATCCAGATAATCCTGCAGCACAGCTTCAGGGATGAGCTCCTCCAGCTCTTCCAGACGATCCTCTTTTTCCGTCATCCCGAGGTTGTGTACTTCGTCATAGAGAATGGCCCACTCCCGGATCTGATCGTAATATTTCAGTGTCTCGGGATCGGTAGCGGTCACCGCCAGCCGCTGAATCGTGTCGAATACGTAGATCGGCTTCTTCGGCTTCTTGGCTTTCAGCCGCTTGATCGCCTTGATATTGGACAGCGCATCCTCGTACGATTGATCGGCGGTACGCGATGCCACAAGTCCCCCGTATGCGAGCATGCTGACGGAAATGACCGAGCCATCGACTTTGTCTGCCTGGTCGAGCAGCCAGTCGCCAATCTCCTCCCCATCTCCCGGGGTTGTGAAATGACCGAGCATGTCTTCATCCGGCATGATCGTCTCCACTCCTCCCGCCTTCGCGGTCATCTGCGGAAAGTACGTATTGACGGGCCGATCATCCAGTGGCACCAACGCGATTTTAGCAATCGGCTTGGACGAGGATTTTGCCTGTGCCGCATTCATTTGCCCAAACGGCAGCATTCCTGTCAGCAGTGTTGCCATGGCAACCGTAGAAATTACAAATCTCCACTTCTTCATCGTTTCGACTCCCTTCCTAGTGAACGAAAGTTACTAACGACTTACAGAACGGCATTTGCTTTTTGCAATTCTAGCTGCAGCTTGGATACGTCAATCTTTCGCGGAATCGTTCCATCCAGATGAGCGATGGCTGCCGCCGTACCTGCTGCCTGACCGGTAGCCATGCAGCTCGGAGTGAGCCTCGTCGTCGCCAGCGCCTCATGCGTGGTCGAAATGCACCTCCCTGCCGCGAGCAGGTTTTCGATCTTTTCCGGCAGCAGACAGCGATAGGGAATGTCGTAAGCGCCGTCCCCCTCGATATCCGCTGCGATCACGCCTTTTCCGGATGGATCATGGATGTCGACAGGATAGCCGCTGCGTGCGATCACGTCAGCGAATTTCCGTCCCTGCACCACGTCCTCGATCGTCAGGCTGTACGCTCCTGCGATTCGGCGCGTTTCCCGAATGCCGATCTGCGTTCCGACTGCTGAGATAGAGGCCCCAGAAAACCCCGCGATGTTGCTTTTCAAAAATTCGGACATCATCAAAACCTGGCGTCTCCCGATCTCCTCCGCCTCCGTCAAATCCTCCACATCCGTACCATCCAGTCCTTGGACGCGCGTGCAGTTGATCAGTACCTCATCCTTTTCCGGACCGCTGAAAAAGAGAACCTGATCGCGGTTGATCGGTACCCCTGATGCCTTCCACTGCGTGTAAAAGCCTTGGACACCTGTCAGCGGTATCTCGTTAAGCTCTGCAAACGGCGTCTTGTGGTAGAAATCCTCCGGGTGAGCCAGCATGTACGCTTTGACCTGCTCCAAATCCACCCCGCGCATCCGAAACTTCATCGTCATCGGCTGCGTGCGTCCGTCGCTTTCCCTGCCCTGATACGTCGGCGCTCCAGACAAATACGCCACATCCGCATCGCCAGAGGCATCGACGAAGATATTTCCGCGAATCTCGTACTTGCCGGATTTGGTCGTGATCTGGATCGCTTTGATCCTGTCACCTACGACGACAGCCTCGTCAACAAAGCTGTGCACAAGCAGCTTGACTCCTGCTTCCTTCAGCATTTCGACTGCCAGAAGCTTGTAGATTTCAGGATGGTACGGCGTGACGGTATGAACGAAGCCCACTGTATCCCGCAGATGCCCCGGAGAGCCGCCGAGCTCCTGCAGCCGTTCCACGATTTCCTGGGCGATACCCTTGATCACCTGCTCTCCACTCTCCGTATGAAACGTCATCCAAGGGTACACCAAGGCAGCTGTAGACATCCCGCCGAGAAAGCCATAGCGTTCGACCAGAATCGTCTTGGCACCCAATCTTCCGCTTGCCAGCGCCGCATTGATTCCGGCGGGTCCCCCACCTACGACCACGACATCCGCTTCAAGTATGCGGTCCATATCCTCCACCTCCGTTAATCCTTCATTCCTGTCATTGATACACCCTCAATGAACTGCTTTTGGGCGAAAAAGAACACAATCAGCAGGGGCAAGGTCGCCATCACCGAAGCACTCATCAGGTGATGCCAGGCCGTACCCGCTTCGTCTGTAAACAGGGAAAGAGCGAGTGGCAGCGTCATCAGCTCTCGGTCGTTCAAGAAAATGAGCGGATCGTAAAAGTCGTTCCAGCTGGTCAAAAAGGTAAAAATCGTCAGGGTCGCAATCGCCGGCTTGGCAAGCGGCAGCATGATGCTCCAGTAGATTCGCCAGCGCGAGCAGCCGTCAATCATCGCGGCCTCCTCCAGCTCCTTCGGGATCCCGAGGAAAAACTGGCGCATGACGAATACCCCGAAGATTCCTCCTGCTCCAAATATGGGGAGGACGATCAGCGGCACATGTGTATTGATAAAACCGAGTGCACGCATGAACAAAAACATCGGAATCGAGGTCACTTCATTCGGGATCATCATCGTCGACAGCAGGAGCAGGAAGACGAGGTTGCGCCCTCTAAAAGGAATTCTCGCAAACGCATAGCCGGCGATAGATGCAAACAGGACCGTACCCATTGTTACAAGAATCGCGATGTACAGGCTGTTCCAATAGAACAGGTGGAAAGGCGTGTTTGCCAGTACCTCCGTGTAATTTTCCAGCCGGATCGGCGATGGAATCAGCTCAGGGGGAAACACGAAGATTTTGGCTGGCTCCTTGAGCGATGTCGAGAGCATCCATAGGAACGGAACGAGCATGATGAGGGAGACGACAGACAGCGTCACATAGTTCAACCCGATCCCGATGATTTTTCCGGGACTCTTATTCTTCATGGAAGACCCACCTCTTTCGGTACTGCCACTGGAGCAGCGTAAACACGAGAATGATGAAGAACAGCACAAAAGCGAGCGCAGACGCGTAGCCAAACTCGAAATTTTTGAAGGCCTTCTCCCAGATGTAATAGACCAGCACCTTCGTACTGTCGCCTGGTCCGCCTTGGGTCATCACGTAGATCTGACCGAACACCTTGAGCGATCCAATAATGGTCAAAAGCGTCGTCAAAAAGATCGTGGGCGAGATCATCGGGACGGTGATCTGGAAAAACTGACGCGCCCTTCCTGCCCCATCAATCCGCGCCGCCTCATACAAGTGAACGGGCACCTGCTGAAGAGCGGCGATAAACAGCACCATGTTCAGGCCCACGTTTTTCAGGACGCTGGTCACGATGACGACGGGCATGGCCAGCTGCGGATTGTACAGCCAGGCAGGTCCCGTGATCCCGAACAGCTGCAGGATTTGGTTGATAAAGCCTGTATCGGTTGCAAACAGGTACTTCCAGACAATCGCCCAAACGATCAGCGAAGTCATGACCGGCACGAAGATGGCCGTACGGAAGATGCCAATCCCGGGCAGCTTGCGGGCGAGCAGAAGAGCCAGACCCAGAGCGAGGACGATATTCAGCGGAACGAGTCCTGCCGCAAACGTAAACGTGTTGCCAACGACCCTCCAAAACTCCTCGTCGGAAAAAATGGCCTTGTAGTTGTCCAGCCCAACAAAGGTCGGCTCGCCCAAAAGCGGCCAATCCGTCAGACTCATGTAAAAGGCGAGCAAAAGCGGACCGAGCAGCAGTACGAGAAACCCGAGCACCATCGGGCTGACAAACAGCCAGCCACTCACATTGGCTTCCCGATGAAACGGATTTCTTTTCGGCTTCGCTTTTTTCTGTTCAGGAGAGAGGGGAATATTCATGTTGCTCTCCATACGCATTCCTCCTTCGCGGGCGAAGCTGCCTCTTCCTTTTCTTACGAGGCCGCACCCGGTTCCCTTTGCGTGCTTATTTGTCGATTGCATTGCGCAGGGCTGCGACCGACCTTTTGATCTCGTCTGTCGTCGTCCCAAGTGCCATCGCCCCCGCCAGCAAGACACGCACGCCGGTATCTCGCAGGGCTGGAATGTCTGCTGGCACGACTTTTCGCTGGGTAGGAACCATCACCGGAATTCCGGCCTTTTCCACCAACAACCGATATTTCAGCAGATCGGTAAATACCAGCGGCGTTCCGTATTCTGCGCCCGGGACGATAGAGGCTTCCAAGGCAGTCATGGGAAAATGCTGCAATGAATCTAGCAGCGCCCAATCGAATTGATCGTCCATGGCAAAGGTGCTCGCTACCCCCTCGATCTTCATCTGCGCTGCTGGCAGGTGGTGTCCGTAAATCGAGATAAAGTCGATGCCAATGGCTGAGAGCTGAGTGAGCTCGGCTGGCTTCAAGTCTTGTGGAGAGCCAGCCGGAACGATGCCAAACGGCCCGTCAAACTGACTGCGGATGGATGTGAATAGCTCGAGATAATGGGCGAGGGGACCAAATCTGTTTCCACTCGCTCGATGATGCACGTTCATGTGCACCTTGAGTCCGTCTGCCCCTTCCGCAAGCGCTGCACTCGCCAGCGCCTCCTCATTTCGCGGCAGACTGACGAACAGCTGAAACGGCTTTTCAGAAAGCGCACGCTCCAATCGATTCATCGCGAAGCTCTCCTCCCTTCAAATGGTTGGCGGCCTGTAGTCCAGACCGCCGCAGCTCAGCTACTTTTTCAAAATCGGGTTGATCTTCTCTTCCAACGACTTCATGATGTCCTGCGGCTGTGCCGTTTGACCGAACAGCTGGTCAAAGCCGGCGAGTATCGTGTTGTCGATTTTTTGCCATTCCACATGACCTGGCTGGAAGTGCGCTTTTGGCATTTCGTCGATCACGGCTTGCTTGATGTGGGCCGGGTCCGGATTGTTAGGCTGCTTCAAGAACAAATCTGAGTTGAGCACGGATGTACGCGGCGGCACGAAGTAAGCCGATGTCGCCTGGACCCCTTCCTCACTAGCGATGAATTTGAGGAACTCCTTTGTTTCCTGCAAATGCTTGGTCCCTTTGAAAATCGAGTAGCCTGCCTGACCGAGCATCGGGGCAGAGCCTTGGGAACCGGACGGCATCGGCGCGATGTCCCATTTGAAGTCTTTGATCGTGCGCGCTTTGGAGACGTAACTGTACACATCGAAGAACATCCCGATTTTGCCTGATTCAAAGCTCACTTGCTCGCCGGCTTTCGGATGCGAGCCATCCGTGAACATCATGCGCTGCAGCATGCTGAGCGTCTCCGTTCCGTATTGATCGTTCCAGGTGAATTGCGTCATCTCTTTGTTGAAAGGTCCGCTGCCGTTCGACCACGAGTACGAGGATAGGAGGATCCACGTTTTCCAGTCCCGGAAGAAGTTCGCTCCGTAGATTTTGCTCGCGCCCGTCCCGCTGGTGATCGCCTTTGCTGTCTTTTCAAACTCTTCCCACGTCCACTTGCCTTCTTTCGCCAGATCGTTCGGTGATTTCAGACCAGCTTTCTCGATCAGGTCCTTGTTGTAGAACATCACGCTTGGCGGTGTAGAAAAAGGGATTCCGTAGAGCTTTTCGTCTTTTTGGAACAGCGCAAGCGTGGACGGAATGAAGTCGTCCATTTTAAAGTTGGCGTCTGAATTGAGGTCCGTGACGTCCTCCAAAATGCCATTTGCCATAAACTGCGGCACCATGCGCTCCGATACCCAGCCGATGTCCGGCAACTCCTGTCCTGCTGCCAGCACGGTTACCTTTTGCTGATAATCCGGAAAGGGCACAGATTCCAGCTTTACTTTGATATTCGGGTGAGTCTGTGTGAATTTATCGATCAGCTTCTGGTATAAATCGAGGTGAGCTTGATTGCCCCATGTCAAAAAGGAAAGCTCCACAGGCTCATCGCTTTTCGCCGCAGGATCGCTGGATGCTGCCGGCTTGCTGCTGCACCCCGCAAAAGTAAACGCTGTCAAAAGTATAGACAATGCCAAAAAGATTGCCTTTTTCATGATGTACCCCCTTTTTTTCTGGAATCGTTTCCTAGCACAAGTATAGATTTGATGGAATATTAAGATAAATCACTTGGTTTACAGATTTGGTATGGGATTTAAAGGTCTTGTTCTTCTGATGCACCATCCCGGTAACCGCCAGGGGTCATCCCGACTTCTTTTTTGAAAACGATCATGAAATGCTTGGGGCTCTGGTAGCCAACCAAGCGGGAAATGTCGTAGATCTTCAGACTCGTCTCACGCAACAGCTGCTTGGCCCGTTTCATCCTCGTCCTCGTAACGTAGTCAGACACGTTTTCTCCCGTCTCAGTTTTGAACAGCTGGCTGAGGTAAATGGGATTGAGGTGGACGAAATCTGCCAGCGTTTGCAGGCGCAGGTCGCCATCTGTGTGATCCTGGATGTAGTTTTTGACTTTGCGGATGATGTGCCGCTCTTCCTTTTGGTTTTCGGACTGCTCAGCTGCGACCGACTGTTTCTTTCGCTCCAGGGACTGCCGGATTTTTTCCAGCGTTCCCACCAGCTCGATCCGGTCAATCGGCTTGAGCAGGTAGTCTGTTACTTTGTGCTTCAATGCTTTTTGGGCGTACTGAAAGTCGCCATATCCACTGATAATGACGATGGGCAGCTCTTCATACATCTCGCGAATCTTGCCGATCATCGCTAGTCCATCGACTTCTCTCATGCGAATATCCGTGACGATCAGATCCGGCATGTCCGTGCGCAGATAGAGCAGCGCCTCTTTCCCATCCTCTGCCTCTGCTGCGACGCAAAAGCCTGTGGTCACCTTTTCGATCAAGGTCTTCAAGCCTTCCCGGATGATCCGCTCATCCTCCACTAGCAAGACTTTGTACATGTCCCATCGCCCTCTTTTCGTTTTCTATAGGGATTCGCAAGGAAAAAATCGATCCTTGTCCTGCCTGACTGTCCATCATCAGGTGGTAGCCTACCCCGTACAGGAGGGTAATCCGCTGGTAAATATTGCGGAGAGCCGTCCCCGTACGCTGGCTGCTTGACGCTTCATTCTGGTGAAAGGGAATGCTGACACTGGAACGCAGCCTGATCAGCTCTGGCTGGGTCATCCCTTTGCCGTTATCACGCACGCTGATCTGCATAGCCTCAGCATCCCGGGTGACGGATAGCCAAATCGTACCGCCTCTCTCCTGGCGCTCGATGCCATGATAAATCGCATTTTCCAGCAAGGGCTGCAAAAGCAGCTTCGGAATGGGCGCGTCTCGCAGCGACTCATCCACTTCCATCACCACCTGGATTCGGTCCCCGAGGCGCGTCTGCTGGATACGAACATAGGAAGACAACGATTCCAGCTCTTGCGCCAGCGTCACAAAACCATCTCCCCGATCTACGGTGTAGCGCATCAGCTTGCCTAAAGAGGACACCATGTCCGATACATCGTAGTTGCCTGCACGGATCGCCATCATGTTGATCGCTTCGAGTGTATTGTAGATAAAATGCGGGTGGATCTGACTCTGCAGGGCAGCCAGCTCCGCCTCCCGCTCGCGCAAGCTGATGACGTACACTTCGTTGACGAGTCGGTTGATCTCTTCGACCATGTGGTTAAACTGCTCGCTCAGCTTGCCGATCTCATCCGCGGAGGAGACTGGCACACGCTCGTGAAAATGCCCTTGCTCGACCTGGAGCATTTTTTCCTTAAGCGAAACCAGCGGCCTGCTGAGTGAATAGGCAAAATAGCTCGCGAGTCCTCCCGCCACAACCAGAAAGATCGCCGCGATCAGAATCGTAAAGCTGCGCAGGTCATTGGAGTCTTTCAGCAAGCTGTCTATGGGGATCATGCTGATGACTGTAAGCCCCGTCCTCGCTGATACATTGTCGATCAATAAGTAGCGCTGTCCCTGCAGGCTGATCGTTCTACCTGACTGCCCCGGATGTACGAGCCCGGCCGTTTCCTGCAGCAGCGCCTGGTAGCCGGGTGTAGTCTCGTTCTCTCGCTTCTCGTAAAAAAGCTCCTGCTGCTGATTGCCGATGATCAGGCTGCCTTCTTTCGTAAAGGGCATGTTGGTCAAAATCTGGTCGATCATCTCCATCTTCATGTCGATCTTGATGATTCCGAGCGGCAGATTGGTGTTGGGCTCTCTTAAAAGACGTGCGACAGAAAAGTAGCGATCCAACGATGTATCAACATAGTAGGCGGGGCGGTGCGAAGGGATGATGACGGACGCACCGTTTCCTGCAAGCACGCGACTGTACCATTCCTCTTTTCGCAGATCGACCTGTGCCTTCATCGTCGACGGATCGAGATTGGAGAAAACCAGCCCATTTAGGGACATGATCTGGATGCCCTTCACTTCCGGCCGGCTGTAAGAAAGGCTCGATATGTACAGCGTCATTTTTTGCCGTTTTTCTGTGGAAAGGTAGAGAGGTGCTTGCGCGCTGCCGCCAAGCTCCCGGAGGATCGACAGAATGCTGTTATCGTAGAGGGGCATCAGGGAGAGGCGCTTCATCTCTTCCATATTTCGGTCCAGGTTTTGGTTGATCTGGTGGACGATCTGCGCTGTGTATTCGGCGGTTCTCTCTTCGGTGGAGGTAGTGAATTTGCTGTAGGTGATCATGCCTTGCAAGCTGAGCGGGATGGCGATCAGGCAGAGAAACAGCGTGAGCATCTTCGTGCGCAGCGTTCCGCGAAGCAGGTGCAAAGGATGCTTTTTTATCCGGTGGTTCATGGTCGGCTCTCCACTCCTTATCTACAATCTGAGAATTCGGACTACTTCTTCTACCTTTCTGTTAAATCCTTTTTCTGGTGCATCAGGTGGGGCTGTAGTGGAGGGGAGGAAAAGAGAGAAAACGCTCCGTTAGTAGGGACACTGCTCGGGGGTCATTCCTGTTCGGCTCCGTTCCAAAACCGGAACCCGCGTCCAAAGTGGTCATTTCATCGATGTTTGTTAAGAGGTGGACGCTAAGGGCAGGTTCCGTTTTTTCCACTCCGCCTGGGCTGTGTCCCTAATGCCCTCGCTTTTTTCTCTCTTTTCCTTGGCCAGCTTGGTTGGTTGCGTGGGCTTCTTTTGTAAGTATCCCAAGGTTGATTTATAAAAACATTTTCTGTCTGGCTTCTCGGGGAGAAAGGAAAAGAGAGAAAACGCTCCGTTAGTAGGGACACTGCTTTGGGGTCATTCCTGTTCGGCTCCGTTTCAAAACCGGAACCCGCGTCCAAAGTGGTCAGCTCTCAGATGCTTGTTCAGAGGTGGACGCTAAGGGCAGGTTCCGTTTTTTCCACTCCGCCTGGGCTGTGTCCCTAATGCCCTCGCTTTTTTCTCTCTTTTCCTCGGCCAACTTTGTTGGTTGCGTGGGCTTCTTTTGTAAGTATCCCAAGGTTGATTTATAAAAACATTTTCTGTCTGGCTTCTCGGGGAGAGAGGAAAAGAGAGAAAACGCTCCGTTAGTAGGGACACTGCTCGGGGGTCGTTCCTGTTCGGCTCCGTTTCAAAATCGGAACCCGCGTCCAAAGTGGTCATTTCATCGATGTTTGTTCAGAGGTGGACGCTAAGGGCAGGTTCCGTTTTTTCCACTCCGCCTGGGCTGTGTCCCTAATGCCCTCGCTTTTTTCTCTCTTTTCCTCGGCCAACTTTGTTGGTTGCGTGGGCTTCTTTTGTAAGTATCCCAAGGTTGATTTATAAAAACATTTTCTGTCTGGCTTCTCGGGGAGAGAGGAAAAGAGAGAAAACGCTCCGTTAGTAGGGACACTGCTCGGGGGTCGTTCCTGTTCGGCTCCGTTCCAAAACCGGAACCCGCGTCCAAAGTGGTCATTTCATCGATGTTTGTTCAGAGGTGGACGCTAAGGGCAGGTTCCGCTTTTTCCACTCCGCCTGGGCTGTGTCCCTAATGCCCTCGCTTTTTTTCTCTCTTTTCCTTGGCCAGCTCTGGCTGTTTCACGGGCTTTTTTTGAAAGGATCTCAGGGAGCCTCTAGGGATCCATTTAAAGTTTGCAAAATAGGGTACTGCAAGGGAAACAAATACAGAACAGCGTTAGGCCGAAAACCTCTTTGTGTACGGCATCATACAATTCCGGATCATAAAGTTAAGCTCGTGATTCCCTGTGGAGCGAACACACTCGGGCGACGAATGGAGTGACTTTCGCAACTGTGCTGGTACTAACGCATTTCAGCCTCAAACAGCAAAAAAGCCTGTCATCATCGTGACAGGCTTCCTGTTATTTCGTTGCTTATCCGTTTTTATGCTTCTTCGGTCAGTCGCAGGAATTCATCGATATCGGCTACAGCCAGGTCGACTGCGGCTTGCCAGAACTCTACCTGGGTCATGTCCTCGCCGAGATGGGTTTGTGCGAGATCTTCTACCATCAGACGGCCTGTGTCTCGCAGGAGGGCATCGTATTTGTCCGCGAAGCTTTCTCCTTCTGCCAGCGCACGGGCGTAGACGCTCAGGCTGAACAGGTATCCGAATGTGTACGGGAAGTTGTAGAACGGATACGTTGTGATATAGAAGTGAAGCTTGGAAGCCCAGAAATGCGGCTCGTATTCGGCGAGCGCACCGGCGTATGCTTCTTGCTGCGCTTCTGTCATCAGGCGGTCGAGGTCGGCCGCGCTAACCAAGCCGTTTTTACGTGCTTCATAGAAGTTTTTCTCAAACAGGAACCGTGCCTGGATGTTCATGAAGAAAGCGACAACGGATTGCAGCTTGTCTTCGAGCAGAACCAGTTTTTCGTCGTCGTTCGCTGCGTTTTTCACCGCTGCATCTGCGAGGATCATCTCGGCAAAGGTCGAAGCTGTCTCGGCTACGTTCATCGCGTAGTTTTGTGCGAGCGGCGGCAGGTCCCACATGACTTGCTGATGGTAGGCGTGCCCCAGCTCATGGGCAAGGGTAGAGACGTTGCTCGCGTTGCCAGCGTAAGTCATGAACACGCGGGATTGCTTGCTCACCGGGAAGCTGGTGCAGAAGCCGCCTGGGCGTTTCCCTGGGCGATCCTCAGCTTCGATCCACGCATCGTCAAAGGCGAGCTGAGCGAACTCCGCCATTTTCGGGTTGAAGCGATCGAAGTTCTCCACGATCAATGCTGCCGCTTCGTCGTAGGAAACCTTTTTGTGTGTGCTTCCTACAGGTGCCGAAATGTCATACCAGCTCAGCTTCTCTACGCCGATCAGCTTCGCTTTGCGCTCCAGATAAGCAACCAGACGATCCTTGCGATTGTTGATCGCCTGCCACATCGCATCCAACGTCTTTTCCTGCATCCGTCCGATATCGAGTGGCTCGCGCAGGACCGAATCCCAGCCGCGGTGACGATACAGCGCCAGACGGAAGCCGCCCAAGTGATTCAAGGCTTGCGCGCAAAGCTCTGTTTCGTTGCCCCACGCCTCCAGCCATTTTTCAAACGCTTGCTTGCGCACCGCACGATCCGGATGGCTCATCAGGTTGGATGCCTGCCCTACAGACAGCTGCCTCTTCTCGCCGTCCAGCTCCACCTCGATGGTCATGCGTCCTACCACTGCGTTGTACAGGTCCTGCCAAGCGTGGTATCCGTCGACTGCCAGATCGTTAGCGAGCACTTCTTGTTCCGGGGACAGCTTTTCCTGTGCGCGACGGCGGCGCTCGTTCAAGTTAAAGGCGATAGCAGACAGCTCTTCCTCTGCCAGCAAAGCTTCCCATTTCGCCTCGTCGATTTTGAGCAGATGCTCCTCCCAGCGGGTCAAAGCCGAGCCAAAGGCTGCAGAGATGCTTTTCACACGTCCACCGAGCATTTTCGCGGCTTCGTCTTTCATGTTTTGGGCAGTCAGGCAGGAGATAAACGCGCCGGCCTGTCTCGTCCGAACAGAGATCGCTTGTACGCTGTCGATGATCTCTACAAATGTCTTCTTTTCCTGCAGCGCCAAGTCCGCTTTCCCTACCTGTGCTTGCAATGCGGCGATGTCTTTTTCCAGCTCAGCGAGAAAGGAACGAAATGCATCGGATTCGCTCCCACCGGGAAACAGTACCTCTAGATCCCAGCGCTGTGGCAATGTTTTTTCCATCGAAATCCCTCCCGTATCTATGAATACAGCTTTTTTTCCCGTTCTTACTGTTTACCAGTAAGCACCACACTAAAACTCTATCGATAAATTAATTTCTGCTGAAATTTCCGAACTCCTGCTCTTTTTTGACACAAATTGTTTTCTCGGTTTCCTTTTGCTGTTCCTGCTTGTCATGATGAGCAAACTGTAACAGGGCTCCATTTGCGGTGGTTGGGGTAGCTTCAGTGGAGGGGAGGAAAAGAGAGAAAACGCTCCGTTAGTAGGGACACTGCTCTGGGGGCATCCCTGTTCGGCTCCATTCCAAAAACGGAACCCGCGTCCAAAGTGGTCGTTTCATTGATGCCTGTTCAGAGGTGGACGCTTAAAGCAGGTTCCGTTTTTTCCATTCCGCCTGGGCTGTGTCCCTAATGCCCTCGCTTTTTTCTCTCTTTTCCTCAGTCAGCTGTATTGCTTTCATGGGCTTTTATTTGGTCTATTCATGGTCGTTCATTAAGAACTAAAAAACTATTTCAAGTGGTCTGTCGAGCTTTGCGGAAGGGAGGAAAAGAGAGAAAACGCTCCGTTAGTAGGGACACTTGCATGGAGGTCATCCCTGTTCGGCTCCATTTCAAAACCGGAACCCGCGTCCAAAGTGGTCGTTTCAGAGAAGTCTGTTCAGAGGTGGACGCTTAAAGCAGGTTCCGCTTTTTCCATTCCGCCTGGGCTGTGTCCCTAATGCCCTCGCTTTTTTCTCTCTTTTCCTCAGTCAGCTGTCTTGCTTTCATGGGCTTTTTGAGGGTCTATTCATGGTCGTTCATTAAGAACTAAAGAACTTAAAGAACTATTTCTAGTGGTCTGTCGGGCTTTACAGAGGGGAGGAAAAGAGAGAAAACGCTCCTTTAGTAGGGACACTTCTCTGGGGTCATCCCTGTTCGGCTCCATTCCAAAAACAGAACCCGCGTCCAAAGTGGTCGTTTCATTGATGCCTGTTCAGAGGTGGACGCTTAAAGCAGGTTCCGTTTTTTCCATTCCGCCTGGGCTGTGTCCCTAATGCCCTCGCTTTTTTCTCTCTTTTCCTCAGCCAGCTGTCTTGCTTTCATGGGCTTTTTTGAGAGTCTATTCATGGTCGTTCATAAAGAATTTTAAGAACTATTTTAAGTGGTCTGTCGGGCTTTACGGAGGGGAGGAAAAGAGAGAAAACGCTCCTTTAGTAGGGACACTTGCATGGAGGTCATCCCTGTTCGGCTCCATTTCAAAACCGGAACCCGCGTCCAAAGTGGTCGTTTCATCGATGCCTGTTCAGAGGTGGACGCTTAAAGCAGGTTCCGCTTTTTCCATTCCGCCTGGGCTGTGTCCCTAATGCCCTCGCTTTTTTCTCTCTTTTCCTCAGTCAGCCGTCTCTTTCCCTGGGGCATCTCATGGAAGTCATCGAGGGGGCACTTCGCCTGTACAGTTGGAAAAGCTGTTACTCGACTGGCAGGAGCTTGCCCGGCATCTCGTCTTTTGTGATCTGCCCTGCTTCCATAAAAAAACCGACCCTTGCAGTCGGTTTCGAAGCTTTGCTATTTGTGATCTTCCAAAGGCAATGTATAGGTCTGCCCTTGCTTTTCCATCACGATCAGGTGTCGTTCCTCTCCGGCGGCAGCCAGCAGCCGCTCCATGGGCTCTTCTACTGGCTCCTGCGACAGAACGAATGTATTCCAGTGAATCGGGACCAGCCATTTGCCGCCGGATTGCTTGAACATTTGCCAAGCTTGCTCGGGGGTGCAGTGAGCACCTTGGTAAGAATCTGGTTTGTAGGCACCTATCGGCATGAAGACCAGATCGATCGGGCCGAATTCCTGCTTCAGATGCTCCATGGACATGTACGCGGTATCTCCCGGATAGAGGATGCGCACGCCATTTTTCTCGATGACGTAGCCTTGGTAGCCGTAGTCGTGATTCCACGGGAAGCGGTTGCCCCAGTGCCTTACCGGAATCGCGGTAATTTTCACGCCATCTTTTGTAGTCTTGGTCTCAAGCGGCTTCATTTCCTCGATCGACCCGTATGGCATGCCTTGCAGCAGCGGACTTGTATTGGCAGCGGTAATGACATGCGTGGACGGACGCGCCAGCTGACGGAGGGTAGGCAAATCCACGTGATCCATGTGGGCGTGGGACAGCAAGATGAGGTCGGCTTCTCCTACCTCTTCGTCCGTTAAAGCAGGCGGCGTAAACCGCGTGGGTCCAAAGTGAAGCCCTGCGATGCGAAGACCGAGCCTTTTGCCCAGCACAGGATCTGTGATGATTTTCGTCCCAAAGAAATGAAACAGGATCGTCGAGTGTCCAATCCAGGTAAACGTCACTTCGTCCTTTGACCATTCCGTTGGGATCGGCTTGTGCTCCAAATCGCGGTAGACTGGTTTGGGCAGACTTCCCATGTGATACCAGTAGCGATAACCGATATAGCCAAACAATGCCAAAATCAACAAGCCAATGATGGCACCAATCCATGTGAGTATCGTGATCAGCATCGTGAACCCCTTATCCAGTGCAGTTTTTTGATGCCATCATTATAGCAAACGGGTAGCAGGAGAAAGCAAGAGACGAGCGTCCTCAAACTGTCGAACAAACGAATTCCCCTCATTCCAGGCGAGAACGAGGGGTTGCATTTACAGCCTTTTGCTTGCTTACAAGCCGTACAGTACCGGAAGCTTCACATGGGAAGGATACGCTGCCCCATGATAAATGGTGTTCACCGCAACTACAGGCGCAGGATCTTCATATGGGTTGATGCCCGTATTGGTGTTCGGGAAAAATTCGTAGTAGTTGCTGGATGTGATGTCGATTCTGATCTTGTGCCCCTTTTTGAACACATAGCCGTTAAAGTACATCTCCATCTCGTACTTCTCTACCTTGCCTGGCTCCAGAAGCTCCGGCTTGTCATAGCCCTTCCGAAATTCTGCCCGGACGACATTGTCCGAAATTTTTCTGGCGGTTCCCCTCTCATCCACATCGGAAACGCGAACGATAAAGTCCGTATCGACGGCGCTGGAGGAAGCGTAGAACTCGGCGTACACATTCCCCACCATCGCGACATTGGTGGAAAGGGTCTCTGTATCATAGACCAAGCAATCGTTTCGCAGCTGGATAGGATTGCAATGGTACGGTCTCACATGGCCGCGATCCCCGATAGGCTGCTCTGGATCGTAAATGTACGTATCTGAACCGGTTTCTTTTTCTGGCTGCAGGACGATCCTGCCGTCTCCAAACATGGAATTGGCATGCCCACTGCTTGCGAGATAGAGATTCACCTGCCTGCTTTCGCGAGGATTCCAATCCTCCGATTCCCGCCACTGATTTTCTCCCACTACGTAATACGTGGCGCGCGGCTTTTGATCCTCTCCGTTTTGGATCCCTTTCAGATAGCGGTCAAACCAACGGATGATTCTCGTATCGAAGTCGTAGTCCACGGCATTGTCGCCAAACTCCAGATCGTCGCAGTCCCGAAAAGCGTTCAGGTTGTGCGGCCACGGCCCCAGGATGATCCGTCTGCCCGGGACATCATGCTTCGTAAGGAACCGCCATGTCTCCTGGACTCCCAGTGCGTCCCCATCGTACCAGCCCGACATGATCAGCATCGGAATTTTGATGTGGTGGCTGTGCGCTGTATTGTCGGAATGCCGCCAGAACTCATCGTAATAATAATGCTCGCGCCACAGATCCCATGGTCCCGACTTTTTCCCGATGATTTTTTCCGGGATTTCCGTGATGGGTCTGTGACGTACAGCTTCCTCCACGTTGATCGTCTCCCCGGCAAATACTCCAAAATCAATCCGGTTGCTCATCGACTGACCAAGCGTCCAGCAAAGCAGGGGCCACGAGCAAATCGTACCACCGCGCCTAGCCGTATCCGTGAAAGGGGAGCCTACATTTACTTCACTGATGGCTGTTTTCAAATGAGGATTGCCGCTGGTCGCAGCAGCGGTTGTCGTATAGCCCAGGTAGCTGGCTCCCCACATCCCGATATTGCCGTCACTCCATTCTTGCTGCACGATCCAGTTGAACAAGTCGTCGGCATCCTCTCTTTCGTGCTGGAAAGGCTCCAGCTCTCCATCGGAGTCCGAGCGTCCGCGCACATCCTGAATGACAAACGCATAGCCTCTTGCCGTCCAGTGCCAGCAGCGCAGGATATCTCTTGGCTTTCCATAGCAGGTCCTGACGACGATGGCTGGCACTTTTTCACCCGGTTTGATTCCCTCTGGCAAAAACACCTCCGTCGCGAGATTCAAGCCGTCTCTCGTCGGAACGAAAAGATTCCCCAGATGGTTGATGCCATACTCTGCCTTTGACAGCAGAGGATCGTCATATTTTACGAGGGGGGTCAGCTTTTCATAGCCCGGCACGACCGCGATTTCCGAAGAAACCCGTCCTGGATTGGAGAAAGCCACGATTTCCCCATCAACCGTTACGATATCGAGCACACCTGTGGATTTGCGCTG
Organism: Brevibacillus nitrificans; assembly: GCF_003710965.1. Taxonomy (NCBI): domain Bacteria; kingdom Bacillati; phylum Bacillota; class Bacilli; order Caryophanales; family Paenibacillaceae; genus Brevibacillus; species Brevibacillus nitrificans. The sequence goes on along the minus strand of NZ_RHHU01000010.1, from coordinate 22,038 downwards.
CGCCCAGAGCTGTGAGGTGACCTCCTTGCCATCGACTATGCCGGTAGCCGTCAAGTATTTGCTGTAAATACTCCCGTCTGCGAGCGTCACCTTTTCGCCCTCCCACTTGCAATCGGCATAGGCGGCAAGCTTGCTATGTATGAGTGGATAGTCGATCAGGGTGTTTTTCTTGTTCTTGTCAAAAGGCTCACGCTTAAGCTGGGCTCTCGTTCTTCGATCCACATCGCAGAGCTCCACATAGGTCTCTTTGAAGGTGATATTGCCGTTGTATACGCCCGAAAAATAGATATCAAATCTTCTGTCCAGCAAATAGTGACTCATGGTCTCATCTCCTCTAATTCATGGACACGGAAGCATCGAACGGTATGTCCGCCGCCCAGATCGGTAATTTCAGGTGTCGAGCTGCGGCATTCATCGGTGGCAAAGCTGCACCTTGCCGCAAACCGACATTCGTTTTTGGGATTGATCGGGGACGTGATTTCCCCCTGCAGCAGGATTCTCTCTTTCTTCTTTTTCAGGTTGGGTACGGGGATCGCGGAGAGCAGCGCCTTGGTATACGGATGTCTCGGATTGGCGAAAAGCTGTTTTACGGGCGCTTTTTCAACCACCTGCCCCAGGTACATGACCATGATCTCCTCCGTGAAATGCTTGACGACGGACAAGTCATGCGTAATGAACATATACGTATATCCGAACTGCAGCTGCAGCCTTTTCAGCAAATTGAGAATCTGCGCCTGGATGGATACATCCAGCGCGGATACCGGCTCGTCACAAACAATAAACTCAGGGCTGAGCGCAAGCGCGCGGGCTATCCCGATGCGTTGTCTGCGCCCTCCATCCAGCTCATGCGGATAGGAATTCACAAACCGCTCAGACAGGCCAACGAGCTCCATCAGCTCGTACACCCTATTTTCCTTCTCCGCTTTGTCGCGATATACCCTGTGTATATCCAAAGGCTCGACGATGGAATGAAAGACCGTCTTTCGCGGGTTGAGGGAAGAAAACGGGTCCTGAAAAATGATCTGAATCTTTTTCCGGTACTCCGCCATCCCTTTGTGGCTGAGCTTGGTGACGTCTGTGCCATTGAAGAGGATTTCCCCTTCTGTCGGTTCGAGCAGCATGGTCATCAATCGGCCCGTTGTGCTTTTCCCGCAGCCACTCTCCCCTACGACACCGATCGTTTTTCCTTTCGCAATCGAAAAATCCAGGCCGTCCACCGCATGCAGATTTCCCGTGGGAGTTTGAAAATACTTTTTCAAATTTTTGACTTCGATATAGGCATTACTCATACTTCTTCACCTCTTTCACCGAGAGCTTCCCCTCGTGAACAAAGCACTTCGTAAAATGGCCGGGGCTGTATTCCCGAAAGGAAGGATCCTCTACATGGCACAGATGCTGCGCATACTTGCATCTGGGGTGGAACTTGCAGCCAGAAGGCAAATCGGATGGGTCTGGGACGAGCCCTTCGATCGGTGAAAGAAACTCTACCTCTTTATCGATATCCGGAATGGAGCCAAACAGCCCGTTCGTATACGGATGCAGCGGATTTTCAAAAATATCCTCCAGCGAGCCACTCTCGACGATTTCTCCCGCATACATGATGGCAACCTTGTCGCAAATCTCGGATACGACACCCAGGTCATGGGTGATCATGATCATGGAGGTTTTGGACTTCGTTTTTAAATCCTTCATCAGTTCGAGCACCTGCGCCTGAATGGTAACGTCCAATGCTGTCGTCGGCTCATCTGCAATCAACAACCGCGGGTTACAAGCGAGAGCGATGGCGATCACGACCCGCTGCTTCATCCCTCCGGAAAATTGATGCGGGTACTCGTAGGCCCTTTCCGCAGGGATTCGGACCAGCTCCAGCATCTCGATCGCCTTTTGCTCCGCTTCTTTTTCTCCTAGCTGCTGGTGGTTGACAATGACTTCGGCGATCTGCTCAACGACGGTAAACACCGGATTCAACGACGTCATCGGATCTTGAAAAATCATCGAGATTTCCTTGCCGCGAAGCTTGCGGACCGCCTCTTCCCCCAGCTTCAATAGATCCGTGTCGTCCAGCAGGATACTCCCACCTTCGATTTTTCCGGGCGGGCTGTCTACCAGCCCCATGATGCCAAGCGCTGTCGTCGTTTTGCCAGCTCCGGTTTCCCCGACAATCCCAAGCGTCTCCCCTTCCTGGACAGACAGGCTCACCTTGTTGACCGCCTCTACCACGCCGTCATCTGTCCGGAATTTGATTGTCAGGTCCTTCACATCCAGTAATGTCTTTTGCATAGAGGCCTCCTACCTTTTCATGCGCGGGTCCAGTGCGTCTCGCAGTCCATCTCCGACCAGCGTCAACGAGACGACAGTCAACACCAGGGCAAGCCCCGGAAATGCGGTCACATGCCAAACGTCTCGAATATGCTCCCTGCCGCTGGATAGCATCGCACCCCACTCAGGATCGGGCGGCTGTACGCCCAGACCGATGAAGCTAAGGCCGCTAATCGCCAAAATTAACCCGGCTATCTCCATCACAAACTGGGAGATCAGAGGGCTGATCGCATTCGGTAAAATATGCATGACAATGATGCGAAAATCGCTTGCACCTTGCGCGCGGATGGCTTCAATAAACTCTTGGCCCTTGATGTACAGCACTTGGGCTCGTACCATGCGAGAAACGGAAGGCACGCTTCCAACTGCGAGGGCAATGATGAGATTCGTAAGCGTGGGCTTCATGACACTGACCAGCGTGATCATCAAGAGCAAGCTGGGAATCGCCATGAATACGTCAAGTGAACGCATGATAATCCCATCTGTTTTTCCGCCGTAGTAGCCTGATAACGCACCAAGGGTACAGCCGATGATGCTGCTGAGGAGCATCGCCATAATGCCGATCGTGATCGAGATTCTGCCTCCCCAAAGAATCCGGGCAAGAACATCTCTCCCCAGCTCATCCGCTCCCAGCAGCTTGCCCTCAGCCGGAAACTTCAGCGTCTGGGACAAATTTGGTTTGACCACGTCATTGTCATAATCGAGATACAGAGGAGAGGTATACACGACAAGTAAGATGGTGGCAAGCATAATCATCCCCACGACTGCCGATTTGTTTTTTCTCAGTCGCAGCCAGGCATCGGCCCATAAGCTTCTTTTTTTCAGATGCTTTTGCCTTTGCTTGGCAGTCGGCAGGGTCGTATTAATTTGAGCCATTTCCCGCCACCTCTTTTCTGATCGTCCTGCGCCTTGCGTACATCGATCGGATTCTAGGATCGACATAGGAGTAAGCCAGATCTGTCAGAAGGTTCGCAACCGCGATGATGACAGACGTGATAATCACTCCCGCCATGATGGTCGGTATATCCTTTTGCCGCAAAGCATCGATCATCATTTTTCCCATGCCGTTAATGCCAAACAGCATTTCCATAATGACAGATCCGCCAAAGCATCCCCCTACAGCCATCCCCACGGAGGTTATGGTCGGGAGCAAGGCGTTTTTCAAGGCGTGCTTTCGGATGACCACGCTTTCTTTCAGCCCCTTTGCACGCGCCGTCCGAATGTAGTCTTGGCGGATGACGTCCAGCATCGAAGCTCTCGTAATCCTCGAATTTACCGCCCATCCCGCAATCGAGGAACAAATAATCGGCATGATCATCGCGGACGGTTTATCAAAGCCGTTTGCCGGAAGCCAACCGAGCTTCACGGAAAACAGGATAATCATCAAAATACCGATCCAAAACCCTGGCATTGCCGCAAAAAACAAGCTGACCACCCTCATGATGTTGTCGAAAGGAGAGTTCTGCTTGACCGCCAAAGCAATGCCAAGGGGAATCGCCACGATCAGGATGGTGAGCAGCGATCCAAAGGAAAGGATGAGCGTCGGAGGGAGTCGAACCGCAATCATCTCGATGACACTCTGCTTCGTAGAGTAAGAAGTCCCGAAATCTCCGATGAGGACATTTTTCATGTAATGAAAGTACTGCAAAGGAATCGGATCATTCAGTCCGAGCTGCTCCCTCATCAGCGCCAATTCCTCTTCCTTGGCGTTTAGACCGAGAATCATTTTGGCAGGATCCCCGGGACTGAGGGAAAGCAGTAAAAAAACAATGACGGAAACGCCGATCACAATCGGTATCATCTGAAGCAGTCTTTTGAGAATATATCTGCTCACACGTTGGCCTCCTCTCTGCTGCCGCTAGAAAAGCAAGAAAAATTCGGACAAGGGAGGCTAAACGTTTCCTTTGCCTCCCCGCGCCCATCAAAGCTTTATTTGATTTTGGCCCCTCGGAAGGAGATCAGTCCGCTTGTGAGGATTTCGACACCCTCCAGGTTTTTGTTCATGGCATAATAGCTCATTTTGGTAGCTGTCGGAATCATCGGTACGTCCTGCGCTGCGATGTCCTGAATTTCCTTTGCCGCCTCTTTCAGCTCTGCCTCGGAGGTCGCTTTCTTCGCTACCGCGTACAGCTCCTCGACTTTTGGATTGGTATAGAAGGTAATATTCATCTGGCCAAAGCTTCCTGACCAGTAGCTTTCCAGCGAGCTCAGCGTATTTCCGGTCGTGTCGCTCCAGCCACCCACGAGTAGCTGATACTCCTTATTCGCCATTTTCTCCAGGAAGACACCAAACTCCAGATTCTGAATGTCCATTTCCACACCGATCGTTTTCAGCTCTGCCTGGAACGCCTCCAGCTCCGGATCGTTTCCTTGATAGGTCCATGCGGTGAATTGCAATGGCTTGCCCGCGCCGTAGCCTTCCTTCTCCAGAAGCTCCTTCGCTTTCTGCAGGTCGTACTTCGGAAGATTCGGAGAAGAGTAGTAGGTGCTAAACATTTTTGGCACCATGCTGTCAATGATCGTCTTCCCTGGCGTAATCGCGCTGATGCCCTCGTTGTTGTAGGCATACGCCATCGCTCTGCGGATATTTACGTTATCAAAGGGAGCAGCTGTCGTATTCATCGCTACGAAGCCGGTGAAGGTGCTCGGCCCTTCAAAGTAGGTGAGCTTGTCGTTGCCCCTCGCCCGATCCTGGTCGCGGGCTGCGATCCCGGCAAAGTCTGCATCTCCGGTCTCGACGGCAATGTATTTTGCAGAAGCTTCTTCAATCGCCTTGAAGGTGATCGTTTGAATGCTCGCCTTCTCAAATGGGTAGTCAGCCCAAGCCTTCAGGACCACTTTGCTCCCCGGAACATATTCCGCTACCGTGTAGGGTCCCGTACCAATCGGAGCGTTGGCGTACTTATCGCCTGCTTCCTGCAAGTATTTTTTGCTGACGATGACCACGTCACCGAAGTTTCGGATCGCGCCGCTGTTCGGCTCTGTCAGCTTTACGGTTACTTTGTTTCCCGAGCCTTCTACGCTTTTGATCATACTCATGAAGGAAGCCTTTTTCGGCACCTTCGCAAGTCTTTCCACCGAGTAAACCACGTCATCTATCGTCATCGGGTCGCCATTGTGAAATTTGTAGCCTTCCCCAATCGTGAATTCAATGGTCGTGCTGTCTGGCTGGCTCCATGCCGTTGCCACGCCAGGAAGGATGTTGAAGTCGTTGTCAAACTTGATAAAGGTGTCGTAGACGTGATACATGATCGTGGACGTGTCCAACGAATTCGCTTCCGCAGGGTCCAGATTGTTCCCGATCTTCGTAAGCACGACGGAAATATCTGATTTTGGTGCAGCCGTTGCGTTGTTCTCAGCCGCGCCTCCCTGTGAAGCGCTCTGTGAGCAGGCGCTGAGCAGGGAAGTCATCACGATGGCGATGAGCATGATGAGTGAGAGTTTTCTTTTCATTGCCAGATCCCCCATTATCTAAATTGATTTGCTTTCTATCAGGCTAGCTCCACACTTCTTTAAAGACTCTCATCCAGTTGCCACCGATGATTTTGACGATCTCCTCATCCCTGTAGCCCCTTGCCATAAGCCCTCTCGTGATATTGAGGAAGGAACGATAGTCGGTAAGTCCTTTGACGATCTCTGTGGAAGGCCCGTCTCCCGGTGCAAAGCCCATCCCAGGGGCAAACAGCTTTTTAAACGCGATCGCCATCCATTTTGTCTGAGGCATCGGCCAGTCCGTTCCAATGCCTACATGATCCACACCTGCGAGGTTTACCACATAGTCGATATGATCGAGGAAGTGCTCAATCGTGGTGTCCTCTGGATTCTTTGCGATAAACCATGGCATCGCGAAAATTCCGACCACCCCGTTGGTTTCGGCAATGGCGCGGATCTCCTCATCGGATTTTGCCCGTGAGTGGAAATACACCTGCTCTGCTGCCGTATGCGAGGCAATGACAGGCTTTGTCGAGTATTTGCAAGCATCCAGTGTCGTCTGCTTGCCGCAATGTCCGGTATCCACCACGATACCAAGCTCGTTTAATTTCGCCACAAACTTTTTCCCAAAAGTGGACAGGCCCGCATTGTTTTCCTCCATGCATCCTGCACCGACGTAGTTATGATTGTTGTAGGTCAGCTGGACGACCCTAAGCCCGAAGTGATACATCTGTTCCAGCAGCTTCAAGTCTTTCTCAAAGCCGAGTGTCTCCTGACAGGTGACAATGCCCGCCTTCAGCTGATGCTGGTGCGCATACTCGATATCCGCTGCCTGCTTGACCTTGATCAGCCAAGGCTTTTTATCAAATTCCTCCTGCAAGTCAATGGCCGAAGAGTACAGCGAAGCTTTATCCGATACGTTCAGCTGTCTGTTTCCAGCCGTAAGCCCGCTCTCGTACCAGCACTCCTTGTACAAATCCGCGAGCTTGCCGTCCACGTACCATCTTCTGATGACATCTCCTGCAAAATGGACTCGTTCCGCCAAGCTGTCCGGATGGCTTTCCAGCGCTAAGCGTTCGGTCTCCTGCTCGATTTCCTCCCCCAGTGAGTAAGTGCCGATCGGGCCTTGGAAAAGCATGTCGATCACGATGTTTCCGTAGTGAAGCTCCCTCGCTCTTTTCTCCTGTTCCTCGGTCAGACCGAAGCTGTACAGCTCTTTCATTCCTTCTTCAACCTCCCTCGTTATCTGGAATTATCGCGACATTTCCCGCAGTGCAGCCTGATTGATCACAAAATCCGCAGCCGCCAAGTCCTCGACTGCCAGACCGAGCGCTTCAAACACCGTGATCTCCTCCCCAGCTTGTCTGCCTGGGATCTTTCCTAGGAGAACATCACCGACCTCCCCCAAAAGATGCGTCTCGTCAATCGCACCTTCCCTAAGCGGAATGAGATAGTCGCCTGCTTCGTGGTTCGCTGATTCCATGCGATCTGTATACAGCTTGCTGGCTTTGATTAACTCCGTATCGAGCTCCCTGCAGTCGGGAGTGCAGGAACCTACCGCGTTGATATGCGCCCCCTTTTGTACATGCCGCCCGAAAAGCACAGGCTCCTTGGCGGCAGTCACCGTACAAATGATATCCGCATGTTTTACTGCTTCCTCTGCGGTCGCACAAGGCACTACGAAAATGTCAAACTTTTCACTCATTTCTTTCGAGTATTTCATAGCGGACTCCAGCCTTCGATCCCATACATACACCTGATCGATCTTTCGCACCAGCCGGATCGCCTCCAGGTGCATCCTCGCCTGCACCCCTGTTCCGAGTATGGCTAGCGAATTTGCGTCCTTTCGTGAGAGGACATCTGTCGCAACGGCACTTACAGCGGCCGTCCGAATGGCGGTAACCGTCTCCCCCTCCACGATCGCTTTAAGCGAGCCCGTTTCGGCTTCAAAGACTACAACGACTCCTTGATGGGACGGCAATCCCTTGTATGCGTTGTCCGGCACAATCGTAATCACCTTGGTCCCGACAACGTTCTTCGCTAACAAGGCAGAAGGCATGACTCCCAGAACATTTCTTCCCTCCAGCCTCATCGCTGTTCTCAATACCTGGATCGCTTCCCCTCTCGACAATGCCGACAAGGTCTCGCGCATCAGCTGAATGCAGGTTTGCATGTCCAGAATTTCATTAACCTGATCACCCGAAATAAAATTCAAAAAATTCACACTCCATTTCCGTTGAATCTATCTGCTAGCCCGATTATATTTCGATATGGCTGTGACCGTATATTGACTTTAAGTTGACTGTATATAAAGATAACGTTAAATACGACTCCGGGGGATTCGGCATGAACTTCAAGCTGGCTGTCATTGGACACGCTTCGTCTGTGGAAGAAATCGAGGAAATCGTCAAACACAAGTTTACGAACATGGATGTGTTTAAAATTGAATGCAATGATGACGAGGATGTAGAACACGCCGTAGCGGAGTTGAAAAAAATCATCAATCAGTGTAACGGCATTCTGTACACGAGGAAAGAGCCCTACAAGCTTTTATCCAGCAGAATCGAGCACAATGTAACCGTGCGCTACGCCGATATCGATACGTCAACCTTTATCCATAGCCTCCTGCGGGCTTCCTTTCATTTCGGCGCTGATATTACGCGCGTCAGTGTGGATACGCTTGACTATGCTTCCATCATTCGTGCGTACCATTCCCTGGGCATCCCTACGGAGAGCGTCAGTCCGCAGATCGTCCCCATCGATACCAATTCCAGCCATTTTGTCCAAAGAGCGCAGGAAGAACATATCAAAAATGTGCAAAGCGGGCTCAGTGATGTCTGCACAACCAATATCCGTCAGGTCAGCGAATACCTCACGGAAAAAAACATCCCCTGCGTGCTGATTGCCCCCAGTGCAGAAACCTACATCTACGAAATACGCCGCATTCTTCTGAGCCATAAGCTCCGAAAGCTGAACGAAAACAACATCGCCTGTGTCAGTATCTCCGTCAGCCCCCGGGATAATTTTTACGTCTTCCATCACACGGTGCTGCAGGAGGTACTGGACCTAAACAAAATCGCGGAGACCATTGCCATCTTTGCCCAAAAGATCGACGGGGCCCTGATTACCCTCAGCAACATGGAATATATCCTGATGTGCAACAGCTCCAATCTGGAAATTACGACCGAAAACTTTGCGCGGCTCGATATTCTGACCAGCGTCTACACCAACACGGCACATGTACTCAGCATCGGGATCGGCTACGGGGATACTGCCAAGATTGCGAAGGCAAACGCAGTGGTAGGTATGCACCAAGCCAAAATGGAGGGAGGAAACAGAGCGTACGTCGTCTATAGCCCTGATGATATGTTCGGTCCGATCGAACCAAACGAGACAAACAACCGAAAACCGAACATCTTTGATTCCCAGCTGGAACAAATCGCCGAGACCTCGGGACTGAGTGTCAACACGGTTTTCAAAATCGATTGCTTGGTCAAACAAAAAAACAAACGGAATTTCACTTCCATCGAGCTTGCAAAAGAAATTGGCGTAAGTGTCAGAACGGCGAACAGAATCATCGTCAAGCTCGAGCAATGCGGCTATATCGTGGAAGTCGGCCGGCATGTCATCAGTGAAAGAGGGCGCCCCACCCGCGTTGTCAAAGTAGTGTTTTAGCCCAGTTTAACCCCCGCGATGTGCTAAAATAACAAAAGCATCATTTTTCCAGCACGAACGAGGTGAACGAAATGATTTTGCACAAAGGTGAGACCCTTTTTCGCCAAGGCGAATCTGGTCCGCTCTACCATCTCAAAAGCGGGATGCTGAAAATCAATCGCTTGCATGCTGACGGGGCCATTACCTTGGTCAACATCATCGTGCCTGGCGAAATCATCCCCCATCACTCGCTCATCAGTCCGAACCCGTATTACGGTACGGCGGTTGCTCTGGTCAGCTGTGAGATTGAAGTACTCGATGCGCCCAGCTGGTATCGGGAGCTTGAGGGCGATCACGTAAAATGCCGTGACATTGCCCTGCTGCTGCAGTCCAAGCTGCGGATGATGCAGCAGCGCATCGATCAGCTGTCCGAAGTCTCTCCAGCGGAAAGACTGCGCAAGCTTCAGCACTGGTTTCAAACGTTTGTGTCTGTCTCCTCGCTCTCAGAAGTGCTGACGCAGGATGAAATCGGTCAGCTCATCGGTCTGCGCCGTGAAACAGTCAATCGATTGCTGCGCGCACAAACAAATCGAGCTCGCGAATAGACGAGCTCGATCCCAAGTGGTTCTGATTCGATTTTCTACAGGCTTGCGGCAGGGCCGAAAAACTCGTAGTGCATACGGTCTGCGGAAATCCCCCGTTCGGTGAGTGCCTTCTTGACCGCACTCATGAACGGTACAGGACCACAGAAGTAGTAGCTGGCATTTTTCTCAGGAGCAACCTGCTCCAGCCACTCCGCATCCAGATACCCTTCCTTATGAAACGCCCCCGACGCGCGATCTTGCTCAGTCGGCTCGGAATAACACCAGTAGGCGGAAACTTGCGGATTGTCTTTCGCCAAACGCTCGACTTCTGCGCGCAAAGCATGCTTTTGACCATTTTGCGCCGCGTGGATAAACGTCACCGGACGCTCCTGATTTTCTGCCAAGGAAGCCAGCATGGAAAACATCGGTGTCAAGCCTACGCCTCCGCTGATGAGAACGACTGGCGCCTCCGATTGCTCCAGCGTAAAATCGCCTGCTGGTGCGGACAGCTGCAGCACATCCCCTTCTCTGATTCCCTCATGCAGGTAGGTCGATACGATTCCCGCCGGCTTTTCAGCATTCGCCTCTTCGCGCTTGACCGAGATCCGGTAGTACGGTCTCCCTGGTGCATCCGACAAGCTGTACTGGCGAATATGCGTATAGCGCTCTCCTGGAATCTCCAGCTTCACGCTGATGTATTGACCCGGCTCAAAGGTAGCCAGCGCCTGCCCATCCTGCGGTACCAGATAAAAAGACGTGATGACATCGCTCTCCTGTACCTTTTTCTCCACGATGAACGGACGGAAATCAGCCCAGCCCCCAACTTGCTCGCGGGATTGCTCGTACATTTCTGCTTCTATGCCGATGAAAGCATCTGCGATCACGCCGTACGCCTCTGCCCAAGCCCCGAGGATTTCATCAGTCGCCGCATTTCCCAGCACTTCCTTGATCGCAGCCAACAGGTTTTCCCCGACAATCGGATAATGCTCCGGCTTGATTCCCAGACTGCGGTGCTTGTGTCCGATCTGTTTGACGACAGGCAGGATTTCCGCCAGATTGTCGATGTGGACGGCGGCAGCGTAAACGGCATTCGCCAGTGCTGTCTGTTGACGACCTTGCTTTTGGTTTGCGTGATTGAAAATATGAAGCAGCTCTGGATGCTGCGTAAACATTCTTTCATAAAAACGTTTTGTGATCGCTGTCCCATGCACCTCAAGTACAGGTACAGTCGATTTGATTATTTGAATGGTTTTTTCGTTTAGCATCGTCTTTCCTCCCTATCAATCCATCAGGTATATCTTGATTGTAGAGAAAGAACGAGGGATCCTCTGTGATTTCAATCACAGGAAAACGAAACGATTTGTGACACGGGCGCATGCTTACTCCGAAATCGCCAAAAAGCTCATAAAGGGAAACAGGCCAAAGAACCGACCGTCCCGCACCCGCTGATGCGCTTCTTCCTTCAGGGCAGCTGCTGTCTGCCTGGTGATTCGTCCCAGATCAGCCAGCCGATCTGCACCTCGCTCGATGTAGTTCAACAGGTAGTCGGGATTTTTCCCTAGGTAGGGATGACTTGCCGACTCGATGGCGGTAAAGCCCGCCGCAGCTAGCATCGCTGGCAGCTGCCGCACGAGCCACGGATTTTGCGTGTTGTGTTTTTTCATGATTTCCACGCAAACCTGTACCGGATCATCCTCTCCGATGGCGACAGAGCGCATCGCATAATCACCGTCAAAAATGGCGATTTGGCCGCCTTTTTTCAGTACACGCTTCGCTTCCAGCAGAAAGTGCTCGGGAGATGGTACGTGGCCCAGCACGGTATGAAAGACGACGACATCAAAGCTCTGATCAGCAAACGGCAGCTCTCGCCCATCCCCAACGACAAACTCGACACGCTCCTGCTCACCTAGCTCGTTTGCTTTTTCGATAAAGATGGCGGAAGGATCGATTCCCGTCACTTTGCGCACACCCGGCCCTTGTGCCAGCAGCCGCGTAATGGCACCCGTCCCACAACCAACCTCGAGTATTTCCATGCCCTCCGACCAATTCAGACGAGACAAATACGAGGTCACGAGCGTGCGCATCTCCTGATCAGCAGCTCGCAGCTCCAGGCTTTCACTCAACTTCCTTTGAACACTCGGATCGACTTCCGCGATTTTTGCATAGGGATCTAGCATCAGTCAGCGCTCCTTCGCACAGCAGAGATTTTTTCTCTACATTCATTCGCGTACGAAGGGATAAAATCTTGCCTCACATGCAGATTTTCCCATCCCATCCGAGAACATTCATACGATTCTGCCGATGTACTGCCCGATCCAAACAAACAAAATGCTGAAGGTAACAGAAGTCACAACATAAATGACTGCCGGACGATTCTCTTTTCTTTGGAGCATTTGGATCGTCTCATAGGCAAACGTAGAGAACGTGGTAAACGCTCCGAGAAAACCGATGCCTACGAGTAGCCACATCCAGTCAGGTGCCATGTTTTTCACATGCAGGGCAGCAAGCAGTCCAAGCAAAAAGGAACCGCTGATATTGATTCCCCATGTGCCAAAAGGGAAGGAAGAATTTATTTTGCTCGTAACCCACTTCCCTAAAAGAAACCGCGTTACTGCGCCAAACATGCCTCCAATCGCCACTAGCCACATCGTTACATCTCTCCTTTCACCTGCTCGATTTGTCGTTCTTTTCTGGTCGCGACACGAGCGCCCAGCACAGCGCATGCAATCCCGCCAAACAAGCTCAGCAAAACGTAGAGCAGTGCGAGAAAAATGTGGTCGTGCTGGATTAACGTAATCGTTTCTAGAGAAAAGGAGGAAAACGTGGTAAACGCTCCAGTGAACCCAGTTCCGATGGCTAATTTCAGCCGTGGCTGTATCGCGATTCGCTGGGATGTTACGGTGAAGAACCAAGCCAAAAACATAGATCCTGATAAGTTGATGAGTAATGTGATCACCGGAAAGCCCTCATTTGTCGGGACGAGCAGCCCCAATCCATAGCGCAAGCACGCGCCTAATACGCCTCCCAGCATGACCGCAATCGCATTTCCCAAACCAAAAACCTCCCTTTTTTTACCAAAAATAAAGAAACTCCTACCAGGGATATCACATCTCTGGTAGGAGTCATTAGTCATTTTATTGACGGTTATGGCGAACTCCATCGCCTATTCACTTCTATAGACATTGTAGCCAAAGGGAAGTAAACGGTCAATAAACTTGTTTATTTTCCCGTTGGCTTCGCCATTTGCTGTTTCACGAACAAATGGATAGCCTGCGTATCGTCAATGGCAAATTCGGGCCATTTTGAAGCTGCGCCGCTCTCCCATGCGATGACTCCCACGATCCGGGTCAACGTGTCCAATAGCTCACGATCCTGCGGCTTTCGGATCAGCACGAGCTTTGGATACGCCTCTCGCTTGAAGCCTTCCACGAGAATCAGGTCTGCTCCTGCCTGTGTCAGTCTCTCCACCAGCTGCGGCAGCGGAGTAGGTCTTTGCTCAACGATCGCCGTCTTGGTCGCGGAGGTGATCGCCACAAGCGTTGCACCTGCCTCGCGATAACGCCACGTATCCTTGCCGGGCTGATCCACCTCAAAATCGTGCCCGCCATCGTGCTTGACTACCCCTACCCGCAGACCGGACTGTTCAAACAGGGGGATCAGCTTTGTCAGCAAGGTCGTTTTGCCGCTGTTCGAATAACCGACCAGCTGCAGTACATACGGTTGTTGTTTCACAGCCTCTTTCCCTCCCGTACCTTCCAGCTTGGCATCGCATGCGACAGGACTTCAACGAGATCGCCAGCCTGTTTGCCGCTGCCTCCTGCAGGAATGATAATAAAGCACTCGCTGTTCTTCAGCGTGCCGAGGTTGCCTGCTTTTTCATTGAAATCCGGCTGGGCGTACAAGACACCCTCCTCCTCGACCAGCCAGCCCCGCAAATAACGCGGATAGGGACAAGGCTTGGTGTAGGAAATCGCGAGCTTCGCCTGTATGGTACGCACGCGAACCTCCTGCCTACCGGAGAGCGATAGGATCGTCGGACGAACAAACAGTTCAAACCCGAGAAAGCACGCACCTGGGTTTCCCGACAAAGCGATGATCGGCTTGCCCTGCAGCATCAAGCTGGTCGTGGGACTTCCGGGACGCATGGCGATTCGATTGAACAACAGCTCCGCTTCCGGTTCATCCGTGAGTGCCGCCATCACATCGTAGTCCCCTACTGACACACCGCCGCTCGTCACAAGCACATCGACCAGCCTCAGATGCTCTGTCAGCGTTCCTTTGGCTACCTCCAGATCGTCCGGCATATTCGGAAACAAAAGAGGAATGCCGCCCGCCTCGGCAATCAAAGCGGACAGCATCAGCGTATTGCTGTTTCGGATTTTTCCAGGAATCAGCGGCTGATCGACATCCAGCAGCTCAACTCCTGTAGACAATAGACCGATCCGCGGCTTGCGGACGACCGGGACGTGCGCGTACCCAAAGGTCGCGAGAATAGCCATCGTTCCTGCATTGATGTTCTCTCCCTCATGCGCTATGATCGTCCCTTGCCTGATTTCTTCCCCGCGTCGGGACACGTTTTCACCAGGCTTCAATGACCGCCGGATGCCCACCTCCGCTGCAATGGCGGCCGGCTGCTGCGTCTGCTCGAACATGATGATGGCATCCGCTCCTGCCGGCAGCATCGCCCCTGTCATAATCCGGCTGGCACAGCCTTCTGCCAGTGCGACGGTTGGCACATCACCAGCCGCGATTGTCTCCACGACTTTCAACCGGACAGGCCGATCGGGGGAAGCAGCCACGGTATCGACGGCTCTCACGGCAAACCCATCCAATGGAGAACGGTCAAAGTGTGGCAAATCTTCCGTAGCATACATGTCACAAGCCAGCGTTCGACCGTATGCCTCACCGATATGCACCTCTTCACTTCCCTGCTTGCCGAGACGCTCCAGCAGTCTGTGCAGCGCATCCTCCACCGTTATCATTTGTCGCGAAAAGCGCATCGTCCTGTCCTCCTCTGGCCTCTACAGCCTCCTGCTGCATCTGTTGCTTAGCCGACGTTGACTTCCAGGTCCTCAATCGGTCTTTCTTTATACTTCAGATCTTTGTTTGCATGAAAGGTATCGGCCTTTTCGATTTTGACGGCTGTATTGTATTCCGGAATGCCCGCATACGTTTCATATACGCCTTTCGGAATCAACACATTCCCTTCCGGCCAGTGCACCTGCACATTGCCTCGTTTGGTCGCCTCGAACTTGGCGCGCCCTTGGAAGGTGCCATACTTATTATACACGACGATGCTCTCTCCTTCCGCAATTCGCAGCTCTTTGGCATCGTCAGCGTTGATCAGCACGTCGTAGCGATCCGCGTTGTTGAACGGGTCCTTGTTGCTGTAAATCATCGAGTTGAACTGCTTGCCCCGTCGAGTCGTCACGTAGAAATGACCCTCGGGCTTGTGCAGATTCGGGATCTCGATCGGAATCAGATTGGCGCGGCCATCTTCTGTCGGGAAGCTGCCAGCCTCGCATAGCCAAGCGCCCCCCCACTGGAAGACATCTCCCCGCTTGCTGAGGTGCTGGATGCCGTCGTAGTTCGGATTCGCCTTGGCGATCTCTGCCCGAATCTCCGCTGCGCTGCCGAAGTGCATCAGGTGCTTTTTCTCTGGATGGACACGCGCTGCGAGATCGACGTAAATTTCCCATTCGGAGCGCGCTTCTTCAATGCGCGGCCCTTCAATTTCAGCACTGAAGTAAACCATGCGCTCCGTACTGGTCGAAGTGCCCCCGCCCGGCTGCTCGTAGCGCGTCATCGCCGGCAGGACAATCACCTCTTCCTTGGCATCCACGAGCGTCGATGTATTGAAAATGATATCCTGATGCACCCGCAGCTCCACGCTCTCCAGGCATTTGCGCATAAAATCAGGATCTGGCATCGTCTCGAGGAAATTCCCTCCACTCGTATAGAACAAGCGTGTTTTCCGCTCGTGTCCATCAGGCAAGAGTGAATTTTCCAGCGTCACGCCGACAATGTCGCCTTGCCATTTGGGAATGGGAAAGCCCCACAGCTTTTCGATCCGCGTCCAGCTCTTCTCTTCAAAATCCCCGCCCGGCAGACTGAACGGGTCAGCCCCCATTTCCCCGGAGCCTTGTACACCGGAGTGACCGCGGATCGGCATCACACCGCAGTGCTTGCGTCCGATAAAGCCGCGCAAAACTGCCAGGTTGGCTACCTGCGAAATATTGTCGGTGCCAAACTTGTGCTGGGTCAGCCCCATGCTCCAGACGAATACGCCTGATTTGGAGTTCGCGAGCAGCACAGCGAACTCTTTCAAGCGATCACGGGTGAGACCGGACGATTTTTCAATCTCCTCCCACGACTGCTTCGCGATATGCTCCCTCAGCTGCTCGATACCATTGGCGTGTTCTTTGACAAAGGCATGGTTAATCGCTGAACCAGGCTTCTCCTTTTCCATCTCAAACCAATGCTTCATCACACCGTTCATGAACGCGATGTCTCCGCCGATGTTCACTTGGTAGAAATCATCGACGATTTTGGTTCCAAACAGCGCACTGTCAGGGACGGACGGAATCCAGTACTTCTCCATCGCTGGCTCTTTGTACGGATTGATCAGAATGATTTTGGTGCCCGCCTTTTTCGCCGCGTACATGTACTTCGTGGAGACCGGCTGGTTATTCGCCGGAACCGAGCCCCAGAAAACAAGGACGTCTGTGCCGATCCAATCCTGGTAATTGCAGCTGGATGCCCCGATGCCGAGCGTACGCTTCAAAGCGGTTTTACTCGGGGAATGGCAAATGCGGGAAGCGTTATCAATATTGTTCGTCCCGAGGAAGCGCGCCATTTTTGCCGCGGTATAGTACACTTCGTTCGTAATGCCGCGTGCGGTCAGGAAAAAAGCCAGCTGCTTGGGATTGATTCCTTTGATTTTATGTGCGATCCGGTTCAGGGCTTCGTTCCAGGTAATCCGGGTAAATTTGTTCTCGCCAGGCTTGCGCGACAGCGGAAACGGGATTCGCCCCAGCTTGCGCAGCTCCACGCTGGACAGCTTTTGCATAGCGCTCACGTCCTCCAGCCATTTCGTATCCATGGCAGGCATCGTATTGAGACGCAGCACGTTTAAACGGGTCGTGCACAGATGCGGCCCCGTCAATGTCTGGTCGTACAAACCGGAAACGCCGAGTGCACAGCCATCGCATACCCCTTGTGTCAAAATCCGATAGGCGTATCCGAGATTATCCCGGTTATCGTACATGACCTTCATCGTGTCGCGGATGTGATGCGGTTTTATTTTTCCCAGCCCCATCGGCATCAAGGACGCCCACAGTGACGGCTCCCATGATGTGTCCAGCTTGATGGGCCCGCTATGCTTGGTTTTGCCCATTTCCATTACTCCTCTCTTTTCCCTGCTCTCGTCTTCTCATTCAAGCAAAAAACCACCATAAACCGTCCCTTGTCCTGAGGAGAAGAGCGTGTTCACGGTGGTTGTCTAAGGCAGGTTCGCTACCTAGTCTCAACTGCGTGTTTGTTCGCGAAACCCGTTTCGTCTAAATCAGTGAACAGGGTCGCTGCTTCGTTTAGACTTACGGCTCGTTCTTACATTTTTTCTCAATGTCCTGATCGAACACAAAGATCGACATCCCGAAATCACGTTCAATATCAATGTCGACGAACAAATCGACGAGCTTGGCTCCCAAAAAGTTCTCCATGTCTACTGGCGTGTTCTTCCGGTACATCTCTTTGACCATTTCGGTCCGTGCAGCTCGCAACGTCTGCTTTCCCTCTTCGGAAGTGGCGATGAACTTTTCCACTGGCGACAGGTTGCCTTCCATTTCACAGATCGCCCAGTTCTTGCAAAACGTGGTGTTAATCTTGCTCGGTCCCTTACCCATGTGGCGCTTGCGGAAAGCTCTGACCAAATTGCTGAACTCTGCTTCGAACTTATTCATTTAGGAAACTCACCTTTACTTCTTTTCCATTCTCTACTACGACTTTACCATTGTTCAGCCAGCCAATTCAACAGAGTTTTCTCTTTGTTGGGCTTCTGCCTGCAATTTTTTGATATCAAGCCGGATAATCAGGGAAATAACCAGAGCCACGACAAACATAGCTGCGAAAATGCTCAATGTACCCGTGTAGCTCTGTGTGGTGTTGCGCACCCATGCGGCAAAGATCGGTCCTGCCAGACCAGCAGCTGCCCACGCCGTCAGGATGTAGCCGTGAATGGCACCGAGCTGCTTCGTGCCGAACAAGTCACCGATATAAGCTGGGATAGAGGCAAAACCTCCGCCGTAGCACGTCATGATGACGAACATCGCGATCATGAACAGAACAGGATTCGTCAGGTTTGGCAGGAGGAAGAACAAGACCATTTGGATCGCAAAGAACGCCGTGTACGTGTTTGGTCGGCCAATGAAATCCGACAGCGATGCCCAGCCGATGCGCCCTCCACCGTTGAACAGGCCGTTGAGCCCTACCATCAGGGCAGCTGTTCCTACCGACATCCCTACCATCTCCTGCGCCATCGGGGAGGCTACGGAGATGACCGCGATTCCGCAAGTCACGTTGATAAAGAGCATGAGCCACAGCCAGTAGAAACGGCGGGTCTTGATCGCTTCGTTGGCCGTCAGCTGGCACAGGTCCTTCTTGATTTGCTTTTTCCCTTCAGCCGCATTCGCCGAGAATCCTGCAGGGACCCAGCCTACTGGCGGTGGAGAGAGATACTGAGCAGAGGCGAACATGACGACGAAGTAAATAATTCCCAAAATGTAGAAGGTATTGGCGATGCCCACGCCTTCAATTAATGCGTTCATAATCGGGCTTGCAATCATCGAAGCAAAGCCGAAGCCCATAATGGCGAGACCTGTAGCAAGGCCGCGACGATCCGGAAACCATTTGACAAGGGTAGATACAGGTGTGATATAACCTACTCCAAGACCAATCCCTCCAAGAACGCCGTAGCATAAATAGAGGAGCGGCAGACTGCTTAGCTGGATAGCCAGACCAGATCCGATGATTCCGACACCAAAAAAGATGGAGGCGAGTGTACCTGCCTTGCGCGGGCCGTGCTTTTCTACGTAGTGGCCGAGAAAAGCAGCAGACAGCCCCAAGAAAAGAATGGCGATACTAAAGGTGAACTGGACATCTGTCAATCCCCACCCAAACTGCTTGGTGATCGGCTTCGTAAACACACTCCATGCATAAACGGAACCGATCGAAATGTGGATCCCAACCGCTGCTAGTGCAATCAACCAACGATTTTTCGCGTGTTGCCCCATGTGACACATCTCCTTTACGATGATAGATAATGGCCCGGCTACTAATCACCGGAGCTGCTTTCTAAAAAAAGAAAAACTGCTGTGCTCACCCACGCTCTGCTTTTCGCTGCATGCAAAAAGAGAGAATGTGGTGAAACACAGCAGTTAATCATCAGCAGGAACGCTACTTCAGCATCAACCAGCAAGTGTTCACTATTCAAATGAAAGCGAGGATCGAAATAAACCGGTGACAGGATCGCTATCCCGTGTCAATTCCGTTCTCGGATATACAAGAGTTGAAATCATGAAAATTTTGTGACAATACAAATCTCAAATAGTATACTACCATGTAAGCGCTCACTCTACAATATATTCCTCTAAAATAAACAATTTCACCCTATTGTTTTTTAGCAAAAAAGGAGGCCATCATGACAAAGCTCGAAAAGACGATCCACCGACCGGTGCTGAAAATTTCCCTCGATCGGCATGCGTGGGAAGAGGACGAGATCGTCACGGAATACCCGCTGACGCTCTTTTTAAACGACGAGGAGTTCGCCACCATCGTCTGTACCCCCGCTGATCTCGAGGAGATGGTCATCGGCTTTCTCGCAGCAGAGGGCGCCATCAAAAGCTTTGAGGAAATCAAGCAGCTCGTCATCGATGAGGCGCAGGGCTTTGCCTATGTCGATCTGCACAAGGAAACGATCCTCTCGCAAAGCTTTTATTCCAAGCGCAGGATCACATCCTGCTGCGGCAAAAGCCGGCAGTCTTTTTACTTTTTCAGTGACGCCCGTACCGCCAAGCCTGCAGAAGGTGCCATCTCCATCACCCCTGAGCAATGCATGCAGCTCATGCGCGAGCTGCAATCCTCGTCCGACATCCACCGCCAGACAGGTGGGGTTCATAACGCAGCACTATGCAGCGCCGATCAGGTTTTGCTCCAGTATTCCGATATCGGACGGCACAACGCACTGGACAAGATTTATGGAAAATGTCTGCAGGACCAGATCGAGACGAAGGACAAGGTATTGGTCTTTTCGGGGCGCATTTCCTCCGAGGTGCTGTTGAAGGCAGCCAAAATCGGCGCAGCGGTCATCCTGTCCAAATCTGCACCTACCGATCTCGCACTACAGCTGGCCGAGGAGCTGAACATCACGGCGGTCGGTTTTATCCGCCAAGACAAAATGAACGTCTACACCCACGCGCATCGAATTGAGGTTGCGGCGAATTAGGGCATGGAGGAGGAGCTTACCTTGTCTGTTCAAGCCATACTCTTTGATCTGGATGGAACCTTGTTGGATCGGGACTCGTCCTTGCTGTCCTTTATCCACAATCAATACGAACGTATCTCTGCGCTTCAAACTGTTGCGTGTGACGTACTCGTCAACCGATTTCTTGCGCTTGATCAGCACGGCTATGTCTGGAAAGACAAGGTGTACCAGCAGCTCATCGAAGAATTCTCCCTTTCAGACATAAATGGCGCCACTCTTCTGCAGGACTATCTCAGCCATTTTCCTCGGCATTGCGTGCCGTTTCCCAATCTGATACCTACCTTGACGCAAATCAAAGCGGCCGGTGTGAAGCTCGGGTTAATCTCAAATGGCTATGGTGATTTTCAATTCGCAAATCTCCAAGCGCTGTGTATCGATCACCTTTTTGACGAAATCCTCATTTCGGAATGGGAAGAGCTGCGCAAGCCCGATCCTGCCATTTTCCAGCGTGCTTTAAAGAAGCTCGGGGTAAAAGCGGATTCTGCTCTTTTTGTCGGGGATCATCCCGAAAATGATGTTCGAGCCAGCCGTGCCGTCGGAATGAAGGCCATCTGGAAACGAAACGAGCTGTTTGACCAGGAAGTCGAAGTCGAGGCAGACGCTTGCATAGACGATTTGAGTGAAATGCTCCGTTGGCTGCCTCCCAGTCCCAGGCAAGCATGATCTGCTAGGAAAGTGTCGGAGAAGGCTATCCGTCTTCTCTTTTTCTCTTTTTCTCCCAAGCGAGTGCGGTCTGATACTCCTCAGGCGTGTTAGCATTAAAGGCAGCCCATTCGTCGAGAAGATCTTCGGGAGTGGTATGTACGCGCAGCCTGTCGAGTGTGTGCATGACTCGGTATTGACCTTCGAGCAAGGCTTGCTCCCACATCGGCTGAGTCCTGCGGTGATACAAGGCACATAAAGGATGGAGCCTTCCGTTTTGCTTGACGGCCACGACATCCCAGTCTTTCCAGCCATTTGCGAACTGAATGAGCTTTTCCATCTGCCCTCGATCCATAAAAGGAAGATCACAGGACAAAAGGAGCAGCACGTCTTCCTCTGTTGCACGAAAGGCGGTCACGATGCCGCTGACGGGACCGGCTGACGGAACCAGATCGGGTGTGACTTGCACCTCGGATGACTCGATGCCTTCCCTTTGCAATCGCTCAGGCGTATTGGACACCACCAGGCACTCCAGCCCCAGCGCCCTCACTTCCTTGATCAGCACGCTTAGAATGGTTCCGTCTTTCCATCGCAGCAGTTCTTTTGGCGTTCCCATTCTGCTGCTTTGCCCGCCAGCGAGAATGACCGCTTTCATTGCTTTTCCTTGCATGTGCCCCTCCGTTCTCCTGCGTACAGGCGACGATCTTCCCACTACTTTTTCTTACATGGGTTCCTTTGTCAAGCATGCCCACTCCTGAAAATAGACAAAAGCCTGGGATTTCCCCAAGCTTTGTTTTATTGAAATCAGCTTTCCGTATAAAAGAGAGGTTAATTGTCGTCCTCTTCTTCTTCTTCGTCTTCTTCGTC
>NZ_RHHU01000001.1:0-189826 GCF_003710965.1 Brevibacillus nitrificans | reverse complement strand
TGGGGTTTCTCGACAAACTGGAGCGGAGAAAGAACTCCGCTCTATTTTTTTTCGATCGCTTCGTATAGAAAGGATTCCCCGTTCCGGTAAAAGCGCGGGTCATAGATGCCCAGCGCTTCTTCGTTATCGATGACAACGACAAAGGGTGCCCATGAAAAGAGGGCCTTTGCCTTCGGATTGCCTTGGAAAAGGGGGCGAAGGTCGGTGTGTTCCTGAGATTCCAGAGCAGCGATTACTTCCGGTTTCTTCCACACAGCAGCTTCCACAATCTCGACCTGCTTGCCGGACTTGCCGACCACTGTGAAATGCCAAGGGATGAAACTGGCGGAAAGGGCTGCCTGGTCATATTTTTGCTTTGCTTCGGCATAGAGGATCGCACCTTGGGAGGATTGAATTGCGACATGAAGAGCCATCAGTGCCCACACCCACTTGAAGGTGAGAGGCGACTGCCACTTCTTCCATCGTTTTAGCAGATATCCTCCGCCAATCAAAATCCAAAAGACGAGATCAACGATGGGGATGGTTCCGAAGGTGATGCGGATGGCAGAGAACGGCTCCAAAAAACCAGTTCCCCAAGCATTGAACAAGTCACTGACATCGTGGATCAAAACAGCCAGCATCCCAAAAAGGAACAGCTTGATGCTTTTCTCCTTCCATATCCACGCACAACAGCCCCAGATGATGAGTGCCCAGACTGGCACCAGGAAGATCGAATGAGTCAAGCCGCGATGCCACATCTGATACATCACTTCACCTGTAGCTGTGAATTGACTGAGCACGTCGATATCCGGGATTTGACTGCCCACCAGTGCCGTGAAGAAGAGGCTTTTCTTCATGCTCTTGGTCTCGCTATCCTTCTTCTTTGCACCGTACAGCGCCAACCCAAACAAGGTATGCGTGATCGAATCCATGCGCCGCTCCTCTCCGTTTTGTTTATCTTAAAAGAACATGATTGTTGAAAAAGTGTGAGGATTCTGAGAAGGAACGGCGGTTATTCTTTCTCTTTTTCCAAAAACGTTACCTTCTTGATCAACTGATCCTTTACCTCATAAATCGCTACAGCCTGAAACGGTTCCCGATTGTCCCGGCCGCTGACTTCCTCCAGATCGATGACAAATGAACCAAATGTAATCCGATTTTGGATAGCCGCACGATTGTTGGGATTGGCTGCAAACATTTTGGCATAGCGCTCCCGCAGTTCGTCTTCTCCCCGCACGAGCACGTTTCCACTCGGGTGCTCCGTGATTTCGATGTCGGAGATGTAGGTGGATACGAAGCCTGCTACATCCTGCTTGTTATAGTAATCCAACTGCAACTGGACGACTTGCTCGGGTGTTTTCTTTTCTGACATGTGACTGCCTCCTTGGGTTTTGCTCGTTCGCAAGCATGATGGTCATTCTCATTCTTTTCTATGGTAGCAGAAGAGAGGAAAAGCGAGCAATCAAGATGAAAAACTGACCTTCCTGATTTGTAGAAAATTGACCCTTTTAGCAGGTCAAATTCTAAGTAAGATGAGAGTATTGGCCATAAGGGAGGATTTACCATGAAACAAACGTCCGTGCAATCCGCTTTTCAAGAGATTTTATCCTTACCTCAAATTGTAGCACTTTATGTGGGAGCGGTCGTTGGCTCGGGAATTCTACTCATCCCGGGATTGACCGCTGAGCTGGCTGGTCCTGCTTCGATACTGGCATGGTTGGTCATGTCTATTCTGGTCCTTCCGATGGCGATCACGATGGGGCTGTTATCAGCGAGGCATCCCCACTCAGGAGGAGTCTCCCATTTCGTCCGTCTGGCCTACGGAGATCGCTTTGGCAACGCGGTAGGCTGGTTTTTTCTTTTGTCTGTGCCGATAGGCGGTCCGATCCTGGGAGTGACGGGAGCCAAGTATTTTGCGATATTGATGCATTGGGGAGATAGCGAGACTTACTGGATGGCAGCCCTGATCTTCTTCATCGTCCTCCTGATGAACGTATTCGGCTTGCAGCTGGCTGGCAAAGTACAGACGATCGTCGTTTCGCTGATTATCGCCATCCTGCTGCTCGCCATATTCACAGCCATTCCTCACTATGACGCGGCTAACTTTACCCCATTCATGCCAAACGGCTGGTACAGTGTCATGCAAACCGCGGTCCTCTTGTTTTGGTGCTTTATCGGGTGGGAAGCGGTCACCCATCTCTCGCAGGAGTTTGTCAATCCACAAAAAAACGCGATTCGCGGCGTTCTGTGGAGTGCGGGAGTCGTTGCCCTGCTTTACTTTGCCGTCGCGTTTTTGACCGTTGCGACACATAGCTACGGAAGCCAGAAGTCAGCGGCTTCCCTGAGTGTTATGGTGCAGCTCTCACTAGGACCGATCGGCGGATGGATCGTCGCTGTAACGGCATTGTTCATCTGTATTGCATCGGCGAATGCCTATGTAAGCGCCGCCTCGCGTATCGCCTATTCCCTGGCGCAGGAAGGAATTGCCCCGAAGTGGTTCGGCATCTTGCATCCGAAATACAAGACTCCCATTGGAGGACTCACATTCATTTCAATGGCGTTTATCGTGGTGCTGATTCTCTTGGCGAGCGGGGTGATTTCCTTTGCCCAACTGATTCAATTGCCGAATGCCACCTTTTTTGCGACCTACATTGGAGGGTGCTTTGCGGGAGTGCGGTTGCTGCGTGATTCTCGCTTGGGCCAACTCTGCGCTTGGATTTCCCTGCTCGTCTCGTTTGGTCTGTATCCTTTTCTCGGTTGGGCCGGTCTGTACCCAGTGGCGATCGTCGTCTTTTTGCAGCTGTGGGAATGGCGCAAGCAACGGCTAAAGGCGAAGGTATCCATAACGTCATAAAGCGAAGACTCATTCCCGTAGCGGGGTATGAGTCTTTTTTCGTGTGCCGAAAACTAGGAGAGATGCGAACAAAATCGTTGTTCGATTGGTTATTGACTTTGACGGTGCGTCAACGTGTACGATGAATTTGTCAGGAGGGATGACCATGGAATATACCGTACAAAAGCTGGGGCTCCTGGCGGGCGTCAGTACCCGGACGCTCCGATACTACGACGAGATTGGCATTCTCAAGCCGGCGAGAATCAATTCGTCCGGGTATCGCATCTACGGACCGTCAGAGGTGGATCGTTTGCAGCAAATCCTTTTTTACCGCGAGCTGGGTGTGACCTTGGAGGAAATCAAGGAAATACTCGCATCGCCTGCTTTTGACGCCATTTCGGCTTTGCGAGAGCACAGGATAAAGCTGCTGGAGAAAAGAGAGCACTTGGATGCGCTGATCGCAAACGTCGATCTGACGCTAGCAGAGAAAGAAGGGATGAAAACCATGAGCGACAAACAAAAATTCGAAGGCTTCAAGCAAAAGCTGATAGACGATAACGAGCGACAATACGGCGAGGAAATTCGGGCCAAGTACGGGGAGGAACAAATCAACAAGTCCTATCAGAAGCTCAAAGGGATGACAGAGGAAGAGCATGCCCGGCTGGAGGAATTGGCGAACGAGATCTTGCAGACGCTGGTGAAAGCGATGGAAACGAATGATCCGGCAGGAGAGCTTGCGCAGAAGACGGTTGAGCTTCACCGACAATGGCTGAGTTTTTACTGGGCGGAATATAGCAAGGAAGCACATAAGGGACTCGCACAGATGTACGTAGACGATCCGCGTTTCACCGCTTATTATGACAAAGCAAGGCCAGGAGCTGCTGTATTTTTGCGAGACGCCGTGTCGGTGTATGCAAGCAAGGAATGAATAAGCAGGCTGCTGTCCAAATCCAGGATGGCAGCCTTGTTTCATTTACAAGGGCGATATACCGAAAAAACAGGAATGGGACAGAACGTAGCCAAATAAATGAAGAGAGGGTTGATCGACGAAGGAGGGATACGATGGAGAGGCTCAAAGGGAGCGTTGCCGTCATTACAGGAGTGAGTCATAAAAAGGGCATAGGGGCAGCAATTGCACGCGCTTTTGCAAGGGAGGGCGCGGATGTCTTTTTCGCTCATTGGCAGGCGGAGGAAGAATGGCCAGACAGCTTTCAAGCAGAACTCGCGAGTTTCGGAGTACGCTGCGTGGGCATGTCCATCGATTTGGCGGACCCAGAAGCGCCCAGCCAGCTGCTTGACACGGCTGCGCTTACCATCGGCGCTCCTACTATCCTGGTTAACAACGCCGCCTATTCAACGAGAGACGGTTTCGAGCTATTGGATGCAGCGACAATGGACGCGCACTATGCCGTAAATGTCAGGGCAACCTGCTTGCTGAGTGTAGAATTCGCCCGGCGTATCAAGCAAGACCGCCGGGAAACGGGAAGAATCATCAATCTCACGTCTGGACAAGGTCAGGGCCCGATGCTCGGGGAATTGGCGTATGTGGCAAGCAAGGGAGCCATTTCAGCCTTTACCCTGACGCTGTCTGCAGAGGTGGCGCCGCTCGGGATTACTGTAAATGCGATCAATCCGGGACCGACCGACACGGGCTGGATGTCCCCCGCTTTGGAGGAGGAGCTCGTGCCCAGGTTTTTACTCGGGCGTATGGGACAGCCAGAGGACGCGGCACGCCTGGCGGTTTTTCTAGCCAGCGAAGAAGCGCAGTGGATCACGGGGCAGGTTATCAACTCGGAAGGTGCCTTTTTACGTCGCTGAACCCGTAGTATCTCGAAGTCGTTCTCCTAGTGGAGTGACGCGTCCGTCCATGCTGGTGGTATTTTTCTCCCGGTGGTATTCGACGAGACCATCTTCGCCTTTGGCCACCGCCCATTTCTGCAGCGTGTCACGTTCCCCCGTATAGGAGTAATACGGGACGGAAAAGCCGCACGAAGTCTTGACGCTCTGCACGTTCACGACAATGATTTGCCGGGCTCCCGGGAGCAGTTCAAACCGAGGGGCAAGCTGCTCCCATTCGGGTGTATCAGGCAAAACGACTTGTCCCCTTCCGTACAGACGCAGGATCATGGGTGGGCCTTCAAAGGCCATGAACATAATGGTAATGCGCCCGTTCTCGGCGAGGTGGGCGCTTGTTTCATTGCCACTGCCGGTCAGGTCGAGATAGGCGACTTCTGTCGAGGAGAGAATTCGCAGTGTGTCATAGCCTTTTGGTGACAGGTTTACATGGCCGTGGTCATCAGATGGGGCGGAGCCGACGAAAAACAGATGCTGCTTTTTGATAAAAGCTTCATGCTCAGGTAAGATCTCGGAAAATTGTTTTCCCAAGTCAAACACCTCCCTTTCAATTGGGTGCACGGAAATCTGCGAAAGAAGGACTATATATGACAAACAACCGTACAAAGGGAACGGCTATGCCAGAGCGAGTCCTGCGATGGATCGTTGCATCCGTGGAAGCAGCTTCCGAGGTCCACCACGTTCAACAGCTTCAGGGAGGAATTTCCTCCCTGATTCATCGTATCACGCTGCGACGATCGGGGGTAGAGGAGAGCTATGTCGTCCGGCAGTTCAACAACGAGGATTGGCTGCGGGAAGAGCCGGACTTGGCATGGCATGAAGCGGAGAGTCTTCGGCATGCGGAGCGATTGGCGATACCGACGCCAAAGCTGATCGCCTACGACGAAACAGGAGAGCATGGCAATGTTCCTGCACTGCTCATGTCTCACCTGAACGGCTCCGTTGTTCTAGAGCCCCGTGACAAGCAGGGATGGATCCATGGACTGGCGAGCACACTCGTCACCATACACAACAGCGATACAGACGACTTCCCCTGGAAGTACGCTACATACCAAAACCTCGAAAAACTGGAGGCTCCGGCTTGGGGAAAGGATCGAGCCATGTGGCAGCAGGTAATCGACTATGTAAAGCGGCCGCGCCCGGCCTTTCCTCCGAGATTTATTCACAGGGACTATCACCCGACCAATGTGCTTTGGGCAAATGGAGAGGTAAGTGGGGTGGTCGATTGGGTGAATGCTTGCGTGGGACCAGCGGGCATTGATGTAGGTCACTGTCGAGTCAACCTTGCCCAGCTCTATGACGTAGAAACGGCTGATGCGTTTTTGACGGCGTACCAGCAGGAAGCAGGAGAATCTTTTAGGTATGACCCGTACTGGGACCTGGTTTCCTTGACTGACATTTTGTTTGGACCGCCTCAGGTGTATGCCGGCTGGACAGCGCTGGGCTTTACAGGCTTGACCGATGCCCTGATCGCTGATCGTCTCGAAGAATACGCCAAAAGCTTGGTGGAGCGAATCGCTAGGTGAAGTGATTGGTTTTCGCCTGTTCCCTTCTTATGGTAAAGTGGAAATATTCCTATCCAATAAGGAGGCAAGAGCGGAAATGCAGCCAAAAGAGCCACTCCAATTGGGGCAGCGCATCCATCTGATTGACGGTTTCGACATGGGTTGGCCAGAGAGAACAGGCACCTATGTCATTGAGGAAGAACAATTGACCTTGATCGAAACAGGGCCAAGCCCTTCCGTTCCATATATTCGGGAAGGCTTGGCGAAGCTAGGTTATACGACAGAGCAAGTCAAATACGTGATCGTGACCCACATACACTTGGACCATGCGGGTGGAGCCGGCTTGTTTTTGCAGGAATGCCCGAATGCGACCATCGTGGTTCATCCAAAAGGAGCGCGTCACTTGGTTGACCCCAGCAGACTGATAGCAGGTGCACGTGCTGTTTACGGCGACCAGTTTGACGAGCTGTTCGACCCGATCGTACCTGTTTCAGAAGACCGACTGATGATCAAGGCAGACAAAGAGACGCTTCAGATTGGGCCGAATTGTACGTTGGAGTTCATGGATTCTCCAGGGCATGCCAATCATCACTTCAGTATTTACGATCCGGTCAGCAACGGCATGTTTACCGGGGATACGGCTGGCGTGCACTATCCTCAGCTGCGTCAGGAAGGGATTCATTTCGTGTTGCCATCCACGTCACCCAATCAGTTCGATCCAGACAAAATGCTGGCTTCCATCGAGCGATATCGGGAACGAAAGCTGGACAGGCTCTACTTCGGACACTTTGGCATGACTGACCAGGTAGAGGACGCATTTCGTCAAGTCAGCGAGTGGCTGCCTGTTTTTGTTCGGGAAGGGGAAGAAGTGCTGGCACAAGGCTTGACGCAGGACGAGCTCGCGCAGCGGCTCCTGCATCGCGTCACTGATTTCCTGCGACAATTGGGAGTGGCAGACGAGCATGAGATTTACAAGATCATTCAGGTCGATCTGTCTGTCTGCTCCATGGGCATCGTAGATTACCTGCAAAAGAAAAACGGATAAAGCAAGAGCGGCTTCGCCAGCGAATTCTGGTGGAGCCGTTCTTGTGCTGGGAAGATTTCTAGTTTTTTTTCCTAAGGAATGCTATCATGGTGGGGAAGTATGAGAGCATGGGACAATTGGATAGGAGTACTCGCAAACAGGTGCCTCGCGTTGACAAACGGACGAGGTGAAAAGGGAAGTCGGTGCAAATCCGGCGCGGTCCCGCCACTGTAAAAGGGTGTAACCCGAAAGAAGGGTTTCTTCCCGAAAGCCAGGAGACCTGCCTGTATGCTTACCTGCTGGGTTCCTTCGCGGAAAGGATCGGCCGGATTGATTGTCTATGGCAGATAAAGTTCAATGCGATTTCGCCATTTGGGACCTGAAAAGCCGACCCTTCACTTCTAGCGTAGGAGTAAAGGGTCTTTTTGCGCTCGCTTATGGCAGATTCGCCTAGGTCAACGAGAGAAGAAAGGAAGTTTTTGAAATGAAACGATTGTGGAAAATGTCCATTCCGTTCCTGGTTGCCGTAAGCCTGGTCGGATGTGGAAATAACCAGCCTGCGCAGCCAGCTCAGCCTGCAGCACAAGAGCAAGCAGCGGCACAGAAACCGGCAGAGGCGACGACAAAGGAAACGGTATATCCTTTGACAGTCACGGATGCCACGGGAAAAGACGTGACCTTCCCAAAAGCACCGGAGCGGATTGTCTCGACCTCACCTGCGGAAACAGAAATATTGTTTGCACTAGGGCTGGATGATCGGATCGTCGGAGTGTCTGATTACGATGATTATCCTGATGCAGCGAAGTCGAAGCCGAAAGTCGGCGGGGTTGTAAAGCCAAACGAGGAAGCCATTTTGTCCCAAAGTCCTGATTTCGTCATTGGCGGAATTTCCATGGAAAAGCCTGTGGCAGAAAAATTGAAATCGTTGGGCATGCCTGTCTATGTGACACAGCCAAAGAAGCTGGATGATATCATGGGCAACATCTTGGCGATGGGAAAAATTACGAATAAGCAGGAGCAGGCAGAGAAACTGGTCGCGCAAATGAAGGACGACATCGCCCGCGTACAGGATGCCGTGAAAAACGTAAAGCCGGAAGACCGGAAAAAAGTTTACCTGGAGTTTTCTCCTGGCTGGACCGTGGGAAAAGGGGAGTTCATGGACGAACTGATCTCTCTTGCCGGTGCGACGAATATTGCTTCGGATACAGTAGGCTGGAATCCGATCAGCGTGGAGAAAATCGTCAAGGATGATCCGGATGTGATCCTGTATGCAAATGGCATCACGGATGAAAAGACAGGGAAGCAGCTTGAGGATATCATCAAGAATCGGAGCGGCTGGGATAAAATCAAAGCGATTCGTGAGTCGCAAATTTACGGAATGGATCAAAACACGCTGTCTCGCCCTGGCCCGCGGATTACCCAGGGCTTGAAGGAAGTCGCAAAAGCCATTTATCCAGATCTGGTGAAATAGGATGAAAGGGAGACTGGTTATCTGGAGCGGGGCAGGCCTTTTGCTGTTGCTTGCATCCGTGATCATTAGCATTTCGCTTGGAGCAGCGAATTTGCCGCTCTCTCAAGTCTGGCTGATCATGCTGCATCAGGTGCCGGGCCTCTCCGAAATCGTATCAGTGAGCTGGCCTGAGTCAGCCGAGCAGATCGTCATGAAGGTTCGCTTTCCACGGGTGGTACTGGCTATTTTGGTGGGCGCTTGTCTGGCGCTGGCTGGGGCTGGGTTTCAAGGAGTACTCCGAAATTCCTTGGCTGATCCGTATACCATGGGAGTGGCTTCCGGATCGGCTGTGGGGGCTGCCTTTCTGATCCTGTTTGGCCTGCATATATCTTTTCTTGGCGAGTGGAGTACGCCTGTCGTAGCGTTTTTCACGGGCTTTCTCAGCTTGTGGATCGTGATGCGCTTGGCGAATACACAGGGGAAGCTGCAGACGGAGACGCTGCTATTGTCTGGTGTTGTCGTGCAGGCTTTTCTCGGCTCACTCGTGTCCTTTATGGTCTCGCTCTCCGACCAGACCGTCAATGAAATTGTGTTCTGGTTGATGGGAAGCCTGTCTTTTCGCGGTTGGCAGTTTACGTATGTATTGTTCCCTTATCTGCTCGTCGGCCTGATCATTATGACGACGTATTCGCGTGCACTAAATCTGTTTTCGCTAGGGGAAAGGCAGGCAGCTCATCTCGGGGTGCATGTGGATCGGACGAAGCTCGTCGTGCTGATTGTCGCTACGCTTTTAACGGCGGCAGCTGTTTCCATTTCCGGAATTATCGGCTTCGTCGGCCTAGTCGTTCCCCACCTGGTACGCATGATGGTCGGGCCAGATTATCGTA
This sequence comes from Brevibacillus nitrificans, assembly GCF_003710965.1. Classification (NCBI taxonomy): domain Bacteria; kingdom Bacillati; phylum Bacillota; class Bacilli; order Caryophanales; family Paenibacillaceae; genus Brevibacillus; species Brevibacillus nitrificans. Next base: position 180,294 of record NZ_RHHU01000001.1, on the reverse strand, counting down.
TCCTTTTGCCGATGTCCACGATTTTTGGCGGGATTTACGTCCTTTGGGCAGATACGCTTGCCCGGATGCTGCTGGTGCCGACAGAAATTCCATTGGGTGTCGTTACGGCGTTCCTGGGTGCACCGTTTTTTGCCTACCTTTTGAAAAAGAACAAGCGGGTTGGAGGGAGATAAGTCCAGTGATTGAGGTAGCTTCCGTACATAAATCGTACAACGGCAAGCAGGTCGTGAAGGACGCCCGCTTTTCCATAGCTCGTGGCGAGTTTTTTGGCATTATCGGCCCAAATGGAAGCGGAAAATCCACCCTGCTGAAAATGATCTCAGGGGTTGTGCCTGCAGATGGCGGTGAAATTTCCCTGAATGGCAAACGAATGGGCTCCTATTCCCGCAAAGAGCTTGCGCGCCTTTTGGCTGTCCTCGAGCAGGAAGCCCTCCCTCCCGTTGGCTTTCGCGTGCGGGAGGTGCTGGAGATGGGAAGATTTCCTTATCAGAACTGGTTGGGAGAAGAACCAGAGGACCCGACTCCGTTGATTGAAGAAGTCATCGAAAAGCTTGGACTCGGCGAGCTTACCGAGCGGACGCTGGACCAGCTAAGCGGTGGAGAAAAGCAGCGTGTCGCTTTAGGAAAAGCTTTGGTACAAAAGCCAAGGGTGCTGCTGCTGGATGAACCGACGACGTTTTTGGATATTGGGTACCAGATTCAGCTGATGGATATTGCCCGCAGCTGGCAGAAGAACACGCACGTAACAGTCGTAGCTGTCCTGCATGATCTAAATTTGGCTTCGCTCTACTGTGATCGGATTCTGATGCTGCACAAAGGAAATCAAATCAGTGTAGGGAACCCCCAGGATATTTTGCAAAGCGCGCTGATTGAACAAGTGTACGGAACGAAACCAATCGTGATGGAGCATCCCGTGCATCATCGTCCACAGATCATCCTGCAAGCAGGGTCATGATAGAAAAGGGGGAACCTCATGGTCGTGCTGATTACGGGTGGCGCCAAGAGTGGCAAGAGCTCATTCGCCGAAAAATATGCGGCGCGTCTGGGTGCAAAGGGGATCTATATCGCTACTTCCCCCGTTTTTGATGAAGAACTCGAGGAGAGGGTCAAACAGCATCAGCTGCGCAGGGCACAGGCAGCTATTCCATGGGATACCATCGAAGAGCCGCATGAGCTAACTGCCATTCTCCGAGAGCTGGCTGCAGCCGCAAAGCTGTGGGAGGAGGAGACGGTAGTTGTGGTGGACTGTCTGATCCTCTGGCTGTCGAATTGGCTGCTGCGTTTTGAGCAGGACAGGGCAGTGGAACGAATCGAGGAGCAAATGGCGTTACTTGTGGACACGCTGCGAGCTTTCCCTGGAACGCTGCTGCTGGTGACCAACGAGGTCGGATACGGCATCGTTCCCGCATATCCGCTGGGGCGCCTGTTTCGCGATCTGGCAGGTGTCATGAACCAGCGAATCGCCGCGGTATGCGATCGGGTCTTTCTCGTTACGGCTGGTATTCCGGTTGAATTGAAAAGCAGGGAGTTCATTTTCTAAGGCGCGGACCTGGCTCAGGTTCGCGTTTTCGTCCTTTTTGTGGTATCATAAAAGAAAAGCAATGGAAGGGATCAGGATACCATGCGTCCCTATAGGACGATCTGGAAACGTTTTGACCTCTCCTACATCTAGCTTCGTAGTAGTCGTTCGTCACTTTTAGACGACCAACCTACTACGGAAGCGAGGTCTTTTGTATGAGTAGCGACTTATACCTGCGAATTACCTCCCTAGTCGGTTGGCCGTCTGTGCCAAAACCGACAAAATTGCGAGGAATTCATGATGAGGAGAGCGCTGCAAGTAATCCGACGGTATAGTTTGATTTTGTTTGGCGCGTGTTTATTAGCTTTTACCTATTATCACATCAATTTTCAAAACCACCTGTCTGAGGGTGGATTCGTTGGTCTGGGTCTGGTGGCGAAATACGCTTTTGACCTGTCTCCAGCGACCGTGATGCTCTTGCTCGACATCCCACTATTTTTGGTGGCTTGGCTGGTAAGAGGACGTCAATTTATTGGGGATACGATCTTGGCATCCCTGTCGTTTACCGTTTTCTATGATTTGTTTGAACGGTATTCGCCGCTTGTCGTTGACTTGAGCAGCATGATGCCTGTGGCCTCTATTCTTTCCGGTATTTTGACTGGATTGGGCACGGGATTGGTACTGCGATTTGGTGCAGCTACCGGAGGGGACGATATTTTGTCCTTGCTGCTGAGCAAATACACGGGCCTTTCGATTGGTACCATTTTTCTCTTGCTGGACGTCATGGTTTTGACATTGTCTTTCTGGTATGTGCCTGTAAAAGAAATGGTCTTTACGATCTTGGCAGTTGTCATTTCCAGTCGCGTCATTACGTGGACAGTGACTTCCCATGCAGTGGTTGCCGAAGAAGGCGAAGAGGGTCATGGAAGTGTATCCGTGACACACAGATAATAGTGAGATTCTTGTTGAAAGACGTGCGAATAGAAAAGAAAATGGGAAAGACCTTGCCTGAAGGATTGGGCAAGGTCTTTTTACGTAATATTTGGTACCGTAATATTTCGCGCGCGAGTAGATAATATCGAATAGGAATGCCATCATCTTATGTAGGACGAAAGAAAGGAAATGCGTATGAGCGAAAATTTCTTTGGAAACTACAAGGAATTTGTGGTCGTCCCCATGGAAGAAAATGAGGAAGGAATTGAGGAGGTATTTGTCCCACAGGATTATTCGGTTCATTACATTCTCACCTTCTCGCTGTACGATTCCTGCATCTCAAGCTGGAGAGAGGCGAGCAAATACCATCTGGACGCCGAGAAAAGCTTGAGAAAAGTGGTGGAGGAGCTCAACGCAAAAAAGAAAGGGATCGTTCGCCTGGAATTGCTGGAAATAGATGATAAGACAACTTATTTTGTAGTAGCATTATCTTGGAAAGACCAGAAAGAAGAGGAAGAAACTGTTCGGCGCAACATCCACTATTTTTTGGAAAAAGATTTTTCGACGGACCTGCTGATTGGGGAGAAGTGGTACCAGCTAATCGGCGCCAAAGGTAAGTTTGAGCGCCGCCTTTTTGCCTACAACATGGAGAAATACGAAGCACATCTATCGTCCTAAAGGAAAAACTGGGCATAATATCCTGTGTTTTAGACAAAACGTGAGTAATGTGATGCAGGGAGACTCTGAAGCGAAGGCGAATCAAGGCATAAGTAGGAGATAACTACAGCAGAATGATTGTGTCATCCCGTGAAAATCGGTTCCAATGTAACATAAATCCCATCACATATACATCCGATACCAGAATAGAGACGAAAAAGGGAGACAGGGGAACATATGCCTACATATTACTACTTCAGTTGCCAGAAATGCCGAACTCGCGGGGGAGTTTTCGGTGAACAGGCATGGGGTTGGGGGAACTTTGACATGATCGAATCCTTCAAATACCTTGCCCATCATATTCATACATGCGGAGAAGATTCCATCCGTGTCATCTCCGAAGAGGAAGATAATTATATTGATCAATTACATACGGAATACAATCACTTTTTAGAAGAAACGAAACATATTTTTCCCCATTCAAAGGACTGGGCCTTCCTGGTCAATTGGAAGGATTTATCCGTGGATGATTTAAAAGAGAAGTGGGTCGAAGAAAATCGGATTGGCTACGAGGATGAACGGACGAAAGTCACAGGCGTTCTCGAGCAATACGAGCTGATTCAAGGAGATGATGGACATCCCCGTTACCATGGCTACGTCGTGCCAAAGGAAGGGGAGCGGGTAGCCGTAATCGGAAGTGCCAGACAATTGCCTCTTGTAGGTAGATCCTATATCATCATAGGGGTGGGGCGGGAACATGCAGAGCTGGGAAACGTATTGGAAATACATAAAATCATTCCTGACTCCTAATACAGAAAGGGGCATTTTTTCATGAGCATCGATCGAGTCGGACAAGCATTGGAACAAGTGAGAGCGGTGAATCCGCTCATTCATAATATCACGAACGTTGTCGTCACCAATTTTACGGCCAATGGACTATTGGCGCTCGGAGCCTCTCCCGTGATGGCGTATGCCAAGCAAGAGGTTGCGGACATGGCGAAAATAGCAGGTGCACTCGTGCTGAATATGGGGACTTTGGATGACAAGGTTGTGGAAGCCATGCACATCGCAGGGAAATCTGCGAACGAACACGGTGTTCCGGTTCTCTTTGACCCGGTGGGGGCAGGAGCAACTGCTTATCGAACGGAAACAGCGCAGGAATTGGTCAAGAGCGTAGCCGTTTCCATCGTGCGAGGGAACGCGGCCGAGATCGCGAATGTAGTGGGGGAGTCTTGGGAAATCAAAGGCGTCGACGCGGGAGAAGGAAAAGGAGATCCTGTGTCACTGGCGAAACAGGCGGCGAAAAAGCTGGGGACAATTGTCGCAATCACTGGCAAGGAAGACGTAATCACAGATGGGGAACGCACCTATGTGATTCGTAATGGACATCCGATTCTGACCAAAGTAACCGGAACGGGCTGCCTGTTGACATCGGTTATGGGAGCGTTCGCAGCAGTTGGCGAGGACAGACTGTTTGCGGGAGCTGCCGCACTGGTGTGCTATGGGGTAGCGGCCGAAAAAGCAGCCGCGAAAGCTGCTGGTGAAGGTCCGGGCAGCTTCCAAATTCAATTTCTGAACCAATTGGCAGTGATGACTGTAGATGATGTGCATAGACAAGGACAGCTGGAATTCCTCGAATAAGCTCCTCGTCTTAGCAACTGGTTCCTGCAAATAAAAAAATCCCCCCAAAGCGGGGAGAAAATGATCCGGACTATGACTAGGCTAGGTATGTTAGGGCGTAGCTGTAATTGCGCAACGCATATGATAGCAGCTTCTTCTGATGTTCGGAAAGAGCGAGGAATATGAATTCGACTTGATCATTTTCGTAAGGACGTAAATAGAACTCGGAGATTCCATGGCAAATGATTTCTCTCTTTAACGCCACTGCCACTTTGGCGTCCGTGCAGATGTGCAATTCCACGGTGCTACCCTCCTTGGACATTAACTAGAGTACCAAATAATTACTGGGAATTGTATACAATTTGTGTCAGGATCATGTCCAAGTTGTTACCGATTTTTGTATGAAGATCGACTACAAAGAGTATTCTGTCAATGGTCGCTTTAGCGGTTATCTGGGATGCATTTACTGCGTGTAAAATAAGCCGAGATCATGGCGGCTACTCTGCCCTTTTCGGTGGAGAGATCATGCTTTTTGCTTGCCAAGCATCTGAGTAGCTCCTTGTCGCAGCTGCAGGAAAAATAACCGCGCTTTTCGTAGCAGCGATCGTGCCTTTTGCAGCATCTGTCGATCTCGTCGATCGGTGCGCCAGGTCCAGAACAGCCGGGGCCGCACCAATTTCCATACAAACAAGGCAATTGATTTCGACGGCGCTTTTTATTGAACAATGAGCATCACCACGCTTGTAAGAGTTACTGTTAGATTATTGGAACAGGGGCAGGAATGCTTTAGGCAGGATGCCCTTCTTTTGGAGAAAGTTCACCATATTGCTCCTAGGAAAGGGAGCCGAATTTTGACATTTTTAATCAGCCAAAAACTTATGAAACAACTCTTGAAATGATAGAAAAGATATGATAGATTATTTCTTGCCGAGCAAGTTGGCAAAAGAATAGGGATGGATGTCCGAGCGGCCGAAGGAGCACGATTGGAAATCGTGTAGGCGGGGTCGACCCGTCTCGTGGGTTCAAATCCCACTCCATCCGCCATATTTTGGCCCGTTGGTGAAGCGGTTTAACACAGCAGCCTTTCACGCTGTCATACAGGGGTTCGAATCCCCTACGGGTCACCTATTACCCACACTCGTTGTTGGTGCTTTCGCAAAGGACTCGGGATATGCTGCAGAGCATACCGTCACTCTGTGGGACCCGACATGAGTCGAGGGATAGCGGAGGCTTAGCTCAGCTGGGAGAGCATCTGCCTTACAAGCAGAGGGTCGGCGGTTCGATCCCGTCAGCCTCCACCACCACGTTTTCGGCTCGGGAACTCACCGTTCCGGTTCACCCTCGAAGAGAATACAGAGGAGTTTTGCTCGGGTACTTCAGATCTTGCTTGTCAGCGCAGAATTTTCAGCGTCGCCTCGCAAGCGGGAAGCGATCCCGTCAGCCTCCACCATTCACATGCGGACGTAGCTCAATTGGTAGAGCGTCGCCTTGCCAAGGCGAAGGTCGAGGGTTCGAGACCCTTCGTCCGCTCCATCGTAATTTTAGTGTTGTCGTGTTTAGGAAAAAACTTGGCGGTGTAGCTCAGCTGGTTAGAGCGTTCGGTTCATACCCGAAAGGTCGGGGGTTCGATTCCCTCCGCCGCTACCAAATAGATCGACTGTATGGCGGTCGTGGCGAAGGGGTTAACGCACCGGATTGTGGCTCCGGCACTCGTGGGTTCAAGTCCCATCGATCGCCCCATACGTTTTGAAAAGAGTGTGATGGAGAGATCTCTGTCACACTCTTTTTCGTTTGCCTAACGCATCAAGAAAAAGCTCCGCTCCTTACCTGACGAGAGGCAAGGAACGGAGCTTTTTGGCTGTTCCGAAGAAGGCGGGAGAGGGGCTTACTTTTGCAGCATTTGCTTGACTAGCTCCCGATTTCGCTGCTTGAAAATCTCATTGTGGGAAGAAACCATTCCGTAAGAATTCGCTTCCGGCTGTACAAATTGCTTGGCTTTGTTAACAGCGTTCGCAGCGTCATGGAAGGCTCCTGCGATCAAGTGGAGCTTGCCGTCGTAATGCACAATATCACCGGCAGCATACAGCCCTGGGATCGACGATTCTCCGTTTGAGCTAGCCGCTACGTAGAAATCTTCAACCAATTGAATGTCCAAGCTGCTGTTGCGCAAGAGGCTCGAATCCCGCTCGTATCCGTGGTTGATGATCACATCATCGACAGCGAGAGTCGTGACCTCACCAGTTTCGTGATTGGTCAGTTCTACATACTCAACGACCTCGCGATTGGCAGAAGCGACGAGTCGCGTGATGGTGGTTTGGAAGAAGCAGGTAGCCGAGCTGGTCATGAGCTGAGTGACTTGGGCTTCATGCGCGGACAGGTTTTCTTTCCGGTACGTCAAATAAACTTTTTTTGCGATCGGCTCCAATTCGTTTGCCCAATCGATCGCGGAATTCCCTCCGCCTGAGATGATGACCGTTTTGTCCTGAAAGTAGTTAATCGACTTTACTGTGTAGTGCAGATTGGATACCTCGAACTTCTCTGCCCCCTCCAGATGCAGCTTTTGCGGGGTCAAAATTCCGCCGCCGACAGCGACGATGACGGTTTTGGAGTAGTGCAGCTTGCCGGACGCTGTGTGCAATATAAAAATTCCGTTTTCATCGCGAGAGATCGATTCCACTTTCTCATTTACTACGACTTCAGGATGGAAGGTAAGCCCTTGAGCGATTAGCTGCTCGATGAGTTTGGCACCCGTAATCGGTGTCTGTCCCCCCACGTCCCAGATCATTTTCTCCGGGTACACATGGATTTTCCCGCCCAAATGCGGCTGGAACTCAATCAGCTTTGTTTTCATTTCGCGAAGTCCGCTATAGAAAGTGGAGTAAAGCCCTGCCGGACCTCCACCAATAATGGTAACGTCAAATAAATCGTGCTGCTCCATATCGATCACTCCTGCTATTATATGTAAGTGATTCTCATTCTCATCAAATTATAATTCCTTTTCTTGCTCATGACAACCTAATTAAGTGTTGACAGTAAAAATGAACAACCTTTATAGTATAATACGAAATTGATAATCATTATCAGGTTTTCCCTAAACTTTTTTCAACAAATGGAGGGTACATAATGGCTCGCCTGTATACAGAGGATTTGAACATTGGCTATGGTGAACGACTGATTGTAAAAACACTCAGTGTGCAAATTCCAGATAAAAAAATCACGACCATCATCGGTTCCAATGGCTGCGGGAAATCTACGCTTCTCAAGGCGATGACGCGGATCATTTCCCATCAGGGCGGAACGGTCATTTTGGATGGAGAGAGCATTTCCAAAGAAAATACGAAGGTTCTTGCGAGAAAAATGGCGATCCTGCCACAAACACCGGAAAGTGCAAGTGGACTAACAGTAGGCGAGCTCGTATCGTATGGACGGTTTCCTTATCAGAGCGGGCTTGGCCGATTGACCAAAAAAGACTACGAAGCGATCGACTGGGCGCTTGAGGTTACGGGAACCAAAGAATTCAAATATCGTCCTGTCGATGCCCTGTCAGGTGGACAACGCCAGCGGGTCTGGATCGCCATGGCGCTCGCGCAGGAGACGGAAATCATCTTCCTGGACGAACCGACTACCTACTTGGATCTGGCCCATCAGCTGGAAGTCCTCGAGCTTTTGCAAAAGCTGAATGTCGAGCAAGACCGTACGATCGTCATGGTCTTGCATGATTTGAACCAAGCCGCACGTTTTGCGGACTACATGATTGCGCTAAAAGACGGGCAGGTCGTGAAGGCTGGCGGATGCGAAGACGTTATGAAGCCAGAGGTACTGAAAAAAGTATTCCAGATTGACGCCGAAATCGGACGAGATCCTCGGACAAACAAACCTATGTGTATCACGTACAACTTGGCTAAAGGGGAATAGACATCATGAAAAAAATGTGGTTTACGCTTATGCTGGTCTTCGTATTTATTCTCAGTGCTTGCGGCAGTCAGCAACCGGAAGAGCGCAACAACGCCAGCTCGGCTGCACCAAAAACAGAAGCTCCGGCACAGGAGACAAAAACAGGCACGCTTACTTATCAATCGGAAACAGGACCCGTCGAAGTGCCAGCAGATCCGAAACGGGTTGTCGTACTCGCTTCCTACGCAGGCAATGTGATGGCGCTGAATGTGAATCTGGTTGGGGTAGACGCTTGGGCGAAGAAGAACCCACGTTTTAACGACAAACTCAAAGACGTTGCTGAAGTCTCTGAAGAGAACATCGAAAAAATTATCGAGCTGGATCCGGATCTGATCCTGGCCTTGTCTGATGTGAAAAACCTCGACAAGCTGAAGCAAATCGCTCCGACTGTTACCTTTACATACGGGAAGCTTGATTATTTGAGTCAGCATGTTGAAATCGGGAAAGTGCTGAACAAAGAAAAGGAAGCACAAGCTTGGGTCGATGATTTCAAAAAACGAATGGAAGAAACAGGAAAAGAGATCAAGGCGAAAATCGGTGACAACGCGACGGTATCAGTTATTGAAAACTTCGATAAACAGCTTTATGTATACGGCGACAACTGGGGGCGCGGTACAGAGATTCTCTTTCAGGGGATGAAGCTGAACATGCCTGAGAAAGTAAAAGAAACGGCTCTTAAGGAAGGCTATTTTGCGCTCTCCTTGGAGGTATTGCCTCAATTTGTAGGAGACTATGTCATCTTGTCCAAAAACAAGGACACGGATAATTCCTTCCAAGAGACGGAAACGTATAAAAACATGCCAGCGGTCAAAAACAATCACGTATTTGAAGCGAACATGAACGAGTTTTACTTTAACGATCCGCTTACCCTGGAGTATCAATTGTCATTTTTCAGCGAGCATTTCCTTGGAAAAAAATAAGGGACACGTAAGGAGGAATTCTTTTCAGGAAGAATTCCTTCTCATTCGTCTAGAAGAGGAAAGTGAGATGGCAAATGACAAACGATAATCGACGCTATTTATTCGGGCCGAAGCTGGTCGCTTCGTTTCTTGTTTTTTTGGTGATGTTCGCCATCGCCATGGTTTTGGGAGCAGCAGATACCAGCTTGAGAGATGTATGGATGGCGCTGACGACGCGGGCAGCTGGCGAAAAAATGTCACTTCTACGAGAAATTCGTCTGCCTCGAGAGGTCGCTGCCATCTTCGTTGGATCGGCATTGTCCGTTGCAGGAGCGATCATGCAAGGGATGACGAGAAACCCTCTGGCCGATCCGGGATTGCTCGGGCTGACAGCAGGAGCGAACGCTGCTCTGGCCATCACGATTGCCTTGATTCCTACAGCGAACTATTTAGGCATCATGGTGGCATGCTTCATCGGCGCGGCAATAGGCGCCCTGCTCGTTTTTGGAATGGGGTCGCTGAAAAAAGGGGGATTTTCGCCGCTGCGCATGGTGCTGGCGGGCTCAGCGGTTTCAGCCTTTCTATACGCGGTAGCAGAAGGGGTAGCGCTTCACTTCAAGGTTTCCAAGGATGTCTCCATGTGGACAGCAGGGGGCGTCGTTGGAACGTCGTGGAGTCAGCTGCAGATCATCATTCCCTTTATCACGCTCGGAATCATTCTGGCCGTCATTTTGTCCAGACAGCTGACAATTCTCAGCTTGAGTGAAGAGGTTGCAGTGGGACTAGGACAAAAAACGATGCTGATCAAAACCATTCTCTTCATCGTGATGATCCTGCTCGCAGGAGCGTCGGTAGCGCTTGTAGGAAATATGGCGTTCATAGGTCTGATGATTCCCCATCTGGTGCGTCCGCTGGTTGGCACGGATTACCGTTTTATCATTCCGATGTCTGCCGTGATCGGAGCTGCTTTTATGCTGCTGGCAGATACACTCGGGAGAACCGTCAATGCGCCTTACGAGACACCTGTAGTCGCATTGGTTGCTGTGCTGGGATTGCCCTTCTTCCTGTTCATTGTCCGGAAAAGGGGGAAATCGTTTCTATGATTCATCCAGCTTTGATTAGAAAACAGCGAATTCTCTTGATCGTGCTTTTGGCAATGACAGCAGCTATTATCGTGATCGGCATGGGTATGGGCTATTCTTCGCTGTCCTATGACCGTTTGCTGCCCACATTGCTGGGGGAGGGAACATTTAAAGAAGAGTTTGTGCTGTTTGAAGTTCGACTGCCGAGGTTGATTATTACGTGGCTGGCAGGAATGGCTTTGGCCTTATCGGGTGCTATTCTCCAGGGCGTTACTCGAAACGACCTAGCAGAACCGGGGGTAATCGGGATCAATTCCGGTGCGGGTGTCGCCATTTCGTTGTTCTTTTTGTTTGCTCCTATTGACGCGGGGGCGTTTGCCTACCTGCTGCCGGTCATTGCGTTTGCAGGGGCGATTCTTACGGCATTGTGTATCTACTTCTTTTCGTATAGCAAGCGCACAGGGCTGCAGCCGGTGAGGGTCGTACTGATTGGGGTAGGCTTTTCCATGGCGCTATCCGGAGCCATGATTGTTCTCATATCGTCAGCAGAGCGGGAAAAAGTAGATTTTATCTCCAAATGGCTGGCGGGAAATATATGGGGGGCCGATTGGCCGTTCATCTGGGCTATTTTGCCTTGGCTGGTTATTCTGATACCGTTTACGCTATACAAGGCAAATCGCTTGAACTTGTTATCGTTAAATGAGCCTGTCGCGATTGGCGTAGGGCTTGCCGTAGAAAAGGAACGCTTGATCCTGCTGCTGACAGCCGTCGCCTTGGCTGCCTCTGCTGTATCAGTTACGGGAGGGATCGCGTTTATTGGTCTTTTGGCACCACATCTGGCAAAAGCACTCGTAGGTCCCCGGCATCAGCTGAATGTGCCGGTAGCCATTGTTCTCGGCGGAGCGCTGCTGCTGCTCGCCGACACGATTGGACGCAATCTCGCTGACCCGGATGGAATACCAGCGGGAATCATGGTAGCCTTGATCGGGGCACCGTACTTTTTGTACTTGTTGTGGAAGAAGTCATAGAGATGGGAAAGAGCAGGGGCCACTGGCTTCCTGCTCTTTTTTCTATCTCTATCCTACATGACGACTCTGTGCCCAAGCTTCAGCGAAATGCGTTCGGAAGCCTCCACGATCAAGTGCTTGAAGCCGTCTAGTTGGTCGTCGATTTCCACGGCGGGACCGATGATTCCAATGGCGGCAATCGCCTCGTTATTAAGACCAATGACCGGAGAGCCGATTCCAGTCACACCGAGGTTGGTTTCATTTGTCTCAATGTAGTATCGATCGGATCGGATCTGTTTCAGCCGTTCGCGTACGACTGACGGATCTCTCAGCGTATGCGTCGCGTGCTCAGTGACAGGCAATTGCAGGATCCGCTCGATTTCCTTGTCAGGCAAAAAGGCGAGGAGAGCAGGGCCGAGGACTCCGTAAATATAGGGCCGGCGCTGGCCGACAAAGGATGAGAATTTCAATCCCTCTTGCTTCTCTTTTTTGAAGATATAGAGGATTTCGTCCGCATCTTTCGCCGCCATGAGAACCGTTTGACCCGTTTTGAGCTGCAGGTCTGCCAAGATATCTTCTGCTTCCTTGCTGACATCGAGGACAGATGAGAGCAGAAAGCCGAACTCCAAAAGACGCAGCCCGGGCTTGTATTGCAGGCTTTTTTCATCAAACTTCACTAGTCCGCGCGTTTCTAGGGTGCACAAGATGCGATAGACAGTAGAGTGAGGGATTTTCGTCAGATGAGTGATCTCTTCGATGGTGAGGCTGGGTCTATCGATTGTAAACGCTTGCAGAATATCGACGGCTCTGTTTATCGAGCGGATCGGGTTCATATTTACATCACGCATAAGGACCTCCAAAATGACCAAATGTATCTTTTTTCATATCAAGTATACACAGCATGACCAAGAAAAACGAACAAGATTTTACAAAACGAGAGCTTTAGATTTAATTTTCAAAAAACATTGACTACTTTTTTGGTTTTTGTTACCTTTAATTCAGAAAACGAGTTGATAAACTCACTATACGAGTAGAGAGGGTGTAAGTAAAGTGAAAATTGCGCTATTTAATCATTTTCTTCCCGGAGTCGTCGAGGGAAATCGCATTTATGATCTCTCATCGGTGATCTCCTGGGACCAAGCCAACCCGCAAGCTTCCCTCATTCGCCTCATGGAGCGATTTGAGGATCTGAAGCCGCAAATAGAAGATGCCCTTTCTCAGGTTCCGTCCTACGCCCTAGAGGACGTTCGTCTGCAGCCGCCTGTCCCGCAGCCAACCAAGATTGTGGCGGCGCCTGTCAATTACTACTTGCATCAGGATGAGATGAATGAGCAATTCAGCAACGCCGAATACACCATTGAAAAGCTCGGTTTTTTCTTGAAAGCGCCTTCCTCTATCATCGGGCCTGGCGATACTGTGAAGCTGCCGTTTCGCGAGAGAAGAACGGATCATGAAGCGGAGCTGGCTTTCGTAGTCGGAAAGCAGGCCAAAGATGTCCTGGCATCGGAGGCGCATCGTTACATATTTGGTTACTTTGCCTTGATGGATATCACGGTACGGGGAAAGGAAGATCGCCCGTGGCGCAAATCATTCGATACGTTTACCCCCATTGGTCCTTGGATTGTGACGGCTGATGAAGTAAACAACCCGAACGAATTGGGCTTTCAATTGTGGGTGAATCAAGACGTGCGCCAATCCGCCAACACGAAAGATTTGATCTACGACTGCTATAAATTCTTTGAGGTAGCCTCTGCTGCGATGACACTCGAACCCGGAGACATTTTGACAACCGGAACGCCTGAGGGAGTCGGCCCGATCGAGGGAGGCGACACGATCCGTATCCAGATCGACAGAATCGGCGAATTCAGTGTCTCTGTTGAGTACAAGTAGGGAGGAGTTTTGGCGATATGAAACAGTCCGTTGATTTGCATTCGTTTCACGAAAAACTGGACCGTAACAATCTGGGGCCACTCTGGGCATCGATCCATGATCTGAATACCATTGAACCGAAAGCAAGACCCATTCCTTACTTGTGGAAGCGGGAACTGATTGAAAAGCATCTGGAGGAAGCGGAAGATTTGCTTCAGGTAGGGGACGGAGCAGACAGGAGAGCTGTTTTTCTGATCAATCCAGGCATGAAGGATTTGATCCCTTATGGCTGGGGGGGAGCTACCCATACGCTTTACGCGGCAGTGCAAGCAGTCAAACCGGGAGAGATCGCTCCTGCCCATCGGCATACGACGACAGCACTGCGTTTCATTATGAAAGGCGAGGGTGGATCAGGAAGAGTAAACGGCGAAAAAATCCCCTTTGAGCCGGGGGACTATCTGATTACCCCTACGTGGACGTGGCACGATCATACCAATCAAGGCGAAGAGACGATCATGTGGATGGATTGCCTCGATGTTCCTTTTACTTTGTTCATGAATGTGTGCTTTACCGAGTTTTACCCCGAAAAGCAACAAGAGCTGCTCGTCCCGGATGATTACAGCTCGAAGCGTTATCAGGGCGGCATGGTTCGTCCCATTTCGGATCGGACTCCGAGTATCGCGCCATTGGGCCGTTACAAGTGGGAGCTGACCAAAAAAGGCCTGGATGGACTCAGTGAATTTGAGCCGGATCCCTTTGACGGCTATGCGATCGAGTACATCAATCCCTCGACAGGTAAAGATGCGAATAACCGGATTGGCGCGCGCATGCAAAAGCTTCCGCCGCAATTTTTTGGAAAAGCGCATCGCCATGTGCACAGCAATGTCTATCACGTATTTAAAGGCAGCGGCTACACCGTGATGAACGGAGTGAAGTTTGAATGGTCAGAGGGAGATTTCTTCGTCATTCCGCCGTGGGTCTGGCATGAGCACGTAAATCTGTCGGAAACAGAAGACGCGCTGCTCTTTTCTACGAACGATTTGCCGATTATGGAAGCGTTCGATTTCGAGCGGAAGGAAGAATACCAGGAAAACGGTGGCTCGCAAATTATTACCGAGGTTTTCGTGCCGATTGAGGAATAATTCTGATTCAAGCAAAGGAGTGGAGACACCATGTTCAAGGATCCTATTGTCATCGCTGGAGCTGGCCCCGTAGGAATGACGGTCGCAGACATCCTGTCACTGAAAGGAATACCGGTTGTTGTTTTGGAGAAGGGCTCGACACCGAGTCGGGAATGGCGTGCTTCTACCTTTCATGCAGGGACAATGGAGCTGCTAGAGCCTTTTGGTGTCGCTGACGAGCTCATGAAGAGAGGACTGCCGGCGGATAAAGTCCAATACCGGGATCGCAAAACGGGATTGTATGCGGAATTTGACTTTAGCCTTTTAAAGGATGAAACGAAATATCCGTTCCGCCTGCAATGCTCGCAGGCCACCTATGTGGAGATTTTGGCGCAGCGCCTCAGCACGCGCCCACACGCCAAACTGTTGTTCGATTCTGAAGTGGTTGATTTTGAACAAGATGAAAGCGGTGTCAATGTTACGGTACAGACACCTTCGGGAAGCTATCAAATTCGCACACCGTACCTGTTGGGGGCAGATGGAGGAAGAAGCACTGTCCGCAAAAAGCTGGGTGTGGGATTCGATGGCTATACGCTGGAAGAAAGATGGCTGCTGGTAGGAACCCCCGTACCTTTTGATCGCTATATTCCTGATCTCGCTTTTGTGAATTACATTTCGGACCCGGAAGAGTTCCTGTTCATTCTGCGTGTTCCGGAAGCATGGCGTTTCCTGTACCCGATCTCACCTGAGACAAGCGATGAGGTAGCGCTCAATCCCGAGAACATCCAAAAAACGCTGCAAAAGGCGCTTCATACGACAGATACCTTCCCGATCGTGGAAAATACCATCTACAAAATCCATCAGCGCGTGGCGGATTCCTTTTATGACGGGCGCGTGATTTTATTGGGAGATGCGGCGCACATCAATAGCCCGATGGGAGGCCTGGGACTGAACAGCGGTATCCACGACGCGATTGATCTGAGCATCCGTCTGCTTCGCATCGGCGAAGGAGCAGAGTCTGGTCCGGAATTCGCAACCTACAACGAAGTGCGCCGTCGGGTGGCTTTGGAATACGTTCGGAAAATCAGCGAGAAAAATACGAACGTCGTAAAAGAAAAGGATCCCGCTCATCGCCTGCAGCTGCAAAAGGAGATGGCAGAGCTGGCCGCGGACCCGGAAAGAGCGAAGAAATGGCTCCTGGCATCGGCCATGATCGCCAGTGCACGAGAAGAAGGAATCGGCGAGCTTCCGAAAACCCAAGTCTAGTTTCGTAGAAAGCGAGGGCGAGAAAAGGATGAGTGTGGGCCGTATACATTTGCTGATCAATAATGAAGAGGTTCCGACTGAAACATATAGGGAAGTGCGAGATCCGGGCCGCCTGTCAGATGTGGTAGGGCTGGTAGCAAAAGGCTCCACCCAGCATGTGGGAATGGCAGTAGAAGCAGCCCATCAGGCATTCCTCTCGTGGCGCAAGACTCCGTTGCACGAGCGGATGGCTCTTTTGAAGCAGGCAGCCTCCCTCTTAGAAAAAGAAGCCTCCGATTTGGCTGTTATGGTATCGAGAGAAAATGGGATGCTTCTTTCGACAACGAAGCTGGAGATCACGCATTTGGCGATCTCTGCGATTCAAAATACAGTCGAGCTGGCTGAGACCTTTTTCCAAGAGACACGGGTGGAGGATGCACACAGCTGGGTGAGTGTGGAGAAAAGGCCGATCGGGGTCATCGCGGGCATCGTCCCCTGGAATGCTCCGCTTGTCCTGACGATGCAAAAAGTTGCTCCGGCTCTGATCGCGGGCAACACGATTGTCATCAAGCCTTCTCCTTTTGCCCCTATGGGAGTGTCTACGGTATTGAAAAAGATGGCAGCACTTTTTCCACCGGGCGTGATCTCCGTCATTCATGGTGATGCCGATGTAGGCAAGGCTTTGACTTCACATCCGCTCGTACGGAAAGTTTCGTTCACCGGTGGCGGAAGAACCGCAGCGCATGTGATGAGAGATGCGGCGGATGCTTTGAAAAGCGTTCACTTCGAATTGGGAGGGAACGACCCTGCGATCGTTCTCGACGATGCAAACTTGGAGGAGGTCGTCCCGAAAATAGCAGCTGGGGTATTCCGACGTTCCGGTCAGGTCTGCTTTGCGATCAAGCGAATCTACGTGCCCCAGCATTTGTACGATTCCTTCCATGCGAAGTTTTGTGAATATGTGGATTCCTTCAAAATCGGACACGGGCTGAATGAACAAGCTACCTTTGGGCCGCTCAACAATAAACAGCAATACCAGTACGTACAAGATTTGACGACGCGATTGAAAAATAGCCAGGCAACCGTCACTCATCTGGGAACAAAGCTGGAGCCAGACAACTGGGAGAACGGCTACTACCTGCAGCCAGCTGTCGTCAGGGATGTGGAGCCAGGACAGGAAATCGTGACGTGTGAGCAGTTTGGCCCCGTGATCCCCCTCATCTCGTATCGAACGGAAGAAGAGGCCGTGGAGATGGCGAATCAAACGGAGTACGGCTTGGGCTCATCTGTCTGGTCGGCTGATCCGGACAGGGCATTGCGTCTCGCGCGTGAGCTTGAGGCTGGGATGACCTTTGTCAATGGTCATGGTCAAACACCGCTCGGGTACCGTCACATGCCGTTTGGTGGAGTCAAGCAGAGCGGGATCGGGAGGGAGAATGGGGAAGTGGGACTCGCGGAATACATCGAATACCACGCCATCAATCTCCATCGGACGACTTGAGAGAAGAGGGGGAGTTGGCAAGTGGAAGATAATCAGATCGCATACAACACAGCGGATGCCTTGCTGGACGCTCTGCAGGAGTGGGGCGTATCGTATCTGTTCTCCAATCTGGGCAGCGATCATCCCGCGATCATCGAAGGCTTGGCTAAGGCAAAAGCAGCAGGCCGTGCACTGCCAGAAGTCATCCTATGTCCGCATGAAAGCGTAGCGATGAGTGCTGCCCACGGATACGCGCTATTGAGTGGAAAAGCACAGGGCGTGTTTGTCCACACCGATGTCGGCACGCAAAACTTGGGCGGGACCGTTCACAATGCGGCGAGATCACGTGTCCCTGTCTTCATTTTTTCAGGAGAGACTCCTTACACCATGGAAGGGGAGCTGCGAGGAACGCGAAACACACATATCAACCATCTGCAAAATGTGTATGACCAACGCGGAATTGTGCGTCCTTACGTGAAGTGGGAGTACGACATCCGCACCGGCAAGAATGTGAAGAGACTTGTGTATCGGGCCATGCAATTAGCCCACTCCGACCCGCAAGGCCCGATTTATTTGACGGGAGCAAGAGAGGTACTCGAGGAAGAGGTCACGCCTTGTATCGATTCCCCGGAAAAATGGGCCCCAATCGAGAAAACTCCACTGCCCAGCTCAGCTGTAGAGAAAATGATGGCTACGCTAGGAAACGCGAGACATCCTTTGGTCATTACCTCCTACCTGGGGCGAAATGCAAAGGCCGTGCAGCAGCTGGTCGCTTTGTGTGACACGCTGGCCATTCCCGTTATTGAGCAAAACGCCAGTCATATGAATTTTCCGTGGGATCACCCGATGCACCAAGGCTTTCAGGGGCGGGAATGGGTGGAGAAGGCGGATGTTATCCTCGTCATCGATTCCGATGCTCCGTGGGTGCAGACTCTTTTCAAGCCCAAGGAAGATTGTCAAATCTACTACATTGATATCGATCCGCTCAAGCAAGATTTGCCTTTGTGGTATATGCCATCTACTTGCTTCTACCAGGCAGATTCCTGTGAAGCACTCGACCAGTTGAACGACGCGATCCACTCGGTTCCCTTGGACGAAGAGGTGATCTCGGAAAGATACGAACGGCTGGCGAGAGCGCATGCAGATCAGCGGGAGCAGTGGAAGCTACGGGAAAAGCAGCCAGAAGATGGCGTGATCACGGCGGAATGGCTGACAGCATGTCTGCGGGAAGTCATCGACGAAGACACGATCGTCATGGATGAGACGATCACCAATGCACTTGCGGTGACTCAGCATCTGCCTCGAACCAAACCGATGACCCATTTTGTGAATGGCGGAAGCTCCTTAGGGTGGGCTGGAGGGGCAGCCTTTGGAGCCAAACTGGCCCAACCGGACAAAACGGTAGTAAGTCTTACCGGGGACGGCTGCTACCTGTTTGGAGTACCAGGCTCCCTGTATTGGATGTCGCGAAGGTACCAGGTGCCGTTTTTGACCGTGATCTACAACAATCAGGGCTGGAACGCGACCAAGCAAAATCTGCTGAAGCTCTACCCGGATGGAGCAGCCAAGCGTGACGATCGTTACTGGGTCAATTTTGATCAACCGGCGGATCTCGCGAAGTTGGCCGAAGCGGCTGGAGGAGCATACGCCAGAACGGTAGTTGACCCGCAGGAATTGAAAGAAGCGCTGCAATCTGGCATGGAGGCCGTCAAAAGCGGACGATCCGCGGTCATTGATGTGCGCATTGCGAAAATATCGAACCAAAAAGACTAGCCCGTATAGGGGCAACAGCGATTTTTCATTCATTCTTAGATCGCAAGGTAAAAAGGGGGTTATTCAGGATGAGAACAGCATGGAAAAGTGTGATCGGCTTGCTTATGTCTACAGCTTTGCTCATGAGTGGCTGTGCCCAATCCAGTTCCACAGGATCGTCTGCGCAGCCAGCAGCGTCCAATGCTACGCCAACAAAGCCCAATGCGCAAAACACAGCACAGGCAGATGCACCCAAGCAAAAGCTGCCTGAGATGACGAAGCTGAATATCGGCAGTGCGGCCCTCACCACACAAGATATTACGACCGTTTTTGTTGGAAAAGAGAAAGGAATCTTTGAGAAATACAATTTGGACGTTCAGATTCAAGGCGTGGAAGGCGGCGTAGTCGCGCTCCGCGGTTTGCAATCAGGCAACTTCGACCTGACGTTTGGCCTGCCGGAAAATGTGATCTCCGGTGTAGCGCAAGGAGCCGACATGAAGATTATCGGGGCTTCTGTTTCGGAATCGCTCTTCAAAGTTTTCGTCTCCCCTGACATCCAAAAGGTAGAAGATCTGAAGGGAAAAGCAGCAGCCGTACTCCAACCCAATAACGGAACAGACATGCAGATGAGATGGTGGCTGCAAAATAATGGCCTGCAGCCGGATAAAGACGTGACTATCATTTCGGCTGGAGCATCGCCTGCTCGCCTGGCAGCTTTGAAAACCGGGCAGGTAGCCGTCACACTCATCGCGACTCCCTCTGATGTGGAAGCAGAGAAAGCGGGTATGAAGGAAATGGCGGTAATCAAGGACGAGTTAAAAGGGCTCAACCATGACGTCATTACAGCGAGCGGCAAAATGATCCGTGAAAAACCGGAAGTCCTGAAAGCGTTTATGGCTGCGATGGTGGAATCGATTCAATTTGTGAAAGACCCTAAGAATTTGGATGAGGTCGTGAAAATTGGTGTGAAGGAACTGGGCTTTAGCGAAGAGGTCACACGAAAAGGCTTGGAATTCGTACTGCCCACCATTCCGGATGACGCGAAATTCAATAAAGAAGGCATTGAGTTCTCACTTAAAATCGCGAAGGATATCGGGATCATCGATGATAGCCTTACGATCGACAAAGTAATCGACGAAAGCTTTTATCCGAATTGACAGCGAGAGGAGTTGGAAGAAGATGGCGCAGGCAGTTCCCGTATTGGATTTTCATCAGCTCAATGTCATTTACAACGAGGGCGAGCCCAATCAGGTACACGCTTTAAATAACGTGTCGGCAAAGGTCTATCCCGGAGAGTTCATCTCCATCATTGGGCCGAGTGGATGCGGAAAGAGCACGCTTTTGCATACGCTCGATGGATTAAATCGTCCCAGTGCCGGGAAAATCTACATCGATGGTGTGGAAGTCAACGGACCTGGCGGCGATCGCGCGATGGTATTCCAGGATTTCGCCCTGATGCCCTGGCATACGGTATTCGATAACATTGCTTTTGGATTGCGGCTAGAGGGAAAAAGCAAAAGTGAAATCCAGGAGAAAGTCATGCATTACATTCGCATGGTGGGATTGGATGGCTTCGAGTCCAAGTATCCGCATCAGCTATCCGGCGGGATGAAGCAGCGTGTGGGAATTGCTCGTGCCTTTGCGGTGGAGCCAAAGATTTTGCTCATGGACGAACCGTTTTCCGCCATTGATGAACAGACGAGGGAAATCATGCAGGAGGAAGTCCTGAAGCTGATGCTTCACGAAAAGAAGACGGTCATCTTCATTACGCACTCGATTGACGAGGCTGTGTTTCTCTCCAACCGGATTTTCCTCATGTCAGTTCGTCCCGGCAGGATCGTGGAGGAGCTGACGATTGACATCCCTTACCCGCGTACCTTGGAGACAAAGCTATTGCCTGAATACCAAGACTACAAATCGCAAGTCTGGAACCATTTAAAAGGCGAAGTCAAAAGACAGTATCAAAGGGGGGAAGCATGATGTCCGAGCTCAGCAAAGCGGTGACGACAGGCAGTACATCCATCCCTGCGAAAAAGAAGAGAAAAAGCATGATCTCTCCAGCCGTAACCTACCCTGTCATTACTGTAGTCATCATTTTGGGTATCTGGGAAATTTTTGGCCAACTTGGGATGATCGATACGTTTATCTTCAACTGGCCGAGCAATATTATCGCAAGCATCTGGCAGTTCATGGCAAACGGCGCTGTCTTCGAGCATTTATTGACCAGCTTCATCGAGCTTGCCATCGGATTTGCTCTGGCACTCATCGGCATTCCCATCGGTCTCGCTCTCGGATACTGGAGAAAGCTAGACTATGCGTTTGATCCGATTATTATCGCTTTGTACACGACACCTGTGATCGCACTGACGCCGCTCTTCATCCTGTGGTTTGGGCTGGGCCTGTTGTCCAAA
This sequence comes from Brevibacillus nitrificans, assembly GCF_003710965.1. Classification (NCBI taxonomy): domain Bacteria; kingdom Bacillati; phylum Bacillota; class Bacilli; order Caryophanales; family Paenibacillaceae; genus Brevibacillus; species Brevibacillus nitrificans. The sequence goes on along the minus strand of NZ_RHHU01000001.1, from coordinate 158,745 downwards.
ATCATGATGGTCTTTACGATGTCGATCTTTCCGATCCTCATTAATACAACGGCAGGGGTGAAGACGACAGACACTTCCCTCATCAAGGCAGCGCGTTCCTATGGTGCCACGGAGCTGCAACTGTTTAAAGAGGTCATTTTCCCGTCCTCGATGTCCTACATCGTAACCGGGATCCGATTGGCGATTGGACGCGCCATGATTGCGGTCGTAGTAGCTGAGATGCTCGCTTCCACCCAAGGGATTGGCTATGCAATCAGGCATGCATCCGAGCTGTTCAAGACAGGCGAGTATTTAGGGTATGTAGCCGTACTCATGGTGATATCGGTCGTTTTGAATCAGCTGCTGAAAGTGCTGGAGCGCAAAATTGCCCCTTGGCGCTTTTGAGCAGAAGCCGCATAGCTTCTCCTAAGAAAACCTCTATCGAGGCCATCTCATGGAGGAGTGACCGCGATTTATCGGAAGGTTATTCATGCTGAATCAGGTAGATGGCTCACGTCGTTTATACTTTCTGATTCAGTAAGAAAAGGCGTGTAGGAACCGATGGGTTCCACACGCCTTTTTGCAGCGGTCATTACGCGCTTTTCTTTTGAACAGTCTGTGCAGGCATCAGGAGCCGCTTCCACTTGATCTGGGGAACGCCGATCGCTGCGAGGATCATCAGGACCCCGCCCCATTGCGACAGCGACACCGACTCACGCAGGACGAAGCTGGACAAGAGGACGACCGCAGGCAATTCCGCTGCGCTGAGAATGGTAGCCAGTCCGTTGCCAATGCGAGGCACGCCCACCGACAAGCAAAAGATCGGAATGACGGAACCGAAGAGAGCGACGAGCAGTCCGAATGGCAGCAAGCCTTCCAGTAAGCGTCCGTTTATCAGAAAAGCAGGAGGATAGACGATCGAAATCATGACCGCCGCCAGGCTAATCGAAATGGCACTTCGCAGGTACGGATTCATGTCCGCGAGAATCCGTCCGCTAAAGAAGATGACGAAGGCAAAGGTCGCTCCGGACAGCAGTCCGCATGCGAGTCCCGTCAAGCTGATGGTCTGCCATCCTGACTCTCCAAGGCCACTGGCAAAGACGGTTCCGATCCCGAGCATCACGATCGATACCCATTTAGCAGGAGATGGCCACTTACGCTGCGCGACAGATTCCAAAAGGACACCGATCCAGGTGAACTGGAAGAAAAAAACGATAGCGAGCGATGCAGACATTTGACTGACGGCTTGATGGTAAAAGAAGCTGGACGATGCCATCATCAAGCTGACAGGAATGAGCTTCAGCACATATTTCCATTGGAAGCGCTGCTTGGAAAAGAACAGAGCCATGATGGACATGATCAGTCCACCAAAGATCAACTGACTGCTGCTCATCTCATAAGGGGTGAATCCAGCCTGGAAGGACAGCTTCATAAATAAGGAAAGGACTCCGTAGCTGCAAGCACCCAGCAAAACCAATAGCACCGATTTCCAGTATGTCATAGGTGAAATTCCCTTCTGAAATAGTGAACTTTTATGAATAAAACCTATTGTACTACAGGTGATTTATTGGTACAATGAAAAATTGCGACTCGCTTTATCTGGTTACTGTGGTAGCAAAATGCTCTGCTGCTTTGTTACCACAGCAGTGGACGAAAAGGTGTACTTCGGTACGTATACTCGCCATTAATACATAGCGATCTACCAGCAATTCCGTTACACTACTACCATAAGTCTGGCATACGTGGAGGCACAGAGATGAAACAAGGGGTCTTGTACGGGATTGTGGCGTACTTGGCTTGGGGAATGCTTCCATTTTATTGGAAGCTATTTCAAAGCATGGGGTCGCTGGAAATTTTGGCCCACCGAATAGTATGGTCACTCATTTTTGTTCTTTTCATTATTGTCATTACGAAGCGTTGGAAGCCGTTATGGGCGGCGGCGCCCGGAGCGAAGCTAAAGGGAGCGCTGTTCCTGTGCTCCATGCTGATCAGTGCCAACTGGCTGCTGTACATTTGGGCTGTTACCAATGATCACGTGATGGAAGCGAGTCTCGGCTATTACATGAACCCGCTGATCAGCGTATTGTTGGGTGTCCTCTTTTTGAAAGAAAAGCTCGGCATCGGACAGTGGGTGGCACTGGGAATGGCTGCACTCGGGGTTATTTTCATCACGGTCGAGTATGGTCAGGTGCCGTGGGTGGCTCTATCGCTCGCGTTAACCTTTGCCTTTTATGGATTGGCGAAAAAGCTGGTCAATCTCGAGGCGATGTTCGGTCTGGCATGGGAAACCGTTTTTGTAACGCCGCTTTCGCTTGTCTACCTGTTTATCATTGAAATGAACGGCACAGGTACCGCGTTTGCACTGGAGTGGTGGAAATTCGTGTTGCTTCTGCTTGCAGGAGTAGGGACTGCCATGCCGCTGTACTGGTTTGCGCAAGCGACCAAGCGCCTTCCATTGTCGACATTGGGCTTTATTCAATATTTGTCGCCGACCATCCAGCTGTTGAGCGCGGTCTTCCTGTTCGGAGAAGCGTTCACGACGACCCATTTGATATCATTCTCTCTGATCTGGGGAGCTCTGCTCGTCTTTACGATTAGTTCGATGAGAAAGAAAACCGTGAGTGTTCAGATGAAGCCAGATCAAGCCATAAAAGAGCAAGCATAAGAAAACCTCTATCGAGGCCATCTCATGGAGGTGCGACCGCGTTTTAGTGGAAGGTTTCCATGCGTTTCATTTCCTATACGTTAAAAAAACTCCTGACTTTTGTCAGGAGTTTTTGCATGGTCAGGCTACTTAAGCCTGTTTGGAGCGGCGATAAGCCCCGTGGTTTGTCGGTCCTACGTATTGATTGAGTGCAAACGAATGACGGATGGCTTCAGTAATAAAGTCCTTGGCTACATTCACGGCTTCGCGAACAGAATTTCCCTTCGCCAGCTCCGCACAGATTGCAGCGGAGTACGTGCAGCCTGCACCGTGGGTGAAGGTAGTGTCAAAGCGCTCCGATTCCAACACCTCAACGGATTGTCCATCATAGTAAACGTCAACAGCATTTCCGTGTTGCAGCTTGCTGCCGCCTTTTACCACTACATAGGAAGTTCCGAAGTCGTGAATGCGTTTCGCGGCTTCTTTCATATCTTCTACGCTTTTCAGTGCGCCCAGTCCGCTCAGGATTCCGGCTTCAAAGAGGTTGGGCGTCGCTACGGTTGCGCGAGGCAGCAGTACTTCGCGCAGGCTGATCGCGATCTCTGGATGGAGGGCTTCGTCAGCACCTTTGCAAATCATAACCGGATCGACTACGACGTTTTTCAGTTGGAATTGCTCGATTTTGCGGGCAGCCAGCTCAACCAGCTCAGTCGTTCCCAGCATGCCGGTTTTCGTCGCGTCTACGCCGATCCCTGCGAGTACGGTTTCCAGCTGTTTCTCGAGTACAGCTACATCAATCGGGAACACATCATGATGCCAGCCATTGTGCGGGTCTTGTGCAACGATAACGGTGAGAGCGGTCATTCCGAATACGCCAAGCTCCTGAAAGGTTTTGAGGTCAGCCTGTTGGCCAGCTCCGCCGCTCGTATCGGAACCGGCGATGGTGAGTGCTTTACGCATGGTCATTTTTCTTATCTCCCTTTGTAGTTGAGTAGGAATGTACGATTCCCGTTCGGTGACGGATTTACGTACTGTACTGGACTGTTTTGTTCTATCTCTATTGAAAAGGAAAAATACGGCGGTGTCAATAATATTCCCGTAAATGCAAAAAAACCGCTCTCCGGTTTTTACGGATAAGCGGTCGTCTTCGAATGGGTATCGTTTATTTTATGGAAGCAGCGTGATGAAAAGAGAAGCTGATGGACGTAGACATGGATTTGGCGCGTGCAGATGCCAGCTGTTTCGCTTGCTTCGCTGCTTCAAACATGCTCGGTGCCTTGATGATCTCAACCCATTTGCGTGTGGCGGTTTCAAACATAAATCGATAGATGGTCATCTTTATCTGCCCTCTCGTGTTTTCTTCACATCCTTAGTGTATCAGTGATAAGTACGAAAAAGGTTATGGGTTTGTTACATTATTTTGAAGAACATGTTGCAGCCGTGTGAACTTGAAAAATATTGGCAGTTGCCTGTTACGTTTTTGCCACTCTCACGTCTATAAATGTGTACCCAAATTTTCCATTTTGAGCAAGTGATGAGGGGCGTAGCAGAGATGAAAAATGCAGCAGGAGAGCTGACAGTGACAGGAGTGAATCACAGCTACGGGACAGGAAAGATAAAAGTTCCCGTACTGTTCGATATCAATCTGCACATTAGCAAAGGGGAGTTCGTTGCCCTGTGCGGTTCCTCGGGATCTGGCAAATCGACATTACTGAATTTGCTGGCAGGGTTAACCAAACCGGATGAGGGCAGTGTAATGGTCAGCGGGGAGGAAATATCGCGTTACAGCGAAAATGAGTTGTGCTTGTTCCGACGCAAGAGCATGGGCTTTATTTTTCAATCCTACAATTTGCTTCCCAATCTGACGGCGCTGGAAAACGTCGAACTTCCTTTGATTTTTGCAGGGGAGGGCGTACGCAAGCGAAGGGCGCGAGCGACAGAGATCCTCGAGCATGTGGGCTTGACCGGAAGACTGGATCATAAGCCTAACGAATTGAGCGGTGGACAACAGCAGCGTGTCAGTATTGCACGGGCACTGGTAAATCAGCCAAGCATCATTTTGGCAGACGAACCTACAGGCAATCTGGACAGCAAAACCGAGCAGGAGATCCTGACTCTCATGCGGCAAATGAACAAGGAAAACGAAACTACGTTCATCATCGTTACCCATGAGCAAGAGGTAGCTGAACAATCCGACAGGGTCATTTATTTGCAGGACGGACGTGTCGTACAAAAAAGGACAAGACCTGCGTAGAAGCGGGTATGAGGTGAACGTTTGTGAAAGTAGTAGATTCTTTTCGCATTGTTTGGCGAAATCTGTGGCGCATGAAATTGCGTACTGCCCTCACTTCGGTCGGGGTCATGATCGGAACAGCGGCGATCGTCGCGATGATTGCATTGAGTCTCGGGTTGAAAGAGAATGCCGTCAAAAGCTTGGAGAATTTCGGCAATTTGACTGAGATGGACGTAGAGCCGATGTATTACATACCGGAAGAGGATCGAGTCATTCCGGATGATGAACGAAAGAAGCTGAATTTCGAAGCGGTTCAGGAACTGAAGAAAATTCCCGGTATTGCGGCAGTCATGCCGGTGAAGCGCCTCCAGGAGCAGGCAAAGCTGAAGGTGGGGCGCCGGGAAGGTTATGTGGAGTTGATCGGGGTCGATGTCAACGAGTCAGCAGCCTACCGCAAAAACGATGTAGAAAAAGGTACCTATTTATCGGGTTCCCCGCAAGAGGTCGTCATCGCCTACGATGTGCCGCGAGAAATGCGCGATGTGGAAAAGGAAAAGCGGGAGGCGCGCCGCAGTAATGTCGATGCGAGAAAAAATGGCCCTTCCGCGATGCCTCCGCCGGATATGGGGGGAGGAGCCCCGACTGCGCTCAATCTCGTGGATAAGGCAGCCACGATTGTCCTGTCACGGGAGTACCGCGTAGATGATGAGCCCAAGTACGAAAAGAAAGAGATGCGCGTAAGGGTGGTTGGACAATTGCAAAAGTCTGACAACCAGCGTTATGCCACAGCCGTCTACGTACCGATCAGCGTCGTCAAGGAGTTGAACGATTGGGTCAACCGGGGCAGGGGTGACGAGATGGCGGAAGGCTCCACACGCCGTACTCGCGAAGAGGCCAAGCAGGACCACTTTGAGTTTGATCAGCTGACGGTAAAGGTCGAATCTCGCGAGAAGGTAGAGAGCGTTGTAAAAGCGCTAAAGGAAAAGGGGTATGAAGTGTGGTCCCCTGCACGGGAGCTGGAGACGATCAACAAGTTTTTCTTTGTCATTCAGCTCGTGCTGGGTGGTATCGCAGCTATTTCTCTTCTGGTCGCGACGATTGGTATCGTCAATACGATGATTATGTCCATTTTAGAGCGTACCAAAGAGATCGGAATCATGAAGGTAATCGGAGCCACTGTACTCAATATTCGCTGGCTGTTTCTGATGGAGTCCGGCTTCATCGGACTGATCGGCGGATTGACGGGGCTTGGACTGGCATGGGGAGCCGTCGAGGTGGTCAACTACTTCGGTTCAGCAGGTGGACTCATGGACAATTTGAATATGGGCTACGGCAGGGGCGCCGAAGGAGAAGCCGCCGCGAAGCTCGCCGTTATTCCGGGGTGGTTAGCCCTGTTTGCCATCGGTTTTTCTTTTGTTATCGGTTTATTGGCAGGTATTTTCCCTGCGATTCGGGCTTCGCGTTTGAGTGCCCTGCAGGCGATCCGATCTGAATAAGGAAATGTGAGGAACGAGAGAATGAACAAGAAGAAGTGGATCATTATCGGGGCAGTCGTTGTTGTATTAGGTGGAGGCGGCTACTATGGATACACCGCCATGAAGGCAAAGGATGTGGCAACGGAAGAGCAGCCGCAGGAGCAGCCCTCTTTTCCTACAGCGATGGTCGACGTAGGGGAAGTCAAAAAGACGATTTTTGCATCTGGTACCGTTGAGGCAAAAGCAAGGGAAGAAGTAAAGCCGGAGATCAGCGGCAAGGTCGAGCGCCTGCTGGTCAGCGAAGGGCAGTCCGTGAAAAAAGGGGACGTGCTGTTTACGGTGGACAGCACGGACGCACAGCTGGAGCTCCAAAAACAGGAGCTGAGCATACTCCGAGCCCAGAAGGAACTCGATGAGCTCAAGCAAAAGAAAGATCGGATCCTGGCAGATAAGATGGGGAAGGTCAAGGAAGTGCTGGTGAAGGAAGGCGATGTGGTCACGCCGGATTCCGTGGTTGCCAAGCTGACGAACACCGACTATTTGAAAATTACAGGGAAGTTTAGCGCATATGAAGCAGAGCAATTCCGGATGGGTCAAAAGGTAAAGATATTCGTTACCGCCTCTTTGTATTACGTGGACGGGACGATAACCGACATCGATCTAGTGGGACAAAAAGAAAAAGGAATCGGCGGCGTACACAATGTGGAAGTGCTGGTGAAAAAGCCGGGAGCCCTGTACGTCGGGGACATGGGGGAAGTCCAGTTCACAGATGCCAAGGGTGTACTGTACGCGAGCCAAATGGCTACACCGTTCGAGCTGCCTGACGAAATGGAGCTTTTGGCAGGGACTCATGGAAAGATCGGAAAGGTCGAGGTGGAGAAGGACGATGAGATCAAGGGCGGGCAACTTTTGTTTAAAATGGATATGACCTCATCCGAGCTGGAGCTGCGGGAAAAAGAACTCGCACTCAAAGAATCGCTTCTGACGATGGAACAGAAGAAGCGTGAGATCGCGAAAAAACAAGTGGAGGCGCCAATCGCCGGAGTCATTACCAAGCTGAATGTAAAGGAAGGGGAAACCCCAACCTCAGGAGAGCCGGCTGTGGTGATCATGGATGCGACATCTGTCTACTTTCTTGCCGCAGTGGATGAGATTGATATTCCGGCGATCAAGATGGGACAGAGCGTGGATGTGTACGTAACGGCATTTGGCAATCGCCCATTTAAAGGAAAGGTAATCGAAATTCCGAAAGAAGGCACGAAGGAAGACAAATCGGTACGGTTCACCGTGAAGGTCGAATTGAGTGAAACCAGTGAAATGAAGCATGGCATGACGGGTGACTGCGATATTTACGTGGAGCAGAAGGACCAGGTAAAACGGCTTCCTTTGAATGCCGTTGAGGTTATGGAAGAAGGAAAAGGCACCGTCATGATCAAGGATCCTGCAACAGGTCAGCCGTCTCCAAAAGAAGTAGAGATCGGTGTGGAGGGCTCGGACTTTATCGAGATCAAAAGTGGACTGGAAGAAGGAGCAGAGGTACTGGTGACCAACGTCTGATCCATCATTTTATAAGAAATTACAAAAACATCCTCGGGCTACATGTTTGCTGCATGCATAGCTCGAGGATGTTTTTTCATCGAGGTTCTTTTTTTCTAAAAGGAAGCAGGGGATAAGGGCAGCGTTTGAACCATTTTATCCGTCAAACTCTGTAGGGGATCTGAGATGAAGATACCTTTCTCCTGACGAAATTGGCGCGCGGCGGGAGCCATGGACAGCTGGGCTACCGACAGGATGGAATCCTCATGGGATAGGGTTAGCATGGTTTCCCAGAGAATCTCCTGGTAAGCTTGCCGTTTGTTCTCCATGATCAGAGAAAACGCTCCATCAATCAGATGAATGCTGATCTGGGGAGTGAATCTGTGCATAGCTGCCTGCTGCCATAATCGGTCCATGGTGGGTTTGACAGTGGCAGGATTGGTGAACAGGATGGTTTGCTTGCCTGAACGTCTAGCAGCTTCTTCTAAAAAGGGTCCATCGATGGTAAAGATCGGGATGTCTCGTTCAGATTCGTGCTCGGATGTCAGCGTGGCTGCGTATTGCGTGCATGTGATGACGATGGCGTCCGGCGTGCTCGCTTGCATCCAGGAGAGCTGACTGTCCAGCTTCGCTTCGGCTTCCGCGCGCGTTGGCGGTTGACTGTTGGCCGATTGCAAAAGCAATCCGGGATCGACGTAATGGGCAAGCTCTACCTTCCATTGCGAAAAAGCATCATCCAATAGCGCGACATTCGAGTGATGACCGTGCAGGCAAGCGACCTTTTTCATACATGTGTCTCCATCTTGCTTGGCTTGTGGGCAATGACACGAATGCGCTTGTAGTCGACATACCACTGCCCATTCTGATAGAGTGCAGGACGCAAAAGGTCGCTAATCTCGGTGCAAACCTCATCAATTTCTGCGGCGGACAGGCCCGTGAAAAAAGGACTGCAAAACGAATCCAGCCAATGCCGCAATCCTCGGTCGCCGTCTGGCATGAGAGTGGGTCTGTCAAAATGAGAGGACAGAACGACCCGAAACCCTTGACGTTCGAGGACTGTCGTATATTCACCGATGCTAGGGAAGTACCAGGGAAAGCGATCGTCGGAAGAAATCCCTCTCGCACCAAGAGCGGTATGCAGGGCATCGGTAACCTGCTTGCAGTTGTCTTTTCCACCGAATTCTGCCACGAATCGTCCGCCGGGTTTCAGAGCCAGCCAAACGGATTCCACGACAGATTCCGGACGCTTCATCCAGTGCAGGGCTGCATTGGAAAAGACTGCATCGTACTGTTTGGACGAGCGGAATGTATGAGCATCAGCGATCTGAAACGACAGACCAGGGTACTTCGTCCGAGCAGCTTCGATCATGGCAGGGGAAAAGTCGGTCCCATCTACCTGTGCCCCACTTTCGGCCAGCTGGGCCGTCAGATCTCCAGTCCCGCACCCGATATCCAAAATGCTTTCTCCTGAAACCGGTTGTAGCCAGTCAATCAATCCTCTGCCATAATGAGAAACGAAGTTCATTTTTTCATCGTAGTGGGTTGCGTTCCATTGGTTGGTTTGCGTCACGAGAATCCCTCCTTGACCTAGTTTTACCAGCTAGGTAGGTATTCGTCAAATCTATATAAATTATCATGTTTATAGTATTTTCCTATATCTAGGCAGCGGTAGTTGAGCGAAGGACATGGAGGGAAGTTTTCCCTGTCAAGAAACAAAAAGGAGAAAAGGCTAAATTTGTCGAATGGTAACCGGTAGAATATGAAGTAGAGAAAGTGAGAGGACATCAATTGAAAAAATGGGTTGTATCAGCGCTTTTAGTGTGTCTGGCTACTGGCAGCCTTCTGTCAGGTGCAACGGTTTCGCCAGCCATGGGGGCGACTACAACGATGAAGCGGACGAGTCAGGCACCTGCGCCTGCGCAAAAGCCGATTCATGACATGATCGTTTTTAATGATTTTCAGGTCGCTGGCTTGTCGGCTGGTGGATGGAATTGGGTGAAAAATGACGAGTTTATCCTCCCGCCCGATACCCCGCTCGATATTGACATCACGCAAACGACTTATGGAAGTGGAACAAATGTAAGCAGGAGCGAAGTATTCCTGGATGGTACGGAATTGACGGCCTTCCAGAATGAAAAGACAGCAGCGCAAGCTTCCCTGAAGTGGCAGATCCCCCGATTTACCATCCCTTCTGCGCAGCTTTCTCCTGGCATACATACGCTGACCTTTGTCGTGACCGATGCGAAAGGGCAAAAAAGCACGGTGCATGTACGGTTTCGGGTAGAAGAGCAGAATTATCCGTTGATTTACGAAGGGGACAACTCCGTTGGGGAGCCGATCCCTACGGGTGATACCGTACCCATTTTCGGGGTCGTTGGCTCCAAAAAGTTTTCCAGTAAGGCTTCTGGAAAGTGGACGTTGATGAACTCATCGACGAAGCATGAGATGAGGTCGGCGAAAGGCACCACGTTTTCAACAGGTTCACTTGCTTTTGGAAAATATGAACTCATCTTTACACCTGATGATAATAATGCAACCTCGTGGTCAGCTAATCTACAAGTAGGGTTACCAGAGTTATACCAAGGAACAGATGAAAATGGTCAAAAGCTATCACAGGATCAGAAGCTGATGGCACCACAGGCACCTGGTACGTTACAGCTCTATTCGCCCTATCCTGGTAATTGGTGGGTAAATGGAACAGGGCAAACTTTAACAAACTCGCAGTATTTTGAAGTGGCGATTCCTGAAATGTTGGCGGGTATGACAATCAATGTGACTTTTGAGCCGAATCAAAGCTCAAATGATTCTCCGTTGAAAGCAGTCTCCACGCTTCAGATTCAGGTGCCAGGTACTCCGCAAGCATGTCAAGCAACAACGGCCACCGCGAACATGGATGTCCTGATGCAAAATAATGCAAAGTCATCCTTAATGATTGAGGAACGTGATTTGTACTCTTCAAACGCTACCGTGAAATTTTACCAAAACCCAGTTTACTTGATTTGGCTGGCAACGGCTGCAGACCATATCAAGGTAGGCAGCGAGGAAGACGATGAGGAAGGACCAGGTGTTTGGGCTGTAGATAACGTAATCGTAGATGCTTCCAAACTTAACTGGGATCATACGGCACTCAAACTTTCCGAATATAAACCCGGACGTTACAAAGTAAATTACTATAGTAAGCGGGAGCCTCGTCAATCCTGGTGTGGTTACATACAGGTCGTTGAAGACACTCGCCCGGTATCGTCATCGAAGGTTTGTGAACAAGGGGATTCCGGTGCTGTACCGTATCCGACTCCGATGCGTTTCTTGACCAAAAAAGGAAAACAGCTGTCGGATGGTGACCATATTGTTGTCGATTCCATAAGTGATCTGGACGATCTCGAGGAATTGGTGCTTATGTCTACCCACGTAGAAAATAAAGGGACCAAGAGGATCATCTTGAATCAGAGCAGCAGAACTGCCCGAAGATATATCCATGTTCCTGATCTGGTTTGGGAGGATGGCAAAACCTTTTTGGGATCGAGGCAAGAAAGCGCTGGAGGTACGATCCAATCCAGCAATGAAGTGAAAGTCTCTTTCAACGACAAAACGCTATTGACCATTGAGCCAAAACGAGCTACGAAGGATGATGACAGGTCGGGCGATCTTGGCAGTGACTCGCTGAACATCAAGCAATTGATCGAGGCACAGCTTGGCCAGCCTGGTATCTTCACGATTGAAGTTACGAATACAATGGAATATCGTACGTGCCAGGTCACCTATGGCGGAAAATCCTACACAAAGGATACCGACGTATTAGAAAAGAAACAGAAAATGACACTGAAGATCGAAGTCAAATAAACTTGTACGGAACCCTCTGCCCAGCAGGGGGTTTTTCCAATAGGAGGGTACCTTCATGACCGAGGAACAGCTAGCGGTCCTAGAGAAGTTTGGTTTTCGTGCAGAAGGAGAACAGCTGAAACATTTTAAACTGGGAATCGTAAGAGAAAAAGAGGAGTTTGCCCGATTTTCTTCGACGGAAGAGCTGCAGGCATACGTAAAGCAGATCCTTCGCAATCAATGCTTGTGGAAACGGCAGGAGTAACATAAGGAACACGATGATTTTCCCAAGGAGGCTACAGATGGGGATAGAGACAAAGGATCAATTGCTTCAGGGATTAAAAGAAGTGGAGAAATGGGAGAGCGAGCAAAAGGATCTCTGGTTTTGGGAAAAGCTTGGACGCCTTCCTTTCGTTCTGCTAGATCGAATCACGCCGAATTTCGTTCGGGAAAAGCTAGGAACAGCCGTTGACGAGATGGCTGTCTTTTTGGAGACAGGCGGATCGTATCTGGTTCAAGACGAAGCGGTGTATAGCAGGTTTCGCTCGCGAATGGCAGGGGCAGGACAGCCCTCAGGTGAGGTGGCTTATGTGGCAGCACAAGCTCCAGTAAAACTGATGGATGATGTAGCACGAGAGCTGAGTGAGTCGCGCTCTACGTTTGCTACTGTACAGGGGGCCACTACGGGGATCGGCGGCATTTTTACGCTTGCTCTGGATATACCGCTTTTGCTGGGTACCTCGTTGAAGGTTTTGCAGGAGATGGCGCTCAGCTACGGCTATCGTCCTGAGGAAAAGCGGGAGCGTTTGTTTGTCGTGAAATGTCTGCAGTTTGCTTCTTCTGATATCGTCGGAAAAAAGGCGATTCTCGAAGAGCTTTCGCAGTTTGACAATCCGGCGGCTCAAAAGGATGTGATGGCCCAGCTGCAGGGATGGCGAGAGGTCGTGGTCACCTATACGGAGAATTTCGGGTGGAAGAAGCTGTTTCAGCTGGTTCCAATCGCAGGAATCCTTTTTGGTGCCTACCTCAATCGCTCCACCGTTCAGGATGTCGCCGAAGCGGGGATGATGCTGTACCGCAAGAGGCGCATCCTGGAGCGGTTGAGACAGGCCGAAGAGGCTGTGGACGTTACAAAGTCCACTCTTCAGCCGTAATGGCATACATGTTATGGTCTTCCCAGGCACCGTTGATTTTCAGGTACCGTAAAGATTTTCCTTCATAGCGGAACCCGTTCTTTTCCAGCACGCGGATCGAGCCTACGTTATGAGGCATCACACCAGCCTGAACACGGTGCAATTGGGCTTTTGTAAAAGCGAATTGCAAGGCGAGCTTAACAGCCTGTGTCGTGTACCCTTTGCCATTGTGCGATTGATCGAGGAAGTAGCCCAATGTAGCGTTCTGCCATACCCCTCGCACTACGTTGGATAAAGCGACCCTTCCGATCATTTGCTCGTTTTCTTGCAAAAAAACTCCGAAGGCAAAGCCGCGATCATTGGCAAAATCCCGAATAGACTGTTCGATTTGCTCCTGTTGGCCTTCGCGGGTATGGAAGGAAGCAGGGCGAATCGGCTCAAAAGGCTGAAGAAACGGATGATTTCGTACACGCAGTTCGAGTAGCTCATCTACGTCTTTTTCTTGCAGAGGGCGCAAATAAATGGAATCCGTATGTAGTTGCAAGGGTTCTTCCTCCTCAAACAAAAAATGTGGGAGGGAAATTTTATCATATGCGCTTTCTGCTGTAAAGGATGGGAGCGTTCGAACTAACCAAGCAGCTCAACAAAGGATACGCCAAAGGCTTTGCAAACCTCGACTTCCTTAGGTGTCGGGGCGAGCTCGATTTTCAAACCTTCCAAAGGTGTTTCCGCACCGCATTCACGTGCTTTTTGCAAGAAAATATCTACAGCGGCACCGACATGCTCATATGCGGAGTCGCATGAACCAAAAGCGGCGACTTTTTTGCCGGCAAGACTGATGGAATCCATGCCGTCATAAAAATCCATGCACTCATCCGGAAGCTCTCCATCTCCCCACGTATATGCCCCAAGTAGAATCGCGTCGTACGATTCCAGCTCCTGTGCTGTTGCGTCAAATACTTCTTTTATTTCGAGCGTAGCGCCCGTGGAACGAACGCCTTCTGCGATTGCTTCCGCGATTTCTTGCGTATTTCCAGACATGCTTGCGTAAACCATCAAAATGTTTGCCATAAAATTCGATGTCCTCCAATCAGATAATGAAAATCATTCTCAGATACAAATTAATGAAAATGATTCTCTTTGTCAATAAGGATTTTTCTTTCTCAGAAACTGTTGCCACACCGATGCGATTTTGGTAGAGTTAAGTGAAATTATCAATAAAGTTAGTCTAAATAGAGGTGCGCTGAGGAATAGTACATCTTTTCGCAATCTGTCGGGGGGCAGGGAAGGAAGGAAAGGCTAAGGCGCCGAAGCTTTTGTTATTCCCCTGAATAACAAGGGTTGGGGTGCTCGTAAAAAATGATCATCCTGTCACGAGAGCGGCTGGCTCTTGTGGAGCGCTATTTACGATTTGCTGCCGAGATATCGAAAGCAATGAGTTGGCGCATGCACTCATTGCTTTTTTTCGTCTTCGGAAAACTTGTTTTGAAAGTGGTTTTTTAGTAAATAAGGATGTATGTGGCATGCTTATTTACATCAGGCAAACGATGCGCCCTTACGTATTGGGAAGCGGCCTTTGCCATACATTTTTCAAATGGTTTTGACTAAAAGGAGGAACTACCTGTGAACATGATGGATGCGAATGAAATTATCTCGTTTATTCAAAAAAGCGAAAAGAAAACCCCTGTGAAACTATACGTAAAAGGAAATTTGGAAGGTATCGATTTTGGGGCGAGTGCAAAAGCGTTCATCACAGGTAATACTGGCGTGGTGTTCGGTGAGTGGAAAGAAATCGAGCCGGTACTCGCTCAACACGCTGAGAAAATCGAAGACTATGTAGTTGAAAGTGACCGTCGCAATTCCGCGATTCCATTACTGGATACCAAAGGCATTCAAGCCCGCATCGAGCCAGGTGCCATCATCCGCGACCAAGTAACCATCGGAAACAACGCGGTTATTATGATGGGGGCATCGATCAATATTGGTGCAGTGATCGGTGAAGGCACCATGATCGATATGAACGTCGTAGTAGGCGGCCGTGGCACAATCGGAAAGAACTGCCATATCGGAGCAGGCTCTGTCATTGCAGGCGTAATCGAACCACCATCAGCACAGCCGGTTGTGGTTGAAGACGATGTTCTCATCGGCGCGAATGCAGTCATCCTCGAAGGAATCCGCGTAGGAAAAGGCGCAGTGGTAGCAGCAGGTGCAGTCGTGATCGAAGACGTACCACCGTACACAGTCGTAGCGGGTACACCAGCGCGTGTGATCAAACAAATCGACGAAAAAACTCGTTCCAAGACAGAAATCAAGCAGGAGCTACGTCAGCTGTAAGGGGTGCAGGAACATGGATTGGCGCTCACTTGATGAACAATACATTGTATCCACATACAAGCGGTTGCCCATTGCGATAGCAAAAGGCGAAGGAAACTACCTGTACGACACCAATGGCAAAAGCTATCTTGACTTGTTTACCGGGCTTGCGGTCAATGTGCTCGGACATTCCCATCCCCGTGTTTTGAGAGCTTTGCATGAGCAGGGCGATCTGTTTTTGCATATCTCCAACGTGTTTCTCAACCAGCCAGCCATTCGATTGGCCCAGCGATTGGTTGAGAACACCATTGCGGGTAAAGTCTTTTTCACCAATTCGGGAGCAGAAGCGACTGAATCGGCGATTAAACTGATCCACAAATGGACGAAAACGGATGGGGCAGGTCGCGAAGGAATTGTTGTTCTGCGCAACAGCTTCCACGGCCGCACGCTTGGAGCGGTTCGTCTGACCAGACAAGCCCATGTCTATCAGGATTTCCCGCAACCAGCATTTCCGGTATATGAGCTGGACGCAGAAGATACAGAGGGGCTTCGAGCCATCTGTCGCGAAGCCAAGCCAGCAGCTGTCTTGATGGAACCCGTGCTTGGATCCGGTGGTGTAGTTCCCCTCACAGAATCGTTCCTACGTGAAGTAGAAGCGATTTGCCGGGAAGAAGGCATGTTGTTTGCCATGGACGAAATTCAAACAGGCATGGGTCGCACCGGTAAGCTTTTTGCTTATCAGCATGCAGGAGTGACTCCAGACCTGATTCTCTTCGCCAAAGGTGTCGGTGGCGGATTGCCTCTCGGTGGGGTGATCGCTGGAACGAAGCTGATGAACCAGTTCAAGCCAGGTGATCACGGTACGACATTTGCTCCATCGCCCCTTTCGGCTGCACTTGGGAATGCAGTGATGGACGAACTGCTTGACCCAGATTTCGCTTCTTCTGTTGCTGAGGTGATCGAGTATCTGTGGTCTGGCTTGGAGGATTTGCGTTCAAGGCTTCCCGAGCAGCTTCAAGCCTTGCGCGGAAAGGGCATGATGGTTGGGATCCCGCTATCTGTCACGCCTGAAGAAGCAAGCCGTCTGCAGAGCCATTTGCTCGAAGAAGGAATCTTGGTCGACGTTACGCAAAAGACGATCGTTCGATTGCTGCCGCCGCTTACACTCACCAAAGAAGATGTCGATCACTTCCTTGCCGTGTTTGCGCGCCAGCTGAAAACGTCCAGTCCGGCACAGGAGGCGTAGGCGGATGGCTACATCTACGTTTGTACAGATTCGACGTGACCTACACCAAATACCGGAGCCAGGGTTTCAAGAAGTGAAAACCCAGCAATATTTGCTCCGCTATTTGGAAGGACTGCCACAGGACCGTGTTCAGATTCAGACGTGGCGTACAGGGATTCTCGTAAGAATTCCAGGGACTGATCCAAAGCGCACGATTGCATGGCGTACAGATATGGACGGGCTCCCGATAGCTGAGGAGACGTCCTATCCTTTCCGTTCCCTGCATGAAGGCTTTATGCACGCTTGCGGTCATGACATGCACATGTCGATTGCCCTTGGATTAGTGACGCATTTTGTTCATCATCCGATTGCGGACAATTTGCTGTTTCTCTTTCAGCCAGCCGAAGAAGGCCCAGGTGGCGCTTTGCCGATGATGCAAAGTGAAGAGTTCGCTCTTTGGAAGCCCGATTGCATTTTTGCCCTGCACATCGCGCCAGAGTATCCGGTGGGACAGATTGCGACGAAGCCAGGCATTCTGTTTGCCAATACGTCCGAATTGTTTGTGGATCTGGTGGGAAAAGGCGGACATGCGGCGTTCCCACATCAGGCAAATGACATGGTCGTAGCTGGCAGCCATCTGTTGACGCAGCTGCAGTCGATCGTATCCCGGAATATCGACCCTCTGGATTCGGCGGTCATCACTGTCGGTAAAATCGAGAGCGGAACGAAGCAAAATATCATCGCAGAGCGGGCCAGACTCGAAGGTACTATCCGTACGTTCTCGATGGAATCCATGGCTCGGGTAAAAAGTCGCATCGAGGCACTGGTCAAGGGGATAGAAGCGGGCTTTGCGTGCACGGCTACCATTGACTATGGCTGCGGCTATTGCCAGGTTTACAATGAAGAGGCATTGACGGAGGAGTTCATGCAATGGGTTTCCGAGGAGTGCCCAGACGTGACCCTGATTCACTGCAAGGAAGCGATGACCGGAGAAGATTTCGGTTACTTCCTCAGTGAAATTCCTGGCTTCTTGTTCTGGCTAGGCGTCAATACCCCATACGGCCTGCATCATTCCAAGATCGAGCCTAGTGAAGATGCGATCGAGGTGGCGATCCATCTCGTCTCACGTTACTTCACCAAGCTGTCTGAGAGACCATAACCTGTTTTTCCATACGAAGGAGCAGCTTAGCTTAGGCTGCTCCTTTTGTTGTCAAGGGTACTTCCTGCTTATTCACATCTCTTGTGCATAAGTCTTTCCTCCTGATTGTTTTGAACTTGTGGATACTGTGGATATTGTTGAAAAAAGTTCGAGCAAGACCACAACTTTTTGCTTGTTTAGGCGTATAAACTAGTAAGAAAAAATTCGGAATAACAAGCGCTGCCGCGCAAACATACAGGAGGACTAAGACATGAAAAAAGCATGGTTGTCGGCCTTGTTGTCGTTGACTGTTGTGGCTGGAGTAGGAAGCACTGCTTTGGGTGAAGGCTCCATGAGAGTATTCATGGGCGGAGAACGTATCGTGAACAGTATGGGATCGTCCAATGCCAATTCGGTGGAGGATTTGGTCAATAAAATGGGTGGGTTCGCCAATTACGATCAAGGCTCCGGGAAAATGGAAATTATTAAGCCAAACGTGAATATTCTGGTGTTAGAGGGGATTCAGCAAACGCGGAATAAAACCGTCGTTTTCAGCAACCCGATCAAGGGCTACAGCGATAAAAATGTGCCGCGTACCTTTAATGCATTTGTAGAGGTTGACAATGCGCCCGTCGCCAAGGATCTTCGTATGCAGCTCGTCTTGATTTCACCAGAAGGGAAAGAAGTAGACAAAGGGAAGGAATGGAAATACTCCACTCAAAATGCGAATAGCTTCTATTTTTCTGAGCCATTCGTATCGACGAAGCTGGAAAGCTATGGAACGTATACGATTCAGGTCCGGATGAAAACCGAGCAATTCAAGTCGTACGTCGTTGTCGGTGAGAACACGTTTACAGTTGGAAGATAAAATAATAGCTTGTTTGCGTTCCCACGTGGCTTGTTCACATGGTATAATAGGTGGAAAAGCCGATATACATGGTGAAAGCGAGTACATGAAAGAAAGGAACGATGGGAGCGAATGGAGACAAATCCCCCGCGATCATCCACAGACGTAGAAGGCCCGAGTATACGCATCGCCTGGAAGGATGATCATTCTATCCAGGCAGAGTGGAACATGACGAAGGAGTTTGAGCTGGAAGTGGAAAAGAAATTTTCAATCCCTTTTGCCGAACTGCCCTTTGTCTTACGCCTTTTCGATGTGACTGACCGCAAAGAGATCCGCGATGACGGAACTGACCTTTACACTGATTTTGATATCAACCACCGTTCGTCCGAGTGGATTCTTTACGGAGTTACGCAAGGATTGGAATATTGTGTTGATTTGGGCATTCGAATGGTTGATGGAAGGTTTTTTTCACTATCGCGATCTCAAATGATTTGATCAACGTGCTCATGAATAAGGAAGACCCTCTGAAAAGAGGGTCTTTTTGTGTTACTCAAGGCATTTGCCGCTGTTTATCGAGCAAGCGAAGGGCTACAGCGAGTACGGCCCAAACAGGCATCGGCTCATCCAGCTTGCTTAGCCATTCAGGGGAAGTGAGCAGGCCTTCCTTTAGAGCCCGCGTTCCCAGGTCGACTTTCCAGGCGGGATAGCCGGAGGGCTCTTCGGGAGCAAACTGGTCGTATTGGGTCAGATCGTATGTCCGGATGAGGGTGGTTAGCTTTTCTGCATATTTAGAGTCGGTGGCATAGCCGGCCTTCTGTAGCGCTTCTGCGGCTTCCTCGGGGGTTGCAGCCATAATTACTTTTTTGTACAAAGGCTTTTGCAAAAAGTCGGCATGATCGTCCAGAGACTGCTGGTAGTTGTAATAGGCCTTGAATTGAGCGGTTTGCGTAACGATCTGCCCGTTTACCTCTTCTTTGGTAACGACAGTGACAGAGCCTGCTGTCCCAGTCCCTTTGATGCCAAATAAGTTATAGGAGGATCTGCCTGTCGCCGAATCGATCGGCACTTTTTTCCCCCATCCCGATTCCAGGATCGCCTGCGCGATGGTAATGGAAGGGAGGACGTGATGCGTCAAGTACGTTTGTCTGGCGGAACCAGCCACCAGATTAATGAATTCCTGCGCTTCCATAAGTCACCTCACCTCTCTTGTTTGACGAGTATAGGTTCTCTTTTCTAACTACCTTATGGAAAAGTACGGGCAAGGGAGATACAAAAAAGAAAAAACAGCCGATTGACTCAGCTGTTTGGTGGTTGTGCTATGGTTTTCGCGGTTGAAAATACTGGATTCGTTTGTTGAACAAATGCAGCTCGGCCTTGTAATCCTTGGCCAGGTAACGGCAGTACTCATTGGCTTTATTTTTGTCCCCGTGCGTAGCTGATTCCGGTAGTGAGATTTGAATGTAGTGCTTTTTTTGTCCGTTTTCTTCAGAGGAGCCGACCCCGACGACAATCGCTTTGTACATGTTCGGGTCTTTTCCTTTGAGCAGGAACCAGGAGCCTTTGCCCTCCGCTCGTTCCTCCAGGGTATAAGGAAAGGCGGCCTCGGCATATGACCAGCCGAGCTGCTGGCCTGTTTTGGTTGTCATGTCGACATATCGAGTAAACTTTGCCTTCACGTCCTCAATATCTGCGTGCGTAGCAGTAGATCCTTCTACGAAATAAATGTAGGCCGATTGAAGTTTCACGATTGCACTCACTCCTAGTACCGAGAATGTCTGCGTTTAGTTTAGCATTGCTTCCACTCTTTGACAATGCGCCAATTCTTAATCGAAAATAATTGCGCGTCTTTTCTGAAAAGTGTAAAATATAATTACTGTTTATATTGGAATGCATGAAAGATAAAGAATCACATGGAGGAATAGTCCCTATGCAGGAGGTCTCAATTAGAAACGTATTTGAAGCGCTTAACACTATGCGCGCCATCGACGTGGTGAATAAAGAGGACTGGGAGCGAGCAGCGAAGGAAGCGGAGCTGGATTCCTCCGTGCAATTAAACATCCTTTGGATCATCTATTGCTACGAAGGCGTGCGCGTCACACAAATTGCCGACTGGACCTTCTGGCATCCTTCATCAATTGTGATTCATATCAAGAAGTTGATGGAAAAAGGGATGGTAACGATCGAAAAGTCGGAGTTGGATGGTCGTGTTGTCCATGTTTATCCAACGGAAAAAGGAAAATCGGTCATCGAAGCCAGCCGTAGAAGCGTGCCATCTATTTTTCGTTTGACGTATGCATTGGAGAAAATGGAGGAACGCTACAGTACAGCGGTAGTAGAGTTATTCTTTGAATGTCTTTCCTTTGTCGCGCAATCCTTGCACGGGGCAGAAAAGGTTCGCTGGATTCAGGAAGGCGAAGATCGCATTCCGAATTCCAAGCACTTGATCAGTTAAGGAGCAGGTGTGGCAAAAAGGTGGGTTTTCGCGTATACTTATTAATACTCCGAATATTTACATAATGAATATTCGGGGCCAAACTTCAGATGAGGAGGGATTGCTGATGGAGCACTACGACCACTTGTACGAGGAGTCGGAGAACGCCAATGTACGTTTTCTAGGATTGGTCTCGGAAGGAACTCGCCATGATTTTGGGATTGTGTTTACGCACAAGTTTTATGGAAAGCCATTGGTGATCTGTATGCAGACGGGGCAATCTACCCTTCTCGGTTCAGAGGATGCCGTAAATCCTGGATATCTGCAAAAGATTTTCCGGCTCGATTCTGAAAGCGAAGCGGAAACCCTCGCTCAATTTTTCCAAGAGTACCTACCTACTATCCCTTTTGAAGAAAATCAGTACTAGCAAGCGAGCAGAAGACTTTCTTCTGCTCGTTTTTTCATGCAGATCAGGTATCATGGCAATGAAGGGAAACAAAAAGATCAAGTGGACAGGGGAGAGACAAATGAACAGTCATCAATGGCTGGTCCCCGCTCAAAAAGGATCAATGGTACTGATCCATGGGACGGGAGAGCACTATGGTCGATACGAGCATGTGGCTGCTTTTTTCAACGAACGGGGATGGAGTGTCTTCACCGGTGACTTGCCAGGATGGGGAAGGTCTGCTGGCAGGAGAGGACATATCGATTCCTTTCAGCAATACATAGAGGCTGTCGAGGAATGGATGACAAAGGCTCGCAATGCGACTCCTGCCGGGCAGCCAATATACCTAATGGGGCATAGCTTGGGAGGACTTGTAGCCACAAGATATGTTCAAATGAAAGGGGACGCTGATGGGCTCACAGGCCTAATTCTGACTTCTCCATGTCTTGAATTGAAGCTGCAGGTTCCTGCTTGGAAGGCGAAGCTTGCTCGCATGCTGGATCAATTCATGCCGACGTTGGCCATGCCAAATGGAGTGAAGGCGGACATGGTTTCCAGAGATCTATCCGTTCAGGCAGCCTATGTAAGCGATCCACTGAACTATCCCAAGGTAAGTGTCAGATGGTTTCAAGAATTGCTGCGAGCCATGGAGAGTGCTTGGGCGGATAGAGATCACATCAACGTGCCTGTTCTTGTCCTGCAGGCAGGGGATGACGCCATCATCAACGCAGATGCGATCGAACGCTTCACGGGCGGCTTGCGTGCTCCAAGTTCGTTTCATCGCTTTGCTGGCCTGCGTCATGAAATGCTGAACGAGCCCGAGAAAGAACAGATCATGGAGCAGATGGAGGAATGGATGGAGCAAATGGCAAAATCAAATGTGACATACTAATCGACAAAAGATGTGTTAAATTACCGTATTGACTCCGAATGGTGTGTCATATTAAGATGTATATAACATCACATTATCGATGATATGACCATCACTCATACTGCTTTTGGCAGTGTGACAGCGGAGGGGAATATAGATGGGAACTATTGTATGTCAAACTTGCGGAACCATTATCGAGCACTTTGAGTGCAACTCGGTGAAAACGCTTTATGCGGTATGCAGCTGCGATTGCCAGCACAGTGAAAAACAAGAAAGAGAATAGTTTACCGACTACAGGCCCACTGCACAAGGCCTGTTTTTTTTGACATCCTACTCCTCATGGGGGATAATAGAGAAGAGTGAAAATCGTTGCAAGAGGAGGAATAGTTTCATGAAGCGTAGACCCGTACAGGGGTTGATGGCCGCGGCTTTACTGGTCACCTCTCTGTGGAGCGCGACACCGGCATTTGCCAGCAGCAGACTTGGCGAAGAAGTCAAAATTGACGTGAGCCAGCCTGAGGTTGACAAAGCAGGTTTTGACATTTCAGCTGACTATGCCGTGTGGATGGTTGAAGGAGAAAAAACCATCACTTTATATGATTTGGATGACAATTCAGAAACGCAAATTGGAAACAAATCTTCTGCCAAGACAAGCCCTCGCGTAGATGGAAATTACGTCGTATGGATTGACTCTCGCGATGGTGGAACAGACGTGTACATGTACGACGTTTCCAAGAAGAAAGAATCGTTGGTTTCGGGTGGATCGAAAGTGACGCAGCTCGAGATCTCTGGAAAAAACATCGTATGGGACGACAAGAGTGACAATGGAACGGACATTTACCTGTACAACATAACTTCTGGTGAAGTGGAGCAGATCACCAAAAGTGGTAAAGCCAGCAATCCTTCTGTGGGCGATACATACGTTGCATGGCAAGATGAGCGCAATGGCAGCTCGGATATTTACACGTATAATTTGAAAACCAAAGCGGAAAAGGCTGCTGTAACAACCCGCGGTGACCAAGTGAATCCGTCCATCTCCGAAGACCACGTTGTTTTCGAGGATCAGAGTGCGGATTACAAGCAAATCGGTTCGTATGATGTAAATAAAGGAAAAACCACCATTCTTACGACGGATTCCAGTGATAAAACACTGCCGCATGCTTTCGAGACGACCTATGTGTTGATCGATAATGGAGACCTGTACTTTGGGGACGTTAACAAAAGCGGCAAACGCAAAGCTGCGAGCTCCATCTACGAGAAGCTAGCGCCACGTGTATACGAGGACTATGTCTTGTATGCGAAAAAGGACAAAGATTCAAAAGTTCGGTTGAATCTCTATGACATTGATGAAAAAGTGTCCGTGCCGCTTGGTGAAGTGGCTGGAGAA
Organism: Brevibacillus nitrificans; assembly: GCF_003710965.1. Lineage (NCBI taxonomy): Bacteria > Bacillati > Bacillota > Bacilli > Caryophanales > Paenibacillaceae > Brevibacillus > Brevibacillus nitrificans. The sequence continues at coordinate 135,269 of NZ_RHHU01000001.1, read as the reverse complement.
CCAAGTCAACCTGCTGGCTCTGACCGTTATGTGGTATACGTATCGGAAGGAAGCAACAGCGATTCCATCATTCTGTATGATGTGGAAAAGGATACATCAAAATCGATTACCAAAACGGATGCTTCGCCTTCCCGTCCACTTGTCAGCAACCACTATGTTGTCTGGTACGATGACAGCGAAGATGCCCTCTTCTCCTACAACATAGCAAAAGGTACTACCAAACAAGTAACAGACGAAGACGATGATCAGCTTCCAGATGAAAAATTGTACGAGATTGATGGTGACAATCTGCTTTGGGTGAATGTGGATGGCAAACCTGAACTGATTGTAACCAACCTGGATTCTGGCAAAGACACTGAGATCATGACATTGAAAAAGGACCCATTGAGCATTGACCTCAATGGCAACTTTGTTACATGGGTACAGGAAGAAAGCTCGAACAAAGCCAGCGTCTACTTGTATGACATCGACGAAGAAGACGATGTACAGATCCGTAAAAATGTTCAAGTCAAAGAAGCAAAACTTGGTGACGACTTCGTAGTGTGGAGTGAATATACAGACACGACAAAACCTTCGTGGGATATTTACTCTTATGACATTGACCGCGGCAAAACGACATCGTTGCTGCGCTACAATGACCGTGACCAGATCAACCCAAAAGTATCTCGCAACATGATGCTCTTCGAAGACAATCGTCTATCGCCGAACGCGAAGGATTTCTATTACGAACTTTATGATGTAGAAGATGGGTCCTACAGCGATTATTCGTGGGATGATGATGCAGAGATAGAGGAAGCTAGTATCGGCGGGAATCGAATTGTCTGGATTGATACCCGTGATGATGATCCATACGTGTACACCATGGCAATTGGACAGCCGAAAGATGATGATGACGAAGAAGAGCCTACTCCAAATCCTGAGCCAGAACCAGGAGATTATAAAGAATATACTCTGCTGGACCTCGTGATCAATGATTCGCTTGACTCCTTCTTAGAGGATACGCCATCGGACAAATTCATTATGGTGTTCTTCCAAGGCACCAATAAAGAAGAAGTTTTGTCCTTGATCGATATCTTCCATGATATGGACCATTTTGATGACTTGGTTGAATCGGCAAACCTGAGTGAGATCCATATTCGGATCTACAAATAAAAAACAGGCAGTAAGTGGACGATGTCCCTTGCTGCCTGTTTTTTTGTGGTGGTTTGGGGGGAAGCGGGTTGGATAAAAAAGCTGTCGCACCGAAAAGGCGACAGCTTTAATCATTCCTTACGTTAACCCGAAATCGCCGTTTGACGCTTCACGACTTTAATCGTCTTCAGTGTTTCATCCTCAGGACCTTGTACAGGCAGTCCGACACGAATGTTTTCCTGAATGTAGGCGATGTTTTCTTCAGAGATGACTTCCCCAGGCAAGAAGATCGGAATCCCTGGAGGATAGACCATGATGAATTCAGTAATGACTCTTCCTGCGGCTTCCGCAAGCGGGATGGTTTCTGTCGGCGCATAGAATGCTTCGCGCGGCGTTGTAGACAGAATCGGGATATTCGGCAAGGAGATGGTTGGTTTTTCCTCTGCTTGAACATGGGCGAATTCGACAGACAAATCGCGAAGGGCGTTTACCAGGGTCTGAATCGATTCCTCCGTGTCACCTGCTGTTACAAAGCAAAGGATGTTGTACAGGTCGCTCATTTCCACTTCAATGTTGTATTTCGCACGCAGCCAGTTTTCGACTTCCCAGCCAGTGATGCCCAGATCGCGAACGTGAATCAGCAGCTTGGTCGGATCCATCGCGAAGGTAGCGGGCTTGCCGAGAATTTCCTTCCCTACGCAATAGATGCGCGGAATGTCATTGATCTTATCACGTGCGATATTCGCCAGCTTCATGGCTTGTTCTGTCAGCAAATGTCCGTTCAAGGCGAGATGCTGACGAGCCATATCGAGGGAAGCCAAGAAAATATAAGAAGTGGAAGTCGTTGTCAGCATGCTCATGACCGTTTTGACACGATCGACATCGACGAGTCCTTCCCGTACGTTCAGGATTGATGTTTGTGTCAAGGAACCGCCCAGCTTATGCACGCTCGTTGCAGCCATATCGGCGCCGGCTTGCATCGCAGAGATCGGCAGCTCCTCGTGGAAATGAATATGCACGCCATGTGCTTCATCAACAAGTACTGGGATTTCGTAATTATGCGCAGTCCGCACGATCTCGCGCAAATCACCAGCGATCCCAAAATAGGTCGGGTTGATTACCAGCAGGGCAGCTGCGTCCGGGTGGGTTTCCAGTGCTTTTTGCACGGCTTTCACTGTGATCCCGTGGGAAATGCCCAAGCGCTCGTCCATCGCAGGATGAATGAAGATGGGAAAGGCTCCTGCAAAAATAATCGCTGACATGACAGATTTATGCACGTTCCGCGGAACGATAATTTTGTCTCCAGGGCTGCAGGTAGCCATAATCATCGCCATGATCGCACCGCTCGTCCCCTGTACGGAAAAAAAGGTATGATCAGCGCCAAACGCCTCGGCTGCCAGTTCCTGTGCTTCCTTGATCATCGCCTTGGGATGATGCAGGTCATCCAGTGGCGCGATATTGATGAGGTCTATCGAGAGAGCGTTCTCCCCGATGAACTCGCGAAATGCCGGATGCATGCCCATACCCTTCTTATGGCCCGGAATGTGAAATTGAATCGGGTTCCGGTTGGCGTGCTCCAACAACCCGCTGAACAAAGGAGTTTTCATTTGTCTCACTACGATCGCCTCACTTTACAAATAAAGAATAAAAGGGGAAAAAACAAACAAATTGAGTATAGCAAAAAAGGGGGGGAAAGCAAGCGAATTTTTATTCATAATCCCCAAGCCCAGCAGGAGTTTGCTCACATTTTCGAGAAGTTGTATCGAAATGGGGTGAAAAGATGAAAACAAGAGTAACTGAATTGCTACAGATCAACTATCCGGTCGTTCAAGGTGGATTGGCCTATTTAGCATACGCAGAATTGGCTGCAGCTGTGTCAAATGCAGGTGGATTGGGACAAATTACCGCCATGTCGCTCCCATCAGCTGAGGCGCTGCGAGAAGAAATCCGCAAAGTGCGAACCATGACAGACCAACCATTCGGTGTAAACTTTGCGATAGGCCAATACAATCAATCCTACGAGCTGTATGTGGACGTGGCGATAGAAGAAGGCGTCAAAGTCATTTCCGTTACGGGGGGCAACCCGGAACCGCTCATCCGAAAGCTCGATGGACACGATATCAAAAAGTTGGTGCTGGTTGCATCCGTTCGGCAAGCGCAAAAGGCAGAGTCGATCGGGGCGGATGCAGTGATGGCAGTTGGCCAAGAAGGAGGCGGACATCTCGGCAGGGATGACATCGGCACATTTGTCCTGATCCCTCGTGTAGCTGACTCGGTAAGTATTCCTGTCCTCGCCAGTGGCGGCATTGGGGATGGACGCGGCATTTTGGCTGCGCTCGCTCTGGGGGCGGATGGGGTTGAGATGGGAACGCGCTTCATTGCAACCAAGGAGTGTGTACATGCCCATGCAGCGTACAAGGAAGCATTGCTCAAAGGGACGGAACAAGATACTGCCGTCATCAAAAGAACCTTGGGCGCGCCAGCTAGGGTTGTTCGCACTGCAGGCTCCGACCACATTTTGGAGCTGGAAAAAGAAGGAGCAGGCTACGAGCAGCTGAAGCCATTCATCAGCGGTCAGAACAACTGTCGTTTTATTTATGAAGGCGATGATCAAAAAGGCTTCGGATGGGCGGGCCAAGTCATTGGTCTCATTCAGGATGTACCTTATGTCCAGGAATTATTTGAACGGATGTTTAAAGACTTGGATCAGCGCATGGAGCGTCTGCAAGCCTACAACAGTCGCTAAGTCACGCCTTTTTTTCAGGGAAAAACAAAAGAACAGGCACTTGCTTTTCGAAAGAAAGCGGACCTGTTCTTTTGCATATATAACTTAACAAAACATATCGGGAGGCGGTTTATGCACGGGAAAGACTGAGGTTGTACAGCTTGGCTAAGACAGTAAAGGCCGCTTCCAAGCGAGCGAGCAAAGCATCTTTGTCAGCAAGCACAGGATCATGGCGATCAATGGTAATGCCGCAAAGCAGCTCGGCTTTTTTGACCTCTGCCAGCCTGTCCACCAGCTTTTTGACACCTTCCTTGCCGAGGGTTGACTGCGGTGCACTGTCAGGCTTTGTGTGATCGGGTGACCAGTGGAAATCATCGGGAACGATCGCCAGAATGTCATCGAGATGCGCATGCAAGGCACGACTGATTTCCTCTTTTGCAGGAGCTTCGTATATGACCGCATACCAGACAAACAAATGGGTACCCCACAAGCCAACTTGAAAGTGTGGGTGCTTTTTGTATCCGCGTTTATCAGCTGCCCAGGCAACCCAAGTATCAACGGGAGGATTCACGGTTCTCCGTGCGTGCTTGGCTACATGAAAAAACATCTCAGATCCGGTAGCAACGGATAAAGCCGGGGCAAAATGCTGACCCAGTGCTTCCAATTTCGGACGAATGATGCCTTTGATTGCTTCCATTCGCTGATCAAGGCCATCAATGGCAAAAACATCAAAATCTTCTTGCTGAAAACCTGTACTTGTCGACATTCGGGCGAACACCTCTTAGGTAAGCTTCATCGCACGCCACGTAAGAAAAGGGCGAACGTCCCTGTCAAGGGAGCTTGGAATCCTCCATATGATATCATACCACGAAGGAAAAAAATACATGCCGGGATATGAATAGCAAAACCGTCGCCTGAATAATATGATATACCACTCACTCCCTTACAGCGAAAATGTAGTCTGAGTATTCTGTTAATGGGAGGGGCCCTGATGAATCTCGGCATTGAGTTGGAGTATTACGATCTGGCTGTCTGGTTTGATCGTAAGACGTTACATGCGCTGGTGCAGGCCCTGGTGGAAGCAGGGGTGAGCGTCACGTGGAAAGAATCTCCCGAGCAGTTTCACCTCCTCGTGAACACCACAGACGGTAAATCGAACTGGAAAATGCAGCGGATAAGCGGTTCTTACAAGCTGCAGCTTACAGGCATCCCCATGTCGGACTCACGAGTGGCTAAGATTTTGAACCACTTTGTGGAGAAAGCAAAGGGGCATGCCATCATCAGAATCCGCTTGGAAGACAGTGTCCTGATGAAGCACATCCGGTACGGTGAAGCCGTCAGAATAGTGGAAATAAAAGGAGCTGAGAAAAAAGTGATCTTCGAAAAATCTTGCAATGTGACGATGGATCAGGTGATTGCCGCCTTGAAGCGACGTGACTCCGAAGAAAGAATTCCTGTATTGCGCCTGGAGCTGGATTATGAGCTTGCGACTTTGTATGATGCTCTGAAAGCAGAAGACAAAGGCCAGGTGAAACAATCCAAAGAACGCTTGAAACAGCTCCGCCGGGAAATGCTGCTGCTGGAAGCGTAGGTAGACTGGAGGAAAAAGGGCGAACGATGCGTTTGACAAATAGGCATAGGGAATGAAAAAAGCGACATCTCGCAGACGAGGGTGTCGCTTTTTTTGGTTCAAAAGCGATCTCCCTGCTCATTCCATGGGTGCAGCAAGGGAGAAACGTGTTAGCAATTCGTGAATTTCGGCAGACTATGTTTGAATGACTGGCGATACGGCGTTACAATAGAAAAGGATTTTGGCACCCTATGCACCAGAAAGGAAGAAAATGTTTCATGGAACCATTCCTATCACAAATCCCGAATGTCGGGATCCTGCTCTTGGCCGTCATTGCGCTGAATGTCGTGTTGCTCTTTGTATGCATCATGCAATCGGTCCGTGTCAGTCGACTTCGCAAATCAATCAACAGGCTCATGACTGGAGTAGGTGGAGCGAATCTGGAGGAAGGGATGCATCGATTGCTCGATCTTGTGGACGAAGTGAAAAAGGAGCACAATGATCAGCAGTTCATGATCAATCGTCTGTCACAGAGACTTTCTGCACAAAATGGAAATGTTGCCGTGATTCGCTACAACGCGTTTGGGGATGTGGGGAGCGATCTGAGTTTCTCGATGGCGATCCTCGATGATGCGCAAAACGGAGTCGTGATCACGAGTATTTTCGGGCGCGAGGAGTCGCGTGTATACGCGAAGCCGTTGGAAGCAGGCACCTCTGTGTACTCGCTTTCAGAAGAAGAACAAGCTGTTATAAAAAAAGCGATGAATCCGCCTGTGGGGGCATAAACCATTCCGAATTTCTCTGAAATGGGAAGCATATGAATGAATCAGAGAGTTCTTTTCGATTATTGGCGTCTCAACATACAAAATTCAGCTTTTTTGCGAAAATTCATCACCTTTTCGCTCAAGACTTTTTTAGTCGCTTATTGTATAATAAAAGATGTCAAGGATGGTTTTTTCGTAAATACAAAAAGTAGGTGATCCGCCTTCATTACCCAAATCGATTTTCGATTCGCGGGGCAAGGCCAGGTTCTACAGCGTTCCTTCGTTGACACTTAGCGTAACTCCTTTGATTCGGATGATTGTTCGGTCGATCTTTGGCCCATGCAAACCAAAAGAATTGAGGAGATATTATGGCACAGCGTTTAGCGACTAACTACGCCAAGGCCTATTTTACGGTGAATGAAGAAGAGCTGAACCAATTCGTCTCGCTCTTCACCAATGAACACATTTCAGTCGATGTCAAAGTTTGTGACAATGGGGATCGGGACGTTATTCTGACAGACAAAAACGGCGAAATTCAACTGAGTTTCACCAGATCTGGCAATCGTTTTCAGTGCGACAGTTCCTATCTTATTCGAGATTTTGGGCTGGCTAATGCCATGCGAAAAGCGATGAAAACATTCCGAGGCTATGGAATTGTTCACCGGATTTACGATGGCTTCACAGTGGTGTACCACTATGACCAAGGATCAGTCGTGAGCATTCACGAGGTTTCCGGTGACGAGGAAATGTCCATCTTTGAAAATACCTCGCCGAGCGTGGCCAATGAGCTGGAGAGCTTGTTCCAGCAAGATGGCAGCGAACGGGAGATTGAGTCCTTATATCAAGAGACGGACCGATGGCTGGATCTGCGTAATTGGGCAAGTAGCAATGCCCCCGAAAAGCTTACTGCGATTGATTGCCGATTAGCCTCGTTGTCAAAACGTCTGTTTGAACTGGAAGTCTAAATGTTGATTGAACGCCAAAAATGGGTGCGGATGCGCCCATTTTTTATTTTCCTGTAATTTATCGAAATAGGGTATTGTCAAATTAGGCAGAAGCGTGGTATTGTTGTTTTCGTTGGAAACAGGATTAGGAACCAGGATTCACTTTAAAGGGTGGATAACAAGAGGGAAACCGCCCCCGTTAGTGAATGACGCAGGTCCTAGCGATGTTTAACATTACACACTGCTAGGAAGGGGGAACCGAAAGATGGAATACTCGACTTTCGGAAGACACGTTGCTGTTGACACATGGGGAGTTCAGTTTGACTTGTTGAACGACGCAGAATTTTTGAAAAAAGAAATGATTGAAGCTGCTGAGGCATGCGGTGCTACGGTACTGAGCGTGCAAGCTAAGCAGTTTTCTCCTCAAGGTGCTACCGTGCTGGTTCTTCTCTCGGAAAGCCACCTGTCCATTCATACGTATCCTGAGCGTGGATTTGCGGCTCTGGATTGCTACACGTGCGGTGAGACGGTAGATCCACAAGTTGCCATCGATTACTTGGTATCCGTGCTGAAGCCGGAGAAAACCTACGCGAAGAAGCTCGTTCGCGGTACAGGTGAACTGCAAGTAGTTGAGCCAGAAATGAATCTGGCTGAATTGGCAAGCAAGTAACAAATGTAAGTATTCAAGAGGTGCGGATGGATTCCGCACCTCTTTTACGTGAAAGGCTGATGGGATGAATGGAGATTCCTTACCGGAAGGGAGCGGTAATGGTTTGACCCAAGTCCTTGAGCAATACACCGAAATCCTCAGCCGCTGTGCGAACGGGATGAGTGACCAAATTGTTGTCCGGGACCATCGTATGGTTAGGAGCTGCAGGATGGGTTCGCTCGGAAGCTTCCCGATAGATGGATTCGTTAATCCCGCGTATCCGTGTGAACATCGCCGGCTCTGTCGTTACCCGGATGTTCATGTTAGGAGATACCGAGCGAGCTGCGGAATGAACCTGCTGTTCGATGACTTTTCGCTGTTCGTGAGCCATGTTGTCTCGCACACGAATGCCGATGACAGCATCTTTTCCATTGCAGACGACAGTAGCTCGGTCTACGCCAGGGACGTCATCTGCCACTCGAGTGAGCTGTTCCGCTTTGTTCTGGTCAAAACCGTTTGCCGTATAGCCATTTCGGTAATGGTAGGCGTTTGTATTTTGTGTATAGGCATTGTTGCCGTGAGCAAGACTGTTTCGCATATCCGCTGGCCGCTGATACGCTGTGTTTTGCGTGTGCGTACCTGCATTCGTAGTCCCTTTGCTTGAGTTGGAGCTTGCGCAGCCAGTCAGAGACGATAGTGCCAGTACACCTGCAATGGCAATTGACCATTTTTTATCCATGGGGAACCCACCTCCTTTCCTTAGTATGACGAAATCAATAATCTCTACTCAGGAAGGGATTCCCGTAAAAAACTCCCCATTGTGCCGAGTTTCACGAACTGCTAATATGAAAGGTATGCATAACAGAGGAGGTTCACATGAAGCGTCTTGACATACGCAACATCGCGATTATTGCCCACGTTGACCACGGGAAAACCACACTGGTTGACAAACTGTTAATTCAATCGGGCACATTCCGTAGCAATCAGCAGGTAGAGGAGAGAATGATGGACTCCAACGACCTGGAGCGGGAGCGCGGAATTACGATCCTGGCAAAAACCACATCGGTTAAATACAATGAGTTTACCATCAACATCCTGGATACCCCTGGCCACGCAGACTTCGGTGGCGAGGTAGAACGGATTATGAGCATGGTGGACGGCGTTCTGTTGATCGTCGATGCGTTTGAGGGCTGTATGCCACAAACCCGCTTTGTTTTGAAAAAAGCGCTGGAAGCAAAGGTTACGCCGATCGTCGTTGTAAACAAAGTGGACCGCGACAATGCTCGTCCACAAGAAGTGATCAACGAAGTATATGACCTGTTCATTGACCTGGACGCTACAGAGGATCAATTGGACTTCCCGATCGTATACGCTTCGGGCTTGCAAGGAATCGCCGGTATGGAACCAGACAAGCTGGAAGGCGACCTGCGTCCGCTGTTTGACACCATCATCGAGCACATGCCTGCTCCAGATGCAGATGAAAACGCGCCGCTGCAAATGCAAGTAACCATGCTAGACTACAACGACTTCTTGGGTCGTATCGGGATTGGACGTATTTACCGCGGTACGATGAACGTAAACGATATGGTTTCGGTAACAACCCGTGAAGGCGTATTGAAAAAAATGCGGATTCAAAAGCTGTTTGGCTTCTCCGGTCTGCAGCGCGTGGAGCAAAAAACAGCAAAAGCGGGAGACATTGTCGCGATTGCAGGTTTGGATGATATCAACGTTGGGGAAACCGTTTGTGACGTCGATCATCCAGATCCATTGCCGTTCCTGAAAATTGACGAACCTACTCTGCAAATGACGTTCCTCGTGAACAACAGTCCGTTTGCTGGACGGGAAGGCAAGCACGTAACTTCTCGCAAGCTGCGTGATCGCCTGATGGAAGAGCTCGAGACAGATGTATCTCTTCGTGTAGACGAAACGGATTCCCCAGATGCTTTCATCGTATCTGGACGCGGCGAATTGCATCTGTCCATCCTGGTTGAAAACATGCGCCGCGAAGGCTTTGAGCTGGGTGTGTCCAAGCCGGAAGTAATCGTGCGTATGATTGACGGCCAAAAAATGGAGCCGGCAGAGATGCTGGTGATCGACGTGCCAGAAGAGTACACAGGCCCTGTTATGGAGACCCTTGGCCAACGCAAGGCTGAGATGGTGAACATGGTAAACAACGGTTTTGGACAGGTTCGCCTGGAATTCATCATTCCGTCCCGTGGTCTGATCGGTTACCGTACCGAGTTCATGACGATTACACGTGGTTACGGAATTCTGAACCACTCGTTTGACAGCTATCGTCCGCTGGTTCAAGGTCCGGTAGGTGGACGTCATGCAGGGGTATTGATTTCGCATGAGACAGGTACAGCTACCACTTATGGTTTGATGTCTGTGGAAGACCGTGGAATCATGTTTATCCAAGCCGGTACTGAAGTATATGAGGGAATGATCGTGGGCGAGCATAACCGCGACAATGACCTGACGGTAAACGTATGTAAAGAAAAGCATGCGACTAACGTTCGTTCCGCGACAAAAGACGAGACCGTGAAAATGAAAACGCCTCGTATCTTGACGCTGGAAGAGGCGCTTGAGTATCTGAACGATGATGAGCTGTGCGAAGTGACTCCTCAATCTGTTCGTCTGCGTAAGAAGCATCTGAACAAATCCGACCGTGAGCGTTATGAAAAACAAAGACGTTGGGAAGCTCAACCACAAGCGTAACCAACCAATAGAGAAAAGCCGTTTGCCTGTTTTTCAGGGACAAACGGCTTTTTCTTTTTGCAGCGAATCCACCGATTATTTTTTCGGGCAATGAAAGGGGGGCGGGGGCGGAGGAGGTGGACAAAGTGTCGGAATCGGCACTTGTTGCTCCTGCAATACTTTTAAGCCCAGCTTCATGACGATTTTTTCCTGCAGGACCGAAAACGTTTTCTCATAGCAATTGACCGTTTTCAAGTGCCGACCTATATCGAGCTCCGTGAATTCAGCAAAAACGAGCTGGCAATAGGGCTTGTTGTTATAAACCTGGCGATTCCCCAGCAGTGCTGCGTTCAGCTGTGCCCCGTGGCCCGAACAGTCCAGAAGTTGGCCGGACGAGGAGAAATCGGGTGCCAGCTGCAAGGTTGGGCCTGCTGTTGGAAAGGTTAGGTCTGTGCAGAAATCAAAGGGGATGAGCGCAGTGGTATGCCGTATATCTCCGCAAACAGTCCGGTCAGAAGCAGTGTCTACGGTGGCGTACTCAATATTTTTCCGAATAAAGCCCCTCACAAACAGCTTCGCCTTGTGCGGATCAAACGTGTTTACCAGCTCGCATTGTTCTAAAATGACTGATTTCAGAACCCGTTTGATTTCCAGAGCAGGTTTTTCCAGCCGGACTTCTGCCTCGACGCATACAATGACAGAAGGCTCGGCAAGTGTGACAGGTACTTTAATCGTCTTCGGATAGATCGTCTCACTCATCGCCGATCCGAACGTGCGGACATTTGCGATACTACAGGATTGATCCGGTGGTTTGGGTTTATGATCATGCGAGTGATGTGAGTCGTCATGATCGCAATCGCAGAAGGATCTATGGTGTTCGTGTCTATCGTCATCGTGTTTTCCCATGCTTTCCATTTCCTCCATCGTAGAATGACTTATCCCTCGACATGATAGGATATGGCTTGCCCAAGGAAATGGCGTTGGCGAATGACAAGCGCTATTCGCCCTTTTTGTGCAAGCACTAGGCTTCGTCCGCTGGGGAAATAGGAATGGAAGCATAGATGGGAAACAGCTGTTTTTGGAACCACCATACACGTCCCTGAATTTGAATGATTCCTTCTTCATGACTGGCAGCGTCATCTTGGTGAAACGGCTTTGCCAGCCAATCTACACGCCAGTCTCCCGTCTGTACCCATTTTTCGATCGGAATGGGTGGCAGATTCATGGATGATGCAGGTGTGCTTTTGACAGACGTAGTGGCTGGACGCAGGACCATCGAGGAAAAAGGGAGATGGACGGTTTCGTGGCGAAGTATCGAATCCGATGTGGTCGTGCCGACTCCGATGAGCATAAAGTCACCATGGATCCACAGCATGGAGCCACTCTCATCATGCCGGGTGTCCTTTACGATCATCTGTGCCTCACAATGCATCTGCGACCAGTTATGATTCCATTTCACCTGGACGAACTGCTCCCAATGAACCTCCCACATCTCATCTAGCACGGTTGTATAAATCAGGGTTTTCCCAGGCTTCTTGGCATATTTGATTTGCGGGTAAATGACGGCATCGTTTTTCGAAGCGACAGCTGGTGTGCTGGATAGGGAGGAGGAAGAGACAAGACACGGGAGAACTTCAGATTCAGAGCTGACAGGGAGGGGATGCTCGGGCTCAGAAGTGATAGTCTCAGGTGCAGATGGGGGTAATGATAAATCCTCTACGGGCTGTTTGGGATCGGAACGTAAAAGATGTTTTGGCACCTGCACGGAAGGAGGGGATGGCGGAAGCACCCGATGATCTTTAGGAGCTGGTGCGATGGTGGTCTCGTTTTCGTCTTCTTCCTGGTAGTCATGACCATTCTCTGAGCGGTTTATCTGTCTCGTACTCTTTTTATGGACGGACTTTTGCACCTGCGTTTTCCTTTGGCGGCTGCCTGGCAGCTTGGTGCTTCGTTTATCTGCTTTCACATGAGAAGTCACCCGATCCGGTAAAGGACGGTGGGTGCCACCGAAAGAACGAAGAGGGGGAGCGGTGTTCGATTTAGGGGAATTTGCACGTTTCGATGTGATCACCGTCCTTTTTATCAAATGAGGTTTTTGTGCGAATGTCTTACTACTATCCATACGCACTTGCCGGTAATTCTGTATAGTCGCCTGTCGTGGGAAATCCAACAAATCTTCCGGATTAGGCAGAAAAAAACCCCTTCGATACTAGGCGAAGGGGCGTACGCTGATCGTGTCGGTCAATCAAGCTTGCAGCAGAGCTTCGATATCGCCTGCAATCTCTTCTGGCTGGACGCGCGGCCCAATTCTTTTGGCCACTTGCCCTTCTTTCGTGACGAGAAATTTTCCAAAGTTCCACTCGATGTCCTCGCCGTTTCCTTCCGGAGCCTCTGATTTCAAGTGCTGATACAAAGGATGAGTGTTTGGACCGTTTACGTCTACCTTGGCGAAAAGGGGAAAAGTAACGCCGTAATTTCTATCGCAGAATTGAGCGATTTCGTCCTCACTGCCCGGTTCTTGCCCTGCGAACTGGTTGCACGGGAAGCCGAGCACGACCAAGCCTTGCTCCTGGTAACGTTCGTAGAGCTCCTGCAGGCCTTTGTACTGTGGCGTCAGGCCGCATTGGCTCGCGGTGTTTACGATCAAAAGCACTTTGCCCCTGTACTTCGCAAGCGTGGTTTCTTCCCCGGAGATCGTTTTTACTGCTACGTCATATAGGCTCATTGTTTTCCCACCTTTTTCTATTCTCAAAGCCATCATACCATGTCCATTTGCTCGCTAGCCAGCGATGAGGTGTAACAGGTTTTGACAGAAAATACGCCACCTGATAAAGTTAAATGGATAGATTTTGGTAGAAAAGGGTACAAGCTCGAAAGTACGAAGCCGCGGAGAAATCTACATCCACGGCTTGCACGAGACATCTGGTCGTGTGCGAAACAGGAGGAATTATTCGAATGGATTGGATTCAACTAGCGTCAACCTACGTTCCTGCCAACCCGGATCAGCTTTCTGCCTTTGACAGCTTTCGTTTATGGGCGGATCACAATCGGGCCTGGATTTTGTTTGTGCAATTGGTTTTAGTCTACTATCTTGGCTTCGCGACAAGGATTCGCATGCCGATCCTCAAAACGATATTACTCTACGTCCTCTTGTTTGCAGGAGCATTGATATTTGCCATCCTGGATGTTCAGCTTCCGGTTAAGAGCGCGATGCTGGTAGCCATTTTGATTCTCGTGATCGTGAAGCTTAGAATCAAACCAGAACAAACACAGAGAAAGTGAGGGTAATGAAGTGAAGCGAGATGACGCCCTCTTTAATTGGATACAAATACAAGTCGTAGCAGATGCACGTCCAGATGATCGGTCGGCGCAAGATACGGCCTCGTTTTTTTTGGAGCTGTTGCGCGAGGATCATCAAATGACGGGACTGGGCTACCGGATCGAGGGTGCCTGGTATATCGTCTTTGGCCAAGTAGCTTCGGCCGAGTGGGAAGGCCGCTTTCCCGCAGAGCTCGTGGAGGCACTGCTCCATGCCATCGAGAGTGAGCCTAAATACAATCAATAAGCTAGCGTGCGAAACCTTCCGGAGAGGATCTGGAAGGTTTTTTTACGTTTCCTTTCTAGGCCTAAAGAAGCGGTTTTCTTGTTTATGCAACCTATTGAACGAGTATATCGTCTGTAAATGTGCTTTACGTCAAGCAGGGGATTATTGGCATACGAAGAGGGGGAACTACTATGAAAAAGATAACGAAAAAGCCTGTGTTGGCGGTAGTGGCGGCAGCAGGGATTATTGGGGCATTGACTCCGATTTTCGCGAATGCCAGCTCGTTTGGATCACCGAGTGCAACCAAAGTGGTCATGAACGAGGCAGGAAAGGAAGTCACCCGCTACAACCTGAAAGAATTGGCGAAAAACGATCCGGAAACGTTGAACATGCTGCTCAAAACTCAGGCGGAGCATCTGTACATCATCGTGGATGAACTGAAACTGAATACAAAATTGCAAACATATATGGAAGAGAACAAAGATGAGTGGGAGCGAATTTACAACCAATACTACAGCGATATTTGGCTGGAGGTTCGTTTTACGGATGAAAAAGAGGAGATCGTCAGCGTCAGTGGGCAAACCAAAAGCAATAAGGTGTACATCAAAGGCATCGTGACAAAAGATGTGACCAAAGTCGTTGTGAAAAAACCGAATGGCGATAATATCGAGGTCGTTCCGACTAGCGAGCATTCCTTTACCGTGACCTTTGCTTCTCAAGACACAGCAAGTGAGCAATACGTTACGGTCAGTGCGTACGCCGGCAGTGTGCTGGTGGATAGTGAAAAAGTGAAGGTAATCCCGCAAGCGGAGGAAGAAGCAGAACTGATCATACATAGCTTGGCTGTGCTCGACGCGAAAAAAGGGGAGCTGAAAGTCAAAGGGATCGTCAAGCAGGATGTAGATAAAGTTGTCGTGACGATCGATGGGGTAAAAGGCGAAGGGAAAGTGAAAAAGCTGTGGGACGGTGTGGGCAGCTACAGCATTACGCTGAAAAACGTCAAAGGCACGACAGGCAAGGCTACGCTCGATGTTTACGTGGACGATGAAAAGCGTGATTCCGAGACATTGAACATCGAGGTTATCAATCAGCCAGCCAAAGAAGAAGTGAAAACCTACGCGCTATCCGGGGCAGCCGCTCTGGATATGAAAACCAAAAGCATCCAAGTGAAAGGCAATGTCGTAGGCTGGGCCAAGAATAGTGGCATCAAGCTGATGGTGACGAAGCTGGATGGCAAAAAGCAAGAAGTGAAGCCAAATGACAAAGGGGAATACACACTCAAGCTTCCTCTGAAAAACCTGAGCTTTCAGGAGGATGCTGTTCGTCTGGAGCTGTACGTCAACGATAAGCTGGTGAAACAGGCTGCGTTCGCAACAAACAACATCAAGGGCTTAGCTGACATTTTGAAGCGGGAAGCAGAAAAACGCGACGATGAGGACGAAGCAAAGGATAAAAAGGAAAAAGGGAAGCTTGACCACTATCCGAATGGGAATGCGTATGGCTTTTGGAAAAAGCAGGGCGAGTGGTCGAAGCAAAATGCCGAGGAGAATGATCGCGAACGTGATGATGATGCCCGGAAAGACCGTGACGACGATTAATCATGGGTCTTACGGCTGCTTGTAGGATTGTACGTAATCTACCAAGTCTTTTATGTAATCGCCAATAATCGGTATGGATAAGAACTGAGACAGGAGCGAGCCAAGCAGCGCAAGCACGATGGCCGTTCCTATCGTCAGACCCAGACCCCGGGCAAGACCTGCGAGGAAATTGATCCAGAGCAGCTTGCGCGGGGCTGTATAGTTTTGGACGATATCTGCGAGACGTATATCTTCGAGAAACATGGCGATTTTATCCATACGCTCGTTTAGTTTGCGCACCTCTTTGATTTCCTGCAGCAACTGGTCAATTTGGGTAAGCAAGCGGTCAGTGGGAGTCATCAGGTAACCTCCATTTCTCAGTCGTTTGGATTTCTTCCAGTTTAGGGAAAAAAAGAGGGAGAAGCAAGACAAAGAGGAAACGTTTGCCTAATCCTTTTCCAGGAGGGTACAATAAGCGTACGTTACGTTTACAAGGAGGCAAGCAAAATGGCTGAAACCGTTTCCCGATCCCTGTCAGAAGAATTGTATGGGCTCTTGCAAAAGGAGCGTTTTGTCACGCTGGCTACCATCGATCACGAGTCGGGTTCTCCTGCCCTCAGTTCCTTGTCCTGGACTTATGCGGCGTCTAGCGATTTGATCCGCTTTGCTGTGGATAACCGATCGCGCATCTTAACCAATATTACAAAAGAGCCGCAGGTTGTTTTGCATCTGATCGGTGCTGGCTCCTCTTATGCGATCAACGGTCAGGCGGTCGTGAAATCGGAAAGGCTCGAAGGTGTTCCGCTCAAGCTGGCTATGGTGGAAATAGCCATTGAAGCAGTGCGGGACATCATGTTCTATGGTTCTCGTATTTCTGTAGAGCCGCAATACGAAAAGACATACGATAAAAATGCAGCGGCCAAGCTGGACAATCAAGTGATGGAAGCCTTGAAAAACGCAAACTAGCGAAGGGGCTAGGTGGAAAATCCTGTTGACAAGGAAGATGCCCATCCGTTAGTATTAGGATCAATCAAATTGAATAGCAATCTTCTTATCCAGAGAGGCGGAGGGACTGGCCCGATGATGCCCGGCAACCAATCACCTGTAATATACAGGGAGATAATGGTGCTAATTCCTGCAGAGTTATCAAACTCTGAAAGATGAGAAGGTCTTGCTTACGGCGACGTAATCAAAGCCTTCTTTCAGAGGAAAGGGGCTTTTTTTCATGCCCCTCTTACACTATTGGAGGGAGAGAAAACAGATGCATTTGGAAACAAAACTTGTTCAAGCGGGCGTAGGGAAAGACGAAAAGACGGGGGCGGTTAATTTCCCCGTCTACTATTCAACGGCCTATCGCCATCCGACGTTGGGGGAAAGCACAGGGTTTGACTATACGCGAACAGCGAATCCCACACGTGTGGTTCTGGAAGAGGCGATTGCGGCTGCGGAATCAGGCGATGGCGGCTTCGCGTGTGCTTCCGGAATGGCGGCCATCCACACCGTCATGGGCTTGTTTTCCCAAGGCGATCATTTGATTGTCTCACTAGACTTGTACGGGGGGACATATCGACTGTTTGAACAGGTTTTGTCCCGTTACGGATTGACGTTCTCGTATGTAGATTTGCGTGACTTGGCAGAGCTGGAATCAGCTGTGAAGCCTGAAACCAAAGCCATTTTTGTGGAGACACCGACAAACCCGCTGATTCAGATTACGGATATTGGAGAAGTGGCGCTGCTTGCAAAACGGCACGGTCTCTTGACCATCGTAGACAACACGTTCATGACTCCCTATTGTCAACGCCCACTTGAACTGGGAGCAGATATCGTTCTGCATAGCGCGACCAAGTATCTCGGTGGACACAATGATGTGCTGGCAGGTCTGATCGTAACAAAAGGGCAAGAGTTATCGGAAAAAATCCGTTTTTTGCACAATTCCATCGGAGCGGTTTTAGGTCCACAGGACAGCTGGCTTCTGCTTCGGGGGATGAAGACTCTGGCACTGCGCATGGAACGCCATCAATCCAATGCCTTTGCCGTGGCGAACAAGCTGAAAGAGCATCCAGCCGTAACGGAAGTCTTTTATCCTGGGCTGGTGGATCATCCGGGACACGAGGTGCAGGTGAAGCAGTCGAGTGGATTTAGTGGCATGGTTTCCTTCCGGGTACGCTCAGCGGATCAGGTGAAGCCGTTTTTGAAGCATTTGCAAATCGTATCCTTTGCAGAAAGTCTGGGTGGGGTTGAATCGTTGTGTACATATCCGGCGACGCAGACACATGCGGACATCCCACTGGAGATTCGCGAGTATGTAGGGGTATGCGACCGTCTTCTCCGCCTGTCTGTAGGCATTGAGCATCCGGATGACCTGATTGCAGACTTGTGCCAGGCGCTGGATGCGAGCTTGACGGTTGGGGGGAGTGTACGATGAATTTTGCAACCAGAGTGCTGCATGGCACATCGTGCTTTGATCCGGCTACAGGCGCGTCGTCGGTACCGATTTACCAGGCTTCTACGTTTCATCAGGCTGATTTGGATCAGCCAGGCAAATTCGATTATGCACGGTCCGGCAATCCGACTCGCGAAGCCTTGGAACAGGCGATTGCAGGTCTAGAGGGCGGAGAGAGAGGCTTCGCTTTTGCTTCCGGTATGGCTGCAATTTCCAGCGTGTTCATGCTTTTTTCCGCTGGAGATCATGTCGTCGTAGCAGAGGATGTCTACGGCGGCACATTCCGCTTCTTGACGAGAGTGCTGTCCCGCATGGGGATCACTGTCACGTTCGTCGATTCTACGCAGACAGAAGCCGTCAGGGCTGCGATCCAGCCGACGACGAAGGGCATCTATTTGGAGACACCGTCCAATCCAACGCTGAAGGTGACAGATCTATCGGCTGTGTGTCAAATTGGGAAAGAAAACGGGTTGTTGGTCATCGTGGATAACACATTTTTGACCCCGTATTATCAGCGCCCGCTGGAGCTGGGGGCAGATATTGTCATTCACAGCGCGACAAAATTTATCGGGGGTCACAGTGATGTCGTAGCTGGTTTGGCTGTTACACGCGATGCAGCGCTGGGAGAGCAGCTCTACTTTATACAAAACGGCATGGGGGCGATTCTCGGCGTACAGGACTGCTGGCTGGTCATGCGCGGTCTGAAAACATTAAAAGCGCGTCTGGATGTCAGCACCCGTACGGCAGAAAAAATCGCGCATTGGCTCCAGGCACACCCTGCCGTCACGCGCGTCTATTACACGGGCTTGGCTGAGCATCCTGGCCATGAGATCCAGGAAGCGCAAGCCAGTGGTCATGGTGCGGTGCTTTCCTTTGACGTAGGGAGCCGCGAACGGGCAAAAGCGCTTTTTGATCGGGTGAAGCTGCCGATCGTCGCTGTGAGCCTGGGTGCCGTTGAAACGATTCTCTCCTACCCGGCAGCGATGTCCCATGCTTCGATGCCAGCAGAGGAAAGAGCACAGCGCGGGATTACCGACGGGCTGATCCGTCTATCGGCTGGACTCGAAGATGTGGATGATTTGATTTTGGATCTGCAGCAAGCATTGGACTCCCTGCCTTCTTTGAAGGCGGCGGCGCCATCAGAAAAAGCATTCTCCCGGGCGTAAAAGCCTGGGCGAATGCCTTTTTTTTGCTGCATGCGTTTAAGGTGCACCTGTTCGATTGACGTTGATGTTCTTGTTCCCGGTTGGATGCGAGTTGTTGCTTTTGTTGATGCGCTGCTCATTTTCTTGTGAAGGTGTTTCCTCACGATGGCGTACATCTCGAGGCAGTTGAGGAATGATGCGTCCTACGATATCCGCCAGTTCTTCGGCAAAACCGGAAACAGGATGGCCGCGGCGAATGTCTGCCGTCATTTCCCGGAGGCGCTGGACGATATCAGGGTCAGCCGTTACGACCGCATTTGCCCCCTGAGGATCCTCCTTGAGCGCTTCAGCTACAGTGTACTTGATGATACCCACTTCTGGCCGGTCCAGACTCGCATCCACATCGATACCTACGACGGCAATTTTTCCGATTACGACAGCAGTCGCACCGTTTACCTTTTTCACGCGAGTCGCCAGCTGAACGAGGCGATCCGCTGTCGCTTGCGAGGATTGATTATACGTCGGCTGCGGCGCGGTTTGCTGAACGCGCTGCGTATGGGGCACTTGTTGGTTGGGCGGTGGCGCAGCCTGGTTGGCCGGCGGTTTATTGCCTGACATGCATGCGGTGAGCAACACGCAAATACCAAGGTAGTAGGTAACAGTCCGTTTCACAGGCATTCTCCTTTTCCCAGCAGTTACGAGTATTTTGTTCCAGCCAGCTTGTTTTCATTCTGGGAAAGGTCCGTCTATCTGTGTATCCGTCAACATAAACTGTAGTACATCACGTCGCCGCACCAGAGCATCCCTCCAAAAATTGCATAGGGTATATAAGATGGGTAATAGGAGGCGAGATTTTGAAGAAAATCTACGTACTGGACACCAACGTACTCCTGCAAGATCCACGGGCGATGTTTTCCTTCGCCGACAATGAAATTGTTATACCCGCAGTGGTGTTGGAAGAAATCGATTCCAAAAAGCGGTACATGGATGAAATAGGCCGCAACGCACGGTACGTTTCGCGGCTTTTTGACAGCTTCCGTGAGCTGGGACACTTGCACACAGGGATCACGCTGGAAACGGGCGGGCTCTTCCGAGTGGAGCTGAATCATTCTTCGCTGCATCAGCTGCAAAAACAGTTTACCGAAATGACGAACGACAATCGCATCCTCGCTGTCGCATTGAATCTGCAAGAAGAAGAAAACCTTTCTCCCAACCCCCGCCCCGTCATTCTCGTCAGCAAGGACGCGTTGATGCGTGTCAAGGCAGATGCGCTGAGCCTGACAGCGGAAGACTTCCTTTCTGATCGCGTGGTAGGTGAGTTCTCCAGCATTTATACGGGGTATCAGAAAATGATGGTCGCCTCCGAGATCATTAAATCTTACTATGCGACGCGAAGGCTGCAGCTTGCCTCTTGTTTCCCAAAATACCGGTTTTATCCTCATCAATTCCTGGTATTAAAGGATGAGATCAACCCATCGATATCCGCGATCGGCAAGGTCGATCCAGATGGCAAAACATTGGAGATGCTCGTGTCGGATGACGACCCGATCTGGGGAATACGAGCACGGAATGTTCAGCAGCGAATGGCGACAGAGCTATTGCTTCGAGACGATATCCCGCTGGTCACCATGACTGGCAAGGCCGGAACAGGAAAAACCCTGCTGGCATTGGCCGCAGGACTTTTGCAAATTGAGGATCAGCAAAAATACAAAAAGCTTCTGGTTGCAAGACCGATTGTTCCACTCGGAAAAGACATCGGCTACCTGCCCGGCGAGAAGGAAGAAAAACTGAGGCCGTGGATGCAGCCGATTTACGATAATCTGGAATACTTGTTCAATACGAAACGTCCTGGAGATTTGGATAAAATTTTGGCGGGCATGGGGAGCTTGCAGGTAGAGGCATTGACCTATATTCGGGGGCGCTCTATCCCAGGTCAGTTCATCATTATTGATGAAGCGCAAAACCTGACGAAGCATGAGGTGAAAACGATCCTGACCCGCGTTGGCGATGGCTCTAAAATCGTGCTGATGGGAGACCCGGAACAGATTGACCATCCGTACTTGGATGAGAGCAACAATGGCTTAACCTATGTCGTGGAGCTGTTCAAGGATCAAAAGCTGGCGGGGCACATCAAGCTGGAAAAAGGCGAGCGGAGCGTGCTGGCACAGCTCGCTGCCGATCTTTTGTAAAAAAGGTGTATAGCTTTGGAGAAATGGGATCATAATAGGTTTGTCGAGCCCGATGATTCATGGTTTAAACGGCGTAAAGCCTTGCAGGAGGCGAATATCCGTGGATACACATGAACAAGCAGTCGGCGAAAGTCGCGTTGGTGGAACAGCCTAGATTCTTACGGTAAAGCAAACTCTCTCGTGGAGGTTGAAGTGCCAAAGAGAATAACCGGTAAAACCCCATAAGCAATTGGGCTCGACAAGGACCGCTCCCTTCTTGGGGGCGGTTTCATTTTTGCGGAAAGCGCGGTTAACCCAGGAAAGAAAAAAAGCCCGGATCGTACTCCCGGGCTTTTGCTTTGCAGACATGCCTATTTTCCTGTAGTAGTTGCTTTCTTCAAAGCACCCAGCGCGTTCATATGCATTCCTTCGTGGAACAAGGAGAAAGTAAACAGTTCGCCAATAGTGTTCATGGTTCCTTTGTTACCGAGCTGGAATGGCTGCGACAGCTTTTCATCCAAACGATCAGCAAAGGTTTCTTTGAGACGAGCCTTTTGCTCCTCCAATTGCCCCGCGAGAGTCGCCAAGGAAGGAACGTCGCCTTCCCAGTTTGCAGGCTTGGTGCCTGGTGCAAACAGGGCTGCATAGTTTGCAGGCAAGTTCGGACAGCTTGGGCCGTACATGAAGAAGTCTTGGGTAAACAGGATGTGCCCGAAGTTCCAGCGGATGTTGTTGTTAAAGCCTTCAGGTATGACGTCAGCCACCTCTTCAGAAACACTGTTCAATGCGGACAGGGTGATGTTGCGTACCAGATCGTAAGAATCCCAGATGTAAGAGCTGTTAGACATAGAAAAAACCCCTTTCCTTAAAATGGTGGTATGCGTCCATGTTACCTTAAAATCCGCCCAAGGAAAACGGTTTCGTCCATGATTTTTTGCAAGTTGTCCGCTTTCTCCCATACAAATGTACTAGGGGGTGGAGTGGTGTGGTGAATTTGGACTCATCGATAGCGTTTCTTATTTATGTAACGGCGGTATCCAGTGCAGCAGCAGGGGTAACCGAGGCGTGCAAGTCGGTCGTTCCATTTCTGGCAACGGATTACGAGCCCAAGGAGGATTGCTGGGAGGATGTGAATCAGGCAGCCAGGCTGAATCACTACAAACGCTTTTTCAATCTGCTCATCTCTGTTGTAGCTGCGGGCATCATTTTCGGGGTGATGGGTATAGACCCTGCCCTCATCCTGACTGGAGCAAAGACTGCCTATGTGGAGCATTCGTGGGAGCTGGGAACCTGGATCTGGGGAATCGTAGCCGTGTTTGGCTCGCCATTTTTCGCTTCCCTATTGAAAATTGTAGAGGGCTACAAGCAGAGCATGAATAGCAACCAACCGCCGAATCGCCCGCGGGAAAAAGTGACGGGGCCACGGAGATAACAACGATTCTTGCCGCATAGACAGCAGTGCGGTAAGATAGCGGGGTACATACTGGCGAAAAGGTGGGCGTCATGAAGTATACCCGATATGTTCCAATGATGGTGATGTTCGTATTGGCAGTTCTTTTCCTGCAGGCATGCTCTGGGAATGAATTTGATGCAGAGAATCCAAAAGAGTATGGTGTAGGTGGTGTCTATCTGGGTCAAAACGTCAAGGAAGCAATCGACATTCTAAAGCCGACCAAGGCTGATTTCATGGATATGGTGACGAGGCAGACCTACACGGTGGAACAAATGGCGGCAGGAGAGGGAGACGCCGTCATGGGGATGCTGCTGATCGACCGGACCCAGCTCATTTTGAAAGTGCAGAAGGGCCAGATTCAATCCATCATGCTCAGCGGAGTGCCGCAGGAGGATGCGCAGAAGTTTAAGACGATCAGAGGGCTGGCCATATATGACGCTTCCGAAAAGCTGACCCAATTATACGGGATGGGAACTGGCGAAAAGGAAGTCATCTATCAGGGAAAAAGCTGCAAGGCGAGCTTTGGACTCGCCAATAACCAGGTGGCCTGGATGCGCTTTGACAAACTTTAGAGCGAATGCGAAAGGAGGAAGGTGGTTCGATTAGGAACGCACCTTCCTTTTTTATGCAGTAATCATTTGCGCTTCGAGTGGCTTTATTCTTCTCGATGGATCCATTGCAAAGATACCTGGTAAGCCCGTGCAATCCCTTCCACCAGTTCAGTCAGGGAGCTGTCGATGATGTAGGAAGGAGCGGGAGCCGCAGGGGAGCCGGGAATTTGGCCTACCAGATGTTCTCTCAGCTGTTCGTGCGCTGCCCATCGATCCGGTTCACTACCGAGATTTTCTGGCAGCGTGAACACAGCGATACGATCTGCATAAAGATAAAGATGCTCGTTTTGACTGATGAAGCCTCTGTCCTCCAGCGATTCGATCTTTGCGGTCGAAGGCATGAGGAGAAGAGGGAACACGTCTTTGAGCATATTGGGCTTGCGCAATACTTCTTCCAGCTTGTCGCGCTCGTCCTCGTTTTCCACGATGAAAAGCAATTGATCCCGGTCAAATACATTGACATGATCGCCAATTTTATGTATGACTTGAGCATAGAACCCCGGCAGCTTTCCCGCTGGTATTTGAATTTCTACGCCGTACATAGAACGCATACGTTCCACCACCTAAGAGCTTTTTTCTTATCGTATCAAAAATATAAGGAGGTTCCTATGAGCGAGCAACAACTTTCGATTCAAGTCTTTCCGCTCGGAGATTTTCAAACCAATGCGTATGTTCTCACAAACACGGGTACAGGGGAGACGATCGTCATTGACCCGGGGATGAAGCCCGCGCCCTTGCTGCAAGCTATCAAGAACAAACAGGTGGTAGCGATCCTGCTTACACACGCCCACCTCGATCATATCGGAGGGTTGAATGATGTTCGGGCATTGACTCATGCACCTGTCTACATCCATCCCCTGGAGCAGGATTGGCTGACGGATCCGGATTTGAATGGTTCCAGCCGCTGGAATTTACCCGAGCCGATTGTATGCGAGCGAGCGGAAAAGGAGCTGGCAGACGGACAGACATTGGAGCTTGCGGGCTTCACGATTCAGGTCATGCATACCCCGGGACATTCCCCAGGCAGCTGCTCTTTCGTCATAGGCAGACATTGCTTTGGGGGGGACGTTTTGTTTGCGCAGAGCATTGGACGTACGGACTTGCCAGGCGGGGATTACGAAACACTCATGATCAGCATCCAGGACAAATTGTTCGAGCTCGATGACGATACGATCGTGTATCCGGGACACGGACCGAAAACGACGATTGATTCCGAGAAAAACTTCAATCCTTTCGTGACAGGGTTGTTACGATAAGGCGAAATAGGCCGCTGTTTGGTAGCCTCCTGAGAGGATTTTCGTAGCTGGTGGCGAAAAGGGAAGGGTCACAAAGGAAAAAGGAGACGTATGTATGACTGAAAAATGGTGCCGTTGGGCTGTGATCCTGGCGATTGGCTGTGTAAGCATGACGGGTTGTGTCCCGCCTGTTGCCAATCAGGAAAGACCCTCCACCACTCCTGCTGAAACGGCGGCTCCGACTCTTCCCGTTACGCCTTCAGAGGAACAAACGGCACAGACTGAAAAGCCGGAAGAACCACCTGCTACAACCCCTGTGGAAGAGCCAACCTCCCGCTTTCCCGAACAGCGCCTGACGGTGATGGCTGTGGGGGATATCATGATGCACCAAGAGCAGCTGGATGCCGCTTGGAATCCGGGCAAAAAGGAGTATGACTTTCACTCGTTCTTTACGAATGTGGAGCCGCTTTTTCGGGAGGCAGATTGGGTGATCGGCAACCTCGAGACGACGATGAGCGGCAAGGGAGCTGGATATTCCGGATATCCCATGTTCAATTCGCCGGCTGAACTGGCTACCACGCTAAAGGACGTCGGATTTACTGCCGTATCAACCGCCAATAATCATTCATTGGACCGCAAAGAGCCAGGAGTTTTGAAAACCATCCAGCATCTTGATCAGGCTGGCATTCTGCATACCGGTACTTTTGCCAGTCCGGCAGAGCGGGATGAGCCCTTACTGCTGAAAAAGGATGGGTTTACACTCGCACTGCTGTCGTATACCTACGGAACGAACGGGATTCCGATTCCTGCCGGCAAGCCGTATTTGATCAATCTGATCGATCCTGCGCTGATCAAGAAGGATATCGCCCGGGCACGCGAAAAAGGGGCAGATCTGGTAGCGGTAGCGCTGCATTTTGGAGTAGAGTATCAGCGCCTCCCAAATGAAGCGCAGAAGAAAACGGCAGAGCTGTGTATTCAGTACGGCGCGGATCTGATCCTGGGAGCCCATCCACACGTTGTACAGCCCTATGAATGGAAGACAGTTACCCTGGAGGATGGCAGAGAGCATACAGGCCTGATCGCCTACTCTCTGGGCAATTTCATTTCTGCGCAGCGTTGGGATTACAAGGACGTAGGAGCGATTCTGCGCATGACGCTGCACAAAAACGAAACAGGAGAAGCGTCCATCGAAAGCGCCGAGATGATTCCGACCTACGTGCATTTCTTTCGTAAGGCAGGCAAACGCAATTATGTCATTTATCCCGTTCCCCAGACGTTAGCCAAGCTCGAAAAGGGAGAAAAATATCCGACTCTTACGAAAGACGCCATCGCGTATATGCAACGCCTGGATCAGGAAATGGCTGTGCACGTAAGTACAGTTGTATCAAAGAAAAAAGCCAGCTAAGGGAGCTGGCCTTCTTTCTTTTTCCTATTTGCTGCCAAACCCGAAAGGCAGATTCAAGCGCAAATGAAGCTTTAGCTCCTCGTCTTGCATCGAGATGCCTTCCACTTGAATGTTCGGGGAAATCAATCCGGGGTAGAAGCCGAGATCGTACATTTTCTCCATATCCGCAACAGTGGATGGTGGCAAGGCAAAACCGTCAAAGTACAGCTCGGAGATATGGAACTTCAATTCAGAAGGAGAGACGAGCTCGTACGTGCCGACCAGCCGAAGCTGCATGTGATCGTAAGTACCGTCTACAATCAGTTTGTTGTCCTCAAAGGAAAAGTGGGATTGCTTGAACAGTTCGTCTTTATTCATCAGAAACTGGTTGAAATCATCCTGATTGATGATGAGTGTATGCGAGAAGAGTCCATCTGACTGAATGCGATCGGGCGTGGCGAGCTCAGGCACTTGCACCATGACATCAGCGAGAACGCCGAAAAACGTTTGAAACGCGGGCAGTCCCCGTTTTTGCCAATCAGCGATGAGATGATCCATCAGGGCTTCGACGGTTGTGGGGTCGTCCAGTTTTTGTACGTTTTTCTCTTTTTCAGCCTGAATGGCAAGCATCTCAGACAGCTGCGCTTCGTATTTTTGCCGCAGCTCCTTCAGCTGTGCGAGGCGGTTGTGCTCTTCTTCCTGCATGGTGACTAGCTTGGTTCGTTCGGTCTGATACATTTCCAGCCGCTGCATATCCCGGTCATAAAGAATTTGAATAAAATCAAACATCAATAAAAACTCGTTGAAATTTTCCGCATTGAGCAGCAGTGTCAGAAGATTGGCGCGCTCGCCTGTATAATAGGCCCTCGCCACTTCCCCTGCATGGCGATGCATGGCTTCGATGACCAGCTTCTGTCGTTTCAGATCAAGCTCGAGCTGAGCAATATCTCCTTGGGTCCGTGTCTCCTCTTTTTTGATGAGGGTGAGGGTACGCTCCAATTCTTTTTGAGTAAAATGCTGCTGCAAGATCAGCTGCTCCAAAGAAACGGGCTTCTCCTCCTCGGCGAATACCGTCAGCGGACATACAACTAGGAACAAGATGAGCAGAAATTTGCGCATGATTTCACCTTTTGTATCGTGATGGGAAGCGGTGTACGGGATGAATGCACCTATTCTCTCCACATTGTATGACTTCTTTTCGTATTATAGCCTTATCAGGTTGAATTTGGATAGCAGGAGAAGAGTCTATATGGATCTATATACCGTCATTCACAGGGAAATTGCGAGCCGTTCCGAGAGGGCTATTCCCTTTTCGCGTTACATGGAGCTGGCTTTGTACCATCCGATTTACGGATACTACATGTCGGACAAACCAAAGGTGGGAAAAGACGGCGATTTTTTTACAAGCGCCTCGGTCCATCCTGTGTTCGGAGAAACGCTGGCAGATGTCGTAGCGGATATGTGGCGTATTGCGCAGATGGAAGCGCCTGTCCTCGTCGAGATTGGGGGAGGAACGGGGAGATTGTGCCGCAATATACTCGATCGGCTGCAGCAGGAAGCACCAGACCTGTATCAGGCGATGGAGGTCATTCTCATTGAAACGAGCCCGTATCATCGAAAGCTGCAGGAGGAAGCGCTCATCTCTCATGATGTGCCAAAGCACTGGTATTCTTCTCTCGCCGAAGCTGCGGACAAGCAGTCGATTGAAGGGGTCATCCTGTCAAACGAATGGCTGGATGCTTTTCCCGTGCATATCGTGGAAAAATCAGCACGTGGCTGGCAGGAGGTGTGGGTGAGGAGTCAGGAATCCGGCTTTGGAGAAGAAAAGGGCGCGGTTACACCAGAACTGGCTGCTTTTTTGGAAGAACAGGATTGGAAACTGCCAAATGGAATGCGCCTAGAGATCAATCTGGGCATGGAACAGGCGGCGCGGGACGTAGCACGGCTCCTGAAACGAGGCTTTGCTGTGACCATCGACTACGGAGATCGACAAGAGGATCTGTATCACCCCAGCCGAAAAAATGGAACGCTGATGTGCTACTATCGTCATCAGGCGCACGATAATCCTTTTGCGCATCCAGGAGAAGAGGATATTACGGCTCACGTGAATTTCTCAGCATGGGGAGATTTCGGGGAGCGAGAGGGATTAAAAGAGATCGCCTATCTGCGGCAGGACAAGTTTTTGATCAGGAGCGGTCTGCTGCACAAAGCCGTGGCTCATCAGGACCGAGATCCGTTTACCAGCGTAGCGATGAAACGCAACCGGGCTATCCAGCAGCTGATCGATCCAGCAGGCTTGGGAGGGCGATTTCGCGTCATGGTTCAGTCCAAAGCGATCGAGAATCACACGGGCTTGCGCTTTCTCGAGGAAGTTTGGCGATAAAACAACAAATAAAAAAGATGCTCTGTAGGGAGCATCTTTTTTCGTTAACGTAGAGGAATTTATAAGCGTTTACACTTATAAATTCCGGAGCGCATGGAAACTTTCCGCTAAAACGCGGTCGCTCCACCTTGAGAAGGCAGCGATAGAGGTTTTCTTACAGCATCATTTGAAGCATAGCGTGTTCTCCACCGCCAACTGGCATGATGAAGAATGTGTAGTACGTGAACCCTACAAAAGACAGGAACATAAATCCAAAGAAAATGTTCAGGTACACTCGCTCAGTCAATGCCATGTAGCTCAGTGCTACGAAGAAGGCTGTCAGACCGAAGAAAATCAGCGCCATTGGGTACAAGCCGCCCCAGAAAGACATCAGCGCAATAACGATGGTCCAAAAACCGAGAACGCGATACATACGATCCATCTGTGTCCCCCCTTTTTGCATAGAACGGTAAGATTTACAAGATTCCTTCCCCATTATATAGGACGGGCGAAGGTGTGTAAACGGGAAGGTATGACGGTTTTTTGGCAGATAGGAAAATACAGGGTGTCCAATATCAGTATTGTATCACTGTATAATTACACGATTTGCATCCGCCAATCATGGATTCATCCTCACGTAATTCAATTTTCCCCAAGTACGTTTCAAATATCCCCATTAAAAGAGCGTTATGCATTTGACACACAGAGGCAGGATGCTTCTTCGCAGTTTCCGAGAACGTGCAATTGTTTACACGAAAACGAAGAACACCGTTTGTAAGCGGTTCAATATCCGGTTTCAATCCTTGGGCCACAACCAATCGCTGAATGTGGCTGAGCTTTTCTTCCATAGTAGCAGTCGCAAGCTTCAAGCCACTTTTCGCTACCGCCCGTTTTGCCATCTCCGTGCCGATGCGATATCCCATTTTGATCAATGCGGCTTCGCCTGCCTCGCCGAGCGAAAGTAAGCTCTCAATCGCAATATCGGCAAGCAGCTGATAGTCACGCGGCGGAAACTGTAAGCTTACCACCTGATCGGACAACGAATACAATCGGCTGGGACGTCCTCCCTTACCGCTTTTGTCCGAAACGGCGGAAAGCAAATGAACGTCCTCCAATTTCGTTAAGTGCAACCGAGCCACGTTGGGGTGGATTGAAAAATGTTCGGCTACGTCTGTAACAGTAATCGGGTCTTTGCTATAAGCAACATATTGGTAAATGGAAAAACGGGTGGGGTCAGCTAAAGCGCTGGTTAACTTTTGAGCGTCGCAATCCATGCCAGAACCCCCTTCATAAGCAAATCACCATAAGTGTATCCGATTTTCCTTAGATTGTTAAGGTTGTAGTGTGCAAGAGACGCATATCCGTGCAATTTTTTGCGTCTAGTTTTTAGATTAACTACTATTGACATAGTGTTAATAACACATTTATAATCCGAAGTAAGGAAGGTTTCTTTATTAGCTTACTTTTTGCAAGTAGTTGTTTCCATCAAATGGGAAGAACGAAAGAAATACTTGTTCGCAATGAACGAATTGCATAGATGAGATGGAGGGGTAACCGATGGCAGTTGCTGAACGTACACAGACAAGTAAATTAACGTTTTTCACGTATCCGAGCTGCACATCCTGTCGCAAGGCGAAAGCTTGGCTGGCAGAGAATGGTGTCAACTACGAAGAGCGTCATCTGTTTAAAAATCCGCCGACAGCTGAAGAGCTGCTCGATATTATCAAAATGACGACAAACGGTTTGGATGAAATTCTGTCCACGAGAAGTCAACGCTTTAAAAACCTGGACGTAGATATCAACGACATGTCGGTAAAAGAGCTTTTGGAAATGCTGAGCGAAGAGCCGCAGCTGCTGAAACGTCCGATTTTGACGGATGGGGAAAACCTGATCGTGGGCTTTAACTCATCGGCAATGAAAAGCCTGCTGTCCTAAAACAATCTCAAACGTAATGGAAAAGGGGGAGGCAAGAAGCCGCCTTCTTTTTTTTGAATGATCCTGCATAGCACGATGAGCTTGCGTTTTCTAATCTCCGTAGGATTTTGCGCGAACAGACGGTAAAATAGAAGGTGGGAAACGTCGGAAAAGGATGGGAAACGAGCATGGAAACATTACGTGTAGAGAAGCAGGACGGTGTAGCTACCATTACACTGAATCGACCGGAAGTACATAATGCGATCAGCATGGAGCTGGTGGATGAGCTAACGGCCGTGCTAAAGGATTGCGAAACGGATACCCAGGTAAAAGTATTGATTGTAACGGGAACAGGAAAAAGCTTTGTTTCCGGTGGGGATTTGAATCAGTTTATCGCTGTTCGTGGATATGAACAGTCGTTCCCACTCTTAAACAAAGTAACGGGACTGCTCTCGGCTATCGACCATTTTCCTAAGCCGGTTATCGCAATGGTCAATGGAGCAGCTGTAGGTGGAGGCTGTGAATTTGCCGGTGCGTGCCATTTTCGATTTGCCAGTGATCAAGCGGTTTTTGGTTTCGTCCAAATCAGCATGCATATCACCACAGGCTGGGGCGGAGGAAGCCGCTTGCTGGACAAGCTGCCTGAATCCAAAGCTCTTGCGTTGCTTTTGACAGGCGAGCGAATGAGTGCCCTTGAAGCGAAAGGCTACGGCTTTGTAGATGACGTGTATCCCGGTGAAAAGCTTCAGGAGGAAGTGGAGAAGTTTGCACGGAAAATTGCTGCACAGCCATTGGTAGGGATCGAGGGCTATATGCGCATGCTGCACTGGAAGCGCGAGGGGCTGCCGCAAGCGGAGCGGATCCAGAAAGAAGTGAGCCAATGTGCGGACATATGGGGAACGGATGAACATGTAAGCGTCGTGCAAAAATTTCTGCGTAAACGTTAGGCTGCGAGAGGGTCAGGTTTCTTCCGTTTAAACATTTATTTGCTTGGACATACTTTTTCTAGTAGAAAGCGATTCTACAAGAGTAGGGAAAAGCATAGGATGAAACTACATCATCCTTTTTAAAGGTAACGGGAGGGACTCATATGGTAGCTTCCAGACAAGACGCATGGACCGAAGACGACGATCTAGTGTTGGCGGAAGTCACCTTGCGCCACATTCGCGAAGGCGGCACCCAATTAGCCGCATTTGAAGAAGTGGGTCAAAGGTTGGGAAGGACAGCTGCTGCATGCGGCTTCCGATGGAATAGCTGCGTCCGCAAACGATACGATGCCGCCATCTCTATCGCAAAAAGCCAGCGCCAGCAGTTAAAGAAAATGGGAAGAATCTCCGCACCAGCACCAGCTGTAGTAGCAGAGGTGGAAAGTGTCACTACCCCTCCAGCACGTCAAGCCCCAAGTCCGGTTGAATTCGCCAAGAGTGAGCTGGACGAAGAGCAGCAAATTGAATCCGTTATTCGTATGTTGGTCAATCAAAAAGAGTTGTCTCGTCGTGTCAAGCAACTGGAACGAGAATTAGAAGGAAAAGAATTGGAAATAAAAGAGTTGACAGAAGCAAATGAGCGTGCTAGGAAAGAGCTCGATCAAGTGCAAGGCGTGAACGAAGATTACCGGGCACTCGTACAGATCATGGATCGTGCACGCAAGCTTGCCTTTTTGCAAGAGGAAGATTCCAACAAGGCTATCTTTAAGATGGATGAGAATGGAAATCTGGAGCGTGTGGAGAAGTAAAGCGAGGTCGGATAACGAAATAAAAAAAGAAGCGGGCTTCCACCGCTTCTTTTCTTTTTCCTATGAGGAAGAGCTAGTCTTGCAAGGCAACGTTCTCAGGCAGCCATACATATGGATTTTCGCCACGGTCACGCATGAGATTGTATTTCACAGGAGTAAAGCCCATTTTCAACCAGAATTGATCAGCGCGACAACGGGAGTTTGTTTTGATTGGTGCACCAAAGCTTTTTGCATGGTTAACCAGAGCTGTTCCATAATCTTTGTCGCGGTAATCAGGCAAAACTTCAAGCTTCCACAGCTCGTAGTAATCTTGAGCAGGCTGGAAGTAACGATCATATTTTCCGTCGATTTTGTAGAGGCTCATCCGGGCAACCATCAGATCGTTGTCGTAAATGCCATAAAAAGGAGACTCTGAATCGTTTTCCACGATGTTCGCCTCCAGGTCTTCCTTCATCGAAAGCTCCTCCAGGCCAAATTCGCGAAACTTCTGGAATTCCTCGAGTGTCTTGTAGTTGATTTGTAAACGTTTTACTTCAAACATTGCTCAGCCACTCCTCTCACAGCTCTTGACCTTCAGCCATTTGGCCATTGTCTTTATTATACACCAAGATACGGATAATCGTGGAGTTTTTCTTTCATGAGGGGACTATTTGTCAGGAAATGATTTCGCTTCCTTGGAAATTTTTAAGAATTCAACCTAGATATATATCCACGCTCATGGCAAAATAGAAGGTAGTATCACAAGCTAACCTGGAATCAGCATTGAAAACGCTTTCGGGCTGATCGGGATTAGCGAAAGAGGGGAGAGTTGCTTCCATGCATAAGGTGTTGATTGCGAACCGCGGCGAAATCGCCAGGCGAATTATCCGCACATGCAAATCAGAGAAAGTGGCGACGGTAGCTGTGTACTCGGATGCCGATAAAGATATGCCATTTGTCAGAGAAGCTGATGAAGCAGTGCACATTGGGCCACCTCCTGTCCCTCACAGCTATTTGAATGTCGATGCGATTATCGACGCAGCGAAACGCACAGGAGCAGATGCGATCCATCCCGGCTACGGCTTGCTGTCGGAAAACGAGGGATTTGCCCGCCGCGTGCAGGAGGAAGGAATCACCTTCATCGGGCCAGCACCGGAAGTCATCGGACAGATGGGCGACAAGCTGACAGCCCGCCGCATCATGCAGCAGGCAGGTGTTCCAGTCGTTCCGGGAAGCGAAAACTCGCTCGATACGGTAGACGAAGCGGCAAGCGTAGCTGCGGACATCGGTTATCCCGTCATGTTGAAGGCGAGCGCTGGCGGCGGCGGTATCGGAATGCAGATCTGCCAGGATGAAGCGAGCCTGAGACAGGCGTATCAATCTTTGCGCGGACGTGCGAAGGCGTATTTCGGCAATGACTCCATGTTCGTGGAAAAGTATGTAGAACGTCCTCATCACATCGAGGTACAGATCGCAGGAGACCAGCACGGAAATGTCCTGCATTTGTTGGAGAGAGAGTGCTCCATTCAGCGACGCCATCAAAAGGTGCTGGAGGAAAGCCCTTCTCCATTTCTGGACGAGAAAACTAGAGAGCTGCTTTGCCAGTCCGCTGTCCTCGCAGGAAAAGCTGTCGGGTACACAGGAGTGGGGACGGTAGAATTCATCGTAGACGAGAACAAAAATTTTTACTTTTTGGAAATGAATACACGCTTGCAGGTCGAGCATCCGGTAACAGAAGAAATGACAGGCTTGGACCTGGTTTCGATGCAGCTGGCTATTGCCAATGGGCTGCCAATCGCCATCGTTCAGGATGAAGTAAAAGCATTGCGCCATGCGATCGAGCTGCGTGTATATGCGGAGGATCCCGTGACATTCCTGCCATCGCCAGGGACGATCACCCTGTATCAGCCGCCAGTCATGGAGCATGTACGCATCGATGATGGGGTCGAGAGCAATACGCAGGTCACTCCATTTTACGATCCGATGATTGCCAAAGTGATCATCACGGGCACGACAAGGGATGAGGCAGTAGAAAGAGCGATCCATGCTATGCAGAACTTTCAGATTACCGGGATAAAAACAAACATTCCGTTTTTGTTGGAAGTACTTGCAGACGAGCGCTTCCGCGGAGGGAACTACACGACTTGGTTTGTCCAAGAACGAGCAGCGAATTCAAAGAAATAAGGGAGAGAATGTGACATGAAACAAGTAGCAGCGAACATGGCAGGGACTGTTATCAATGTACTCGTACAAGTCGGAGATGAAATCAGCGCAGGGCAAGACGTGGTCGTATTGGAATCCATGAAGATGGAGGTTCCAGTCCAGGCGGAAGTAGCAGGCAAAGTAGTAGAAGTCAAAGCGAATATCGGCGATTTTGTAAACGAAGGCGATATCCTCGTATCGGTGGAGTAGTTTTTATATTAATTCTAATCTGAGCGCCCGCTTGGCAAGGGAAGGTGCAGGATGAAGATTCAAATCGTGGAAGTGGGTCCACGGGATGGGCTGCAGAATGAAAAAGAAATGGTCTCGACGTCAGCGAAGATTCAGCTGATCGACAAGCTGGCAGCGGCAGGTTTGAAACGAGTAGAGGCGACTTCCTTTGTCAACCCGCGCTGGATCCCTCAGCTCGCCGATGCAGAAGACGTGCTGAAAGGGATCGAGCGGCAAAACAAAGTCACGCACAGCGCCCTCGTCCCGAATCTTCGCGGGATGGAGCGAGCGCGTGAAAGCGGTTTGACCGAAGTCGCGCTGTTCATGTCTGCCTCCGAGACGCATAATTTGAAAAACATCAACAAGTCTATAGAAGATACGTTTCCTGTTTTGCGGCAGGTGGCGCGAGAAGCTTTGGCTCTGGGCATGCGTGTGCGAGGGTACGTATCTACCGTGTTTGGCTGCCCCTACGAAGGCAATGTGCCCATCGACAACAGCCGTCGGGTGACAAATGAGCTGCTCGAGATGGGGGTTTTCGAAGTATCCCTTGGTGATACGATCGGAGTGGCTACGCCCAAGCAAGTACGGGAGGTTATGGAAAAGATTGTGAAAGATACTACGAGCGATCGCTTGGCAGGGCACTTTCATGACACCAGAGGCACGGGCTTGGCGAATGTCCTCGCTGCCTTGGACACGGGTATTCGGACATTTGACAGCTCGATCGGAGGGCTGGGTGGCTGCCCGTATGCTCCCGGTGCAGCTGGGAACATTTCCACCGAGGATCTCGTGTATATGTTGAACGGCATGGAATATGAGACGGGAGTGGACCTGAATCTGCTCCTGGATGCAGGTGCATTTATTCAACAGGAACTGGGACGGGAGCTGCCGTCAAAAGTGTTAAAAGCGCATCTTGCAGCTCAAACCGCCTCATCATCCCATTCAAACCAGGAGGATGGAGCATGACTGTTACTTTGCAGAAAAAAGGCTGCGTCGGGGTTCTGACATTGGAGAGGCCAGAGGTCTTTAACTGCCTCAATAAGGAAAAGCTGGTGATTCTGCGTAAGCTCATCGCAGAAGTGGCGCAGGACCGCGAGATTCGCGTCTTGATTGTGACAGGCTCGGGTGAAAAAGCATTCTGTTCCGGAGCGGATCTGCATGAGCGCCGGTCGATGTCAGAGGAACAGGTACAGGATTACATCCGAACCATTCGTGACACCTTTACAGAGCTGGAGAAACTGCCGAAGCCGGTCATTGCAGCCGTCAATGGTTTGGCTCTGGGAGGCGGGACCGAGCTGGCCCTGGCTTGCGACCTGCGCATCATGAGTGAATCTGCCCAAATGGGGCTGACGGAGACTTCTTTAGGCATCATTCCGGGTGCGGGAGGAACACAGAGGCTTCCAAGGCTGGTCGGCAAGGGGATAGCCAAAGAGCTGATCTTCAGCGCACGTCGTGTCCGTCCGCCAGAAGCCTTGTCGATTGGCTTGGTGAATCGGGTAGTTCCGGCAGAGCAGTTGATGACGACGACCCTCTCGCTGGCAGAAGAGATTGCCGCCAACGCGCCATTGGCTCTGGCTCAAGCCAAATACGCCATGGATAGCGGGCTCGAGGTTGATTTGACTACAGGTTTGCAAATCGAAAGTGACGCCTATCAGCTGCTGATCGCCACCAAAGATCGACTGGAAGGACTGGCAGCCTTTCAACAAAAACGAAAACCGGTATATTGCGGAGAGTAAGAGGAGGAGCCTATGAGCAAGCACTTGGAAGAGACGCTGCGGGAAAAAATCGCCCAGGTAGAAAAAGGGGGCGATGAGAAATACCATGAGAAGCTGAAGGAGCAAAATAAGCTGTTTGTTCGCGATCGTCTGAAGCTGCTGTTCGATGGTGAATTCACCGTAGAAGATGGCTTGTTCGCCAATGTGATGGCGGGTGACCTGCCGGCGGATGGCGTCGTGACTGCCATTGGCAAGGTGCATGGTCAAACCGTATGCGTAATGGCCAATGATTCGACGGTCAAAGCTGGGTCCTGGGGCTCCCGGACAGTGGAAAAGATCATCCGCATCCAAGAGACAGCAGAGAAAATGCGCGTTCCATTGATCTATCTGGTGGACTCGGCGGGTGCGCGAATTACCGACCAGCTCGAGATGTTCCCTGGACGCCGTGGAGCAGGTCGAATCTTCTATAATGAAGTCAAGCTTTCAGGAAAGATTCCGCAAATCTGCATTCTCTTTGGTCCATCTGCAGCAGGCGGTGCTTACATTCCTGCGTTTTGCGATATTGTCATCATGGTAGAGAAAAACGCCAGCATGTACTTAGGCTCTCCGCGCATGGCCGAAATGGTAATCGGCGAGAAAGTATCCCTGGAGGAGCTGGGGGGAGCGCGCATGCACTGCACGGTTAGCGGATGCGGTGACGTCCTCGCAGCAAATGAAGAAGAAGCAATTCAGTCAGCTCGCACGTACATCAGCTTCTTCCCGCCGAATTATACGGTTGAACCACCAGTTGCTGCCGCAAAGCCTCCGGTCGAAACAGCCAAAGAGATTGCGGCGATCGTCCCGGAAAATCAGAACACCGCTTTTAATATGCATGATCTGATTACCGCTCTGGTGGACGAAGGCTCTTTCTATGAAATCAAAAAGCTGTTCGCGCAGGAGCTGATCACGGGATTGGCTCGATTGAACGGGAAGCCTGTCGGCATTATTGCCAATCAGCCACGTGTCAAAGGCGGCGTCCTCTTCGTAGACTCAGCGGACAAAGCAGCACGCTTCATTACGTTGTGTGATGCGTTTCAAATTCCGCTGTTGTTTCTAGCTGACGTACCTGGCTTCATGATTGGCACGGCTGTTGAGCGGGCAGGCATTATCCGACACGGGGCGAAGATGATTTCCGCAATGGCAGAAGCGACAGTTCCTAAAATCTCGGTTATTGTTCGCAAAGCCTATGGTGCAGGACTGTATGCAATGGCAAGTGCAGCGTTTGAACCGGATGCTTGCCTTGCGCTGCCAGGTGCGCAAATTGCCGTGATGGGGCCGGAAGCAGCTGTAAATGCGGTCTACAGCAACAAAATTCAGGCAATCGAAGACCCGCAGGAACGCCAAAACTTCATCATGGAAAAACGCAAGGAGTACCAAGAGGATATCGATCTGTATTTGTTGGCGTCCAATCTGATCGTCGATGCCATCATTCCACCTAGCGATCTGCGTCAAGAGCTGATCAACCGCTACGACGTATATAAAGGAAAACGACAAACGTTCTCCGATCGCAAACATCCTGTATACCCTGTCTAGTTTGCTGTGCAGGCTGGCTTCCGCTTTGGGAGCCAGCCTTATTTATACAGTAAGAATTTATAAGATTCTTATCCAGTATAAGGGCAACTAAGGCTCCACCAAAAGGCTTGGTGGAACCAGGTTTTCTAATATCCGCTATATGTGCTCCAAGCTTCAATGAAGCTAGGCAGAGCCCAGTTTCTCCTGAAAGATTTGGAAAGCTGCTAAAAAATTTTTCGACAATTCCGATCTTTTTTGCGCCAATCAATTGAACAATCTCCTAAACTCTGTTATTCTTGAAAATAAGTATTGATTAATGTAGGTGAACAAATGCAGGCTAAAAAAGACAATTTGCAAATCGCTGTTGTTGGCGGTGGTTCTGTCGGGTTGCTGTACGCGGCTAGGCTTGCTCTCTATGGACAAGCAGTGACCGTCGTGACGCGCCGTTCACCCCAATCAAATCAGCTGATGCAAAATGGGCTCACCCTACAAGATCTCGATGGGCAGAAAAAAGTCGTCTCGGTAAATGCCCAGTCGATCGAACATGGATTGCCGCATGCCCACTTGTACTTGCTAGGCGTGAAGCAGACGGAGCTGCCAGACTTGCTGCCTATGCTGCAAAAGCTGCCTGCGGATGCGCGCGTCATCGCTTTGCAAAACGGTTTGGGGCATGAAGAGCAGTTGTCAAATGTTCTGTCCGAAGCACAATGCTTTTTTGCCATCAATACGGAAGCGGCAAGAAGGCAGTCGGCTACGGAAGTCGCCCATACAGGAAGCGGTCTTTTGCGGATTGGTCCATGGGTGAAAAGGGGAGTAGTCGACCCGATCATAAATTCGTTCATTGCTATCGCCATTTCAGCTGGCATGAACGTACAGCTAGAAGAATCCATCAAGCCATTTGCCTGGAAAAAGCTCATGGCGAATGCGCTGATAAATCCGTTAACGGCTTTGTTTGACATCCCAAACGGTGCCCTGCTGGACAGCCCGGATACGTTGAAGCTGATGCGCGAGCTCTTTGAAGAGGCCTCGGCAGTAGCTTTTGCAAACGGACAAAAAATGGGGGAGACCGACTGGCAGGAAATTGTCACCATTTGCCGAAATACTTCCCGAAATCATTCCTCCATGTTGCAGGACGTAAAGAGGCAGAAGCGGACGGAAGTGGAATCGATCAACGGCTACCTCGTCTCCCGAGGAAAAGAGGCCGGGATCCCCACTCCTTTGCATGAAGTGCTGCTGCGTTTAATCCTCTTAAAAACGGACATGGGTATGGAGAAGGAGGGAGGCGACATTAGATGACCATGTTGGCGAATGTCTGGGCCTATTTTTGGGGGACGCTGACGGTTGTGCCTTTTCTTGGATTTCCGCTCGTTTATCTCGTAGTATACGGATGGAAGCGGGACAAGAAGCTGGCGGGCCGGTGGGCGGTGAATATCACGAATTTTTTGTTGATTCGTTCTGTCGTTGCCGCGTATGGCATCATCTGGCCACAAGCTTTGTCGGCTTGGTGGTGGGTGGTTTGCTTTTTTCTGATCACGATCGCTTTACTCGGATGGGTACAAGTGAAGTTCAAAGGAAAGCTGTCCCTGAAAAAGGTTGGATTTTCCGCATGGCGTTTGTCGTTTCTCTGGTTTGGAATTGTCTACATAGTGCTGTTTACGACCGGTATAGTCAAGACGATGGGTGTCGTATAGAGCGCTGTTGATACATATCGTATTTATTCCGATAAGAAAGAAGGTTGGAACTATGCGACTTCCCATCGAGACCATCGGCCACAAGATTCGAATGATTCGGAAAGAGCGCGGCTTTACCTTGGAGATCATGGCAAGTAAAACCGGGCTCAGCAAAGGGCTGCTCAGCCAGGTAGAGCGTGGCATTTCTCAGCCGTCCTTGGACTCGCTGTGGAAAATCACGAAAGCACTCGAGTCACCCATCATTCACTTTTTTGAAGACATTGATCAAAAACAGGTGCATGTCACTCGTGTGCAAAAGCGACGTCAGCTGGTCTTTCCAGAATCGACGGGCACGTATTCCCTGCTCTCCATGGGCGGAAGCGCAAAGCTCGGCATGCTGGAAGTACGCCTTCAACCAGGTGAAATGGTAGTGGACAAGTTCGTTCAGTCGGAAGGCGAAGAATGCTTTACCGTCATTGCGGGAAGCGTGACAACGCGTTTTAACGATGAAGAACATGTCTTGGAGGCAGGCGACAGCATTGCGTTTGACAGCAGCAAAAACCATTCGGTTGAAAATACGGGGGACGAAGAAGCGGTGCTAATTTGGACCGTGACGCCGCCACAATTTTAACGAAAAAACTCGTCTCTACACTTTGACAACCCATAAAAACGGGTTGTCTTGTTTTTTGTAGCGAGGGAGCATGGTATAATTTGCAGTGACCATGGCCCAAGAAAGGTGAGCTTGCATGAACGTTGAATGTCTTACACTTCCGTTGGCTAATAGGCTGGCACAGGAGTATCAGCAAGGAAACGCTTCCGCCCTTCAGTTCTTTGCCTACCATCCTTATGAGAAAAAGGCGTATCAGGAACGGTTGGAGTGGCTTCGCGGACGTACTGATTACAACCGCGATCAGCTGGCGGAAGGCTTATATACTTTTAACAAAAAGATTGGGACGCACCAGCAGGCGCTGAACCAGATTGAGCTGCTCAGACGTCCAGATACGTTTGTCATCATTGGTGGTCAGCAGGCCGGCATATTGACGGGGCCGCTGTACACGATTCACAAAGCCGTTCATTTGATCCAGACGGCAAAAAGACTTTCGGCAGAGCTCGACGTCAATGTCGTCCCTGTTTTTTGGATTGCCGGAGAAGACCATGACATTGACGAGATTGACCATGTCTATTGGCTGGCTGACAGAGAGACGCGGCTGCACAAGGAACGGATGAATCTCACTAAAAAAGGCCGTGTGTCCGCTAGCAGCTTGCCTCTGGACGAGGAAGCCTGTGAACAGTTTCTCACGCAATTTTTTCATGGGCATCCGGAAACCGAAGAAACAGCTGCGATTCGTGAACTGCTGAAATCGACGGCATCCTCCTCCGAGAGTGTCTCCGAATGGTTCGCCAGACTGATGGCGCATCTTTTTGGCAAGCATGGACTCATTTTGGTTGAATCCTCGCTTCCGTTTGTACGAGAGCTGGAGAGTCCGATCTTCCAGAACGTGATTGAGCAGAATGAACAAGTAGCAGACCTGTTGCTAAAAGCAGCAGACCGTCTTACAACGGCAGGCTATCCACTGCAGCTGCAAATTGAGGAACATCAGGCCAATCTGTTCCTGTACGAAGGAAAAGACAGGCTCTTGCTGGAGCGACACGGAGATCGCTTTGTCAATCGGCGAGCATCGTACAGCCGTGCAGAACTGAGTAAACTGGCGAAAGAGCATCCTGAGCGTTTTAGCTCGAATGTGGTGACGCGCGGTCTGATGCAGGAGCATCTATTCCCATCCCTAGCTTTTATCGGAGGACCGGGTGAGATTGCCTACTGGGCGTACTATCGGGAAGTCTTTGAACTGTTTGGGATGCGAATGCCAATCGTTCTGCCTCGCATGTCCATCACCTTGATGGAGGGGGCACAAGAAAGACTGCTTGAAGGATTCGGCTTGACGGTTGAGGATGTTCTGACGCGATTTGGTAAATGGAAAGAAGCGTGGCTGGAGCAGCAAGAGCCGCATCCCCTGCAGCGTCAATTTGCCGAAGCGAGAGCGTCTATTGAAGCGACCTACCGTCCGCTGGTAGAAGAGGTTGTCCGCCTGGATCATGGACTGCGCCACCTGGCTGACAAGAATACCGAGTTGTTACTTGCTCAGGTAGCTTTTTTGGAGGAGAGGCTCGTGCGTTCCTTGCAGCAGCGAGATGATGTTGCCTATAGACGTATTGCGCGGATCGAGGCATCTCTGTTACCAGAGGGGGGCTTGCAGGAGAGGAAGCTGTCTTTCTTCCCGTTTGCCAACAAATATGGTTTGAGCCTTGTGGATCGTCTAGTGGAAGCGCCTTTTGCTCACGACGGAACTCATCAAATCTTTTACGTGTAACAGGAAAAGCGAATTTTATGTCGAAAGCCAAATAATCGGGGAAACAGCCGATTGTTTGGCTTTTTGCTTGTTTTCTCCATCCGTTGTACAGGCTGGAAATCTTTACTTGCCTATATGACGAAACATTTCCGACAAATTTTGCGTCAAACGAGTAAGTCATGGCTTCTGTAGAAAGGTGGTTACGAAGGATGCAGAACTTTCTGCGACAAATGGGGAAAAAGGCGACGGCGATGACGCTGCTGCTGTCCTTTGCCGTAACAGGCGTTGCCACCTATGGTGTCGGCGTGGAGAAGGCTTTCGCTCGTGAAGACGTGGTCACTCGAGCAGGCATGTTTACGGATAGTACAGGGCACTGGGCGGCCAAGGATATAGAAGCAGCTGCAAAAAGCGGATGGATACAAGGCTTTCCCGATGGAACCTTCCAACCGGAGCAAACGGTCACACAAGAGCAATTTCTCTCTTTGGTCGAGCGGGTCCTCCCTAGTTTTACCGGACACGAACCAGACGCCTTCATACGCGATACGTATTTGAAGCAGGCGGAGGGACGCTGGTCAGAAAAAACATACACCCATCTGGCAGCAGCGGGAATATTGCCAACAGGTAAGCCTACGGAACCGATGAATCGCCTGGAAGCGACGCGAATCTTGCTCGCTGCTTTGGGGCATCAGTCAGAAGGGGAAAAGTATCGAGGGACCAAAGCGAAGTTTTTCTCAGATCTCTCAACGGATGACGAAGCGCAAGTGATGATCGCTTACCCTGCCTACAAGATGGGAATTATGGCGGGCTATCCGGACGGAACCTTTCGCCCGGCTGAAAAAATCAGCAGAGCGCAGGCAGTCGTATTAGTAAACCGCTTGGAGCGTCAAATCCATGAGCTTTATCCAGGCACGGTTACCGACGTGGAAAAGCAAGGGATGACGAAAGCTGTTTCCGCGTTTGTCGGGAAAGTGATGGATCAGGAACAGATTCGTCGCTACGATGATCTCGTCTCTTACGTCAAGAAGAACAAGCTGCCGGTCACCGAGTCATTTTTGCGGGAGCATTTTTCGTTTATGCAATACGAAGTTTACGACTACATTCGTTTTCCGCGCTTTAACGAGTTGACCTACTATGCGAAAATCGGGTTGGGCAAATACCGGATGACCGTACAGTATTACTCAGGAGAACTGGGAGGTAGCGTAGACAAGACGTTCTACCTGTCCTCGATGGATGGCAAAACATTTCGTTTGATCGGAAAAGACGAATAGAACATAGAAAAGGCGCGCCGATATGTGGCACGCCTTTTTCCTTTCCATCAAACCGTTTTGTTACGCCCAGCCCCTATTCCGAAAAAGAGCAGCAGAAAACTTACAAAGACCAGCGTCCACAACGGATAGGTCCAGGAGTGGGTCAAATCAAACAAAAAGCCAATGAACATGGGGCCGATAGCCGATAGCAGATACCCGACGGACTGAGCCATCCCCGACAATTTTGCCGCATCCTGTACGCTGGAAGAGCGTATGACAATCATCGTGAGAGCGAGGCTGATGAGTGCCCCTTGTGCGATTCCGAGCAGGATCAGACTGGTGAACAAGACAAACAGGTTCCCGTCAACCAGCAGTCCGGCAAAGCCGCACAAAGATAAAATGCTGACGATGACAGCCATCAGACGCTGATCTTTGATGCGCCCGGCGAGAACAGGAGTCAAAAAGCTCGCAGGCAAGCTGACGACCTGCACCAGAGACAGCAGCCAGCCAGCCGTACCAGGCTCCATGCCGTGATGCGCTAAAATAGCGGGCAGCCAAGAGATGGTGCTGTAGAAGAGAAAGGACTGCAAGCCCATGAACAAAGTCACATGCCAAGCAAGCATGGAGCTCCACACCTTGCGAGGAGCAGAGGGTGCCTGCTTGGTGGAATAGGAAACGTCTTTTGCCCGAGCCTGTGGCAACCAGCAGAGGAAGGCCACTACTGCGATGACTGTCCAAAAGGCGAGCGAGCCCTTCCAGCCAAGCTGTGCGCCATGAGCCAAGGGGATGCTGACCCCGGAAGCCAAAGCCGCCATCGTAGACATGGACGTCGTATACACGCTGGTCATTAATCCTGCTTTTGAAGGAAAACGCTGTTTCACCAGACTCGGGAGAAGGACGTTAAATACCGCAATGGCAGCTCCGATCAAGGCCGTTCCTGCGAACAGAGAAAAGATAAAGCCAGTAGAACGAAGCGGGATCCCGATCAGCAGGACCAGCAGTCCAAGCAAGAGCGTTCTCTCCACTCCAAAGCGTTGGCCGATCGAAGGAACAATCGGAGAGAAGAGTCCAAAGGCGAGTAAAGGAACGGTGGTCAGCATGCCGGATATTCCATTGGATAGCCCGAGCTCGCTGCGAATGTCTCCGACCAGTGGACCTACTGAGGTCAAGGGAGACCGCATCGTGAAAGACAGTAAAATGATACCCGCCACGATCAGGAAAGGATGAGGCGTGACAGGCTGCGCCTTTTCCTCTGCTACGGCAAGTGCTTGGTTGCTCATAACGGCAAATCTCCTTCCTGGATGAAAGAAGCCAAGGCAGCTTTGCTGGCTTCGATCACATTGCGGACTGCTGCTTCCGCCGCATCCGGGTCTTGAATGGAGATGGCTTCCACCAATTCCGCATGCGTTTTGAACTGGGTTTGTATATGGCCGGTTAGATCCACGGTGCTATTGACGGATAGGTGAAGCG
The DNA here is from genome assembly GCF_003710965.1 of Brevibacillus nitrificans. Taxonomy (NCBI): domain Bacteria; kingdom Bacillati; phylum Bacillota; class Bacilli; order Caryophanales; family Paenibacillaceae; genus Brevibacillus; species Brevibacillus nitrificans. The sequence continues at coordinate 90,811 of NZ_RHHU01000001.1, read as the reverse complement.
ACTCTGTCATATGCTTGTACAGATCGATCATCACACTGTTTTTCGTAGCTTCCGCGATGGCGATGTGAAAAGCGACGTCAGCACGTACATAGGCGTCAACATCCTGAAAGACATGGTAGGCTTGCTCCAGCTTCTCGCGTATGTTCGCCAAATCACTGGTGGAGCGGCGCAGGGCTGCCAGTCGGGCGATTTCTCGCTCGAGGCCATACCGGACTTCCAAAATTTCAAACACGGCCGAGCGCTGCAGTCTGCGCTGCATTGCTGCTCCAAACTCACTGGAGGAGCGTACGTAAGTGCCATCTCCTTGACGGGCTTCCAGCATGCCTGTATGAATGAGTGCTTGAACCGCTTCTCGCAGCGTATTTCGGCTGACACCAAGCTGCTCTACAAGCTCGGGTTCTGGCGGGATGCGCTCCCCAACCTTCCAGTCCCCGGCTTCTACGCGCTTGGCCAGTTGCTCGACGATTTGCTTGACCAACGACGAACGAACCGTTTTTTGTAAAGACATTTTGCATACCTCCAAACATCCGATGATTGGTCATGTGCGTATTGTAGCAGATGTTTTTTCGTTCTGGCAAGGGGAAAAGCGCACCGGCAGACTTGGCTGTGCCACCCACCTTCTTCCTACGAAAAAAAAGCAGGACCCTTTCCCCTTAATGGGGAGGTCACTGCCTATTTTTTCATGATTCCAGTGTCATCCTTTTTTTGCGGCGTTCCCAGAAAAGCGAAAGAGCGATGATCGCGAGCGGATACAGAGCGGACCATCCGAGGAATGGATACAGCCCAACTGTAAAAAGGAGCGATATCCAGGAAGCGATCCGTCCAATGCGGCTCTCGCGTAAAAGGCGTACACCTGCCAGACAACCACCGATATAGGTAGCGATAAAGGAGGCGTTCGGCAGCTCGATGAGGCGACTCAGATCAATCCATCCAAAATAGAGTACGGAGAGGACGATGGCAAAGCAGAGGGCCAGAAAAGCAAGGCCGCCAACCGGAGTGCCATACTTGGGATGCAAAGCACCAAACCATTTCGGTGCAACCTGTTCCTTGGCAAGCGAATAGGCGATTCGGGATGCAGCTCCTACATAGGCGTTTGCAGCCGCGATACAGATGAACAAAGCCGTAATCGCAACGATCCAGCCGCCAACCGGTCCGAGCGATAACTGGATCATAATACTCAGGGAGGCTGCAGAAAGACCATCGCCATAGCTGTGTGTGGCAACCGTCATGAAAGCGACGGCAAAGTACAGCAGAGCTACGAGTCCTGCGCTCCAAAGAACGCCTCGGATCGCATTTTTAGCAGGATCCACGAACTCCTCGGATAAATGGGTCACAGCCTCCCAGCCAATGAAGCACCAGAACAGCAAGCCGGCTGCCTGGATGACGCTGACCCAACCGCTCGGCACAAACGGCACGAAGTTGGCGGCAGAGGCGTGCGGCAAGGAGGCGACGACGGCAAGAATCAAGATCGTAATAATCAGGGATACGACAATCGTCTGTACGCGAGCTGCGACGTTCATGCCGAGTACATTCATGGCTAGAACGGAGATGAGGATCAGTACGGCGGCTGCATACAGCTGTCCGTCTCCCCAGTTCAACAGGACAGCGAGATAATTGGCCCCGGTTACACTGAGAATCGGAGCGCCCATTGGAACCGACAGGAGGAAAAACCAGCCGACCATATTGCCGAACCGGTCCCCATAAGCGTTTCGTACAAAAGTAGACACACCGCCAGCGCTTGGATATTTCGCAGAAAGCAGACCCATTGTGATCGCCATTGGAACCACTAGGATGGACATGACCAGCCAAGCCAGGATGGAAGCTGGGCCTGCTTTTTCAGCAGCTAGCCCGGGTATCAGCAAAATTCCGGATCCAATGACGGCACCCACATACAACGCCACGATTTGTGGCAGGCCCAAAGTTTTTGCCAGTCCGGGCGCATTGGAGGACGTTTTCCCCATGATGAAATCCCTCACTCTTCTCGATCAAAGATTTTTATGGTCGTAGTGTAGCATAGACTTTGGAATCGGAGTTATCTATAATATTAGATAGAATAAATCGGAAAAATCGATTGAACGGGGGAGAGGAATGGATACGCGCTATTTGCAGACGTTCCGAGAGGTCGCCAAGTGCCAGAGCTTTACTCGTGCCGCTGAAGTATTGGGCTACGCGCAGTCGAGCGTTACCATGCAGATTCAGAACCTGGAAAACGAGTTTGGGATCACGCTGTTCGAGCGATGGGGGAGAAAAATCAGGCTCACCCACGCAGGAGAGGCGCTGCTCGCCTATAGTGATCAGGTCTTGGCCATTCTGGATGAAGCCCGGGGAAATCTGTCTGAGCAGGCACAAATAGCCGGAACGCTCAGTATAGGTACAGTAGAGTCGTTGGCTGCTTTTTTCCTGCCCCCTTATTTGCAAAAATTTCGTCAGGAGCATTCGCGGATGCGACTCCTTTTGCACCCGGGCATCTGCCACGATTTGAGGCAGGGTGTAAAGGAAGGCAAGTACGATTTCGTCGTTGTTCTGGATTGGCTGCAGGAGCATCCCGAGCTGAACAATGTAAATCTCGGCGAGGAAAGACTCGTTGTGATTGCGGCTCCTGGACACCGCCTCAGCGAAAAGAAACAGATTGAAGCAAAGGATTTTGCAGGAGAAAACTGGATTTTCACAGAAGCAGGCTGCAGCTATCGCTCGATCATGGAAGCTGTCCTGAGGGATGCGGAGGCGCCGATCGACATGACGATGGAGTTTGGGAGTCTGGAGGCAATCAAGCAATGCGTCGCTTACGATTTGGGCATCGCGCTGGTTCCTTATATCGCAGTAGCAGAAGAAGCGGAAAAAGGTACGCTCATCATACTGCCTTTCTCTCATCCCGAAGTGCGTGTCTATCGCCAGCTTGTTTATCATAAGAAGAAATGGATGTCCCAGCCCATGCGCCACTTCCTGGAGCTGCTCTCGAACACAGGGGAGACTTCGGAGCAAAAGGCAGCGAAAATGGGTTGATCAGGAAAAACAGATGATGATTGCATGTACTTGCGTATGATATGATTAGGGCTGAGTTGGTTTTATTGTACTTTCCATACTGCCGATGCCCTAGCTCAGGTAGAGGTTTTCTTATACAGTAAGAATTTATAAGATTCTTAGCCGGTATAAGTGCAACTAAGGCTCCACCGCAAAGCCTGGCGGAGCCAAGTTTTCTAAAGATGAAGGAGGTCCATCCGTACATGAACATGGTTTCTGAAAGCATTGTAAAAGACATGACGTTGGCTCACAATGGCCATCTGAAAATTGACTGGGTAAAAGAGCATATGCCCGTACTGAACCGCATCCGGGAGCGCTTTGAAAAAGAGCAGCCGTTTGCCGGTCTGAAAGTAGCGATCTCCCTTCACCTGGAAGCTAAGACAGCTTACCTCGCAAAAGTCGTGCAAGCTGGCGGCGCTGAGGTAACCATCACAGGCTCCAATCCTTTGTCTACACAAGATGACGTGTGCGCTGCTCTCGTGGAAGACGGCATTCGCGTTTTTGCCAAATACAACCCGGATCCAGCAGAATACAAAGAGCACCTGATCAAAACGTTGGAAACACGCCCTGACCTGATCATCGATGACGGCGGCGATCTGGTAACTATCCTCCACAGCGAGCGTCGCGACTTGCTCGCTCAAGTACGTGGTGGCGCAGAAGAAACGACAACAGGTATTCTTCGCCTGAAAGCTTTGGAAAAAGAAGGCAAGCTGGAATTCCCGATGGTTGCCGTTAACGACGCTTTCTGCAAATACTTGTTTGACAACCGCTACGGTACGGGACAATCCGTTTGGGATGGAATCAACCGCACAACAAACCTCGTTGTAGCTGGAAAAACCGTTGTGGTAGTTGGTTACGGCTGGTGCGGAAAAGGTGTGGCGATGCGCGCAAAAGGTCTGGGTGCGAAAGTCATCGTAACCGAGATCGACGCGATCAAAGCAGTAGAAGCCTACATGGATGGCTTCGAAGTGATGCCGATGAGCGAAGCAGCAAAACACGGCGATTACTTCGTGACTGTAACGGGTAACCGCGATGTCATCCGCAAAGAACACTTTGAAGTGATGAAAGATGGCGCGATCCTCTCCAATGCAGGGCACTTTGATGTCGAAGTAAACAAAGTGGAGCTGGATGCTTTGTCGACTTCCCGCCGCATCGTTCGCAAGGATATCGAAGAATTTGTCATGGCAGATGGTCGAAAAGTGTATCTGCTCGCAGAAGGTCGTCTGGTAAACCTGGCAGCCGGTGACGGTCACCCAGCTGAAATCATGGATATGACATTCGCGCTGCAAGCTGTTTCCCTGGCTTACGTAAACGAGCAATACAAAGCGATCGGCAAACAAGTACTGAATGTACCTTATGAGCTGGACGCGATGGTGGCTCAATACAAATTGGAAGCACTCGGAATCGGTATCGACAAATTGACCGACGAGCAAAAATCCTATTTGGATAGCTGGGTCGAATAGACTGCGAAAACCGTCCTTTCCCGGCAAAAAAATAAACGAAAAAATCCTGCTTACAAATGCAGGATTTTTTTTTATAATAACAAGTAGGCAAAGTGGGGAAAAGTGGGGGAAAGTGGAGCCACTCGGTAGGAAAGTGGGGGACTAGGGCGTGTTCATGGGGGAATACCAGCATAGCATTGACGAAAAAGGCCGCCTGACCATCCCAGCCAAGTTCCGAGAAGGGCTAGGTACTACCTTCGTGATTACTCGCGGTTTGGACCAGTGTTTATTTGCCTACCCGATGGAAGAATGGAAGCAGCTCGAGGAACGACTGAAAACACTGCCCTTTACCAAAGCAGATGCGCGTGCTTTTACACGTTTCTTCTTTTCCGGTGCGACCGAATGCGAGTGGGACAAGCAGGGAAGGGTAAACATACCACAGAATCTGCGAGAACATGCTGGCATGCAAAAAGAATGTGTCGTCATCGGTGTATCCAATCGTGTAGAGGTATGGAGCAAGGAGCGCTGGGAGGATTACTTTGCCCAGTCTGAAAGCTCTTTTGGCGATATTGCCGAAAAGCTGGTTGACTTTCAATTGTAGCAGCAAGAAGAACGGGAGTGACGATCTTGTCGTTTCATCATGTAACCGTATTACGGGACGAAGCTGTCGCCGGACTGAACATTCGGCCAGGCGGTATTTATGTGGATTGTACGTTAGGGGGAGCAGGGCACAGCAGCCTGATCGCATCCCAACTGACAGAGGGTGGACGTCTGATTGCCATCGATCAGGACGATTGGGCACTGGATAACGCCAGAGAGCGTTTGTCTGCCTATATGGATCGAGTGACGCTGGTGAAAAGCAATTTTCGCCATATCAAGGATATAGTGAGCGATTTGGGCTTGGATGGAGTGGACGGTATCCTGTTTGATCTGGGTGTCTCATCTCCACAGCTGGATGAGGGCGAACGCGGCTTCAGCTACAATGCCGATGCTCCGCTGGACATGCGGATGGATCAGCAGGCAGCGCTGACCGCCTACGACATCATCAACGAGTGGGATGAAGAGGAGATTGCCAAGGTCATCTGGGAGTATGGAGAAGAGAAATTTTCCCGGCGAATTGCCCGGCAAATCGTTCAATACCGCGCCAAACAGCCTGTCCAGACAACAGGTGAGCTCGTGGAGTTGATCAAGGAAGGGATTCCGGCAGCGGCTCGCCGCACAGGACCTCATCCGGCGAAACGCACGTTTCAGGCCATCCGGATCGCTGTAAACGACGAATTGAATGCCTTTAAAGAAGCAGTAGCTGACGCCATCAGTGTTCTTCGCCCAGAAGGCAGGGTGAGTGTCATCACGTTCCACTCCTTGGAGGATCGCATCTGCAAGCAAGTCTATCAGGAGCTGTCAAAAGGATGTACTTGCCCGCCATCCTTTCCGATTTGTGCATGCGGGAACAAAGCGACGGTCAAAGTCATTACCCGAAAGCCGATCCTGCCTTCTGCAGAAGAGCTGGAAGCGAATCCTCGTGCGCGCTCCGCAAAGCTGCGTGTTGCAGAAAAGCTGTAAGCGACTACCACTAACATCTACGGGAAAAGGAGAGAATGAGCAATGAGCTACTACCGCGGTAACCTGGCTGTGGAGCTAGAAAGACAGTCGCGCACAGTAACCAAAACCAAACGAACCATTCGCATTAAGCCAACGATACCGACAGGAGAAAAGCTGTTGTATCTCCTTTTTATCTCGATCACTGTGATCGGGCTGGGACTGGTCGGTGTACGGTACTCGCAGATTTCGCAATACAATTACGACATTCAAAGCACCAAAAAAGAGAATCGTCTCCTGTCGGAAAAAAATGCCGCTGTCAAACTTCAAATTGAACAGCTGAGCAACCGCGATCGCATCCAAAATGAAGCGGAAAGACAGGGCATGGTGTTTAATCCAGAAGCGGTGCATGTGATCGGCCAGTCAAAAAGCCAAGCGAAAGTACAGGCCAGCTCTCTTCCCGCAACACAAACACAGCAAAGGTAATCATAATGTTACTGTCGTTCATCGCAGTAACATTTTTTCTTAAGGATGACTGCTCAGATAAGCTCGATTGTTTTCTTCAGGGATGTATAGATAGAGCCGATAAAAGTAGAGGGACGGGAACAAAGCTTGATGAATGGCAGGAAGTCGCTTGTGGCAAGCGACGATCATAGTCTTGATGGAGTGAGGTAACGTGGAAGGAAAACGACGCGTAAATTGGCGGATATTAATGCTCGCTCTCTGCATGATCCTGGTATTCTCCGGTTTGAGTTTTCGTATTTGGTGGATCCAGACAGTAGATGCAGCGAAAATTATGGACTATGCAAGCGGTCAATGGGATTGGGAGAAGACCTTAAAGCCGAAGCGGGGCGCCATTATGGACCGGAATGGCGAAATCCTTGCCTACGAAGGGAAAGCCTATACGGTAAACGCCCGATTAAAGCCGCAGAACGAGAAGGACCAGGACTTCGTTAAGGATCCGTACTACACGGCACAGACTTTGGCCAAAATTTTGAATGCTCCGGTAGACCAGCTGTTGAAGCCTTTAACAAAACCGAATTCCAAGGTCGTTTTGCTGGGGCGCTGGGGTAGCAAGATTACCGAAGAGCAGAAAAAGATGATACAAAACGCGCAGTTCCCGAAGCTGCCCAGTGGTGAACAGGTAGAAACGAATCAGCTGCCAGGCATTTATTTGACAGAGACCACACGCCGTTTTTATCCGAACAACAGCTTCGCCGCCCATGTGCTCGGTTATCTTGATATCGATGATCAGCCGAAAATGGGAATCGAGCTGCAGATGGATGAAGCGCTCCGCGGAGAAAAGGGCGAGATGGAAGTCATGACGGACGGAGCAGGTTACCAGCTTCCGGATGGTGAGCGAAAGTACAAGCCTGCCAAAGATGGCGATAACGTCTACCTGACCATCGATCGCCAAATACAGGATTACGTGGAGCAGGCACTGGATAAGGCAGAACGTGATTTCAAGCCAAAGGGACTCACCGTGGTGGTTTCCGACCCGCAGACTGGTGAAATTTTGGCGATGGGCAACCGTTCCCAGTTCAATCCAAACACGTATTACAACGGAATTACGAACTATACGAACCACGCGGTCACCACGATGTTTGAACCAGGCTCGACTTTCAAGATCATTACCCTTGCGGCGGCGATCGAGGAAGGCTTGTTTCATCCAAACGATACGTATCAATCAGGTACATACACGATCAAAGGGCAAATTCCTATCCGTGACCATAACAACGGGCAAGGGTGGGGGCGCATCAGCTACCTGGAAGGGGTACAGCGCTCCAGTAACGTGGTGTTTGTCATCCTCGGCTATGAGAAGCTGAAGCTGGAAAAGCTGAAGGATTACTTTGCCAAGTTCGGGATTGGTTCCATGACGGGGATCGAGCTTCCTTATGAGAAGAAGGGGAACTTGATCAACCTCGAAAAGCCGCAGTCTCCGCGTGACTGGGCCGTTACGACCTTTGGACAAGGGGTAACCGTTACAGCGATTCAGCAGATTGCAGCAGTCGGTGCGATAGCCAATGGCGGAGAGCTGTTAAAACCGCATATTGTAAAAGAGCTGCGTGATCCGCATACAGGTGCAGTATTAAAACGATCGGAGCGCGAGGTAGTGCGCCGCGTCGTGAGTGCAGCGACAGCCAAGCAAACGCGAGATATTTTGGAGACAGTCGTCGAAGGGGATGCCGGGACAGGGAAAGCCTATCAGATTGAAGGCTACCATGTTGCAGGTAAAACCGGTACCGCTCAAAAATACGATCCGAATACAGGGAAGATCATGGAGGGGCATTACATCGCTTCCTTTATCGGATTTGCACCAAAAGACAATCCACGCCTGCTCGTTTACGTTGTGGTCGATGATCCGACTACAGACGAATATTATTCTTCATGGGGAAGACTGATCATTGCCCCGATTTTCAAATCCATCATGGAACGGAGCCTGCAGTACTTGCAGCAGCAACCTGATATTCAGGCAGCTAAAACGGCTTCGTCGAAAACGGGGAAATCAGAAACAGCTCCAGCCGCCCAGCCGCCTGTTCAGGAAGTGACGCTGCCGAAGTTTGTCGGGATGTCCAATACAGCCGCTCAGCTAAGAGCCAAGCAGGATCAGCTGACGGTCTCCGTGATCGGGACAGGTACCAAGGTAGTCGAGCAATATCCGGCGCCTTATGAGAAAGTGGCGACAGGAAGTCAAGTCGTTCTCGTCACCGATCGGGTCAAAGGCTCCAAGATGCCGGATTTCACGGGCAAATCCCTGAGAGATGTCATGGAGTTCGGTTCATTGGTAAACATACCGGTAAAAGCGACCGGAGCAGGCTTCGTTGCTTCGCAGAGCATACCTCCGGGCACGGTTCTAGCTGGTACGGAGATGATTCAGGTCACCTTGCGTTCAGAGTCAGAACCGCCACCTGCGAATCCCAATCCGCAAACCGGTGGGCCTGAAGGACAGGGAGGCGAAGACCAATCCGGTACATCAGCCACGCCACCCGTAAACACACAAGCAGGGACTGAGGCTGGCGGGACCGGAGGCACTCCACCGCCGTCCAATTCACAGGATTCTGCGAATAGCGGTACGGGACAAACGGTACCCCCAGATACGAGTACAAGTCCATAGTTCTAAGTCGTCCCCCCGACGAATAGGGTAAATCAGACAACCTATTCGAGGGGGGACTCGCTTTGCGGGTATCCAATGCTACTGTACGCCGTCGTATTTTTGTGGCTTTGATCATCGGCATCGTGATGTATTGTGCGCTCATAACCCGATTAGGGTACGTACAATTGATAGAAGGACCAAAGCTGGCCCAAATGGCTGATGACCTGTTGGATCGTGAAATCAAGTTCAAACCAAATCGGGGTAAAATTTTGGATCGCGATGGCAACGAGCTGGTTACCAATGTGAGTGTACCGACTGTCGTGGCTGTTCCGGCGCAGCTGAAGGATTCTCGTGAGACCGCCAAACAGCTCGCTGTCATTTTGGAACAACCGGAAGAGGCTGTTTTTCAAGCGATTACGAAAAAAGGGATGAGCAACGACCAGATCCCCGGTGGCAAAAAGCTGTCCCCGGATAAAGCCAAGAAGATTCAAGAGCTGAACCTGCCGGGGATTTATTTGGCGGGAGACACCAAGCGTTTTTATCCCAATGGAACCATGGCGGCACACATCCTCGGCTTTACCGGAATCGATAATCAGGGGCTTACAGGGCTGGAGCGAATCTATGACCCCTTCTTGAAAGGGACAGAAGGACATATCTCGTTTCCCTCTGATGCAAAAGGGCGCGTGATGCCAGGGGGCTCGGAGGAATACGTGGCACCGGTAGACGGGATGGACATGTACCTGACGCTCGATAGCAGCATTCAGTCGTTTATTGAACGGGAGCTGGATCAGGCTGTGGTAGCGTACCAACCAGATGATGTCCTGGCGATTGCGATGAATCCGAAGACTGGGGAAATTCTTGGGATGGGCAGCAGACCTACCTTCCAGCCGGATCAGTACAGAGATTACCCGTCAGAAGTATACAACCGCAACCTGCCGATCTGGAAAACCTACGAGCCAGGATCGACCTTCAAGATCGTGACTCTGGCAGCAGCCCTCAATGAAGGGGTAGTCAATTTGAACGAGGGTTTCTATGATCCAGGCTACATTACGGTCGCAGGGAAGCGTCTGCGCTGCTGGAAGCGGCAAGGCCATGGCCAAGAGACCATGCTGGAAGTCGTGGAAAATTCCTGCAACCCCGGATTTGTGACGATGGGACAAAGGCTGCAAAAGGAGAGACTGTTTGACTACATCAAGAAGTTCGGGTTTGGGCAAAAGACAGGGGTTGACCTGATTGGAGAAGAAAATGGACTGCTCTTTAACCTCAATCGGGTAGGGCCAGTTGAACTGGGGACGACCTCTTTTGGGCAGGGTGTTTCCGTGACGCCTATCCAGCAAATGGCGGCTGTCTCTGCCGCAATCAATGGCGGGAAGCTGATGAAGCCCTACGTCGCAAAGGAATGGCGGGATAGCGTAACGCACGATGTCATTGGCAGGACCCTGCCGACAGAGGTCAGGCAGGTGATCACACCGGAGACATCTGCCAAAGTCCGCTATGCGCTGGAGAGCGTCGTTGCACAAGGGACAGGAAACAAGGCGTACATCGAAGGATACCGAGTAGGCGGAAAGACGGGTACGGCACAAAAGGTTAAGGACGGTCGGTACATGGATGGCGAGTACATCGTATCCTTTATCGGCTTCGCCCCAGCTGACGACCCACAGATCGTGGTGTACTTTGCCGTCGACAATCCCAAAGCGCTCGCATTTGGTGGTTTGATCGCCGCTCCTAGCGTCAAGAGTATTATTGAATCCTCTCTGCAGCATATGGGGGTTACGAAACGCAAAGATGGCATATCCAAAGAAATCAACAAGGCATTGGGGGAGCGGGAACCGATCGAAGTTCCCAATATGGTCGGGCAAACCATGCAAGATGTCGTTACGACTTATGAGACGCTGCCACTGGTCGTCTCGGGCAAAGGAAAGTATGTCATCCAGCAATCTCCGGCACCCGGTGTAAAAATTGATGATGGCGGAAAAATTCGTATCTATCTTGGTGACAAATGAACCAATTAGCTATAAAATGAGATTTCGAAGGCGGAGGGAGCGGGCTTTTTTCGAGCTCTCTACCTCTTGCCTTTGTAAAAATCGCCAAATTTTTGTCTATAATGTTGGAGAATGGGGTGCCTGTTTCATGTTTCTACGGGATCTGCTCATGCCGCTGCTGCCAGCTACGCTCGCAGGGGATGACAGTATGGAGATTACAGGTTTGACAGCAGACTCACGCCAGGTTCAGCCGGGCTATTTGTTTGTTTGTCTGACTGGATATACCGTGGATGGACATTCGTATGCGGCCCAAGCGGTTCAAAAAGGAGCCGTTGCCGTACTATCCGAAAAAGATTTGGATGTGCCAGCGACTATTGTCAAAGTGCCGGATACACGGCGGGCAATGGCTATGCTGGCTGACCGTTTTTACGGCTCTCCCACGCGTGAACTGAGGCTGATCGGTGTGACCGGGACGAACGGAAAGACGACGACGACACATTTGATCGACAAGATTCTACGCGACCAAAGCAAAGAGACCGGTCTGATCGGCACGATTCACATGCGGATCGGAGAGGTCACGGAAGAAGTGAAGAACACCACGCCAGATGCGCTGGACCTGCAGAAGAGCTTCCGCCGTATGCGGGATGTGAACACAGAGTACGCGATCATCGAGGTTTCTTCCCATGCGCTGGAAATGGGACGCGTCCGCGGCTGCAACGTACATACCGCAGTCTTTACCAATTTGACGCAGGATCACCTGGATTACCACAAGACGATGGAAAACTATCGGTACGCCAAATCCCTGCTGTTTTCTCAATTGGGCAATAGCTATGACCCCGATCGATTGAAAACGGCTGTTTTGAATGCAGACGATGAGGCATCCGAGCTTTACGCTACAGTGACGCCGGCTCGTGTCATCACGTACGGAATCGATCGAGCGGCGGATGTTCATGCGACCGACATCGAAATCACCAGCAAAGGGACCTCCTTCACCGTGCATACCTTCGCCGGGAGCGTGAAGATGGATCTGAAGCTGATGGGGAAATTCAATGTGTACAACGCTCTGGCTGCAACGGCAGTCGGACTGGCAGAAGGCGTTTCGCTCGAGGCTATCAAAAGCAGCCTGGAAGCCGTTGCTGGCGTAAACGGGCGCTTTGAATCGGTGGATGCGGGACAGCCGTTTGCGGTTTTGGTCGATTATTCGCATACTCCAGACAGTCTGGAGAACGCACTGATTACCGTGAAGGAATTTGCCAAGCAGCGAATCTTTTGCATTGTCGGCTGCGGCGGGGACCGCGATCGTACCAAGCGCCCGATTATGGCGCAAATTGCAACAAAGTATGCGGATCACACCGTCTTAACGTCTGATAACCCTCGCTCAGAGGAGCCGCAAGCGATCATTGACGACATGCTGGCCGGACTCAGTGAAGTAGCGCAAGACCGCTACACGGCCGTAGCTGATCGACGTGAAGCGATTCACTATGCGGTTTCACAGGCGAAGCCGGGCGACGTCATCCTGATTGCAGGAAAAGGACATGAGACGTATCAAATCATCAAAGATCAAGTACTGCCGTTTGACGACCGTGAAGTTGCGCGGGAAGCGATCGCCACGTACACCCAAGAATAGAGACAGATGCATTCGAAGCATCAGAGAAAGGAGGCTCGGGCATGTTCGCTGACAACGTACTTATCGTCACGATCGTCGCCGCGTTTCTCATCGCCGTACTCATCGGTCCACTGTTTATCCCGGTCCTTCGCCGCCTCAAATTCGGGCAGGCGATTCGGGAAGAAGGTCCTGATTCTCATCAAAAGAAGGCTGGAACCCCTACGATGGGCGGAACCATTATTCTTTTGGCACTCATTTTTACCGTGTTAAAGTTTGCCAATGCAAAAATGGAAATTTACTTCCTCTTACTGGTGACGCTTGGATACGGACTAATTGGGTTTTTGGACGACTTCATTAAGATTAAAAAGAAACGCAATCTGGGCCTGACGGCGAGACAAAAGTTCGCAGGTCAAATTTTGCTGGCAGTAGGCGCGTATATCCTGCTGATTCTCATGGGGCATGATACATCCTTGCATTTGCCAGGGACTCCATGGAAGCTTGAGCTCGGCTATTTCTACTTCCCGTTCCTTTTGTTCCTGTTGGTGGGCACGACCAATGCCGTCAACCTGACAGATGGCTTGGACGGTCTTTTGGCGGGTACCGGGGCGATTGCGTTTGGCGCGTATGCGATCATCGCATGGTTTGGTCAAGATTACGATACAGCTATTTTTAGTGCAGCTGTCGTCGGGGCCGTTCTCGGTTTTCTGGTTTTCAATGCGCATCCGGCACGGGTATTCATGGGGGATACGGGCTCTCTGGGATTGGGTGGCGCTCTTGCAGGTATTGCCATCATGACCAAAACAGAGCTGCTGCTCGCTATCATCGGTGGTGTCTTTGTAGTAGAAACCCTGTCGGTTATCATGCAGGTGGTTTCTTTCAAAACGAGAGGAAAACGCATCTTTCGGATGAGTCCGCTCCACCACCATTTTGAATTGACGGGCTGGTCGGAGTGGCGTGTCGTAGTAACGTTTTGGCTGGTGGGCATGTTCTTTGCCGGCCTGGGTGTATACCTCGAGGTGGTGACAATCCGATGAATCGGTATCAAAATCAAAGCGTTGTCGTGATAGGAATGGCGAAAAGCGGTGTGGCAGTGGCAAAACTGCTCCACCGCTTTGGTGCGAATGTCGTCGTGAACGATAAGAAAGCACGGGAAGAGGCGACAGGAGCAGAAGAGCTGGAGGAGCTCGGAATACCCGTAATATGCGGCTATCATCCGGATGATTTGATTCATCCCGGCATTTCGTTAGTTGTGAAAAATCCAGGGATTCCTTATGAGGCACCTCCTGTAGCAAAAGCAATGGAATTGGGTATTCCGGTGATCACCGAAGTCGAGCTGGCTTCCCAGATCGCGAAAGCCCCCATCATCGGCATCACAGGCTCCAACGGGAAAACGACGACTACCACGCTGGTGGGTCTCATTCTCAAGGAAGCTGGGATCGAAGCGATGGTCGGTGGAAACATCGGGACGGTCCTGTGTGGACTGGCAGAGGTGGCAGAGCCGGATCAGTGGCTGGTCGCCGAGCTGAGCAGCTTTCAGTTGATGGGGACGAGAGAGTTTCGCCCTCACATCGGCGTCCTGTTAAATCTGTACCCCGCGCATCTGGATTACCACCACACGATGGACGAATACCTCGCTGCGAAATGCAAGCTGTTTGCCAATCAAACGGCAGACGATGCGGCGATCTTGCCCTTTGACCAGCTGCAGGTGCGGGAAAAATGCGGGGAGCTGTCTGCCTGTACGTACTTCTTCAGCAAAACGCAGGAGGTTCCTCGTGGAGCCTATGTCGATCAGGGGATGATCGTCTTTGTCGACGGTGAGGGCTCTCGGGAAGAAATCATCGCGGTGAAAGACATTACCGTGCCTCATGTGGACAATGCCTTGGCAGCCATTATCGTGACTAGACTGGCAGGTGCGGACAAGCAATCGATTGCCCAGGTTCTCTCTGCTTTTCCAGGTGTCGAACACCGGATGGAGTTTGTCGCGACGAAGAATGGGGTAAAGTACTTTAACGATTCCAAGGCAACGAATCCGGAGGCGGCATCAAGGGCGCTGCAGGCGTGCAAGGAGCCGATCGTGTGGATCTGCGGGGGACTGGACAGGGGAATCGATTTCCGAGAGCTGGTTCCTGTCATCACGGGCCGTGTCAAAGCGGTCGTCGCACTTGGGCAAACCGCACCTATTTTGCTCGAACGGGCGCGTGAAGCAGGGATTAAGGAAGGAATCCGTGTCGATACTGTGGAGGCAGCCGTTCTTGCTGCTTCCAAGTTTGCAGATGCGGGGGATGTGGTATTGCTCAGCCCGGCGTGTGCGAGCTGGGACATGTTTCCTTCATTTGAAGTGAGGGGGAGCATGTTTAAGGACGGCGTGCATAGACTGTAAACAAGCCTAGCATATCGTCCCATGCACATTTGAAAAACTACCGAAGAGCGGGACGCGTGAGAAAGGATGACCTGGCACTATGAGCAAGGTACGCTCTGCTCCCGACTTCGTAATTATTTTTGCAACACTTTTTTTATTAGGAATTGGCATTGTGATGGTGTATAGTGCAAGTGCCATCGTAGCCCAAAAAGCACCGTTTAACGACCCATATTTCTTCGCCAAGCGTCAGCTGATTTTTGCCCTGCTCGGCATTACAGCGATGTATGTCACCATGAACATTGATTACTGGGTGTGGAAGCAGTGGGCAAAGCCTGGCTTCTATGCGAGCATCGGCCTCTTGATCCTCGTGCTTATCGTGGGGATTGAGGTCAATGGATCGAAAAGCTGGCTCGGGTTTGGCGCGTTCGGCATTCAGCCTGGCGAGTTTGCCAAGCTGGGTGTAGTTGCGTTTTTGGCGAGATGGCTCTCTGACAACCAGAAGCAAATCGTTCTTTTCCGAAAAGGCCTTGTACCAGCTCTTGCTATCCCGCTTGTCTGCTTCGCCTTAATCATGCTGCAGCCCGATTTGGGGACAGGTACGGTTTTGATGGGAACGGCAGTCGTCATGATTTTTGCGTCTGGTGCGAAAATCAGTCATTTTGCTGCATTGGGGATGGTTGGGGTAGCAGGCTTCATTGGATTGATCCTGTCGGCACCTTACCGGATCAAACGGATCACTTCCTTTCTCGATCCATGGTCAGACCCATTAAATACAGGTTATCAGATCATCCAGTCGCTGTATGCGATCGGTCCCGGGGGACTTCTGGGACTGGGGCTCGGCCAAAGCCGACAAAAGCATCTGTACTTACCGGAGCCTTACAATGATTTCATCTTCTCCATCGTGGCAGAAGAATTGGGCTTTATTGGCGGAACACTTATTTTGCTGCTGTTTCTCCTTCTGCTATGGAGAGGAATGCGGACAGCGATTACGGCACCAGATTTGTTCGGGAGCCTATTGGCGCTCGGAATCATCGGTATGATTGCCATTCAGGTCGTCATCAATATCGGCGTTGTGACAGGGATGTTTCCTGTAACGGGTATTACTCTGCCATTTTTAAGCTACGGGGGTTCTTCCCTTACGTTGATGCTGACAGGAGTGGGAGTCCTGTTGAACATTTCCCGTTTTTCTAGATAAGGATGTGATTGTATGCGCGTCGTCCTAACAGGCGGTGGCACAGGTGGACATATTTATCCGGCGCTTGCGGTGGCGAGGGAAGTTTCCCGCCAATATCCGCAGGCTGCCTTTTTGTATATTGGCAGTAAACACGGTTTGGAAGCGCAGCTGGTACCACGGACGGAGATTCCTTTTCAATCCGTTGAAATCAGTGGCTTGAAAAGAAAGCTCAGCTTCGACAATATCAAGACCATTTGGAAATTTATCCGGGCGGTCGCAGATGCCAAACGCATGCTGCGGGAATTCAAGCCGGATGTGGTCATAGGTACGGGCGGCTATGTATGTGGTCCTGTCGTTTATGCGGCAGCCAAACTGGGAATCCCTACACTCATTCATGAACAAAACGTGGTCCCAGGTCTTACGAATAAGTTTCTCTCGCGTTCCGTAAGCAAGATCGCGGTATCGTTTTCCGAGTCGCTGTCCTTTTTCCCGCAAGCCAAAACGGTACTGACAGGGAACCCGCGAGCGACAGAGGTCATGCATGGAAATGCGGAAGCAGGACGCAAATTCATTGGTGTAGATGCCAGCAAAAAGATCGTGCTGATCTTTGGTGGAAGCCGTGGGGCACGGGCGATCAACGAAGCGGTGCTCTCCATGGTAAATCAACTGTCCATGTTTCCCGATACCCATTTTGTCTATGTAACGGGGGATATTCACTTCGAAAAAATCTCTGCATCCCTAGGGGAAATGGGAAATCTTCCTGGCAACCTTTCCGTGCTTCCATTCGTCCACAATATGCCGGATGTTTTGGCGGCGACGCATGTGCTCGTAGGACGTGCAGGCGCATCGACTTTGGCAGAAGTGACAGCCTTGGGCGTCCCTTCTATTCTTATTCCGTCCCCGTACGTGACCAATAACCACCAGGAAAAAAATGCGCGCGGATTGGAGCGTGCAGGTGCGGCAGAGGTCATTGTCGAACGGGATTTGACGGGAGAAAGCTTGCTGAAATCGTTGGCAGATCTGTTGAACGACCAGCCAAAATGGGAGCAGATGCGCGAGTGCTCCTTGTCCCTGGGAATGCCAAAAGCAGCCACAGATATCGTCGCACAGCTGCGTGCATTGGCTAGCAAAAAATGATCAGATGGGCGATTGTCACGCCGATCTGGGCGATCGCATAGTATGGAGCAAACACGTGATAAGAACTAGGTCCGACCTAGCATGTGTATCAGGAGGTTCACAGATGAAACAAATCGCAGAAGAGCTATTGCAGGCAGGAATCGAAAAAGTGTGGACCAATGAACCTCTCGCCAATCATACGACTTGGCGGATCGGGGGTCCTGCTGACTTGTTAATCCAGCCGAAGGACAAAGACTCCTTGCAGGCAGCTTTCCAGATTATCCATCGACATGAAATTCCTTGGAGTGTAATCGGGCGCGGCTCCAACCTTCTGGTGAGGGACAGAGGTATACGCGGTGCCGTGCTCAAAGTGGCTGAGGGTTTGAGTCACTGCGAATTCAGGGGCGAAGAGGTGTGTGTGGGTGCCGGATATTCCATGATCCGCCTAGCGATGGAAACGGGTAAGATGGGTTTGACAGGGATGGAGTTTGCAGGAGGAATTCCTGGTACCGTAGGCGGTGCCGTCTACATGAATGCAGGTGCACACGGATCTGATCTTTCACGTATTCTTATTGATGCCGAAATCCTCTTTGAAAACGGTGAAAGAAAAGTGTTGACGAACGAAGAATTGAGCTTCAGCTATCGGACTTCTCTTTTGCAACAGAGAAAAGGGATTGTGGTAGAGGCGCGGTTTCGCTTGCAACCCGGTGATCGCAAAGAGATTGCGGCTACGCTGGCTGCGAACAAGGAGCGGCGTCGATTGACACAGCCTTTGCAAATGCCGTGTGCCGGAAGTGTGTTTCGCAATCCGCCAGGTGATCATGCAGGTCGGTTGATCGAGGCGGCCGGGCTGAAAGGCTACCAAATCGGAGGAGCTCAAGTTTCGGAAAAACACTCGAATTTCATCGTCAATTGTGGAGGGGCCACGGCTACCGACGTCCTCACCTTGATCGATTACATTCGGAGCACGATCCAGAGCAAGTATGGGATTGATCTGCATCCGGAAGTCCTGGTGGTGGGCGAGGGGTAACACGGAGGTGAAAGTTTGGAGACTTTTGCGATCGAAGGCGGAAAACCTCTGTCCGGTTCGCTTCGGATCCAAGGTGCTAAGAATGCTGCTCTTC
The DNA here is from genome assembly GCF_003710965.1 of Brevibacillus nitrificans. Classification (NCBI taxonomy): domain Bacteria; kingdom Bacillati; phylum Bacillota; class Bacilli; order Caryophanales; family Paenibacillaceae; genus Brevibacillus; species Brevibacillus nitrificans. Next base: position 72,354 of record NZ_RHHU01000001.1, on the reverse strand, counting down.
CCATACTTGCTGCGGCCATATTAGCGGAAGGGCAATTTTATATCTATGACGTCCCCTTTTTGAAAGATATCAAAGTGATGCTGGAAATCCTAGACTCGCTGGGGGCCAAAACGAAGTATCAGGATGGGTGTGTGGATCTGGATACAACATCTGTCTGTGTTCCACATATCCCAGATAACTTGATGAGCCAGATGCGATCCTCCATCTTTCTGGCAGGTCCTCTGCTAGCTAGACTGGGTGAAGTTACGATTTCCAGACCGGGTGGATGTGATATCGGGGAACGCAGGATTGACTTGCATTTATCCGGGTTAACGGCGCTGGGAGCCAAAATGGAAGAATCCGAAGGCTATATTACGTTTCGCGCGAAGCAATTACGCGGGACCAATATCTTTCTCTCCTTTCCCAGTGTGGGTGCGACCGAAAATATCATGATGGCGGCAGTGTTGGCAAAGGGCACGACACGCATCTGCAATGCAGCGAGAGAACCGGAAATCATTGATTTGCAAAACTTTTTGAATGCGATGGGCGCGCGAATTCGGGGAGCGGGTACGGACACGATCGAGATTACCGGTGTACCGAAATTACGCTCGGTCAGCTATCGCATCATTCCAGACCGGATCGTGACGGGGACATTCCTGCTTGCGGTCGGGGTGGCGCAGGGGCATGTGGAATTGACCAATACCCTGCCGGAGCATCTCACGGCATTGATTGAAGTGGCCCGTAGCTGCGGTGTTGAAATCAAGACCCGCCATGATATAATGGAAATCAAAAGTACATCGCGCCCGCGCGCCTATGACCGGATTATCACCTCGCCTTTTCCGGGATTTCCGACCGATTTACAGGCGCAGTTGATGGTGTTTTTGTCACAGGCTAGAGGTACGAGTGTTATCAAAGAGACGATCTTTGAGGCAAGATTCAAACATGTGAATGAATTGGCGCGGATGGGCGCCTCCATATACGTGGATCTGGGATCGGCGATTATCCGCGGCGTGAATAAGCTGACGGCGACCAGCGTGGAAGCGACAGATCTTCGAGCAGGTGCAGCGTTGGTACTCGCTGGGCTTGCTGCAGAAGGAACGACAACCGTAAACCAGATTCATCATATCGACAGGGGCTATGAGCGGTTAGAGCAACAGCTGAAGCAGCTGGGTGCGAACATATCGCGAGTGTCGGTATAACCGAAGGAGCGAAGCGGCATAGTGCTATGCCGCTTTCCCTGTTTTGTATCATTACATATATTCCAATCTGATCCAATTATTTCTATTGTGATCCAACTATTCCGGCAGGTGAAAAGTCCTGCACATGGATGGAGAAAGGATAGGGTCATGGCGGTATACGAGGAACGCATTCCGCAAGTCAAGCAGCAACGCCCCAAGCGAAGGGGAAACCGCAAACTGGTCTTTCTGCTCGTGCTGTTTTTTCTCATTGTACTCATCATTGTATTCATTCGCTCACCATACAGCAAAGTGCAGGAAATTCAGGTGTTCGGCAACGACATCTATCCCGCGGAACAGATTATCAATCAATCTGGCTTGAAGAAGGATATGCAGTTTCTGAATGTATGGGAGGGCAGTGTACAAAAAAACTTGCAGCCGCTCGAGGGCATTAAGGAAGTCACTGTCAGCCGCTCGTTCCCGGGTGTCATCGCCCTGCATGTAACCGAGCAGAAAAGGGTAGCATTTTGGAGCGGACAAGACGGCACGCGCTATCCGTTGCTGGAAAACGGCATGGTGCTAAAGAAGGTCAACTTTGCCAATCGCGTAGTGGACAGGCCTCTGATCAGCTCATGGGCATCACCGGAGCTGCTGCCCAACCTTGCAAAGTCTTTATCCAAGCTAAACCCGTCCGTTTTGGGCGAGATCTCGGACATCACGCTGACACCAACGATTTATGACAAGCAGCGGGTAACCCTGTTTATGCGGGATGGCAACGAAGTGCGCAGCGTTGTGTACAAATTGGACAAGATGCTGAACTGGTACCCGTCGATCGTCAAGGAGCTTCCTAAGGATACAAAAGGTGTTCTGTCCCTCTTTGAACAGCCGTGGTTTGTGCCTTATGGAGCAGCGAACGAAGCGGTTCCACTTCAAAATACAACCGAACAGTCTCAATAGCCGCAGTAAAGGATAAAGGGGAAGGAAAACCATGAGTCGACGTCGCAAATTTCATCTCTATTTAACCGTCGTGACGTGCTGTACCGGGTTTCTGGTGGCAACCTCGATCGAGACCACGAAGCTGACGCGCAAAGAGCGCTACAACGACCAGCTGTTCCAACAGGAGACGCAGCTCAATGACCGGATCTTATCGGAAAAAGAGCAAAACAGACATTTGGAAGACCAACTGATCGATCTGCAGCGCCAGGTAGGAAAAGTGGAGGAGGCCATGGCAGAACGCAAATCGGAAGCGGCGGATGCCTTAAGTCAGCTGGAAGCGGCACGTATGCTGGCAGGTGTAGTGGCAGTAGAAGGTCCGGGCCTGGTCATCACGATGCAGGATAGCCAAAATGCGGCGAGCAATGCAGATATCGCCAACTACATCGTCCATGAGCAGGATGTCCGGCTGGTTGTAAACGAGCTGCGTGCAGCTGGAGCGGAAGCAATCAGCATTAACGGTCAGCGCTTGGTCAGCAATTCATCCATTCGCTGTGTAGGACCAACGATCATTGTAAACGGGATCAAGTCGGCTGCTCCTTTCGTCGTAACCGCCATCGGAGATCCGTCGATCATGGAGAGTGCATTGAATCTGCCGGGCGGCGTGCTACATTCCCTGCAGGATTTTGTCCAGATCGATGTTGCAAAGAAAGACCGCGTTCAGTTGCCTGCTTTTGTAGGTGACGCCAAAACCAAACACTCCTAGGTGAAGGATGCGTTTACCTATGTTACAAAAAAGCCGTAAAATCACGTTTATTCTTGCCATTATTAGTGCTATCATAGGTGTGATGTTGACAGTACAGCTCAGAAGCAGTCTGCATCCCGTTCACAAAGAGTCACGCAGTATTGCTGAGCTGCGTACGACCCTGCAAAAGGAACTAGAAAAGCATAAAAACCTTCTGGCTGACATCTCCAAGTACAATCAGCTGTACTACCAGTACGAAACCTCGTTAAGTGAGGATGAAAGTATCTCCGTCATGAAAGAGGAACTGGCTCGCAACCGCAGAATGGCAGGGATGGTAGCCGTAGAGGGAGAAGGTGTCGTACTGAAAGTAGTCGATGCCCAAATACCGGAGGAACCGATCCTGGATGAAAACATGACAGCACCTGTCGTTGGGGAGTACACGATCGATGACGAAGATTTACGGTGGCTGGTCAATATTTTGTTCGCCAACGGTGCACAGGCCATTTCCATCAACGATCATCGGCTGATTTCCACGACTGCCATACGCAATGTCGGGGACACCATCCAGATCGATACGCGCACGATTCAGCCCCCATACGAGCTGAAAGCCTTGGGAGACCCGGAAGTTCTTCTGTCCGCCCTGAAGTTGGAGGGAGTCGAAGAAAACTTCCAGCTCGCAAACAAGAAAGTGCTCGCGGAAAAAATGGACAAGCTTATGATTTCTGCCAATAATGAAACCCGCACCATCCAATATATGAAACCTGTAAAAGAAAAAGGAGATTCGTAACCATGTGGCTCCCGCTTATCGGACTGATTGTCGGTCTCGCTGTCGGCTTCTTGCTGGATTGGCGTGTGCCCCAGGAATATAGCAGCTATCTTTCCATTGCCTTATTGGCCGGATTGGATACAATCTTTGGTGGGATTCGTTCGTTTCTGGAGCGTACATTTAATGTTCGGATTTTCTTGTCCGGATTCTTTTTCAATACGCTCTTCGCGGCCGGTCTCGCTTTTATCGGCGGATTTTTGGGGATTGACCTTTACTTGGCAGCGATCGTTGCATTTGGCGTACGCTTGTTCAATAATCTAGCAGTTATTAGGAGGATTGTTCTATCCCGTTGGATAAATCAACAGGACTAGATCAAAAGATGGGAAGATGGTCATATTTTTACAAAAATTAAAGATGAAAAAAAGGGAATGGTTGTCCTGTGTGGAATAATTTATGCAGGTGTTCTCACTTTAGCAAAATAAAAGTCGTAGCAGGGGAGGTGTCACAGGTTTGGTAAGCAACGAACTCATCGTCAGCCTAGATATTGGAACATCCAAAGTACGCGTAATGATCGGCGAAATCAACAATGGTTCCATCAACATCATCGGCGTCGGCCAATCGCACTCAGAGGGCATTAAAAAGGGCGTGATTGTCGACATCGACCAAACCGTGCATGCCATCCGGGAAGCGGTAGACCATGCAGAGCGCATGGTTGGCGTTTCGATCGAAGAAGTGTATGTCGGTATCACTGGGAATCATATTGAGCTGCATGAAACACAAGGGGTTGTCGCTGTATCCAGCGAAGACCGTGAGATACGAGAAGAAGACATCCAACGCGTTATTCAAGCAGCAAAGGTTGTTGCCATCCCGCCGGACCGTGAAATTATCGAGGTCGTTCCCAAAGAGTATATTGTCGATGGACAGGGTAGTATAAAAGACCCACGAGGAATGATTGGCGTCCGGTTGGAAATGGAAGGAACCATTGTGACCGGTTTGAAAACGGTTGTACATAACATTGTTCGTTGCGCCCAGAGGACGAATCTGCGAGTTGCTGGAATTTTCTTGCAACCGCTTGCGGCCAGTACTGTCGCTCTTTCCAAGGATGACAAAAACATGGGTGTCGTTTTAGTCGACATCGGTGCGGGTTCTACCACGATCGGTGTATTTGAGCAAGGAAAATTGGCAGCTACCACCGTAATCGGCATCGGTGGCGACCACATCACCAGCGACATCTCGCTGGGACTTCGCACCCATACAGACGTTGCAGATCGCGTGAAAACGAAAAACGGCTGTGCATTGATCGACGAAGCATCAGAAGATGTGAAGTTCAAAGTAAACAGGATTGGCAGCGATGTGGAGAAGCAGTTTACGCAAGTCGATTTGGCCAACATTATTGAGCCGCGTGCTGCTGAGATTTTCCAATTAGTTGAGGATGCTGTTTACAAATTGGGCTTCCGTGACGAAATTGCAGGTGGGTATGTACTGACAGGGGGCACTGTAGCGATGCCAGGCATGTTGGAGCTGGCAAAGGAAGAGCTTGATGCACCTGTACGTATTGCCATTCCGGATTATATTGGAGTACGGGATCCTGCCTACACCACTGGAGTAGGTTTGATTCAATATGCCTTGCAGTTGATGGAGCGCCGTAGCATCCGTGTGACCCCCTCTTTCAAAGGCACCCAGAAGCAAACCGTGTCTAAGCCGAAAGATGGCAACGGTCTGATGGAAAAAGTGAAAAACTGGTTCAGTGAATTTATTTAACAACGGCTGCTGCTGTTTACCTTGACGATGGTGAATATTGGAATGTTTCGTTTTACGAAAAAAGTGGTAAAAATCAACGGAATGTTACAATGTTTGTCTAGGGCCTTTTAAGCAGACACGGAGCTTTCTTATGTTGAATTGGGGAGGACTAGCAATATGCTGGAATTTGATATGGATTTGGAATCCTTTGCGCGAATTAAGGTCATTGGTTGTGGAGGCGGAGGCAGCAACGCCGTAAACCGCATGATCGCAGGCGGTGTAAGAGGGGTAGAATTCATTACCCTGAATACGGATGCACAAGCACTCCAACTATCTAGTGCTGACATTAAACTGCAAATCGGTGAAAAGCTGACACGTGGTCTCGGTGCAGGGGCTAACCCGGAAATCGGGAAAAAAGCTGCAGAAGAGAGCCGCGATCTGATTGAAAATGCACTGCGTGGAGCAGACATGGTATTCGTAACAGCCGGTATGGGTGGAGGTACGGGTACGGGTGCTGCGCCAGTAGTAGCAGAGATCGCAAAGGAATTGGGAGCTCTGACAGTTGGTGTCGTTACTCGTCCATTTTCGTTTGAGGGTCGCAAGCGTTCCCAGCACGGTGAAGCTGGTATTGCGGCCTTGAAAGAGAAAGTGGATACACTGATTGTTATTCCAAACGATCGCTTGCTGGAAATCGTCGATAAAAACACGCCAATGCTAGAAGCATTCCGTGAAGCAGACAACATCCTGCGTCAAGGTGTACAAGGGATCTCTGACCTGATTGCTGTTCCAGGTCTGATCAACCTTGACTTCGCTGACGTCAAAACGATTATGACAGAGCGTGGCTCTGCCCTGATGGGTATCGGGGTAGGCAGCGGCGAAAACAGAGCGGCAGAAGCGGCGCGTCGTGCCATCTCCAGCCCTCTCTTGGAAACGTCGATTGATGGTGCACGCGGTGTTCTGATGAACATCACTGGCGGTACCAATCTGAGCCTGTATGAAGTCAACGAAGCGGCGGATATCGTTTCCTCTGCAGCTGACCCTGATGTAAACATGATCTTTGGTGCGGTTATCAACGAAGATCTGAAAAATGAACTCGTTGTAACAGTGATCGCGACAGGCTTTGAACACGCGCAAAGACCGGAAATACCTCGCCGCCCGCAGCAGCAGGTAAATCCGGCAAGTAACCGCCCAACCCCTGTATCGAACACAAACACGGCTCGCCCGAAAGAGGAAGAGGATGACAAGTCCTTCTTCTCGATGAGCAATCTGGACAATCTGGATATTCCAGCTTTCCTGCGCAACCGCCGTCGCAATAAAAAGTAGGATAAAATCCGCATAGAGAAGACCTTGTTCCCACGAGAGGAACGAGGTCTTTTTTTGTGCAGTAAGAATTCATGAGTACAACTAAGGCTCTGCCACAAAGCTTGGGGAAGCCAAGTTTCTAGTTTGGTTACATCTGTCCATATTTAAAAATAGTAGAGTCAAACTGAAAAAAATCTTCTACAAAATATCCAAAAATACATCGTCAAGAATTGACAGACTTTACATACACATTGATATATACTGCATTTACTGGCAAGTGAAAGAGGCATAGAGAGCGCGACGTGTCGGGGGGTGAGAGAGCAGATGGTTGTGTATCTTGATATCATTCTACTCCTGAACATGGCTATTGATACCTTGTTGCTATGGTTCACCGCTTATTTTCGAAAAGAACGCGTAGTTTGGTGGAGAATACTCGTCGCTTCCTTGTTTGGCTGTACATATCTTGCCTTCTTTTTCTTCCCGGCGTTTTCTTCGATGTATCAGTGGTCGATCAAGCTGCTCTTTTCTATTCTCATGCTCTGGATTGCCTTCGGTAACAGAAGGCTGCTGACCTTCACCCAGAACCTGATCATTTTTTACTTTGTCGCCTTTGTTTTTGGCGGAGGTGTTTTCGGCCTCCAATACTTTCTCGCCCCGCGAAACGAAATCGTGAATGGACTGATCGTGACACACAACGATGGCTTTGGCGTCGGTTTCAAGCCCACATTGCTGATTCTCCTTGCTGGGTTTGCCATGATGTACTTCATCGGGAGAAAGAGCTATCGGGCGATACAAGAGCCGCGCAAGCTAAATGCCTTTCTCGTCGATGTCGTCGTGACGCTGGCAGGAGAAAAAGTGATCTGTCGAGGTCTCGTAGATACGGGCAACCAGCTGCACGAGCCGATCACTCGAATACCGGTCATGATCATGGAAAGTCGTATGCTGGCACATCTGCTTCCGCCGCCGCTTCTCCGACAAACCGATGATAACGGTGGAGTGTGGGAGAAGCTGGACGGATCCTGGGAGGATCTTCCTGTAGAGTGGCAGTCCCGAGTCAGACTGATTCCGTATCGCAGCGTCTCGCGAGGAATGGACTTTTTACTGGCGGTGAAACCAGACCATGTCATCGTTTTGCAAGGCAGTACCCGTTATGAGACCCACAAGGTGCTGATCGGCCTCAACCCTATTCCGTTGGCCGCAGACGGGCATTATCAGGCCATCGTGCATCCCGCAATGATGGAGACCTATTCTCAAGAATCGACCTTTATTCTCGAACAGGAGGGCTAATCATGTACGTAAAACTTCGCCTGCAACTACAATTGACCTGGTATCGTTTTTTGCTATGGATTGGAGCACGCGCTGAAGAAGTCTATTACATCGGCGGGAGTGAAGCCTTGCCTCCACCATTGACCAGGGAAGAAGAGGAGATCTTGCTAGGTCGCCTTCCTTCAGGGGATCCAGCTGTGCGGGGAATGCTGATCGAGAGAAACCTGCGTCTGGTTGTCTACATCGCACGCAAGTTTGAAAACACAGGAATCAATATCGAGGACCTGGTCAGCATCGGTACGATTGGTTTGATTAAAGCGGTGAATACCTTTGATCCAGACAAAAATATCAAGCTGGCGACGTATGCATCACGCTGTATCGAAAACGAAATTTTGATGTATTTGCGCCGGAATAATAAAATCCGCTCCGAGGTGTCGTTTGACGAGCCGCTCAACATCGATTGGGATGGCAATGAGCTTTTGCTCTCTGATGTATTGGGGACTGAGAATGACACGATTTATAAAAATATCGAGGATCAGGTCGACCGCAAGCTCCTGAAAAAGGCACTCGATAAGCTATCCGAGCGCGAACGGATTATCATGGAGCTGCGCTTTGGGCTAGCAGGGGAAGAAGAGAAGACGCAGAAGGATGTCGCGGATCTATTGGGGATCTCGCAGTCCTATATTTCCCGGTTGGAAAAGCGAATTATAAAACGGTTGCGAAAAGAATTCAACAAGATGGTCTAACGCATATTTTCCCAGTCGAGGGAGATACTGTTCCTAAACCGAAACAGAGGTAGCTTTTGCTACTGTCTGATCGGCTACGCGTCAGTACGCGGCCTTTCAAGACAACCGGGTTAGGGACTTTTTTCTTGCTTCGAGGAGGGAAAGACGTGACGCGCAATAAGGTAGAGATATGCGGGGTAGATACCTCCAAGCTTCCTGTGCTGACCAACAAAGAGATGAGAGAGCTGTTCGAGCGTCTACAGAGCGGCGAGTTGGCAGCCCGTGAAAAGCTGGTCAATGGCAATCTGCGGCTGGTACTAAGTGTCATCCAGCGCTTCAACAACCGCGGAGAGTATGTTGACGATCTGTTTCAGGTAGGCTGCATCGGATTGATGAAGGCCATTGACAACTTTGATCTTGGGCAAAACGTGAAGTTTTCTACGTACGCTGTGCCAATGATCATTGGGGAGATCCGACGCTATTTGCGGGACAACAATCCGATTCGCGTGTCCAGATCCTTGCGCGATATTGCTTACAAGGCACTGCAGGTACGCGACAATCTGACCAACAAACATTCGCGGGAGCCCACCATTACAGAAATCTCTCAGGAATTAAACGTAGCAAAGGAAGATGTCGTGTTCGCTCTCGATGCGATTCAGGATCCTGTTTCCTTGTTCGAACCGATTTATCAGGACGGTGGGGACCCGATCTACGTCATGGATCAAATCAGCGACGAAAAGAACAAGGACGTGACATGGGTAGAAGAGATTGCTTTGCGGGAAGGCATGCAGCGTTTAGGTGACAGGGAAAAGATGATTTTGTCGATGCGCTTCTACGAGGGAAAAACCCAGATGGAAGTGGCCGAGGAAATCGGGATCTCGCAAGCGCAGGTGTCTCGACTGGAAAAAGCAGCAATCGCCCATATGCAAAAACACGTGCAATCGTAATGCCAATCTTATATAGGAAACCCGGAGGCGCATCGTCGTCTGCTCGGGTTTTTTTTCATTTGGACACCGAATCGACAGGATTTCAGAAGAGAGAGGACATATTCCCATCTCCACTCATATACTACAAGTAACGGAATCAAAAGTGGGTGAGGGAGAATGGTAAAAATCTCTGACTTCCAGACCAAAGAAGTAGTCAATATTTTGGACGGGAAGCGGCTTGGGCAAATTTCCGATCTGGAAATTGACTTGCGCCATGGACGGGTAGAGGCCATTGTCGTACCGGGACCGGGTAAATTTCTAGGCTTTTTTTCATCGGGGAACGATTTCGTGATACCATGGCGAAATATTGTCAAAATCGGTAAAGATGTTGTACTCGTGCGGGTAGAAGAAACGCTCCGAGTAGATACGAGAACCTCAGGTGGAGAGGATTTCAGGGAATAAAGGGAAGCGTGTATAGGCATGACTTTGACTCCGCCAAGCCTTGGCGGAGTCAAGTTTTATGGTATGATAAGCCATATGAGGAAGGTGACAGCATGAGAGAACCGTTTGTCATGGCTGGAGAAAAGCCGTTGTTGCATCTACAGGAATGGGAAAAACGCTTTCCCGGTTTAGTGGCGGGGTTTACGATTCGCACGGGCGGGGTAAGTGAACAACCGTATGGATCTTTTAATATGGGTTTACATGTAGGAGATGAGCCTGCCCATGTGGTAGCAAACCGGCAGATGCTCGCAGAACAGCTTGAGCTTCCTTTCGAGACCTGGACCTGCGCGGATCAAGTACATGGCAATCTTGTTTGCCAAGTAACGGCCGCAGGAGCAGGCAGAGAGAGTCTCGACAATGTGATCCAGGCTACGGATGGGCTGTACACGGAAAAGACTGAGGTGCTGCTGGCTTCTTTCTACGCGGATTGCGTGCCGTTGTTTTTCCTTGACCCTGCATCTGGAGCGATTGGGCTGGCTCACGCAGGCTGGAAGGGAACAGTTGGACGTATTGCCGAGGAAATGGTGAAGGCGCTGGAGAAACAGTATCAGACCAAACGTGAGGATTTGCTGGTTGCGATCGGACCATCCATTGGCGGCTGCTGCTATGAGGTGGATGAAAGAATCATGGAGCGAGTCCGCGAAAGCACGTCGCGGTGGGAAGGATCGGTCACACCATCTGAAAACGGGCGCTTTATGCTTGATTTGCGCAAGCTGAATACGGAAATCCTGCTGGAGGCCGGCGTGTCCTCCACGAATATCGCAGCAACGGATTGGTGTACAAGCTGCCGTACCGATCTGTTTTTCTCACACCGCAAGGAAGCGCCAGTAGCGGGAACGACAGGGCGGATGGCCTCGTTTATCGGATGGAAAAGCATGAAGGGAGAAGGGAGTACGTCATGAGCATGGATATGGAATTGCTAAAACAACGCATGCAGACCATCGAAGAAAGAATTCAAGCTGCGTGCGACAGAGCGAACCGGAAGCGGGAAGAAGTGAAGATCATCGCGGTCACCAAATACGTCGATGCCGAAGCTATCCGCGATTTGCTTGATGCGGGAATCGAGCATATCGGGGAAAACCGCGTTCAGGATGGGGTACCGAAGTACGAGCAGTATGGGGATCGTGGCACCTGGCATTTCATCGGTCATTTGCAAACGAACAAAGCGAAAGAAGTCGTAGGACGTTTTCCGTATATCCACTCTTTGGATCGTCTATCCTTGGCAGAAGAGCTGAATAAACGCGGAGAAGCGTTGAATCAAGTCGTATTTTGTTTTTTACAGCTGAATATTTCGGGTGAAGAGACAAAATTTGGGCTTAGTCCCAATGATGTATTGGCTTTTTTACGCGAAACCAGTAATATGAGACATATAAAGATCATTGGATTAATGACCATGGCGCCTGTTGTCGAAAATACGGAAGACGCACGACCTGTTTTCCGAGGTCTCTATGAGTGGAAAGATCGCATCAATGAATGGGCATTCCCTCACGCACATGTGGAAGAGCTATCCATGGGCATGTCAAGTGATTTTGAAGTGGCAATTGAAGAAGGAGCTACATATATTCGACTGGGTTCCGTACTGGTCAAGCCATAAATCGGAAACCAGCCTTGCGATTTGGGTAACAGCGCAGAGAGGAGGAGTAAAGGGCATGGGTGTAATGAACAAGCTGATGGGGTTCCTGGGATTGGAAAACGAAGAGTACGTCGAAGAAACAATCGAAGAAGAGCAGGAGGAACACGATTCTTCCAATAAGCGGCAACTTGCCAGCAGAGCGAACAACGTGGTTCCTTTTCAAGCACGGGAAAAGGAGGGCATTCGTTTGATCCTCTGTGAGCCTCGTCACTACAGTGATGCACAAGACATCGCAGATAATCTTCGGCATCGCAGACCTGTCGTGGTGAATTTGCACCGCGTGGAAAAGGATCAAGCGAAACGAATTATTGACTTTTTAAGCGGAACGGTCTATGCGTTGAACGGCGATATTCAAAAAGTGGGAGACACCATTTTTGTTTGCACGCCTGACCACGTAGACATTCAAGGCACGATTTCCAGCGTAATGGAAGAATAAGGAACCAACGACGATAAAAAGGGTGAGGGAATGGGTTACCTTCTGACGATTTTGGATTTTGCTTTCACGGTTTATCAATACATGATTATTGCGTACATCCTGATGTCCTGGGTACCGCAAATGCGCGAGACAGGAATTGGACAGCTTCTGGAGCGATTGGTTGAACCCTATTTGGCTCCATTCCGTCGCTTTATTCCTTCACTGGGATTCATCGACATTTCGCCGATTGTGGCTTTGATCGCCTTGCGATTTGCTTCATACGGACTGTTCTCGATCCTGACAAAACTTGCATACTAACGAAAATAGCTTAGGCGTGTGAATGTATGAGCATATTTGATCACTTTGGAAAAGAAGAACGTCCCTTTGTAGAACGGGCGCTGGAAATGCTGACGCTGGTAGAGCGGAAGCAGGCCATGCGCCTTACTGATTTTCTGGATCCACGGCAAGTACAAATCTTTCAAAGTCTCTCCTCGCAGGTACAGGATGTCTCTGTAACACCTCATGGCGGCTATGAGGATGCAGAGCGGGTGCGGGTCATTATCCACCCGGATTACATGCCCGTGGAGATGGAAGACTATCGTCTGACTTTGCTGCGGATCGTTGCGGATCAGCGCTTTCACGTCTTTGAGCACCGCGATGTGATGGGCGCGCTGCTCAATGCGGGGATGAAGCGGGAAAAGTTCGGGGACATGCTGACAGATGCAGCAGGCAGCTACGCGATTGTCGCGGAAGAGGTAGCCGACTATGTTTGCACACAGGTGACACAGATTCACAGGACCTCTGTGCAGTTTGAACGAGTCTCCTGGGAAGACTTCACACCGCCAGCGCCGCGGTTTACGGAGAAAACAATCACGGTTCCATCCCCGCGACTGGATGCGATCATTGGGGAAGTACACCATTTGTCCCGAGCGAAAGCATTGGTTCCCATCCGGGGTGGGAAAGTAAAGGTGAATTGGAAAGTTCTCGAGGATCCTTCCCATGCGCTGAAGGCGGGCGATATGGTCTCTATGGCAGGGTTTGGACGATTTAAAGTACTGGAAGTAGCTGGCCCGACTCGCAGTGGCAGGATTCGCATGATTGTGGGACTGGTCACATAAGCTGTAGGAGACCACAAAAATTTGCAAAATACGGCAGGATATACAGCTGATCCTGTCGAAATAATTGGCTATGATTATCGGGAAAAGTGGGGGGTTCATGTGCCTTTAACGCCGTTGGATATACACAATAAAGAATTCAGTACTGGCTTTCGCGGATACAACATTGACGAAGTAAATGAATTTTTGGATCAGGTCATTAAGGATTTTGAACTCCTGATTAAAGAAAAGAAAGAAATGGAAGAACGCATCGCTATTCTTAACGAGCGTGTGGATCATTATAAGAGCTTGGAAGAAAACTTGAGCAAATCGATTCTGGTTGCCCAAGAAACAGCAGAAGACGTCAAGTCGAATGCTCGTAAGGAAGCACAGCTGATCCTGAAGGAAGCGGAGAAAAATGCGGACAGGATCGTAAATGAAGCCTTGGCTAAGTCTAGAAAAATCGCAATCGAAATCGAAGAATTGAAAAAACGTGCGTCTGTTTACCGCATGCGTTTTCGCACTTTGTTGGAAGCACAGCTGGAAATGCTGGAAAACGGAGCATGGGATGATATCGAGCATGCTGATTCAGCGGTTGCTGTTGAATAAAACATTGACGTTCTGTTGATGATGGTACTATAATGAAAAACAACTTTGTCATAGTGATAGCGACGATGATCGGGACGAGTATGTGAGCATTGCACTGCCTAGCGAGTCAGGGATAGGTGAGAGCCTGACGAGATGCACCCACAGAAAATCACCCGGGAGTTCAATAGCCGAAATCTTGCCAGGGAAATGACAGGCAGGGGAGTAAGTGCGCGCGTCATTCCCGTTACGAATGATACAAGTGGAACGATTTTTATTACGATCGTTCAATCTGGGTGGTACCACGGGAGCCTTCTCTCGTCCCTTTTTTGGGGATGAGTGAAGGCTTTTTATATTTTTAAGGAGTGAATGTAGCCATGGATTTCAGCAAAACCTTATCGCTGCCAAAAACGGACTTCCCGATGCGCGGCAACTTGCCAAACCGGGAGCCGCAAATGCAGTCTGCCTGGGAAGAGATGGATATTTACAAACTTGTACAGGAACGTACCGCTGGACGTCCTTCGTTTGTTTTGCATGATGGCCCTCCATATGCAAACGGGGATATCCATATTGGACATGCGCTCAATAAAATCCTCAAAGACTTTATCGTCCGTTACAAATCGATGGCGGGCTTTTATGCACCGTATATTCCAGGCTGGGATACACATGGACTCCCAATCGAGCAGGCTATTGTCAATGCACAGGGTCTGGATCGCCGCAGCATCGAAGTAAACGACTTCCGCAAACGCTGTGAAGAGTATGCTTGGTCCTACATCAACAAGCAGCGCGATCAGTTCAAACGTCTGGGAATTCGCGGCGATTGGGAAAACCCTTATGTAACGCTGCTTCCTGAATACGAAGCAAACCAAATCCGCGTGTTTGGGGAAATGGCGAAAAAAGGCTACATTTACAAAGGTCTGCGCTGTGTGTATTGGTCTCCTTCTTCCGAGACCGCTTTGGCAGATGCAGAGATTGAATACAAAGACAAACGCTCTCCTTCCATCTACGTCAGCTTCCAGGTAGTGGATGGCAAAGGTCATCTGGATACGGATACAGGCGTTGTCATCTGGACGACTACACCTTGGACCATTCCGGCAAACCTGGCGATCACGCTGCACCCTGAACTGGAGTACAGCGTAGTGAAAGCAGATGGCCGCAAATTCCTGGTGGCGAGCGGACTGATTGAAAACGCGAGCAAGGAAATCGGTTGGGAGAACGCGGAAGTGCTCTCCACCCACAAAGGCCAAGACCTCGAAGGTGTCGTGACGCAGCATCCGATCTATGACCGTACGTCTCCACTCATCTTGGGCGAGCATGTAACGCTCGATGCGGGTACCGGTTGCGTTCATACCGCTCCAGGACACGGGGAAGACGACTTTAACGTCGGACAAAAATACAACCTCGGCGTGCTTTGCCCAGTTGATCATGAAGGAAAAATGACCAGTGAAGCTCCGGGCTTTGAAGGTCTCTTCTACGAAGATGCAAACAAAGTGATCACCGAAAAGCTGAAAGAAAACAACGCTCTGCTCAAGCTCAGCTTCTTTACGCACTCCTATCCGCATGACTGGCGCACGAAAAAGCCGGTGATCTACCGTGCGACTGAGCAATGGTTCGCGTCCATCGACGGGTTCCGCGAGCAAATGCTGGAAGCCATCAAACAAGTGAAGTGGATTCCGCATTGGGGTGAAACCCGCCTGGCTAACATGATCGCTGATCGTGGAGACTGGTGCATCTCCCGTCAACGCGTATGGGGAGTTCCTATCCCGATCTTCTATTGCAAATCCTGCAA
Source organism: Brevibacillus nitrificans (assembly GCF_003710965.1). Lineage (NCBI taxonomy): Bacteria > Bacillati > Bacillota > Bacilli > Caryophanales > Paenibacillaceae > Brevibacillus > Brevibacillus nitrificans. The sequence goes on along the minus strand of NZ_RHHU01000001.1, from coordinate 56,780 downwards.
CGAGCCGATCATCAACGATACGACGATCAATCATATTGCAGACCTGTTCCGCAAAGAAGGCTCTTCCGTTTGGTTTGCTCGTGAAGCCAATGAGCTCGTACCAGAAGGTCTGTCTTGCACAAAATGCGATTGCAAAGACTTCCGCAAAGAAACAGACATCATGGACGTGTGGTTCGATTCTGGTTCCAGCCACGTATCTGTCCTGAAAGAGCGCGGCATCAGCTGGCCTGCTGATCTGTACCTGGAAGGCTCCGACCAATACCGTGGATGGTTCAACTCTTCGCTTTCCACGAGTGTTGCGGTATTTGGCACTGCACCGTATAAAGGCGTGCTGAGCCACGGATTTACCCTGGATGGAGAAGGACGCAAAATGTCCAAGTCCCTGGGGAACACCATCGTTCCACAAGAAGTCATCAACAGTCTGGGTGCCGATATTTTGCGCCTGTGGGTCGCATCTGTCGACTATCAAGCGGACCAACGTATTTCCGATGCGATTTTGAGCCAGATCGCAGAGGTTTACCGCAAAATCCGCAACACCTTCCGCTTCCTGCTCGGAAACCTGGATGGATTTGATCCGGCAAAAGATCGCGTTGCTTATGAGCAGCTGGGTGAACTGGATCGCTATGTTCTGGCAAAAGCAGCGAAAATGGTCAAACGTGTACGCAAAGCCTATGACGAGTACCAGTTCCATACGGTATTCCATTCCGTTCGCAATTTCTGCGTAATCGATCTGTCCGCTTTCTATCTGGACATTTGTAAAGATCGTCTCTATGTAGAAGCGCCGGATAGCCTCAAACGCCGCGCTGCGCAAACAGTAATGTACGATTGCCTGCTGAATCTGGTGAAGCTGGTAGCACCATTGCTGCCGCATACAGCAGATGAAGTATGGGGCTTTGTTCCAGGCGTGGATGAGAAGAGTGTGCAGCTGACAGACATGCCAGAAGCGGATGAAAAGCATTTGAGCTTCTCTGCTGACGACGAAAGCAAGTGGGACGCTTTCCTCACCGTCCGCGATGAAGTGCTGAAAGCAATGGAAGAAGCGCGTCGCAACAAAGTGTTTGGTAACTCTGTCGATGCAAAGCTGGCCCTCTACCCACAAACAGAGGAAGTGGCGAAAACCTTGGCAGCGATGGACGATCTGGCAGATTTGTTCATCGTGGCAGATGTGGAACTGCATCCACAAGGTACTGCTGCACCAGCTGAAGCAGCACAGCTGGAAGGCATTGCCGCTGTGGTATCTGCAGCCAGTGGTGTCAAATGCGAGCGCTGCCGCGTCGTGAAGCTCGATGTGGGTGTAAACCCATCCCTGCCAACGATCTGCGGACGCTGCGCGGGCATTGTGGAGGAGCATTACGCACACGTTGGAGAATAAAGAATACCAAAAGATTCGACCTGTCATTCCTTGTAGGGAATGGCAGGTTTTTTTATTTCAGCAAGGTCTTCAGTCAACTTATGGGATGGGCTGAAATCGGTTAATTCCGTGCAAGCCAAGACATACTACCACGTGAGGAAACCAAACCAAAGGTGGTGTCTGGCGTGGACCAAGACAAGCTGACACTTTTTCGAGTTAAGCTGCTGGAGCAGAAAAAAGAGCTGGAAGATCGCGTGCAGGACCATTACGGCATGAGAGAACCGATGACGACTTCTTTGCAGGAGTTTGCCATGTACGATAACCATCCCGCTGATATTGGCAGTGAACTGTTCGAGCGGGAAAAAGATTTGGCGCTGGATAGCCTGGACAGGGAGACGCTGAAGGAAATTGATCAGGCGCTGACACGAATGGATGAGGGGACATACGGGACCTGTACCGTTTGTGGGGCGGCTATTTCTGAGGAGCGTCTCGAGGCACTCCCACAGGCACAGACCTGCAAGGAACACGCACCAGCGCCTACGATCAACGAATCTCGTCCCATAGAAGAGGAGTTTTTGATGCCTCCGTTCGGGCGTACCTCACTTGACGAAAAGGAAGGGCAGAACGGCTTTGACGGGGAAGATGCGTGGCAAATTGTAGAGGCGTGGGGCACCTCGAGCACTCCGTTTTCTTACGTGGATAACGACAAGACCGATTACAAGGAAATGTACATCGAAAGTGATGAGCCAGATGGCTTTGTGGAAGATGTAGAGGAAATCGGGTACACCGATATCGATGGCTATCACGGTCAGGACAGCGTTCACTTTATGCGGAGCGGTACCTACGAGGAGTATATGCGAAAGGGCGAGGGGAAAGGGAATTACCTGAACTACGACGATTACGAAGAAGAGCGGGCAGACAGGGAAGGCCGAAACGATTTGATGTAGCCAGGAGGACCGCAAATGCAAATCGAGCGTGTAGAGACGTACCCGCTGCTCTATAAGCTTCCACAAGCGTATGGCGATGCAAATGGTTACAAACGGTACCGAACATGCTTTTTGATTCGCGTCATTACCAAATCGGGAATGGACGGGTGGGGGGAGATTATCGATTGGCTCCCTACGCTTCAGTCGGGCTTCCGAGAGCGGATCATTCCCTATTTGCTCGGTAAGATGGCAACGGATCGACTCGCGCTGACAGATGTCATCAGCAAATGGCACCAGCGCTCGGCAGCGGGAGTGAGCATGGCTTTGACGGAAATCGTTGCGAAGCGCGCGGGGTTGTCTGTCTGTGATTTGTGGGGCGGCAAATTTCATCAGCAAATACCGGTTTACGCTTCATTTCAATCCTACTGGGAAGCCAGTGATTGGTGCGAGCGTTCGATTGAAAAGGTCACGCAGGAGGTTGCAGCTGGGCATAAACAGGTGAAAGTAAAAATCGGAGGACGCTCGTTGCAAGAGGATTTTGCCCATATCAAGCGTCTCATGCAAACACTGCCCGAGGATGTTCTTGTCGCTTTGGATGCTAACCAAAGCTACGATACGTCTCATGCACGTAAGTGGGAGAGAGTGTTCTCCCAGTTCCCCAATTGGCTGTGGCTAGAGGAGCCGATGCCGCTGGATCGTGCGCAGGAGTATGGAAAGCTGCGGGCAGCTATTCAGGTACCCATTGCGGGCGGAGAGAATCTGGTTCAGTGCGCTCAGTTTTTACCGCTGTACCAATCTGGTGCGTTGGATATTGCGCAGCCAGATTTGCTGCACACAGAGGGGATCGATGCCTACCGGACACACTTGCAGCTGGCTAGGCAGTATGGATATCGGGTATCCCCTCATTCTTTTGATGGCAGCCTGGCTCGGCTGTATACCTTATTTGCTCAGGCTTGTCTTCCGGCATGGTCGAAAATGGATGCCGATCCCATCGAGCCCGTGGAGTGGGATGCGATGGAGAATCCGTTCACACAGTTGTTTCCGTTAGCTCCGGTGCAAGGCAAGGTCACTATCCCGGAAGGAGCCGGAATTGGAGTTTTGCCGGACTGGGAGCTTATCAACGCAATGCGCTGGGATGGCAGCGTTTATGCGTAAAAGAAGGAGTTTCTTATGGCGCAAAATGCAAAAAACTTGATTGGCTTAACGGGTATCCCTCTGGTCATGGTGCTGGGTAATTCCATGCTCATCCCTGTATTGCCAACCATGAAAGCCAAAATGGATCTCACCTCTTTGCAGACGAGTTTGCTCATTACCGCCTTTTCCATAGCAGCTGGCATTGTCATCCCATTTGCCGGGTATCTTTCAGACCGATTTGGCAGGAAAATCGTGATCATCCTCTCCCTTGTCGTATATGGTGCGGGCGGGCTTTTGGCAGGACTTGCCGCATTATGGTGGGAGAATCCGTATTCGATCATGATGGTAGGACGAGTATTGCAGGGGATCGGTGCTGCGGGTACTGCACCCATCGCCATGGCGCTCGCAGGGGATTTGTTTAATGGTGCGTCGGAGAGCAGGGCTTTGGGGCTCATGGAAACGTCAAACGGCCTTGGCAAGGTACTAAGCCCGATTTTTGGCTCGCTGCTTGCCCTGATCTCCTGGTACATGGTGTTTCTGGCCTTTCCGATTATCTGCGGCGTCGTGCTGTTGTTGTTTTTATTCCTGACGAAAGAAAAGAAGCAAGAAAAACAGCCCATACCGGTGAAGCAATACCTGCACTCTATCGGGCAGGTTTTTAAACAGCATGGGAAATGGCTGATTCCCGCCTTCTTTATCGGGAGCATTTGCTTATTCACTCTGTTTGGTGTTCTGTTCTACTTGTCAGACCTGCTGGAGGAAAAATACAAGATCGATGGCGTGATCAAGGGTGGCTTTCTAGCCATCCCGCTGCTGGTCATGAGTATCGCTGCGTATGTGACGGGCCTGATCATTAAAAAGAAGCTAGGGCTCATGCGGTGGTTTGTGATCGTGGGGATGTTCCTGCTCTCCGCCTCTTACGTTCTTGCCAGCTTTGTAAAAGGGGCGTATCCGCTGATCGGTATCCTAGTAATTGGCAGCGCTGGTACGGGGCTCATTTTGCCTTGCTTAAACAGCATGATTGTCGGAGCGGTGCAAAAAGCGGAGCGGGGGATGATCACTTCTTTGTACAGCGGTGTCCGCTTCATCGGGGTCGCGATCGGACCTCCCATCTTCACATGGCTTTTGGACATTTCACGGACGGTCATGTTTTGGTCGATTGCGGGACTATCCCTCGTATTTGGTGTCCTGGCGATCTTCTTTCTAAAGCCCAAACAGGCGCAGCAGCAAACACAGGCTGGCGGTGAGCAGGATCAGAAGGCTGCCGAGACGAAAGGCTGGAGACAAGTATCTGAGCTGCTCGGGATCGAACCGGCTACACCCGATGAAAAGAAAAAGGAAGCGGCAGTGGAAAAGTACGGGTTTGACCCTGATGAGCTTCTTAAACGAATTTTGTCAGGGCAGAAAGAAAAAGAAAAAAATTAACAGGCATCTCCCAATCAGTCTCACCCCGTGAAAGGGAAGGGGGCCGATTCGGGCAGTGCCTGTTGTTTTTGCGTTTCGTCAGAATTGAGCAAATCGATGAGTCAATGCGCGAGCCAGAGCAAGCGGATAGACGTCATCGTAAAGCAGGCGGCTAAATTGCGGATCGCCTTTAACATCGGTAGGGATGTGTGAAAAAATTACGGTTTCGGCTACATCACTACCGGAGGGGAGGCTGGCGTATTCCAGCACACGGGCTATGTAAATATCTTTTCGCATCGAATGGTCGATCGTGTACTGTCCGATTCGTTCTATTCCATCCAAGACGGCTCCCGTTTCCTCGTACACTTCCCGTACAGCAGCTGCCAGACTGTTCTCCCCGGGTTCTACTTTACCGCCCGGCAATTCGATCCCGCGAGTTCGATGACGGGTGAACAGAAGCTTCCCTTGCCAAAACGGAAAAATAAGAACATGCCGTGCCTCGTGATTGCCGTATTCCTCGTGATCAAAAGTCAACTCGACTGGCAAGCCGAAGTCATCTAGAAAAGCGTACATGACGAGATCTCCTTTGCTAATCTGTGCTTCAAGGCTGCTGGATCTGCAGCGAAATGTGTTTGACGGCTTTCATCGCTTGACCGACCGCAAGAGAAAGACTTGCATAGGGGGCGCCATTGCTGACGTCACCTAGCGCGTATATCCACTCAGATGCAGAAGTACGTTGAAATTCGTCCGTTTTCAGGTAAGCATCTCCGAAGGTAGCCAGGGAAGAAAATACGCTGCTGTTTCCGTGCACGCCGATTCGCGGTAGAATCCAGTCCACGACAATTTCAGCAGGCTCGCTGTTGTTGGCAGATCGGAGCTTCAGTGCGATTCGCTCCTCTCTGGCCTCATAGGACTCTATTTCCGTTTCCCAGAAAACGCGAAGGTTCGGCAGCTTTTCCAGCCGTGCAATCCACTCGGAGCGGGCACGCAAATGATCACTCCGGACGAGAAGATCTACATGCCGGGCAAATCTGCTGATATTGGAGGCACTCTCGAGAGCGCGGTCTCCGCCGCCGATGACAGCAACATCCTGTGCCGATAGCATGTCTGCCTGAGCCGTTGTGGAGAAAGAAGTCGTCAGCACTTTCTTGCAACCTGAAAGCGCAGGGATCTCATTGGGACTTGCACCGGTTGCGGCAATGAAAAAGTCTACGCGATAGTCCGATTTCGTTGTTTTCACCATGCGAGTTGAAACATCAATGGAAATGATGGTTTCTTCCAGTCGCGGCTGCACGGCATCAATGGCGGGATGTCTCAATAGATCATCCAGCAGAGCTGAACCATTGGCGTAAACGCGGGGAGGAAGGTCCACGATTTCGTTGCGGATTTGCAGCAGTTGTCCGCCGAGATGATCTGCTTTTTCCACCAGAAGACAGGATAATCCTAATCGTTGGCACCAAATAGCCGCGGACAGTCCTCCGATGCCGCCGCCTGCGATCAGCACCTGTACGTGTTCCACTCTTTTGTCCCCCCGATTTTTTCTTGCGTACCAAATATACCTAGTTTTAGACTACCTGTTTCGTATCCAGAGTGCAAGAATGTTCCGAGCTGCAACGTGGGAGCAGGTTCCTTCGTCATACAAAATGCCGGGAGGATGTGGTAAAATGGGACAAGAATTGCCAAAATCTTGGGAAATTTATCTGCGATTGTGCAAAATTCGACGAAAAGGGAGTGACCAACGTGCCCGCAAAAATGGAAAAACCTCAGACTCCTTCCAACCAGGCAAGCAAGAAAAAAAGGCGTGGACGGCGAAGCAAAAAAATGTATGTGCTTCTGCTTTGCTGCCTGTTTTTTTGTCTGGTAGCTGCCGGAGCTGGCTATGCCCTCAGTCAGTGGAACAAGACGTTGGAGGTCGTCACGGAGGATCCGTATCAGCTCCCTGATCAGCCAAAAGTAGAGCAGCCCTACGAAGAAAAGGAATCGCTTTCCTTTGTGATCGTTGGCCTGGATACTCGGCAAAACATCGGGATGCTCAACACCGACGTACTGGTAGTGGCCGTCGCCAATCCCGTAACCAAAAAACTTACGATGGTTTCCCTGCCACGGGACACTCGTGTAGAAATCCCGGGCTATCCGGGGTATCACAAAATAAACGAAGTCTTTGCTTTGGGAGAAGAAATCAAAAAGCGCGCAGAAAGCAAAGGGCAGACAGTTACGGAAAATGGGATGACCTTGCTGAAGAAAACCTTGGAAAGCATGCTTGGCGTAAGCGTAGGCCACTATGTCCAGCTTGACTTTGAGGGCTTCACAGCTGTAATCGACAAGCTCGGCGGTGTAAAGGTCGATGTTGACAAAGATCTGGTTTATGAGCTTCCGCAAGAAGGCGTTTATCGGAGCCTGAAAAAAGGAACACAGGTATTGAATGGAGAGCAGGCGCTTGGTTTTGTACGTCATCGCTTGGATAAGCGGGGTTCTGCCTACAATTCCAGTGACTTTGACCGGAACAGACGACAACAGCAGGTGATCAAGGCCGTTGCAGACAAAGTGGCTTCCGTCGACGGTATTTCGAGCCTGACAGCTGTCCTGGAAACGGTAGGCAAGCATATTCGGACCGATTTGTCCAAGGATCAAATCAATGGATTGGCGATGGATTTTGGCACCATCTCCTCGGAAAGAATGACGTCACTGGATAATGGTGCGGTTTGGATTTCTCCGTACACCCTTTGGCCAAAGGAGAATATGGAGGCGATTCGCACAACCCTCCAGGCAGAGATGGGATCGGAGAAAAAGGGTGACTTGGTAAAATTAAGTGATGCGGCTGTCGTAGAGGTGGCACAGGCCGAAATCAAAAATCAGCCAAAACCGGCATCGAAGCCAGCAGCAACAGTACAGACTGCTTCTCCTGCGACCCCTGCTAAAGAGTCGGACAAAAAGTCAAATGCAACGAAGCCGACAACGCCTGCAAACAGCGATGTCGATCCGACGAATCCGGTTCCAGATGAAGCATCAGATGGATCAGGAAACGGCCAGGAAGGCACAGAAGAGCAGCCGTACTCCCCTGACATGCCACCGCCTGATATTTTAGCTCCGCCTGCCCCCGTTGAAAGCGGAGAAGGAGCGTCTCAAGGCGGGGTGTAGCACCTTCCTTAGGCAATCGTACATATACTGCAGGAGTGACTGATCGCTTCATTGGATTTCCTGACCTGCTGATGGGAAGGAGGGGGGGACGCGTCATGAAAAACCTGCAGGAGACCATGAAACAATTGCAACGAACATCTGAAAGTCTGTCCAAGCTAAGCATGAACCAGGAGAATCCTTGGCAGGCATTAAGCCAGATGAATCAGCTTTTGGACACGAACTTTTGGGAAAACCTCGTAAACCTGACGGGGCAGTCCACGGCTCAGGCGACTACGCAAGTGAGCGAGGCAGTACCCACCATTTCGAAAACGAGGAAAAAGCAAAAAGAGAAGCAGAGGGAAAAGGAACAGCCGCCTGTGATCATGTATCAAAGCGATCACGATGCTTTTCCGGTTACCGATATTTATCAAACGGATCAGCTCGTGATCGTCTGCTGCGAATTGCCCGGATTTGCCCGTGACAGCTTGGAGGTCACGCTCACGGAACAGCGGACATTGGAGATAAAAGGGACGATCAAGCGACATCCGCAAGCGCAGTTCTGCATTCAGCAGGAAAGGGTGCACGGCATCTTCAACCGTCAAATCGAGCTGCCTGTATCGGTCAGTGCAAAAGGGATGAAAGCTCACTATCAGGATGGCTTATTGGAGCTGTATTTGCCAAGGGATGGCTCACCCCATGACAGAAAAGCGACGTTTCGGGCGAATTTATAATCTGTACCAGGCTGCCAGTTTCCCTTGGCAGCCTTTTTTCTACTATCTGCAGCTATTGTAGGCTCGTACACAATCAGACAAAAACAGTGCTAATGCAAGCCATTAACACTGCTTTAAATATTCCCGACGAGAGGTTGGTCCACCACGCTGGGATCGAGCGTGTTCGTAGAGCTGGCCCCGTTTACAGTGTTGACGAGGTTGCCGGTATTGCCGCCGCCAGAACCGGAAAACGTCTTGGTCGCACTCTTAGGAGATATGTTGAGGGTGTCTCCAAAGTTGACGGTTCCCGAGTTACTGTTGATATTGACTGCACCGATGATGGAAGGCAACGATATCTCCTCCTTTCACGTTCGCCACCCTCTACCTAGCGCTTGTTCCGTACCAAATGCCGTATATTTTTTACGCGCGTTTCCATTTCTACACATTCACTCGAGCCGATGTGAATAACCGCGGATGCGGCGGCGAAGCTGACATTCACTTTATCTACCCGGATCGAAGGATTTTCATGAAAGGTCATAGTCGTAATGGGTTCGCAATCGCTGGGCAAAGGAAATGGCTCACAGAAAGCGACATAGTCCCGAAACAGAAACTCGTTTTCAAAAAAGATGACTTTATCCCGCTGTACGGCAAGGATGTACGATTGGGCATCCACCTTTTGGGAATCGCCGATCTGCAGGACGGAGGAGGAGTCGATGGAAATGTTGGTTAAGGAATGGACATGGCTCGTTCTGCTGTTCATGATCCACATTCTCCTTTTTCCTGAAGCCATAGGATAAGAGAGGAGGCGGGCTGACATCCCCATGCAGTCTTCGGATTTTCGCTTGGCTATTCCTATGGCGTCGGTTCTGGCGTCTCCTCTGGCTGTGTCACGCCTACAATGTAGCTCTCCGGCGGGGTCTCATTGATGGTTTTCAGGACAATAGACTTGCAGTCACCGATAAACAAAGAAGCTGCAGAGGCAAGGTTGACAATATTTACAGCTCCGACGCGGATTTCGCCATTGATCACTTTATAGATCATGACCGCCGTCAATCCCTCCACGAGGCAAATTTTTAATAAAGGACTCACAGGTACGTTCGATATCGCGCTTGACCTTTTGAATCGTTCGTTGGCAGACAGCGTCGATATGCTCGGGCTCCCAGCCTTCTGCTTCGGACTGCTTCAAATAGTAGCGAATGCGGGGATCGATTTGTTTTTTGATGTCATCCATGATAAAGGAGCGATACGTGTCATCGAGGGGATAACCGGCTTCTTCCTCGATACGTTCGAGTACCTGGTACGCGTCATGCCCCAGAAAATCGTATATTTCCTGCTGGACGCGACGAAAAGCGGGAGTGTCCGCTGTTCCGGTAGTGGGTCGTTCCTCTGGCGTTTGGCCAGGAATGGACAGCTCCCCCATGCCAGCATCGGCACCTTTTGGATTCAAACCGATATTTAAGGTGCCTTCCAGACGTTCGACCTTTAGCAGATCAAATTTGTATTCATTTCGTATGACGGGAGGTACCTGTTTTTCCTTCAGCTCGTCAATGTCCTGATTCAGTTTTTCAATCAGCTTTTTCATCGCTTCCATATGCTTGTTTTGTGCTTGCAAATATTCGTGAAGCTGCTGAAAGTACTGCATCATTTCTGGACCCATATACATACTGATCATCCTTACCTATCTTCTGACAAATGGATCGAAACTCATCTGGGCTCCACTAAGGGGATGAGCGGGACAAACATATCGGGACGTGGGCTTTCAGGTTCCATTTCTTCCCCCGGCTCCATGGTTGCTTCCGGTGCTCGCTCCGTAAAACCGCCTGAGTTGTATAGTTGTGATAAAGGTTTAATGACACCCGCACTCCCGATTTGAAAGACAGACGAGTTGGTAAGACCATCGATTTTCAGAGTGTGGATCGTAATGTTTTGATGGACAATAAAATTCATGGGCAATCCCGTCCCTTGGGCGCTGGCTCACGCAAATCTTGGACAAATGCAGGCCAATCATCGTTATTCGTATCATTCACATAAACGACACTGCGTGGAATTCTCACGTTCAATGTCGTTCCGGAATTAAAAGAACCTCCACCAGCAAAGGTTTTGGCATAGCTTACAGGAGAAATTTTGCGGACATCCCCGACGTTGAAGACACCACTGATACTGTTGACATTGATGACTCCCACGATTGCAGGCACAAGTACCTCACCCCTCTGGAGAAATCCTTTTTGTATTGTATGTGAATGTCTAGTGGGTGTTCATATCTGTTTTTGCCACCTCTTGATGGGCGTAGGCATAAGCTGAATGAGGCACACCGCTGCACGTGCTCATTCCCTAGGAAGAAGAGGAGACGAAGAGATGGAACTGAAAATGACCGTCCATAACAAAAAAATAGAGGTCGGGGAGTTTGACTGCGATGGCGTTTCCCAATCCTCCATCGTCCTGATTGGGGATACGGAGGAAATCATCAGCTCAACGGTATTTGATACACCTGCAGACTCTTTAATCATCAGCAAGCAGCTGCCCATTCGCAAACATTACGAATAAGGTTGATTTGTCCCGTATTTGTCCCGGTAATGACTGAGTGCCAACAGCGGCCAAATCCACCGGTAGCTGTGGTAAGCAAAATAAATGCCCCCAGGCCTTCCGCCGCCGGTCGGATAGGCAGTCGTCCAATCATGGCGATCCTTGAATTGAAGGAGATACTGAATGCCTCGCTCCACAGCAGGATGAGGCTTGGGAAAAACAGAGATGAGGGCATCTACGGCCCAGGCGGTTTGGGAGGGTGTGCTCGCACCTAGAGCCACATACGCTTGTTTTTCGTCACTCTTGCAAGACTCTCCCCATCCGCCATCTTCGTTTTGATTTCGAATCAGCCAGCTTACGGCTTTTTGCACGGCCTCGCTGTCCGCAGGCACACCTACTGCCATCATGCCGGTTAGTGCCGCCCACGTCCCGTACAGAAAAGCGATTCCCCATCTGCCGTACCAGGAGCCATCTGGTCGCTGCTCGCTCAGGAGCCAGCGGACAGCTTTTTGTACCTGCGGATGGTTCATGCGAATTCCCGCATAATTGCCGAGAAACTCCAGTGTACGGCCCGTCAGATCCGCAGAGGAGGGGTCGATGCTCACGGTATCCGAGCCCTCGATCGGCAACTGCCGAATGACAGCAGAGTTCGTATTCTTTTCAAATGCAGGCCATCCACCGTCGTCGTTTTGCATGGTCATGAGCCAATCCAGGCCTCGTTTCCAGGCAGCTGCTGTGGTTTGGTCTGCTTTTGCTTGCATGGAAATGGCGCGCAGGGCAGCTGTCGTGTCGTCGATATCGGGATTCATCGTATTCTGATCCGAAAAGCCCCAGCCCCCAGGAGCAGCGTGCGGGTTGCGAATTTTCCAGTCGCCATAGGTTGTCTGCTGCTTGCCCAGCAGGTACTTTAGGGAGCGTTGAAGGGAGGGGTGGGAGGACTCGATGCCGGAATGCTGCAAGGCGTAAGTGAGCAATGCCGTATCCCAGACTGCGGAGGTAGCGAGCTGGAGATGAGCGTCTTCGCTCGTGCGGTAAACGGCAGCCTGCAAGCCCTGCATGGCGTGCCGGATCTTGGGATGCTGCAAGGGGTAGCCCTGTGCCAGCAAGGCGAAAATCATAAAAAAAGTAGAAGTCGAATACGTGTACAAAGTTCCGTCCGGTTCGATCCTCTCCAGGATGTACGTTTCCAGACGGCGCAAAGAGACCTCGCGCAGCACACTCGGTAGAAATGGCAGCGTACGTACAAAGCTGTGGATCGAAGCGAGGAAGCCTTGCGCATCCTGGGCGAACTGCTCCATGCGGCGATGAGGATAAATACCTGGCGAGATGGCAGGTCCGACGTACAGGTCGGATAAATCCGGAGTAGCTGGATTGTGGAAGACGTATTTCCGATCGGCAAAGATCATCATCGGGGCCAGATGGACGCGGGCGTAGCCTACAAAATCGTAGAAGCTCAGGGGAGAGGTGGGCGGGAGCAAGGTCAGTTCGACGGGCACCATAAAATGCTGTGGCCACTGATATTGACCCGTCAAGGCTGTCGATATTTTCGTCAGCATGTTGGCTCCGTTCAGCCCTCCGTTGGCGCGGATGAAGGACTTGGCCATTTCCATGCGGGGATCTGTTTTTTTCAAATAGCCGGAAAACAGCAGGGCGAAGTACGAGTCGATCGTGGCAGAGAGATTTCCATCGGCTTCATCCGTGTACAGCTTCCACGCCCCGTTCGGCTGTTGTTTGCCTGCGATCCGGTTGGCCAGTCCCAGCATCAACTCTTCATCATGAATCCCTAAAGTGCGCAATAGGATGATCATGTGAGTGTCCGTCAGTGTACCGCTTTCCAGACAAAATCGCCAAGAACCGTCTTGTGCTTGCTTTTGAAGCAAGACCGTTTGCATGCGCTGAATTTCTGCAGATACTTCACGCAACCGTTTCACCTCCAGATGCTTGGGGACATGAGGAGAGAGGAGGGACTGCTTTGAACTGGTCTTGGATGGTCGATCCACCTCTTTTGTCCCTTGCCAAAGAAATCAAACAGGTCATCGCCAGAAAAAAGGACATGTCAAAAGCCGCTGACCTGTCCGCCCGTGAAAAACAGCTAGTGAGGGACATAAGGGAGCAGACAAACGTGCGAAACGTGGACAATGTCGAAAGAACCCGCGCGTACCTGGACTATTACCAGAAGCATTCCGAGATTCACTGGGCGCTGTTGGCTCATCTGGTTTCCAGAAACGCAGGCTGGAGCATGACGGATTTAAGCGGGGAGTTGCTCCCGCGTTTGCTTTCGGTCAGAGAACAGAGGAACTATTTTTTCTTTCTCGAGCGAGGAAACTGGCTGATTTTTCGAGACGTTTACCCTCAGTTGTTACTGTATGAAGAAAGTGTGCGCAGACAGACCAACCTTTTTCACCTCTTGCCGCAATTTCAGGTCTCTGTGTTTACCCAAGCTCTCTGGAATCACTTCTGGAAAGCAGGAGACCGTGAGCTTCTGGCAGCTGGTCTGATCGTAAACGAGCAGCAGCATTTAGAGGTGCAGGTCATGCAGAACGAGTCTTACAAAAAAACGGTTCTCGACACGCTGCCCTTTACCTTGCAGGAGCTGCTTTCTCTCAACCAAATACTGTTTCCGTGCCAAGGAGACAAAAGGCCGCTGCGGTTGATTGGAGAGGCCGTGTCGCATTTCGCGTCATTGCTAGAACGCATATCGCTGGGCAAGCGATTGTATGTCCTTTTGTTTCGTGAAGAGAAGAATCTCGCGTCTGTTCTTGCTTGGGCGTCCCGACAGCCTCACACGGGCTCGAGAAAAGACTACTGGCCGCATCTGTTTCACGACATAAAGGAGGGACTTCCAGGCAAGCCGCATCAGAGGAGGGTGGAAAACTGCCAGCTGAGGAGCAAAATGAGCCCGCTCTATTCTCCTCAGCTACAGCAGGCATGGAAGCAGGTTGAACACACTGATCCAAAGGAGAAGGACTGGTACCGGAGCCGTGACGTCCTCTCATTGCTGCGATTGCCGTCTCTGCCCGAAGAAGAGCAGGTATCCATGGGCGAGGTCTACTGCCGCACGCTGGAAAAAATAGAGCTTGCAGTCATCGCACGGGGAAAAATCTTTGGCACATAAGCAAGGATAAGGAAATGATTTCCTCTTCTTTCAGCGAGTGTTGTAGTAAAATAGAAAAGGGAACGAATGTTTTGTGACCACCGCAATCACAGAAATACTTGCAACAGTTGGGAGTAGGAAGTCTATGAAAGTCGTCATTGCAGAAAAACCGGACCAGGCCATGAAGCTCGCCAGTCCGTTTCCACATAGAAAACAACAGGGCTATCTCGAAGTGCATCCAAACCGCCTTTTTCCGAAGGGAGCCTTTTTCACTTGGGCAGTCGGGCACATCTGCGAGCTGGTTCCACCCGAGGCGTACAATCCGGCTTGGAAAAAATGGTCCATCCAAACGCTGCCGCTCATCCCGGAATCCTTTCGCCATCAGGTGATGCGCTCCAAAGCCAAGCAGTTCGGGATCATCAAGCAGCTGCTCAGGCGCTCCGAAGTAAAAGGCATCATTCATGCGGGCGATGCGGGGCGTGAGGGAGAGCTGATCATTCGGACGATCGTGGAGCAGAGTGGTGTCCATAAACCGATGAAACGCCTGTGGATCTCATCTTTGACGGAAAAGGCCGTGACAGCGGGATTTGAATCGCTGCTCGATGAGACAGAGACCCGCAATCTGTATTACGAAGCCTACAGCCGCTCCTGTGCGGATTGGCTCGTCGGGATGAATGCTTCACGTGTCTACACCATTTTGTTGAAGCAAAAAGGAATCAGTGACGTGTTCTCTGCGGGACGTGTACAGACTCCCACCTTGGCATTGGTAGTCAAGCGGGAGAAGGAAATCGCCTCCTTTAAGCCAGAGCCGTTCTGGGAGGTAAAGGCCACCTTTGAAGTGGACAAGAAGCGCTATGATGGGGTCTGGCACAACGAGGGGGAGTTGCGCATCAGCGATCCGGCATTGGCAGAGCGGATCGCCGCCTTTTGCAAGGACAAGCCTGCACAGGTGCATGAGGTAGAGACCGAGCGCAAGGAATTTTTGCCGCCGTATTTATTCAATCTCTCCTCGCTGCAGGCAACTGCGAACAAGCTGTTTAAATACTCTCCGCAAAAGACGCTGGAGATCGCGCAAAAGCTGTACGTAAAAGGGATGCTGTCGTATCCTCGTTCTGACTCCGCTTTCGTCACAGCGGAGGAAGCCAAGACGTTTCCGGAAATTTTGTCCAAGCTGTCCAAGCAGCCGGATTACCAGGCTAGCTTTCCGACACCGAAGACATCGATCGCGCAGGATCGACGCTATGTCAACCAGAAAAAGGTCACGGACCACTATGCCATCATCCCGACAGAGCAGGTGCCGAATATTTCCAGGCTGCCGGATGACGAGCGGAAAATTTACGACCTCGTCGCCCGTCGCCTCATCGCCGCTCACTATGAAAGCGCCTTGTTTGACTACACAACGCTGACGACTCTGGTCGATGGACGAGCCGTCTTTATCAGCAAGGGGAAGGTGCAGATCCGCGCTGGCTGGCGGGAAGTGCTCTTTGACGAGGATAAAGAAGACAAAGAGTCGATCCTGCCGCCTCTGGCAAAAGGCGATACGGGAAAGGTACGCAAGGTCGAAGCAAAAGAGAGCAAGACCCAACCGCCCAAGCGCTACACGGAAGGCCAGTTGATTACGCTGATGAAAACGGCCGGCAAGCATCTGGACAATCAGGAGCTGGAAAAAGTCCTGATGAAGACAGAGGGACTCGGTACGGAAGCTACGCGCGCAGGGATCATCAACATGCTCAAAGAACGCAAATACATCGATGTGCGCAAAAACCAAGTGTTTGCCACCCAAAAAGGCACGCTTCTCATCGATGTCATCGGCGACAAGATTTTGGCTTCACCGGAGATGACGGCTCGCTGGGAACAAAGACTTGGCCAGATCGGTCAAGGGGAGGCGTCCGCGCAAGCTTTCATGGAGCAGGTCCGCAAGCTGTCCCACAAAATCGTCGAGGATGCCGTGGAGCAGTCTCGCGAGTGGAAGCTGGAGAGCTACGACGTATCCTCGATGCCCAAGCAAGCCTCCAAGTTTACCCTCGGCTCGAAAGTGGCTACCTGCAAAGTTTGCGGCGGCGATCTCGTCGACAAAGGCGATTTTTACGGCTGTGCCAATTACAAGAAGAGCCAATGCAGTGTGACCGTCTCCAAAACGATCATGGGCAAGAAAATCTCTGCCGCCATGATCAAAAAAGTGATGGAAACCGGCAAGAGTAATTTGATCAAGGGCTTCCAGAAGGGCAAAGACAAATTTGATGCCTATCTGATCTGGGATGAGCAGGAGAAAAAGGCAAAGGTCCACCGGGAATGACAGCAGGTGGGCCTGTTGCCAAAGTATTTTTCTATTTTGAGCATGCAATCTTGAAACTTACTTGAATAACTATCGTAGATACATGTATAGAGAAGTTCGGCTACCGACAATAGCCGCACTATCCATTGAAGGTACTGAAGGAGGAAATACCATGTCCATTTTTAAAAGACTGCGTGATTTGACGATGTCCAATCTGTATGCCCTCATCGAAAAGGCAGAAGATCCCATTAAAATGACCGACCAATATCTGCGTGATATGCAGGAAGACCTGGAAGAGGCAGAAAAAGCGGTCGCAGCCCAAATTGCCTTGGAAAAGAAATTCAAGGTGCTGTATGAAGAGCAGGAAGCTTTGGTGAAGAAGCGCGACGAACAGGCGCACATCGCCGCTCAGGCGAAAAATATCGATCTGGCACGCCGTGCGCTGGAAGAGAAAAAAGCAACCGAGCAAAAAATGAACGAATACAAGGATGCTTACGAGAAAAACAAGGCAGCAGCAGATGCGTTGCGCGACAAGCTGGCTGAGATGAAGAAACAGGTGACGGAGCTTAAAAACAAACGCGAGACGCTGGTTGCCCGCGTGAATGCAGCCAAAGCGCAAAAAACCATCAACCAGGCGATGGCGGGCTTCGATTCCAACTCTGCGATGGCAGGCTTGAAACGGATGGAAGACAAAGCACTGCAGCTCGAGGCAGAGGCGGAGGCCAGTGGAGAAATCTACAAAAAAGGCAAATCCTTGGATGAGGAAATTGCGGAGCTGAACAAGGATCAGCAGGTCGAGGACGAACTCGCAGCGTTGATGAAAAAATACGAGGGGTAAGCCGCTCTTAGCGGTTCCCTCTTTTTTTCGCCAAAGTTGGTTCGAAAAAGACGACGATTGAAGAAACGGATTGTTTATGTGGGGGGAATGACACGGTGACGTGGGTAGAAGTATTAGCCATGCTGGTATGGACGGGCGCAGGAGCGATCTTGCTGTTTGTGCTGATGTGGGTCGATTCCTTGTTTACGAAGTACAAGGATATGACCGAGATGAAAAACGGGAATATCGCAGTGACGACCCGCTTCGTGATGAAGCTGTTTGCGCAAGGATATATCTTGTCTCAATCGATTCTCAACTCCAATGACTTGTGGACTGCCTTGCTGGCATCTGTGGTATCATTCATCATTTTGTTCCTTTTGGAGAGAATCGTGGAAATTGTGTTTCGCATCGGGGCAGGATTCGATCTGGAGGAAGGGGTCAAGCAAGGAAAAGTGGCACATGCAATGCTCGCAGGGGCCTTCCATATCGTGGGTGCCCTGATCCTGGCAGCATGCCTGTAATTTCAGGCAGGAGGGAGTACGACCATGAGTTTGTTCAAACGGATTCAAAATATATTCGCCAAGCCTGAGCCGCCTGTACAGGAAAAAAGCATCCTGACAGTGGGTCCGTCAGATGTGGTCGAAGTATCGCTCGTGACCTACCAGGTGACGGGAAAAGCGCAAAACCACAGTCGCAAGGCAACGATGCTTACCTTGCAAGACGGAAACACCATTCGCTACCTGTATATCGAAGAGCGGGAGCGCACCATTTTTCACCTCTACAGTGTGATCGATGGTCGCCTGGAATCGGTAGAGGAAGTGCCGAGTACCATCGAAATGGACGACATCAGCTATCACTTGGAGGAGCAGTATACGGGCAGGGTCCATGTCATAGGGAAAACGCCGTTCCAGTCTTCCGGAGAACAGTACATCTGGCAATTTCAATCAGATGGACGTCAACTGCTGCGGATTGAATGGCAGGACGGCAGGTTTATGCTGTACGAGGGAGAGTCCGTTCTCCCAGCGGACGTGCAGGTCTTACGCGGGACGTAAGGAGGTGTGGGAATGCCACAGAAATGGATGAAATCAATCAAGCTCATGCTGCTTCCCGCCTTGTTCCTGCTAACGCTTGCCGGGTGTGGAAGTCCGTCCGTAGGAGACACGTACCCGCTTGAATCGGTATCCTCCAAAGACCAGGGACAAACCTCGCGCGTCTATCGTGCAGAAAACAAGTCGGTACCGGTAGTGGCAAAAGAGCTCGCCGATCAAAATAAGCCGGACGAAATATCAAAAGAAGACTCGCAGCACATGTTCCTCATTTACCCGAATGAAGTCTATCACCTTCAGCAGGATACAGCGAAGCCATCCGATACGCTGATTGAGATTGATACGAAGGAATACGTGCGCAACAACTACGATTCTTCTTTCCTGCAAGGCTACATTTTAGCGAGTGTCCTCGACGATCTGTTCGATGGGCACAAAAAGAGCTACAAAGGCAGTTATCGAGGGTACTCGAGCAAGGACATCTACAAACCATCTGGGACGTATCACGTACCAACAGCCGAAGAGAAAAAAGCAGCTCCACCAGTCACGACTTCTGGCAAAGGAAGCATCATCAAGCGGGGAAGCACCGCGAAAAATTCAGATTCCTCGGTTGGGTCTGACGGAAATATCCTCAAGAAGCAAGTTGAGCCGTCAAAAAGCAGTTCAGGTAAAATTATTCGAAACTCCAGCAGCTCTTCATCGAGCTCCAGCAGCTCCGTCACACCTAAGCGCTCTTCTATCTTTTCTTCCCCGAAGAGCAATTCACCCCCGCGTACGAAAACGGGTGGATTTGGACGGATCACGAAACGGAGGTAGAAACAGAGAAGACACGTTACAGGCGAGTGAATCCTTGACGTGTCTTTTTTGTGGAAACTATTATCTGTTAATTCAGAAAGGTGAATTGACTTTTATCCCGCTGGCTTGCTAGTCTATGGGTAAAGTACCAAATGAAGGGATCGATACTTATGCATGTTGCTTTGCGAATGGATGATACCTTGCGCCGTGCCGCCCTGCTTTACCCGGAGGTAGAATCGGTCATAGAAGGCGAGCGCAGCTGGACGTATCGGCAATTTCAGGAGGAAGTGCATCAGCTTGCCCGTGTCATGACACGGATGGGCGTGGAGAAGGGAGATCGCGTAGCGGTTCTTTCTCCGAATACAGCAGCTATGCTGCAGCTGTTTTACGCTTGCTTTCAATTGGGAGCGGTAGTCGTTCCCTTAAATACCAGACTGCTGCCACACGACTATTTGTACATCATCGAGCATGCAGAGGCGAAGCTGTTTTTTGCAGACGATGAGCTGATTTTGCTGGTGGAGCCGATTGTTGAGTCGCTAACGACCGTGACTTCCTTCGTAGCCATGCCTGTAGATGGACGATTAGCCACACGTGCTGGGTGGGAGTCTTATTCAGACCTGCTCGCCGCAGAGAGCACAGAGCCGTGCATAAACGAAATCGCAGAAACCGATCTCGCCACGATCCTCTACACCAGTGGCACGACGGGCAAGCCAAAAGGGGTCATGCACTCGCACCGGACGCTGTACTTCAATATGCAGAACACGATGTTCCATCTAGGGGCCAATGATAGTGATGTTCTTTTGCATACGCTGCCGATCTTTCATGTGAACGGGTGGGGAACTCCCTTTTCGTTTACCGCAGTAGGGGCCAAGCACGTCATGCTGCGCAAGATCGATCCGCCGCTGATCCACTCCCTGATGAAAAAAGAAGGGGTGACGGTGGCCTGTATGGCTCCGACCGTCCTGAACATGCTGATCAATGAACCTCGCTTTGTGGAAGACAAAACGACTGGACCGATGCGCGTAGTCATCGCTGGCTCAGCTCCGCCTACAGCTTTTGTACGAACGGTTGAGCAGCAGCTGGGGTGGGAGTTTTTGCAGGTCTACGGAATGACAGAATGTGCTCCTCTGATCACCGTATCGCCGATCAAGCATCACTTGCTCCAAGAAAGCGAGGAAAAGCGTTTCCGCATGAAAGCAAAGGCCGGGATTCCCATGCATAATGTAGAGATTCGTGTCGTGGACGATGAGGATCGGGATGTGCCCAAAGACGGCGAGAGTATCGGGGAGGTCATCGCACGAGGGAACATGGTCATGGAGGGCTATTGGAAGCAGCCCGAGGCAACGGCCGCCGCGATCGTGAACGGCTGGTACCATACGGGTGACATGGCGACGGTTGACGCGGAAGGCTACATCGATATCGTCGACCGTAAAAAGGATATTATCATCAGTGGAGGGGAGAATATTTCCTCCATTGAGGTAGAAGGCATGCTATACGAGCATCCGGGAATATTGGAAGCGGCGGTTATTTCTGTGCCACATGAAAAATGGGGGGAAGTCCCGTATGCTATCGTTGTCCTTAGGCCAGGGACGATTCTCGATGCTGACGAGTTGGATCGGTTTTGCCGGGAGAAGATGGCTGCCTTCAAATGCCCAAAAGGCTTCAGCATCGTAAATGAACTGCCGAAGACCGCTTCTGGTAAAATACGAAAAGTCGAGCTCAGACAGCCATTCTGGCAGGAAAAAGGCAAGCTGGTCAATTGAATACCCAAAATAGACAAAGCCGATGCTCCCATTTGGGGGATCGGCTTTTTTGACAGATAGGAATTTATAAGATTTTGGGATAGCTACAGGGCTGGCCCTTTTTCAACAGTCTCCTGAGGAAGCAAGAGAGAACGAATTCGTCAACTATTATGCTTGATGTGTTATGAAACCGGAGAAATCGCGTAGGAAGTTGTTCGGAGCTTTCATGCAATGGACGAATGAGATCCTACAGTGCCACTTCAATTCGGCTACGAGTTGCGCGGAAGTCTCATGTATCCCGAATATTGCAAGGAGTTGCATGGTTATGAATATCAGCTTTCAGATATCCGCTAAAGAATAAATAACCGTTAGGGTAAACTCTAACGGTTATTTGTGTAATCATTAAGAAGGCAGGGAGAGAGGGAAAGTTGGACGCGGTTTCCCTTTTTTCATGGAACCGTGCAGGAATGACCCCCAGCAAGGGACCCAAGAAGCTGGAGCGTTTTCACCCTTTTCCGCTCCTCCACTACAGCCCCACCGACCACCAAACCAAAGGACGCGGTTCACTTTCCGCGTTTTTCTTATGTGCGAAAGGAGCTAGAAAAAATAGAGAGCGCTTGCATTCATGGTCACTTTGAAAGCAGCCAACATGTATTTCATAAAGGAATGAATCTATCGGTTAGGGAGTTTGTAATATGAAAATAGACGAATGTTCGACGTGTGAAAGCGATTACCATTCGATTCGCCTCGAGATTTGGACTTCGTTGACGAAAACATGATCGTTTATCGACAAAAGAAGAAGGGATATGCACCCAGTATTCGACAGTTTTTGTTGCGAGCATTGGCTATGATGACATTGTGCTTACGCAAAAGGCAATGGCCAGCAGGCAGATAGGAAAATGGCGGAAGGGAGTGCTCAGCGATGCTGGAAAAAATACTCGAACTACGGTCGCAATCTAAGTCGATTGCGCAGATTGCAGCAGAATGCGGGTTAACCATCGGACAGGTCAAGTACCAGCTGCAAAAGGAAAGAGCTAAACCGACAGAAACCAGCGCCCAAAAACCGACGCCGAAAGAGTCTTTGCATCGACAGGAGCGGGAGTGGCGTCTCCCGACATTTTACGGGCGTGATCTCGTCAAGGTTATGGCACAAGGGCCAACGGTATTATTTGTGTATTGGGAAATTACGTGGCCTCGCATGAGAATGGTCGCCTCCTATTTGCAGGCTGATTACCGCCACATTCAAAAAGGCCTGCGCATCTACGATGTAACCGACCGGATCTTTACCGGACAAAACGCCCATTCCATCCAGGATGTGCACGTCCAGGAGGATGCTCAATCCTGGTACGTACGCGATGTGAACCCTGGCCGCACGTATCTGGTAGATTTCGGTTTGTACGATCATGGACGATTTTGTCCCATCCTTCGCTCAGAACCGGTGGAAACACCGCGAAATACAAAAGCCACTTGGGGTGAGCCGCTGATTGAACCCGCCCCGGAAGGGAACTCCCCGTCGTGGTTTGAGAACTTCTCCTCTTATTCCCTCTATATGAAATCAAACAAATAAGTGAGGTGTCATCGGTGAACAACGGTTATCTCTCCCTCGTGTTGCATGCTCATCTGCCCTATGTAAGACACGGGGAGCGGGACGATTACCTGGAAGAGCGCTGGGTGTACGAAGCCATGCTGGAAACCTATCTCCCCTTGCTCATGGTGTTCGACAAGCTGCTCGCAGACGGAATCGATTTTCGCATGACCCTTGCTGTTTCCCCCACGCTATTATCCATGCTGGATGATGAACTGATTCAGTCCCGATTTCAAACGCATCTCGCCAAGACTGTTGAACTGGCTGGCAAAGAAGTAAAGCGAACCATGAATGCTCCTAGGGAGAACCGTGTCGCCAAGATGTACCTCGAACGGTTTCGTGAGATCGCTACTTACTGCCGCAAGCTAGACTTTCAGCTGATTTCCGGCCTCAAACGTGCGCAGGAGAGCGGCTGCCTCGAGCTGATCACTTGCGCGGCCACCCACGCCTTCCTTCCCTATGTAGAAACAGAAGAAGCCATACGTGCCCAGCTCTTGGCGGGGATCGAAACACATGAACGGATCCTCGGAAAACGGCCAAACGGGATATGGCTGCCAGAGTGCGGGTTTACTCCAGGACTGGATCGTTTGCTGAAGGAGGTAGGACTTCATTACTTCTTCGTCGATAGTCACACGATCTCGCATGCTACACCGACTCCGATGAGAGGACTGTACGCACCTCTGCAGACTCCTTATGATGTCGCTGCCTTCGCTAGAGATGAACAGGCTTCCCGGCAAGTGTGGAGCTCGTTTGACGGCTATCCGGGCGACTACGACTATCGGGAGTATTACCGCGATATCGGCTTCGACCGGGAAATGGATTACATCGCCCCCTATATTCATCCAGAGGGGATCCGCGTAAATACAGGGCTGAAATATTACCGGATCACCGGGAAAACAGGGCAGAAGGATTGGTATGAGCCGGATTGGGCGCGGGAAAAGGCAGCGTCGCATGCGGGTCACTTCCTCTACCATCGGGAGAGACAGGTCGAAGAAGCGTCTTCCTGGCTGGATCGTGAGCCGCTTGTGGTAGCTACCTATGATGCAGAGCTTTTCGGTCATTGGTGGTATGAAGGTCCGCTGTTCCTCGACTTTTTGCTGCGAAAAACCGTATGCGACTCCCAGCACGTCCAATTGATTACTCCTTCCGAATATTTGGCAAAATACCCTGCGCAGGATCGAGCACGCTTGCCGATGTCCACATGGGGACGAAATGGCTATGGTGAGGTCTGGCTGAACGAGAACAACGGCTGGATGTACCGCCATTTGCATCAGGCGGAGCGAGATTTGATTGCAGCTGTACATAGTTGCGAAATCGCAAAAGGACAGAACGTCAAAAAGGACGCATGGGCCAGTCGATGCTTGAAGCAGGCAGCGCGGGAATTGATGCTGGCACAGAGCAGTGACTGGGCATTTATCCTCGATGGACAGACGGTAGTGGATTATGCTGTGCGACGTTTTCACGATCATTTGGTCAGGCTGCGAGAGTTGTTGGACATGATTCATTCCGATCAACAAAATGACGCCAGACTCGTTGAAATGGAGAAGGCTTATCCCATCTTTCCGACAATGGATGAGTCGTACTATCTGCCATTTCGTTCGCATAGAGTGAACGTATCGCATCAAATGGTGGCGGCAACGGATTATCAGCAAGCGGAGCGGAAGGTATTGATGCTCAGCTGGGAATTTCCTCCTCATGTCGTAGGTGGTCTGGGAAGGGCTGTGTATGACTTGGCCCGTGAACTCGTGCGGCAGGGAACCGAGGTCCATGTGCTGACAGCGGCAGCTCACGCAGAGGCAGGACAGGAGATGGTGGATGGCATTTACGTCCATCGTTTAAACAGCTACGCAGGATCCGAGCAAGGCGACTTTTTGCAGTGGGTGTTCCAGTTGAATCTGGCCATGGTCGATAAAGCAGAGCAGCTCGGCAGGGAAGGACTGCGTGTCGACATCGTTCACGGGCATGATTGGCTGGTTAGCTGGGCTGCTATGGAGATAAAGGAGCGGATGGCAATTCCGTTGATTACGACGATTCACGCGCTAGAGCATGGACGTCATCAAGGAATCCACACGCCGCTTCAGCAGCGGATTCACGAGAGTGAGTACGCGCTTGTGAGCGTGTCGGATCACGTCCTTGTATGCAGTCACTACATGCGGGGAGAAGTCCAGAAGCTGTTTGACGTCCCTGATGAAAAGATCCAGGTCATTTACAACGGCGTAGAGCTTCCGGAAGACTCGCCTGTTCAGGAGGCAGAGCTTCGACAGGAGCTTTCCCTAGGAGAGGGTCCGATCCTGTTTTTCGTGGGGCGGCTGGTACGTGAAAAAGGTGTGCACTTGCTTCTGGAGGCCGTATCACGTTTGGCTTGGGAGTTTCCAGAGGTGCGAGTGGTCATCGCAGGAAAAGGCCCGAGCGCAGCTGAGCTCATGAGCCTGTCGGAGCGATTGCACATCGCAGACAAAGTGCGCTTTCTCGGCTTTGTCCACGACGAGCGGAGGAATCAGCTGTTCCGTATGGCAGATGTAGCTGTGTTCCCTAGTCTGTATGAGCCTTTCGGAATTGTGGCACTCGAAGCGATGGCATTTGGGACGCCATTGCTGGTGGCTGACACAGGTGGCCTACGGGAGATTGTCAGACATGGGGAGAATGGCGCGATGATGTATGCCGGGCATGTCGATTCGTTAGTGGATCAACTACGCTGGCTGTTGAGCGACTCTGACACGCGTCACAAACTGGCACAAAGAGCCAAAGCAGACGTCCAGAAAAACTACGACTGGGCGAAGCTAGCCGCACAAACAGCGGAATTGTATCGCCAATTTACTGCCGCTTCAAAGTGGACGGCAACTGCGACATAAAAGACCCAAGAGGGCACCGAGATGTCAGCACCCAAGAAGGAGAGGAATTATCGATGAAAGCAGTGATCATGGCTGGCGGGAAAGGAACCCGTCTACGTCCGTTAACATCTCACACTCCAAAACCAATGGTGCCATTACTTAATCGCCCATGCATGGAGTACACCATCGATTTACTGAAAAAGCATGGAATCACGGAAATTGCCGTCACCTTGCAATTTTTGCCGGATGCGATCCGAAACTATTTTGGTGACGGTTCTGCGTATGGGGTATCTCTGGTTTATTTTGAAGAGACGACTCCGCTCGGTACGGCAGGCAGTGTAAAAAACTGCGCAGACTTTCTCGATGAGCGCTTTATCGTCATCAGCGGCGATACGTTAACCGATATGGATTTGTCTGCGGCGATCTCCTTTCATGAAGAAAAAGAAGCATTGGCTACGCTGGTTCTGACGCAGGTCGAGACGCCTTTGGAATTCGGAGTTGTCATGACCGATGAAAGCGGACGGATTATACGTTTCTTGGAAAAGCCGACGTGGGCAGAGGTGTTCAGCGACACGGTGAACACGGGTATCTACGTATGCGAGCCTGAGGTGCTTTCTTATATTGAAGACAACCGGGAAGTCGATTTTAGCAAGGAAGTCTTCCCTGCCTTTTTAAGAGAAGGAAAACCGATGTATGGTTATTCGGCGGATGGGTATTGGTCGGACATCGGTTCGCTGGCGGTCTATCGCCAGGCACAGTTTGACATGCTGGATGGAAAAGTCGATCTCGAAATCAAGGCACAAGAAATCGCCCCGCGGATTTACTTCGAAAATCATGTGCGGATTGATTCCTCCGTACGACTGGAAGGTCCCGTTTTCATCGGGGAAAACGTTCATCTGCAGGCAGGTGCCTCGATCGGTGCCTACTCCGTTCTGGGAAGCAACACGGTGGTCGCCACAGGAGCTCAGCTTTCCCGTGCCATTATTTGGGAAAACACACTGGTCGGGAAGAAGACGGAGATGACGGGAGCGACGATTTGCCGGAATGTACAGATTGCCCAGTCGGTGCTCATGGGAGAAGGGGCCGTGATCGGGGACAATTGCCATCTCGCTGCCAAATCTGTCGTGAAGGCAGGCGTGAAAATCTGGCCGGACAAAGAGGTCGGCGAGAGCGCAACCGTCAGCACATCCTTGATCTACGGTGCGAAGCAGACGAAGAATCTGTTTGGCACGAATGGCATCAAAGGAATCGGAAACGTCGAGATCACGCCTGAGTTTGTCACACGTCTGGCAGCATCGTACGCCTATTTGCTGAAAGCGGGAAGCCGAATTGCGCTCTCTGCTTGCACGCATCCGTTTGCCCAGCTGCTCAAGCACAGCATCATGACCAGCCTTTGCTCATCCGGGATCGACACGATTGATTTCGGGATCGGCAATGCTCCCTTGATGCGATATGGGGTCCGTGGCTTGGAATGCGTCGGCGGGATTCACATCTACATGGCCGAACCCGTAGAGGAAAAGGAGATCGTCATTCAATTTGTCGATCAGGATGGACTGCCCGTTTCACGAGATATGGAAAGAAAAATCGAAAATGCATACTGGCAGGAGACGTATGTGCGCACCCTGCATCATCTGGGTGAGCTGCATGTGGAGCATCAAGTGCAGCAGGCGTATTTGCGCGCTCTGATGGAAAGAATCGATGTGGCGAGTATCCAGCGTCAGCGCTTCCGGCTGCTGGTCGAGTGCGAACCGCGGTTCATGCCTACCTTCTTGGCCCCATTATTCGAATCGCTCGGTGTAACGGTACAGTATGGAGTGATCCAGTCAGGGGTAAGCAAGCAAGGGGCAGACCTCGGAGTCCGACTGGATAAAAATGGCGAGCAGATTGCGCTGTTCTCCGACCGTGGAGAAAAGCTCTCGGCCGAACAGCTGATCGCGCTGCAGCTTTTGGCATGCAGTGGTCAGCACAGCAAAATCGGGCTGCCTGTCAGCGCGCCGATGGAGCTGGAGCATCTCGCACAGCTGCTGCAGCTAAAGGTCGTGCGCACCAAGATCGCGCCGAGAGCGATGATGGAAGTCGCGCCAGAGGAACGCTTCCACCCGATGTTCGACGCAGTGTATGGCCTGATGCGCACTCTCTCGTATCTGGCGAAGGAAGAAAAACCACTCAGCGTGCTGCTCGAGCTTTTACCTGCATGCCACATGGAAAAAAAGACCGTGTTTTGCCCATGGGCTTCCAAAGGAAAAGTAATGCGCAAAATGCTGGAGGAAAACAAAGGGAAGCCGCTGGAGCTGGTGGACGGGATCAAAGTTTACGATTCCAATGGCTGGGTCCTGATCCTGCCGGACACAGAAGATTCTCACGTCAAAGTCATTTCCCAAGGTGCAACAGCAGAGACAGCCGCGACATTGGCGTCCTCCTATGCAAGACGCATCGCGGAATACCAATAAAGGAAGTGAGTGCATGCCGAGACCGCTCGTGGTCGGAAACGGAAGACTGCTGATCAATTTTGACGACAGGCTTCACATGCGCGATCTCTACTATCCCTATGTAGGGCAGCTGAATCATGTGGGTGGGCACTTCAGCAAGCTGGGCGTTTGGGTACAGGGACGGTTTTCCTGGCTGGATGAGGATGGCTGGCAGCGTACTCTTGGTTACGGCAAGGAATCGCTCGTGACCGACGTCCATGCCCAGCACGAGCATTTGGGGCTTTCATTGCGGATCGCAGACGGCGTGCATCAGCGGGATCCGATCTATTTGAAGAGAATTCACGTGCGCAATCTCACCAGTGAGGCGCGGGAGGTACGGCTGTTTTTCAACCACGATTTCAGCATCAATGAGACCGAGGTCGGAGATACGGCCGTGTACGACCCCGTGCTGCGTACCGTGTATCACTATAAACGAAATGTGTACATCATGGTCAACGGCAGGACGCCAGAGAGCGGCATTGAGCAATTCAGCGTAGGAATCAAACGCTTCAACTATGCGGAAGGAACCTGGCGGGATGCGGAAGATGGCATTCTGTCAGGCAATCCAATCGCCCAAGGCTCCGTGGACAGCACGATTTCCTTTCGCTTGATGCTTGCGCCGCAGGAGGAAAAAACGCTCGATTACTGGATGTGTATCGGTGATTCCTACGAGGCAGTAAAAACGCTCAATCAGTACGTTCTCGAGAGTGATCCCGAACGCCTCTTGAATCGAGTCGCCGTCTACTGGCAGCGTTGGGTGAACAAAGAGGAACGGGATTTCGCCGACCTGCCAGAGAGTGTGGTCAATCTGTACAAGACCAGTCTGCTACTGGTACGTACGCAGATTGACAACAACGGCGCCATTCTCGCAGCCAATGACTCCGATATTTTGCAATACAATCGCGACCACTACAGCTACATGTGGCCGCGAGACGGAGCCTTGATCGCTTGCGCTATGGCAAAGGCAGGCTATACCGGCACAGTCGCTCCTTTCTTCCGTTTTTGTGCCGATGCTCTCAATGAGGAGGGCTATCTGCTGCACAAGTACAATCCGGACGGGTCGGTAGGCTCCAGCTGGCATCCGTATATCGTGGATGGAGAAATTCAGCTGCCGATTCAGGAGGACGAGACAGCGCTGGTGCTGCATGCCCTGTGGGAGCAATACAAAAGCGGCAAGCAGCTGGAGGATTGTCAGGCCTTGTACCCGACCCTCGTCCGACCGGCAGCACGCTTTTTACTTCAGTACATCGAGCCAGCTTACCAGCTTCCCAAACCGAGCTACGACTTGTGGGAGGAGCGCAGAGGCATCTTCACGTTTACCAGCGCAACTGTTTTTGCTGGTCTCAAAGCAGCGGCCAGATTCGCGCAGCTCTTCGGGGATGATCGCCGCTACAAACGCTACGACGAGGGAGCAGAGCGCATTCGCGAAGCCATGCTGAAGCATCTGTACGATGCGGACCTCGGCAGGTTCCTGCGAGGAATCTACCTGCGCCAGGACGGGCGTGTCGAGAAGGATTTTACGGTGGAAAGCAGCTTGTTTTCCATCTTTGCTCTTGGCGTGCTCCCGGCTGACGATCCCCGTGTAGCAAGCACGATGGAAGCCGTGAAGCGCAGCTTGCGGGTGGATACGGAAGTCGGAGGATTTGCCCGCTATCAGGGAGACTACTATTTTAAAAAATCGCATGATACAGCGAAGGTTCCGGGCAATCCGTGGATCATTTGCACGCTGTGGGTCGCCGATTGGGAGATCGCCAAGGCTCGGACGCTGGAAGAATTAGAGGAGCCCAAAAAGCGCCTTTCCTGGGTCGTGAGCCATGCCCTGCAAAGTGGTGTGCTATCCGAACAGCTCGATCCCTATACAGGTGCGCCCGTGTCCGTAGCCCCGCTCACCTGGTCTCATGCTACCTATGTCGCAACGGTACTTCGCTATTTGGAAAAAGTAAACGAGCTGCGGTAATGAGAGGAGAGAGAAGATGAAAAGAGCGATTCGCTTCGGTACAGATGGATGGCGTGCAATCGTAGCTGATGAATTTACGGTGGAAAACGTGCGCATTGTCGCCCAGGCGATTGCCCGCTATACAATAGAAATGGGGCAGCAGGAACAGCCGATCCTCGTCGGTCACGACACCCGATTTTTGGGGCGCAGGTTTGCGGAGGAAGTCGTCAGCGTCCTTACTGCCAATCAGATTCGCACCTATCTGGTCAACGAAGCAGCACCGACACCAGCTGTTGCCTTTGGGGTCAAACACTTCGCGGCGAGTGGAGCGATCATGATCACCGCCAGTCACAATCCGCCCGAGTACAACGGGATGAAATACATTCCGCATTACGCAGGTCCGGCTACTCCTGTCATCACGAAAAGGCTGGAAGAGTGGATCTCGATCATCCAGGAGACGGGAGAAGTGAAAACGATCTCGCTTGCAGAGGCAAAGGCTGACAAAAGGCTTCAGGTGATCGTCTTGCGCCCGCACTATGAATCGCATTTGCGCAGATTGGTGCAGATGGATGCGCTGAGAAGCTCTTCTCTGGAGGTCGTCGTGGATGCCATGCACGGAGCAGGGATGGGATACGTGACAGGCCTTTTGACAGAGGCAGGTGTGAAAAATGTAGGGATTCGGGAGACGCCGGACGCGGCATTCGGCGGAGATTTGCCGGAGCCCAACGACAAGCATTTAAGCCTGCTGAAAGCAGAAGTGGTCAGCCGAGGAGCGTCTCTCGGTCTGGCAAATGACGGAGATGCGGATCGCTTCGGGGCAGTGGACCGTTACGGACAGTACATTTCCCCAAATGGCGTGCTTGTGCTGCTCACCTATCATCTCGTCAAAAACCGCAAGCTTACCGGAAAAATCGTTCGAACCGTAGCGACGACACATCTGCTGGATCGCATGGCAGAAAGCTACGGACTGGAGCTTGTGGAAACGCCCGTCGGTTTTAAATACATCGGGGAGCATATGCTGAAGGGCGATGTCCTGATCGGGGGCGAAGAGAGCGGGGGAGCAAGCATTCTCGGACACATACCGGAAAAGGATGGCGTCCTGATCAACTTGCTTTTGGCAGAAATGTGCGCCGTGGAAGGCAAAGGCATCGACCAAATCCTCCGGGACGTGTACGATCACTTTGGCGAGTTGTTTCACACACGGCTGGATATCCGGCTGCCGGAAAAAGACGAATGGATTCACGAAATGGTTTCGTCCCCTCCACGGCAGGTTGGACCTTTTGCGGTCAAAGCAATCAATCGGATGGATGGAATCAAGCTTCTGCTAGACGAAGGGAACTGGGTCTTGATTCGCCCCTCTGGTACAGAGCCGCTTGTCCGCATCTATTGTGAAGCTACGAGCATGATCGCCCTGGAAAAGTTGAAAGAATCGATCCGGGATTGGTTTATGGAGGTTAATGTGTGAGAAAGGAAGCAGAACCCGCTTAAATCAGCGTGGTTCTTTCTTTTTTTAGACCTCTCCTTTTGCTAGAATCAAAGAGTAGAAGTCACTGAAAAAGTAGAGATGAGGTCCTATGCGTATTGATCATCACGTTTTGCAAAGTTTTTTACAGAAAGTGAAACTGGAAAGCCAGTCACCCGACGATCCTGTAGTCGTCCTGCATACCCCGTATCCGTGGGAGCTGGTTGGTACGGGCAATTATGCGGCTGTGTTCGGCCACCCCGACTATCCGGGTGTCGTGATCAAGCTGTATGCGCCAGGGCGTCCAGGCTGGGAGCAGGAAGTGGATGTCTACCGCAGGCTGGGAGAGACACGTTCCTTTCCCGTTTGTTATCATGCTGAGCCGGGATATTTGGTCTTAAAGCGGATCAATGGCATTTCCTTATTTGACTGTGTCCGCTTTGGGATTCCGATCCTGCCGCAAGTGATCGAGGATGTGGAGGAAGCATTAATTGAGGCCAGGAAGAAAGGGCTTTTCCCCCATGATGTCCACGGGAAAAACGTGCTGATGGATCAAGGGCGAGGGTATTTGATTGACGTCTCGGATTATTACAAAAACATCCCGGACAGCAAGTGGAAAGATCTGCGCAAGGCATATTACCGCATTTACCTTCCTTTCATGAAGGACCGCGGCTGGAAGATCCCGCTCTGGGTGCTGGATGCCATACGCAAAGGCTACCGGCTGTATAAAAAAGGCAAGCGCTTGTTCAAGTAATTCTGCTGTGGTAAAATGTACATTTGACATGCTGCTAGGCTGACCTGAGTCAGACGAAGGAGGACATCCCATTGTACTATCTCATTGCTGTAATCATTATCGCGCTTGATCAGTGGACCAAGCAGCTGGTATTAAAACATATGGAACGAGGAGAATCGATCCCGCTGATCGCGGACGTCTTTCATCTCACGTCCCATCGAAACATGGGGGCTGCGTTCGGTATTTTGCAAAACCAACGTTGGCTGTTTATTATCATTACACTTGCGGTTGTCGTCGGGATCATCTACTCCCTGATCCGAATCGGCAAAAAGCAGCCGCGCGTGTCACTCGCCTTATCTCTCGTTTTGGGAGGCGCAGTCGGCAACTTCATCGATCGCGCAACAACAGGCCAGGTAGTCGATTTCCTGGACTTCACGCTGATCAATTTCCCGATTTTCAACGTTGCGGATATGGCGATCACCATCGGAGTCGTCGTTTTGCTCCTGGATGTACTGCTTGAGGGAAGAAAGAACGGTCGGTAATGGAAAGCATCTTTTTCGAGGATACTAGCGTTAGTATGGACAACGAGTGTTTGTCTGGACAGTAATGGAATGAGGAGACATACATGAACGACACGCAATTATTTGAACGTTACGATTGGACGGCAGATTCTACAGACAACAGTGAACGGATCGACAAATACATCACCCTGCAAAATGAGGACTGGTCCCGTTCGCAGGTACAAGCTTGGATTAAAGAGGGACGCGTCACCGTAAATGGAGAGGCGGTCAAGAACAATTACAAGCTGCAAGCGGACGATGAAATTACGCTGCGCGTACCGCCGCCAAAGGAAATGGCGATTCAACCGGAATCCATGCCGCTGGACATCGTCTATGAAGATTCGGACGTGGTGGTCGTCAACAAGCCGCGTGGACTCGTCGTGCACCCAGCCCCTGGTCATTACTCCGGGACACTGGTGAATGGACTTCTGGCGCATTGTAAGGATTTGTCCGGGATCAACGGGGTTCTGCGCCCCGGGATTGTACACCGCATTGATAAGGACACCTCAGGTTTATTGATGGTGGCGAAAAACGACAAGGCGCATATGGGACTTGCGGAACAGTTAAAAGAGCATACCGTCAATCGCACGTACGTTGCCATCGTCCATGGAGTGATCCAGCATGAGATGGGAACCATCGATGCACCAATCGGCCGCGATCCGAAAAATCGACAGCAAATGGCCGTCGTGTTTGAAAACAGCAAGCCTGCCGTGACTCACTTCATCGTGCTGGAGCGATTCAAGGAATTTACCTTGGTCGAGCTCAAGCTGGAGACGGGGAGAACGCACCAGATCCGTGTTCACATGAAGTACATCGGCTATCCGCTGGCGGGAGACCCCAAATACGGACCGAAGAATACGCTGGAGCTGGATGGTCAAGCGCTTCATGCCAAGACCTTGGGCTTTACTCATCCACGTACGGGCGAGCATTTGGAATTTGAAGCTGATCTGCCGCAAGATTTGACCGACATTATTGCATTCCTCAAACAAGCGTAAAGCGAGGGGATCGGATGCTTACGAAACTGGCGCATGTGACGCTGTATGTGCGTGACTGTGAAGAAGCTCTGCAGTTTTATACGGAAAAGCTTGGCTTTGAAAAGCGCATGGACTCTCGGATGGACAACGGCTCTCGTTGGCTGACCATTGGCTTGCCCAATCAAGAGGTGGAAATCGTCTTGCACGATCCGACGCACTGGCATCGTGAGGAAGTGGCGGAGCAAATGCTTGCCCTGGTAGGGAAAAACCCGATGTGGGTATGGCAAACTGAAGACTTCGCAGGAACGTATGAAGCTTTCCGGCAAAAAGGCGTTACCTTTCTCACAGAGCCACATGATGTTATGTACGGAACCGAAGCGATATTCATGGACCTCTACGGAAATCAATATTTGCTGCTTCAGACTGCTACTGTCTAGTTACATAAACAGCTGCGGAAAGGAAAACGCTAGGGAAGATCGGTCATCCATCATCCTTGGCGTTTTTTTGTACCGGATGAAAAAAGGAGGAGGAATTCGGAATGCGGAAAAAATGGCTCTCGTGGATGAGCATAGCGAGTCTGGTTGGGATGCTTGCGGCGGGTGCTTGCCCAGCGATGGCGCAAGAGCAGTCTGTGCTGCCTGTACGGGTGAGTCAGGAAACAGTAGCAGCCAAACTGGCTTTCACCAACCAGGACCATCTGTGGCTGCTGGATGCCCGGGAGAGAGGATCATCTCCAAAGCAAGTAACTGTGGATGGAGCCGCTCAAATCGTAGGCTGGTCAGCAGATGGTGAGTGGCTGCTGTTTTTGAAATACAAAGGAAGCGACACATATTCCACACCCGGCTACTTATGGGCGGTAAAAGCAGATGGCACGGGAGCGGTCCAATTGGATGACAGATCCGTCATGGACCAGCCAAAATGGTCACCGACGGGGTTGCAGGTTGCCTTCTTCGTGAACGGGGGAAGTGCGGAAAACCCGCAGTCGATGTTTTTGATAAAAGAATGGAAGAACGGAGCCATAAGTGAAGTTTTCAGCGAGAAGAACGTGGAATTCGTGGACTTCTCCTGGATGCCGGATGGGAAGCAGCTCCTGGTGTCGACCCCTGCGACGAAAGAGCGGGGGATGACTCTTCAGCTGCGTGAGCTCACCGGAAAAACCATAGCAAGCTACCCGATTGCACCCCCTCCCAATATGGAGGAAGGGATCTGGCCATGGGCAGCGAGGGCGTTGACCATTTCCTCGGATGGAGTGCATGTGGGATACTACCTCCAATACAATTCCGCGTCTCTGTCCGCCGATGGGGTGCCCATTCAGCTTTTTGATCGGAGTCAGCCCAAAAAGAAACCTGTGGATCTGGGCACGGGACTGATCCACACGCAATGGCTCCGCTGGTCCCCGGATGGCAAGCAGCTTGCTTTTATCGACGGAACAGATCGGATGGCGACCTCCCACAAGCATCTGAAGTTCGCTGACACGAACGGCAAAGTCGTGTCAGATAGCCCGGAAGGAAGCGTAGATACGCTGCCTGTATGGACCTTGGGTGCACCGTACTCGGTATTCTTCTCCCGTGGGGAAGCAGCGGAATACCACTACGATCCGAAAAAAGTGATGGTTCCGGGCCAGCGGATTTGGCAGCAGGCTGTAGGGGAAAAAGCCCAGCAAGTGACAAAAGGGACGAATGCAACAGCTGATTATTACCCAGCTCCATCGCCGGACGGCAAGCAGCTGCTGTTCGTGAGGCTAGACAATGCGCTTCACGGATCCGTATTCCTGTCATCACAGGGAAAAGAAACGGAATGGCTGAGAAACGTCACGGGGGATATTGGCTACTACGGCAATTATCTACCTGAGTGGGTCAGTGTCTATTGGGAGAGAGAATCAGCACCAAAGCCAGGAGCCAAATAGAGTATTTAATAGTATAATTTTAGTTGGAGTAAAAAATGGGTGGATGGAAATGTGATTTTCTTAAATAAAATGTCCGAAAAGCCATTGACAGTCGTCCCGATTCATGACATAATCCTACATGACGAATGGAACCTTTAAATGCAGTCCAGAGAGGCTGACAAGGGCACGGAATCGACAAAACGGTGCAAGCGGACATGCTGATGTCTTCTTCTGCCGTCGCGTCCAGTGGCTTCTTGTCTCCTGACAAGAAGCCTTTTTTCTTACGTCCACAGTTCCCGTCAGGGGGGGTAAGTAGATGATCAGTAAAAGTATCATCATGGATGAAGCGGCTATCCGCCGCGCGCTGACTCGGATCGCTCACGAAATCATTGAGCGGAACAAAGGTGTGGAAGATTGCATCATCGTGGGCATCAAGACGAGAGGGATTTACCTCGCACAGCGCTTGGTCGAACGGATCGAAATGATCGAGAATGTAAAGGTGCCAGTCGGTGAGCTGGACATTACGTTCTATCGCGACGATCTGCAGCACAAGTCAGAAGACGCCGTTCTGCACGGTTCGCAGCTGCCGGCACAAATTACAGGCAAAACCGTGATTCTGGTTGACGATGTGCTCTACACGGGACGTACGGTACGCGCTGCACTGGATGCGCTGATCGACAGCGGACGTCCGCGCATGATCCAGCTGGCCGTACTCGTTGACCGCGGACACCGGGAGCTGCCGATCCGTCCGGACTTTGTAGGGAAAAATGTACCGACAGCAAGAACGGAAATTGTCGATGTACAACTAGACGAGGTAGACATGATGGACATCGTATCCATCCGGCAACTACTGTAAGAAAACCTCTACCGAGGCCTATTCATGGAGGAGCGACCGCGTTTTAGCGGAAAGTTTCCATGCGCTCCGGAAATGATAAGCGTAAACGCTTATCATTTCCTACACGTTAAACACAACTGAATGACTCCTCTTTAAAAACGATCCCGTGAGGTCGGCAAGAGGCAGATATCTTCCCATGTTTGTGGAGAAGCTGACCTCTTTGTGCCCGCACGAAGAGGTTTTTCTTGTGTGCAGTAAGAATTTGCAAGATTTTTAGCAAGTATACGTGCAACTAAGGCTTCACCTAAAAGCTTTGCGGAGCCAAGTTTTCTAAAACAGAGCGAGCAAAAAGATAAAAGGGAAGAAAAAGAAATGCAGGGGGAACCTATCGTTATGAGCCAGAAAAATTACATTGATGTTAACGAAACACCTGAACTGAAAAAACTGTTGCCACTGTCTATCCAGCACTTGTTCGCCATGTTTGGCTCGACCGTTCTCGTACCGATCCTGACGGGCTTGGATCCGGCGACGGCGCTCTTTACAAGCGGTATCGGTACGCTGATCTTCCTGTTGATCACGAAAGGAAAAATCCCGAATTACCTGGGTTCTTCCTTTGCCTTCATCGGACCGATCATCGCGGTCACAGCTTCTCACGGAGTAGGTACGGCGCTGCTCGGATGCTTCCTCTCCGGTCTGGTGTACATCATCGTCGCCGCCATTGTCCAAAAGGCAGGCGTCAAATGGATTGACAAAGTTCTCCCGCCAGTCGTCATCGCATCTGTCATCGTGGTCATCGGTTTGAGCCTTGCAGGTGTGGCGGTCGACATGGCAACAAAGGTAACAGTAGACGGACAATCGCAAATGTCCCTGACATCGATCGAAATTTCCTTGGTAACGACGATTGTAACGATCCTGGCAGCGGTTCTCCTTCGCGGATTCTTGGGTCTGATCCCGATTCTGATTGGCATCATCGTAGGCTATGTCTACACACTCTTGCGTCACCCGGACCTGATCGACTTGCAAAAAATCGCGGATGCACCTTGGGTTGTAAGCATCCCTGAAATGTTCACCACTCACTTCAAATTCGGTGAAGTCGCAGCAGCGATGGGCAACCCATCCGCTTGGATCGCGGCACTGGTTATCGCACCAGTCGCATTCGTAACACTGGCCGAGCATCTGGGGCATCTTCTGGTAACGAGCAAAGTTATGGACCGCGATCTGATGAAAGACCCTGGTCTGCACCGCAGCTTGCTGGGTGACGGTATCGCAACCTCGCTTGCAGCGTTCATCGGTGGACCTCCTGCAACAACCTACGGCGAAAACATCGGCGTACTCGCGATTACCCGCGTATTCAGCAAAATGGTGATCGGCCTCGCAGCAGTCCTGGCGATCCTGTTCGCCTTCATCGGCAAGATCAGCACGCTTTTGATGAGCATCCCAACTCCAGTACTGGGCGGGGTATCCATCATCCTGTTCGGGATCATCGCAGCACAAGGCTTGCGGATGTACGTAGATAACAAGATTGATTTCTCCAACAAACGCAACATGGTACTGGCAGCAGCGATCCTTGTCACGGGGATCGGCGGCTATAAAATCAGCTTTGCAGGAACAGGCGTCCCGTTCCTGAGCGACCTGACCATCGACAATATCGCTTTCGCTACCTTCCTCGGAATCATCCTGCATGTGGTTTTGCCAGGGAAAGAATCTGCAATGGGTGAAGTGCAAAGCGAAAAAGAATAAGAAGAAAACGTTCCCCATTCCTTTAATCCAGTCCAGAGAGGCTGACAAGGCATAGAACGCTGTTTCCCCTGCGCAAAAAGGGAGAGCATAGCAGCTTCTTGTCTCGCCAGCCAAACAGGCTAAAGGCGAAGACAAGAAGCTTTTTTGTACAGATAAGGATTTATAGGAATCTTATCCAGTATAAGTGCAACTAAGACTCCGCCCAAAAGCTTGGCGTAGCCAAGTTTTCGAATACACCAGATAAACGGAGGGATTCACGATGAACAACACGGGTCACTTGATTGGCGTAAAAGATATGACGAAAGAACAGCTTGTACAGCTGCTGACGAGAGCGGCTTACTGGGCGGAGCGCCCGGGCGAGCAGGCAAACGTCCTGCACGGACGATTTGTCGCCAACCTGTTCTTCGAGGCCAGCACGAGGACGCGCTTTTCTTTTGAGGTGGCACAAAAGCGTCTGGGAGCACACGTGTTAAACTTCATTCCTGAAACCTCCTCAGCAGTGAAGGGCGAGACGGTCTACGACACGATCAAGACATTGGAAGCGATGGGCGTAGAAGCAGCAGTCATCCGGACGAAAAAGGAAGGTCTCTTGCAGGAGCTCGCGACAAGTGTTGACCTGCAGCTGATCAATGCAGGGGATGGAACAAACGAGCATCCTACCCAATGCCTGCTCGACCTCTTGACCATGAAACAACAGTTCGGACGATTGGATGGACTGACGGTTGCTATCATCGGTGACCTGCGCCACAGCCGTGTACTCGGCTCGCACCTGCATGCGATGCCGAAGCTCGGAATCAAGCTCTTGCTGTCCGGTCCGACAAGCATGATGCCGCAGCCGGCTCAAATCCCGAACGGAGTGAGAATCGTCGGGATGGACGAAGCGATGCAGACGGCAGATGTCGTCATGATGCTGCGTGTGCAGCTGGAGCGCCATACAGAGTCGCTGTACATTTCCAAGGAAGAGTATCATCAGGCACACGGTTTGACACTGGATCGCGCGAAGTCGATGAAACCAGGAGCGGTCATCATGCATCCGGCTCCAGTCAACCGAGGAGTGGAAATTCACACAGACCTGGTTGAATCACCAATCTCCTTGATTCAAAAGCAAGTAACGAATGGAGTAGCAGCAAGAATGGCGGTACTAGAAACTCTGCTGAAAGGGAGCGAATTGAAATGGGAACCATCCTTGGTAACGGCAAACTATTAAATCATGAGGGAGTATTGATCCCGGTAGAAGTACTGGTGGAGGACGGACGCATCGTCGCAATGGGCGAGTCTATCCCTCGTGACAATCACGAATGGGTCGATTGCAAAGGCGGCTTGATCAGCGCAGGTCTCATCGATGTACACGTACATTTGCGCGAGCCTGGCTTTGAACATAAAGAAACGATTGAAACAGGAGCGAAGGCAGCAGCACGCGGCGGCTTCACGACCGTTTGCTGCATGCCAAACACGCGTCCTTCCATTGATAGCGTCGAGACAGTCACCTACATTCTCGACAAAGCACGTGAAGCGGGAATGGCTCGTGTGATTCCATACGGAGCGATTACGGTAAGACAGCTGGGAAAAGAGCTCACGGACTTCGCGGGCTTGAAGGAAGCAGGGATCTTTGCCCTGACAGATGACGGTGTAGGCGTACAGTCTACAGCCATGATGAAAAAAGCGATGCAAGCGGCAAAAGAGCTGGGCATTTCGATCGTCGCTCACTGCGAGGATGACGATCTCCTGATTCCGGGAGCGGCTTTGCACGATGGAGAGGTGGCAAAGCGTCACGGACTTCCAGGAATCCCATCGGAATCTGAATCCATCCATGTAGGGCGCGACATCCTGCTGGCTGAACAAACGGGTGTCCACTATCACGTCTGCCACATCAGTGCGAAGGAATCGGTACGATTGGTTCGCGATGGCAAACGAGCAGGAGTCAACGTGACTTGCGAGGTAACGCCTCATCACCTGCTGCTGTGCGACGAAGACATTCCGGAAAATCTGGATACCAACTGGAAAATGAATCCGCCGCTGCGCTCCCGTGAAGATCGTGCCGCGCTGATCGCAGGTCTGAAGGACGGAACAATCGACATGATCGCGACCGACCACGCACCGCACACGGCAGAAGAAAAAGCAAACGGAATCAATCGCGCTCCATTTGGCATCGTCGGATCGGAAACAGCTTTCCCGCTGCTTTACACTCATTTCGTGCAAACAGGTGAGCTCACGCTGAAAGAACTGGTTGATCTGCTGACCATCAAGCCTGCTGCAGCGTTCGGCCTGCCGTACGGTCGCCTGGAAGTAGGTGCGACAGCTGACCTGACTGTCATCGATCTGGAAACGGAAAAGAAAATTGACCCTGCGACCTTTGCGAGCAAGGGTACAAATACACCATTCGCTGGATGGGCGTGCAAAGGTTGGCCGATCCTAACATTGGTAGATGGCAAGATCGTACATCAAGAGGTGTAATGAGAAACCCCTGTATGACAACATGATAAAAGCTTCTGGGGGATTGGGCGAGACATAGAAGGAGGAGCGAAAGATGCGAGCGAGACTGATCTTGGAAGACGGAACAGAGTTTATCGGAAAAGCGTTTGGCGCAACAAATGAGACGTACGGAGAAGTGGTGTTCAACACCGGACTGACGGGCTATCAAGAGGTCTTGTCTGACCCGTCCTACTGCGGGCAGATCGTAACCATGACCTACCCGCTGATAGGAAACTACGGGATCAACCGCGATGACTTTGAGGCGGTAAGACCTTACATCCACGGCTTTGTCGTACGCGAGCATTGCGACATGCCAAGCAACTGGCGCAACACCAATACGCTCGATGAACTGCTGAAAACGTACGACATCCCGGGAATCAGCGGCGTGGATACGCGGATGCTGACGAGAAAAATCCGTTATCACGGCACGATGAAGGGCATGATCACCACAAGTGAAGCACCGCTTGCTGAGCTGGTTGCAGCTCTCCAAACCACCACGCTCATGACCGATCAAGTATCCCGCGTATCCACCAAGAGCGTATTTTCCTGCCCGGGTACCGGACATCGGGTGGTGCTGGTCGATTTCGGCTCCAAGCACGGCATTTTGCGCGAGCTGACCAAGCGCGGCTGCGATGTCGTGGTGGTACCTTACAACGTGACGGCAGAAGAGATTCGCCGGATTCAACCGGACGGCATCCTTTTGTCCAACGGCCCTGGGGACCCGAAAGACGTACCGGAAGCGATCGAAATGATCAAAGGCATTCTGGGTGAGTACCCACTCTTCGGAATTTGCTTGGGTCATCAGCTGTTCGCTCTGGCGTCTGGCGCTGATACCATGAAAATGAAATTTGGCCATCGCGGCGGAAATCACCCTGTGAAAGAGCTGCCGACTGGACGCACATACATCACTTCGCAAAACCACAGCTATGCGGTGAAAGAAGAATCGCTCGAAGGCACTGAGCTGGAAATCACCCATATCGCCTTGAACGACGGTACGGTAGAAGGGCTTCGCAACACCGCGAAGCGAGCATTCTCCGTACAATACCACCCGGAAGCGGCGCCTGGCCCGTATGACTCCGGTTACTTGTTCGACCAATTCCTAGAGATGCTTGAAACCGCTAAGGAGGAGAAAACTTATGCCAAAACACGCTAACCTCAAAAAAATCCTCGTGATCGGTTCCGGTCCTATCGTGATCGGGCAAGCTGCAGAGTTTGACTACGCAGGTACGCAAGCTTGCGAAGCATTGAAAGAAGAGGGCATGGAGGTTGTTCTGATCAACTCCAACCCTGCGACCATCATGACAGATACGAACATGGCAGATAAAGTATACATCGAGCCCATCACGCCAGAATTTGTATCTCGCGTGATCCGTCAGGAAAAACCGGATGGCCTCTTGCCAACGCTCGGCGGACAAACGGGACTGAACATGGCGGTTGCACTGGCAGAGCAAGGCGTACTGGAGCAAGAAAATGTGAAGCTGCTCGGTACCAAGCTGGAATCCATCAAGCAAGCAGAAGACCGCGAGCTGTTCCGCGCCCTGATGAACGAGCTGGGCGAGCCCGTACCGGAATCCGTGATTGTCAGCACTATCGAAGAAGCGGTTGACTTTGCCAATGAAATTGGCTACCCGATCATCGTGCGTCCTGCCTACACACTCGGCGGTACAGGCGGCGGAATTTGCGACGACGAAGAGAGCCTGCGCGAGATCGTTGCGAGCGGTTTGAAGTACTCTCCGATCACCCAATGCTTGATCGAGAAGAGCATTGCGGGTATGAAAGAGATCGAGTATGAAGTGATGCGCGATGCCAACGACAACTGCATCGTGGTATGTAACATGGAAAACATCGATCCGGTTGGTGTGCACACAGGAGACTCCATCGTAGTAGCTCCGAGCCAAACCCTCTCGGATCGCGAATACCAAATGCTGCGCTCCTCTGCGCTGAACATCATCCGGGCGCTGGGTATCGAGGGTGGCTGCAACGTGCAGTACGCGCTTGACCCGCATAGCTTCCAATACTACGTGATCGAAGTAAACCCTCGTGTGAGCCGCTCCTCTGCACTGGCTTCCAAAGCGACTGGCTACCCGATCGCGAAGATGGCTGCCAAAATTGCCATCGGCTATACCTTGGACGAATTGAAAAACCCGGTAACGGGACAAACATACGCTTGCTTCGAGCCAACTCTCGACTACGTGGTAAGCAAAATTCCACGATGGCCGTTTGATAAGTTCCAATCGGCAAACCGCAAGCTGGGTACACAAATGAAGGCGACCGGTGAAGTCATGGCGATCGGACGTACGTTTGAAGAGTCCATCATGAAAGCTATCCGCTCCCTGGAGATTGGTTCGTACCATATGGAGATCAATGGAGCTTCCGAGATCGGTACGGATGAGCTGAAAGCACGCCTGGTAGCAGCGGACGACGAGCGCCTGTTCCTGCTGGCAGAGGCTCTGCGCCGCGGCTGGACGATCGACGAGCTGCATGAACTGACCAAAATCGATCTGTTCTTCCTGCATAAATTCCACAAGATGGTTGCCTATGAAGGTGAGCTCGCGAAGGGCTTGACAACGGAAAAGCTGTACGAAGCCAAGCGTCTCGGCTTTACAGATCGCAAAATCGCGGAGCTTTCCGGTCAAACGGAAGACGCGGTTCGCGAAGAGCGCAAAAAGAACGGCTTGATCCCGGTATACAAGATGGTAGATACGTGCGCTGCCGAGTTTGAGGCGCAAACACCGTACTACTACTCCAGCTACGAAACAGAGGATGAGCGCATCGAGACAGGCAAAAAACGAGTGGTCGTGCTCGGCTCCGGTCCTATCCGTATCGGTCAAGGGATCGAGTTTGACTACGCTACCGTGCATGCAGTCTGGGCACTGAAAGAAGCAGGCTATGAAGCGATCATCATCAACAACAATCCGGAAACAGTATCGACCGACTTCAACACCTCGGATCGCCTGTATTTCGAGCCGCTCTACATCGAAGACGTGATGAACATCCTGGATGCGGAAAAACCGGAGGGCGTCATCGTACAGTTCGGCGGTCAAACCGCGATCAATCTGGCTGACAAGCTGGAAGCGCGTGGCATCAAGATCCTCGGAACGAGCCTGGAAAACATCGATGCAGCCGAAAACCGCGAGAAGTTCGAAGCCCTGCTGCGCAGTCTCTCCATCGCACAGCCTCCTGGCAAAACCGTAACCTCCGTAGAACAAGCGGTGGTAGCGGCTGAAGGCCTGGGCTTCCCGGTGCTGGTACGCCCGTCCTACGTACTGGGTGGACGCGCGATGGAGATCGTCTACAACGAGCCTGAGCTTCTGGAATACATGGAGAAGGCTGTAAAAGTAAATCCGGATCATCCGGTTCTCGTCGACCGCTACATGGTTGGGGTAGAAGCAGAAGTCGATGCGATCTGCGACGGTGAAAACGTCCTGATCCCGGGTATCATGGAGCATATCGAACGCGCAGGGGTCCACTCCGGTGACTCGATCGCGGTGTATCCGCCACAATCGCTGTCTCAAGCGATCAAGGATGAGCTGATCGAAATGACAACCAAGCTGGCACGTGCGCTGCAAATCAAGGGACTTTTGAACATCCAGTTCGTCATCTACAAAGACCGTCCCTATGTCATCGAGGTCAACCCGCGCTCGTCCCGTACCGTCCCATTCCTCTCCAAAGTGACAGGAATTCCGATGGCGAACATCGCGACGAAAGCCATTCTCGGTCACTCGATCATCGACCAAGGCTTCACACCTGGCTGCCACCCAGAAGAAAAAGTGGTCTCTGTCAAGGTTCCGGTGTTCTCCTTCGCCAAACTGCGTCGCGTAGACATCACGCTCGGACCAGAAATGAAATCGACTGGGGAAGTCATGGGGCGTGAAAGCACGCTGGCGAAGGCTCTGTACAAAGGACTGGTCGCAGCAGGCATGAACATCCCGACGAAAGGTGCGCTCCTCGTCACGGTGGCAGACAAAGACAAGGAAGAGGCACTGGGCATCGT
The DNA here is from genome assembly GCF_003710965.1 of Brevibacillus nitrificans. Taxonomy (NCBI): domain Bacteria; kingdom Bacillati; phylum Bacillota; class Bacilli; order Caryophanales; family Paenibacillaceae; genus Brevibacillus; species Brevibacillus nitrificans. Next base: position 12,374 of record NZ_RHHU01000001.1, on the reverse strand, counting down.
GAAACGCTTCCGTCAGCTGGGCTTCAAGCTCCTGGCTACGTCCGGAACGGCAGATTATCTGGAAAAAGCAGGCTTGCCCGTAACTCGTGTAAACAAGCTGTCGGAAGGTACGCCAAACCTGCTGGACATGATCCACAAAGGCGAAGCCAACATCGTATTGAACACCTTGACCAAAGGCAAAACGCCACAGCGTGACGGCTTCCGCATTCGCCGCGAAGCAGTGGAAAACGGTGCTGTATGCTTGACCTCGCTGGATACAGCGTCCGCACTGCTGCACGTACTGGAGACCATCACATTCTCTACGGAAGCCATGCCGGCGCAACGCTCCGGGGCAAAAGTGGCTGTGACGGTGTAAACCACAACGAGAAAAATTGAGATCGGGATAGAAAAGAGGAGAGAAGTGTGCAAGCTCAATCCATTGATGTTAGAGAACGCATGATCGTGGCGCTCGACTTTTCCACACTGGAAGAAATCAAACAGTGCCTGGCACCATTGGAAGATCGAATCCGTTATGTGAAGGTCGGTATGGAGCTTTCCTACGCGGAAGGACCTGCGATCGTCCACTATTTGAAAGAACGGGGACTGAAGGTCTTTCTTGACCTGAAGGTGCACGACATCCCGAATACAGCCAAAGGCGCAATGAAAAGCCTGGCTCGACTGGGTGCAGACATGGTGAACGTCCATGCTGCAGGCGGTGTGGCGATGATGGAGGCAGCACGGGAAGGATTGGAACAGGGGACGGCAGCAGGCTCTCCCCGTCCGATTCTGATCGGGGTCACCATGCTCACCTCGACCAGTGTGCAAACCATGAACGAACAGCTGGCCATCCCAGGCTCGGTAGAAGACGTAGTGGTACACTACGCGAAAATGACCAAGCAAGCAGGACTGGACGGAGTGGTGGCCTCTCCACTCGAGGTACCGATGATTAAGAAAGCAGCAGGAGAGAGCTTTTTGACCGTAACGCCAGGTATTCGTCCTCTAGGATCGGATAAAGGGGATCAAACCCGCATTACAACACCTGAGCAGGCTTTCCAGCTAGGAAGCGATTATCTCGTGATCGGTCGCGCGATTACAGTGGCGAAAGATCCGGCTGCAACCTGGGAGAGCATCGTGGCTGCTGTAGAAGCAGACCGCAGGTAATATACGAATCTGGAGGGAATTACAATGATGACGATGACAACTGCCAAAGAAATTGCTGCGAGCTTGCTTGAGATTGGTGCCGTGCACCTGCGTCCTGAACAGCCTTTTACATGGACGTCCGGGATCAAGTCTCCGATCTACTGCGACAACCGGATTACGATGTCCCACCCACAGGTGCGCCGTCAGATAGCTCGTACATTTGCTGAGACGATCCGCGCTCAGTTTCCGGATGCACAAGTCGTAGCAGGAACGGCAACAGCAGGCATTCCGCATGCGGCATGGGTAGCAGAGCTTCTGGACCTGCCGATGATCTACGTGCGTGACAAGGCAAAAGGCCATGGCCGCCAAAATCAAATCGAGGGTGCCCTCACAGCCGGACAGAAAGTAGTCGTTATCGAAGATTTGATCTCTACCGGAGGAAGCTCGCTGAAAGCAGCACAGGCTGTGCAGGCAGAAGGTGGAGAAGTGCTGGGGGTAGTAGCCATCTTCAGCTACCAGTTCCCGGATGCAGAAGCACTTTTCGCAGATGCGGGCATTCCATGCACAACCCTTTCCCAATATACAGCGTTGCTTGAGGCTGCATCAGAAAAAGGGGTCATCACGTCTGAGCAAGAGAAAATCCTGGGGGAATGGCGCAAATCTCCTCGGACATTCTTTGAATAAGAGTGGTTGAGCTTTGATCATAGGAGTAGAAGACGGCTTCCACACCGTTTTCTCTCCTATCTTTAGTGTAAATGTAAGAAAACCTTACACGAAGAGGATGAATGTAAGGCTTTTCAAATGGCGATGTTGTGCGGTTTTTGTCGATTAGAACAAATCATGAATATCAATATAGTCTATAGGGACAAAGGTATTCACCCAACATTCACATAAATCTTAGTAATGGAATAATTCAAATTTTCCTGTACACGATCAAGGGGGAATGCTTTCGTGCAACATTCGGTTACGCCTCACGGAAAAGTGGAAGAGAGCAAATCTACACAGGTCAAAACGCTTGTCGGCTCCATTCTGGGGTACGCAGCTGACGGATTGGACATGCTGCTTTTGTCCTTCGTGCTCGTCTTCATCATCAAAGAGTTTGGTCTCTCTCCTGCAGAGGCAGGAAACTTGACGCTGGTGACTACGATTGGTACGTTGGTTGGTTCGTATCTTTTTGGCTTCTTGGCCGACATGTACGGACGCATCAAAATTTTTACACTGACAATCTTGCTCTACTCGGTTGGTACCGCTCTTATCTATTTTGCAAGCGACTATTCGCATTTGGCCATTTTACGTTTTATCGTCGGTCTTGGTGTAGGTGGGGAGTTCGGGATCGGGATGGCGGTAGTAACAGAAACCTGGTCGAAGAAAAAACGGGCAAAAGCGACTTCCGGTGTTGCACTCGGATGGCAGCTGGGCGTTCTCGGTGCCTCTGTACTCGCTGCACTCGTCGTTCCTGTCATGGGCTGGAGAACGGTGTTCCTGTTCGGTCTGCTCCCGGCGCTTTTGGCAGCCTATGTACGATTTGGCCTGAAAGAGCCTGAGATCTGGAAAAGCAAAAATGCGTACAAAAAGCATTTGCTAGAAAAGGAAAAGCAGGGAACGCTGACAGAGGAAGAGCGTACTGCCCTCAAAAGCATGACAGGCTTCCCTTTAGGCAAGCTGTTCGCCAACAAAAAGCTGACCATTGCCACGATTGGTTTGACCATCATGTCCTTTATTCAAAACTTCGGCTACTACGGAATTTTCTCCTGGATGCCGACAGTTCTCTCAGAAAAATACGGCTATAGCCTGGCAAAGGCAAGCGGCTGGATGCTGATCTCGACAATCGGGATGCTGATTGGGATCATGACATTTGGGATTTTGGCTGACAAGATTGGTCGTAAAAAGACCTTCGCTATTTACTACATCGGCGGTACGATCGCGTGTATTCTCTATTTCTTCGTCTTTACGGATCAAAATGTGCTGCTGTGGGGCAGTGCGATGCTCGGATTTTTCGTAAACGGCATGATGGGCGGCTTCGGCGCAGTACTGGCCGAGAACTATCCATCGGAAGCGCGCTCTACTGCGGAAAACTTTATTTTTGGTACAGGTCGCGGACTTGCCGGTTTTGGACCTGCGATCATCGGGATGCTGAGTGTAGGCGGCAACATTATGGGTGCGATGTCCCTGGTCTTCCTCGTCTATCCGATTGGCCTTCTGGTCATGCTGACGATGGTACCGGAGACAAAGGATGTAGAACTGGATTAAGAGAGAGGAAAAGGCTGCGAATGCGTTCGTAGCCTTTTTCATTTTTAAGTGGGCAGTCTGTTCGCGAACCTGTACAATGACTGGTAACACCTGCGAAAAAGGAAGGTGAGGATCATGCCCATTACGATGAGGCAGCTCATGCGCGTAGGAGGGCTTCGGGATTGTCGGGTGGTGGCAGGCCATAGGGGACTGGATCGGCTGGTGAAATACGTGACTATCATGGAGGTTCCGGATATCGCCAAATGGCTGAAAGGCGATGAACTGATTCTCTCCAGTCTCTATGCGATCAAGGATGATGCAGAGGCGCAAAAAGAGCTGATTCGCCAGCTGCATGAACAAGGCACGGTCGCATTGGCTATCAAGCCGCACCGTTTTGTCGACGAGATTCCCCAGTCCTTGCTGGAGGAAGCCAATACGTATGATTTTCCTGTCATCGAAATTCCGGAGAAGATCAGCTACCTGGAGATTTTGCCTCCAGTGAGTCACGCTATTTTTGATCGGAAAGTCGTTTTGCAGGAGGATCTCGAGCAAGCGAGCAAGGTGCTGAATGAGATTTCTCTGAATGAACAAGGGATGGAATCGTTGATTGAAACGCTCGGCATGCTCACGAAAAATACGATTACAGTCGAAAGCATGCTGTCCTATATGCAGGTGCCGCCGCTGCCGTTTGCATGTGAGCCGCTTAGCTCCGAGCAAATCCGCGAGCTTGCGATCATCAAACGCCCTGTTCATTTGACGCGAACCTGCGAGCGGGGAGAGATGGAGTGCATCGTGGCACCGATTTTGCTGGATGGCCATGTGTATGGCAACATTACCTGCTGGGCGTTTGAGAGGGATCATCTGGAAATGGACCTCGCGATTCTCGAAAAAGCCTCTACGCTGCTTGCCCTGGAGTTTTTGCGCTTGAAGGTGCGCTTTGACACCGAGCAGCAATACAAGAATGAGTTTTTGCGGGATGTATTTGTCAACGAGCATCTGATTTTGGAGGATGTGCGGGAAAGAGGACTCCCTTATGGCTTTACACTGGACGAGCCGTACATCTGTATGGTGATCCGAGCAGAAGGAGAGGAAAAAAGGGAAAATCCATTTGACCTGGCGGATCGGACAGAGAGGCTGCTTCGGGTCTCGACGCAGCGAGTGATTACCGGATTCTTCCGACAAATGGTTGTATGCCTGTGCCCGGTAGAAAATGGCATAGCCAGTGAGGAACTCAAGCAGCGAGCAGAGAAGCTGGCGGAACAGCTGAAGAAGCAGACCGCCTCAAAGGGAAGCTTTCGCGTCGGGATTGGCAGAGATCATGGAGCGGGAATTAGCGGGCTTAGAGAAAGCTTTCGAGAAGCCCAGCAGTCGATTTTGTTGGGCAGTGCCATGAACAACAGGGGGACCGTTATTCATTACAACGATCTCGGCATTTACCGTTTGCTGGCACAATTTCAGGACCGGGCTGAAATGCACAGCTTTTTCGAAGAGACGGCAGGGAAGCTGTTCGAGCATGATCGAAACAGTGATCTGCAGCTGGTAAAAACGCTTCGGCTGTACTTTTTGCACGATGAAAAGCTGACAGAAACCGCGGCTGCCCTGTTCCTGCATGTGAACACCTTGAAGTATCGTTTGCGGCGAATCGAAAAATTGACGGGCTACAGTCTGCAGCAATCAGAAGGGAAGCTGATGCTGCATATTGGCTTGAAGCTGGCTGACTTGATGGGAGACGATTATCGTTATCGATAATGCATCGTCTCTTTTTTTGTCTGTTCGGACAAAGGTTTTTCGATCATGATCCAAGAATCCTCATACTACACCTTTAGTGATAGTAGGAAATGTGGGGGTTGCGATGAATCTGGAGCGATTGGAACAGACGTGGCGCGAATTGAATCAAATTGGCTATTCAGACAAAGGCGTTATGAGGCTCGCCTATACGCCGCAGGAGCGACAGGCCGTTCGTCGGTTAGCGATGATGTGTGAAGCGCGTGGGATGAGTGTTCGTATGGACGCCAGCGGCAATCTGATTGCGAGAAGAGAGGGTCAGGAGCCCCATTTGCCGGCGGTTGCGAGCGGTTCCCACCTGGATGCTGTTTTCGAGGGCGGCTCCTACGACGGGATCATCGGCGTGGTGGCTGCATTCGAAGCGATCTGCTCCTTGGATGATGAGGGGATTGTGACCAGGCATCCTATCGAGATCATTTGCTTTGCCTGCGAAGAGTCTTCTCGGTTTGGGGTCTCCACAGTAGGGAGTAAAGCGATGATCGGCGAGCTGGACATAGATGGCGTATCAGGTCTGCTAGATCATGATGGAAAGACGTTTCGCGATGCGTTGTCTGAATGTTCGTTGAATGGATGGCCGCTGACTGAAGCCGCAAGGGCTGCCGAGGATCTGAAGGTATTTCTGGAGATGCACATCGAGCAGGGGCCTGTTTTGGAAAAAGCGGAAATTCAAGTAGGGATCGTTCATGGCATAGCAGCTCCGACCAGGCTGCAGGTGCGTATTCAGGGGAAAGCCTCCCACACAGGGACGACGCCGATGGATCAGCGTCAGGATGCTTTTTTGGCTGCGGCAGAAATCGGGCTCATCCTCGAAGCGGCTGCCCTCGCTGAGATAGAGCACGGTACAGTTGGGACGGTTGGTGTGTGTGTCGTCAAACCGGGAGCCATGAATGTCGTGCCAGATACGGCGGAGCTGAAGATCGATATCCGCGGCACCCATGTGCATTCCAAAAAGACGGTCCTAAACAAGCTGTACGCTGGATTCCGCCATGTAGAGGAGAAGCGCGGTGTGAAAGTCGAGTGGACGATGCTCAGCGACGAGCAACCCGTTCTCCTGAGCGAAGAAGTGACACAGTCGCTGGAAGAGAGCTGCCGGGATCTGGGAATATCGTATTTGAAAATGGCAAGTGGCGCTGGCCACGACGCGATGAATATGGCGAGACGCTGGCCGACCGGGCTGATTTTCGTCCCGTCCAGAGACGGTGTGAGCCACCATCGGGAGGAGTACACCTCTTGGGAGCAGATCGGCGTCGGTGCCCGTCTATTGGAGCAAGAAATCAAAAAGTGGGCCGTTGTTTTGGATGCTAACGGTCAACCGCAGCGAGAAGAGCGAGAGAAAACCCAGCCTGAGCAGATGGGGGAGAGTGCATGAAGCCGATTCAGATGAAAATTTGCTCCAATCAGCAGGTGAGCCAGCGGTATTGGCACATGAAGGTGGATGCCAGCGAGCTGAATGAACCCGTAATGCCTGGTCAGTTTTTCCAGCTGCGCTGCGGTCATGATCTGAATCCGTTTTTGCGTCGTCCGTTCAGCATCTATCGGATCAACCGGGAAGAGAAAACGTTGGAGTTTTTATATCTGGTCAAAGGGGCTGGCACGCAAAGGCTCACGCTGATGCAGGCAGGAGACTCGGTGGATGTATTTGGTCCGTTGGGTACGCCTTTTATACTGGAAGATGATTGGAAAACGATTTTGCTGCTTGCTCGCGGAGTAGGGATCGCAACGCTTGCTGCACTTGCTCAGGATGCGGCAGAAAAAGGGGTTCAGGCGGTTGCGATACTCAGTGCACGCTCGCGAAATGATCTGCTGGCCGCAGAGACCTTGCAAGGCTTTGGAGCAAAAGTGCTTATGGTAACAGACGAGGAGCAGACGAGCGGGGTGGACTCGGTTCGGGAACAGATCGAGAGTCTATTGGCCGAGCATCCGATCCAAGCAGCGTTCACTTGCGGCTCCAAGCGGCTGTCCCGATTGCTGCAGGAGATTACCGCCCAGCACGGAATTCCCGGGCAGATCGCGCTGGAGGAGCACATGGGCTGTGCGATGGGAGTCTGCTTTGCCTGCGTCTGTGATGTGCGTGATGGAGAGTATTTGAAAACGGTTCGGGTATGCAAGGAAGGTCCGGTATTCCCGCTGGAGAAGGTGGTGCTGGGATGACGGCGGAGCTGAAATTGTCTGTGAACATCGGTAGTCTTACGCTCGCAAACCCCATCATGCCTGCCTCCGGAGCTTTCGGGGAAGACATGGAAGGAATCATTGACTTTAACCAGCTTGGGGCCGTAGTGCCGAAAAGCATTACGAAGTATCCGCGAAAGGGCAATGCGACACCGCGCGTATGCGAGACGCCTGCCGGAATGATCAACTCGATCGGCATTCAGAGCAAGGGCATCGATTCCTACATGGAAAATGTCATTCCGTACTACGGCCGCTATCAAACTCCTCTGATTTCGAGCATTTCGGCAGACTCCATCGAAGAATTCGCGGAAATGGCTTCGATCATCGCGGGGACAAAGGAAGTGGCGGCGCTAGAGCTGAACATTTCCTGCCCGAATCTGAAAGGAAATGGCGCAGCGTTCGGGATGGATGCCAAGCTGACCCGCGAGCTGATCAGCGAGGTGCGCAAGGTAACGGAAAAACCGCTCATCGCCAAACTGACACCGAATGTGACCAGTATCCAGGAAATCGCGCTGGCCGCCGAAGCAGGCGGGGCGGACGGCTTGAATGTGGCAAATACACTGCTGGCGATGGCGATCGATGTCCACACACGCCGGCCACGAATCGGGAATGTTCTCGGAGGGTTGTCAGGTCCGGCCGTCAAGCCGATCATCGTTCGCATGATTTATCAGGTCCATCAGGTCACAAAGCTGCCGATCATCGGCTGCGGAGGCGTGATGAATGGTGAGGATGCACTCGAAATGATTCTGGCGGGAGCGAGCGCCGTGCAGGTGGGGACTGCGAGCTTTGTCCAACCGACAGCGATGCTCGATATTTTGGAGGAAATCAAGCAGTACATGGTGCAATACGGGATAACCGATATCAATTCGCTCGTCGGGCAGGTCGCGGCGGGCAAACACAACACGGAGGGATGCTAAATGGTTTGGGATCACGTGATTCGCAATGGACAAATTGTTACCCCGCATGAAAGCTACGAAGGGGATATTTACATTCAGGCTGGGAAAATTGCAGCCATTACGAAAGAGCAGCTGCCAGGAGAGATAAAAGAAGAGACAGATGCAGCCGGCTGCCATATTCTTCCGGGCTTAATCGACGTCCACGTTCATTCGCGTGACCCCGGCGCCACCTACAAGGAAGACTTTGCCCACTCCAGCATGGCAGCGGCAGCAGGCGGGATCACGACCATTTTCGAGATGCCGAATACCAATCCTCCGATCAACAACGTGGAAAATCTGCAAAAGCAGATTCAAAATTTGAAGCCAAAAGCACACGTCGACTACGGGATCTGGGCGATCTGCCTGGGCAATCTCAATCTGGAGGATTTGCACCCCCTGCACGATGCGGGCGTGATCGGATTCAAGTTTTTCTGGGGGTATGCCGTACATAGCCAGACGTTCCAGCTGATGTACAACTACAAGGACGGCGAAGAAAACGTCATTCCGCCTTTTAAGGACGGGGAAGTGCTCGACATGTTCCGTCAGGTGGCGAAAACGGGTCAAGTGTTTGCCATCCATGCGGAAAGCAATGACTTGATCCAGCATTTGACCAAAAAAGTCGAAGAGAGCGGCCGCCGCGATTATGAAGCCTTGCTGGAGGGACGCCCGAATCTGGCGGAGATCGTGACCGTTCAGACCGGAATTGCGTTTGCGAAAGAAACCGGAACGCGTCTGCACATTTTGCATGTGAGCACGGGGGAAGCGGTGGACCTGATTGCGCAAGCACAGGCAGAAGGCTATCCCATTACGGCAGAGACTTGCCCGCACTACCTGTTCCTGAGCAACGAAGACTTCGAGACAGTTGGACCGGCCATGAAGGTGTATCCGCCGGTGAAATACAAGAAAGACCAGGAGCGTCTGTGGAAGGGGATTGCAGATGGGGTCGTAACCATCGTCTGCTCAGATCACGCGCCTCATACAGAGCAAGAGAAAGACGGCGATCTGTGGTCGATTCCAGCTGGGATGTGCGGCGTAGAGACATTGGCACCGCTCATGCTGAATGCGGTCTCGCAAAATCGGCTGACATTGCAGCAGGTCGCAGCTGTCCTTTCGGAAAATCCGGCGAAGCAATTCGGGATCTTCCCGCAAAAAGGCTCTCTGCAGGTTGGGACGGATGCCGATTTGACGATCGTAGACATGAAGCGTCCTTTCGTTATCAAACGCGAAGAGCTGCACAGCAAGAGCAAGGTAACTGCCTATGATGGCTGGTCAGGCGTAGGTAGTCCGGTAGCGACGATTGTCCGCGGCCAAACCGTGATGAAGGACGGAGAAATCGTGAGCGGTCCCAATGGGGAATGGATTCGCCCTGTCAAAAAGGCGTAAAGAAAAGGGCATGCTGAAAGAGAGCATCCATGATGAGGGAGGCGTGACATGTCGACAGAAGTAACTCGTTTAATTCAATCTCACCGCTCCATCCGCAAGTATCAGGACCAGCCCATCCCGGAGGAGCTCCTTCAAGACATTTTGAGCTGCGCACAGTGGGCGCCATCCTCGCATAATGTGCAAGCTTATAGCGTAATCGTCGTACGGTCGAGCGAAACCAAACAAAAGCTGTCTGCGTTTTGTGGAAATCAGCGCTGGGTAGTTGAGTGTCCTGTGTTCCTGGTTTTTTGTGCCGATTACTACAGGCTGCAAAAAGCTTGCGAGATGCATGGGGAAACGCTGGCAGCAGATGAAGTGGAGAGCCTGCTCGTTGGTGCTGTCGATACGGCTTTGGCTGCAGAAAACGTGTTGCTGGCAGCGCGGTCGCATGGCCTGGGAGGCGTCATGATCGGTGGTATCCGCAACAACCCGCGGGAAGTGGCAGACGTTCTTGGCCTTCCAGCTTTGACGGTGCCGATCATGGGGATGTGCCTGGGTTATCCTGCCCAGGACGTTCAGCAAAAGCCTCGCCTGCCACAGCGAGCGGTCATTCACGAAGAGCGGTATCAGGAAGAGCTGATCGCAGGCGCATTGGAGGAGTACGAGCAAACCTCCTCGGAGTACTACAGCCAGCGCAGTAACGGTACACGTACAGACGGCTGGACAAAACAGATGGCAGACTATGTCAACAAGCCGCGTCGGGCACACGTGACGCAATTTATCAAAGAACAAGGAATGCGACTGACCTAAGAGAGAGACGCATCAGGAGAAGAGAGGCAGGAGGGGGCGCGAATGGGAAGCAGCATGACGTTCGTCGCGACCGGAGACAGCTTTATTACGCGACGTCTACCGGATCGATCGTCGGAGTCGTTTCGTTCGATCGCAAATCTGATCGGGGAAGCAGAATTTCGTTTCACGAATCTGGAAGTGACCACTCATCGTCTGGAAGGCTTTCCCTTTGCTTTTAGCGGCGGGACCTGGGCGATGGCACAGCCGGAAGTGCTGGCGGATTTGCAGGCTTATGGCTTCAACATCATGGCATGGGCGAATAATCATACCATGGACTACGCATACGGCGGGCTGGAAGCAACTCGGAAGTATCTCGACGAATACGGGATCAGCCATGCAGGAGTCGGTATGAATCTCGCGGAGGCGAGCCAGCCGGTTTATCTGGATTGCCCTTCTGGCCGCGTAGCATTAGTAGCGGCTACATCCACTTTCCACGAATCGTGGATTGCCGGGGAGCAGCGACCAGACATGCCAGGCCGTCCTGGCGTAAATCCTCTACGCTACGAGACGACCTACACCTTGCCGCAGGAGGATTTCGCTCATCTGGACCGGATCAGCCGGTTGATTCCGATCAATGCGTCCTACAATCTGGATGTCAAGGAAGGCTTTGCGGTTCCGGGCAACGGTACTTCGATTCGCTTCGGCGCCCATCGCTTTGTCGCAGGGGAAACGGCAGCATGCACGACTGTGCCGGTCGAGGCCGACAAGCAACGCATGCTGCGATCCATTTCCGAAGCAAAGCGTCAAGCGGACTACGTCATCGTGAGTATCCATTCCCACGAGATGGATGGCGAAAACAAGGCAGCTTCGGCAGCTTTTTTCGAATCGATGGCACGCGCTTGCATCGATGGCGGAGCAGATGCTGTTCTTGGACACGGTCCGCACATCTTGCGTGGAATTGAAATCTATCGCAATCGTCCCATCTTTTACAGCTTGGGCAATTTCATTTTTCAAAACGAAACGGTTCATCGATTGCCGGCCGATTTTTATGAGAAGTACAGATTGGGCCATGAAGCGACGGTAGCAGATGCATTTGATACTCGTACCGACCACAACAAGAAAGGTTTGGGGGTCAATCCATACGTGTGGGAATCCGTCATTCCGTACTGGCGGATCGAAGACGGTCGCTTGAAAGAGCTGCTGCTCTATCCTATTGAGTTGGGATATGGGACTTTGCGCTATCAGCGAGGATGGCCCACGCTTTCCAAGCAGAAAAAGATCCTGGAGCGTCTTCAGGAGTTGAGCGAGCCATATGGTACGAAAATCGAGTGGGAGAATGGCGTAGGAAAAGTCTTGATCGACTGAGTGGAACGTCTGCAATCGCGAGGTTTTTCGGAAGGAAGAAGCGACTAAGGGCGCTTCTTTTTTTTCGGAAATTCCCTGTGAAAAGGACGTAATGAATTGGCGAAGTTGGGAATAGTAAGGGGGGTTTACCACTACATATGACCTTTGAAGGAAGGTGTCTGTTGCATGATTAAGGGAAAGAGCATTTTTGCGTCAAAGGAACAAAAAACGGATTTAAGGAAGGGATTCATCCGGAAGGTGAGTGCAGGACTCCTCGTACTCACGCTCACATTGTCCTTGCCAAGTGGCAGCTTAGCGGTCGGGAAAGGAGCACATGGACCAGACATCTTTGTTTTGCAAGGTATGCTGAAGTCACTGGGTAGCTACGCTGGGACGATCAACGGTTACTACGACGATGTAACTGTTCGGGGCGTGAAACATTATCAGAAAAAACACGGACTCCCTGTTACAGGGTCTGTAGATGAGAGAACCTTTCAATCGATTGTGTACTCCTATGAGCATGTAAAAGCCCCAAGAGCACGCGGGAAAGGCGGCGGAGCAGGTAAAGGAGGCGGAGCGGGTCAAGGCGGTGGCTTTGGCGGCGGAGCAGGTAAAGGAGGCGGAGCGGGTCAAGGCGGTGGC